>DATCJK010000035.1:0-380578 GCA_036562855.1 Microvirga sp.
CTCGCCCGAAGCCTTGTCCTTCCAGCTCTCGGAGGTCGCAATCCGCAGGTTCACCACAGGCTCACCAGACCCAAGCCGACGAACCTCAGGGTCCTTGCCCAGATTCCCAACCAGGATCACCTTGTTCACACTGCCTGCCATCGTCTGTCTCCACTCATCACGCCCGGGCCTTGAGGCCGCCGGCGACGTGAGCCGCGGCAGCGAGGGCCAGGGTTGCCAATACTCTCCTGCCCTCCATGAGGCATCGGATCCGTTCTATCTTTGTTCTTGTTCGATGGCAAGGCTTTCGAGGGAGTTCAGCCCAAGAAAAAGCCCGGTCCGCAGGGCGGTCCGGGCTGTTGGAGCGGCAGGCGAAAACGGCAGGCGGACGGGCACCTACTCGGCGGCCTGAAGATAGGCCACCTTGCGCTGGGCGCCGCCGACCTCGCGGAGCGTCTCGGCCATGTAGGTGAGACGCTTGATCGTCTTCTCCAGGTCGAGCTTCGCCACCGCGTTGAGATCGTACGCGTTGCGGCCCCGGTAGAGGCGGTTCACTTCGCTTTCCATCTCGGCCGCTGTCTCCCGCAGGCGGCGGACGAGGGTATCGGCGATGAGATCGGCATTGCTGTCGACGACACAGAAGCCGACATCGCTCGGACGGTCATGGGACATCTGAAAACACCTCGTTCTGAGATCGTTGCCTGGCGGCACCTGAGCGCCGCGCCGTATCTGTCGTTAGGCGGCGGCCCGCCCGGATGCCGCATCGAGGCCAAGCCGCTGACCGAGCGCCCGGCGGGTCACCGGCCCGATCCAGGGCAGGGTCGCCAGGAACGCCCCCTTGTCGCGGCTTGCCGCATACTCCCGGTAGAGCCGATGACGGTCGCGCCAGATCGCATCGACCGCCTCGGCCTTGCCCGAATGCCGGAAGCCGAGCCGCGCCGTGGAGCCCGTGGTGAGGGCGATCAGGCAGCGTTCGTACAGGCGCCGTCCGAAGACCGGCGCGACGCTCGCGTGGCAGATCGCGAAGATCACCGTGCGGGCGAAGGCTTCCGCGTCGGAGGGGGGACCCTCCGGCTCCGTGCCGAAAGCGATGTCGAACGGGCTAAGTCCCCGGGTCATCGACGCTCCTGCAATTGCGTTCACCGAATGTTCCAAGCTGCCTGCAGCAGTTGGACGATCCTTGTGCCGGCCCGCCGGAGCGGACGCGGCGCGGGCCATGACAGGCCTGCCGGTCGCGGCAGAGCGGCGCGCGCGAAGCGACCGCGCGTCTCTCCCGTGGGAGGACGTTTGGCCGGTTGAGAGTATCGGGGGGTTGCCGCCTGCTCCACCAAGATGGGGGCGCCGCCCTCCAGTTGCAAGGACGGCGGACCCTCAAACGCGCTCCGCACGGCCGGCCAAGGTGCGATTTCTTGCCGGGCGACGCTGAAGGAGCGCGCGAGCGCCACATCGGCCTCGACCCCATGCACCGCCGCCGCGCAAGAGAAAGCCTCCATGAAGGGGGCCATGCGGCACCAGCTCTTTTCCGCCATGTGGAGCGGCCAGGACCACAGCCCGTCCGCGCGCCGGCTGCCGAGCGCCTCGCGCTCGATGAAATAGCCCGTGCCCTTGTGCTCGAGACCCGCCGGGCCGACGAGCCAATCCTCATTCTCGAAGAGGGGCCTATCCTTGATCGCCGCCGTCATTCGTTCCTCCCTCGCCGCCTTCTGCCGGCCTTGGTGCCATGGCGACGATGCCTTGCCGGGCCATGCGCAGGACCTTGAGCCCCGATGCCTTGATCCCGCCACGCGCGTCGCGCATAGAACAAACAGTGAACTTAAGCTCTGTTCGGGTGGTGTCAAGCGAGGCAGGAGGCCTCATGCGAGGGCTTGCGACTGTTGAATCGAAGAGCCCGACACTATCTGGGGAGAAATCCCGAACACCGCCCCTGTCTTCCCCGAACTGGCTTAAAGTGAGGCGGGGTAGGAAAGGCCCCTCAACGCTCAAGCTTGACTGGCGTTGTCTGACCCCTTTGCCGTGGAGACCCATGCGATGACTGGTTCGGCCAGCCTCGACAAAGACAATCTTCGCCGTCTCGACGAGCTGCGACGGACCTATGACCGGCTGCGCACCGAGCGCATCCGCGCCGAGGGTGAGGTGGAGCGGCTTGGGCGCGAGGCGGATCAGGCCCGCGAGGAGGCCCGCGCCGAATTCGGCACCGACGACGAGGCCGAGATCCGCCGCCTCATCGAGGCCGCGCAGGCCGAGAATGCGAGGCTCGTCGCGTCCTTCGGATCGCTCCTTGCCGATATCGAGACCCGCCTGAAGCGCCTGGAGGACGAGGCCTCATGAGGAGCGACGCCATCGATCCGGCGCTTGCCCGCGTCGCCGCCGCGCTTGCCCGTGCCGAAGGACGGCGCGAGGCGCTCGAGGCGCGCGCGGCCGCCCTCACCCGCGACATCGAGCTCGCCAAGGGACGGCTCGCCGTGCGCGGCGAGGTGGAGGCCTTCATCGAGGCCGTGCAGCGCGATGCGAGCCAGCGCAACCTGGCTGCCTTCGAGACGCTGCTGACGGCGCTCGTCCAGGAGGTTCTGCCGGGGGAAAAGCCGGTCTGCCTCGACCTCTCCACGGAGCGGGGCCTCGCCGCCCTCGACATCTGCGTGCGCCGTCCCGACGGTTCCCTCGAGGACGTGCTGGAGGATAACGGCGGCGCGCTCACCAACGTGATCGGCATGGCGCTGCGGCTCATCGCGGTGGTGAAGGCGGATGTGGGCCGCTTCCTCGCCCTGGACGAGGCCGATTGCTGGATCGCGCCCGACCGAGTGCCGGCCTTCTACCGGGTGCTGGAGGACGGCGCCGCGCGCCTCGGCGTGCAGTGCTTTGCCGTCTCCCACCACGACCTCGCGGAGTTCGGAGGCGAGATCCATATCGCGCGCATCACGGGCGAGCCCGTGGAGGGCGTCGGCATCGCGGCGCCGAATGGCGGCCGCGCCTGGGCCGAGGAGATGCCTGGCCTGCGCTTCATCCGCCTCGTGAACGTGCAGGGCTATCGGGACGCGACGCTGCCCCTGAGCCCTGGCGTCAATGCCCTTATCGGGCCCAACAACCGGGGCAAATCAACCTTCATCCGCGCCCTGCGCGCCGTGTTCTACGGCGAGGCGCGGGACAGCCTCGTGCGGGCGGGCGAAAAGGCCGCCACGATCGAGATCGGCCTTGCCGCAGGGCGCACCTTGCGCTTCACCCGGCAGCCGCGGCGCACGCCGGTGAACGTCTGGTCCCTGCACGAGGCGGATGGAAGCATCGTCGAGGAGGGCGGCACCCGTTTCGAGACGGGCGGCCGTGCCGTTCCGCCCTGGGTGGAGAGCCTGCTGCGCATCACCAAGGTGGAGGACCTCGACGTCCATATCGCGCACCAGAAATTTCCGGTCTTCCTTCTCGGCGAGACGCCCTCGCGCCGCTCCGCCGTGCTCTCGATCGGGCAGGAGGGCGCCTATGCCCGCGACATGCTCCAGATCCACAAGGAGCGCTGCCGGCAGGACAACGATCTCGTGAAAACCGGCGAGCGGGAGCTCATCGCAACACGCGCCGCGCTTGCGCGCCTTCAGGAGCTCGATGCCTTGGGCGAAGCGCTCGCGCGGGCCCGCCTCGAGGGCGCCGCCCTCGCGGCCGCCGCGGCCCGCATCGACCGCCTCGAAGGCGCCCGCAGCCGCCTGCTGGATCTCGGCCTGCGGCTGCGCCGCGCGCGGGCGCGGGCGGACGGCACCGCGGACCTGCCGGCGCCCGAGCACCTCGCCGATCTGCAGCGCAGCGTCGAGCGCGCCCGCGACCGGCAGCGGATCGGGCGCAGCCTCCTTGCGGCCAAGTCCGGTCTTCGCCTCGCCACGGCCCGGGCTGCCTGCCTGGAGGCCCTGCCGGCCGCGATGCCGGACCTGCGCGCGACGGCCCGCGAGGAGCAGGTGCTCGCCTCGTTCGGGACCCTGCGGCGCCAGGCCTCCGCGGCACGGGACCGGCTCGGCGCCATCGAGGCTGAGATCAAGGCTCTGCGTACCGACATGACGGCGCTTCTTGATCGCACCGACGGCCTGTGTCCGACCTGCGGCTCGCAGGTGGATGCCGACACCCTGCTCGGCGGCCACGCCCATGCCGGACAGGCCGCCGCATGACCATTTGCACCCACGCACTCGACGGATTCCTGTCATGATTCTGACCGGCGACACCCTCGCGCCGATGACGGCCCGCGGCCTCCTCATCATCGGCGATCCGCATGTGGGCTCCCGCCGTCCCGGCCGGCGCAAGGATGCGCTCTGGCCCGGCGCCGTTCTGGCCAAGCTCGAACGCTGCGTGGCGCTGGCCAACGAGGGCGGGCTCAAGCCGGTGATCCTCGGCGACCTCTTCGACCGGCCGGTGGAGCGCGACGTGGCCTTGAAGGCGCAGCTCATCCGCGTGCTTCAAGGATTCCGGCATAGGCCGCTCGTCAATGTCGGCAATCACGATATCCAGCACACCACCTTGAGCGACAGCGACAGCCTCGCGCTGCTCGGCCTGTGCGACGTGATCGACGTGGTGGCGCGCTCAGGCCCCGTCGCCGAGATGACGGTCGAGGGCCGCCGCATCGGGATCGGCATGACGCCCTACGGCCAGGAGATTCCGACCGACGTCCAGGGCGGCTTTGCGGGGGTCGACGCGGTGACCTGGTTCACCCATCACGACATCGCCTTCGATGCCGGCTACCCGGGCGCGGTGCCGCCCCATGCGGTGGCAGGCTGCGATCTTGTGGTGAACGGCCATGTGCACAAGACGCAGAAGACGGTGACGGCCGGGCACACCCGCTGGGCCAATCCCGGCAACATCACGCGCCAATCCGTCGACCTGAAGGACCACCGGCCCCGGGCCTGGATCCTGGGACCTGGCGGGGATCTCAGCCCGCAGGACCTGCCCTACGAGGCGGATGTATTCGATCTGACGGGACGGGTGGTGGAAGCCGCGGGCGGCGCCGCCGTGGCGGCCGCCGTCGAGAGCGCCTTCGTCTCGCTCCTCAGCGCCGAGGCGCCATCGGGGCTCAAGCGCAGCGATGACGGCTCCATCATCAAGGAGGAGATCGAGGCCAAGTTCGGCCGCGACGACACCCCGGATGCCGTGCGCGCCATCGTGCGCTCCCTCCTCGGCGAGGCCGTGGAGCGGCACGGGCGCTAGGCGCTGGGGCTTCAGAAGTCGAAGGGGTCCGAATAGGCGAGCTTGCGGCGGCGCACGCGGGTCTCGGGCAGGATGGGGCGGTCGATCTCGACGGCGACGAGACCCTCGCAGGCGAGCGCCAGGACGGCGGCGACGCCGTCGGCCGCGTTCATCGCCATGCCGGCGCAATCCACGAGGCGCATGGTGCCGGTCTCGTCGAGCTGGTGCAGGATCCTGACCCGGTCGCCGGCCGTCACGGGCGTGCGCTTGCAGGCCCGGATGAGCCGCACGGTGCCGAAGCGGGGCTCGGCCTGGATCGTCGCAGCGGTCTCGAAGGCGAAAGGACGCCCGTCGGCCGCAGTGGCGCCGCGGATCATGGCGGCCCGCAAGGGATGGCGCATGAGGTCGTCGTCGGTCACCACGTCGACGAGCATCGTCGTGCCCTCGCGCACCACCTCGAAATCGGCGACGTGCTCGATGACCTCGTCACCCAGTTCGAAGAAGGCCGCGGGCGCCGGAGCCCGCAGCGCCTCGACCTCCGGGTCGAGCTCGCACAGGGCGAGGTAATCGGCGATGAGCGCGTTGCGCGTGGGCGGCAGCGCCTTCGCCTTCTGCACGCGGCGAAACCCGGCGCGGGCGGAGCGGCGGGGCGTGAAGTCGAGCAGCGCAGGTGCGGCCTTGGCAGGCGCAGGCATGAGAAGCCTCCGGGCTTGGCCAGCCGATGGGAGCGGCCGTGCGGTGCCGGCATTCCTCACAACAGTCGAGCTGACGTTTCGAGCAAGGAACAAATATAGAACATAGCGCCCAACGTCAATGACGGGCGCCCCGCGCTTGAAGCTCTGCTGGAGCGCTGCATGAAGCGTGGCCATGAATGCTGGCGCATACTGTCGCACACTGTCGCAAATGCCTGAAAACAGGCGCCGAAAGGCTGGCGAACGCGGTGTTTTCCTGGACCCGAATCCCCATATCTGATAAAGAACAAATGAAGAACTCACAGGCGCTTCTCGCCCGCCAGGACCCCGTGTCCGGTGGGCCTGGCGGTGCCCCCGAGAAGGACACGAGCCGATGAATACGACCGACAAGAAAATCGCCGAGGTGCTGGCCAAGTTCGGCGAGCCCATGGCCGGCAACGTCTGGCGCGTGCAAGGCACGGCCGTCATCTATCACAAGGCCTTGGAGCGCATCGCGGCGCAGGCCAAGATCCAGTTCGACACGCCGACCATCGTCCGCGCCGAACGGGACGAGGCCGTGATCCTCGTCACCGGTCGCATCGGCGAGCGCCTGGAATGGTCCATCGGCGAGGCGCTGATCGGCACGAACTATCGCGTGTCGGGCAAGCAGGCCGCCTATGTCTACGCCATGGCCGAGAAGCGCGCGAAGGATCGCGTCATCCTCAAGCTGATCGAGCTCCACGGGCTCGTCTATTCCGAGGAGGAGGCGGACGAGTTCAAGCAGAATCGCCCGGGCGCGAACGATGCGCCGGCGGAGACGCCGAGGACCACCGTCGAGGTGGTGGGCTCCGACAGCTCCATCGAGGCGGATCTGAAGGCGAAGATCTCCAAGGCGAAGAACATCAACGCGGTGACGGACCTGATGCTGCACGCCGACACGCAGCGCGCCCTCAACGACCTCCCCGAGGGCGTCCGCGACGAGGTTCGCGATTTCGCCAAGGCGCGGCTCGTGGAACTCGGCTGGCCGACCAAGAAGGCGGCCTGATTCAGGCCCCGCACGCCTCTTGAACCGATCCCGGCGGACCCCGTTCGCCGGGATTTCTTTTGACCACCCAACCCCCGCAAAGCCCCGATGGCGCACGCCCCTGCCCGCCGCGACCCAACAGACCGGACAGGCGCCCTCGCGCTCACCGAGAGCCTTACGGGCTCCGTCGAGCGGATTACCTTTCAGAACGACGAGACGGGCTTTTGCGTGCTGCAGGTCAAGGCGCGCGGCTATCGCCGCCCCGTGACGCTGGTCGGGCATGCGGCCGCCGTTGCTCTCGGCGAACTCGTCACCGCCGAGGGCGCCTTCGTCCATGACCGGCACCATGGGGTGCAGTTTCAGGCCACGAGCCTCAAGACGTCAGCCCCGACAAGCGCCGAGGACCTGCAGCGCTATCTGGGCTCCGGCCTCATCCGCGGCATCGGTCCCGTGAGCGCCCAGCGCCTCATCGCCTCCTTCGGCACCGAGGTGCTCGACATCATCGAGCGCGCGCCCCACCAGCTTGCCCGCGTACACGGTATCGGGCTCGGCAAGGCGCAGCAGATCGCGGAATCCTGGGCCGAGCACCAAGCCCTGCGGACCATCGCGGCCTTCTTGAAGGAGCATCGCATCGGCAACGGCCTTCTGATGCGCATCTACCGGGCCTATGGCCGGGACGCGATCGCCGCTATCACCGAGAACCCTTACCGTCTCGTGCTCGACATCCCGGGCTTCGCCTTCGCGGAGGCGGACCGGGTCGCGGCACATCTTGGCCTCGAGCCGCGCGCCTCCATCCGGCTCCAAGCCGGGCTTGCCAGCGCCCTCGCAAGCGCCGTCGAGGACGGCCATTGCGGCCTGCCGCGGGACGAGCTGCTGCGCCGGGCGGGCGATCTCCTGGAACTGCCATTGGGGGAGCTGAGGCCCGTCCTCGACGAGGAATGCCGCCTGCGCCGCCTCGTGGCCGACCGGGTGGACGAGGAGCCCTGCATCTTCCTGCGCAGCCTCTACGGGGCGGAACTCTTCATCGCCACGCGGCTGAAGGATCTCGCCCGCGGCGTGCTGCCCTGGGGGGATGTGGACACGGGCGAGGCCGTTCGCGGCGCCGAGGCCCTTGTGGGCCTCACCCTTTCGGCGAGCCAGCGGGAGGCCCTGGGCCAGGCCTGCCGCTCCAAGGTGACCGTGATCACCGGCGGCCCCGGCGTCGGCAAGACGACCCTGGTGCGAGCGCTCCTGGCCCTCCTCACCGACCGCTCGGTCTCCGTCACGCTCTGCGCGCCGACAGGCCGGGCCGCCAAGCGGCTGTCCGAGAGCACCGGTCTGGCGGCCCAGACCATCCACCGCCTGCTCGAGGCTTCGGCCGGCGGCTTTCGCCGCAATCCCACCGCGCCGCTCGTCACCGATCTCGTGGTCGTGGACGAGGTCTCGATGGTCGACGTGAAGCTCATGACGGCGCTCCTGCGCGCGGTTCCGGACCATGCGGCGCTCCTCCTCATCGGCGACGTGGACCAGTTGCCGTCGATCGGTCCGGGTCAGGTGCTCGCCGATGTGATCGCCGCCGGAACGGTGCCGGTAGTGCACCTGACGGAGGTGTTCCGTCAGCAGGCGCAGAGCCGCATCATCGCCGCCGCCCATGCGATCAACCGGGGCGACGTGCCCGACCTCGAGCCGGTGCCCGATTCCGACTTCTACTTCGTCGAGGCGAACGATCCCGCGGACGTGACCGCAAAGCTCCTGACCCTGGTGCGCCGCCGCATCCCGACGCGGTTCGGCCTCGATCCCGTTCGCGACATCCAGGTGCTCTGCCCCGTGAACCGGGGACCTCTGGGCGCGTATGGGCTCAACGGCGAATTGCAGCGCCTGCTCAACCCGCCGGGCGAGGCGAGCCTTGCCCATGCGGGCCGGACCTTCGGGGCCGGCGACAAGGTCATGCAGGTACGAAACGATTACGACCGGGAGGTCTATAACGGCGAGATCGGCCTCGTGCGGCAGGTGGACGTGGAGGCAGGCGAGATGACCGTCGCCTTCGACGAGCGCGTCATCTGCTACACGCGCCGCGATCTCGACGAGTTGGCGCTCGCCTACGCGACCACGGTGCACAAGGCGCAGGGATCCGAATATCCCGCCGTGATCCTGCCGGTTCTGCGCCAGCACGGCTCCATGCTCAGGCGCAACCTGCTCTATACGGGCGTGACCCGCGGCTCTCGCCTCGTGGTGCTCCTCGGCAGCCGAGCGGCGCTGGCCGCGGCCGTGACGGCCAAGGACGACCGGCGGCGCTGGTCGCGGCTGCGCACATGGCTGTCGACGGATACCCCTCCGCAGCCCTGACGGCATGCGGGCGTCTTGGCCGTGACGGCGGCCCCTTGGTAAGGTCGCGGCGAGCGGCGCGGGAGGGGCGGCCCAACGCATTCGCGCCAATCCGACACCGTGCGCGGGATCGCGCCGTCTTCAACCGACCTGATCTGCGAGGTTCCATGCTCAAAGGCATCAACCCCATCCTCTCACCTGCCCTCCTCATGACTCTGCGCGCCATGGGGCACGGCGACGAAATCGTGATCGTCGACGCGAACTTTCCCGCCGAGGCGATGGCGCGCCGCCTCGTGCGCCTCGACGGGCTCACCGCCACGGCCGTGACGGATGCCATCCTGTCCGTGATGCCGCTCGACGATTTCGTGCCGGAGGCCGCCTGGCGCATGGAGGTGGTGGGCGATCCGGAGGCCGAGCAGCCCATCTTCGCGGAGTTCCGCAAGATCCTTGCCGCCCACGAGGGTCCGGCGGCGCACCTCGCCTCGCTCGAGCGCTTTGCCTTCTATGAGCGCGCGAAAGCGGCCTATGCGATCGTCGCCACCGGGGAGGCGCGGCTTTACGGCAACATCGTCCTGAAGAAGGGCGTGGTGCGCCCCAGCTGACCTTGCCGCCTATTCGTCGGCCAGCTCGAAATGGGAGCGGTCGCGGCCCTTGAAGCTCTGGAAATGGCCGCCCCAGACGAGCGCGACGCCGAGTTCCCCCGCAGCACGGCGCATGGCGGCCGCGATCCGGTTCTGGGCTGCGGGGTCGAACAGGATGCGGCCCTGCCCGTCGAGCGGCCAGAGGTCCACAGCATCGCCGGAGAGATGTGCTCCGTAGGGCGTCTTGGACCAGCCCCAACGATAGGCCTTCTGCTGCAGCAAGGAGCTGCGCCGCCCCGAGCCGATGACGAAGCGCAGGTCCGGATTGTCCGCTGCGGCCTTGCGCACGATCCGCGCAAGCCAGGGATTGAGGGCGCGCAGATTGGCCTCGTGGGTGCCGAGAGGATCCGGGTTCCAGGTGCGGAACATGGCACGCTGGTCGCGGCCGAACTCGTCCCGCTCGGGGATGTTGGCATAGACGTCACCGGAGCCGCCGAGCGCCGCCTTCTGGGTCTCCGCCGGCACCGCCGCCGGCAGCATGAGACAGAGCGCCGCCGCAAGCGGCGCCGCTCTCCCCGCCTTCACCAAAGCCAACATAGAAACGCCCCGGACGATGCCCTCGAGGGCGCCCATAGCACGACGGCCGTTAACGGTCAGGCTCCCAAGCCGCGCAGGGAGCATCCTACACCTGCCGACCCGGAAGGACGGTGCGTCGCGAATCGATATGCGATCTTTGCAAGCTTCTGCACGCGGAGCTCTGGACCCATCCTGGTGGCCAGGTACCATCGTGCACGATCCCGCACCGGAGCCCCCCATGTCCACGCGCCTCTTCGATCTCACCGGCCGGGTCGCCCTCGTCACAGGCTCCACCTCCGGCATCGGCCACTCACTGGCCAAAGGCTTGGCGCAGGCGGGCGCAACCGTGGTGGTGAATGGCCGCGACGGGGAGCGGATCGCCCGGGTGGTCCAGGAATTCCGGACCGGGCGACTTGAGGCGCACGGCTCCCGCTTCGACGTCACCGCCGAGGCCGCCGTGGAGGCCGAGGTGGCGCGGATCGAGGCCGAGATCGGCCCCATCGATATCCTCATCAACAATGCGGGCATTCAGCGACGCGCACCGCTCCTCGACATGAGCGCCGAAACCTTCGACGAGGTCATGCGCACCAACCTGAACGGCGTCTTCCTCGTTGGGCGCGCGGTGGCGCGGGGCATGGTGGCGCGTCGGCGGGGCAAGATCGTCAACATCGCCTCGCTCACGAGCGAGGTCGCCCGCCGCACCATCGCGCCCTACGTGGCGGCCAAGGGCGCCGTGAAGCAGCTCACCCGCGCCATGTGCGTGGAATGGGCCGAGGCCAACATCCAGGTGAACGGGATCGGCCCGGGCTATTTCGTGACGCCCCTCAACCAGACCTTGAAGGCCGATCAGGCCTTCGATGCCTGGGTGACGGCCCGCACCCCCGCAGGCCGCTGGGGCCACCCGGACGAACTCGTGGGCGCCGCCGTGTTCCTGAGCTCCGCCGCCTCCGACTTCGTCAATGGCCAGATCCTCTACGTGGACGGCGGCATTCTCGCCTCCCTGTGACCGGAGGATGTCCACGCAGATCGATGCGCACCAGCATTTCTGGACCATCGCCCGGGGCGATTACCATTGGATGAGCCCGGATCTTGGGCCGCTCTACCGAGATTACGGCCCCGACGATCTCGCGCCGCTCCTCGGCGAGGCGGGCATCGCGCGCACGATCCTGGTTCAGGCGGCCCCGACGGAGGCCGAGACGGCCTTCATGCTGCACATCGCGCGCAAGACCCCGTTCGTGGCCGGCGTGGTGGGCTGGACCGACTTCACCGCCCCCGATGGGCCGGAGCGGATCGCGGCGCTCGCCCGGGATCCGCTTCTCGTCGGATTGCGGCCGATGGTGCAGGACATCGCCGATGACGACTGGCTCGTGCGCCCCGACCTCACCCCGTCCTTCCGGGCGCTCGCGGCGCACGGCCTCGTCTTCGACGCGCTCGTCCATCCACGACACCTGTCCCGCCTCCTCGTGGTCCTCGACCGCCACCCGGATCTCGCCGTCGTGGTGGATCACGGGGCGAAGCCCTTCATCCGAGATGGGCAGCTCGATCCCTGGCGGGCCGACATGGCCGCGATCGCGGCGCGGCCGAACACCTGCTGCAAGCTGTCGGGCCTCGTCACCGAGGCGGGCGAGGACTGGACACTGGAGCGCCTGCGCCCCTTCGCGGACCATTTCCTCGCCGTCTTCGGCCCGGAGCGCCTGCTCTGGGGCAGCGACTGGCCCGTGGTGAACCTCGCGGGTGGCTACGAGCGCTGGCGCGAGGCGGCACTCGCTCTCCTCGCGGGCCTCCACGAGACGGAGCGGGCCGCGATCCTCGGCGGAAACGCGGCCCGTGTGTATCTGTCGAGGCCAGGACGGGGCGATCAGGTCCAGCCGCCATCCACCACATAATGCTGGTTGGTGCAGGCCGATGCTTCCTCGGAAGCCAGGAACACGGTGAACTTCGCGATCTCGTCCGGCATCAGCTTGCGCTTGAGGCACTGGCGCTGCATCAGCTCGGCCTCGCCCTCGGGCGTGAGCCATTTGTCGATCTGGCGCTGGGTCATGATCCAGCCCGGCGCGATGGCGTTCACGCGGATGTTGTCCGGGCCGTAATCCCGGGCGAGCGACCGGGTGAGGCCGAGCACCGCCGATTTTGCCGCCGTATAGGCCGCCATGCCGCCCTGGCCGACCATCCAGGAGACCGAGCCGAAATTGATGATGGCTCCTTCCTTGGCGGCCTGCATGTCGGGCAGCACCGCCTGCGCGGCGAAGAACTGATGCCGAAGGTTCACGGCGATGCGGTCGTCCCAGTACTCGGGCGTCACGTCCGCGGTCGGATGGCGCTCGTCATGGGCCGCGTTGTTGACGAGCACCTGGACCGGCCCATAGGCCTCCCGGACCCGCCCGATCGCCGCCCGAAGGGCTTCGATGTCCTTGAGATCCGCATGCTCGAAGCGGACCTGGTGTCCGGCTCCCGCGAGCTCCTTTGCGAGCTTTTCGGAGGGTTCGCGGGCGATATCGATGAAGGCGACCTTCGACTTCTGCTCGGCGAAGCGGCGGACGATTGCCTCCCCGATTCCCGATCCGCCGCCGGTGATCACCACCGTCCGGCCGGCCAAATCGCTGTAGGTTGCCACCATCGTTCAGTCTCCCATCGAAGCTCGGCTTGATCGGGGCTCATCTTCACCGGCTCCTTCCCCAAGGCAAGGTGCCCCCGTGCGCCCGTCCTACCTGCCTTGCGGATTTCGCTGGGGACGACGCCTTGCCTTCGTGCTTCAAGGTCGGGATGCTCCCGGCACTCTCGCGCAACGGGCAGGACTTCATGGCGGATGCCGCGACCATTACCCTCGACGACCGGTTCCGGCACCTCGTGAACGGGAGCGCCCGCCTGGAGCGGCTCGCCGAGGGCTGCCGCTGGGCGGAGGGGCCGGCCTATTTCCCGGCCGGACGCTACCTGGTCTGGAGCGACATCCCGAATGATCGGATGCTGCGCTTCGACGAGACGAGCGGCACGGTCGGCTTGTTCCGGCAGCCGGCGAACTATTCCAACGGCAACACCGTGGACCGGCAGGGCCGTCTCGTCACCTGCGAGCATGGCGCCCGGCGGGTGACGCGGACGGAGCATGACGGATCGCTCACCGTGATCGCCGACCGCTTCGAGGGCCGGCGCTTGAACAGCCCGAACGACGTGGTGGTGCGCTCCGACGACTCGATCTGGTTCACCGACCCGGCTTACGGGATCGATTCCGACTACGAAGGCCACAAGGCGGCGAGCGAAATCGGCGCCTGCCATGTCTACCGCGTCGACCCGCAGAGCGGCGCGGCGCGCATCGTGGCCGACGATTTCGTGAGGCCGAACGGGATTGCGTTCTCGCCCGACGAGCGGCGGCTCTACGTGGCCGATACGGGCGCCACGCACGTGAAGGACGGGCCGAAGCACATCCGCGCGTTCGATGTCGCCGAAGACGGCGCTCTGTCGGGCGGCGCGGTCTTCGCGACCTGCACGGCCGGCCTCTTCGACGGCTTTCGCTGCGACGAGGAAGGCCGGGTCTGGACGAGCGCGGGCGACGGGGTGCATTGCTACGACCCGGACGGTACGCTCCTCGGCAAGGTGCTGGTGCCCGAGGGGGTCGCCAACGTGGTCTTCGGCGGCATCAAGCGCAATCGCCTCTACATCTGCGCCACGACATCGCTCTATGCCATCATGGTCCAGGTGAACGGGGCCAAGACCTTCTAGCAGGACCTTCTAGACCGCCACGCGGGCCTCTCCCTTCAATTTCGGATCATGCGATGACCCCTCTGCAGCTCGAGGTCTTCTCGACCCTTCCCATCGACGGCACCGACGGCGCGCTCGCGGGCCGCATCTGGCGCCCGGACCTCGACGGGCCGTCCGTCGTGGCGATCAGGCCCGAGGGCGCGGTCGACATCTCCCGGCAGTTTCCGACCCTGCGGGACCTCTGCGAGACGCCGGATCCTGCCGCCGCGCTCCGCGCGGCGGAGGGCGAGACGGTCGGATCGCTTGAGGCCCTCCTCGCCAACACGCCGCCGGACCGGCGCGACCCGGCACAACCTTGGCTTCTCGCCCCGCTCGATCTTCAGGCCGTGAAGGCAGCGGGCGTCACCTTCGCGGTCTCGATGCTGGAGCGGGTGATCGAGGAGCGCGCCCGCGGCGACGCGAATGCCGCGGCCGCCATCCGCGCCGAGGTCGAGCGCCTGGTGGGCGACGATCTCGCCCGCCTGAAGCCCGGATCGCCGGAGGCCATGGCTCTCAAGGAGGTGCTCATCCGGCAAGGAGCCTGGAGCCAGTACCTTGAGGTCGGCATCGGCCCGGACGCGGAGATCTTCACCAAGGCGCCGCCGATGGCGGCGGTGGGGACCGGGTTCGATGCAGGCCTGCACCCGAAATCAAGCTGGAACAACCCGGAGCCGGAGGTGGTGCTGACCGTCGCCTCCGACGGGCGGATCGTCGGCGCCATGCTGGGGAACGACGTGAACCTGCGCGACGTGGAAGGCCGCTCGGCGCTGCTGCTCGGCAAGGCGAAGGACAACAACGCCTCCTGCGCGGTCGGCCCGTTCCTGCGCCTCTTCGACCAGACTTTCTCCCTCGACGACGTGCGGCAGACGACGGTCACGCTCACCGTCGAGGGCCCGGAAGGCTTCCGCATCGAAGGGTCCTCCTCGATTGCCAGGATCAGCCGCGATCCGGCGGATCTCGTGGAGCAGATGATCGGGCCGCACCACCAGTATCCGGACGGGGCGGCGCTGTTTCTCGGCACCATGTTCGCGCCGGTGGAGGATCGCGACGCACCCGGCAAGGGCTTCACCCACAAGGTGGGCGATGTGGTGACGATCGCCGCCCCCAAGCTCGGGCGCCTCGTCAACCGCATGCGCCTCACCCATGAATGCGAGCCCTGGACCTTCGGGACGGGCGCTCTCATGCGCAATCTTGCGGCCCGGGGGCTCCTGTGAGCCATAACGCGACCCTCGCCACCCCGGCCTCTGCGACCCGGTCCGGCACGCTTGCCGGAATCGGGTTGATGCTGTTCGGCATCTTCCTGTTCTCCGTCAACGACGTGATGGGCAAATGGCTCGTCGCCACCTACGCGGTCGGCCAGGTGCTGCTCCTGCGGAGTCTGGCGGCGCTGCTCGTGCTTGGGATCATCATTTGGCATCGCCGCGAGCGGGTCGCGATCCCACCGCAGCCGGGGCTGCATGCGGTGCGCGTCACGCTCTCGACCCTCGAGGTCGCCTGCTTCTACTGGGCGGTCGCCTATCTGCCCCTGGCGGACGTGATGACCTACTATCTCGCGGGCCCCATCTATGTGGCCGCGTTCGCGACGCTCTGGCTCGGCGAGCGGCTCGACCGCAAGCGCGTGGCGGTGATCGCCTTCGGCTTCATCGGCGTGCTCATCGCCCTGCGCCCCTCCTCGGCGACGCTCACCCTGCCGGCTCTCATCGCGCTCGCGGGCAGCGTCTTCTTCGCCCTGTTGATGATCACCACCCGCAAGCTGAAGGAGACCGCCGATACGACCCTCGTGCTCGGCCAGACCCTTGGGGCGCTTCTCTTCGGGATCGTCGCCGCGCCCTTCGCCTGGGTGCCGCCCTCGGCGCTCGACTTCTCCCTGCTGTCGCTACTCGGGATCGTCGCCATGGCGGCGCATCTATGCGTGAACCGGTCGCTCAAGCTCGCGCCGGCCTCCGTCGTCGCGCCCTACCAGTACACGCTGCTCGTATGGGCCGTGATCTTCGGCTATTTCATCTTCGGCGATGTGGTGCAGCCCTGGACGCTCATCGGCGCCGCGGTGATCTGCACCGCCGGCTTCGTCCTCCTCCTCATGGATCGGGAGGATGCCCGGCGGGAGAAAACCGGCGACATCCCGCCTCCGGTGCTCCCGGAGGCGTGAGCCTCGGTCTCGACGGGGCGTGCGCATCAAAGCGCCGCCTCACATGACGGCACCGATCTGCCAGGGCACGAATTCGAGGTCCCCGTAGCCGAGATCCTCGGATTTCGTGTGCTCGCCCGAGGCGACCCGCAGGAGCGTCTGGAAAATCTCCCGGCCCTTCTCCTCCACCGGAACGCCGTCGAGGATGTCGCCGCAATTGATGTCCATGTCGTCGATCATGCGGCGGTAGATGTCGGAATTGGTGGCGAGCTTGATGGAGGGCGCGGGCTTGCAGCCGAAGGCGGAGCCACGGCCCGTGGTGAAGGCGATGAGGTTCGCGCCCCCCGCCACCTGGCCCGTTGCCGCGACCGGGTCGTAGCCTGGCGTATCCATGTAGACGAAGCCGTGCTCCTTGATGGGCTCGGCATATTCGTAGACGGCGCGCAGGGTGGACTGACCGCCCTTGGCCGTCGCGCCGAGAGACTTCTCGAGAATCGTCGTGAGGCCGCCCGCCTTGTTGCCGGGCGAGGGATTGTTGTTCATCTCGCCGCCATTGCGGGCGGTGTACGCCTCCCACCAGCGGATTCGCTCCACCAGCCTCTCGCCCACCGCCCGGGTCGCGGCCCGGCGGGTGAGAAGGTGCTCGGCCCCGTAGATCTCCGGCGTCTCGGACAGGATCGACGTGCCGCCATGGCGCACCAGGAGATCGGAGGCAGCCCCGAGGGCCGGGTTCGCGGTGAGGCCCGAATGCCCATCGGACCCGCCGCATTGGAGGGCGAGCACCAGTTCCGAAGCCGGCCGCGTTTCGCGGCGCGCCGTGGAGACGATCGGGATCATGCCACGGATGGCGGCGGCGATAGCGTCCACGGTCTTGCGGGTGCCGCCGGTCTCCTGGATCGTGAGCGTGCGGAAGGTGTCGGTCTCACTGAGCCCATATTCCTGCTTCATGCGGCCGATCTGGAAGACCTCGCAACCGAGGCCGACCATGACGACGCCCGCAAAATTCGGATGGCTCGCATAGCCCCATTGGGTCCGGCGCAGGACCTCGAAGCCCTCCCCATAGGCCGCATGGCCGCAACCGGTGCCGTGAACGATGGCGACGACCCCGTCGATGTCCGGATGATCGGCGAGAATGCCGGAGCGCTCCACCTCGGCGGCCGCAAAGCGCGCGACGGAGGCCGAGCAGTTCACCGAGGTCAGGATACCGATGTAGTTGCGGGTTCCCGTCTTGCCCGAGTCGCGGCGATAGCCCTCGAAGGTGGCGCGCATCTCGGCGGGCAACAGGTCGTCGTCCCGGGCATCCTCGGCGAAGCGGTAGTCGCGGGCGAAATCGTGCAGGCCCACATTGTGCTCGTGCACCCACTCGCCTGGCGCGATATGGCCCTTTGCAAAGCCGATGATCTGGCCGAACTTGCGGATGGGCTCGCCCTCGCGGATCGGTGTCGTCGCCATCTTGTGGCCGCGCAGGATCCTCTCCCGCGCCGTGAGGCCGGCGGCAAGCACGCCCTGCGGCACCAGGTCCACGGCGACCGCGACGTTGTCATCCGGGTGCAGGCGAATGATGCGGGGAGAGTTCATGGGAAGAGCCTTCCGCTCTAGAGGTAGCCCAGTTCCTTGAGGGTGCGGGGCAGCCAGAGCACGGTTTCGGGAACGAAGGTGATGAGCAAGAGCACGAGGAGGAGCGGGATGAGCCAAGGCGCGCAGGCTTTCACGCAATCCTCGAAGGAGATCTTGGCGACGCGCGCCAAGACATAGAGAACCATGCCGACCGGCGGCGTCAGGAGCCCGATCATGAGGTTGAGCACCATGATGAGGCCGAAATGCACCGGGTCGATCTGCAGCTTCAACGCGACCGGAAGCAGCACCGGGGTGAGGATCGTGATCGCCGCGATGGTCTCCATGAAGCAGCCGACGATCAGGAGGAACACGTTGACGAGGATAAGGAACGTGATCGGATCGCTCGCATAGGTGATGATCCACTCGCCGAGCGCGTCCGTGGTGCGGGTCGTCGTCAGCACCCAACCGAAGATCGATGCGCCTGCCACGATGAGAAGCACCACGGCCGTGGTCTCCAGCGTATCCATGGTCACCCGCACGAACTGGCGCATGGATAGGACCGAATAGCGTGGCTTGTGGCCCCGCGCCGAGAGAATCAGGTTGAAGCCCCGGTGGATCACAACGGAGAGCAGAAGCGCATAGGCGCAGGCGAAGACCGCGGCCTCGGTCGGCGTGAAGAGCCCGAAGCTCATTCCGCCGATGATGATGGCCGGCGTCAGCAGCGGCAGGAAGGCATTGAGAAAAGCCCAGCCGAGCCGCCCGAGGTGGAAGGAGGCGTCGCGCCCAACGCCGTTGCGGTGAGCGTAGAGAACGACCGCGCCTGAGAGGAAGAGCGCCATGATGAGGCCGGGCACGATGCCGGCGACGAAGAGGGCGTTGATCGATGCGTTCGCCACCACTCCATAGATGACGAGCGGCAGGGAAGGCGGAATGATCGGCCCGATGGTGGAGGAAGCGGCCGTGAGGCCGACCGCGAAGCGGGTGTCGTAGCCATGGTCCCGCATGGCCTTGATCTCGATGGTGCCGAGCCCGCCCGCATCCGCGACCGCCGTGCCGGACATGCCGGCGAAGATGACCGAACCCGCCACGTTCACGTGCCCGAGCCCGCCCTTGAGCCAGCCGACCGCCGCCACCGCGAAATCGTAGATCTGCTTCGTGATGCCGGCGGAGTTCATCAGGTTGCCGGCCATGATGAAGAAGGGCACCGCAAGGAGCGGGAAGGAATCGACCCCGTTCACCATGCGGTGGATCACGGTGATGACAGGCGTGGTGAACTCTCCGGTCAGATTGCCGAGGACGAGGAAGAGGAGGGATGAGCCCGCGAGCGCGACCGCGATCGGAACGCCGAGCACGATCATCACAAGAAGCGCCACGATCATCACGGTGACGAGCATCACGGCCTCCGGGGCGCTAATCGAGAACGAGGCCGTGGGTCACGGCGGCTTCGCGCCGACGCAGGCGCCGAACGAAACGCATCGCCGCATGAGCCGTGATGCCCGCAAGCGCGGCAGCGACGGCCCAGTACATGTAACCCTTTGGAATATCGATGGAGACCATGTAGCCCGGCGCCAGCGCCCCGAGCACGTAGGCGTACCAGGCCATGGCGCCGCAAAAGAGCGCCACGAGCCCGTCCACCACCACGAGTGTCCAATGCCGCGCCTCCGGCGGCAGGTAGATCAGAAGGGCTTCCACGCTGATGTGGCTTCCCTTCCGCATCGCGGTGACGGAGCCGAAGAACGTGACCCCGATCAGGAGGTAGCGAGCGATCTCCTCGGTCCAGCCGAGGGAGTCGTTGAGGACATAGCGGGTGTAGAACTGCAGGAACACGACCGCGAAGAGCAGCCAGAACAGGCCGAACACGAAGATGTCGGTCCAGCGCAGGTCGGCGAGGTCCACATGGGACTCCTCCTCCGCCCATTGCTCGAATAGGACATCCACTTCTTTCTGAACGTCGGCGACCGGTTCCGTTCCGGGGGAGGCAGCCCCGATCGGGAGCGGAGAAGCATTGCTGGCCTGCATGAAAGCGCCTTCCGGGCGGAGCGCCCGGCCCGCGACCTGGGCCGGCCGCCGATCGCCGATCAGTTCGTCACGGACTGGATCGCCTGGAGGCGGTCATAGACGGCCTTGTCCCAGGTGGCGTCGGAGCCGAGATGCATCTTCACCACGGCTTCGCGGAAAGGCTTGCGATCCACCTGGACTACGTTCTTGCCCTGGCCCTTGAACCATTCCACCAACTCCTTCTCCATCCGTGCGATATCCTCCGAGCACTTGTCGGCGGCTTCGGCGAGAACGTCGGTGAGCGTCTTCTGCTCGTCGGCCGAGAGGCGCTTCATGGTACCGCCCGAGACGATGGTCAGGAGGGCATCCGTGATGTGGCCCGAGAGCACGATGTTCTTCTGCACCTCGTGGAATTTCTTGGCCTGGATCGTGACGAGCGGGTTCTCCTGCGCATCCACGACCCCCTGAGACAGGGCGAGATAGACCTCGGCGAAGGCGATGGGCGTCGGGTTCGCCCCGACAGCGCGCGGGAACATGGTGTAAAGGGGCGCGTCCGGCACGCGGATCTTCACGCCCTTCATGTCCTCGGGCTTGGTGATGTCCTTGTTGGCGGTGACGTGGCGCTCGCCGTAATAGGTGAGGCTCACGACCCGGTGGCCGGTCTTCTTCTCGTAGCCCGTGCCGAGTTCCTTGAAGAGGTCCGACTTGCGAAAGGCGTTCCAGTGCCCGTAATCGCGGAACATGTAGGGCGCGCCGCCGATGGCGAGCGGCCCGTGGGCGCGGCCCGCGAATAGCTGGCCCGTATAGATGACGTCCACGGTGCCGAGGGACAGGCCCTCGTTGATGTCGCTCTCCTTGCCGAGGGTCGAGGCCGCGAACACGTCGATGGCATATTTTCCGTTGGTGCGCTTCTTGAACTCCTCCCCGGCCCACAGGGCCCACTTGTGGTAGGGCTCCGAGGTCTCGTAGACGTGAGCCCACTTGAGCTTGGTCTGCGCGCTCGCGGGCAGCGCCGGCAGGATGAGGGCGGCAGCGGCGGCGAGCCCGACCGCAAGGCGACGTGTCAGGGATGGCATGATGGCGTTCCTCCGAAGCGTGTCCGGCTCTGCGGCCGATTGGGCGGCGCCGGCCTGGCTTGGGTGCCGACGTCGTGGCGATCCGATAAGGCCATCGCGCTGGCCTGGCGGTTCGACTAACATGCTACTCTGATGAAGCCGATGCACAAGAGCCGGATCTACGATTTTCTGCCCCTCCTGGACCGGGGCCCCCGGGGCCGCACCACCGAGCAGGTGGAGCGGGCATTGCGGAGCGCGATCGTCGACTTGCAGTTCGAGCCGGGGGAACTGATCGACAAGGCGCTCGTCTGCGAGCGCCTTGGCGTCTCGCGCTTTCCGGTCTCGGAGGCCCTGGGGCGGCTCGCCGCCGAGGGCCTCGTGGAGATCCGCCCCCAGCGGGGCAGCCACGCGGCCCGCATCCGCCTGCGCGAGGTCATGGAAGCGATGCTGATCCGCCGGGCCCTCGAAGGTCTCGTTGCCGAGATCGCCGCGGAGCGCCTGCCAGAGGAAGCCCTGGCGGACCTGGATCAAAACCTAGGAGAGCAGCGGAAGGCCGTGGCGGGCGGCGACCGGACCCGGTTCTATGCTCTCGACCTGGCGTTTCACGAGATCCTTGTGGCCGGGCTCGACCTGCCCCGGGTCGGCGCGGTGATCGACGCCTCGCGGGCCAATGTGGACCGGGTGCGCCGGCTTCTCTCCTCGCCCCGCCGGCATGCGGTGACGCTTGCCGAGCACGAGACCCTCGTGGCCGCGATCCGCTCGCGCCGCAAGGCGGCGGCCCGCAAGGCCATGGAAGCGCATCTGGACGCGGTTCTCGATGAACTCGACCGCTTTTCGCGCCTCCACCCGGAGGTTTTCGTCGGCGATTGACGGCGCCGGTACCGCACAGGCTCCCCTCAGGCGGCGCGG
Organism: Microvirga sp.; assembly: GCA_036562855.1. Classification (GTDB taxonomy): domain Bacteria; phylum Pseudomonadota; class Alphaproteobacteria; order Rhizobiales; family Beijerinckiaceae; genus Microvirga. The sequence goes on from DATCJK010000035.1 coordinate 21,663, forward strand.
CTTGGGGATCTTCAGTCCCGCCGCAGGGTCTCGGCCACGGCCTTGATGCGGTTGCGGGTGTATTGCGGCAGGCCGGCACTGAGGGAGGTGCCGGTGTTGAACGAGCTGTTCCCCATGAGCACCTGGGCCGGCACGAGGTTGCGCAGCACCGGGACGCGTTCGAATTCCTTCTTCTTTTCGAGCACGTCCGTCTCGACAGCGAGCGCCACGAAGGTGGAAACGAGCGTGCGACCGGGATTGGCCGGGTCCGCCTGCAGCACTGCCAGGAATTTGCCGAACTGCATCATCTGGTTCACGTGGAACAGGTTCTGCTCGATCGCAGCCGTGACCGGCGAGGCAACCCCAGTGAGCGCCAAGAGCTTCGCCTGATCGAGATCGGCACCCTTGAGCACCCTGAGCTCGCTCTGGAAGGTCACGTGATCGGCGATGGGCTTGGCGCTTTCCTCCAGCTTGTTCGCAAGCCGGATGCCGACGGGTAGACGACCCTCGAGCTGGTAGCGGGACTCGATGCACAGGCTCCGCCCCGGCTCGCACCAGCGGCGGTCCGGGTGCCGGTTATGGGCTTCCTCGGGATCCTTGAGAGGCACCACCTCCTCCGGTCCGATGAGACGGTGCTTGATGGCCGGGTCGATGCTCGTGAGGAAGTCGAGCTTGGCATAGCGCGTAAGATCGAGGGTTTCAGGCGCCTTCGGCAGCATGAAGCGCGCCTCGGCCATGTAGACATGGAGCTTTTCCGTATGGCGCTTGGTGAGGCCGTTCACCACCACGTTGATCGTGGGCTCCCGGTAGGCCGGATAGAGGGCGAGGGTCTCCTTTTGCACCGGGCGCGCCCGGGCCCAATCGGCGAAGCGAATGAGCCCGGTGGCCGGGTCCGCCAATTCATCCGTCCGGTGGTCGCTGAGCGCGATCACGTCGGGCTTGAGGCGCGCCGGATCGAGGGCGGTCACGGACGGCACCTCCTCGATTCGGAACTCCTGGGCTGTGGCCGGCGCGGCAAAAGCCGCGACGAGACCCAGGGCGGCGGACGACATCCGAACGCAACGCACGACGATGCTCCTCAATAGATCGGTCCTCGGCCCCAGAAATAATCCGGATCCACCCGACGCGGGCGGCGCGGACGCTCCTCCTGCCACCAGGGCTGCTCCGCGTAAGTCCCAGAACGTGCGCCGGGGCTGCGCGGCGCCTCGCGCCAGCCGGGAACGGGGTCGTAAGGGGAGGCATAGCCCTCCGCAAACCCGCCCGCGGCCTCGCCGTCGTACCACTCGTCCGGGTTCCGGAAGGCATAGACCTCCGCCTGCGGGACGAGGCGGTATTGGGTTTCGTCGAGCTGACCGAAGCGGTTGAGGCGGAAATATTCCGTGATGCCGCGCCCCTGCCCCTCCGTGATCCGGTCGCCCGTCGAAGGATCCACCGAAAGCGCGATGAGCTGGCGGGCCGCGTCCCGCGAGGGCGGGCTTAAGGGCACCTTCGGAGCATGGTGCGTCCAGGCGGCCTCGACGATGGTCTCGAAGATCGGCAAGGCGACCTTGGATCCGGTCTGGCCGCGCCCGAGCGTGCGGCGCTTACCGTCCGCGTTGTCGTAGCCGGCCCAGACCGCGATCGTCACGTCGTTGGTGAAGCCCACGAACCAGGCATCGTTCTCGTTGTCCGTGGTGCCGGTCTTGCCGGCCACATAGGGCGCGAGACGCTTGGCGCTGCGGGCGGTGCCGCGCTCCAGCACGCCCTGGAGCAGCGACTTCATCTGGTAGAAGGCCGCGCGGTCGGCGGAGCCCAGGCTCACCGGCGCCGCGGGGCCGCGCTTGTAGACGGAGCGGCTCCCGTCCTCGATGGACTCGATCGCGTAAGGCGTCGGCCGGGCGCCCTCGTTGGCGATGGCCGCGTAGAAGGCGGCAAGATCGATGATCCGCACGGGCTGGGCGCCGAGCACGAAGGGGTAGTGCGGCACGCATTCGAGGTAGAGCTGCGCCTCCAGCCCCAACTCGCAGACCCGTTTCAGGCTCTGCTCCGGATCGCCGTTGATGGCGCCGTCGAGAAGCCTTGCCGTCACGAGGTTCTTGGAATTCTCCAGCGCCCGCCGCAGCGTGATCGGCCCGGAGGACCCGCCGTCGTAATTCTTCGGGGACCAGTAATCGCGCGCCCGGCCGGCGCCGGAGCCGCCCACAGGGGGAAGCGTGACGGGAGTGTCCCAGATCAGCGTGTTGGGCTGGAGCCCGCGCCCGAGCGCGGCCAGATAGGTGAGCGGCTTCAGGGCCGAGCCCGGCTGGCGATGGGCCTGCGTCGTGCGGTTGAGCTGGCTTGCCGGGTAGGACACGCCGCCCGCCATGGCGAGGATGCGCCCGGTCTTGTTCTCGAGCACGAGAGCCGCGCCCTGCACGGAAGGCTGCCCACGCAGCTCCGCCCGCGCGGCATTCCTGCCCGCGCCCTCCACGATCCGAACCCGCACCACGTCGTAGGCCTTGAGCCCGCGGCGGGCGGCGGCGTTCCAGGCCGTGAGCGACAGGACCCGCCCATCAGCAAGGCCGACGCGGGTGACGTCGGTACCCGTCTTCTTGTCGCGACCATTGGCGAGCACGATGGCGGCAGGCCATTGCAGGTCGTAGGCCGGAAGCCTTGCGGCGACGAGCGCCCGCCGCCAGGCGGGCTCCGCGGTGGCGCCCTCGGTTTCGAGGGTCTTCACGGCTTGCGCCAGGTTCGCCTCAGGGCCGGCGAAGCGGTGCCGGCCGGTGCCGATCTCGTAGCGGGCAAGTCCTTCCTGGAGGGCCGCCTCCGTCGCCTGCTGGAGCGCGGGCAGGAGGGTTGAGCGCACCGTGTAGGAGCCGGCCGTCAGGCCCTCGATCCCTGCGAGCGTCTTGGCATCCCGGGAGAGGTGATCGACGAAATGAAAGCCGCTCGTCCGGCGCGGACGGTCGAAGGGTGTGAGCCCCGGCAGCGAGGCGACGGCTTGGCGCTGGACCTCCGCCGTGATCGCCCCGTCCTCCTGCATGCGCGAGAGCACATAGGCGAGGCGCTCGCGGGCGCGCTCGGGCTGGCGATCGGGGTTGTAGTAGTTGGGGCCCTTGGCGAGGCCCGCCAGCAACGCGCCCTCCTGCACGGTGAGCCCGCTCGCCGGCTTCCCGAAATAGCTGCGCGCCGCCATTTCGACGCCCCACGACATGCGGCCGAGATAGATGGAGTTGAGATAGATCTCGAGGATCTCGGGTTTCGTCAGCGTGCGCTCGATGCGCGCCGCGACGATCATCTCGCGCATTTTGCGGTCGTAGGTGACATCGTCGCCCACGAGAAGGTTCTTGGCCACCTGCTGCGTGATCGTGGATCCGCCCTGGGGGCGCCCGGGCTGTGTGAGATTGCCCATGAAGGCGCGGATCACGCCGCGCTCGTCGATGCCACGGTGCTGGTAGAAGCGCTTGTCCTCCGCGGCCACGAAGGCCTTCTGCACCGGTTCGGCGATCTGCGAGAGCGGCACCCAGACCCGCCTGTGATCGGCTTCGAACACCTCTGCGAAGCGCACGCCGCGGCCATCGATGACCGTGCTCATGCCAGGCAGCTTCAGCCCCTTGAGCCTGGTGTGGTCGGGCAGGTCCGCCACCGCCTGGTTGTAGTAGGCGATCACCGCCGGCAGATCGACCGGCGAGGTCTCCACGGTCTCGTTCTTGCAGAACTGGCGGTAGGCGATGCTGAGATCGCCGAAGCTGATGCCCTGCAGGAACTTGCTGTCGCCCGCCACCGCCTGCGGATCGTCCATGGCGGTGGTGATGAGATCGTCGACGTTGATGTCCTCGATGTCGAAGGCGCGCCGCATATGGGCGCAGCCATCCTTGAGGATCTGCGTGACCTCGGCGCGGTCGCGTTCGGGATCGAAACTCGTCTTGATGGCGTCGGGCCGCGTCGTCACCTGGCTCAAGGTGAGAGCCGTCGCGAAGATCTTGATGAGGATGGTGCTCATGCGTCTCTGCACAGCGGCGTCGAGGAGGAAATCTAGGGCAGGCGCCTGACCAGTCCATGAACGGCGCCCGCTCGATCGCCGGGCCATGAGAGAAGCGTGACAAAACGGCGTTTTGCGGGCACCGCCGGGGCGGATCTGGGTTGATGCGGGCGCGCACCATGCAACCCCACCTCTCACTGTGGAGGGTGCCCGGCGCCGGAGCCCCGTGTAGGGTCAGCCGGTTCATCAATCGTCGCCAAAGGACGTTTCCCCATGCCCGCCCCGCGCCTCTCCGATCGTTTCGCGCTCGTCACAGGGGGCTCCCGCGGCATCGGTCGCGCCGTGGCGGAGCTTTTCGCCCGCGAGGGGGCGACGGTGGCGATCAATCACGTCGGCGATGCCCGCGAGGCCGAGGCCGCGCTCGACGCGTGCCGTGCGATCTCCGGCGCGGGCGCCCGGCACCTGGTTGTGGAAGCGGATGTGAGCGTCGCCTCCGAATGCACCCGCATGGTCGAGGTGGCGGCCGGCGCCTTCAGCCGCCTCGACATTCTCGTGAACAATGCGGGCATTCAGGCCGAGACCCCCGGCGACTCCGCCGAGGCCGAGGCGCTGGAGCGGATCCTGGCCGTGAACCTTCTCGGCGCCGCCCATGCGGCGCGGGCGGCGATCCGCCACTTCCTGTCGCGGCCGGGCGGCGGCGTGATCGTCAACACATCGAGCGTCCACGAGGTGATCCCGAAGCCCGGCTATCTTGCCTATTCCATGAGCAAGGGCGGCCTTGGAAACCTCACCCGCACCCTGGCGCTCGAATTCGCCGATCGGGGCATCCGCGTGAACGGCGTCGGACCCGGCGCGACCCTGACGAGCCTCAACGATTCCTGGCGCAACGATCCCGCGGCCCGGGGCGGCGTGGAACGCCACATCCCGATGGGCTACGCGGCGACGCCGGAAGCCATAGCCCCGGTCTTCGCGTTTCTCGCCTCGGACGAGGCCGCCTACATGACCGGCCAGACCCTGTTCGTGGACGGGGGGCTCACGCTCTACGGCGACTTCAAGGAGAACTGGTCGTCCTGACGATCAGACGGCAGCAGGCGCCGCCAAGTCCCCGAGCCGCGCCAGAATCGCGGCGCGGTCCGGGGCGCTCGTCTGGGCGCCGGGCACGAGGCATGCAAGGCCTCCCGCGACGCCCGCAAAACGCATGGCCTCGGCGAGCGCCATCCCCTCCCGGAGTGCGACGGCCAGGGCCCCGACATAGGTGTCGCCCGCCGCCGTCGTATCGACGACCTGCGGCAGGGAGAGCGCCGGACCGGCCAGGACGGACCCGTCTGGATGGATGGCCCTCGCGCCGTCCGCCCCGAGGGTCACGAGGACCGGGGCGCCGAGCGCTTCGGCAAGGCGCGCCAGGGCGGCATCGTCGAGAGCGCCCGCGATCAGCGCAGCCTCGCCCTCGTTCACCACGAGAAGACTGAGAAGACCCGCCCAGGCGGCCGTGTCGAGGGCCCGGGCCGGCGCAGCGTTCAGAACCACCGAGGCGCCGCGCGCCCTCGCGCGGCGGGCGAGAGCCTGGTTCTGCGCCTCCGCAACCTCGTTCTGGAGGAGGAGGATCGTATCGGGCCCTAGGAGCTCATCCGGCACGGGCGCTTGAGCAAGATCGAGATTGGCGCCGCTCGCCACGATGATCTCGTTCTGCCCGGCCGCGTCGACGACGATGGCGGCACAGCCCGTGGAGCGGGGCGAGCGTTGGAGATGGGAGAGGTCGACGCCGGCCGCCCGCAGGTCCCGGATCGCCGTCTCGGCGAAAGCGTCCCCACCGACGGCCCCCGCCATCACCACCGGCGCGGCGCCCGGCCCCTGCGCCCGAGCGGCCGCGACGGCCTGGTTCGCGCCCTTGCCGCCGCATTCCACGTGCATGGCCTCCGACAGAACGGTCTCGCCGGGCTGGGGCAGGCGCTGCGGGCGGAAGACGAGGTCGACATTGATGGAGCCGAAGACGAGGATCATGGGCGCATGATGCCGGGCCGGCCCCGGCATTCCAAGCCGCCGATTGTTCGATGGACGGACACTGCTTAAAGACAGCGTCATGCACATTGCGCCCCGCCCCTGCCGACAGCTCGGCCAGCCCCTCCGAAAAGCCTGACCATGGCGGCTCCCAGGATCGTCTGCATCGGGGGCGCCACGGTCGACACCCTCTACCGCCTGCCCGAGCCCCTGCGGCCCGGAACCTCGAACCCGGCCCGCGCGGCCCGCTCCTTTGGGGGCGTCGCCCGCAACGTGGCCGAGAACCTGGCCCGCCTCGGGGTGGAGGTGAGCCTCGTCACCCTCGTGGGCGACGATGCCCATGGCCGCGCCATCCGCGACCACCTGGACGGTCTCGGGATCGGCAACCGGCACGTGGCGACGCTGCCGGACCGGACGACGGCGGAGTATGCGGCGGTACTGCCGCCGGACGGAGATCTCGCCCTCGGTCTTGCGGCCATGGAGATCTTCGAGGATTTCACGACAGCCCATCTCGGCGCCGCCGCCCTGGAGCTTGAGGCGGCTGACCGCATCGTGGCCGATTGCAACCTGCCTGCGCCGGTGCTGGCGGCGCTCGTCGCCGCTCATGCGCCAAAGCTCGCGGTCGATGCGGTCTCGACGCCGAAGGTGCGCCGCCTGCCGCCCGACCTGCGGGGCACCTTTGCCCTCTTCGTGAACCAAGACGAGGCGGCGGCCTATCTGGGGCGCGAGGGTCTCTCGCCCGAGGAAGCCGCAGGAGCCCTTCTGGCCCGCGGGGCCGCGCGGGTGGTTCTCACATTGGGCGCCGCCGGCCTTCTCGCCGCCGATGGGGCAGGCCTGGAGCGGGTGCCCGCCGTGCCGGCCCGCATGGTCGACGCGACGGGCGCGGGCGACGCGCTCATCGCCGCGACGTTGGTTCACCAGGCTGCCGGCCTCAGCCTCGCGGAGGCCGGCCGCATTGGGGCGCTGGCGGCGGCGTTGACGGTGGAGCAGGCCGGCAGCGTGCGCTCCGACCTCTCGCCTGCCTTTCTCGACGCGGCCCGGGAGCGTATTCCGGCCCGATCCGCCCCGACGCGCCCCACGGCCACCGTGGCTCAGGAGAGTATCCATGACTGACGCCCGCATGCGCCGCCATCTCGATGTCGCCCCCGAGGTGCAGGCAGCCCTCGATGCCAGGCAGGCCGTGGTGGCGCTCGAATCGACCATCGTCACCCACGGCATGCCGCATCCGCAGAACGTGGAGACGGCCCGGGCCGTGGAGGCGGTGGTGCGCGAGAACGGCGCTGTACCGGCGACCATCGTGATCATCGGGGGCCGCATCAAAATCGGACTCTCGCCGGAGGAGCTCGAATGGCTCGGCACGGCGAGCGACGTGATGAAGTTGAGCCGCGCGGACCTTCCCTTCGCGGTGGCTGCGGGCCGCCACGGCTCCACCACCGTGGCCGCCACCATGATCGCCGCCCATTGGGCCGGCATACGCGTCTTTGCGACCGGCGGCATCGGCGGCGTCCATCGGGGCGTCGAGGCCAGCATGGATATCTCGGCCGATCTCGACGAGCTCGCCCGCACGCCCGTCACGGTGGTCTGTGCCGGCGCCAAGGCGATCCTCGATCTGCCCCGCACCCTCGAATACCTGGAGACGCGCGGGGTGCCGGTGGTCGGCTACGGGACCGACCGGTTCCCCGCCTTCTGGAGCCGCACGAGCGACCTGCCCGTGCCGCTGCGCCTCGATACGCCGGAGGCCATCGCGGGAATGATCCGCACGAAGGCGGAGCTTGGCCTGGAAGGCGGCGTGCTGGTGGCAAACCCCGTGCCCAGTGCCGACGAGATTCCGGGCGGGGAGATCGCCGCCCATATCGAGGCGGCGATCGGCGAGGCGGAGGCTCAGGGCATCAAGGCGAAGGCCGTGACGCCGTTCCTGCTGTCGCGCATGGTGGCGCTCACGGAGGGGCGGAGCCTTGCGACCAATATCGCGCTCGTGAAGAACAACGCGGCGCTGGCGGCCCGCATCGCCGCCGCGCTCGCCCGCTAGGCCGCCACGTCCTCAATTGAGCCGGCGGCCGCTGTCCTTGTCGAAGAGGTGTACATGGGCCGCATCCGGCATCAGCCGGATGGTCTCGCCGGGACGCGCCTTGATGCGCTCGCGGACGAGGGCCGTGATCTCCTGCGTGCCGAGCCGCGCCACGATCTGCGTCTCCGGCCCGGTGGGCTCGACCACCACGATCTCGGCCGGCAACCCCGCCTCGTCCACGCGGATATGCTCGGGGCGGATGCCGTAGAGCGCGGGCCTGCCGTCGGACGCCGTGGGCGCTGCCACCGGCAGGGTGCCGGCCGCCGCGGCAAAGCCGCCGCCGCCGAGGCGACCCTCGATCATGTTCATGGCGGGAGAGCCGATGAAGCTCGCGACGAACACGGTCTCGGGCCGGTCGTAGAGATCGAGCGGCGCGCCGATCTGCTCCACGACGCCCTCGCGCATCACGACGATGCGGTCCGCCATGGTCATGGCCTCGATCTGGTCGTGGGTCACGTAGATCGTGGTGGTGCCGAGCCGCTGGTGCAGGGCCTTGATCTCCGTGCGCATGGCGACGCGCAGCTTGGCGTCGAGATTCGAGAGCGGCTCGTCGAAGAGGAAGACCTGCGGGTCGCGCACGATGGCCCGCCCCATGGCGACGCGCTGGCGCTGGCCGCCCGAGAGCTGCTTCGGGTAGCGCTCGAGGAGGGATTGCAATCCGAGGATGTCGGCCGCCTGCCCGACCTTCCGGGCGATCTCCGCCTTGGAGGCGCCCTTGAGCTTCAAGGAGAACGCCATGTTCTCCGCCACCGTCATGTGCGGGTAGAGGGCGTAGTTCTGAAACACCATGGCGATGTCCCGCTCCTTGGGCGGAACCTGGTTCACCACCTTGGGCCCGATCTGGATCTCGCCGCCCGTGATGGTTTCAAGGCCGGCCACCATGCGCAGGAGCGTGGACTTTCCGCAGCCCGAGGGGCCGACCAGGATCACGAACTCCCCATCGGCGATGTCGAGCGACACCCCGTGGAGCACCCGCGTCTCCCCGTAGGCCTTCTCCACCTGACGCATCTTCACGGACGCCATGAGCATTCCTCCCTGGAGGTATCGTAGGGCAGCACGGCCGCCGTTGAAAAGGAGCTTGCGCTCACGGTTGGCCACACGGGCTTGAATCGACGTCTCTCGAAGGCCGCCGACGAAAAGTTGCGCTCACGGCTGGCCACGCAGGCGCGGATCGAGCGTGTCTCGAAGGGCATCGCCGAGGAGATTGAAGCCGAAGGACAGGAACAGGATCGCGAACCCCGCGAACAGGGCGCTCCAGGGCGAGAGCAGAAGGAAGTTGCGCCCCTCCGACAGCATCAAGCCGAGGGAGGGTGTCGGCGGCTGCGTGCCGAGCCCGAGGAAGGAGAGCGAGGCCTCGACCAGGATGGCCGCCGAGAGGAGAAGGCTCGTCTGCACCAGCACCACGGAAGCAAGGTTCGGCAACACGTGGGACAGGATGATGCGGCGGTCCGAGGCGCCGATGGCCCGGGCGCCCGTCACATACTCGCTCTCGCAGATCACGAGCGCCGGCCCGCGTAGGAGGCGGGCGAAGATCGGCGTGTAGACGACCGCGATCGCCACCGAGGCGCTCCAGGTATGGGGACCCAGCACCGCGATGATGCCGATGGCGAGCAGCATCACCGGGAAGGCGAAGAGCACGTCCATGGAGCGCATGATCACCCGGTCGAGCCAGCCGCGGTAATAGGCGGCGACAAGCCCCAGGGTGCCGCCGGCGAAAAGCGCGATGGCCACCGCCAACGTGCAGGCGATGAGCGACGTGCGGTAGCCATGGAGGATTCGCGCGAGGACGTCGCGCCCGAGCTGGTCCGTGCCGAGCCAGTGCAGCTCGCTCGGGCCGCGCAGGCGGCGGGCGACGCTTTGGGCCATGGGATCGTAGGGCGCGATCCAGGCGGCACCGAGGGCGAGCACCACCTGCAGCGCCACGAGGACGAGGGCGAAGGTCAGGAGCTTGTTGCGGCGGAGCGTGCCCATCATGAGATGCGCGCCCGGTGGTCGATCATGCGCCGTGCCTGGAGGGGGGCTCTGCTTCGCGCGGCCATGGTCATGAGGTGCGCACCCGCGGGTCGATGAAGCCGTAGAGAAGGTCGACGAGGAAGTTCACGAGGACGAAGCCGATGGTCACGACGAGGATGGTCGCCTGGATGAGCGGGTAGTTGCGCTCCGCGATGGCGCCGAGGATGAGGCGGCCGAGGCCCGGGATGGCGAAGACCTGCTCGACCACGATGGCACCCCCGAGAAGGTAGCCCGTCATGATGCCGACGCTGGTGATGAAGGGGATGAGCGCGTTGCGCAGGGCATGCTTGTAGACGACGAGCCCCTCGCCGGCGCCCTTCGCCCGCGCCGTCCGGATGTAATCCTGGCCAAGCGCGTCGAGCATGGCCGAGCGAACGAGGCGGGAGAGGTTCGCGAGAATCGGCAGGGCGAGCGCGATGGAGGGCAGAAGCATGCGCTGGAGGTTGCCGACGGGATCCTCGTTGAAGGGCACGTAGCCCAGCGACGCGAAGCCCGGCGCGAGCTGTGCCACCGTCAGGATGAGGACGATGCCGAGCCAGAAGGATGGAATGGTGAGGCCCGCGATGGCCCCGACCCGCATGGCCACGTCGGCGCCCCCGCCGCGGGTCTGCGCCATGAGGCAGCCGACCGGCACCGCGAGGCCTGCGCCGAGGGCAAGCGACAGGAGCGTCAATTCGAGCGTCGGCCAAAGATGGGTCAGGATCTCGGCGGCCACGGGCCGCCCGGTCCAGATGGAGGTTCCAAGGTCGCCCCGCAGCGCGGCACCGACCCAGACGAGGTACTGCTCCACGAGCGGTCGGTCGAGGCCGAGCCGCGCCCGCATCTCGGCGACGCGCTCGGGCGTCACCTCGGTATTGGCGCCGAGCATGATCGCCACCGCATCCCCGGGGATGAGGCGGATCATGAGGAAGACGATCACCGAGACGCCGAAGAGGACGACGAGGAGATCGGCAAGGCGTGTGAGGAGAAGACGCTTCATGAGGAAGGCGGCGGCGCCCGCGGGCGCCGCCGGATCGCGTCAGCGCGCGGAGGCGTCGCGGAGCGTCATGAGCGAGCGGTTCGCCATGACCTCGTAGCCCTGCAGGTTCGGGCGGGAGGCCGAGAACAGGGTGCCGTAGGTGAGGTGCGCGGCGGGACCTGAGCAGGCGAGCCGCTTTTGCACCTGATCGTAGGCGGTCTTGCGCGCCGCCTGGTCCTGCGAGGAGCGGGCCTGGTCGAGGAGACGGTCGATCTCCGGGTCCGAGAACTTGAACACGTTGGTGGAGCCGCCCGTGCGGAAGGTACGGAAGAAGTACTCGTCCGGGTCCACGTTGCCCGCATTGGTCGAAGCGAAGAGGTCGAAGTTGGAGTTCCGCCAATCCTGGATGAACTGGCCGAGCTCCTGGTTCTTCAGCTCCACCTTGAAGCCCGCCTTGTTGAGCTGCTCCTGGACGACCTGCGCGATGTCCTTGATGTCCTGGCGCGGCAGCACCGACATGGTCACCGTCACGGGAGTCGCGACGCCTGCTTCCTTCAGCAGGGCCTGCGCCTTGGCGGGGTCCGCCTTGTAGCAGGGATATTCCTTCACATCGACGGCCCAGGCCTTGAGGGCCGGGGAGAGCGGCCCGCCGGGAACGCCCGCGCCGAAGAGCGCCGCGTCCACGATCTCCTGGCGGTTGATCGCGGTGTTGAGCGCCTCGCGCACCTTCGGGTTGTCGAAGGGCGGCTTCGACACGTTCATGCCGATGAGGGTGTAGGCGAGCTCGAGCGTCTCGGCGAGCTTCACGTTGGGCTTGCCCTTGAGCTGCAGCGCCGTCGCGGCGTCGATGTTGGGCAGGAGAGCGTATTGGCCGTTGGTGAGGCCGACCTGCCGGGTCGCCGATTCCGGCACGATGTTGAACTTCACGCCCGACAGTTTCGGAGCGCCGGACTGCCAATAACCGTCATGCTTGGCGAGCTGGATGAAGCCGTTCGGCTGCCATTCCTGGAACTTGAACGGCCCGGTGCCGACCGGCGCCTTCTGCAGCGCGTCCTTGTTGGTCTCCACCTCCGCGGGCACGATGGCGATGGTGGCGAGCGAGGAGAGCAGCGGCGCCGCCGGCTCCTTCAGCTTCAGTTCGAGCGTCTGCGCATCGGTCGCCGTGACGCTCTCGACGGAGGCAAGACGGCTTGCGAGCGGAGAGGCGATCTCCTTCGACTGCACGCGGCGGAACGTGGCGGCCGCGTCGTTCGCGTCCATCGCCGAGCCGTCGTGGAATTTCACGCCCGAGCGAATCTTGAAGGTATAGGTCTTGCCGTCCGGGGAGACGGTCCAGGACTCGGCGAGACCCGGCCCTACCGAGAGATCCTTCCCGATGGCGGTCAGGCCCTCGTAGATCGTCCCGTTGACGACCATGAAGCTCGAGAAGGCAGTGATGATGTGGGGGTCGAGGCCCGCGGGCGACTGGTCGATCGCCACCTCGAGGGTCTGGGCCGAGGCCGCGAGGGCCCCCGTGAGCATGAATCCTGCGCTGAGCGTGGCGCGGAGCGTTTTGAGCATCGGTTCCTCCCTGGAATCCAAGGTCAAGCTATAGACCAATCCCCGGCCTCTGTCATGGTCCAATCGTATACCACTCTAGACCAGTGGCCCGGATATGGTATGGTCACGCTCCAGGCCGACGGAGGGAACGACACCATGGCGCAGGACGGACTTGTCACCGCGATCGGCGTGATCAGCGGCACATCCATGGATGGCATCGACGTTTCCCTGGTGTCGACGGACGGCGACACGGTGGTGAAGCCGGGTCCAGGCCAGACCTACCCCTATCCTCTCGCGCTCCGGCAGGAACTCCTCGACCTCATCACCGATCCGAGCCGCGCGCAGGTCGACCCGCTCGAGCGCCTCGACCGGGAGGTCACTGAAGCGCATCTTGGCGCCATCCGGCAGTTCATGAGCGAATTCGGCGTCGCGCCCGGCACCGTCGATCTCGTGGGTCTCCACGGCCAGACCGTCTATCACCGCCCTGAAATCCGCTTCACCCGCCAACTCGGCCTTGGGCGCCGGGTGGCGGATGCCCTGCGCATCGATACGGTGGACAAGTTCCGCCACGCGGATGTGGCCTCCGGCGGCGAGGGCGCGCCGTTCGTGCCGCTCTATCACCGGGCCCTCGCGAGCGGCCTCGACCAGCCGCTCATGGTCCTGAATCTCGGCGGCGTCGGCAACGTCACCTATATCGACGGCGCAACCGTCATTGCCTTCGACACGGGCCCGGCGAGCGCCATCCTGGACGATTTCGTCCTGCGCCGGCGCGGCATCTCCTTCGATGAGGACGGCGCGCTCGCCGCATCGGGCACGCCGGATGCGGCGCTCGTCAAAGCCTTCATGGACAACCCCTATTTTGACCGCCCCGCCCCGAAATCCCTCGACCGGCAGGATTTCCATGCCCGCGCCAAGGGCGTCGAGGCTTTGTCGGATGCGGACGGAGCCGCGACGCTCGCGGAGTTCACGGTGCAATCCACCCTCGCGGCCCTGCGCCACGTGCCCGGGAGCCCGCGGCGCTGGCTCGTGACAGGAGGGGGCCGCCGCAATGGCCATTTCATGCGCCGCCTCGCGCAGGAACTCGGCGTGCCGGTGGAGCCCGTGGAATCCGTCGGCTGGAATGGCGACTTCCTCGAGGCGCAGGCTTTCGGATACCTCGCTGTGCGCTCCACCAGGGGGCTCCCGCTCAGCCTGCCGACCACCACGGGCGTGCCCGAGCCCATGCCGGGCGGCGAATGGCACCGGGCCGCATGAGCGCATCCCCCTCAGCACCGCTTCTCAGCGTCCAGGATCTCTCCATCGCCATCGGCGATGCGCCGGTGGTGGAAGGCGTATCGTTCGATCTCCATCGGGGCGAGATGCTGGGGCTCGTGGGCGAATCGGGCTGCGGCAAGACCGTGACGGCGCTTGCCCTCATGCGGCTTCTCCCCGAACCCCCGGCGCGGATCACGGGCGGGCGCATCCTGCTCGAGGGCGAGGACCTGCGCACCAAGGACGAGCCGGCTCTGCGCGCCATTCGTGGCGACCGCATCGGCATGATCTTTCAAGAGCCGATGACCTCGCTCAACCCGGTCTTCACCATCGGCGACCAGATCGAAGAGGCGGTGCTGCTGCATCGGCCCATCGGCCGCGCCGCCGCCCGCCGGCGCGCTCTCGATCTCCTCGATCTTGTCGGCATCCCCTCCCCGGGGAGCGCAGTCGAGCGCTACCCGCACCAGCTCTCCGGCGGCCAGCGCCAGCGGGTGATGATCGCCATTGCGCTCGCCAACGACCCCGCTCTTCTCATCGCCGACGAGCCGACGACGGCCCTCGACGTGACGATCCAGGCGCAGATCCTCGACCTCATCCAGCGGCTCAGGTCCGAGCTCGGCATGGCGGTTCTCATCATCACGCATGACCTTGGCGTCGTGGCCGAGTTCTGCGACCGGGTCGCGGTCATGTATGCGGGACGCATCGTGGAGACGGCGCCGGCGCCCGACCTCTTCCGCGCGCCCCGCCACCGTTACACGCAGGCTCTCATCGAAACGATCCCGGCCTCCAACCAGCCGGGGCGGCCGCTTCCCACCATCGCAGGCGCCGTTCCGCCGCCGGGCCGCCGACTGCCGGGCTGCAGCTTCACGCCACGCTGCCGCGCCTCGGTGGAGCGCTGCCCGCGCGACCTGCCCACCCTCGACGGGGCAAACCACCTCGTGCGCTGCTGGAACCCGGCCGCATGACTGTCCTGCTCGCCGTTCGCAACTTATCCAAAACTTACACGGCCCAGAATGGCGCGCCGGTGCGTGCCCTCGACGACGTGAGCCTGGAACTGGCGGAAGGCGAGGTGCTGGGCATCGTCGGCGAATCGGGCTGCGGGAAATCGACCCTCGGCCGCGCGATCCTGCGCCTCATCGAGCCCTCCGGGGGCGAGGTGCATTACGCGGGCGAGAACTTGATCGCGCTCGATGCGGCGCGGATGAAGGCGCGGCGGCGCGACCTGCAGATCATCTTTCAGGATCCGTTCGGCTCGCTCAACCCGCGTCACAAGGTCGGCGCGATCATCCGCGAACCCCTCGACGTGCATCGCATCGGCAGCAAGTCCGAGCGCGCCGCGCGCGTCGCCGAGCTGATCAGTCTCGTAGGGCTTCCGGACGAAGCCGCGGGCCGGTATCCGCACGAGTTCTCGGGCGGGCAGCGCCAGCGCATCGCCATCGCCCGCGCGCTCGCGCTGAACCCGAAGATCATCGTCGCCGACGAGCCGGTCTCGGCGCTCGACGTGTCGATCCAGTCGCAGGTGATCAACCTCATCGCGGAGCTGAGACAGCGGCTCGGTCTGTCCATGCTGTTCATCAGCCACGATCTCTCCGTGATCCGCCACGTGAGCGACCGGATCGCGGTGATGTATCTCGGCCGCATCGTGGAGACGGGCGAGGCCGGCGCTCTGATGGCGCATCCTCTCCATCCCTATACGCAGGCGCTGCTCTCCGCGATCCCGCGTCCGAGCGCGGAGGGACGCCGCCCGCGCGTCATTCTGAAAGGCGATTTGCCGGATCCCGCGAACCCGCCCCGCGGCTGCGCCTTCCATACCCGTTGCCCCGCGGCGATGCCCCGCTGCGCCATGGATCGCCCGGCGCTTGTCGCGCGGCGGGATGGCGCGGTCGTGCGGACGACCGCGTGTCACCTCTATCCAGCTGCTGACCATGCGGAGTGATCCCGAGCGCCTGATCGAGGCCGCCTTCACACCCGCACGGGAGGCCGTCGAGACCGGCGCCATTCCCGGCGCCGTGCTCGGCATCGTCACAGGAGACGGCGCACGGGCGGTGCGCGTCGCGGGATCGGCGCAGCTCGAACCGCTCCATGCGCCGCTCGCCCGCGGCACGTGGTTCGATCTTGCCTCCCTCACCAAGGTGATCTTCACCACGACCCGGATCCTCTCCCTCGTGGACGAAGGCCGGATCGGGCTCGACGATCCGCTGGTGCGGGCGATCCCGGATCTGCGCCAATACGACATGGCCGCAGCCGAGCGCGCGCTCACATTCCGCCAGTGCCTCGCGCATGCGACGTATCTTCCCGCCGTCGAGCCGCTCTACACCTACGGCCAGGATCCGCAGACCCTGAGGGCCTTCGTCCTGCAGCGGGTGTGGGCGCCGGGGCCCCCGGTCTATTCCGACATCAACTTCATCCTCCTTGGCATCGCCATCGAGCGCCTCACCGGGCGCCCGCTCCACGACCAGCCGCTACCGCCGGGCTTCACCTTCCGGCCCGATCCGGCGCAGAGTGCCGCCACCGAGCGATGCACCTGGCGCGGCCGCGTGATCCGCGGCGAGGTCCATGACGAGAACGCCTTCGCGCTCGGCGGCGCGTCGGGCCATGCGGGGCTGTTCGGCACCGTGGACGGCGTCCTTGCCTTCGCTCAGGGGCTTTTGGACGGCTCGGGGCTGTCGCCCGCGGGGCTTGCCGCCATCCGTACCCGCCAATCCGAGAAGCGCACCATCGGCTGGGAGGGACGCTATCCTGGCTGGTCGGGCGGCGATTCCTGCTCGCCGGCCACGATCGGCCATACGGGCTTTACCGGCACGGGCCTGTGGCTCGATTTCGAGCGCGGCCTTGCCTGGACGCTCCTCACCAACCGGGTGCACCCCACCCGGCACCGGGAGACCGGCATCCTGAGCCTGCGCCGCGCGACCGGCGATGCGCTCATGGCCGGCCTTCTCCATCGAACGGAGAACGCCGATGCGCGTTGAGCCCTCCGTGCCCCTCTTCGTCGACGCAAGGCAGCCCAATGGCCACTGAGCACCGTATTCCGTGTTCTCATACGGCATCACCCAAGGCTGGGGCCAGGATCGGATGCCCGCGGCCGGGCACCCCGTTCGCCGATCGCACCTATGGAAAGCACCTCGATGGCCACTGAACACCGCAGCACCCGCTATGAAGATCTCGATGCGTGGCCAAGCCTCGACGTTCTCTCCGCCCTCTTCGAAGGGCAGCTTTCGGCCGTGGCCGCGGTGCGTTCGGCCTTGCCGGCCATCGCGGCTGCCGCGGAGGCCGCCGTCGAGCGGCTGCGGGCGGGTGGGCGGCTCGTCTATGTGGGCGCCGGCACCTCGGGCCGCATTGGCGTGCAGGACGGTGCCGAGCTGCCGCCTACCTTCAACTGGCCGGACGAAAAGGTCGTGTATCTCATGGCCGGCGGCGAAGGCGCGCTCCTCAAGGCGGTGGAGAACGCGGAGGACGACGTGGAGGACGGGATGGCCCGGATCCGCAATGCCGGCGTCACCGCCAACGACGTGGTGATCGGCGTCGCGGCGAGCGGCACGACGCCTTTCACGGTGGCGGCCCTGAAGGAGGCGATGAGCCGGGGCGCGCAAACCGTGGGCGTCTCGAACAACGCGGGCGCGCCGATCCTCTCGGTCTGCTCCCACCCGATCCTCGTGGAAACCGGCGAGGAGGTGGTGGCGGGCTCGACGCGCATGAAGGCCGGTACGGCCCAGAAGATCGTCCTCAACCTTCTCTCGACCCTCGTCATGATCCGCCTTGGGCGGGTCTATCGCGGGCTCATGGTCCACATGCGCACCACGAACGCCAAGCTGCGCCGCCGCAGCGAGACCATGGTGATGCAGATCACCGGCTGCGACGAGCGCACCGCCGTCGATGCCCTAGCGCAGGCGGAGGGCGACGTGAAAATAGCGTCCCTCATCGTGTTCGGCGTCGACCGTGCCTTCGCGGCCGAGATCCTCGCCCGCAGCGACGACAACCTTCGCCTCGCGGTGGCCGATATCGCGAAGGGGCCGAAGCCTGGAAAAGAGGCGTCGTATGGCTAACCTCCCCACGCCCCTTCCCACGCCGGACGGCGGCGCGAGCCCGGCCGGGCGTCTGCCCCGGACGAAGGCCGTGTCAGCCGCCACCGGGAGCACGCGCGAGGTCGTCTATGGGGATCTCAGGGCGGCCCTGCGTTCGGCCGACCAGACGCCTCGCTATCTCCAGGTGGCGAGCGTCTTCCGCAGCCTTGTGGAGCGCGGCGTCCTGCGGGCCGGCGAGGCCCTGCCCTCCGAGCGCGACCTGTCCACCGTGACAGGCCTGTCCCGGGTCACCGTGCGGCGAGCCGTCGAGACACTGCTGCGCGAGGGCGTGCTCTCGCGCCGGCACGGCTCCGGCACTTTCGTGGCGCGGCGCATCGAGCAGCCGCTCTCGGTTCTCGCGGGCTTCTCCGAGGACATGCGCAATCGCGGGAGCCGCCCCGGCTCCATGTGGATCAGCAAGGCCCTCACGCGCCCGTCGCCGAAGGAAGCCATGGCGCTCGGCGTTGGACCGGACGAGCAGGTGCTACGCTTGCTTCGCGTGCGCACCGCCGACGACGAGCCGCTTGCCATCGAGACCGCCGTGGTGCCGGCCTCGATCCTGCCATCCCCGGATCTCGTCTCGACTTCGCTCTACAGCGCCCTCACCGAGAAGGGCTTTCGCCCGGCCCATGGGGTGCAGCGCCTCCATGCGGCGCTCGCGGCCCCGGACGAGGCGAGCCTTTTGATGATTCCCGTGGGCAGCGCGATCTTGCGCATCGAGCGCCGGGCCTTTCTCGCCAATGGACGCCCTATCGAATTCACCACCTCGTCCTACCGGGGCGACCGCTACGATTTCGTCGCGACGCTCGGCGGCCAGGGCGCAGAGCCCGAGCAGGAGGACCGCATCCCGTGACCCATATGCGTGCGGAAATCGCCGAATGCCCCGCCGCGGCGGAGCGCCTGCTGCACGAGCGCGCGATGCTCGACCGGATCGCCGAGCGCCTGAGGCGGCAGGATTTTTCCTTTGTGGTGATCTGCGGGCGCGGCAGCTCGGGCCATGCGGGCGTTTACTTGCGCTACCTCATCGAGTCCCATCTCGGGCTCGTCGTCTCGGCTTCGGCTCCGTCCATCATCACGAGCTACCGCAAGGCGCCGCGCATGCGGGATGCGCTCTTCATCGTGATCTCGCAATCGGGCCGCAGCCCCGACCTCGTGGCCGCCACCCGTGCGGCGCGCGAGGGCGGCGCCGTGACGCTCGCCATCGTGAACGAGGCAAGCTCCCCGGTGGCCGAGGCCGCGGAGCTGGTGCTGCCCATGCAGGCCGGTCCCGAGCGGGCGGTGGCGGCCACGAAATCCGTGGTGAACTCCATGGCTGCCGGCGCCGCTCTCGTGGCGCGCTGGGCCGAGGATGACGACCTCCTGGCTGCCGTGGAGCGACTGCCTGCGCGCCTTCAGGCGGCGCTCTCCCTCGACTGGTCCGATTGGACCGCCGATCTTGCGGGCCAGCCCACGCCCTTCGTCACCGGACGCGGCCACGGCTTCGGGACGATCCGGGAGATCGCGCTGAAGATGTCCGAAACCCTGCGCCTGCCGGCGCTCGCCTATAGCGCGGCGGAACTGCGCCACGGCCCCCGCGCCGCGCTCCTGCCGTCGACGCCGCTCCTCGTGCTGCGGCAGAACGACGAGGTGGCGGCGAGCATCGACGGCTTGGTGCAGGACCTCCAGGGCCAGGGCATCCCGCTTCAGGTCTGCGGCGGCGCGCACGGCACCCTCCCCTGGATCGGCGACGACCACCCGGCCTGCGACCCCATCGCCATGCTGATCCCCGCCTACCGCGCCATCGAGGCGGAGGCCTTGCGGCGCGGCTTCAACCCGGATTCGCCCCCGAGCCTCACGAAGGTGACGGAAACCCTATGATGGGTGGCGCCTTCACGATCCTCGCGGACACGGTCTTCGACGGCGCGCATCGGCACGAGCACGCGGCCGTGCGGATCGAGGATGGCATCGTCGCGGAGATCCGCTCACAAGATGCCGCCGCGCCGGCGAAGAGTGTCGTGCGGCTGCCTCCGGGTGCCTGCCTGGCGCCTGGCTTCATCGACGTGCAGGTGAATGGCGGCGGCGGGGTCTTGCTCAACGACGCGCCGACCGTCGACGGCGTGAGGACCATCGCGGAAGCCCATCGCCGCTTCGGCACCACAGGCCTCCTGCCGACACTCATCAGCGACCGGCGCGACGTGATGCGCCGCGCCATCGCGGCGGTGGGCGAGGCTATCGAGGGGGGCGTGCCGGGCGTTCTCGGCATCCATCTCGAGGGTCCGTTCCTGAACGTCGCCCGCAAGGGAGCCCATCCGGCAGAGCATCTCGTGTCGATGGAGGAGAGCGATCTCGATCTCCTCTGCTCGCTCGGAACCCGCGGCATCAGCCTCGTGACGCTCGCGCCCGAATGCGTGCCGACAGACTTCATCGCGGAACTCGCGCGGCGCGGCGTCGTCGTCTGTGCCGGGCATACGGAGGCCAAGGCCGCCGACATCGCAGAGGCCGAGGCCGCGGGTCTCAGGGGCTTCACCCATCTCTACAACGCCATGTCGCAGCTCGGCTCGCGGGAGCCCGGCGCCGTGGGGGCGGCGCTCTCCGGCGCCGACACCTTCGCGGGCATCATCGCGGACGGGCATCATGTGGCGGATCTCTCGCTCGCCCTCGCCGTGAAGGCCATGGGGCCCGACCGCCTGATGCTGGTCTCGGACGCCATGTCGCCGGTCGGAACCGAGATGACCGAGTTTCCGCTTTTCGGACGTACGATCCATGTGGGCGAGGGGCGGCTCGTGCTCGCCGACGGAACGCTCGCCGGCGCCATGCTCGACATGGCGGGTGCGGTCCGCCACATGGTAGGCCGCATCGGCGTGCCGCTGGAGCATGCCCTGCGCATGGCCGCGACGACGCCGGCGCTCTTCCTTCGCATGGAGCGCAGCCTCGGGCGGATCGCCCCGGGGTACAGGGCCGATCTCGTCGCTCTCGACAGCGATCTGCGGGTGGTCGAAACCTGGATTGCGGGGCGGGGCACGGGCGCGCTGAACTGATATCGTGTGCCGGCGGCACGAGGTTCGGACAAACCGGACCCGTTCGCGGGCGCCGTGGGGGGTCTTGAAGGCGATGAGCTTAGGATTGGGCATCGATGCGGGCGGCACCGCGACCCGCTGGCGCCTTGCGGCAGCCGGAGGCGAGCCCGTGGCTCAGGGAAGCGCGGAGCCGCTGTCCGGACACATCTTCTCTCCTGCCGCGGAAGAGCGCGCGCGGCACATCGTCGGCAGCATCGCGAACGCCGTGAAGAGGCACGGCCGCCCGTTCGGGATCGTTGCGGGCATTACGGGCCTCAGCCGCGAGGCGCCGGTCGTGCCGCTCCTGCGCGCCGTCTTCGCGGGGGCCTTCCAGGTGGCCGAGGAGCGCGTCTTCGTCGCCGAGGATATGTGGATCGCCTATCTCTCCTACTTCACCCTCGGCGAGGGCATCCTCGTCAATAGCGGCACGGGCTCCATCGGCTACTACCTCACGGACGCCAAGGAGGTGATCCGGATCGGAGGAAGGGGCAACCTCATCGACGACGGCGGTTCCGGCTTCTGGATCGCCCGCGAGGCCCTGAAGGCGGTGCTGCGCAAGGAGGAGGAGAGCCCGGGCCAGGGCTGGTCGACATCCCTCGGCCAATCCCTTTCCGCCGCTATCGGCGGCACCGCCTGGAACGACGTGCGCGCCTTCGTCTATGGGGGCGACCGGGGCAAGATCGGCGCCCTCAGCCGCGCTGTCGGCGAGGCCGGACGCGCGGGCGACCCGGTGGCGCTCCAGATCCTGCGCGATGCGGGGCGCGAGCTTGCGCGCCTCGCGACGAGCCTCATCAAGAGGGTCGGCCCGCGCCCCGTCGCCCTCGTCGGCGGCGCCGCGCGGCTGCATCCGCTTGTCGCCGAGGCGTTTCGCGAGCAGCTGCCGCAGGGTGTCGAGGTGATCACGAACGACGTGGATGCGGCGCTCACCGCCGCACGCCTCGCCGCGACCCTGAGCTAGGCTCGCGCTCCCGTCACGAATCTTCGGGTGATCTCGCGCGGGTTGGTGATGGCCGTGCCGACCACGACCGCGTGGGCGCCGCGGCGAAAGGCTTCGCGCACCTCGTCCGGCGTTTGAATGCGACCCTCCGCGATGACCGGCACATCGACGGCGCGCACGAGGGCCTCCACGAGCGCGAAATCGGGCCCTTCCTGCGCCTTGTTGGCCGTCTCCTCCGTATAGCCCGAGAGCGTCGTCGCAACGGCGGCTGCGCCGTGGCGGGCTGCCTCGATCCCCTCTTCAAGGGTGGATATGTCCGCCATGACGGGACGCCCCGTCCGCTCGCGGATGAGGGAAATGAGGTCGTGAATGGGCTCGCCGCGCCTTGGGCGGCGGGTGGCATCGACCGCCACCGCATCCGCGCCGGCCCCGGTGATGGCGACGGCGCTGGCCAGATCCGGCGTGATGTAGACCGGAACGCCATCGTCGAACCGCTTCAGGATGCCGATGAGCGGGAGACGCGTGACGGCACGGATGGCGGCAACGTCCTCAGGCCCGTTGGCCCGGATGCCGCCGGCCCCACCCTGTGCCGCGGCGCGAGCCATGGCGGCCATGTGGAGCGGGCCGTGGAGCGGGTTGTCGGCTCTTGCCTGGCAGGAGACGACGAGCGCGCCCTTGGGGACCGGAAAGCCCGCGCTCACGGGCGACGGCTCACTTCTCCGCCCTGCGCACCCTTCGCGCCGTGCAGGACAGCCTGAATGCGGCGGGCTGCCGTCACTTCACCGCGCCTTGCGTCATGCCGGCGACGAACTGGCGCGAGAGCAGCACGTAGAGGAGCGTGATCGGCAGCGCCGCGAGGGTGAGGCCGGCAAAGAGCACACCCCATTCGGTGTTGTACTCGCCCATGAAGATGGTGAGCCCCTGCGGCAGGGTTTTCAGCCGGTCCGTTTGGATGAAGACGAGGGGAAAGAAGAAGTCGTTCCAGATCGGAACGGCGTTGTTGATCGCCGCGATCACCATGGCTGGGCGCGCGAGCGGCAGCATGACCGACCACATGATCCTGGCCTCGCTCGCCCCGTCGATGCGGGCTGATTCCTCGAGTTCTTTGGGCAGGTTGCGGATGTAGCCCGTGAGGATGAACACCGCCGAGGGCAGGCCCATGGCCGTGTAGACGATGATGAGCCCGAGCCGGTTGTCGACGAGGTTGAGGCTCGTGAGCTGGATGAAGAGCGGGATGATCGCGAGCTTCAGCGGCAACATCAGCCCGGAGAGAAAGAAGAGGTAGAACAGCTCGTTGCCGCGGAAGGTGTAGCGGGCGAGCGCATAGGCCGCCATGGTCCCGGTCACCACGATGCAGGCAATGGAGCCGAGCGTCACGATGACGGAATTGGCGAGGTAGCGCGGAAAGGCGGTCTCGCGCCAAATCGTCTCGATATTGTCGAGGTTGAAGCTGTTCGGCAGGGCGAACGGCGTGGCGTAGATCTCGGACGTCGTCTTGAACGCGGAGAGCACCACGATGACGATGGGATAGAGCATCAGAAGCGTCGTGAGCCACAGGAAGGCGTGGGTGAGCGCCGCGTTGAGACGCTCGCCCCCGCCCTGGCGCGTGACAACCGTGGAGGTGGCCGGGATCGCTGCGCTCTGCGCCATTACTCTTGAGCCTCGTGATCATGGACCGCGGCGGACGCCACGCGGTGAGGGATCGATCCACTCATTCCTGCACCTCTCTTGCCCGCAGCATCCGCGTCCACAGGGTCGAGATCACGGCGATCACGAGGAACATGAGCACGGCGAGCGCGCTGGCGCGGCCGAAATCCTGGAGCCCAGAGGTCGGGCTGCCGAACGCCGTGCGGTAGAAGTAGAGGCCGAGCACGTCGGTGGCGCCGGCCGGCGCGCCATCGAGGCCGGTCATCACGTAAGGCAGCTCGAACCAGTTGAACGAGCCGATGAAGGTGAGGATGACGACGACCGTCGTCGCGGGCGCCACGAGGGGCCAGATGATGAGCCGCATGAGCTGCCAGTCGGTGGCCCCGTCGAGCCGCGCCGCCTCGATGGCCTCCTTCGAGATGCGCTGCATGCCGGCGAGGAACACGAGCGCCGGGAAGCCGAGCCAGTGCCAGGTGTTCACGAAGACGAGGCTGCCGAGCGCCGTCGAGGATTGCCCGAGCCACGGCTGCGCCCAGGCTTGAAGACCGACCGCGATGAGCGCCTGGTTCACGAGGCCGAAGATCGGGTTGAGGAAGAGCTTCCACATGGCGCCCACGATCACCGCGGAGAGGATCACCGGCAGGAAGATCGCCACTTGATGGAAGCGGTGGCCAGGCAGCGCCTTGAGGAGCAGGAACGCCACCAGGAACGCGGTCCCGTTCTGCACCACCATGAGGCTCACGAAGACCACGATGTTGTGGAGGAGCGCGTTATAGGTCCAGTCCGAGAACGGCGACTGGGTGAGGACGAGCCGGAAGTTCTCAAGACCAACGAAGGCGCCGCGTCCGAGACCGTTCCACGTGTAGAAGCTGTTGAGCAGGGCCGAGACGATCGGCACCGTCACGAAGAGAAGGACGATGAGAAGCGCCGGCGCGAGCAGGACCGCGATCCAGAGGCGGCGTTTGGATTCGTCGTGCAGCACGGCCTGTCCCGGAAAAAAGAT
Source organism: Microvirga sp. (assembly GCA_036562855.1). GTDB lineage: Bacteria > Pseudomonadota > Alphaproteobacteria > Rhizobiales > Beijerinckiaceae > Microvirga. The sequence continues at coordinate 46,095 of DATCJK010000035.1, forward strand.
GCGCTCCGGCCCGCCATTGGGCCGGAGCGCCGATAATCAACCCCGACGGAAGGGCTCGTGATAGGTGGCGATGCCCTTGGTGATCTCGGATGCGATCTCCGCGGGCTTCGACTGGCCGCTCATCATCTTCTGAATGCCCTGCTGGAGCAGGGTCGAGCCGGTCGGGTCCTGGTAGCGGAAATAGACGAGGGTGAGATAGGGCACCGAGTTCGCGTTGAGCTCGCTCACCTTGGAGAGCAGCGGATCGGAGATCTGCACGCCCTTCACCGGAGAGATGTTGCCGAGGAGCGCGGAGAACTTGTCGCCGAACTCCTTCGTGCCCATGAAGCGCACGAGCTTCAGGGCGGCGTCCTTCTTCTCGCTCTTCGCGTTCACCGCGTAGCCGCCGTCGAAGAACAGGGACACCAGACGCTGGTCGCCGGCCTTGGCGGCGGGCGGCGCGATGAAGTCCATGTTGATGTTCGGGTTCTGGCGGCGGAAATTCGCGATCTCGAAGGAGCCGCCGGCGAACATCGCGGCGCGCCCCGAGAGGAAGAGCTGCTGCGAGGTGGCGTAGTCGATGCCGCTGAAGCCCGTCGGCATGTAGTCGCGCAATTCCAGCAGCTTCGTGAGCGCCTCCACGTAGCGCGGATCCTCGAAGGTGGCCTTGCCGGCTGCCAGCTCGTCCGCAAAGCCCTTGCCGTAGAAGGCCGGCGTGAAGGTGCTGGCGAAAACCTCCACCATAAAGGCCGTGTTGAGGCCGTTGGCGAGCGGGATGACGCCCTTGTCCTTCAGCTGCTTCGACACCTGAAGGAGCTGGTCCCAGGTCTCGGGCGCCTGCACGTTGTTCTTGGCGAACACGTCCTTGTTGATGAAGAGCCCGAGGGTCTGCGACGCGAAGGGCACCGCATAGACCTGCTTGTCCGAGCGCATCGAGGTGGATTGAAGCGCAGGCTCGGAGAAATTCGCGAGCTCCGGCACCTTCTCCCGCGACAGAGCCTCCAGATAGCCCGCCTTCGCGAACTGCTCGGTGCCGCCATAGGCGCGAATGTGGATCACGTCCGGTCCCTTGCCGGCGGCGAGCGCCGTGGAGAGCACCGTGCCGTAGCTCTGGGGCTCATAAGCTTGGTACGTGATCTTCACGTCCGGATTGGTCTTCTGGAAATCGGCGAAGAGCTGCGCATACTGGCTGCGATCCTCCTGGCGCCAGGTCCAGAAGGTGAGCTCGGTCGATTGCGCGAGCGCCCGCCCGATGGAGAAGGACGAGGCGGCGGCGGCCGTTCCCGCGACGGCGATAGACTTCACGACGTGGCGTCGCGTGAAGGGCGTTGTCATGGTGGATCTCCCGAAAGGGCCGTCTTGTACGCGGCTTGTTGGCAGCCGGAATGCTGGCGTACCACTGGTCCGCAAGTCAAGCATACCACTTTGCGAAAACCGCCTCGATTCCATGCACTTCACAAGGCGCAGCGAGGCTCCGCCCAGCCGCATATCCCTGGTTGCAGCACCAGCAGCGCCCCATCCGCCTCGGTTGGATCTTCGAGGCGGATGCGGGCCGTCGTGACGACGAGATGGTCGAGATCGGGTCCCGCAAAGCAGCAGGAGGTCGGTTGCCGCGCTGGCAAGTGGATGAGCGCGTCGAGGGCACCGGCGGGCGTGAAGCAGGCAAGCGCCGCGCCGCCCCATCGAGCGTTCCACAACCGGTCCGCCGCATCCGTGACGGCACCATCCGGTCGCCCTGGCGCCGCTTCGAGCGGAGCAAAGAGGCGGGTGGCCTCGCCCTCCGTCACGAGGATCGCCCCAGCCGCCGTGTCGGCGTGGTAGCGCCGGGTGCCGTCGGAGGAAAAGGCGATGGCGTTGGGAACCCTGATGCCCTCTGCCATCACCCTCGCCCCGCCACCTGGGGCGAGGTGCCAGAGCCGACCTGTGTTCGGTCCGGCCGGGTCGGGCATGGAGCCGAGCCACAGGCTCCCGTCCGGCGCGGCGCGGCCATCGTTGTAGCGGAAGCCCGCGCGGGTCTCGGGGTTGCAGAGGACCATAAGCGCGCCGGTCTGCGGGTCGAAGCGGTGGAGGCCCGTCGCGAGGGCGACGATCACCTGGTCGCCTGCCGCCAGCGCCACGCAGCCGATGACGGCCGGCATCGGCCATCGCTCCACCGGGCCGCTCGGCCAACGGTAACGGAAGAGCGCCGGTGCCCGCACATCGATCCACCAGAGCGCCTGCGTCTCGGGGCACCAGACGGGGCTCTCCCCCACGCTGTTGCGCGCCGGGACGAGGATGTCGACTGTCATGGCTTCGCCGAGCGCACCGTATAGAACGGCTTGGCATCCACCGGTCGGATCGCCGTGAGCGTGCCGCCATAATGGCGCAGGGAATAGGTTTTCGGGGGATGCGCCGCGCAGGCCTCCTCGTCGATATCGACACCGAGGCCCGGGGCGTCCGGAATGAGCATCATCCCGTCCTCGATCACCACGCTCTCCCGCACCACGTGGGAGCGCCAGGGCACGTCCGACACCATGGTCTCGAGCCAGGCGAAGTTCGGGGTCGAGGCGGCGAGATGCAGGGTCATCGCATTGGCGATGGGGCCGAGCGGGTTGTGCGGACAGATCGGGAGATAGCGGGCGTGAGCGGCCGCCGCGATGCGACGCGCCTCGCCGAGCCCTCCCACATGGCTCACGTCGGGCTGGAGATAATCGGCGGCATTCAGGTCCATCAGCTCCATGAAGCGCGCCACCTCGTAGTAGCGCTCGCCCGTGGCGATGGCGACGGGGCTCTTGGCGCGCACATCCGCGAGGGCGGCGAGGGATTCCGGCGGCAGCGGCTCCTCGAACCAATAGGGGCGGAACGGCGTCATCTCCTGGGCGAGGCCGATGGCGGTCGGCACGTCGAAACGGCCATGACCCTCGATCATCAGTTCCACGTCGGGCCCCACCGCATCGCGCACCGCGTCGATAATCCCGAGCGACCGGTTGCGCTCAGGCCGCTCCAGCCTGAGATAGGCGGTGCCGAAGGGGTCCCATTTCAGCGCCCGCCAACCCTCGGCCGTGATGGCACGGGCCTTGGCGGCGAATTCCTGCGCGCTCTTGGCGCCGGTGAACCAGGCATTGCCGTAGACCGGCACCCGGTCGCGCTGGCGTCCCCCGAGGAGTTCGTAGACCGGAACGCCGAGCGCCTTGCCCTTGATGTCGAGAAGCGCCGCCTCGATGGCCGCGATCGCCGAGCGGATGATCACTCCCGTGCGCCAATAGGAGTTGCGGCTCATGCGCTCCACGAGAAGATCCGTCGCGAAGGGATCCTGCCCCTCGATCGTGGGCAAAAACTCCTCTATGGCGGCGGCGACCGCCCGCTCGCGATGCTCCACGGTGCCCTCGCCGACCCCGTAGACGCCCTCGTCCGTCATCACCTTCACGAACACGTAGTTCGCCCGGAAGGCGTCCACCACGAAGGTTTTGAGCCCTGTGATCTTCATCGTCATTCCATCACCGCATCAGTGCTTTTCTGGCCAGCAGGGAGCGGCACGAGGGAGGCCCGACGAACGGAATATGTCGCCCCCTCATCGCATCAGCATGCCGCCATTGACGTCGAGAATGGCGCCGGTGATGTGCCGGCCGCCCTCGCCGCAGAGGAACAGGACCGCGGCCGCGACGTCCTCGGGCGTCGCGAGATCGTCGAGGGGCACGAGCTTGCGCAAGGCGGCGATGCCGGCCTCCCCATGGGTGCGCTCCAGCATCTCGGTCGCCACGATCCCTGGCGCCACCGCGTTCACGGTGATGCCGAGCGCGGCGCCCGTGCGGGCGAGGGTCTTGGTGAAGCCGTGGAGTCCCGCCTTGCTGGTCCCGTAATGGACATGGCCCTTGAGCGCCCCCTGGTGCCCCACGACGGAACCGATCTGCACGATGCGGCCCTCCCCTTGCGCCCGCATGCGGATCATCGCGGCGCGGGCGCACAGGAAGGGCCCCGTGAGGTTCGCGCGCAGCACCGCATTCCAGCTCTCGAGCGAGGTCTCGAAAATTTCCTCGGGTCTGGCGATGCCTGCATTGTTGACAAGGATGTCGATGCGCCCGAAGCGCTCGTCGGAGGCCTGGAACATCGCCTCGACCATCGCCTCGTCGCCCACATCGGCCGCTGCGACCAGCGCCTCGCGTCCAAGGGCGCGGATGTCCGCCGCGACGGCCTCCGCGGCCTGAGGCGTGTCGAGATGGTTCACGACCACATGGGCGCCCTCGCGGGCGAGCGCCCGCGCCACGGCCGAGCCGATTCCGCCCGCGGCGCCAGTCACCAGGGCTACCCTGCCTGCCAGTCCTGTCATCCTGCCCCTCGCTCGCGGCACATTTGAGCGCCTGAGTTCAACATGGGCAAGGGAGCGGCGCGCTTTACCGGTGAGCATTTTTCGCTATAGAGTTTCACTCGCTCCAACTCCGGCGACGTAGGGACCCGCGCGATGGCCGATCCTCCGCTTCTCCGGCGCCTGCCCGTCGCAGCGCTGGGGTTGGCTGCGATCCTGGCCTCCATGGGCTCTGCCCGCAGCGCTGCCTGGACCCAACCCAAAGGGCGAGGCGAGATCATCGCGGTCGGGCGCTTTTCCGAAGGGTCGCGCTACTTCGATGCCAAGGGCAAGCTCGTCCCGCATCCCGGCTACGAAAAGTTCGACCTGCCGATCCTGATCGAGCATGGGCTCACGGACCGGGTCACCCTGGTGACGGTTCCTGCCCTGCAGCGGATCGCCCTCGCCGGCCCTGACATCGCGCTCTATGAGGGCCTGGGCCATACCGATCTTGGCCTTCGCGCGCGGGTATGGGGGAGCGGCGCCAACGTGCTCTCCCTCCAAGGAACGGCCCGCTTACCGGGTGCGCGATACAAGGCGGATCCGGCGCAGGTCGGCCTCACGGATCCGGAAGCGGATCTACGGCTGCTCTACGGCCGCTCCTTTACGCTCGGCGCCTGGCCGGCCTTCCTCGACGTGCAGGTCGCCTACCGGATGCGCTCGGGAGAACCGGCGGACGAGATGAGGGCCGATGTCACCTTCGGGGTGCGCCCACGCCCTCGCTGGCTCGTGCTGCTCCAGGCCTTTTCCGTCATGTCCGTCGGAGCCGCCGAGGCGCCCTTTACCCAGGGACAGAATCACAAGGTCGCGGCGAGCCTCGTCTACGACTTTGCCCAGTGCTGGAGCCTCCAGCTCGGCGGCTTTGCGACCCTCGCAGGGCGCGACGCCCTGCGGGAACAGGGAGTCGTGGCTGGGGTCTGGTACCGCTACTAGGCGCTCCGGCGCGCTTCGCGGCTGACATCGGGGCGGTGTCGGGCTAAGGACGGGCCGACCCTTCAACGCTCGGCTCTTTTCCCATGCACGCGCTCTTCATCGGCCAGACCTACATCGACGTCACCTTCCTTGCCGACGAGATCCCCACCGGGGACGAGAAGGCTGTGGCGCGGGACTACTCGATCTCGTTCGGCGGCAATGCGGTGACGGCGGCCTTCGCCTGCGCGAAGCTCGGGGTGGTCCCGGATCTCCTCGCCTCCGTGGCCGACGACTGGCTCGGGCGCATGTTCATCGACATGGCGGCGAAGTACGGGATCTCGGTGCACCACCGCAAAGTGGCGGAATCCTCCCTCTCCTTCATCATGCCGCACGGGGGCAAGCGCGCGATCGTGCGCTGCCGCGACGACCATTACCTGCATCCGGTTCCTCCCCTGAACCTGCAGGGCTGCCGCGGGCTTCATCTCGACGGGCACCAGCCGGATGCCGCCCTGCATTATGCGAGGGCCTGCCGGGAGGCCGGGATCCTCACCTCGCTCGATGGCGGCGGCCTGCGCTCCAACACCCATGAGCTCCTGGAATTCATTGACGTCGCGATCGTCGCCGAGCGCCTGTGCGAACAGATGAACATGACCCCCGGCGAGATGCTGGGCTATCTCAAGTCCCGCGGCTGCCGGATCGGCGGCGTGACCTTGGGCGAGCGCGGCCTCGTCTGGTACGACGAGGCGGGTCAGGAGGGCGTGATGCCCGCCCTTGCGGTGCCGCCCGAGGCGGTGATCGACACCAACGGCGCCGGTGACATCTTCCACGGCGCCTACATGTACTCCGCCATGGCGCGCCCGGAGCTCCCCTGGCGCGAGCATTTCGTCTTGGCCCGCGGCGCCTCGGCCCACGCGATCCAGCACCTGGGCAACGAGCAGAGCCTCCCGACCCTGGAGCATATAGCCCGCGTTCAGGGTCTCTACGGCGAGCGACTGGCTGAGAAGGCGGTGGCCTGAGCGACCATCAATCCTGCCGCCTGAGCACCAGTGGCAACACCTTCGCGCCGCGCTCGCGCAGAACCTCCTCGATGGCCCTGTGAAGGCTCGCGATGTCATAGGGCTTCGTGAGCAGCGTGAAGCCGTCCGGAGCGGCGCTCTGGAGGGCGGAGCTGTAGCCGGTGGTGAGGATGATCGGCAGGCCGGGACGGAGCTGGCGCAGGCGGCGGGCGAGATCGAGGCCGCTCATGGTGCCTGGCATCACGATGTCGGAGAACACGAGATCGAGGGAGCGGTTGCTTTCCACCACCTCCATGGCCGCCATTGCATTGGGGGCGTGGATCACCCGGTAGCCCAGTTCCTCGAGGTTCGATTTCGAAACCTCGGCGATCTCGCCGTTATCCTCCACGAGCAGGATGGTGCCCTCCCCCTGCCAATCCGGGTCGAGCACGGGGTCGTCCTCGTCCTGGGAGATGGGCTCCTGGCTGCGCGGCAGGAAGATGGTGATCTCCGTGCCGCGGCCGACCTCGCTCGCGATGTTCGCCTGGCCGCCTGCCTGCCGCGCGAAGCCGTAGACCTGGGAGAGCCCAAGGCCCGTGCCCTTGCCCACCTCCTTCGTGGTGAAGAAGGGTTCGAACACCTTCGGCAGCACCTCGGGCGGGATGCCGAAGCCCGTATCGCGCACGGACACCGCCACATACTCGCCGCGCAGGTCGTCGACCCCCGCGGTGCCGCCGAGCGACACGTTGCGGGCGGATAGGGTGAGCGTTCCGCCATCCGGCATGGCGTCGCGGGCATTGATGCCGAGGTTGAGGATCGCCAGCTCGAACTCGCCGAGATCCACCTTCACGGGCCACAGGGAATTCGGGATGTCGAGGGTGACGGTGATGTCGCCCCTGAGCGAGCTCTGCACCATGTCGCGCAGGCGCGCGAGATGGCGCCTGAGTTCGATCACCGCCGGCGCCAGGGTCTGCTGGCGCGAGAAGGTAAGGAGCTGGCGGGTGAGGCTCGCGCCGCGCCGGGCCGCCTTGTCGATGGAGTCGAGGGCCCGCTTGTGGCGCGGGTCGGAGAGGTCCCGCCGCAGGCGCTCCACGTTGCCGTTCACCACCATGAGCAGGTTGTTGAAATCGTGGGCGACGCCGCCCGTGAGCTGCCCGACCGCCTCGAGGCGCTGGGCCTGCTTCAGTGCGGCCTCGGCGGCCTCGCGGCGCTGGGACTCCTCGAGAACGGCATGGGTCCGGCGCAGGACCATGTAGCTCAAGATGACCAGAAGCGCCGTGGCCGGCACGCCGAAGACGAGATGGCCGATCAGCGAGGAGAACAGCTCCTGCCAGACCGCCGAGGTCTTGTAGCCCGCCTGAACGTAGATCCCGTAGCCGGGAACCTTGCGATAGGCGATCCGCCGCTCCACCCCGTCGATCTGGGAGAGCGCCGTGTAGACGCCGCTCTCAGGGTTGCGGGCGATGGCCTCGACGAAGCGGTTTCCGCGGCCAAGACGCTGGATTGCGTCCCCGGCCCCGGGATGCCGGGCAAGGAAGGTTCCGTCGGCCCGGATGAGACCGGCCGAGAGGGCCGTGCCCTCGCCGATCCGGGCGTAGAAATCACGCAGGGCCGTCGGAGGCACGGTGACGGCGACGACCCCGTTGAACTGCCCGTCGCGATCTGGGCGCCGGCGGCTGACCACGAAGAAGGTATGGTCGCCGATCCGCGCCTTGATGATGTCGCCGATATAGGTGCCCGCATCCCGGTCGACCTGGGCCCGGAAGTAGTCGCGGTCCGCGTTGTTCAGATTCGGAGGAAGCGGGGCGACGGAACTCGCCACGAGGGGACGGCCGGCGCGGTCGAAGGCCCAGACGGCTTCGATCTGCGGCAGCGCCCGCTGGGTCTCGTTGAGGCGCCGATGAAGCTCGACCTCCCGCGCCCGGATCTCCTCGTCGGAGAGGCCGCGCAGCACCTCGTTCGTCTCCGCGATGGTCCGGTCGATGGTCTGGAACACGCGCAGCGCATGCTCGTGCACCACGTCCAGAGTGCGCTCGACCCGCTCCGTGACCACGGCATCGAGGCTGCGGTACTTGGTGTAGGCCGCATAGGCGAACAGGGACAGGGGGAGCACCAGGGCCGCCGCAATGAGGAGCTGCAGCAGCTGCGTGGTGTGGGAGATCCGGTCTTTGCGCAGCACGGGAGGGGCACCGACGAGGGAAGGCGCGAGCTTAACAACGTCCTGCCGGCTCCTTCGTTCCCGAGCGCCGGCAGGGCTGTGCGCATACGGTTAAAGGGGCTCCCGCGAGCCTCTTTGAAGCGGCCGGCGGCCTGTCAGGCCGCTTTGTCCCGCCGCTGATAATCCTTCACGTCCGAGAAGCGAACTGCCTTCCAGCGCTCCTGCTCGTAATTGAGCTGGAACGGGCTCGGCGCCATGAAGACTGGTGCCTCGTCGAGATCCCGGGCCATGGCGGAGAGGTGGGAATCCACGAACCGGTCGAGTTCGGTCCGGTCGTCCGCATCGATCCAGCGGCAGAGGGTGAAGCGGGTCTGCTCGTAATCCACCGGCAGGCCGTACTCCCCCTGGAGCCGCTCGCGCAACACGTCGAGCTGGAGCGCGCCCACGACGCCGACGATGGCGCCCGAGCCGTCCATGGGCACGAAGAGCTGAACGACGCCTTCTTCCGCCATCTGCTGCAGGGCCTCGCGCAGCTTCTTCGCCTTCATGGCATCCTGGAGCTTGATGCGCCGCAGGATCTCGGGAGCAAAGCTCGGCACGCCGCGGAACACGATGTCCTCGCCCTCCGTGAGGGTGTCGCCGATGCGCAGGGTCCCGTGGTTGGGGATGCCGACCACGTCGCCGGCCCAGGCCTCGTCCGCGATGGAGCGGTCCTGGGCGAAGAAGAATTGCGGCGTGTTGAGGCTGATGGGTTTCCCCGTGCGCACGAGCTTTGCCTTCATGCCCCGGGTGAGCTTGCCCGAGCAGATGCGTAGGAAGGCGATCCGGTCCCGGTGGTTCGGATCCATATTGGCCTGGATCTTGAAGACGAAGCCGGTCATCCGGCCCTCCTCCGCCTCCACCTGCCGCTTGTCGGCCTCCTGGCCGCGGGGCGGGGGCGCATAGGCGCCCATGGCGTCGATGAGGTCGCGGACGCCGAAATTGCGCAGGGCGCTCCCGAAGAAGACGGGGGTCAGGTGCCCCTCCCGGAAGGCGGCGAGATCGAAGGGCTTGCAGGCCTCGCTCGCCAGGGCCACCTCCTCCCGCCAAGCCGCCACCTCGTGCTCGGGCAGCAGCCTGTCGAAGAGGGCGTCCTCGGGACCGGAGACGGAGGCCGGCTCCTCGTCCGTATCGATCCGACGGACCTGGTTCCTGGCAAGGTCGTAGGTCCCGGCAAAGCTCTTGCCCCGGCCCACGGGCCAGTTCACGGGGCTCGTGTCGAGGGCGAGCGTCTTCTCGATCTCGTCCAGAAGATCGAACGGGTCGCGGGTCTCCCGGTCGAGCTTGTTGATGAAGGTGACGATGGGAATGTCGCGCAGGCGACAGACCTCGAAGAGCTTGCGGGTGCGCGCCTCGATGCCCTTGGCGGCATCGATCACCATGATGGCGGAATCCACCGCCGTCAGCGTCCGGTAGGTGTCCTCGGAGAAGTCCTCGTGGCCCGGGGTATCGAGGAGGTTGAAGACGCAGCCCCCGTACTCGAAGGTCATCACCGAGGTGACGACGGAAATGCCGCGCTCCTTCTCGATGCCCATCCAGTCCGAGCGGGTGGAGACCCGGTTCTTCTTCGCCTTCACCTCGCCGGCGAGCTGGATCGCGCCCCCGAAGAGCAGAAGCTTCTCGGTGAGCGTCGTCTTGCCCGCGTCCGGGTGGGAGATGATCGCAAAGGTGCGGCGGCGGCTCACGGGAGCCGTGGAATCGGTCATGGGGCGCTGCTTTTCGGGGTCTGCGCGAAGGTGCGGCGGCTCACGGGAGCCGTGGAGGCAGTCATGGGCGTTGGGTCTCGGAACTTTCGAGGAGGCAGGGCCAAACGACGCAGCGCCGGCCTCTTTCGGGATTGGTTCCTCACACCATATTGGGGCTACCCGTCAACAAACGAAAGGAGGTGATCCAGTGTCTCATTGTCATACCCTGCGGTCCCCGGTTTCCGCGACCTGGATCTTGGCCTCTGCCGAGGTTCGCGCGTAAAGCGCCTAAGGCGCGGTTCATCCCGGACCGCGGATCGACAATGGAAAGGCCGCCCCTTGGGCGGCCTTTCTTGTTTGGCGGCCTGGCCGACATGGGGCACGGGCCTAGGGGTTCCGATTCCGGCTGGTGGGCCTCAGCCCAGGGTGCTCGCCAAAAAGCCCTTCAGCCGCTCGCTCTGCGGACGCGCCAGAACCTCCTTGGGATCGCCCCGCTCCTCGATGATCCCCTTGTGCAGGAAGATCACCTGGTTCGACACGTCTCGGGCGAAGCTCATCTCGTGGGTGACGACGATCATGGTGCGCCCCTCCTCGGCAAGCGAGCGCATCACGCGCAGCACCTCGCCCACCAGCTCCGGGTCGAGGGCGGAGGTGGGCTCATCGAAGAGCATCACCTCGGGCTCCATGGCAAGCGCCCGGGCGATGGCCACCCGCTGCTGCTCGCCACCGGACAGATGGGCCGGATAAGCATCGCGCCGATGGTGGACGCCGACGCGCTTGAGGTAGTGGTCGGCGCGCTCGATCGCCTCCTTCTTGGAGAGGCCCAGCACCAGCATCGGCGCCTCGATGATGTTTTCCACCGCCGTCATGTGGGCCCAGAGGTTGAACTGCTGGAACACCATGGCGATGCGGCTGCGGAAGCGGCGCAGCTGATCGGCATCCGCCGCGTCGAGCTCGCCGCGCTTCGTCTTGACGAGCTTCAGCTCCTCGCCGCCAAGGGCGACGCGACCGGCATTCGGCTTTTCCAGCAGGTTGAGGCAGCGCAGGAACGTGCTCTTCCCGGACCCGGAGGAGCCGATCATCGAAATCACATCGCCGGCCTTCGCCTCGATGGAGAGGCCCTTCAGCACCTCCACGTCGCCGAAGCTCTTGTAGATGTCGTCGGCGCGGAGCTTTTCGGTCATTGATGCGGCCTCGGGCTGGGACGGGGGCTTCATGATCAGGGGCTCGAAGGTTCGGCGCCGCTCAAGGACCAGGTTCTCGAGGGCGATCTCGTGAGGATGACGACGTTCAGGGGCTCAGCAGCTTGCCGGTACGCTTCACGGAGGTGCCCGCCACCTTGCCGATGCGGCGGCCGGAGCCGATGAAGCGGACGAGGACACGGGCATAGAGAACCCCGTCGGAGGTGGTCTCCACGGGCGTGACGACGCCGGTGATCGGGTCGACGATGTCGGCGATGCGGTCGCCCGCCTTGACCCGCTCCCCCGCCGCGCGGTGGAAGGCGATGATGCCCGTAGCGGGCGCCTCGATCGGCTCGGACGCTGCGAGCGGCGTCGGCTTGCAGCGGGCGGCCGGCATCGCCGGCGGGTCGCCGGCCAGGACGCCGCGGAGGGTGAGAAAGTCGAGGATCGCCCCGGCATCCCGAACCGCCAATTCGTGCGAGACGTCGGCCTCGCCGCGTAGTTCGAGGGTCGTGGCGTGGCAGGCGATCGGGATGGCCTTCTCGGGGAACCGCTCCTTGAGGTCGAACCAGGGGCGGCTGCAGGCCTCGTCGAAGGGATCGTCGCCGGACTCGGTTGCGAGCAGCATGGCCTCCGCGCCGAGAAACGCGCTGAGGGGCTCGAAGGCCTCCGCGCTCGGGGTGAGCGTGTAGAGGTGCATCACGGCTTCCGAATCGCAGTGGATGTCGAACACCCAATCCGCGTCGATGGCCAACCCGACCAGCGCCTTCTTGAGGTGCTCGGCCGGCGTGCGCGCGGGCGAGGCGTCAAGCTCCGCCTTCAGTGCCTCGCGGACGGCGCGGACATTCGCGGCCTCGTCGGAGCCCAGCTTGTCCTTCACGCGCTCGGCGACGTTCGGCACGAGATAGGGAAAGCCGCGGTTGAAGTTGAGCCCATCCGCAAGGTCGAACCGGCCGATGGCGTTGCTCAAGACCCGCTGCGAGAGACCGATCGGGTTGGCGGAAGGCACAAGCACGATCTCGCCGCGCACGCGCCCCTCCGCCTCAAGCTTTTGTAGGCGCTCTCGCAGGTGATGCGCGGTGAGCATCCCTGGGATCTCGTCCGCATGGAGCGCGGCCTGAATGTAGACTTTTGGGCGTGCGCCGGCAGTGCCGAAGCGATGCACCGTGAGGGTGAGGTCCGCGCCGGGAGCCAGCGGGGCGAGGCTGATCTGTTCTGTTTTCATTGTTGCGGTTCCTGGGGCGCCTCAGGCCGGCTTGGCATTGGTTTCGCGCGGCTGCAGGTGGCGCAGGAAACGCCGCTCGAGGAGCTTGAACACGCCCGCCAGCGAGAAAGTCAGGACGAAGTAGAAGACCGCGACCGTACCGAAGGCCTCCACCGGCATGAGGTGGATCGAGTACACATCGCGGGCGACGCGGGTGAGCTCCACCAGCGTCACGGTCGAGGCGATGGCCGTGGCGTGCATGAGCCCGACCGCCTCGTTGGAATATTGCGGCAGCGCCCGGCGGAGCGCGCTCGGCCAAAGGATGCGGCGGTAGATCTGGAGGGTGCTGAGCCCGAGGCTGCGCGCGGCCTCGAGTTCGCCGCGCGCCGTGTTGCGCAGGGCACCCGCGAAGATCTCTGTCGTATAGGCGGCCGTGTTGAGGGTAAAGGCGAGCCACGCGCAGAACCAGGGCGAGCGCAGGAGGGGCCAGGCGGCGCTGTCCCGGATCCACTCGAACTGGGCGAGCCCGAAATACAGCATGAAGAGCTGCACCAGGAGCGGCGTGCCCCGGATCACGTAGGTGTAGAACCAGACCGGCGCCGAGAGCCATTTCCTGGGCGACACCCGGGCGGTGGCGAGGGGGATCGCGAGCGCAAAGCCGCCCGCAAGGGAGATGACGAGGAGCAGCAGCGTGATCTGAACGCCGCGAACGAATTCGGGCAAGGCGCCGATGATGACATCCCAATCGATCATGTCAGAGCTCCACCTTGCGCACGCTTCGCCTGCGCCGGGCGCAGGCGGGACCGGATGTCGACGAGAAGAGCGGGCTCATCTCAGAGCTCCACCTTTCTGACGCCGAGGGAGAAGCGCTTCTCCAGAAGATGCAGCGCGAGGATCGAGATCGTGGTCACCGCGAGGTAGATGAGCGCGATGGCCGCGTAGAAGGTGAAGGGCTGGTTCGTCGCCGAGGAGGCGAGATTCGCCCGGTGGACCATGTCGTCGAGGCCGATGATGGAGATGAGGGCGGTCGCCTTCACCATCACGAGCCAGTTGTTGGCAAAGCCCGGGATCGCGTGGCGGATCATCTGGGGCATGGTGATGCGCAAGAGCACCTCGCGTCCCTTCAGCCCGAAGGCGTGGCCGGCCTCGATCTGCCCGCGCGGGATGGCGAGGATCGCGCCGCGGAACGTCTCGGTCAGGTAGGCGCCGAAGATGAAGCCGAGGGTGATGGTTCCGGCGAGGAACGGGTTCACGTCGATGTAGCCCGCGCCCATGCGGTCGGCGAGGGTGTTGATGGCGACTTGGCCCCCATAGAAGATGAGGAGCATGAGCACGAGCTCCGGCAGGCCGCGGATGAGCGTCGTGTAGACGCCGGCCGCGCCGCGCAGGACACGCGACTCGGAGAGCTTCGCGATCGCGCCGAGGAGGCCGAAGAGGCAGGCGATGGCCAGCGAGGCCGCCGCGACCGAGAGGGTCGACCAGAGGCCGCCGAGGATGGCGGGAAGGTAGCCGTGCAGCATGGGGGCCCACATGCAAAAGCCCGCCCGGCGCGAGGCCGGGCGGGCGAAGGGTTGGGAGCCTTATTCGGCTTCGCCGGAGATGTCGAAGTCGAAGTACTTGTCCTGGAGCTTCTTGTAGGTGCCGTTGGCCTTGATGGCCTTGAGCGCCGCGTTGATCTTGTTTTTCAGCTCCGCGTCGTCCTTGCGAACCGCGATGCCGACGCCGCCCGTGCCGCCCTCGAGCTTCACGGTCTTGCCGACGGTCTCGAAATCCTTGCCCTGGTCCTTCTTGAGGAAGGACTCCGAGGACACGACGGACGAGCCGAAGCCGATGTCGCCGCGGCCGGCGGCCAGCTCGAGATAGACGTCCGTCTCCTTGTTCACCAGGAGCGTCTCGACGCCCGGGAACTTCTCGGCCACGTAGCGGGCGCGGGGCGAGTTGCGGAGCACGATGACCTTCTTGCCCTTGAGCGAGTCGGCGGTCGCCTCCTTGAAGGCGCCCTTCTTCGCCACCCAGCGCGAGGGGACGTCGTAATAGGGGTCGGAGAAGTCCACCGCCTTCTTGCGCTCGTCCGTGATCGTCATGGAGGCGACGATCATGTCGAACTTCTTGGCGTTCAGCGCCGGGATGATACCGTCGAATTCCTGCTGGACGAGGGTGCACTCCACCTTCATCTCGGCGCAGACCGCGTTGGCGATGTCGATGTCGAAACCGGCGAGCTTGCCGTCCGGGCTGATCTGGGAGAAGGGCGGATAGTTGCCCTCGACGCCGACGCGGATCTTGGTCTGCGCCTGGGCGGAGGCAGTGAAGGCGACGGCGAGCGCGGCCACGGCCACGAGCTTGCGAAACATCTGAAAACCTCGTTGTTCTTTCCCCTGAGGAGGCTACCATCTTGAACAGAAATTTTCATATGATCAAGCTATGAAAAATTTTATTCATGGATCGCCCGCCTCTCCCGCAATGGCGTTCGCCCAGTCGCCCATCGGCCGGCGACTGGTGGAGCTGGCCGCGACGGCGTCTCCCTCGAACCGGCTGATCGCCGATTTCCTCCTGCGCAACCCGATCCGGGTGACCGCCTGGAGCATCGAGGACCTGTCGGCGGCGATCCCGGTCTCCACCGCCACCGTGAGCCGCTTTGCCCGGACCATGGGTTTCAAGGGCTACCCGGACCTGCGCGCCTCCATGGCCGAAACCCTGCAGTCGATCCTTCGGCCCGTGGAGAAGCTGCGCGACGTGATCGAGCGGGCGGCGCCTGCGGGCTCGCCGCTGACCGAGGGCCTGGAGACCACTCTCGACAGCGTGCGCCAAGCGGCGGCGGGGCTGGACCCGGAGCAGCTCCAGCGCATCGTCGCCCGCCTACAGGGCGCCTCGACCGTCTATGTGATGGGCTTCGGGCTCAGCGCGCATCTCGCCGGCATCCTCTCCCTCGGGCTCCAGCCCTTCTGCCCGCAGCTCATCAACGTGGTGGAATTCGGCGGCACCGAGGTGGCGGCGGGGCGGCTCATGAATGTGGGCCCAGGGGACGTGCTGATCGCGATCTCCGTGCCCCGCTACGCAGCCGACGCGCTGCAGCTCACGGCCTATGCCCGCGACCGGGGCGCCGAGGTGGTGACGATCACGGATTCCCCGGCCTCGCCCCTCGCGCGGCTCTCCGATGACGTCCTGCTCGCGCCGGCCGCTCACCCGGTTCTATCGAGCAGCCTTGCGGCCGCCCTCCTCGTCGTGGAGGCGCTGCTGACGGCGCTCATGACATCGAGCCGCGCGAACGTGGTGCAGGCGGCGAAGCTGACCGAGGCGATCTCCGCCTATCTGGTCCGGCAGGAGCCCGAGCCGCGCACGCCGCCCCGACGGCCGCCGCCTAAGCGAAGCTCCTAGATCGGCGACCTTAGATCTCTGGGACGTTAGATCTCTGGGACGTTCGAGCGATCGAGCGGAAGCTCGATCACGGCGCGCAGGCCCTCGGGGGCGAAATCGAGATCGACGGTGCCGCCAAGTTCGGCGGTGATCCCGCGCTCCAGAAGGCGCGAGCCGAAGCCGCGGCGCGCAGGCGGCGCCGCGATCGGCGGACCGCCCTCCTCCCGCCATTCGAGGCGCAGCCGCTCGAAGAGGCCGCCGCTCACGGACCAATCGAGGGTCACGCGCCCGGTCTCCACGGAGAGCGCCCCGTATTTCGCGGCATTCGTGGTGAGCTCATGGAGCGCCATGCCGAGCGCCACCACGGCCCGGGGCGCGAGATGCACGTCCGCCGGCCCGTCGTAGCGGCAGCGCGCCTTGCCGTAGGGTGCGAGTTCCTGCTTGAGAAGCGCCCTCAAGGACGCCCGCTCCCAGCTCTCGCTCGTCAACAGGTTGTGGGTCTGGGAGAGGGCCAGCAGCCGGTCCTCGAAGCGCTCCTGGAACACGGCCGGGTCTTCCGCATGGCGCAAGGTCTGGCGGGCGATGGACTGCACGGTGGCGAGGGTGTTCTTCACCCGGTGGTTCAGCTCGCCGAGGAGCAGCCGCTGGCGCGTCTCGTCCTCCTTGCGGCGCGTGATGTCGCGGGCAAGCCCGCCGACCCGGCGAATGCTCCCGTCCGGCCCCCGAATGGGAAAGCCGGTGTCGCGGATCCAGCGGACCTCGCCATCAGGCCGGATGATCCGATATTCCAGCTCCATGCGCTCGCCGCGCGCCGTGCGCTCGAAGGCGCCGGCCACCAGGGCGTGGTCGTCCGGGTGCAGCAGTTCGAACCAGCGGCTCGGGCGCTGTATGACCGCATCCGGGTCCTCGCCCCAGAGCGCCTTGAACGCAGGCGAGAGGTATTCGAGCCGTCGCGCCACCGCGTCCGCGACCCAGAGCACGTCGGCGCTCGCCTCGGCGAAACTCCTGAAGCGCTCCTCGCTGTCGCGCAGCGCTCCTTCGGCCACGCGCCGCTCGGAGAGGTCGCGCAGGGTCGCAACCCGCATGAGGCGGCCCCGGTAAAGGATCGGCTGCCCGGCGGCCTCGACCGGAAAGGTGGAGCCGTCCTCGCGGCAGGCGGTGGTCTCGTAGATCGTGGATCGCCCGGAGGCGATGATCGCAAGCGCGTCGGGCCGCGCCTCGGGCGCTATGTAGTCGTAGGCCGCCCGTCCGATGGCGCGCTCCCGCGTGGTGCCGTGAAGCTGGCAAAAGGCCTCGTTCACTTCCACGATGCGCTCGCCGTCATGGATGATGACGCCCTCCCGGGTCGCGGCCGCGAGGGCCCGATACCGGGCTTCGCCCTCACGCAGGGCCGCCTCTGCGCGCTTGTACATGGTGAGGTCGCGGATGCGCGCGACCCGCAGAATGCGGCCGCCCTCCTCGAAGCGCTCGACCAGGACCTCGACCGGAACGCTCGTGCCGTCCTTGCGGCTCAGGAAGAGTTCGTCGGGCCCCTTCGCGCGGCGCTCCGCCTGTTTCACCACGAAGTCGCGGGATTCCGGTGCGACGAAATCCATCGGGTCGCGGTCGATGGCCTCGTCGCGCGTGAAGCCGAGAAGGCGGCAGAACGCTTCGTTCGCCTCGACGGTCCGTTGGCCGTCGTGGAGAAGGACGGCTTCCCGGGTCGTCGCGGCGAGGATGCGCTCCCGCTCCCCCCGCGCGTCGGGCGGTTGAGCGAGGGCCTCCTCCTTCAGCATGGCGAGCGTCAGGCCGGCGACGCGCCCTGCGTCGAGAACGGGTTGGGCCCGCAGCTCGAGGCAAAACTCCTGGCCCCCATGGGACAGCCGCACATGAGCGGCCTGCGCCTGCCCGGTCGCGAGCGCCCGCTGCTTGACGGCGAGAAGGTCCGCCGCATCCGCCGCGGCCAGGATCTCATCGTCGCGGAGACCGATCGCGCTGGGGCCGAGAAACGACGGCGAGGCGCCCGCGAACCAGGTGTAGCGCAGGTCCGTGTCGCAGCCGGCGACGCCGATGCCGAGCACGGCGAGGGCTGCGCCGACCTGCGGATCCGGGGCATGGAGTTCGAAGGTCTGGAGCGCTGGCTGCGCCATGGCATGGGGCAAGGGGTTGGCTGCAAATCGGCGACGTAACGTCACCATAGGCAGCCTTGCCTGCTTTGCTCAAGCGCCGGGTCGGATGGACGTCTTCTTTTTGCGTGGGGCTGACTTGGGATCCGTCGGGTGGGCGCTGCCCGGCGGTCAGCCCGCGATCCACGACTGGGAGGGAAAGACGAAGTGGTCGGGATCGCTCACCAGGGCGGAAAGCCCGAGCAAGGCCGGCTCCGGATGAACGATCACGGCGGCCGGCACGGCCCTGGACCAATCCTCGTGGGGCGTCTTGCCATCGAAGGCGTCGCGGAAGGCGCCGCTCTGGATCACGTCCACCATTCGGGGCGCCACGCCGCCGGCGATCAGCACGCCGCCTGACGCTTCGAAGATCAGCGCAAGATCGCCGGCGAGCCGGCCGAGCAGCCGGGCGAACAGACGAGCCGTCTCGGTTCCCAGCGGATCGCCGGCCTGGGCGGCGGCGAGCACATCGTTCGGCACGGCGAAGGGCACCGCGGCGCCGCGGCTCGCGCCGAGCGCGTGGGCCAAGCGCAAGAGGCCAGGGCCCGACAGCACCGCCTCGACAGTGATGCGGCCGAGAACCGGCTCGAGATGCGGCCACAGCGCATGCTCGTCCGGGTTGGCGGGGCCGAGTTCCGCGTGACCTGCCTCGGTGGCGAGGATCACCAGCCGATCGCCGACGGGCACGAGGGCCGCGGCCCCGAAGCCCGTGCCGGGCCCCAGCACGACCCGCGTGCCCGAGCCGCCGGGGCGGGGAGCGCCGATGGGGGCGAGGTGGCCCTCCTCCATCCGAAGCGCGACCGCGGACGCGGCGACGGGCGGATAGTCGTTGACGAGGGTCACGCGCTCGAGGTTCAGGCCCCGCCCGATGGCTCCGGCATCGATGGTCCAAGCCGCATTGGTCAGGGTGACGACGGTGCTGTCGACCCGGTTGGCCACCGCGATCATGGCGGAGCGGGGTGCCGGGCCCTCATAGGCTTGGAGCGCGACCTTGATCGCATCGAGGGGATCGGGCGAGGCGGCGGTGAGAGCCCGCGGCAGCAGATGAAAGGGTCCGCCGGGCTCGGGCAGCACCGCGAAACGCGCGTTGGTGCCACCGATATCGCCGATCAGCACAGGAAACCTGAACATCATCCCCCTCACATCCGCCAGACGCGTCCCGAAGGCCCGCTCCTGTCTGCGTCGGCCCAGGCGAGCGCGGGCCCAGTGGCTCGATCCCGCTCCCATGCGGCCGGCGCCACGAGCACAGACCGAATGACTGCCGTAACGCAAGGCCTCGCGGCTTACGTCCACAACCCATCCCGTTTCGGGTGCGGACGGGGATCGGCGATGCCCTAGGCCGGGTCAAGCCCGACATCGTGCAGCGACGCGCCCTCGGCCCAGAGCGCGAGGCAGCGCCGCACGGCCGCTGGGTCGGCCAGGCGTGCCTGCGCGACTGTCGGCTCCGCGCCCACCCGCACCGTCAGGCCACCGCGGGCGTTGACGGTTCCGAACCCGTTCTCGTCGGTGAGGTCGTCGCCGATGAAGACCGGGCGTCGGCCCCGATAGGCCGGGTGGTTCAGGAACGCCTCGATGACCCGCCCCTTGCCGGCGGCGGCGGGCAGGATCTCGGCGACGGCCTTGCCGAATTGAATCCGGTAAGCAGCGCCGAGCGCGTCCGCGGTCGCGCCCGCAAGATCGCGGGCGAAGGCCCCGTGCTGCGGGGCAAGGCGCCAATGAAGGGCGGCGGAGCAGCCCTTGTCCTCGACAATGAGACCGGGATGCGGAGCGATGCGGGCCTGCCACTCCGCCACGGCCTGCCGCAGGCCGGGATGGTCCTCGGGCCGGCAGGAGGTGAGAGCGCCGGCCATGCGGTGCTCCAGCCCATGCAGCCCCGCCGCGTCGAGGCGCGCCGGCGCCAGGCGCTCGTCGAGAAAGGCGATGGGGCGGCCGCTCACCAGGGCGAGGGCGCCGCCGAGCCGGTGGGCGAGGCGCTCGAGCACGGCCGGGAGCCCGGGCGGCACCACGACCGCGTCGGGCCGCTCCACAATTTCTACGAGGGTCCCGTCGAAATCGAGGAACAGGGCCCAGTCTTCATCCGCTCGCGCCTGCATGGTCTCACGCCTGTCCGTCGCTCCGGGACAAGTCGCTCGCATGGCCAAGGTTTCAAGGTGAAGGGACTTACCGGGGCTGTCGCCAAACAAAAAAGGGACCCGCGAGATCCGACAGGGTCGGTTCGCGGGTCCCCGGCCGTAAGGCCGTGCTGGACGGATCAGGTCTCGCGGAAGGCGCGGGCGATCTGGTCCTGGAGAGGCTTCACGAAGTACTGGAACGGCGTCCGGTCGTGGGTCTGGACGAACACTTCAGCCTGCATGCCGGCCACGAGGCGCAGGGCTCCGAGGCGCTGGAGTTCGCTCGGATCGATGGCGATGCGGATCGTATAGTAGGAATAGCCCTGCTGCTGATCCTTGGTGACATCGGCCGAGAGGCGGCTCACCTGGCCGCTGAGCTCGGGCGTCGTGCGGGCGTTGTGGGCGTGGACCCGGACGGTCGCCTTCTGGCCGACGGCCAGCTGGTCGATATCCTGCGGCATCACCCGCGCCTCGAGGTTGAGGGACTCGTTCACCGGCACGATCAGCATCGCGGGCTCGGCGGGCGAGATCACGCCGCCGACCGTATGCACGGCGAGCTGGTGAACGAAGCCGGAGCTCGGGGCACGGATCTCGATGCGCTTCAACTGGTCCTCGGCGGCGACACGGCGCTCCACGAGTTCCGACAGGCGCCCCTGGATCTCGCGCAGCTCCTTCATGACCTCCGCGCGCATCTCCTCGTCGATCTGGATGATCTGAAGAGACGTCTCGGCGATCTTGCCCTCGGCTTGTGCGACCGCGGCGACGAGTTGGCCGCGCTGGCCTTCGAGGCTGGCGGCCTCGCGTTCCAGCGCCGAGAGGCGGGAGAGCTGGATCAGGTTCTTCTCGTAGAGTTCGCGGACGCCCTTGAGCTCCTGCGCGATGAGGGTCGCCTCGCGGACCTTCGCGTTCTGCTGAGCTTTCAGGCCCTCGATCTCGTCCCGGAGCTGGGTGATGCGCTTCTGGAGCTGAGCGCGCTGGCCATCACGGCTGGCGCGGCGCGCCTCGAAGAGCGTGCGCTCGGAGTCGAGGAGCTTCGCGATCTCGGGCTCCTGCGTCCGAGCCGCGAATTCCCGCGGCACCTGAACCGACCGCGCGTTGTCGCGCTCCGCCTCGAGCCGGGCCTGACGGGTGAGGAACTCGTCGAGCTGCTTCGTGACGATCTGCAGATTCGCGCGGGTGATGGTGTCGTCGAGACGGATCAGGAGATCGCCCTCCTGAACCCGATCGCCTTCGCGGATCTTGAGCTCGCCGACGATGCCGCCGGTGGGGTGCTGGACCTTCTTGACGTTCGTATCGACCACGAACTGGCCGGCCGCCATGATGGCGCCCGAGAGCGTCGAGGTGGCGGCCCATAGGCCGATCGTGCCGCCAAACAGGCCGATGAGGCTGAACCCGACGAGGGTGGCGCGGCGAAGCGCCTTCTCGTGGATGGACGGGGGAGCTTTGGGCTTCATCGTGATCATGACTTAGCCAACCTCTCTCAGGGGCGACGACTGCGGGGCCCGGGCGGGGCCGGGAGCAGCGGCAGGCGCGTTGTTGCGCTTCATGACGGATTGCAGAACTTCGTCCCGCGGGCCCATCGACTTGATGCGGCCGCCGTCCATGATGGCCACGAGGTCCACGTTGCCGAGGGCCGCCGGGCGGTGGGTGATGACGACCACGATGCCGCCGCGCTGGCGCACCGACAGGATGGCCTGGTTGAGGGCCTCGTCGCCGGCGCCGTCGAGGCTGGCATTGGGCTCGTCGAGCACCACGAGGAAGGGGTCGCCGAAGAGCGCCCGGGCGAGGGCCACGCGCTGGCGCTGGCCGCCGGAGAGCGTGGCGCCGCCCTCACCGATATGGGTGTCGTAGCCTTCCGGGAGCTGGAGGATCAGCTCATGGGCACCGGCCGTCTTGGCGGCCGCGATGATGGCCTCCGCGGGAGCGTCGGGCTGGAAGCGGGAGATGTTCTCCGCGATCGTGCCCTCGAAGAGCTCCACGTCCTGGGGCAGGTAGCCCACATGGCGGCCGAGCGCATCCGGCTCCCACTGGTCGAGGGTGGCGCCGTCGAGGCGCACCTCGCCGCGGAGGGTCGGCCACACGCCGACGAGGGCGCGGGCGAGTGTGGACTTGCCGGAGGCGCTGGGGCCGATGAGGCCGAGCCCCTGGCCGGCCTGCATCTGGAACGCCACCGCCTGGACCACCGGGAGCTGCGCGCCGGGCGGGCCGGCGAACACGTCCTGGAGGGTGAGGGTGGAGGTCGGGGCTGGGAGGCTGAGGCGCGGATCCTGAGCCGGCACCACCTTCAGGATATGCTGCAGGCGATGGTAGCCCTGGCGGGCGCCGACGAAGCCCTTCCAGTTCGCCACGGCGATCTCGATCGGGGCCAGCGCGCGGGACATCATGATGGAGGCCGCGATCATGGCGCCGCCGGACATCTCGTTGTGGATCACGAGATAGGCGCCAAGGCCGAGGGCCGAGGATTGCAGCACCATGCGGAACACCTTGGCGACCACGCCGATGCCGCTCGCGGCGTCGCTGGCGCGCAGGCTGTCGTTCACGTGGCGGATGTTCGCCTCGGCGAAACGGGCCGCGAGGAAGGAGCGCATGCCGAGCGCGCGGACGGCTTCCGCGTTGCGGCGGCTCGTATCGGCGAGCACATGGCGCTCGGCGAGGCTGCGGGTGAGATCGGAGATCGGTCCCTTGCTCTTCGTCTCCGTGAGGAGCGTGAGGATGACGATCACGAAGCCGCCGAACACCGCGAGCCAACCCTGCCAGGGGTGGATCAGGAAGCAGGCCGCGAAGAAGATCGGCATGAACGGCATGTCGAAGAGCGCCGTCGGGCCCATGCTGCCGAGGAAGCCGCGGATCTGGTCGAGATCGCGGATGGGCTGCATGCTGTCGGACTGCTTGGCACCCTTGAGGGGCAGCGTGGCGACGAGATCGTAGATGCGGGGCGAGAGCTGCTCGTCGAAGCGGGCGCCGACGCGGGCCAGCATCTTGGAGCGCAGCGTGTCGAGGCCGCCCTGCAGGATGTAGGCGGCGAGCACGATGAGCGAGATGCCCACCAGGGTCGAGATGCTGCGGCTCGAGAGCACCCGATCGTAGATCTGGAGCATGTAGATGGAGCCGGTCAGCATCAGGACGTTGATGATGCCCGAAAAGATGGCAATGCCGATCACAGCGGACCGGCAGTTCATGAGGGCTTGACGCACCTCCGAGACCTGCGACCGCTGACCGTTCGATTTCTTCATAGTACCCCCCACATGCTCACGCTGCTGCGTGCCGCCCCGGCGCTTCTGCCCCGGTTCCGACGGCACGCAAGAGAGCGCAAGCTGCGCCCAAGCTCGACAGGAGCCGACCGCCCCGCGCGACCGAAGCGGTCACGCAGCCCTGGCCGGAGGGAATGGAATTTGGCAGCCCCCACCCGATCACCCTCGTGCATAGCACATTTTCGGGCGAACCGTGTAACCATATTCGCGCTAAATGTGTCACCGGCAAGGCATCTGGGCCCCTGCGAGGAGAGCAATGTACCTCAAAGGAGGAGCCGCCGTCGATGAGCATGGTAACGGTTTCGTAAAAGCTCATGGTTAATCCGGGGTGGACCACCGTCGAGCGGACCCATCCCAGAGGCGACCCATGAGTGACCAGCCCAAAGAAGCAGCCCCGAAGAAGCGCGCGGTCCGCAGCCGCGAGCCCGCCGCCCGCACGGGCGCGGAGATCCCGGCGCGGGCGGATGAGAAGGCAGTTGCGGATAGCTCCGCGCCCCGCATGGACCCGGCCGCTTCGGCCGCTCTCGCCCTCGCCGTGACGAGCGCCCAGAGGACCACAGCGAACCGCGGGCCCGGCACGCATTCGGCTTCGGGTGCCCATCGGAACGCCCCTGCCCGGACCTGGATGGCGGCTGCCCTCGCCGCGGGCGTGGTTCTGGGTGTCGGAACAGGCTGGGCTGTCGGCCAAGCTTCGGCGGTCCCGACCGCGCCCGCCCCCCAGCCATGGGCCGAAACGACGCAGGCCCTGCGCCAGAGCCAGGAAGACGTGGTCCGGCTCACGGGCGACGTGAAAGCCCTCAAAGTGGCGGTCGAGACCCTGAAGGACGGCCTCGACCGCGGACGCGCCGATGATGCGGCCCGCCAGGCCCAGCTCGTGGACCGGCTCGGCCGGGCCGCCCAGGAGGGCGCCGCCCAGTCGGCCTCGCTCAACGAGCGCCTCGACCGGATCGAGGCCCTGGCCAAGGACCCGGCCGCCCGGATCGCGAGCCTCGGCGAGCGGATGGAGCGGATCGAGACCGAGGTGAGTGCCGCCGTGAAGGCCGCCGCAGCGCCCGCACAAGCCGTGACCCCGGCTGCCCTCTCGGCAGCGGCCCCGGCCCAGCCCCCGGCTCCGGTCCCGGCCGCTGCCGCGGAGACGCCGACCCAGACCGGCAGCGTGCCCAAGGACGCGGCCGTGGAGGGATGGGTTCTGCACGAGGTCTATGACGGCGTCGCGCTCATCGAGGGTCGCAACCGCCGCCTCGTGGAAGTCGGCCCCGGCGAGATGGTGCCGGGCATCGGACGGGTCGAGGCGATCGAGCGGCGCGGCAAGCGCTGGGTGGTGATCACGCCGAAGGGCGTCATCTCCATGGTCCGCTAGGCACGCATCGGACAGCGAATCGGTAAGGGGCGCCCTCGGGCGTCCTTTTCGTTGGCGCTCATCGGGGAATGATCGCCCGCAGCGCATAAACGAAGGCGGCGAAGAGCACCGCGCTCGTCACGTAGAGCCCGACGAACCAGGCCAGCCGCCGGCCGCGCTCGGTGAGCCTTGCCACTAGTGATACCCGCTCGATTGCACGTCCTCCGCGACCTTGCCGCGGAACACGTAATACGCATAGGCCGTGTAGAGGAACGTCAGCGGCATCACCACCGAATACCCGATGAGGGCGAACATCTGCGCGCTCGGGGTGCTCGCGGCCTGCCAGATCGTGAAGTGCGGCGGGATCGCATAGGGATAGAGGCTCACCACGAGGCCGACGAAGCCCAGCATGAACAGGCCGATGGAGAGAAAGAAGGGCCAGTACTGGCGCCCGTCCTCCAGCGTCCGGTAGATCCGCCAGGCCGTGAAGGCGGTGAGCAGGGGCACCGGCGACAGGATGAGAATGTTCGGCCAGGAGAACCAGCGCTTCTCGATGTCGAGGTTGAGGAATGGCACCCAGGCGCTGACGACCCCCATGGCAACGATGGTGCCGAGCAGGAACTGAAGCGCCTTGCGCCGCGACCAGATCTCGAGCTCGCCCGTGGTCTTCATCACGAGCCAGGTGGCGCCGAGCAGCCCATAGCCCATGACGAGGCCGACGCCCGTGGCGAGCGTGAAGGGCGTGAGCCAATCCCAGGTTCCGCCGGCGAACTGGCGCCCCTCCACCTTGAAGCCCTGCACGAAGGCGCCGAGCACCATGCCTTGCGCGAAGGTGGCGAGCAGCGAGCCGTAATGGAACGCGTAATCCCACACCCGCTTCGAGGTGTCCGCCTTGAAGCGGAACTCGAAGGCGACGCCTCGGAAGATGAGGGCGATCAGCATGATGAGCAGCGGCATGTAGAGGGCCGGCAGCAGGATCACATAGGCAAGATAGAACACCGCGAGCAGGCCGCCGCCGCCGAGGATGAGCCAGGTCTCGTTGCCGTCCCAGACCGGCGCCACCGAGAGCATCATCCGGTCGCGCCAGTTCTCCGATTGCGCCGCCGTGAAGAGAATTCCGATTCCAAGATCGAAGCCGTCGACGATCACGTACATGACGACGGCGATCGCCAGTAGGCCGGACCAGACGAGGGGGAGCCAGAAGGCTTCTCCCTCGAGGCCGGGAGCGAAGGCGGTGAGAAACTCCGGCATGGCTGGCTCCCCTCCTATTCGGCCGGCTGCGGGCGCTCGCCCGATTCCAGGCGCTCGTCCGGCACCGAGAAGGGCCGCTTCGGCTTGCGGTCGAGCCGGTCGTCGAAATCCTTGCCGCGCACGGCCTCCTCGAGGGGCTCGGGCCCTTTGCGCAGGAGCTTGGCGAGGTAGTAGCTCCCAAAGCCGAACACCACCGAATAGGCGAGGAAGAAGGCGATGAGCGAGATGGTGACCGCCTGCGCCGTCACGGGCGAGACCGCATCAGCGGTGCGCAGATGCCCATAGACCACCCAGGGCTGCCGGCCGATCTCCGCTGTGAACCAGCCGAAGATGACGGCGCCGAACCCGGATGGCGTCATCAGCATGGCGGCGCGCAGGAACCACCTGTTGGTATAAAGCGTGCCGCGCCAGCGCAGGATGAGGCTCCAGACCCCGAGCGCCAGCATCAGCATGCCGATGCCCACCATGATACGGAAGGAGAAGAAGACCGGCCAGACCGGTGGGCGCTGGTCCCGGGGCACGTCCTTCAGGCCCGGCACCACCCCGTCATAGGCATGGGTGAGCACGTAGCTACCGATCTTGGGGATCGAGAGCTCGTAATGATTGGTCTCGTTCTCCTCGTCCGGGATCGCGAAGAGGCGCAGGGGCATGTTGCTCTGCCTGTCCCAGTTGCCCTCCATGGCGGCGAGCTTGGTCGGCTGGTATTTCAGCACCCCGAGGCCGTGCATGTCGCCGATGAAGATCTGCACGGGCGCGAAGATCGCCGCGAACCAGAGCGCCATGGACATGGATTTGCGGGCGCCGCGCACCTTCTCCGGCGGCTCCTTGCTGGCGCGCAGGATCATCCAGGCCGACATCCCCGCGACGGCGAAAGCGGTCGTCAGGTAGCAGCCCATCACCATATGGGCGTAGCGCAGGGGGAAGGACGGGTTGAAGATGATCTGGAACCAGTCCTCCGGCACCGCAATGCCGTTCTCGATGCGAAAGCCCGCGGGCGTCTGCATCCAGGAATTGGCGGAGAGAATCCAAAAGGCCGACATGAGAGTGCCGAGCGCCACCATGCAGGTGGCGAAGAAGTGGAGCCGGTTGCCGACCCGGTCCCAGCCGAAGAGCATGATGCCGAGGAACGCGGCTTCCAGGAAGAAGGCGGTGATCACCTCGTACTGGATGACGGGTCCGATGACGTTGCCCGTGAATTCCGCAAAGCGGGACCAGTTCGTGCCGAACTGGAAGCTCATGACGATGCCCGACACCACGCCGAGGCCGAAGGAGACCGCGAAGATCTTGACCCAGAACTTGAACAGGTTGCGGTAGAGCGGGTCGCCCGTGCGCAGCCAGTTGAATTCGAGCGCCGCGAGCCAGCTCGCGAGACCGATCGTGAAGGCGGGAAAGATGATGTGGAAGGCGATGGTGAACGCGAATTGGATGCGGGACAACATCAGCGCGTCGAGTTCCATCATCGCTCTCCTCGTGACGACGTGGGTATTGTTCTAGGGCACGGCGGCGGGAAGGCAGCAGGCTTTTTCGATGCTGCCGCGGTCAATCCTGCGCGAGTGCCGCGCGCCTCCTGCCCGGCCGCTCACGCGTTGGTCCATGCTAGGGCGGGCCGGCGCCGGCGGCGAGACGGGCCAGGGTCGCTCACGCGTGGGCCGGGGCGCGGGCGGGCCGGGAGCCGGTGCTGAGGCGGGCGAGCGCCTCGTATTCCACGGGATCGTGGCTGCAGAAGATCCGCACTCCCCGCCCGCGATCCGTCGCGAGCCGGCGCAGGCGCCGCTGGTTGTGGAGCCGGGCCGGCCGGTCGACCTCCATCATGGCCTGGTAGGCGGCGAGCATGGGCGTGCAAGTGGGATCCTCATCCATCTCGTGGCGATGGAAATAGGCGTCGCCCGCGTTGAACAGCCATCCCTCGGGCGTCTCGACCGCGACGCCCGCATGGCCCCTCGTGTGGCCGGGGAGCGCCACGACCAGGATCTCGGGCGGAAGGCCTTTCAGGTCGCGCACCGCCTCGAAGCCGAACCAGCGTTCGCCGCCGCTGCGGTAGAACTCCCAGTGCCGCACCTCGTCCCATTGCTCGGGCCGGTAGCGCCGCTGGGCGATGAAGCCGCGCCGGGCGCGGGCCGCGTCGATCTCGGCCTGCAGCACATGCACGGTGGCGTTGGGGAAATCCTCGAGCCCGCCCGCATGATCGAAGTCGAGATGGGTGAGGATGATGTGGCGCACATCGCGCGGATCGAAGCCGCGGCCCTCCACCTGCGCAAGGGCCGTGTAGCGATGGTCGAACTGGATGCGGTTCGCATGAACGAAGAGCGGGCTCAGGCGCTCATAGGGCCGCTCCACGTCCCGGCTGCCAAAGCCCGTATCGACGAGGACGAGCCCCTGCTCGCTCTCGATGAGGAGGCAATGGCACACGAGCCGCGCCGTCGCCCCGCGGCTCGCTCCGTCCCACAGGCGCCCCCCGAAGGGGCACATGCAGCCGCAATTCAGGTGATGGATGCGCATGGAACGGCTCCTCGGCCAAGGGGGTAGGCGCTCAACGCCGGCGGCGGAGGAATGGTTTCAGGGAGCACGTCTCCCGTGAAGGACGGGGGTGGCAGCGCCCTCCTTATCGGAGGACGCGGCGGCTCCCTCTCCCGGCGCGTTGCGCCTCAAGGGGAGAGCTTGGTTCGCTCAGGCCGAAGCCCGCGCCTCGACCGCAGGGGCGCGCCGCGACGGGCGGCGCTTTGCCTTGGCCTTCTCCTCCGCGGGCTTTGCGATCTCCCGGCTGATGCGGCCGGCAAGAAGGGTCAGGACCGCGACTTCCTCCGGGCGCAGCCCTTCGAGGTGACGCAGTTCCTTCTCCACCTCCTGGCGCACCTCAAGCAGCAGCGATCCTTCGAGGTAGCAGGAGAAGACCTCCGGGTGGACGTAGCATTTGCGGCAGATCGTGGGGGTGTTGCCGAGCCGGGAGGAGACCTGCTCGATCGCCGCGCGGATGTTCTTCTTTGCCTTCGCATCCGTGTCGAATGTCTCGAACTCGGCGAGCGCCATGGCGGCGAGCACGGTGCCGGCCCAGGTGCGGAAATCCTTGGCGGTGATGTCGCGGCCCGAGATCTCCTTCAGATAGGCATTCACGTCCGCCGAGGTGATGGATTGGTGCTGGCCGCTCTCGTCGAGATACTGGAAGAGATCCTGGCCCGGCAGATCCTGGCAGGCCTTCACGATGCGGGCGACGCGCCGGTCCTTCACCTGGAGCTGCCAGGTCTTGCCGCTCTTGCCCTTGAACTGGAAGCGCAGCTCGGCGCCCTCCACCTTCACGTGCGGATCGCGGAGCGTGGTGAGTCCATAGCTCTTGTTCTGCTTGGCATAATCCGCATTGCCGACCCGGATGAGCGTGGTCTCGAGAAGGTGGACCACCGTGGCGAGCACCTTCTCACGGGGCAGGCCGCGCAGGGCCATGTGCTCCTCGATCTTGGCCCTCAAGGCCGGCAGGCCCTGCGCGAATTCGAGCATGCGCTCGTATTTCGTGCTCTCCCGCGCCTCGCGGAAGGCAGGGTGGTAGCGGTACTGCTTGCGGCCCTTGGCGTCGCGGCCGGTCGCCTGGATGTGGCCGTTCGCTTTGGCGCAGATCCACACATCCGTGTAGGCGGGCGGGATGGCGAGCGAGCGGATGCGCTTCAGGGTCGCCTCGTCCTCCACCTTGGCTCCGCCGGGCTTGAGATAGGTGAAGCCCTTGCCGGATTTCTTGCGCCGAATGCCGGGCTCCTCGTCCGAGACGTAGAGGAGGCCCACCGATTCGGCCGCGTCGCGCGGATCGACGATGTTTTCGGAGCCGGCGGTGAAATCGAGCACGGGGGCCTCGCGAATGGATCGGGGTTGGTCAGGATCAACCGGGCGCCGCCGGGCCGGGTTCCGGGCGCGGCGCGGCGCCGCTCCCCCCGGCGGCCGCGCTTGGGCGGAGCCGCCGCCCCAGGTGTGTTCCTCAGGACGAGGAGGCCGTGGCGCTGGGCGCCTCGCTTCCGGCGCCATCCTTGTTCCCGCCGCGCAGCTTGAGCACCAGGATCGTGGCGCTGAGGATGAGGCTCAGGATGTTGAAGACGATGATCGGGAAGGAGCCGATGACGAAGCCGTAGATCGTCCACAGCACGAAGGCCGAGACCGTGACGATGTACATGCGCTTGGAGATCGCCTCCGTATTGCCCTCGCGCCAAGCCTTGATCACCTGCGGCACGAAGCTCGATGTGGACAGGATGCCCGCGATGGTCCCCAGCACAGTCGGCATCCACCCTTCCATGTCGCCATTCTCCCATGATCGCCCCATTGGAGGGCGGGCGGTGAACGGGCTGGGCGCGGCCGGGGTTCCGCCGGCGGGCGCGGGCCGCTATGGAACGCCCCATGTCTCTCGACGATCCCGCCCCCGCCCTTGCCGGCCGCAAGCTCGTCTTCGTCGTCACCGAGGACTGGTTCTTCGCCTCCCATTTCCGGCCCATGGCCCGGGCCGCCCGGGAGCTCGGGCTTGCCGTGACGGTGGTGACGCGGGTGCGCGACCACCGAGCCGCCCTCGAGGCCGACGGGGTGCGGGTGGTGCCGCTCCAGGCCGAGCGCAGCAGCCTCAATCCCATGACGGCGGGCTACGCGGCGGGCCAGCTCGCGGCGATCCTCAAGGAGGAGCGGGCGGACATCGTCCATTGCATCGCCCTGCGCGGAATCCTGGTGGGCGGGTTCGCGGCGACCCTCGCCGGCATCCCGCGCCGGGTCTACGCGCTCACGGGGGCGGGCCTCATCGGGGCGCGCACGGACCGGGTGGGGCGCCTGGCGCAGCGGAGCATCCGCGCCCTCGTGCGGGGGCTCGAGACGAAGGAGACCCGCTACCTTTTCGAGAACCCGGACGACCCCCGCCTCCTCGGCCTCGACCCGGCGGAGACCCGGGTCGCGATCGTCGGCGGCGCCGGGATCGACCCGGATGCCCTGAGCCCCGCCCCGCTTCCTGCCCAGCCGCCGCTGAAGGTGGCGCTCGTCGCTCGGATGCTCTGGTCGAAGGGAGTCGACGTGGCCGTAGAGGCCGCGCGACTCGCAAGGGCCGCGGGCGCGCCGGTGGAACTCTCGCTCTACGGCGCGCCCGACCCCTCGAACCGCAAGGCGATCCCGGAGGAGACCCTGCAGGCCTGGAACCGGGAGCCCGGCATCGCCTGGCATGGCCGGGCCACGGACATCGCGGGGGTGTGGCGCGACCACCACCTCGCCTGCCTGCCCTCCCGTGGAGGCGAGGGCCTGCCGCGCACCCTGCTGGAGGCCGCCGCCTGCGGGCGCGGCATCCTCACCACGGACGTGCCGGGTTGCCGCTCCTTCGTGCGGGACGGGATCGAGGGGCGCGTGGTCCCGCCGAACGATCCCGCCGCCCTGGCCGAGGCTCTCGGCGCCCTGAGCCGCGATCCCGCCGCCGTGGCGCGCCTCGGCGAGGCCGCCCGGGTCCGGGTGCTCGACGGGTTCCGGGAGCGGGACGTGATGGAGGCGTTGAAGCGTCTTTACACGGGCATGCTCGCCCCATGATCGCCGACCGGGCCGCGTTCATCCGGGCCGAGACGCGCCTGCTTCCCGTGCCCCACGCGCCCGAGATCAGTCTTCACGTGGCCGACGAGGCCACGGAGCTGTGGCAGCGCACCGAGGAGGAGCTCGGCGCCATCGGCCTGCCGCCGCCCTTCTGGGCCTTTGCCTGGGCCGGCGGGCAGGCGCTCGCCCGCTACGTGCTCGATCATCCCCAGACGGTCGCCGGGCGCAGGGTTCTGGATTTCGCCTCCGGCTCCGGCCTTGTGGCCATCGCGGCGGCGCGCGCCGGCGCCGACCACGTCACCGCTTGCGACATCGATCCCTTCGCGGTCGCCGCCATTCCCCTCAACGCCGCCGCGAACGGCGTCGCCGTCGAGGCCGTCGCGGTGGATCTCGTCGGCCGCGACGAGGGCTGGGACGTGATCCTCGCTGGCGACATCTGCTACGAGCGCGACCTCGCGGCCCGGGTGGTCGATTGGCTCGGCACCTTGAGCGGCCGCGGCGCCACGGTGCTCATCGGCGATCCGGGCCGGAGCTACCTGCCAAAGGACCGCCTGCACCGTCTCGCCACCTACGAGGTGCCGGTGACGCGCGCCCTGGAGGATGCGGAGGTCAAGCGGTCGAGCGTGTGGGCGCTTCGGCCGGTGATTGCCTCCGCCGCCTCATGACAGCGCGGCCTTGAGGTCGAGCGTGCTCCGCTCCCCGATGGCCGCGTAGTGGCGCTCCAGCCAGTCCTTGGCGGCCATGCGGCCCGCATCGCGCAGGCGCAGGAAGAAGTCCCATTCGGCGTTGAGGCGGGACGAGGCCTGGTAATCGTCGAGCGCGCCGGTGCCGTCGATCCGGTGCATGAGGACGCGCTTGTACTCATCGGGCGAGAGCTTGCCCTCGTCGATGAGCCGGACCACGAACTCCACGGCGCGCAGTTCCCGCAGGAGGTTGCCGTTGAAGGTGATCTCGTTGAGGCGGTTTTGGATCTCCCGCGCCGTGCGGGGCGTCTCCCGGCGTTCCACCGGGTTCACCTGCACCAGGAGAATGTCGTCGGATGCCGCCTCGTAGAAGAGCGGGAAGAGGGGCGGGTTGCCCGTATAGCCCCCGTCCCAATAGGGCTCGCCATCGATCTCGACCGCCTGGAACAAGGTGGGCAGGCAGGCGGAAGCCATGAGGTGATCGGCGGTGAGCTCGGCGCCCCGGAACACCGCGACCCTGCCGGTCCAGACATTGGTCGCCGTGATGAACACCTTGACGCCCGTGCAGGCGCGCACCCGCTCGAAATCGATGAGCTCGGCCACCGCATCGCGCAGCGGATTGATGTTGAGGGGGTTCGTCGCGTAGGGGCTCAAGGATTGCGAGAGCACCCCGCCCCATCCGTGCCGGCTCCAGTAGTCGAAGAGCCGATTGAAGAGCCCTCGGGCTACCGGGTTGAGGGTGCCGTCGAGGCTGATGCGGCGCCAGAAGGTCTCGAGCTGCCCGCGGGCGCCGTCGATTCCGCCCTCGAGCCAGCCCTCCACCATCACGACCGCGTTCATGGCCCCGGCGCTCGCCCCGGTCACCGCCTCGATGGCGAGGCGCCCGTCCTCCAAAAGCGCGTCGAGCACGCCCCAGGTGAAGGCGCCGTGCGCCCCGCCGCCCTGGAGCGCGAGGGACACCGTTTTCTCGGCCCTCGGGCCGGCGAGGCCCAGCGGTCCGGGAGAAGCGGGTCGGGGAGCCTTGGCGCGGGTCCGTCCGGTCATGGCGCCTCTCCTGGCAACGTTCCTGGTGATGTCCGCCCTCAGCGGGCCGGCGATCTGGCTCGCCGCGTTCGAGCACGGGAACGACGCCCTCAGCGGGCGGTCCAGCCACCATCCATGGAGAGATTGGCGCCGGTGATCTGGCTCGCGGCGTCGGAGCACAGGAATACGGCCATGGCGGCCACCTGGTCCACGGTCACGAACTGCTTCGTCGGCTGCGCCTCCAGGAGCACGTCGTTGATGACCTGCTCCTTGGTGAGCCCGCGCGCCTTCATGGTGTCGGGGATCTGCCGCTCCACGAGGGGGGTCCACACATAGCCGGGGCTGATGCAGTTCACGGTGATGCCGTGGGTCGCGACCTCGAGGGCGATGGTCTTGGTGAAGCCCGCAATGCCGTGCTTGGCCGCCACATAGGCCGACTTGAAGGGGGAGGCCACGAGCGAATGGGCGGAGGCCGTGTTGATGATGCGCCCCCAGCCCCGCGCCTTCATGCCCGGCACCACGGCCCGGGAGGCGTGGAAGGCGGCCGAGAGGTTGATGGCGATGATCGCGTCCCACTTCTCAGGGGGAAAATCCTCCACCGGCGAGACGTGCTGGATGCCCGCATTGTTCACCAGGACGTCCACGGACCCGAAGGCGTCCTCAGCCTGCCGCACCATGGCGGCGATCTCCTCGCCCCGGCTCATGTCGGCCGGGGAATGGAGCGCCTTCACCCCGAAATCCGTCTCGATGGACCGGCGGGCGGCCTCCACCTGGTCGGCATCCCCGAAGCCGTTGATGAGCACGTTGGCGCCGGCCTCGGCCAGGGCCCGGGCGGTCGCGAGCCCGATCCCGCTGGTGGATCCGGTGACGATGGCGGTCTTGGCGCGAAGGCTCATGGGGCGGGCTCCGAGTGGCAGATGGCCTCCCGATCTAGTTTGCACCGCCGCAAAAGTCATGTGTCGAAAGGATAAGTTGGCTGCTGAGCAAAGTTACCTATATAAACGGGGTGGATTCCATGGCTCCGTTTGGTTAATCTAGAACAAAATAAAACGGACCACCCTCTCCTGGACCAGAGGTGACCCTTGGTGAAGTCGGCAGCGAAACTCTATAACGAACAGGATGATGCTACCTGTGCCCATGCGACCCAGCAGGCGCAGCGCGCCGGCAAGGCCATGGCTCAGGCGGAAGCGGTATGCCGCGCCCATGGGGCCCGGCTGACACCGATCCGCCGCAAGGTCCTGGAGGCACTCTACGCCACTCATAAGCCCCTCGGGGCCTACGATCTGGCCGAGATGCTGGGCCCCAAAGGCCGGCGTCTCGCCCCGATCACCGTCTACCGCGCCCTGGACTTCCTCATGGAGCAGGGCCTGGTGCACCGGCTCGCGAGCCAGAACGCCTATATCGCCTCGCCCAACACCCATGAGGCGAAGGAGGCGGTGGCCTTCCTGATCTGCGAGAATTGCGGCGGCGTGGACGAGATGACCTCTCCGGGCCTGTCGAACACCGTGAACGGCCTCCTGGGAGACCAGGGCTTCCAGGCGAAGAGCAAGGTGTTCGAGATCACGGGCCTGTGCGGCCACTGCCATTAAGGTGAGGCCCCCGGGGAAAGCCCGGGGATCGCCGCATCGGGCAGCCGCCTGTCGCCTCGGGCGACCGGTCCCTGGCTTTTCACGCGGCTCCGTCCGAGGGGTCTTCGACAGGGCGCTTCCGGCAACGGGGCGCCCTTCGGCGTCTTTGCCGCATTTTTGAACGGTGGAGCCGTATCCACCTCACCTGGAAATGCGCTAGAGGGCGGCAAGCGTGCCGCCCTGGCCTGGACCCGTCCTCCCATGACCCTCATCGATCTTCCCGCGGATCTGCCCTCGGATAGCCCGGCCGGCCCGGCCCCGCGCCACCGCACCGTGGGCGTGCGCGTCGGCTCCGTCATGGTGGGCGGGGGCGCGCCGATCGTCGTTCAGTCCATGACGAACACCGACACCGCGGACGTGGACGGGACGGTCGCCCAGGTCGCCGCGCTCGCCAGAGCCGGGTCCGAGATCGTGCGCATCACCGTGGATCGGGACGAGGCCGCCGCCGCCGTGCCCAGGATCCGCGAGCGGCTCGACCGGCTCGGCGTCGCCGTGCCCCTCGTCGGGGACTTCCACTATATCGGCCACCAGCTCCTCGCCGATCACCCGGCCTGCGCGGAAGCGCTCGCCAAGTACCGGATCAACCCCGGCAATGTGGGCTTCAAGGACAAGAAGGATCGGCAGTTCGGCGCCATCGTCGAGCAGGCGATCCGCCACGACAAGGCGGTGCGCATCGGCGCCAATTGGGGCTCCCTCGACCAGGAGCTCCTCACCCACCTCATGGACGAGAACGCCCGTGCGGCCCGCCCCCTGGAGGCCCGGGCCATCACCCGGGAGGCGATGGTGCAGAGCGCTCTCCTGTCGGCCGCGCGGGCCGAGGAGATCGGGCTTGCCCGCAACCGGATCATCCTCTCCGCCAAGGTCTCGGCGGTGCAGGACCTCATCGCCGTCTACCGGGAGCTGGCCCGCCGCTCCGATTACGCGATCCATCTCGGCCTGACCGAGGCCGGCATGGGATCCAAGGGCATCGTGGCTTCCTCGGCCGCCATGGGCATCCTCCTCCAGGACGGGATCGGCGACACGATCCGCTATTCCCTCACCCCGGAGCCCGGCGGCGACCGCACCCTCGAGGTGAAGGCGGCCCAGGAACTCCTGCAGACCATGGGCTTTCGCACCTTCGTGCCGCTCGTGGCCGCCTGCCCAGGCTGCGGGCGCACCACCTCCACGGTTTTCCAGGAGCTGGCCCGGGACATCCAGAACTGGATTTCCACCTCCATGCCGGAGTGGAAGCGGCGCTATCCGGGGGTCGAGAACCTCAACGTCGCCGTCATGGGCTGCATCGTGAACGGGCCGGGCGAGTCGAAGCACGCGGATATCGGCATTTCCCTGCCGGGTACCGGCGAGCAGCCGGCGGCGCCGGTCTTCATCGACGGCCGCAAGGCCCTGACCCTGCGCGGTCCGACCCTCGCCAAGGACTTCGAGACCATCGTGCTCGACTACATCGAGAAGCGGTTCGGCCGGTCGAGCCAGGACGCGGCGGAATAGCTGGCCTTCGTGCGGCGCCGGGCGAATGGAACCCGGCCATGAGATTTCGTTTTAAGCTTGAGCGCGATGTGCTAGAGAGCCCGCCGCGCCGGCATCGACGGCCGCCGCGATCCATGGAGAGGGCCGCCTTTTCGCCCCAGCAGGGGATGCTTGCGTCGTTCGGACCGATGGGAAGCGAAGCCGGGTTGTGACACGTGCAACCGGACCGCGCCCGACGGCGTCCTCCTTCTCTCCAGCGATCCGACCAGGGCTGTCACCCGGACGCGACCTGTAAAGAACCTTTAAGACATGGCAGATCCCCAAGCCGTCGCCCCCGGGCACGCCGATTCCGCTGCTCCCGCAGCGTCGGCCTACCCCGAAGCCCATCACAAGGTGGGCTTCTGGACCCTGGCCCTGGGCGCCGTCGGCGTCGTCTATGGCGACATCGGCACGAGCCCGCTCTATGCGATGCGCGAGACCATCGCGGCCGCGACCGGCGGCCACGGCAGCACCATCGGCTCCACGCCCCTCACCCGGGAGGCGGTGATCGGCATCCTCTCCCTGCTCCTGTGGGCTCTCATTCTCACGGTCACCGTGAAATACGTGCTCCTGCTCCTGCGGGCGGACAACAAGGGCGAGGGCGGGTCCCTCACCCTGGTGGCCCTGACCCAGCGGGCGCTCGGGCGCCGCTCCTATCCGGTGCTCCTCATGGGGATGGCCGGGGCCGCCCTGTTCTACGGAGACGCGGCGATCACGCCGGCGATCTCGGTGCTGTCGGCCGTGGAGGGCCTCAAGCTCGTTACCCCGGCCTTCGAGGCTTACGTGCTGCCCATCGCGCTCGCGATCATCGTCGGCCTCTTTGCCGTGCAGAGCCGGGGCACCGGCAAGGTCGCGAGCTTCTTTGGGCCCATCACCCTCCTGTGGTTCCTCACCATGGCAGGGCTGGGGCTCCTCCACATCGCCGACGATTGGGGCGTGTTCCTCGCCTTCAACCCGTATTACGGGGTGTCCTTCCTGGTCGCGCATCCGGCGATCGCCTTCGCGGTGCTCGGCAGCGTGTGCCTTGCGGTCACCGGCGCCGAGGCGCTCTATGCGGATCTCGGGCATTTCGGCCGCAAGCCCATCCGCCTCGCCTGGGGCGCCGTGGTGTTCCCGGCCCTTACCCTCAACTATCTCGGCCAGGGCGCCCTGCTGCTCTCCAATCCCGAGACCATCACGAACCCGTTCTTCCTCCTCGCCCCGAGCTGGTTCCTGCTGCCCCTCGTCATCCTCGCGACCCTCGCCACCATCGTGGCGAGCCAGGCGGTGATCACGGGCGCGTTCTCGCTCACGAGCCAGGCCGTTCAGCTCGGCCTCCTGCCGCGGCTCGAGATCCGCTTCACCTCCGAAACCCACCAGGGACAGATCTATCTGCCGCGGGTGAACTGGCTGCTGCTCGTCGCCATCGTCACCCTGGTCATCCTGTTCGGCTCGTCGAGCAGCTTAGCCAGCGCCTACGGCATCGCCGTGTTCGGCACCATGGTGGTGACGACGCTGCTGGCCTGCATCGTCATGAGCCGCGCCTGGGGCTGGGGGCCGCTGAAGACCGCCCTCGTCATGGTGCCGCTGCTCGCCATCGACCTCATCTTCTTCTCGTCCAACCTCCTGAAGCTTCTGGATGGCGGCTACGTGCCCCTCATCATTGCCGGCGCGCTCTTCGTGATGATGATCACCTGGGTGCGCGGCACCCGCATCCTCTTCGAGAAGACCCGCAAGACCGACGTGCCGCTCGTGGAACTGGTGGGCATGCTGGAGAAAAGCCCCCCGCACCGGGTGAAGGGCACCGCCGTGTTCCTCACCAGCGATCCGGACACCGCGCCCGCCGCCCTCCTCCACAACCTCAAGCACAACAAGGTGCTGCACGAGAAGAACGCGATCCTCACGATCCGCAACGTCGATGTGCCGCGCATGAACGACGAGGACCGGGTGCGGATCGACCATGTGGGCGACTCCTTCTGGCGGGTCGAGATGACCTACGGCTACATGGAGACGCCCAACATCCCCCGCGGGCTCGCGATCCTGCGCAAGCAGGGTTTCAAGTTCGACATCATGGCGACGTCGTTTTTCCTCTCCCGCCGCTCCATTCGCCCCGCCGCCCAATCGGGCATGCCGCTCTGGCAGGACAAGGTGTTCATCTCGCTCGCCAAGACCGCGAGCGATGCCACGGACTTCTTCCAGATCCCCACCGGCCGCGTCGTCGAGGTGGGCACGCAGGTCACGGTGTGACGGGGCGGCCCGGCGCGTCGGCCAGGAGCCATGGTCCCCATTGTCAGCCGGCTCTGCTAGGCTCGGTCGCGACGGAACAGGCTTGGTGATGCGCAGGAGATGACGTGACGGTGCGGCTCGTCGAACCCGGTCCCGACTGGCTCGATGCCTATGCGGCCGCCCTTGCGCGGGGCTGGTCGCCCAACACCACCCGCGACGTCTCGGGCGAGCACCTTGCGGCGATCCGCGCGGACGGCCCTGCGTTCCTGCGCGATCTCCTGGATCCCAACGGCACCGTGACGCTCGCGGACGGCGCCGTGGTGCCGAAGCTGCCGGCCTATCTGTTCTGGATCGTGGACAGGGATTTCTGCGGCAGCATCAACTTCCGCTTCCAGCCCGGCACGGAGGCGCTGCCGCCCTATTGCTCCGGCCATATCGGCTACAGCATCGTGCCCTGGCGCCAGCGTCGGGGCCACGCCACGGCGGCCCTGCGCCAGATCCTGCCGCTGTGCCGCCGCGAGGGTTTTGCCCGCGTCTCCATCACCTGCGACGAGGACAATCTGGGCTCGATCAAGGTGATCGAGGCCAATGGCGGGGTGCTCGCCGGCACCCACCCGGACGCGCTCGAGCCTGGCCTGATCAAGCGGCTCTATTGGGTGCGGACGCCGGAGGCCCCGCGGACCTCGTAATCGGGCCGCAGCAGGGACATGACGATCGGCGAGAAGCGCCTCCCGTCGGGAGCCACGTGCGATTGCCGCATGCGCCCCTCCTCCACGAATCCGACGTTCGCATAGAGCTTGTGGCCGCGCTCGTTGCGGGGCGCCACGGTGAGCCAGAGCCGATGGGATCTTGGCTGCGCGAAGGTCCAGGCCGACACGGCCTCCATGAGGGAGCGCCCGAACCCGCCGCCGGGCTCGCGCACGGCGATGCGCTTGAGGAGCACGTTGCCCCAAGGATCGTCCAGGTGCTGGAGGATGGCAAAGCCGAAGGGCCGCCCCGCAGCCTCGCCGACGAAGCAGGCCTGCGCCGGGTCCGCGAGCGCGGCCCGGTGCTGCTCCTCGGTCCAGCGACCCACCACCCACTCGTAGCCGGGCAGCCGCTCCGTCCCCATGATGAAGGGGATGTCGTCCGGCGTGGCGGGCCGGATGGTGCGGGCCGCGGTCAAACCTGCCGCTCGACCGTGAACCGCACCGCGTCCCGCAGCCCTTGGGCGCGGGCGCCGAACGGGTCGAGGGCCGCATCGGCCTCGGCGACCAGCCTCGCGCATTCGGCGCGGGCACCCTCGAGGCCGAGCCGGTCGACCAGGGTGGCCTTGCCCTTCTCCGCGTCCTTGCCGGTGCGCTTGCCCATGGCCTCCGCCGAGGCCTCCCGGTCCAGGATGTCGTCGGCGATCTGGAAGGCGGCGCCGAGCGCGTGCCCGAAGGCGAGGAGGCGCCGCTGCTCCTCTGCGCTGGCTTCGCCCAGGATCGCGCCCGCCTCCACGGAAAAGGCGAGGATCGCGCCGGTCTTCATGGCCTGGAGGCGCCGGATGTCGGCCTCGTCGAGGGACGCGGCCCCGTAGCGGCCCTCCGCGGCGAGATCGAGCATCTGCCCGCCCACCATGCCCCCGAGCCCCGAGGCGCGGGCGAGCCCGAGCACCAGCGCGCAGCGGCGGGCCGGGTCGGAATCGGTCGCGGGATCCGCCAGGGTCTCGAAGGCGAGGGTCTGGAGGGCGTCGCCGACCAGGATCGCGGTCGCCTCGTCATAGGCCTTGTGCACGGTGGGCCGGCCCCGGCGCAGATCGTCGTCGTCCATGGCCGGCAGGTCGTCGTGAACGAGAGAATAGCAGTGCAGGAGCTCGATCGCGGCGCCCGCGCGCAGCGGGCCATCGTCCGACCGATCGAAGAGCCGCGCCGTCTCGACCGTGAGGAACGGCCGCAGGCGCTTGCCGCCGCCCAAGACCGCATGACGCATCGCCGCCATGAGCCGCGGCGGGCGGCCGATCTCGCCGGGACGGACCGGGTCTGATAGCAACGCGTCGAGCAAGGATTCCGTGGCCCGGGCGGTGGCGGCAAGGCGGTCGGCGAAGGAACGGCCGGCAGAGGGAGCTTGGGTCAACATCATGATCAGCTTAGGTCTGGCAACGAAGCGAGCGGGAACCCGGTGGCTTGGACCGTGGCGGCGGTGCGATCCGCGCAAGTGCGGCTGTCGGAACGGGTTCGGGTCAACATCATGATCGGCGCAGATTCGGACCGGGCGGCGGACAGCCCCGAGGAGGGCGAGGCCGTGCCGCTGCCGCAGGCGGAGCAGGTCCGGGATGGCGCCCGTCGGCCGATGGGGATCGGCCGCCTCGCACGCCTCGGGGTCAAGCTCGCCTTCGGGCTCGTCCTTCTATGGGGTTTGGCGGTCCTTTGCCTAGGCCTTTCCTACACGGTGCTGCCTCCGGTCTCCTCCCTGATGCTCGCCCGCTGGGCGACGCTCCGGCCCGTGGACCGGACGGCGGTGGACATGGAGGCGGTCTCGCCCCACCTGCCGCTCGCCGTGATGGCGGCCGAGGACGCGAGGCTCTGCCAGCACGGGGGCGTCGATTGGGACGCCCTGCGCGAGGTGGTCGAGGCGGCGGACGAGGACGGGCCGGCGCGCGGCGCCTCCACGATTCCCATGCAGGTGGCCAAGAACCTCTTCCTGTGGCCGAGCCGCTCCTACCTGCGCAAGGGTCTGGAACTGCCGATCGCGCTCTATATCGACCTCGTCTGGTCGAAGCGGCGGATGATGGAGAACTACCTGAACATCGCCGAATGGGGCGAGGGCGTGTTCGGGGCCGAGGCCGCTGCCCGGCGCTATTTCCGCAAATCCGCCAAGGACCTGACCCGGCGCGAGGCGGCGCTCCTCGCCACCGCCCTGCCCAATCCCTTCCGCCGCAACCCGGCCCGGCCGACCGCCAGCCACGGCTCCCGCGCCGACCGGCTTCTCGGCCGCATGGACGGCACCGCGCCCTTCGCGGATTGCCTGCGCGGGTGAGGCGCGGCGCGGGGCTTTCTGGGAAAAGGACGCGGCCAGGGGCTAGCCTTTTGCGCAAAACCCGCGTAAGAGGCGCGACCTCATCCCTTTTGAGATGCGAGCGTTTCCCGGTTCATGCGGGCGCTCCGCCTATGACCGGAGACGACAATGGCCGTTCCTAAGAGAAAAACGTCCCCGTCGCGGCGTGGCATGCGCCGCTCCGCCGACGCCCTGAAGGCCCCGACTTATGTCGAGGACAAGGATTCCGGCGAGCTGCGCCGCCCCCACCATGTGGACCTGAAGACCGGCATGTACCGGGGCCGTCAGGTGCTCAAGGTGAAGTCGGACGCTTAAGGCGTCGGACAGCTTCGGACGATCAAGAACCGGCGCCCAGCGCCGGTTTTTTTGTGCCAGCGCTACCCAGGCGGATCAGGCGGCGCCCCGCCGCCGCGCCGCCGCGGCCGTCGCCGCATAGGAGGCCACCGCCACGGCGGGCTCGGCCCGGCGGTGGCTCCGGTAGGCCGGCGCCCCATCCCGGCAGGCGAGGAGCTGCGTCACGAAGGCGGCGCGTGGGCGCGTCGCGGGAGAAGAACCCGCCCGGCCCGGCTCCAGGACGACAAGAGCGCCCCGGCTCCCCATCGCCTCTCGGTCATCCTCGGTCTGTCTCGACACGGGTCCGCCTTTCTGGCCGCCGGTTTACGCTTCATTAAGCCTGACCTTCGCATCTTGGTTGCCGAATTTCCAGAGAGACACGAGCGGATTCGGCCGCCCGCGACGCGGGCTGTCGCGGGTTGTCTTGGCTGGGCCGGGAGGATCCCGGACGTGTTTGCGTGCGAGAGGGGTGCGTCATGGCGGGGCAGAGGCGATTGGGGCTGTTCGGCAAGCTCACCGGCCCGCGGCTCCTCGATCCGCAATCGGCCCTCGAACAGGCCCGCAGCACGGTCTATGCCTGGGACCTCACCACGGACGCGATCGCCTGGGGCCCGAACGCCGCCACGGTTCTGGGCGTCCCCCATATCGGCCTCCTCGGCGACGGCACGGCCCTGAGCGGCGCCGTGGAGCCCGAGGGCCATGGCGGCCGGGCCGACATGATCCGAGCCGAGGACGGCCCCGATGGCGGCCAGGGCGTGCCCTACCGGGCGCGCTATGCCTTGCGGGTGAAATCCGACCGGCTCGTGATGGTGGAGGAGACGGGCCGCTGGTTCGCGGATGCGGCCGGCCGCCCGGCGCTCGCCCGGGGCGCCCTCAAAGTCGAGGGCGGGCCGCTCGGCGCCGAAGACCTGACGGCGGGGCTGAAAGCCCGCGCGGCGCTCCTTGCCGGAATTGTCGACGACGTGGTGGAGGCCCAGCGCTCGCGCCATGCCATGACCCTCGTGGTCGGCGGCTTCGAGCCGAACGCGGCGGATGCGGGCGAGGTCATGGACCAGGTGGCGCGTCGGGTGCGCCCCCTCATGCGGCGGCGGGACCGCTTCGTGGCTTACGCGGCCAACCGTTTCGCCCTCGTCCTCGCCTCCTGTCCGGCCAGCGAGGCTCCCGGCGCCGTGCGCCGGCTTCTCGGGCTCATCGACGGCCCGGAGGCGGAGCCGCTTCTGCCGGATCTACGCCTTGGCGCCGCAAGCGCCCCGGACCACGCCCTCGACGCGCCCGAACTCCTGCGCCGCGCCGAGGAAGCCCTTGCTTCCGCCGTGGGCCGTTTCGCGATCTTCGATGCCGGCGCCTGCCGGACGAGCGCGGATCGGGGCGGCACGGGGCTTGCCGATATCGTCGATGCCCTCAACGGACGAAGCCTCGTCGCCGCCTTCGAGCCAGTCCTCGATGCCCGGACCGGCGCATCCGCCTTCAGCCTGCTGCGCCCGTGTCTTGAGGACGGGCCTGCCGGGCCGCGGATCGTGGGCGACCTCGAAACCGCCGCGGAGAACACGGGCCTGCATACCCTGACCGATGCCCGCCTTGCCGAGCTCGCGGTGGAGCGCCTCGCCGCCCATCCCGGCGAGCGGATCGCCCTGCCCATCTCGGGCGCGACCCTGCGGGACGGGGAATGGCTGACCGTGCTGGCCGCCCATCTCGGCGCCCGGCCCGGCGTCGAATCGCGCCTCATCGTCGATGTGCCCGAAGCGGCGCTCGGCGTGCCCGCGATCCGCGGGCGCCTCGATGCCATGAAGGCGCTCGGTGTCGGCCTGATGATCCGGGGCTTCGGCACCGGCCATGTGGGCCTCAAGCACCTGCGCAGCCTGCCGGTCGATCTCGTGCGGATCGAGGGCGCGCTCGTCCAGACCCTCGCCCGCTCGCCCGAGGACCGCCTCGTGGTGCGCAGCCTCGTGGACCTCGCCCATCATGTGGGCATCGCGGCGGTGGCCGAGGGCGTGGAGGACGAGGCGGCCGCCCGCCTCCTCGCGGGCTTCGGCATGGACTATATCCAGGGGCCCTCTTGCGGTGCGCCGGCCCGACCCGCGCAGGACGACGAGCGGCGCCGCGCGGGCGCGGCCTAGATCATCCGACAGCGAAGGCCGTTGCGGACGAAGGGCGCCTATTTGCGGACGAGGGCGTCGAGCTTTGCCTGCATGTCGGCCATCTGACGCTTGAGCGCATCGAGGTCCCCGGCGGGCTCGGCCTTGGCATCCGCCTTGGCGTCGCCCTTCGCGTCTGCCTTGCCCTCGACCTTGCCTTCGCCCTTCCCGTCCCCACGCTGCGCGAAGGGGGAGAACATGCGCATGGCTTCCGTGAAGAAGCTCATATTGGTGCGCACCTGCTCCTCCATGGCGTGGAAGGCGGCGGGGCCGAAGGCCTGGGCCATCTGGTCCCGGAGCTTCTGCTGTTCCCGGGCCAGGTTCTCCATGGAATATTCGAGATAGGACGGGACGAGGCTCTGCAGGCTGTCCCCATAAAAGCGGATGAGCTGGCGCAGGAAGGCGACGGGCAGGAGGTTCTGCCCCTCCTTGTTCTCCTGCTCGAAGATGATCTGGGTGAGCACCGAACGGGTGATCTCCTCACCGCTCTTCGCGTCGAAAACCGCGAAATCCTCGCCCTGCCGCACC
Source organism: Microvirga sp. (assembly GCA_036562855.1). Classification (GTDB taxonomy): domain Bacteria; phylum Pseudomonadota; class Alphaproteobacteria; order Rhizobiales; family Beijerinckiaceae; genus Microvirga. Next base: position 90,601 of record DATCJK010000035.1, read on the forward strand.
ATGACGGCAAGGTCCTCGAGGGTCACATAGGTGGAGGTGCCAGTGTGGTAGAGGCGCCGGTTGGCGTATTTCTTGATGACCGTCGGTTGCTTGTCCGTCGCCATGATATCCCGAAAACTCGCAGGGACGCTCGGGCATGAGGCGCCCGGGCCTGTCGCCCTACCTTAAGCCTTCCATCTGTCGCGGAAAACCTCAAAAACCAGGGGTTCCAAAGCCCTCTGCGAATGCGGTTTCCGGAGGCACGCACCTTGACTTCCCCCGCCCTGGCGCTTTGATCGACCCTATGGACGGGCGCCAGGAGACGCGCGCCCACGATGGAAACCACGGACGAGCGCAGGAACGGCGCGCCAAAACCCACAGGAGATCCGGATGGCTCGGGGAGATATCGTCATCGTCGGCGCGGCGCGCACCGCCGTCGGCTCGTTCAACGGCGCCTTCGCCAATACGCCCGCGCACGAGCTCGGCGCGACGGCGATCAAGGCCGCGCTGGCGCGGGCCAAGGTGGAGGCCGGTGAGGTCGACGAGGTGATCCTCGGTCAGGTCCTTGCCGCTGGCCAGGGCCAGAACCCGGCCCGCCAGGCCGCCATGGCCGCCGGCGTGCCCCAGGAGAAGACCGCCTGGGCGCTCAACCAGCTCTGCGGCTCGGGCCTGCGCACGGTGGCGATCGGCCTGCAGCAGATCGCCAATGGCGATGCGGACATCATCGTCGCGGGCGGGCAGGAATCCATGTCGATGGCGCCCCACGCGGCGTATATGCGCTCCGGCACCAAGATGGGCGACTTCAAGCTCGTGGACACGATGCTGAAGGACGGCCTCATCGACGCGTTCCAGGGCTACCACATGGGCAACACCGCCGAGAACGTGGCGAACCGCTGGCAGCTCACCCGCGAGGACCAGGACCGGTTCGCGGTGGCTTCGCAGAACAAGGCCGAGGCGGCCCAGAAGGCCGGCCGGTTCAAGGACGAGATCGTCCCCTTCACCATCTCGACCCGCAAGGGCGACGTGACCGTCGACCAGGACGAGTACATCCGCGCCGGCACGACCATCGACGCGGTGGCCAAGTTGAAGCCCGCCTTCTCGAAGGAGGGCTCGGTGACGGCCGCCAATGCGTCCGGCATCAACGACGGCGCCGCGGCGCTCGTTCTCATGACGGCGGAGGAAGCGCAAAAGCGCGGCCTCACCCCGCTCGCCCGCATCGCGTCGTGGGCGACCGCAGGCGTCGATCCCGCCATCATGGGCACGGGCCCCATTCCGGCCTCGCGCAAGGCGCTGGAGAAGGCGGGCTGGAAGGTCGGCGACCTTGAGCTCGTCGAGGCCAACGAGGCCTTCGCGGCCCAGGCGCTCGCGGTCAACAAGGACATGGGCTGGGACCCGGAGATCGTGAACGTGAACGGCGGCGCCATCGCCATCGGCCACCCGATCGGCGCCTCCGGCGCCCGCGTCCTCGTCACGCTGCTCCACGAGATGGGGCGGCGCGACGCCAAGAAGGGTCTGGCGACCCTGTGCATCGGCGGCGGCATGGGCGTCGCCATGTGCCTCGAGCGCTGAGGCACGACGACAATGGAGGGCCCGGCTTCAAGGCCGGGCCTTCTCGCCAAGACGGGCCGCCTCACAAGGCCCGCATGGGATGAAACGCATCACACCAAGAGGAGAAGTGCATGGCGCGCGTTGCATTGGTCACGGGCGGAACACGGGGCATCGGGGCCGCGATCTCGAAGCAGCTGAAAGCAGCGGGCTATCAGGTCGCCGCCAATTACGGCGGCAATGACGAGGCCGCGCAGAAGTTCAAGGCCGAGACCGGGATCCCCGTCTTCAAGTTCGACGTTTCGGACGCGGCCGCGTGCGATGCGGGCATCAAGGCCGTGGAGGCCGAGGTCGGCCCGGTCGATATTCTCGTCAACAACGCCGGCATCACCCGTGACGGCATGTTCCACCGCATGACCTTCGACCAGTGGCAGGCGGTGATCCGCACCAACCTCGATTCCATGTTCACCTGCACGCGCCCGGTGATCGACGGCATGCGCAGCCGCAACTTCGGGCGCATCATCATCATCTCCTCGATCAACGGCCAGAAGGGCCAGATGGGGCAAACGAACTACTCGGCCGCCAAGGCGGGCGTCGTGGGCTTCGCCAAGGCGCTCGCCCAGGAGAACGCCAACAAGGGCGTCACCGTGAACGTGATCTCGCCGGGCTACATCGCCACCGAGATGGTGCAGGCGGTGCCGGAGGAGGTCCTGAAGACCAAGATCCTCCCGCTCATCCCCGTGGGCCGCCTCGGCGAGGCGGAGGAGATCGCCCGCTCGGTGCTCTTCCTCGCGGGCGAGGATGCGGGCTTCATCACGGGCTCGACGCTCACGGTGAACGGCGGCCAGTACATGGCGTGAGGGTACCGCCCGACGGATACGGCCCTCACCCGCCGACCCTTCGGGCGGCGACCTCTCCCAGGCTCGGGAGAGGTGAAGGACGCGGCGCTCTCCGTACTCTACCTCTCCCCGGTGGGGAGAGGTCGGCCGCGTGAGCGGTCGGGTGAGGGGGAGCCTCCGCACTCCCCGGAATGAGCTCCCGCCGTCCCCGGCCAGCGCCCAAACCTCTCCCTCCTCGGAGAGGTTTCTGCTAGAGCCCCCCGATGACTCAGCGCTCCGCCACCGGCATCGGCTCCATCGCGATTCTTCTCTGGTCGCTGCTCGCCCTTTTCACGGCCGCGTCCGGCACCGTGCCCCCGTTCCAGCTCGCGGCGATGACGTTTCTCGTGGGCGGCTTCGTGGGTGTCGCGACCTGGATCGTCCGGCCGCAGGGCATCGCGGCGCTCCGGCAGCGGCCTGCCGTGTGGGCGCTCGGGATCGGCGGGCTCTTTGGCTATCACGCGCTCTATTTCGCGGCCCTGCGCCTTGCGCCGCCGGCGGAAGCGGGGCTCATCAACTATCTCTGGCCGCTCCTCATCGTGCTCTTCTCGTCCTTCCTGCCCGGCGAGCGCCTGCGCGCGGCGCATCTCGTGGGCGCGCTTCTCGGCTTTGCGGGCGTCGCGGTGCTGATCGCCGGACGCGGCGCGCTCGCGATCCGGCCGGAGCATCTGCCGGGCTATGCCTGCGCGTTTGCCTGCGCCTTCGTGTGGGCGGGCTATTCGGTGCTCTCGCGCCGCTTCGGCTCCGTGCCGACCGATGCGGTGGCTGGCTTCTGCCTCGCGACCTCGGCCTTGAGCCTTCTCTGCCACCTGGCCTTCGAGACCACCGTGTGGCCCGCGAACACGGCCCAGTGGCTCGCGATCCTGGCGCTGGGCCTCGGGCCCGTGGGTGCCGCGTTCTACGTTTGGGACATTGGCATGAAGCGGGGCGACATCCGCCTCCTCGGGGTCGCGTCCTACGCGGCGCCGGTGCTCTCGACCCTGATCCTGGTGCTGGCGGGCTACGCGGAGCCGACGCTGACCCTCGCGCTCTCCTGCGGGCTCATCGTGGCGGGCGCGCTGGTGGCGACCCTCATGCCCAAGCGCAGCGCCGCGGCGGCGCCGCGCTCTTAAGGAGCGGGCTTTTCCTTCACCCGGTGGGTGTAGCGATAGGCGGGCTCGAAGCCGATCGCCTCATAGAGGCCCCGGGCTACCGCATTGTCCTCGCGCACCTGGAGATAGGCCGTGTGCGCGCCCTCGTCGCGTCCCCAGGCCATGAGGCTCGTGACCACCCGGCGGCCAAGCCCGATGCCGCGCAGCTCCGGCGCCACCACCACGTCGTAGAGGCCCACGAAGCCGCGCTCCACCACGCCGAGGCCCCAGGCCACGTGCCGGTCGTCGAGATCGAGGGTGGCGAAGACGGCGTTCTGGCGGATGCGGGACACGATATCGATGAGGATCGTGTCGTCGGCCTTGTCGCCCCCGTAGGATTGCGCCGTCTCGCGCACCCAGCGCGGCGAGACCTTGGGCTCCAGGATGATCGAGGGATCGACCGTGCACTCCTCCGGGATCACCTTGGTGAGCACCTGCGTCGGCTCGATGAGCGCAAAGCCGCGGCGCTCCAAGAGCGCGTCCGCGCCAGTGGCCTCGAGCGAGGTGAGGCGGAAGGTCGGCCGCACGTTCTCGGCGAGGAAGTGATCCACCATCGTGTCGACGAGGCCGTCCGAGAGCGGCACCCCCGGCGCGAGCGGCGAGGCCGAGTTCGCGCGCTTCGAATAGCCCTTGGCGAGGCGCAGCAACCAGCCATCGTAGAACTGGTAGTCGAAGGACGGCCAGGCGTTCACGAGCCGGCTTTCGAGGGCGAGCACAAGGCCGGGATCGTTCACGGCGCTTCTCCCGAGAGCGGGTGCCGTTCGGGCGCCCCGCGCGTCCCCATGGAGGCCGATGCTGCCAGGGGAGCACTCACCGTGGGCCTCCCGGGCGCGGCTGCGGACGCCAGCCGGGCGGCGCCATCTCGAAGCCCTCGAAGGTGAAGCCAGGCGCCACCGTGCAGCCCACCAGCGTCCAGGCGCCAAGGCTCTCCGCCGCCTGCCACCAGCCGGCGGGCACCACCCATTGCGGGCGCTGGCCGCGGGCGAGATCGGGGCCGAGATGATGAGACGAAGCGTCGTGCCCGTTCTCTGACATGGTGATCACGAGGGGCGCGCCCGCATAGAAGTGCCACACCTCCGCGGCATCGACCCGGTGCCACTCGGAAACGTCGCCGAGGCCGAGGAGATAATAGATCGCCGTCGAGGCGGCGCGCCCTCCAGCATCCGCGCGCTCGTCCCGGTAGGTCTCGCGGTAATGCCCGCCCTCCGGGTGGGGCTTGAGGCCGAGATGGCGGATCACCTCTTCGGCGGTGAGCCCGTCGATGGCAAGGCTCATGGGATCAGAACCTGTTCTTCCATTCGCGCAGCGCCTGGAAGACCGCGACGGGCGCAGCCCCTTCCTGCTTCACGGCGCGCGCGAGCGCCGGATCGCCGGCCCGCAGGAACGGGTTCGTCGCCTTCTCGGCGCCGATCGTCGTCGGGATGAGGAAGGTGCCCGCGGCCTTTGCGGCCTCGGCCTCTCCCATGCGGGTCTTGAGCGCCCCGTTGTCCGGATCGGCCGCGAGGGCGAAGCGGGCATTCGAGAGCGTATAGTCGTGGCCGCTATAGACCCGCGTGTCGTCGGGGAGCGCGGCGAAGCGTTCGAGCGAGCGCCAGAACTCCGGATAGGCCCCCTCCAGCATGCGCCCGCAGCCGAGGGTGAAGAGCGTGTCGCCAGCGATAAGGACCCTGTCGGCCGCGAACCAATAGGCGATGTGGTCGGAGCAGTGGCCCGGCGTTTCCCAGACCTCCGCCTCGAGGGTCCCGACCCGCACCCGGTCGCCCTCTGCCACATAGACCTCCGCATCCGGCACCGCCTCGCGCGCCTTGGCGGGCGCCACCACGCGGCAGCCCGTGCGCTCCTTGAGGCCCGCGATGCCCTGCACGTGGTCCGCATGGCGATGGGTGACGATGATGTCGGTGAGCCGCCAGCCCCGCTCCTCCAGCGCCCTCAGGATCGGCGCCTCCTCGGGCGCGTCGACCGCCGCGCAGGCGCCCGTGGCGGGATCGTGGATCAGGACCCCGATATTGTCGTCGAGGCAGAGAAAGGCGTGGATCTCGGCGGGCATGGGCAACCTCGGGTCTGGGCTCACCGGCTATCATGGGACAGCGAGGCTTCAAAACCAGCCCCACGGCGCCCGTGCTGGGGACGCATGCGGGTCCGCTCTTGCGCAACGAGAGCCGGCACCGCATTCAAGAGGTGGAGTTCACCATGAGCGTCGACGTCACGGATCTGCGCGCCTTGCCGACCCTCAACGAGCGGGAGGCCGGATGAGCGTCGACGTCACGGATCTGCGCGCCTTCTACGCCAGCCCGCTGGGCGGCGTGACGCGCCGCCTCGTGGGGCGCGCCATCGACCGGTTCTGGGGCCCGCTCATCGGCCTGAGAATCATGGGGCTCGGCTACGCGACGCCCTATCTGGCCGCCGTGCGCCCGGAGGGCGAGCGCACCCTCGCCTTCATGCCCGCGAGCCAGGGCGTGGTGAACTGGCCGGGCACCGGCGCCTCAGCCTCCGCGCTCGTGGACCCGCTGATGATGCCCCTGCCCGACGCTTCCATCGACCGGGTGCTCGTGGTCCATGCCCTCGAGACCGTGGAGAGCCCGAGCGAGCTCCTGCACGAGGTCTGGCGCATCCTCACCCCGGGCGGGCGCATCATCGTGGTGGCGCCGAACCGGCGCGGCGTCTGGGCCCGGGTGGACACCACACCCTTCGGCCACGGGCAGCCCTTCAGCCGCTCGCAGCTGAAGAGCCTCATGCGCCAGACCCAGTTCTCGCCCGAGGGCTGGGCCGAGACCCTCTACGTGCCGCCCTTGCGCAACCGCTACTTCCTGCAGACGGCCGTGGCCTGGGAGCGCGTGGGCGTCGGCTTCAACCTGCCCTTCGCTGGTCTGCACATCGTGGAGGCGACAAAGCAGCTCTACAGGGCCGTGACGGTCCGCTCCCCGCGCCGCGCCACCCGCCTCGCCCCGGTCTTCATGCCGGCCCCAGCCTCGCGCGTGCCGGTGGATCCCGCGGCTTAGGCGGCACCTCAGTTCCCCCCTTGGGTCAAAAGCCCAAGCGCCGCCTGGATTTTGGCCCCGCCTTGACTTGGCGGTGCCAAATCGCCAGTGTCCGCGCCCTCCGGCCGGGCGGCCCCGTGGGCGCCGGCTTTTGTCGTTTCTGTCAGCGGATCGATGCGCAGCTATCTCGATTTCGAAAAGCCGGTCGCGGAGCTCGAGGCCAAGGTCGAGGAACTGAAGGGCCTTGCGGCCGATGGCGGCGCCGTCTCCATCACCGACGAGATCACCCGCCTGGAAGCCAAGGCGGCGGCGGCCCTGAAGGAGCTCTATGCGGGGCTCACCCCCTGGCAGAAGACCCTCGTGGCGCGCCATCCCCAGCGCCCGCACTTCGTGGATTACTGCGCCGGCCTCATCGAGGATTTCACGCCGCTGGCCGGCGACCGGAAATTCGGCGAGGACGAGGCCATCGTCGGCGGCTTCGGGCGCTTTCGGGGCCAGCCCGTCTGCGTGCTCGGCCAGGAGAAGGGCTCCTCCACCGAGACCCGCATCCGTCACAATTTCGGCATGGCCCGCCCTGAGGGCTACCGCAAGGCGGTGCGCCTCATGGAGCTTGCCGACCGGTTCGAACTGCCCGTTCTCTCCTTTGTGGACACCGCCGGCGCCTATCCGGGCATCGAGGCCGAGGAGCGCGGCCAGGCCGAGGCCATCGCCCGCTCGACCGAGATGCAGCTCGCGCTCGGGGTGCCGAACGTCTCTCTCGTCATCGGCGAGGGCGGATCGGGCGGCGCCATCGCGATCGCCACCGCCAACAAGGTGCTGATGCTGGAGCACGCCATCTACAGCGTGATCTCCCCCGAGGGCGCGGCGTCGATCCTCTGGCGCGATTCCGCCCGCGCCCAGGATGCGGCGACGAGCATGAAGATCACGGCCCAGGACCTTCTGCGCCTCGGGGTCATCGACGCGATCGTGGCCGAGCCCACGGGCGGCGCCCACCGGGAGCCCGAAGCCGCCATCCGGGCCGCGGGCGACGCCATCGAAACGGCCCTGAAAGACCTCGGCAACATGGGCGCGACCGAGATCCGCGACCACCGGGCCGACAAGTTTCTCGCCATCGGCCGCAAGATCTGACGGATCCGGGGCTGCGCCGCGCATTCCAGGCAGCTTGGCCGTAACCCCTTGATCTATTTCTGACAATCGGCCGCACGCCCCGCGCATTTACCTGGCGTTCACCTTACGGGTAAGACCCCCCTGCTTGCGGTAAGACCCAGTTAAGGCTAACGAAGCTAAAGAAGCTGGGGAGTGTCCGGCCTTGTTGCCGGACCGGTCACATTTGCGGGGTTCCCCATGGTGAAGCGTTTCGCAGTGGCGGCGGGTCTGGTGCTCGCCTTGGCGGCTTGCCAGGACGATGACTTCAACCGAAGCTCCCGTCACCTCTCTCCCATTCCGCCCGCCACCATGGCGCTCATGTCCACCAAGGGCATGTCGAAGAGCGACCCCATCGTCATCCGCTCCTACAAGAAGGAGTCGGAGATGGAGGTGTGGAAGCGCGGGTCGGACGGGCGCTATGCGCTTCTCAAGACATACCCGATCTGCCGCTGGTCCGGTCAGCTCGGGCCGAAGGTGAAGGAAGGCGACCGGCAGGCGCCGGAAGGCTTCTACGCCGTCAACCCGGCCCAGATGAACCCGAACTCGGCCTATTTCCTGTCCTTCGACACCGGCTTCCCGAACGCCTTCGACCGGGCCCATGGCCGCACGGGCTCCGCCCTCATGGTGCATGGCTCCTGCTCGTCGCGCGGCTGCTTTGCCATGACGGACGAGGCCATCGCCGAGGTCTATGCGATTGCCCGGGAGTCCTTCTCGGGCGGCCAGCGCACCTTCCAGTTCCAGTCCTATCCGTTCCGGATGACGGCTCAGAATCTGGCGCAGCACCGCTACGATCCGCACATGCCCTTCTGGAAGAACCTGAAGGAGGGCTCGGACTATTTCGAGACGCTCCGCGAGGAGCCGAAGGTGGCCGTGTGCGGCCGTCGCTACGTGTTCGGCGGCACGGAGGTGGCGCAGGGCGATTGCTCGCCGGAGATGCCGGCCGCGGTCGCCGAGAAGCAGCAGCGGGACGAGCAGCAGGTGGCGGAACTCGTCTCCCGCGGCGTCCAGCCGGTCAAGCTCGTCTATGACGACGGCGGCGGCCACGAGAGCTTCCGCAAGGCCCTCGCCAACGCCACGACGGCCTCCGACGGCTCCCTGGTGGTGGATGCCCGCACCCGCAACCGCCTCGGCGACGTGAGCCGTCCGGAATCCCTCGCCATGGCCCCCCGCGAGATCCTTCTGGATTCGAGCGGACAGCCGAAGGATCAGCCCTCTGCCGCCCTCGCCTATGCCTCGACCCGGCAGACGCCGGCCGAGGCTGTGACGCCCGCCCCCGCCCAGGTGGCTGCGGCCGCTCCGGTTCAGGCCGCCGCACCCGTGGCCGCCAAGCCCAAGACGACTGTCGCCAGCGCGGCACCGGTGACGGTGCAGCCGGTCCAGGCCACCGCTTCCGGGGAGGCGAAACCCTTCTACCAGCGCATGTTCTCGGGCATCGGCTCGGTCTTCGGCTCCTCCGAACCGGCGGCCTCAGCCCCGGCGGCCGCTCCCGCGGGCGCCGGCAAGGTCCAAGACCGGCGCGCCCAGGCGACCGCGACTGCGGCGGCGAACTAAGGCACAGGGTTCTTCAGAGCATGAAAAAGGCCCGCTTCGGCGGGCCTTTTTGTTGAGTGCCGGCCGCTCCCGATGCCTGGGGTGGGCCCGCAGGGCCGGATGGGGGTGTGAAGCCCCAGCGCTCGTCTCGAGAGCGCTTGCCGCCACCCGCATCCGCGGTGCGATCTCCCCCAAGCCTGGGAGAGATCCGCAAGCCTCAGGCCACGAAGCGGCCGTGGCAGTGCTTGTACTTCTTGCCGGAGCCGCAGGGGCAGGTCTCGTTGCGGCCGACCCGGCCCCAGGTGTTGGGATCGTTCGGGTCGCGGTTCTCGACCGGGATGGTGGCTGCGTCGTGAGCCGCATAGCCGAGGGCGGGACCGGCCCCGAAGGCCGCTCCTTCCGGCATCGCCAGCTCGTTCTCGCCCGTTGCCGGGTCGAGGTGCTGGGCGAACATGGGGGGCAGGCCCGGGGGCTCAGGCTGCTGGAACACCACCTCGATCCGCATGAGCTGTCCCGTCACCTGCTCGCGCAGGTGGCCGACGAGACCGCCGAACAGGTCGAAGGCCTCGGACTTGTACTCGTTGAGCGGATCGCGCTGCGCGTAGCCGCGCCATCCGATCACCTGGCGCAGGTGGTCGAGGGTAACGAGGTGCTCGCGCCAGAGGTGGTCGAGGCTCTGGAGCAGGACCTGCTTTTCCACATAGGTCATGACCTCCGGCGAGTTCGCCTCGATCCGAGCCGCATAGGCCTCGTCGGCCGCCTTGCGCAGGCGGTCGCGGATCTCCTCGTCGGCGATGCCCTCTTCCTTCGCCCACTCGTCCACGGGCAGGTCCAGATTGAGGAAGCGCTGCACGTCGTCCTTGAGGCCGGCCACATCCCATTGCTCGGGATACGCGTTCTCCGGAATGCCGCGGGCGACGATGTCGTCGATGATGGCGTGGCGCATCTCGTCGATCGTGTCTCGCACGGTCTCTTCCGCCATGAACTCCTTGCGCTGTTCGAACACGACCTTGCGCTGGTCGTTCATGACGTTGTCGTATTTCAGGATGTTCTTGCGGATGTCGAAGTTGCGCGCCTCGACCTTCGCCTGCGCCCGCTCGATCGCCTTGTTGATCCAGGGATGGACGATGGCCTCGTCCTCCTTGAGGCCGAGCTTCGAGAGCATGCCGTCCATGCGCTCGGAGCCGAAGATGCGCATCAGGTCGTCCTGGAGCGACAGGTAGAACTTGGAGCGACCCGGATCGCCCTGGCGACCGGAGCGGCCGCGCAGCTGGTTGTCGATGCGGCGGCTCTCGTGACGCTCGGTGCCGAGCACGTAAAGACCGCCGGCGGCGAGGGCCTGCTCCTTGAAGCGGGCGATCTCCGCGAGGATCTCCTTCTCCTTGGCGGCACGCTCCTCGCCCTCGAGGCCCGCGCATTCCATGTCGATGCGCATCTTGGCATTGCCGCCGAGCTGAATGTCGGTGCCGCGGCCGGCCATGTTGGTGGCGATCGTGATGGCGCCGGGCACGCCCGCCTCCGCCACGATGAAGGCCTCCTGCTCGTGGAAGCGCGCGTTGAGCACCGCGAAATGCTTCGCGTCGCCGCCGTTGCGCGCGGCCTCGTAGAGGGGCTCCAGCGCCTTCGGGTTCTCGAAGTCGATCTGGGTGAAGCCGTCCTTCTTGAGAAGCTCGGCGAGGTACTCGGATTTCTCGATGGAGGTGGTGCCAACGAGAATCGGCTGGCCGCGCTTCGCCGCCTCCTCGATCTCGCGGATGATGCCCTTGTACTTCTCCTCGGCCGTCCGATAGACCTCGTCGTCCTCGTCGATACGGGAAACGGGCCGGTTCGTCGGCACCTCGATGACCTCGAGGTTGTAGATCTCCTGGAACTCGTCGGCCTCGGTCGCCGCCGTGCCCGTCATGCCGGCGAGCTTGTCATAGAGACGGAAGTAGTTCTGGAAGGTGATGGACGCGAGCGTCTGGTTCTCGGGCTGGACCTGCACCCGCTCCTTGGCTTCGAGGGCCTGGTGGAGCCCCTCCGAATAGCGGCGCCCCGGCATCATGCGGCCGGTGAACTCGTCGATGATCACCACCTCGCCGTTGCGGACGATGTAGTCCTTGTCGCGCTGGAAGAGGGTGTGGGCGCGCAGGGCCTGGTTCACGTGGTGGACGATGGTGGCGTTGTGGGCGTCATAGAGATCGCCCTCCTTGAGGAGACCCGCCTCGCGCAGGAGTTCCTCCATCTTCTCGTTGCCGGCCTCGGTGAGCGAGACCGCGCGCTGCTTCTCGTCGAGGTCGTAATCCTCGCGGGTGAGCCGCGGCACCACCTGGTCGATGGCGAAATAGAGTTCCGAGCGGTCGTCGAGGGGTCCGGAGATGATGAGAGGCGTGCGCGCCTCGTCCACGAGGATCGAGTCCACCTCGTCCACGATGGCGAAGTTGTGCCCGCGCTGGACCATCTGCGCCATCTCGTACTTCATGTTGTCGCGCAGGTAGTCGAAGCCGTACTCGTTGTTGGTGCCGTAGGTGATGTCGCAGGCATAGGCCTGGGCGCGCTCCACATCGTCGAGCCCGTGCACGATCACGCCGACCGAGAGGCCGAGGAAGCGGTAGATCTGGCCCATCCACTCGCTGTCGCGGCGGGCGAGATAATCGTTCACGGTGACCACGTGCACGCCCTTCCCGGAGAGCGCGTTGAGGTAGACCGGAAGCGTGGCCACGAGGGTCTTGCCCTCGCCGGTGCGCATCTCGGCGATGCCGCCCTCGTGAAGCACCATGCCGCCCATGAGCTGTACGTCGAAATGACGCTGGCCGAGCGTGCGCTTGGCCGCCTCCCTGACGGTGGCGAAGGCCGGCACGAGAAGATCGTCGAGGCTCTTGCCCGCCGCGACCTGCGCCTTGAACTCCTCGGTCCTGGCCCGGAGCTGGTCGTCCGAAAGGCCCTGGAGTTCGGCCTCCATGGCGTTGATGGCCGCCACCTTGGGCCGGTAGGACTTCACCCGGCGATCGTTGACCGAGCCGAAGAGTTTCTTAGCGAGCGAGCCGAACATGAGGAGCCTTCATAGTCCACGGGCATGCGGGAGAAGCGGACAGGGCGCCCGACCGAGCCGGGTCGGCAGGGGCGCGCCGGGCCGCCTTATAGACCTAATTACGGGAAGGCGCATCTAAAAGGCTGCGCCGCACCTGCGCGGCAACGCGGAAGGAAGCGAGACCGTTCCGGCAGGGGGCTCGGGGTTCCCGGCGGCCGCCCCTCAGGCCCGTCCGGCCCTGCGCGGCGGCCCGTCACGGAGGCGTGACAGGGTCACCGCATCGCTTGCAAACGGCCGGCAACTCGTCCAACCATCCCGGCAACAGGGGACGACCCGACCCAATCGCCTATCAGAGGATCCTCCATGACCGTCAAGCTCCCGCTCCGCACGAGCCTCCTCGCCCTCGGCCTCATGCTGCCGGCCCTTGCGGCCGGCTCCGCCCAGGCCCAGACGAGCGCGCCCGCCACCCAGGCCCCGGCGGCCGCCGCCCAGCCGGCCGGCAACAAGGTTCTGGCCCGCGTGGACGGGATCGAGATCACCGAGGCCGACGTCGCCCTCGTGGCGGACGACCCGGCCCTCCAAGTTCCAGGCGTCGCCGACGCGCAAAAGCGCGACCTCCTCATCGGCTATCTGGTCGACCTGAAGATCGGCGCCCGCGCCGCCGAGGCCGCCAAGGCCGGCGACGGCCCGGACTTCGCCCGCAAGCTCGCCTACGCCCGCGACAAGGCCCTGCTCGACGCCTATCTCGACCAGGAGGCCAAGAAGGCGGTGTCCCCCGAGGCCGCCCGCAAGCTCTACGACGAGACCGTGAAGGGCATCAGCCCGGAGGCGGAGGTCCGCGCCCGTCACATCCTCGTGGAGAACGAGGACGAGGCGAAGAAGGCCTTCGAGCGCGTGAAGGCCGGCGAGGATTTCGCCAAGGTGGCGGGCGAGCTCTCCAAGGATCCGGGTTCCAAGACCGAGGGCGGCGATCTCGGCTTCTTCTCCAAGGACCGGATGGTGGAGCCCTTCGCGGAGGTCGCCTTCAAGCTCGAGCCCGGCCAGGTATCGGAGCCCGTGAAAACCCAGTTCGGCTTCCACGTGATCAAGGTCGAGGAGAAGCGCACGAAGCCCGTGCCGACCTTCGAGGAGACCCGCGAGCAGATCGAGACCTATCTCGGCCGCAAGGCGCAGCAGGACCTGATCCTGGCCCTGCGCCAGAAGGCCAAGGTCGAGCGCCTCGACGCCGAGGGCAAGCTCGTGGAGCAGAAGAAGAACTGACGCGCACCGCCGGTGTGACGACGAACGGCCGGGCTCGTCCCGGCCGTTTTGCGATGTGGCGCCGCTGCGCGGCAGCTTCTTGCCCTCGATCCCGGATCTGCGTGCGCCTTGGGGCGCTCCCTTGTCCGGGAAAGGGTGTTCAGGGTGTGATGAACCTCTCACCCTTTTCCCGGACAAGTGCAGCGCGGCGGAACGCCGATCCGGGATCCAGGCCAACAAAGCTGCGGCGAGGCCGCTCCGCTACTTGTTCGTGCGCCCCGTCTGGTTGGGGTCGACACCGCCCTCGCGGTTCGTCTGGTTCATCACGTCGCCCTCGAAGGTCGAGCCGCCGTCAAGGTCGCGCGGGTCCTCGCCGGACATGGTGGTGCCCTTCGAGGTGCCGATGCCGGGATCGACCTCAAGATCGCTGCGCGGACGTTCGCTGGGCTTCGTCTTCGGATGCTGGTTGCTCATGGGTCGCTCCTGTCGGGGCCGCATGGGAAGACCTGGGTAACGGCGCACGCCATGAGCCCGTTCCGCAGGCGGCGTGCCGCAGCGTGACGCGGCTCCAGCCCCGGCAGAAGGCTTGACAAGACCGATGCAAAGCCCGCTTGTCGCCGGCTCCCATTGGCTCATCCGCGACGTCCCCGGAGCCCCGCCTTCCATGTCCAAAACCGTCTCCCCGCTCGCTCCCGCGTCCACGCCTGCGCTGCCGCCGATCGAGGGGGTGCGGATCGCGACCGCCGAGGCCGGTATCCGCTACAAGAATCGCACGGACGTGCTCTACGTGACCCTGCCGAAGGACACGACGGTGGGCGGCGTGTTCACGCGCTCGAAGTGCCCGTCGGCTCCCGTCGATTGGTGCCGCAAGAACCTGGAGAAGGGCGCGGCCCGCGCGCTCGTGGTCAATTCCGGCAACGCCAACGCCTTCACCGGCCGCCGGGGCGCCGAGGCCGTGAAGCTCACGGCCGACATCGCCGGGCGCGCGGCGGGCTGCCGGGCGAGCCAGGTCTTCATCGCCTCCACGGGCGTCATCGGCGAACCGCTCGACGCCGCGAAGTTCGAGGGCGTGCTCGAAGCCTGCGAGACGAAGGCGGCGCCGGGCAACTGGCTCGAGGCCGCCAAGGCCATCATGACCACCGACACCTTCCCGAAGGTGGCGACCCGCACGGCCACGATCGGCGGCGTCGAGGTGACGATCAACGGCATCGCCAAGGGCGCCGGCATGATCGCCCCCGACATGGCGACCATGCTCGCCTTCGTCTTCACGGATGCGCCCATCGCGGCTCCCGTGCTCCAGGCGCTCCTCAAGAAAGGCGCCGACAAGAGCTTCAACTGCGTGACGGTGGACGGCGACACCTCCACCTCCGACACGCTGCTGTTCTTTGCGACCGGGGCCGCGGCCGCGCGCGGGGCGCCCACCATCACGCTCCCGAGCGACCGGCGCCTCGCCCCGTTCCGCCAGGCGCTCGAAGGCCTGCTCTGCGATCTCGCCCAGCAGGTGGCCCGGGATGGCGAAGGCGCGCGCAAACTCATCACCGTCAAGGTGACGGGCGCCACCGGCGCCTCCTCGGCCAAGCGCATCGCCCTGTCGATCGCGAACTCGCCGCTCGTGAAGACGGCGGTGGCCGGCGAGGATGCCAATTGGGGCCGCGTCGTCATGGCGGTCGGTAAGGCGGGCGAGCCCGCCGAGCGCGACAAGCTCGCCATTTGGTTTGGCGACATCCGCGTCGCTCACAAGGGCGCCCGCGACCCGGCCTATGACGAAGCCGCGACCAGCGCCTATATGCGCGGCGACGAGGTGACGATCCGCGTCGATCTCGGCCTTGGCCGCGGCGAGGCCACCGTGTGGACCTGCGACCTCACCAAGGCCTATGTGGAGATCAACGGCGACTACCGGTCGTGACCGCCGCGCCGTTGGTTCGCATCAGCGATGATCAGGGAGTGACCTCCACCGTGACGTTGACGGTGCGAACGGCCTTGTTGCCCCAGCGATCCCAATTCTCACGAGCGTATGTGAAGCTGTCGGTTCCGACAAAACCAGACTTCGGCCTGTAGACCACGGCGAACCCGTTGATCGCCGCGGCACCGAAACGAGCCTGCTTCGTGATGCGAGGGTCCCGAAGGCCGCCGATACCGCGGGACATCGCAATTCTGCAGAACTTGTTAGCCTTCACTTTGATGTTCGTGTCGATGGTCTGGTTGTCGAGCGCGTAATACGCTGGGACAATGCAATCCCTTGCCTCCGCAGGGCCGCACAGGACGGCCGCGCCTAAAGCTATCCCGACAGCAAATCTGAACATCACGGCCTCCAGCAGAACACGTTTATGACACTATATAACGTTGATGTTCCGTTGGTTCCCCGGATCAAAGCGGCTTTTTGCCGGGTCCTGCTAAATCCTTGTCATCCTCGGTTACGTGCGGCCCATGCGACGATAAAGGCTGCGAACACACGCACGAATTGCATCCCGTGCATGACGAGCCGCCGCTCTTTTGGTTCTTGTCTGTGAGAACTCCAACGGCTACGGCCGGTCTGCGCATCGTCCGGTCAGGACGAGAAGAACGCCGCCCTTGGAATAGGCTGCCATGAACCTCGTTCTCGTCGTTGCCGTCGCCCTCGTCGACGCGGACAACCGTGTGCTCATCGCGCAGCGGCCCGAAGGCAAGCAGCTCGCGGGCCTGTGGGAGTTTCCCGGCGGCAAGTTGGAGCCTGGGGAGCGGCCAGAAGAGAGCCTCATCCGCGAACTCCATGAGGAGCTCGGCATCACCGTGCGCGAGCCGTGCCTCGCGCCCCTCACCTTCGCGAGCCACGCCTACGAGACCTTCCACCTCCTGATGCCGCTTTATGTGTGCCGGCGCTGGGAGGGCTTCGTCCAGGCGAAGGAGGGCCAAGCCCTCAAATGGGTGCGCCCGCAGGATCTGCGCTCCTACCCGATGCCGCCCGCGGACGAGCCGCTGATCCCGTTCCTCGTCGATCTGCTGCCGGCTTGACGCCGTGACGCGACCGAGCCCGGCCTTTCTCGTCTCCCATCTTCTGGGCTGCTCGATCTTCTGGGCGAGCGGCTTTCTCTTCATCAAGTTCGCCGGGGACGTGAACCCCTTTGTGATCGCCGCCATGCGCGGGCTCGTCGGGGCGGCCAGCCTGCTTGCGTTCTTTGCCGTGCAGGGGCTCTCCGTGCTGCCGCGCGATGGCGAGTGGCGGGCCTGGGCGGTGCTCGGCACCCTCAACGGCTGGGGCCCGAACGTGCTCGTGGCCTATGCGCTCACGCAGATCACCACGGCCTCGGCGGCCATGATCCAGGCGGCGGGTCCGCTCATCGTGGCCCTGCTCGCCCATTTCATGTTTGCGGAGGAGCGGCTGTCCGTCCGCCGCCTGTTCGGCGTCCTCGTGGGCTTTGCCGGCATGGGCATCCTGATCGGACCCGCCGCCCTGCCCGACAGCGGCATCAGCCCGACGGGGGCGCTCGCCATGGTGGCGACGGCGGTGAGCTACGCGGCCGGCAACCTCTTCGCCCGGTCCGTGAAGACGGCGGACCCGGCGCGCCTCGCGCTCGGCCAGCAGATCTTCTCCGCCGTGCCGGCCACCGCCCTCGCGCTCGCCCTTATCGGCCCTGCCGCCTTCGCGACCGTGCCGGCCCATGCGGCGCCCCTGCTGGGGCTCGGCGTGCTCGCCACCGCGATTCCGATCGTATTGTTCATGCGGCTCATCCACGGGGCGGGCCCGACCCGCGCCTCCATGGTGGGCTATCTGATGCCCGTCTGGACCACGATCCTCGCCATTCTCTTCCTCGGCGAGCATGTAGGCCCGCGCGAGCTCCTGGGCGGCGCGGTGGTGCTCACGGGCGTCGCCATGGTGTCTTTCGGCCGCCGGTGACGGGGGCTGTCAGGACGCCGTGACGAGCAGGTCGGCGAAGGCTGCGCGCGAGGCCTCCGGGATGGCGACGGGCTTTTGCGTCGCGCGGTCCACATACACATGGGTGAAATGCCCCTGCGCTGCGGCAAGCGGCGCGCCGCTCTTAAAGATGCCGATCCTGTAGCGCACCGAAGAGCGGCCGAGGCGCTCGACCGCGATGCCGGCCTCCAGGATTTCAGGGAACGCGGCGCTCTCGAAATAGGTGCAGCCCGTCTCCACCACGAGGCCGACCGTGTCGCTCGCCTTCAGATCGAGGAGCCCCCGCTCGATGAGCCAACCGTTCACGGCACTGTCGAAATAACTGTAGTAATGCACGTTGTTCACGTGCCCGTAGACGTCGTTGTCCATCCACCGGGTGGGCACCGCGCGGAACACGCGGAAGGCCTCGCGGGAGAGACGCTCGGGCCGCTCGCTCATCGCCCGGTCACCAGGCGGCTTCGTAGATCGCCCGCGCGTCGGCGAGGGTCACGGGGCGCGGGTTGTTCACGAGAAGACGGGTCTGGCGCATCGCGTCCTCCGCCATGATCGCCACCGCATCGGCCGGGATGCCCACATCGCGCAGGCGCGGCTCGAGGCCGATATCGCGGGAGAGAGCCACGACGGATTCGATGAAGGCCTCCGCGCTCGCCCGGCCTTCGAGCTCCGGGAACGCATCGGCCGCGATCTCCGCGTAAAGGTCCGAGCAGGCAGGCGCGTTGAAGCGCAGGACCTCCGGCAGCACCAGGGCGTTGGAGAGCCCGTGCGGCACGCCGAAATGGCCGCCGATCGGATAGGCGAGCGCATGCACGGCGGCGACCGGCGCATTGGCGAAGGCCTGTCCTGCGAGAAGCGAGCCGAGCAGCATGGCGGCGCGGGCATCGCGGTCCTGGCCATGATGCACGGCCTGGCGGATGTTGCGCCCGATGAGGCGCAGGGCCTCGCGGGCGAGCGCCTTGGAGATCGGGTTGTTGTTGGCGCTGAGCGACGTATAGGCCTCGATCGCATGGACCATGGCATCGACCCCCGTCGCCGCGGTGACGGGCGCGGGCAGGCCGAGGGTGAGGTCGGGGTCGAGGAGGGCGACATCCGGGATGATGACGGGCGAGACGACGCCCTTCTTCTCGTGGGCGCCGGTGGTCACGATGGCGATGGGCGTCACCTCGGAGCCGGTGCCCGCGGTCGTCGGCACGGCGATGAGCGGCAGGCGCGGCCCCCGGGCGACGCCGACGCCGTAGATCGATCCCAGGGCCTCGTCGCTCCGGGCGAGCAGCGCCACGAGCTTTGCCACGTCGAGGGACGAGCCGCCGCCAAGGCCGATCACCACCTCGGCGCCGAAATCCCGGACCGCCCGCGCCGCCGCCTCCACGACCGCCTCCGGCGGATCGGCAACCACCGCATCGAACACGGTGACGGCAATGCCAGCGGCCTCGAGCGCCGCGAGGGCCGGTGAGACCAGCCCCGCGCGGACGAGGCCCGCATCGGTGACGAGGGCGGCGCGTCGCCCGGACCGGCTGGCGATCTCGCCGATGCGTCCGATGCTGCCGGCGCCGAAAACGATCGAGGGGGTCGTGTTGAAGGTGAAGCCTGTCATCGTGCCGTCCCGGTTCGGCTCTTTGTGCCGGGCCGGGCCAGCCGTTGGCAAGCGGCCTTAATCCGAAAACTCCTCGATGGCGTCGACCTTGTTCGGGTAGAACGCCACGTGGCCGGCGATCGCCGCGACGGCGGGGTTCGGCTGCTCGTAGCTCCACACGGCGTTCGCCCGCTCGAGGCCGCCGGCCGTGAGATTGAAATAGCTCGCCTCGCCCTTGTAGGGGCAATGGGTGCGATGATCCGTGGGATCGAGCAGGTCCATGCGCACATCCCCGCGCGGGATGTAGTGGACCGGCGGATAATTCGCTTCCTGCAGCGTCTGCGCATTCGTGGTCTCGGCGACGATGAAGCCGCCGAGCACCACGCGGATGCGGTGCGGGTTGGCCGTGACGGTGATCGGGTGATCCGGGCCGGGCTCTGCCATGGGGCGCTCCTCTGTGCTGGGGCTTGAGGTAGAACCCGCAAGCCCCGCGCCAAGGGCGCGCTAATCCTTGCCCTTGTTCGGATCACCCTCCGGCACCCCCAGCGCATCGGCGAGGCGCATGGTGGCGGAGCCTGGACGCAGGGGCTTTTGCTGGCTTTCGTGCGGCGTCCAGCCCGAGAGCCAGATGAGCTCGAATGTGGCGGTGAGGCGCCCGTCGGGGTCCGCGAAACGCTCCGCATAGATCTGCGCCGCGCGCAGCAGCGTCGCCCGGCGCAGGGGCGTGCGGCGGCGGTCCTGGAGCGGGTTGGTGAATCCCATGCCGCGCAGGTCCCGGAAGAGCGCGAAGGGATCGCCGTAGCGCACCCGCAGCACGTCCGCATCCACCACCGGCAGGGCAAAGCCAGCACGCTGGAGAAGACCACCGAGGTCGCGCACATCGGCGAACGGTGCCACGCGGGGGCTCACTCCGCCCTCGATCTCGGCCTCGGCCTGCGTGAAAGCCTGTCGCAACTCGGTGAGCGTGGCACCGCCCAGAAGGCATCCCACGAAGAGCCCGTCGGGCTTCAGCGCCCGGCGGATCTGCACGAGGGCTCCCGGCAGGTCGTTGACGGCCTGGAGCGAGAGCACCGAGACGGCGAGATCGAAATGCGGCCCCGCGAAGGGCAGGCGCTCCTCGTCTCCCGTCACGGCGCCCGGCTCGGGCAGCGGCGCGAGGCGGACCACTTGAGGCACGCGGCGCAGCAGCCGCTCGCGGACCGCAGGGGTGGGCGAGCCGACATCCAGGGCAAGGGTAAAGTCCCGGAGCACGGGCTCGAGCCGCTCCTCCAGGTCGTTCACCGCGTGGTCGATCAGAAAACCCGCATGGCCTTGGGCCACCGCCCGGGCGAGCCGGCGGCGGACGAGGGGGCGGTCGAAGACGAGGGGCGCGCTCATGAGGCGCCGGATATGGCGCGAAAGCACGCCGGATGAAAGGGGCAGTCGGCGCTGCCTCCCCCCAGGGGCGGGGGGAGGCAGGAAACGGTCAATCCCGCTCTTCGGTGCCGCCCTTGGAGAGCGGGCGCTCGGTCTGGCCGGTGCCGGCCCGGGCAGAGCGCTTCGGCGGCTTCTCGTCGCCGGTAGAGGATTGCGAGCGGCCGCCGCTCTGGCTCGCGGTCGGGTGACCGCGCACGAGGGTTCCCTTGGGAACGTCGACCACGTTGCCGGGAGCCGGCACGCGCCGACGCTCCAGGGCCGAGCCGCGACCGCCGGTGACGTTGGTGGGAGCCGCCTCCGTGCGCGCCGCACGCCCGGCCGGGGAGAGACGGGCCGCCGTGTTCGCCTCGTCGGCGATCTCCGCATTGCCGCGGGTCACCCGGTGCTCCGTGACACCCTTCTCAGGGGGAACCTCCTGGAAGGTGTGGAGGCCAGATTTCGAACCGCTCTTGGGCCGGTTGCCATCAGGGTCCACGGCGAGATCGGGATCGATCTTCTTCGAGGAGCCCATGATGCCCGTGGCCTTGGCGGCGGCACGCTTCACGTCGCCAGCCTCGTTGCGGCTCGTGGGGCCCGCCAGGAAATCGGCGTCGCTGCCGCCTTCCTCCTGCGCCAGCTCGTCCAGCACCTCATCCACGTCCGGCTCCGGGGAGTGTCCTCGCTTGTCACGCGCCATGGGCTCGTCCTCTTGTCGAAAGGGGCTTTGCGGGGGCGGACCCGGCTGGCCCGCCCCATTGTCGGCCAACGCCCCCAGAAAGGAGGCGTTCCTCCCGACGGGCTCAGCGCAGGTCCTTCTGGATGGCCTGGAGCTCCGTCACATGCTCGCGGATCTGAGCGCGGGCGAGCTTGGCGATATTCACGAGTTCCCGGTTCTGCGGGTTGCCCGCAAGATACCGCTCCTGCACCTGCAGGAGCTCCTGATGGCGAGCGAGCTGGAGCTCCACGAACTCGCGGTCGAAGGCCGGCCCACGCTCGGCGCGGGACATCTTCTCCATGAGGCTCGACGCCTGATCCGTGAGAACGGGCGCGGTGGCGGCCGCCTGACTTGCGTTCTGCGGACGGCTGGAGGTGGTCGCCTGCGTGGCCTGGGCGTTGGTGGACGACGTGGTGGCGGGCTCCGCGAGCGCGTGCAGGATCTCGAACATCATGTTCTGCTCCTCGCGCTCGAAAGCCGCGAAGCGCTGGACGCGCGGATGCTGCGCCTTCGATTCCGCGAAGTTGGCGGCCTGAAGGGTAACGGTGCCGGCTGCCATGGTCTCCTGGATGTAACGGATGTCGGCGGGGCTCTGCGCGGCGCGCTGGCCCTGCGGCGCGGCCGCCCGCTGCTGCGCCTGCTGGCCCTGCACCGCGCCCTGACCGCGCCCGTCCGAGGCCTCCTGGCCCTGGCGACGGGGCGTCGTTGTATCGGCCGGGTTGCCGCCCTGCTGGGTGCGCTGTTGGCGCTGTTCGGGGGTCGCGGTCGAACCCGCATTGCCGCTCGTGGACAGGCTCTCCGCCGGAGCGGGGTTGACCGGGATGGGCGAGACGGTGGTCGGCCCCGTGGGCGACTGCGCGATGGCGGCGGAAGCGGCGAAGGCGGCCACGAGGCCGGCCGTGACGATGCGGCGATCCATGAGCGAACTCCTGCTGACGTGTCTCGGCGAACGTTCGCAGGGACGTTTGGTTCAGGGAGTCGTTGCCGCGCCGGCAAAAGCCGGCGCGGCCAAGCTCAAGGCGCGGTCTAGTTCAGCGCCACGCCCGCGGGCCGCTTCTCGGCCGCGACCGTCACGTCGCCGATCATGAGGCCCATCGGACCGGCGCGGACCGGGACCGCTTCGCCGTCCCGGATCTCGCCAGCGAGGATCAGCTCCGCGAGCGGGTCCTGCACGTGCTTCTGGATCACGCGCTTCAGGGGCCTTGCCCCATAGGCCGGGTCGTAGCCCTTCTCGGCGATCCAGTCCCGCGCCGCGGGATCGAGGGTGAGCGTGATCTTGCGCTCGTCGAGAAGCCGCTGCAGACGCCGCATCTGGATGTCCACGATGGCGCCCATCTCGGACCGCTGCAGCCGGTGGAAGAGAATGATCTCGTCCACGCGGTTGAGGAATTCGGGCCGGAACTGAGCGCGCACCACGCCCATCACCTCGTCGCGCACCGCGTCCGTGTCCTCGCCCTCCTTCTGGCCCACGAGATATTCCGAGCCGAGGTTCGAGGTCATGATGATCAGCGTGTTGCGGAAATCGACGGTGCGACCCTGGCCATCCGTGAGACGCCCGTCGTCGAGCACCTGGAGGAGCACGTTGAACACGTCCGGATGCGCCTTCTCGATCTCGTCGAAGAGCACCACCTGATAGGGCCGCCGCCGGACGGCTTCCGTGAGCGCGCCGCCCTCCTCGTAGCCCACATAGCCCGGGGGCGCGCCGATGAGGCGGGCGACCGAGTGCTTCTCCATGTATTCCGACATGTCGAGGCGCACGAGCGCGGTCTCGTCGTCGAAGAGGAAGCTTGCCAGCGCCTTCGTGAGCTCCGTCTTGCCGACGCCCGTGGGGCCGAGGAACATGAAGGAGCCGATGGGCCGGTGGGGATCCTGCAGGCCCGCCCGCGCGCGCCTGACGGCGGTGGACACCGCCTCCACGGCCTCGCGCTGTCCGACGACCCGCCGCGCCAGCGCCTCCTCCATCTTGAGCAGCTTGTCGCGCTCGCCCTCCAGCATCTTGTCGACCGGCACGCCGGTCCAGCGGGAGACGACGCCGGCCACATGATTCGGCGTCACCGCCTCCTCCATGAGCCCTGCCCCGTCGCCGGCGGCCTCCACCTCGGCGAGCTCCTTCTCGAGCCCCGGGATGATGCCGTAGGCGAGTTCGCCCGCGCGCTGGTACTGGCCCTGGCGCTGCGCCTGCGCGAGTTCGTTGCGGGCATCGTCGAGCCGCTTCTTCAGCTCCGCCGCGCGGCCGAGCTTGTCCTTCTCCGCCTTCCAGCGCGCCGTGATGGCGGCGGATTGCTCCTCGAGATCCGCAAGCTCCTTCTCGAGCCGCTGGAGGCGGTCCTTCGAGGCGGCGTCGGTTTCCTTCTTCAGGGCCTCCGCCTCGATCTTGAGGCGCACCACCTCGCGGTCGATCGTGTCGAGCTCCTCGGGCTTCGAATCCACCTGCATGCGCAGGCGCGAGGCCGCCTCGTCAACGAGATCGATGGCCTTGTCCGGCAGGAAGCGGTCCGTGATGTAGCGGTTCGAGAGCGTGGCCGCTGCGACGAGCGAGGAATCCATGATGCGGACCCCGTGGTGCTGCTCGTACTTCTCCTTGATGCCGCGCAGGATCGAGACCGTGTCCTCGACGGTGGGCTCGCTCACGAAGACGGGCTGGAAGCGCCGGGCGAGCGCCGCGTCCTTCTCCACATGCTTGCGGTACTCGTCGAGCGTCGTCGCGCCGACGCAATGCAGCTCGCCGCGGGCGAGCGCGGGCTTCAGCAGGTTCGAGGCATCCATGGCTCCATCCGCCTTGCCGGCGCCGACGAGCGTGTGCATCTCGTCGATGAAGAGGACGATGCCGCCTTCCGCGGCCGTCACCTCGGAGAGAACGGCCTTCAGGCGCTCCTCGAACTCGCCGCGATATTTCGCGCCTGCGATGAGCGCGCCCATGTCGAGGGCGAGCAACTGCTTGTCCTTCAAGCTCTCGGGCACATCGCCGTTGACGATGCGCAGCGCGAGGCCCTCCACGATGGCGGTCTTGCCGACGCCGGGCTCGCCGATGAGCACCGGGTTGTTCTTGGTGCGCCTTGAGAGCACCTGGATGGTGCGGCGGATCTCCTCGTCGCGGCCGATCACCGGGTCGAGCTTGCCCTCGCGCGCGGCTTCCGTGAGATCGCGGGCATATTTCTTGAGCGCCTCGTAGGCGTTCTCCGCGGTCACGTTATCGGCCGTGCGGCCCTTGCGGAGCGCGTTGATGGCGCCATTCAGCCCCTGCGCCGTGACGCCGGCCTTGGCGAGGATCCGCCCGGCTTCCGCATCCTTCTCGAGGGCGAGCGCGAGCAACATCCGCTCGACGGTGACATACGAGTCGCCCGCCTTGTCGGCCATGGTCTCGGCCTGATCGAAAAAGCGCATCAGCTCACGGGTCGCCTGGGGCTGCGAGGCCGCGCCCGAGACCTTGGGCTGCTTGGCGAGCCATTGCTCCACCGCCGCATGAGCCTCCCGGGAGCGGCCGCCCGCCCGGTCGATCAGGCCCGCGCACAGGCCCTCCGGGTCGTCGAGCAGGACTTTCAGCACGTGTCCGGGCTGGAGCTGCGGATGGCCCTCGCGCATGGCGAGCGACTGCGCGGCCTGCACGAAGCCCCGGGCCCGTTCGGTGTATTTTTCAAAGTTCATGGTCACCCCTTTCCGGCCCGCCGTCCTCTGAAGAGGCCCAGTCGCGCCGTTTCGATGATCGAGCCTTCTCAAGAAGCACCCGCTCCGGTCATCTGGTGTGGCGGATCGGCAACAACAAGGGGGCGGAATCCCACGAACCAGCTGCCTCTCCTCCATCGCGGAGGTCCTGTGCCGGAACCGCCCCGGAAGCCCTGGCATTGATCCGGTAACGAGCAACCGGCCCGCCGCGCTGCGGGGTCCGGCAGGCGATGGCCCGAGGAGATCACCATGAGCACGCGCGATCCGCGCTCCGAAGCCGAGAAGGCCCGCGCCGACCTGATGCGGAACGACGCCATGAGTCTTGCCGTTCCGGAAAGCCCGCTGGAGCGCCAGCCCTCCGTGACCCCGCGCACCTTCGGGGACACCACCCAGGCCGCGGAGCTGCGCTCCGGCAGCGATCAGGGCGTGGAGGCGGGCGGCGTCCAGCCGCGCGCCGGCAACGGCATGGCGTCCGAGTCCCTTGCCGATTCCGAGCAGGTCTCGGTGGGCCGAGACCACACGGCCCCCACCCGCCAGACCGGCAGCGACGAGGACGTCCTCTCTCGCGGCAAGGAATAGAGCCGCTCGCAAACGCCGGCCTCGTCCCGGCCGCTTAGACCGCGAGCACCCCACGACCCATCCCAAGAACAAGACCAAGGAGCACCCCATGGCCCTGTCCAATTTCTTTTCCTGGCTGAACCCCAAGAAGGCCCACGCCGATCGCGCCCGGGAGGAGCTGAAGGCCAATGCCGAAAAGGCCCTGCGCATGAAGCAGGAATCCGAGACCGGCTCGCACATCCCGCCGCACCAGACGGCCCATGAGGGCATGCGCGACCACACCGACCACAACCGCGACCACATTCCGGCTCGCGAGGGTTACTTCACCCCCGAGCTGAAGCGCACCAAGGTCGCCCGCTCCGGCGACGCGTCCTAAGGGAGCGGCTGACCTCCGCTCACGAGGGGGAGCAGCGCGAAGCCCTTGGGCAGATTCTGCTTCGTCTTGTCCTGATGGGGGTGCGGCCGGGCGTGAAGCGGCCGCACCTCTGCCTCCTGGGGGCGTCGGCCGATCCCAACCACCGATCAGGATGCAGGCGAAGCGGATCCGTCTCGACGCCGTCCTGAAGGACGCGCTAGAACGGCGTCATGCGCATCGCCTCCCTCTATCGCTATCCCGTGAAGGGACTCTCTCCCGAGCGGCTCGCCTCGGCTGTCCTCGACAAGGACGCCTATTTTCCGGGTGACCGGGTCTTCGCGGTCGAGAACGGCCCCTCGGGCTTTGATCCGGCAAATCCGGCCCACCAGCCCAAGATCAAGTTTCTCATGCTCATGCGCAACGAGAGCCTCGCCCGGCTCTCCACCCGCTTCGAGGACGCGACCGGCACGCTGGTCATCGAGGAAGGTGGGCGCGAGGCGGCACGCGGCGCACTCGGCACCCCAGAGGGGCGGCTTGCCATCGAGGCGTTCTTCCGTCGCTTCATGCCGGCGGAATTGCGGGGCGCGCCCAAGGTTCTTGCCTCGCCGCAGGGCTTCCGCTTCACGGATTCCACCAAGGGCTACGTGTCGCTGATCAATCTCGCGAGCGTGCGGGATTTCGAGGAGAGGATCGGCGTGCCCGTGGATCCCTTGCGCTTTCGCGGCAACGTGCACGTCGAGGGACTCGCCCCCTGGGCGGAGTTCGACCTCCTCGGCCAAGTGATCTCGCTTCCGTCAGGGCTGCGGCTGAAGGTGACGAAGCGCATCGAGCGCTGCGCGGCGACCAATGTGGACCCCGCGACGGGGATGCGCGATCTCCAGATCCCCAAGGCGCTCATGCGCCATTACGGCCATTTCGATTGCGGCATCTACGCCAAGGTGCTCACCGGCGGCGCGATGAGCGAGGGCGAGCGCCTGACCGTCGAGACCGCGGCCCAGGAGGCGCTGCCGTTCTGACGTTGGCCGACCCTGTGGCGCCGAGGAACATCGGCGGATCGTCGGACGCTGACAAAAAGGGGAGGGCATCGGCCCTCCCCTTCTCGTTTGACGATTCGGCCGGCGCGTCACTCGGCCGGCGGGGTCTCCACGGGCTCCGGCGCGAAGTCCGGTCCACCCTCGGCCTCGCCACCCTCGCCGAAGCGGGCACGGCGGCGGCGCGGGCGGCGGGCGCGGAACTCGCCGCCTTCCGCGTTCATCCCGCTCTCGACCGGGGCCTCGCCCTCGCCGCCCTCGACCGCAATGGTGCGCACTGGGTTCGTCAGGAAAGCCGGCAGGGCGGCCGCATCGGGCTCAACCTCGTCGCGGCGGCGGTCCCGGCGGAACTCGCCGCGGTCCGGACGCTCCTGGCGCTCGGGACGATCCTGGCGTTCTGGACGCTCCTGGCGCTCCGAACGATCCTGGCGGCCCTCGCCGTCACGGCTGTCCCGATTGAAGTCCTGACGGACCTCCTGGCGGTTTTCTTGCCGCCCGTCCTGCCGGTTGTCCTGCCGCGGCCCACGGTCGCGCTGGAAGCGCTCACGGCGGTCACCCCGGTCCTGACGATCGCCGCGATCTGGGCGATCACCCCGGTCGCCCCGCTCCTGGCGGTCGCCTCGGTCGAAGCGCTGCGGACGTCCCTCGCCCTCGGGCCGTGGCTCGAAGGGCTGCGGTCCGGCGCCGGGATCCATGTCCTCGCCGTAGCCGCGATCGCCGGCAAAGCCCGGCTCCTCGTCGCCATCCTCATCGAAGCGCTGCTGGTAGCCGTACTGCTCGCGCAGCTGCTCCTGGGCGGCCGCGATGATGCGGATGTAGTGCTCGGCGTGCTGATAATAGTTCTCGGCGGCCACCGGATCGCCAGAGGCCAGCGCATCGCGGGCGAGCTGGCTGTATTTCTCGGCTACGTGCTGAGCCGTGCCACGGATCTTCACGTCGGGGCCGTTGGATTCATAGCTCCGCGTCAGGGGATTGGGCCCCTTGTTGCTGCGGTTCCGGCCACGCATCCGCCTGTTCTGTCCTGGTCTCATCTCTGGTCTACGACCCTCGCTGGTTCTTCCCACGCGATTGCAAGCCAATGTTCGCCGAACGGGCGTTCGCCCACCGTTCGCGTGGCCATCCCTCTGTCGCTCGATCGCGGCCCTTAAAGCCGGAATCGTTCTTCAGTGTCGGGTTTTAGAAGCGACCGCGCTGGACTGCTCAAAAGCCCCCACCGGCGCGGCTGAAATCGTTTGGTCCTCTCGGCGGGCTTATTGGCCCCAACTCCGCCGATTCCGTGGACCGATGACGATGTCTGGCCCGAAATCTAGCGGGTTCGACGCGGTCCAACAAGCAGTTTTTCGGGGCTGGCAGGCGGCTTTTCGCCGAAAATCCTGTCCATTTCGAGGCATTCGGCCGCCAAAGCAGCTTCATATTCGCCTCAGGGCGACGCATCGCGCGTTCCCGGAGAGATCGGGTCGAACCTCCTCGATTGCAAGGGGAAGGCCGGCGGCGAGCCTCGGGACGCTCTCGCCTTGGTCATACCCAATCTCCAGGAGGAGGTGCCCGCCGGGCCGCAGGAGGCGGGGCGCCTCATCGAGAATCCTCCGGTAGGCGTCGAGCCCATCGGCGCCCCCATCGAGGGCGGCCATGGGGTCGTGCTCGCGCACGTCGGGATCGAGCGTCGCGATGACCGGAGAGGCGATATAGGGCGGGTTCGACACCACAAGATCGAACGATCCTGAGACCGCCGCTGCCCAGTCCGAGGCCGCAAACAGGGCCCTTTCCGCCACCCCGTTCCGCCGGGCGTTCGCGCGGGCGGTCGCCAGGGCGCCGGGCGAGCGGTCGATGCCGAGCCCCCAGGCCTTGGGGCATTCATGGAGAAGCGCCACGAGAAGGCAGCCCGTGCCCGTGCCGAGATCGATTAGGGCGAAGGTCCGGCTCCGGTCCGGAATGCGGGCCAGCGCCGCCTCCACCACGGTCTCGGTATCGGGGCGGGGGACGAGAGTGTCCGGGCTCAAGGCGAAGGGCAGGCCCCAGAACTCCCACTCCCCGAGGATCCGGGCCACCGGCTCCCGGGCGAGGCGCCGGGCCGCAAAAGCCTCCAGCGTCGCGGCTTCGGCCTCGGTCAGCGGGCGGCCGGAGCGGAGCGCAAGGGCCGGCAGGCCGATGCCGAGCACGCCGGCGAGAAGGAGGCGCGCCTCGTAGGCCGGATTGTCGATGCCCGCCTCCGCGAGAGTCCGGCGCAAGCCGGCGAGAGCGGCACCGGCCGTCGGCCGTGCGGTCACGCGGCCTGGTCCTGATCGGCCAGAAGCGCGGCCTGATGCTCGGTGATCAGCGCGTCCACGATCTCGTCGAGAGCCGTGCCGGCCATCACCTCCTCGATCTTGTAGAGGGTGAGATTGATACGGTGGTCGGTGACGCGCCCTTGCGGGAAATTATAGGTTCGGATGCGCTCCGAGCGGTCGCCCGATCCCACCTGCGCCTTGCGGTCGGCGGCGCGGGCCGCGTCCTTGGCGGTGCGCTCCGCATCGAAGAGCCGGGCGCGCAGGAGCTGCATGGCCCGGGCGCGGTTCTTGTGCTGGGAGCGCTCCTCCTGCACGAACACCACCGTGCCGGTGGGGATATGCGTGATGCGGATGGCCGATTCCGTCTTGTTCACGTGCTGGCCGCCCGCCCCTTGGGCCCGCATGGTGTCGATCTTGAGATCCGCATCGCTGATGGCGATGTCCACATCCTCGGCCTCGGGCAGCACCGCCACGGTGGCCGCGGAGGTATGGATGCGCCCCTGCGTCTCGGTATCCGGCACGCGCTGCACCCGGTGGACGCCGCTCTCGAATTTCAGCTTGGCGAAGACGCCGCGGCCCCGGATCTCGGCCACCACCTCCTTGTAGCCGCCGACCGTGCCCTCGCTCTCGGACATCACCTCCACCTTCCAGCCCTTCAGCTCGGCATAGCGGGCGTACATGCGGAAAAGATCGCCCGCAAAAAGTGCCGCCTCGTCGCCGCCCGTACCGGCGCGCACCTCGAGGATGGCGCTTTTCTCGTCCGCCGCATCCTTCGGCAGCAGGAGGAGCCGCAGCTCCTGGCCCCGGCGCTCCACCTCCTCCTCGGCCAGAGGCCGCTCCTCTTCGGCAAGCCCCCGCATCTCCGCATCCGTCTTCGGGTCGCCGATCATCGCCTCGAGACCGGCGAGGGTCTCCTGCGCGGTCTGAAAAGCCCGGATGGCGGCGACGACGGGTTCGAGCTCCGAGAGTTCGCGGGAGAGCGCCACGAAGGTCTCAGGGGCCGGGCCGCTGTTGAGGGTCGCCATGACGATGTCGTGGCGCTGGAGAATGGCGGCGAGGCGGTCGGGCGGCGGTGCGATCATCAGGGTCACGGGTCAGGGATCGGGCGCCCCGGATAATCCACATCAGACCGGGATGCCATGGCTTTCCGCATAGGCCGCGATGCGCGGGCGCAGGCTCTCGCCGCTGCCGTCGTGCTGCAGGGCATCGAGGAGCATGGCGCGGGCATCCGCCGCGTCGAGGGCGAGCAGCATCGCCTTCACGGGGCCGATGGAGGACGGGGACATGGAGAGCGAGCGGTACCCGAGCGCGATCAGCGCCAGCGCTTCCAGGGGACGCCCGCCGATCTCGCCGCAGACCGTGACCGGGCAGCCGCAGGCGGTCGCGGTCTCGGTAATGAGCTTCAGGACCCGGAGGGCGGGGGCGCTCAAGGGGTCGAAGCGGTTTGCGACCATGCGGTTCTCGCGGTCGACCGCGAAGAGGAACTGCATGAGGTCGTTCGAGCCAACGGACAGAAAATCGGCGACCCGGCAGATCTCCTCGATCTGGAAGAGCAGCGAGGGCACCTCCAGCATCACGCCGCATTTGAGGTCCGAGGGCAGCACATGCCCATGGCGGGCGAGATAAGCCGTCTCCCGGTCCACGATGGCCTTGGCCCTGGCGAACTCGTCGCAGGTGGCGACCATCGGGAACATGATCTTGAGCGGGTGCTCCGCGGCGGCCTTCAGGAGCGCGCGCACCTGGGCCCTGAGGAGCCCCGGCCGGTCGAGGCCGATGCGGATGGCCCGCCAGCCGAGCGCCGGGTTTTCCTCCTCGATCGACTGCATGTAGGGCAGGATCTTGTCGCCGCCGATATCAAGGGTGCGGAAGGTCACCGGCATGTCGCCGGCCGCCGCGAAGACAGCCCGGTAGAGCGCCTGCTGCTCGCCGGCGGAAGGCATGCGCTCGGCCACCATGAACTGGAGCTCGGTGCGAAAGAGGCCGACGCCGGTCGCGCCCGTCTCGCTCAGATGCGGCAGGTCGACGAGAAGCCCCGCATTGAGCTGGAGGTTGATCGGGACCCCGTCCCGCGTGACCGCCGGCACCTCGCGCAGGCGCCGGTACTGTTCCATGCGCCGGGCGCGCAGGCGCGCCTTCTCGGCATAGGCGGCCTCGACGTCGGGCCGCGGGCGGATCTGCACCTCGCCGGCGCCGCCATCCACGATGATCGCGTCGCCGGGCTCCACGAGGGAGGTGGCGTTTCCGACCTCGCCCACCGCCGGAATGCCGAGCGCCCGCGCCACGATGGCGATGTGGCTCGTGGGCCCGCCCTCCTCGAGCACGAGCCCGCGCAGACGCGAGCGGTCGTAGTCCAGAAGGGCCGCCGGGCCCATGGAGCGGGCGACAAGTATCGCGTTGTCGGGAAGGGAGCCCCGCTCCGCCACGAGGTCGCGCCCGACAAGCCGGTGCAGGAGGCGGTTCGCGAGATCGTCGAGATCGTGCAGCCGCTCGCGCAGATAGGGGTCCTGCTGGCGCAGCATGCGGGCGCGGTTGTCGGACTGAACGCGCTCCACCGCGGCCTCGGCGGTGAGCCCGGAATGCACCGCCTCGCGCATCCGCCTGAGCCAGCCCTGGTCGTGGGCGAACATGCGGAAGGTCTCGAGCACGTCCCGGTGCTCGCCGTGATGGGCGACGTCGCCGCGCTCGATGAGCTCGTCGATGGAGGCCCGCACCTCGCCGATGGCGGATTCGAGGCGCCGCACCTCCCCGTCCACGTTCTCGGCAATGAGATTCTTCACCACGACGCGCGGCTCGTGGAGCACCACGTATCCGAGGCCGACCCCGTCCGCGAGGGAGACGCCGCGCTGGTGCACGGGGCGGCGGAGGGCCGTCTCGCTGTCCGCCGGGGCGAGCGCCTGGAGCTCGCCGGAGGCGATCATCTCGGCAAGCACCATGGCGGTGGTCTGGAGCGCCTCGACCTCCTCCTCCGTATAAACCCGGAGCGTCCTGTTCTGGACCACGAGGACGCCGAGGGTGTTGCCGGCCCTCAGAAGCGGCACGCCCAGGAAGGCGTGATAGGCCTCCTCGCCCGTCTCGGGCTTGTAGGAGAAGGCCGGATGGGTCTGGGCGTCGGAGAGCGCCAGGGGCTCGGCCGTGGAGGCGATGAGGCCCACGAGACCCTCGCCCGCCCGCATGGTCGTGAGGTGCACGGCCTCTCGGTTGAGACCCTCGGTGGCATAGAGCTCAAGGGTGCCGTCCCCGCGCATCACATAGACGGAGCACACCTCCGCCACCATGTTGGCGGCGATCAGGATCACGATCTTGTCGAGGCGGTCCTGCGCGCTGACCGGCTCCGCCATGATCTCGCGGAGGCGGCGCAGGAGTACGCGCGGACCGCCGAGAGTCGCTGGCATCAGCTCTTCGTTCCCGTCCCGAGGCCGGCGGCCCTGCGGCCGGCCATCTTGTTGTAGCGTGACGGTCGCCAAGGTCGACCGTCAAGCCTGTTACGGGCCCTATACCGAGGGGATTTGCCGCGGAGCAAGCCCCAAAGCCGCATAGCGGCGGCCTGACCCGTGCACGGCGAGCCCAAGACCCTGAAAAGAGGTCTTTCGGCTTATGATTTATCGAGGCCGTACAGGGAGTGGAGGGTGCGGACTGCAAGCTCCGTATAGGCCGACTCGATCAGGACCGAGAACTTGATCTCGGAGGTGGTGATGGCGCGGATGTTGATGCCCTTGTCGGCAAGCGCCTTGAAGGCCTTGGCGGCGACACCCGCATGGGAGCGCATGCCGACGCCGATGGCCGACACCTTGACCACGTCCGTCGCCCCCTGGAGTTCCACGAACTCGATCTCGCTCCGGTGCTCGTGGAGCACGGAGCAGGCCCGCTCGTAATCGGCTGCCGGCACCGTGAAGGTGATGTCCGTGGTGGCGTTGTTGTCAGACACCACCTGGATGATCATGTCCACGTTGATGTTGGCTTCGGCGAGCGGCACGAAGATCGAGGCGGCGACGCCCGGCTTGTCGGCCACGTTCCGCAGGGTAATCTGGGCCTCGTCCTTGGAATAGGCGATGCCGGTGACGACCTGCTGTTCCATGATCTCGTCCTCGTCGCAGATGAGGGTGCCCTGCTTCGGATCCGCCGGATCGTCGAAGGAGGAGCGCACATAGGTGGGAACGTTGTGCACCATGGCGAGCTCGACCGAGCGCACCTGGAGCACCTTGGCCCCGAGGGAGGCCATCTCCAGCATCTCCTCGTAGGAGACCCGGTCGAGGCGGCGGGCTTTCGGCACGATGCGGGGATCCGTGGTGTAGACTCCGTCCACGTCCGTATAGATGTCGCAGCGCTCCGCCTGGATGGCGGCCGCGAGAGCCACGGCGCTGGTGTCGGATCCCCCGCGGCCCAGGGTCGTGATGCGGCGGGTCGGCTGGTGGATGCCCTGGAAGCCGGACACCACCGCGATCTCCTTGCGCTCGGCGAAACTCTGGAGGATCCCGGTCCCGTCGATGGCGGCGATCCGGGCCGAGCCATGGGCGTCGGAGGTCATGATCGGGATCTGCCAGCCCTGCCAGGACCGGGCGGGAAGCCCCATCTCCTGGAGCGCGAGAGCGAGGAGCCCGGAGGTTACCTGCTCGCCGGAGGCGACGACCGCGTCGTACTCCTTGGAATCGTAGAGCGCGGAGGCGTCCTTCACCCAGGCGACGAGCTCGTTCGTCTTGCCCGCCATCGCGGAGACCACCACGGCCACGTCGTAGCCGGCCTCGACCTCCCGTTTCACGTGCCGCGCCACGTTGCGGATGCGCTCAACCGTGGCGACGGACGTACCGCCGAATTTCATGACGAGACGGGGCATCGGAGCCTGTGCTGGCCTGTGTCGGGGGAGCCTTCGGGCGGGGTGCGGGGAGGCCGCATGGGGCGCGTAAAGGGGGATCGCGGGCCTGTCAACGCGACCAAGGTGGAGCTTACGGCCTGCCCCTTGCGCCTTGCTCCGCTGTCCCGCATGACAGCCCCCTGTCCGGAGGATCCCCCATGACCAGTGTCGACCCTGCCGAGATCGCCCGGTTCGAGCGCCTGGCGGAGACCTGGTGGGACCCGAAGGGGCCCATGCGGCCCCTGCACAAGTTCAATCCGGTGCGGCTCGCCGCCATCCGGGACGAGGCCTGCGCCCGGTTCGGCCGCGATCCCAAGGGGCCGGCGCCCCTCGAGGGGCTAACGATCCTGGACGTGGGCTGCGGTGGGGGCGTGCTCTCGGAGCCCCTCGCGCGCCTGGGCGCCCGGGTGACGGGGCTCGACCCGGCCCCCACCAACATTGCCGTCGCCCGGCTCCATGCGGAGCGGGCCGGCGTGCCGGTCGATTACCGCAACGAAACCGTCGAGGAGGTGGTGACCCGGGGCGAAACCTTCGACCTCGTGCTCGCCATGGAGGTGGTGGAGCACGTGGCGGACGTGCCCGCCTTCATCACCGCCTGCGGGGCGGCCGTGAAGCCCGGGGGGCTGCTCGCCATGGCCACCATCAACCGAACGCTCAGGGCCTTCGCCCTGGCCATCGTGGGAGCCGAATACGTGCTGGGTTGGCTGCCGAAGGGCACCCACCAATGGGAGAAGTTCGTGACCCCCGAGGAACTGCGGCTCGCCATCGAGAACGCGGGACTCGGCGTCACACGCCTCGACGGCGTCGTCTACAACCCGCTCCGGGACCAGTGGAGCCTCTCCCGCGACACGGCGGTGAACTACATGGCCTTCGCGGCACGGGCTGCCTAAGCCGCGGTGGCGGGGCGGGCCTCGACCTTGGGAGCCTCCGCGGGAGCAAGGCGCAGGATCGCGAAGCCGAGGAGCGCCGACAGGAGCGATCCGGCCAGCACGCCGAGCTTCGTCTCGTCGATGAGCGCGGGCGAGGCCGGGAAGGCGAGCGCTCCGATGAAGAGGCTCATGGTGAAGCCGATGCCGCAGAGCGCCGCCACCCCGTAGCACTGCGCCCGGGTGGCATTGGCCGGCATGTCGGCCCAGCCGAGCCGCAGCGCGAGCGCCAGGAACCCGAAGACGCCCGCCTGCTTGCCGATGAAGAGCGCGAGCGCGATGCCGAGCGGCACCGGCTGCAGCAGCACCGCTGGGGAAAGGCCTTCGAAGGATACGCCCGCATTGGCGAAGCCGAAGATCGGCACGATGAGAAACGCGACCCAAGGGTGGAGCGCGTGCTCCAGCACGTGGAGCGGCGAGTCCGCGGCCTCGGGGCGGCCGGGAGTCGGGTGGAGCGGGATGGTGAGCGCGAGCACGACGCCGGCAATCGTCGCGTGCACGCCCGATTGCAGCACGAAGAACCAGAGGAAGGCGCCCAGCACCAGATAGGGCGCAAGGCGCGTGACGCCCGCGCGGTTCAGCGCCACCAGGGCGGCGAGGCACACGGCGGAGGCCCCAACCATCGCGAGGGAGACGTCGCTCGTATAGAACAGCGCGATGATGACCACGGCCCCCAGATCGTCGAGGATGGCGAGGGCGGTCAGAAAGATCTTGAGTGACGGCGGCACCCGGCTGCCAAGAAGCGCCAGAACGCCGAGCGCGAAGGCGATGTCGGTGGCCGCCGGGATGGCCCAGCCGCGCAGGGCATCGGGGTTCTGCGCATTCACGCCGAGATAGATGAGCGCCGGGATCGCCATGCCGCCGACAGCGGCAAAGCCGGGCAAGACCCGTCGCGGCCAGGTGGAGAGCTGACCGTCGAGCATCTCCCGCTTGATCTCGAGGCCCACGAGCAGGAAGAACACCGCCATCAGGGCGTCGTTGATCCAGTGCAGGACGCTCAACCCCAGCACGTAGGTCTTGAGCACGCCGAAATAGGCCGGCGCAAGGGGCGAGTTGGCGACGATGAGCGCCAGCACGGCGACAGCCATGAGGATGATGCCGCCAGCCGCCTCGTTGTTGAGGAACGAGCGCAGGAGCGAGACCGGCCTTGGCCGTGCGATGGTCGGGTTCTTCGAAGCGTCCACATTCACCTCCGTCCCAGGTTCTAGGACAGGGCCATGCCCAATCAAAGTTGCTCCTGGTTTCTTGAACGGGACTGGCGCCGCGC
This sequence comes from Microvirga sp., assembly GCA_036562855.1. Lineage (GTDB taxonomy): Bacteria > Pseudomonadota > Alphaproteobacteria > Rhizobiales > Beijerinckiaceae > Microvirga. The sequence continues at coordinate 126,524 of DATCJK010000035.1, forward strand.
GCCGAGAATCATATCCAGGGTCACGGGCCGGTACTCCCGGGCGTCGACGCCCACATCGTACTGGCGGGTCTGCTTCTTCAGCCTGCCATGGGAATGGCCGTGAAGATCGAGCCAGCCGCGGCCCATGTTCTTCCAGGTTCGGAAAGCGTAGTGGCACATGACCACGAAGGTGCCGTCCACATGGAGCTCCGCGTAAGGCTGCACGCTCGCCCAGCCCTCGGCGGCCAGCGTGGCTGCCCCGTCGTTGTTGCCGGTGATCAGGTGCTTGCGGCCGTTGAGCCGTCCGAGCAGCTCGTCGATGCGCTCGGGCCGCACATGGAGCGCGAAATCCCCTAGGTGCCAGACCTCGTCCTCAGGCCCGACGGCTTCGTTCCAGTTGGCGATCAGGGCCTCGTCATGAGCCGGGATGCTCGCGAAGGGCCGCTTGTCGATGCGCAGGACCCGCGGATCGCCGAAATGCGTGTCGCTCGTGAAGAAGACCGCCACGCGGCCAGCCTAGTTCCGGTCATCGGGGACGATCGGGAGCGGGTGCACCTCGATCCCCTCTTCCAGCAGGGCCCTAGCATCGGCCGGGTTCGCCTCGCCGTAGATCGAGCGCTGCTCCGCCTCGCCGTAATGCATCTTGCGGGCCTCGTCCGCGAAACGGTCGCCCACATGTTCGGCGTTTTGCTGCACGTGCTGCCGGAAGGCGCGCAGCATCGTCCGCATCTGCCGCTCCTTGTCGGAGAGGATCGCGACCGGCTGCGGCTCGGGCGCGGGAACCGAGGCGGGCGTTTTGTCGGTGCGGGCGACCCGAGGCGCCATGATCTGCTTCTCGACCGTCGGAGAATCGCAGACCGGGCAGGTCACGAAGCCCCGCCGGCGCTGCTCCTCGTAGCCCTCGCTCGAGGGAAACCAGCTCTCGAATCCATGGCCGTCGTCGCAGGCCAACGCATACTTGATCATGGCGCGTCAGATGGTGGCACGAAGGATCGTTGCCAAGAGCCGTCGCCGTCGCAGCCCATGGCCGCTCATGCCCCCGCGGCCCGAAGCGGGGCGGGGGCGGCGCGGGCCACCTCGACCCGGAACGGGCGCCCATGCTTCAGGGTCGGGATTCGGGCCCGGGCATCGGCCACGAGGGCGGTATCGATCTCGGCGAGGATCACGCCAGGCTCGGCACCTGCCTCCGCCAGAACCCGCCCCCACGGATCGACGATGAGCGAATGGCCGTAGGTCTCCCGCCCGTCCTCATGGCGGCCGCCCTGAGCCGCGGAGATCATGAAGGAGCCGGTCTCGATCGCGCGCGCCCGGTGCAGCACGTGCCAGTGGGCCTCGCCGGTCTGGCGGGTGAAGCAGGCGGGCGCCGAGAGGAAGGCGGCCCCGTTCTCGGCGAGCGCCCGGTAAAGGGCGGGAAAGCGCACGTCGTAGCAGATGGTGAGGCCAAGCAGCCCCCAGGGCGTCTCGCCCAGAACCGCCCGGTCGCCGCCCGTATAGGTGGCGGATTCGCGCCAGCTCTCGCCGCTCGGCAGGTCGACGTCGAAGAGGTGGACCTTGTCGTAGGACGTGACGATCTCGCCCGCGGCGTCGATCAGGAAGGCGCGATTCGCCACCTTCTCCCCGACCCGGACCGCAATCGAGCCCACATGCACCACGACGCCCCGCTCCCGCGCGACCTCTCGCAAGCCCGTGAGGGTCGGATCCTTCTCCTGCGGACCGACCTTCTCGAACAGGGCGGCCCGCTCGCGCTCAATGAGCGAGGTCATCTCGGGCGTCTGGACGAAGTGGGCGCCCCTGTCGGCCGCCTGACGCACCAGGGCGACGGCATCGTCCCGGTTCCGGAGCGGGTCGCGGCCGGAGCGCATCTGGACGCAAGCGGCGGTGAAGCGATGGGCATTCATGGCGGTCTCCGTCAGCGCGGGCGCAAAGCAGGCCTCCATAAAGCCCGAAGGCGTCCGGCCCGTCCAGATCGACAGGAACAGGGCTGAATCCCGTTGGCGGCAGGCCTGCCGCCGAGCTTGGCGCTCAGGCTCGTAGCAGCTGATCGAGCTGGCCGCCCCCGTCGAGCGCATAAAGGTCGTCGCATCCGCCCACATGGCGGTCGCCGATGAAGATCTGGGGCACGGAGGTGCGTCCACCGGCCCGCTGGATCATCTCCTGGCGCGCCTCGGGCTTGCGTTCGATATCGATCTCGGCAAAGGCAGCCCCCTTTTGCTTCAGGAGGTCCTTGGCGGCGGAGCAATAGGGGCACCAGCCCCGGGTGTAGATCGTGATGGGGGGCATCAAAGCCTCTCGCGTCGGGTCGAGACCTCCATATAGGACAGCGATCCGCACCCGTCAGGGTGGGCACCCCTCGCCAGGGAGCGGGCGGTGCCTCAGCCGGCGCGTCCAGGAGACCCTGACGTCAGCTCGCGGCCCGCAAGGCTTGCGGGCCGGGCACCACCTCGACCACCGCGGTCTGGACGTCGCGCATGATGACGAGGGCGACCTGATCGATGGGCATCGGTCTTGCGAAATAGAAGCCCTGGACCTCGTCGCAGCCGAGGGTCTTCAGAAAATCGGCCTGGTCCTTCGTCTCGACGCCTTCGGCGGTGACCCGCATGCGCAGGGATCGGCTCAGGCTCATGATGGCGTGGAGGATGTCCACCACCTGCCGGTCCTCGGAGGCGAGCGCCCGCATGAAGGACCGGTCGATCTTGATCTTGTCGAAGGGGAACTTCCACAGGTAGCTCAGGCTCGAATAGCCCGTGCCGAAATCGTCCATGACGATCGAGACTCCGAGCGCCTTGAGCTCCGTGAGCTCGCGCATGATCGCCACGTCGTCGTGGAGGATGAGCCCCTCGGTGATCTCGAGCTCCAGGCGCTCGGGGGCGAGATCGGCGGCCGCCAGCGCCTCGCGCACCGTCCTGTGGACGCCGCCGGCCTTGAACTGGGCGGGCGACAGGTTCACGGCAACGGTGAGGTGGTCGGGCCAATGGGTCGCCAGCGCGCAGGCGCGGCGCACCACCCAATCCCCGATCTCGGTAATCAGCCCGATTTCCTCGGCCACGGGGATGAAGATGGCCGGAGAGACGTAGCCACCCTGGCCGTCCGGCATGCGCAGCAGGGCCTCGAAGCCCGTGAGACGGTCCTGATCGGCGTTGTAGAGCGGCTGGAAATGCAGGTCGAAGGCCTTGGCGGCGAGGGTGTCGCGGATCTGCTGCTCGAGCTCGCGCCGGCGCTGAAGCTCCGTCTCGAGGGTGCGCTCGAAGAACACGTAGCAGGAGCCTCCGCGCAGGCGGGCGCGGTCGAGGGCGAGGCCGGCGGCCTTGAGGAGCCTGAGCGCGCTGTCCCCATCGGAGGGGCTCACCGCGATGCCGACCTGCGCCACGAGATTGACCTCCTGGTCGGCCAGGAGGAAGGGCTTCTCCGCAGCCGCGCAGATGCGGACCGCAAGATCCTTGGCCTTGGACGGGGACAGTCCCGGACAGGCCACCACGAACTTGTCGCCCCCGAGACGCGCCGCAAGGGCGTCCTCGCCGGCCAGGGTCGGCAGCGCGTGCGCCATCCGCAGGATCGCGAGGTCCCCGTTCTCGTGGCCGAGGAGATCGTTGATCTCCCGCAGTCCGTCGAGGTCGATCGAGAGCACCGCGATGGACCCTGCTTGGCGGCGGGACAGCTCGGCGTCGAGGGCGGCGAGGAAATGGGGCCGGTTGAGCAGCCCGGTCATGGGCTCGTGGCGGGAGAAATAGCGGGCGCGCTCCTCGGCCTGCGTGGCCCGGCGGCGCTGCAAGAGCGCCAGCAGCAGGGCGAGGCCAGCCATGGTGACGAAAGCGAGCTGCGGCGCATCTGCCGCCGGTGAGCCCTCGGCTTGAGCGTAGGCCAGGAACGTCGGGCCCGCCCACCCGCCGACGAACGCGGCCAGGGCCGAGCCGAAGCGGATGGCGCGGCGGGCCGCCGGGCGCAGCTGGCCCGTCAAACATCCCGGGACCTTCGGTCGTGTTGCCATTCTGCCAGCACCCCGTTCCCGAGGTGCAATCCATCCAGCCATTCAGGCTGAACGGACCATTCTGTCAGCACCCCTGCCTGAGGTGCTAACCCGCTCAGCGTTGAGAAAGGCTGAAGCGACGTGGTGAACGGCCGGTCGCCGGCGTGCTTCGTGCGTTAGGCTTAACCGCGCCCGGGGACGCCTACCCGGCGGAGGCGCGCCGGGCAGGGCGCGCCGGTTTCGTCGGGGCGTCCTCCTCCGGGTTGCGCGGCCAGGCCCGGCCGACCACCCGCACGATATCAGCCATGATGGTGTCGAGGGCGTAGTCCTTCGGCGTGTAGATTGCGGCCACTCCCATGTTCTTGAGAACGAGCTCGTCCTCCGCCGAGATGATGCCGCCCACCACGACCGGAACATGGTCGAGCCCCTCGGCACGGAGCCGCGCCTTCACCTCGCGCACGAGCGGCACGTGAGAGCCGGAGAGGATGGAGAGCCCGACCACATGGGCCTGCGTCTCCTTCGCCTTGGCGGCGATCTCGGCGGGCGTCTGGCGGATGCCGTCGTAGGTGACCTCCAGCCCCACGTCCCGGCCGCGAAGCGCGATCTGCTCGGCGCCATTGGAATGCCCGTCGAGGCCGGGCTTGCCGACAACTAGGCGCGGCGTCTCACCGATCTTTTGAGCGAGATCCGCCACCATCAGGCGGATCTCCTGCGTGGCACCGCCGGTCGCGGTCTCCGGGGTCACGCCCGTGGGAGCCCGGTATTCGCCGAAGACGCGCCGCAGGGCCTCGCCCCATTCGCCCGTGGTGACCCCCACCTTCGCGCAGACGATCGATGGCGGCATGATGGAGCGGCCCTCGCGAGCCGCAGCTTCGAGGTCGGCGAGCGCCGCTTCGACCGCGCCCGGATCCCGCTGAGCGCGCCAGGCGCGGATGCGGTGCACGGCTTCCATCTCGACGGTTTCGGGAACCGTTAGAATTGCGCCGTCGCCGGCGGTGAGCGGCGAGGGTTCGCCCTCCTGGTAGCGGTTCACGCCGACCACCACCTGCTCGCCTGCCTCGATGGCCGCGAGGCGCCTTGCGTTGGACTCCACGAGCGCGCGCTTGAGATAGCCCGATTCCACTCCGGCCACCGCGCCGCCGAGCGCGTCGAGACGGGCGAGTTCCGCGCGCACCTCGTCCTTCAAGGCGCCCACCTTCGCCTCGATCACGTGGGATCCGTCGAAGATGTCGTCGTAGTCGAGAAGATCCGTCTCGAGAGCGAGGATCTGCTGCATCCTGAGCGACCATTGCTGGTCCCAAGGGCGCGGAAGCCCGAGCGCCTCATTCCAGGCCGGAAGCTGCACGGCCCGGGCCCGCGCCTTCTTCGAGAGCGTCACGGCGAGCATCTCGATCATGATGCGGTGGACGTTGTTTTCGGGCTGCTGTTCGGTAAGGCCCAGGGAGTTCACCTGCACGCCGTAGCGGAACACGCGCTTTTTTGCGTCCGCGATGCCGTAGCGCTTGGCGGTGATTTCGTCCCAGAGCTCCGCGAAGGCGCGCATCTTGCACAGCTCGGTGATGAAGCGCATGCCCGCATTCACGAAGAACGAAATGCGCCCGACCACCTCGGGAAAGACCGCTTCGTCGACGCCGCCGGCCCGCACCGTGTCGAGCACCGCCTGCGCGGTGGCGAGCGCGAAGGAGAGCTCCTGGACCGGCGTCGCGCCCGCCTCCTGCAGGTGGTAGGAGCACACGTTCATCGGGTTCCACTTCGGCATCTCGGCCGTGGTGAAGAGAATGACGTCGCGGGTGAGCCGGAGCGAGGGCCCTGGCGGGAACACGTAGGTGCCGCGGGAGAGATATTCCTTGATGATGTCGTTCTGGGTGGTGCCCTGGAGGCTTGCCCGGGGCGCCCCCTGCTCGTCCGCCGCCGCGATGTAGAGCGCCAGGAGCCAGGGGGCCGTGGCGTTGATCGTCATCGACGTGTTCATGGTGGCGAGCGGGATGCCCTCGAAGAGCGCCCGCATGTCGCCGATATGGGCAATCGAGACCCCGACCTTCCCCACCTCGCCGCGGGCGAGCTCATGGTCCGGGTCGTAGCCGGTCTGTGTCGGCAAGTCGAAGGCGACGGACAGGCCCGTCTGCCCCTTGGCGAGATTGTTCCTGTAAAGCGCGTTCGATTCGGTTGCTGTGGAATGGCCCGCATAGGTGCGGAAAATCCAGGGCTTGTCCCGTTGCGGTGTCGGTTCCCGGCTCATGGACACGTCCCCCAGGCAGAACGTACGATGCGGGGCTTTTCGCGCTTCGGCCTCGGCGTCGACCCTTCGCTCATGCGGCTCCCCCATACCCCTGCGTGTCCGCCGGGGATCGTATTGCAATGCGGAATGCTATAGCTTCGTTCCCACTGTACGATCTGGTCTCAGTGGCAGAGGATGGGCAAAAATTGAGCGAGATCAAGGGCAACTTCAACGTGAGGAGAGCGTTGCCATAAAGTTGGGGCTTCCCAGTTTCATATTGCGGCGCAACAATCACCCCAGCGATCCCAGCGGAGAGACGTGCCATGGCTGTGCAGGCGCTCAAGAAGGCGAACGGACCGAAGGATCTGTACGAGCTGGGGGAAATTCCGCCCCTCGGCCATGTCCCCGAGAAGATGTATGCCTGGGCGATCCGCAAGGAGCGCCACGGCCCGCCGGAAGAGGCCATGCAGATCGAGGTGGTACCCACCTGGTCCATCGGCGACGACGAGGTTCTGGTCCTCGTGATGGCGGCGGGCGTGAACTATAACGGCATCTGGGCCGCCCTCGGCCAGCCGGTCTCGACCCTCGATTCCCACAAGCAGCCCTTCCACGTGGCGGGCTCCGATGCTTCCGGCATCGTCTGGGCGGTCGGCTCCAAGGTGAAGCGCTGGAAGGTGGGCGACGAGGTCGTGGTCCACTGCAATCAGGACGACGGCGACGACGAGGAGTGCAACGGCGGCGACCCGATGTTCTCCTCCTCCCAGCGCATCTGGGGCTACGAGACGCCGGACGGCTCCTTCGCCCAGTTCTGCCGGGTGCAGTCCCGCCAGCTCATGGAGCGGCCGCGCCACCTCACCTGGGAGGAGGCGGCCTGCTACACTCTGACCCTCGCCACCGCCTACCGCATGCTCTTCGGCCATGCGCCGCATACCTTGAAGCCCGGCGACAACGTGCTCGTCTGGGGTGCCTCGGGCGGCCTTGGCGTGTTCGGCGTCCAGCTCGCGGCAGCCTCCGGCGCGAACGCCATCGGCATCATCTCGGACGAGACGAAGCGCGACTACGTGCTCTCCCTCGGCGCCAAGGGCGTGATCAACCGCAAGGACTTCAACTGCTGGGGCCAGCTCCCAGTCGTGAACTCGCCCGAATATGCGGAATGGTCGAAGGAAGCCCGCAAGTTCGGCAAGGCGATTTGGGACATCACCGGCAAGAAGGACGTGGACATCGTCTTCGAGCATCCGGGCGAGCAGACCTTCCCGGTCTCGACCCTCGTGGTGAAGCGCGGCGGCATGGTGGTGTTCTGCGCCGGCACGACTGGCTTCAACATCACCTTCGACGCCCGCTACGTGTGGATGCGCCAGAAGCGGATCCAGGGCTCGCACTTCGCGCACCTCAAGCAGGCCGCGGCCGCGAACCAGTTCGTGATCGACCGTCGCATCGATCCTTGCATGAGCGAGGTGTTCCCCTGGGAGCAGATCCCGCAGGCCCACACCAAGATGTGGAAGAACCAGCACGCGCCGGGCAACATGGCGGTGCTCGTCAACGCGCAGCGTGCGGGCATGCGGACCTTCGACGACGTGCTCGAAGCCTCGCGCTGATTCCTCGCGAGTGAAGGCGCCTCAGGGCGCTTTCACGGCATTCATTTCATCGCCACGCGGAGTTCTGGGCGCCGACACGGCGCCTCAGGGCGCCTTCACCACGTTCTTGAACGTCGTTCCGTCCACCTTGTGGAGACGGCGCCGCCGCGCGGCGATCACAGTGCCGTTGAGTTCGCCCCCGAACAGGAAGATCGCCGCGAGGGTGTAGAGGAACACCAACGCCACCATCGCCGTGGCGAGCCCTCCATAGGTGGAGGCATAGGCGCCCGGGTAATTCTCAAGATACCAGCCGAAGCCGAGCCCGCCCAGGATCCACAGGAGCAGCGTGACGGCGACGCCGGGCATGACGGAGCGAAAATCGCGCTGGCCCGCGGGCACGAGCTTGTGGGCCAGCACCAGGGCCGACACGATGAGAATGGTCGCGACGCCGATGCGCAGGAAGTCGATGAGCCCGTTCCAGGGCTGCAGGCCGGGCACCCATTGCAGGAAGCCGCGCCACACGAAAGGTCCCAGCACCACGAGCAGCGCGAAGGCGAGCATCACGAAGGCGCCGCCGATCACGAAGGCGATGGACTCAAGCCGCGTGAACCACCAGGCCCGGGTCTCGCGCAGGCCATAGGCCCGGTTGAGCCCGACCCGGAGGGCCTCGACGCCGCTCGATGCGAAATACAGGGCAAGCAGGAGGCCGACGGTGAGGATTCCGTCCCGCCGCACGGTCAAAATGGTGTGGATCTCGTTGGCGATAGGGCCCGCCACCTCCTTGGGCCAGGCCTCCAGGATGATGTCCGCGGCCTCGTCGGCGAGGGATCCGGTGCCGAAGAAACTCGCCAGCGCCGTCACCAGGATGAGGAATGGGAAGAACGACATCAGCACGGACAGGGCGATATGGCTCGCGATCGCCCAGGCATCGTGCAGCACGAAGCGGTAATACGCGATGACGAGCAGTTCAATGACGAGACGATAGGTCCGCACCAGGTTCTCCCCGGCCTCACATGGCGCGGAACCGCGGGTGGAGCAAGGCGGCCTGTCCGTCCGCCCACCCCCTCCACTACCGCGCCCCCGGCGACCGGGGTGCGCGGCCGGCGCAATGGTCATGGTCTGAAAAATCCGGCATGGCTCCCTCATGACCGCCCTCCTGCCCCGCCTCGCCCCCCCGCTCTTCGTCGTCATCTGGGCGACGGGGTTCATCGTCGCGCGGCTCGTGGCGCCCCATGCGGAGCCGCTTGGGTTCCTGTTCGTCCGCTATGCACTTGCGATTCTCGTCCTCGTGGCGGTGGCGATCGCCGTCCGGGCGCCTTGGCCGACGACCTGGACCGGGTGGCGGGACGCGCTTATCGCCGGCGTGCTCCTGCACGGCCTTTATCTCGGCGGCGTGTTTTGGGCCGTCCGCCATGGACTTCCGGCCGGCATCGCGGCGCTGATCGCCGGGCTGCAGCCCCTGGCGACGGGGCTCCTGGTCGGCCCGCTGCTGGGAGAGCGGGTCTCGGGCCGGCGCTGGCTCGGAATTGGGGTCGGTTTCCTCGGGGCCGCCCTCGTGGTGGCGCCAAAGCTCGGGGCCGTGGACGGGTTTCCGCCGGCCGCGCTTCTCGTCTGCGGGCTCGCCATGCTGTCGATCACCCTCGGTACGATCTGGCAAAAGCGCACCGGCGGGGCCACGGACATGCGCACCAACGCGGTGGTGCAGTATCTGGGCGCCGCCGCCGTCACCCTGCCGATGGCGTTTCTGACGGAGGAATGGCGCTTCGATGGGGCTGTCGAACTCTGGATCGGGCTTGCCTGGGCGGTCTTCGGCCTCTCCATCGGCGCGATCGGCCTCCTCCTTTTCCTCATCCGCCGGGGTGCCGTCGCGGGCGTCGCCGCCCTCCTCTACCTCGTGCCGCCAGTCTCGGCCGTGATGGCCTATGTGTTGTTCGGCGAGACCCTGAATCCCCTTCAGATGGCCGGCATGGCGGTTGCGGCTCTCGGCGTCGCCATCGCGAGCCGCGGCTGAACGCGCGGCGCATCGGCGCCCCTGCGCTCTTCCCAGAAAGTTGGGGATCAACAGCGGGACCGTGAGCGTTTACGCTGCGCTGCACCATATCCGGAGCGTTCCCATGACCGCCTCGCCCGCCTCGAGCCTGCCTGCCGATCTCGCGTCCTTGAGCAAGGCGGCGGCCGAGGCCGTACAGGGGCTCGTCGCCGAGGCAACCCGCCGGGTCCGCACCCTGGTGACTGCCGACGGACGCATTTCCAGCGAGCGCCTGGAGGCCCAGCAGCACGCGGCTCACGGCCTTGCCTGGCTTGCCACCTACGGGGAGGCCGTGCGGGAACTCGCCGCCTATGCGGAACGGCTGTCGGCCGAGGGACGCTTTGGCGAAACCGAGGATCTGCTGGTCCGCATAGGCCTTGGCGAGTACCTGGAACAGGCCTTTACCGGCATTCCCATGAGCCAGGGCGAGATCGTGCGCCCGGCGGCGCTCGGCCTTGCCCCGCGCGACGTGGGGCGCTTCCGCAACGAGGCCGTCGAGGCCTTGATCGTGGACGGCAATACGCCCCAGAACCGGGCGCGTCTCGTTGCCCTGATCCGGCAGGCGCAAGGAACCGCGACGGTGGGCGATGCAGGGCTCGACGAGACCCTGGAGGCGATCCGCTCCGAGATGCGCCGCTTCGGGGAGGCGGAGGTCGCCCCCCATGCCCATGAATGGCACCTTCAGAACGCCTACATTCCCCTCACCGTGGTCTCCAAGATGGCGGAACTCGGCGTTTTCGGGCTCACAATCCCGGAGGAATATGGCGGCATGGGCCTCTCGAAGGTCTCCATGTGCGTGGTCTCGGAGGAATTGTCCCGCGCCTATATCGGCGTCGGCTCCCTTGGCACTCGCTCGGAGATCGCGGCCGAACTCATTCTCGGCGGCGGCACGGAGGGGCAGAAGAGGGCTTTCCTCCCCGGCATCGCCGCGGGCGAGATCCTGCCGACGGCCGTGTTCACGGAGCCCAACACCGGCTCCGATCTCGCTTCACTCAAGACCCGCGCCGTGCGGGACGGCGACGTGTGGCGCATCCACGGCAACAAGACCTGGATCACGCATCCCGTGCGCGCCGACCTGATGACGATGCTCGTGCGCACGAACCCGGAGGAGCCCGGTCATCGCGGCCTCTCCATCCTGCTCGCGCAAAAGCCCCGCGGCACCGATGCGGAGCCCTTCCCAGTGGAAGGCCTCACGGGTGGCGAGATCGAGGTGCTGGGCTACCGGGGCATGAAGGAATACGAGCTTGCCTTCGACGGGTTCGAGGTGCCGGCCGCCAACCTTCTCGGCGGCGTCGAGGGCCAGGGCTTCAAGCAGCTCATGCAGACCTTCGAATCCGCCCGCATCCAGACCGCGGCCCGGGCGGTGGGCGTCGCGCAATCGGCTCTCGATCTTGGGCTGCGCTATGCGGAGGAGCGGGTGCAGTTCGGAAAGCCTCTCGTCGCCTTCCCGCGCGTCGCCGACAAGATCGCGATGATGGCGGCCGAAATCCACATCGCGCGCCAGCTCACCTATTTCGCGGGCCGCGCCAAGGACGAAGGCCGGCGCTGCGACCTCGAGGCCGGCATGGCGAAGCTTCTCGCCGCCCGCGTCGCCTGGGCGGCCGCCGACAACGCTCTTCAGATCCATGGCGGCAATGGCTTCGCGCTGGAATACGCCATCTCCCGCGTGCTTTGCGACGCCCGCATTCTCTCGATCTTCGAGGGTGCGGCGGAGATCCAGGCGCAGGTGATCGCGCGACGGCTTCTGGAGGGATGAGGGTTCGCCGCTCTCGCGTCCTACGCCTCGCTCCCGCGGGAGGAGGTGTGCGTCACGTCGTGCCCGCGATCATTTCGTGATCTTGACCGAGACCGGGTCGCTCGCTGGGAACGACTCTTCGACGCCTTCATCGAGGCGTTCGTCGAGGCGCTCCTTCGAATTCTCGGGAAGCTTCTCGGAATCGGGCTTCGACTTGTCTTGGGCGTCGGCGGGTGTCTGCTTCGGCTGATTCATGGCGCATCTCCTGCGTGTTCGCAGGACAACGCGTCAGGACGCAACCTGATCCGGTCGCGGTCGGGAAAAGGGCGGCGCCGCAGCGCCGCCCCTCCGGTCGTTACTTCATGTTCTTCTGCATGTCCTCGAGCAGAGCGATATGCTCGCGGATCTGCGTGCGTGCCATCTTCGCGATGTTCATGTGCTCGCGGTTCTGCGAGTTCGAGGAGATGTAGCGCTCCTGCACCTGGAGCAGGTCGCGGTGACCCTGGATCTGGCCCTGCAGGTACTCGCGGTCGAACTCCGCGCCCGAAGCCTGGCTGAGCTTCTGCACCATCTCGCGGCTCTTGGCATCCATCTGCATATTCATGCCGCCGGCGGCGTTCGAAGCCATGGTGGTGTTCGACTGAGAGGCGGTCGAGCCCGAAGTGGAGCCGGTGGCCGCCGTGGCGGACGGATCCATCATGCCCCTCAGGATTTCGGAGAGCGTCTGCTGCTCCTGCACCTCGAACTGGGCAAACTGCTTGAGATCGGCGTTGCGCGCCTTCTCCTGTGCCATGCGGCTGGTTTCCAGCGCCACCATGCCGAGCATCATGGTCTGCTGCATGTGCTGCATTTCGGCCTGGCCCATCTGGCCGCTCATGGCACCCTGGGCGGTCTGGCCCGAGGTCGCGCCGGCGGACCCGGAGGACATGCTGGTGGACGAGTTGCTCTGCTGCGCGAGAGCGGGCGTGGCGATGACAGCAGCCGCGAGGCCTGCCAGAACGATACGACGATCCATAGTGCGTTTCTCCTGAGTGGCTTTATGCGGCTCGGCCGCGACACGCCGTCGAGGGCGCTCGACTCTGGGCCACCGCTGTGTCGCGAACGTCGGGATTCAACGATGGTTTCAGCGTGGCCGGGAGACTGAGCGCGATGCCGCAGCCCCTTGCCCGCGCTGCGAATCGCCCCTCTGCCCGGAGAGTTGGGCCTTGGCCGCCGATACGGCTAGGCTGAACTCATGCGCATCGCGGTCGCGACAGCCCTCACCCGCCACTGGCGTGGCCTTGCCCGCAATGTCGGCCGCGCGCTCGTCGATGCGGTCTATCCGCCGGTCTGCGCGGCCTGCGGTGCCGGAACGGCGGAGCCGCATGGGCTGTGCGCGCGCTGCTGGGCCGGGCTTCGCTTCATCGAGCGGCCCTATTGCGAGCGGCTCGGCACGCCCTTTCCGGCGGATTGGGGCGATGGCCTGCTGTCCCCCGCCGCCATCGCGGACCCGCCGGTCTTCGGGCGCGCCCGCGCCATCGCACGCTACGACGACACCGCCCGCTCCCTGGTGCACCGGCTCAAATACGGTGATCGCCAGGAACTCGCCCGAACGCTCGGTCGCCTGATGACACGGGCAGGCGGCGAGCTGCTGGCCGAGGCGGACATGATCGTGCCGGTTCCGCTCCACCGCTGGCGGCTCTGGCAGCGCCGCTTCAATCAGTCGATGGCGCTTGCAAAAGTCGTCGCAAGCGAGAGCGGCGTCGCCTGCGATCCCTTTCTGCTCGCCCGGGTGAAGCGCACGACCCCGCAGGTGGGCCTCACGCGCGCGCAGCGCCAGGACAACCTTCAGGGCGCCTTCCGGGTGCCCGCCGAGGCAAGGCCACGGTTGCAGGGGCGACGGGTGCTTCTCGTGGACGACGTGCTGACCACGGGCTCCACCGCCAACGCTGCCGCCCGCGCGCTGCTGCGCGGCGGCGCCGCGTCCGTGGACGTGCTCGCCTTTGCCCGTGTCGTCGCGGGCGATTAGGGCTCCACGCAACGAAAAAGGGGGCGGTCGCCCGCCCCCTTGTGGTGTTTGCCGGTAAAGGCGCGCCTTACGAAACGAGGCGGTACTTCACGAAGCCGCCTTCGGCATCGCCGATCTTCTCGACCTTGACGCCGGCGGGCTGGTAGGGCGCCGCGTCGGGACCCGTCACGAACACGGCCGTGACGTTCGCCGGGATTGCGAGAGACCAGGAGCCGTCCGCCTTCGGCGCCACTTCCTTGCGCTCCAGGATGAAGCGCATGATCGCATCGCGGGTGAGGTCCGGCGCATCGAGGATCGTGGTCTTGCCGTCGTTGCCCGGGAAGTTGCCGCCGCCCGAGGCGCGGTAGTTGTTCGTGACCACCACGAAGACCTGATCGTCCGTCACGGGCTTGCCCTGGTAGGCGAGGTCCTTGATGCGGCGGGCGTTCGGCTCCACGAGCTTGCCGTCCACGTCGTAGCGCGATGCTTGGGTCGGGTCGATCTTGTAGGTGACGCCGGCGATGACGTCGAAGTTGAAGGCCGGGAACTTGGTGTTGACGAGCTCCTGCTCGCCCGATTTTGCCGGATCGATCTGGTTGTAGATGCCAGCCGAGCGCTCGAGCCACTCGCGCACCTGGGCGCCCGTCACTTTCACGGCCCGGATCGTGTTCGGGTAGATATAGATGTCCGCCATGTCCTTGATGGCGAGCGGTCCCGGCTTGATGTCCGTGAAGTAGTTCGGGCCGCCGCGGCCGCCCGCCTTGAAGGGCGCGCCGGCCGAGAGCAGTGGCAGGTCCTTGTACTCGGTGTTCTTGAGAAGGTTCGCCACGTACCAGGCCTGCGCCTCGGTGACGATCTTCACGGACGCGTCGTCCGACACCAGCGAGAAGTAGGAGTGGATCGGCACCGCCGTGGTGCCCACGGGCTCGCGCACGTATTTCAAGGTTGCGTCATGGTCGCCCTGGGCGGCGGCGAGCACCAGCGCCTCGGATTGGGCCTTCGCCACGATCTTGCGGTCGGGGGTGCGCTCGTAGATCGGCCGCGCCTCGCAGCGGAAGGACGCCACCTTCCAGGCGTTGCCCTCCTTGGTGAGGTCGAGATCGACGAGGCCAAGATGGCTGCCCCAGAAGCCGGCCATGACGGCGGGCTTGCCGTTGAGCGAGCCCTTCTGCGCATCGACGCCTGGGATGTTGGCGAATTCCCTTCCGCCCGGGAACACGAGATGCTGGTGGCCGGTGAGGATCACGTCGATGCCCTCGACGGCTGCCAGATGCAGCGCCGCGTTCTCCTCGCCGCCCTGGCGGGTGCCGCCGGCAATGCCCGAATGGCAGAGCGCGACGACGATGTCGGCGCCCGCCTTCTTGAGATCCGGCACGTGCTTGCGGGCCGCGTCCACGATGTCGGTCGCGGCGGTCTTGCCCTCGAGATTCGCCTTGTCCCACTGCATGATCTGCGGCGGCACGAAGCCGATGACGCCCACCTTCAGCTTCTGCTTGGCGCCGCTCTCGTCCGTGAACTCCCGGTCGAGCACGAGCCAGGGCTTGTAGAGGGGCATGCCGTCGGTGGTTGTGACGTTCGCGCAGACCACCGGGAATTTTGCGGTGCCCATGGCGTTTGCGAGGAACTCGAGACCGTAATTGAACTCGTGGTTCCCGAGTGTGCCGGCGTCGTAGTTCATGACGTTCATGGCGGCCACCATCGGGTGGACGTCGCCCTTCTTCATGCCCCGGCGATAGGCCACGAAATCGCCCAGCGGCGAGCCCTGGATGAGGTCGCCGTTGTCGAACAGAAGGCTGTTCTTGGCCTCGCCGCGCGCGGCGTTCACGAGATTCGCGGTGCGGGCGAGGCCCACCGTGTCGTCCGTGGCGTCCCGGTAGTAATCGTATGGGAACACGTTCACGTGGAGATCGGTGGTCTCCAGGATGCGCAGCTTCACGATGGGCGCGGACTGGCCGAAGGCGAGGCCCGGAACGGCTGCGGCAGCGGCAGCGGCGGCGCCGGTCTGCAGCGCCCGGCGGCGGGTGATGGCGGTCATATGCTTCCCCTCTGGAATAAACCCATTGCTCTTGATGGCTGCCCTGCGACAGCACAATGACGCGATGGGATGTTAGCCGCCTCAGAAGTGCTTGTCAGCGCCCTTCCGTTGCAGTGTTGCAGTTGACCCGGCCCTAGAGCCCGTGGGCTGCGCCAAGGGCGGTGTCGAGGTCCTGGAAGAGATCGTCCGGATCCTCGACGCCTGTGGACAGCCGCAGCAGATCCGGCGGGCACGGGGTGCCCGGCCCCTCGATGGAAGCCCGATGCTCGATGAGGCTCTCGACGCCTCCGAGCGAGGTGGCCCGCTTCCACAGGGCGACCCGGGCCGCGGTGGCGATCGCCGCGGCTTCCCCGCCCGTCACCTGGATCGAAAGCATGTAGCCGAAGCCGTTCTCCATCTGGCGCGCCGCCACGTCGTGTCCCGGATGCTGGGGCAGGCCCGGATAGAGCACGCGCGCCACCCTCGGATGGGCGGAGAGCCGCTCGGCCAGGGCCATGGCGCTTTTCGCCTGGGCGGCCTGGCGAAGGTGAAGGGTTCTGAGGCCGCGGGTCAGGAGATAGGCCTCGAAGGGGCCGAGGATTGCCCCATTCATGCGCCGCAGCGCCACGAGCTTCTCCCAATAGGCATCATCCGCCTTGGCGCCGGCGAGAACGCCCGCCACCACGTCCGAATGGCCGTTCAGCACCTTGGTGGCCGCATGCATCACGATGTCGGCCCCAAGGGCGATCGGACGGGTGTGGATCGGCGAGGCGGTGGTCGAATCGACCGCGAGCCGCGCCCCGGCCCCATGGGCGAGATCCGCGGCCGCCGCGATGTCGGTGATCGTCCAGAGCGGGTTCGAGGGCGTCTCGATCCAGACCATCTTGGTCTTGCCCGGCCGCAGGGCCGCTTTCAGCGCCGCAAGGTCGTCCGTCTCGGCGAAATCGACCTCGAGCCCCCAGCGCACGGCCTCCGTCATGAGCCAGTTGCGCAATGCCCAGTACATGACCTTGGAGGCCACCACATGGTCGCCAGGGCTGAGCGCCTGGAACACGGCCGTCGCCGCGGCCATGCCGGAGCCGAAGAGGAGCGCGCCGGCGGGCGCCTCCTCCAGCATGGCGATGACGCCCTCGGCGTCCCGTACGGTGGCATTGTCCGGGCGGCCGTACACGTAGCCGGAGGAATAGGCGTTGTCCTCGTCCCGGATATAGGTGGTGGCCACGTGGATCGGCGGCACCACCGCCTTGGTGATCGGATCCACATGCCCCATGGCTTGGGCCGCGAGGCTGCGCTTCGACCAGGGCGAGGCAGGGGGTGTCATGGGCATCTCCGGCATGGCCGCGGGAGCGGGCGGCCTTACATGGGGCGTGACGCGGGGGCCATGCGGAACGCGGGGCCGCTCGCCACGGGATGGTCAGGTGAGGATGGGCATGTTGCACGGAGTGAACGCAAATCCAACGGGGGCAAGGCGGCCGGCCTGGCAGCGGGCGCTTCTTGCGGTGCTGCCGGTGGTCGCGGCGAGCCTTCTGGGCGGGCTCGTCACCGCCCCCCGCATCCCGACCTGGTACGCGGATCTCGCCAAGCCCGCGTTCACGCCTCCGAATGGGGTGTTCGCGCCGGTCTGGACGATCCTGTTCGCGATGATGGCCTATGCGGCCTGGCGCATCCTGTCGCTCCCGCGCGACAAGCCCGGGCGCGGGCCTGCGCTCGTCGTCCATCACGCGCAACTCGTCCTCAACGTCCTGTGGTCCTTCGCCTTCTTCGGCGCCAGGAGCCCAGGGCTCGGGCTCCTGGTGATCGCCGGCCTTCTCGTGGGGATCGTCGCGACGATCCGCCTGTTCTGGGCTCTCGACCGGATCGCGGCGGCGCTCCTTCTGCCGTATCTCGCCTGGGTCGCCTACGCGACCGCGCTCAACGTGGCGATCTGGCGCCTCAACCCTTGAATCGGATCAGTCCTGCGGCGGCAATCTAGCCAGTCGACCCCTGGGGCCGCGCGCCCAGCACGCGCGCGACCGTGGTGCGCAGATCCGCGAGGGAGAAGGGCTTCGTGAGCACGTCCTCGACGATGGATTCGAGACCCTTCGCCCGCTCGCGTTGGTCGGCGAAGCCCGTCATGAGCAGGATGGCGAGATCCGGGTAGTCGCGCTTGGCCGCGAGCGCCAGGGCGATGCCGTCCATGAGCGGCATGCGGATGTCGGTGAGGAGAAGATCGAACGCGCCGCCGGTCTCGACAAGCCGGTCGAGCCCATCGGCGCCGTCGATCGCGGTCTCCACCTGATGCCCGTCCATTTCGAGGCCGCGCTTCAGGAAGCCCCGAACCGGCTCCTCGTCATCCACCAGCAGAATGCGCGCCACGTCCCCGCCTCCGAACCGCAACCCTCAAAATCCCGCAGGCCGCCTGACCGGTCCCCTCAGGTTCCCCCGAACAGATCCGGCTCCTTGTCGAGGTAATCCACGACGCCCACGAAGGGGAGCTGGCGGAAGGAATGCGCCACGTCCATGCCGTAGCCCACCACGAACACGTCGGGGCAGGTGAAGCCGACGAAATCCGCGTCGATCGTCACGGCCCGCTTGCCGGGCTTCTCCAGCAGAACCGCCGTGAGCACGCGGCTTGCGCCCCGAGCCATCAAGAGGTCCTTGGCGAACACCACCGTGCGGCCGGATTCCAGGATGTCGTCCACGAGCAGCACGTCTCGCCCCACCACGTCGCTTTCCACGTCGCGCAGGATCGTCACCTGCCCGGAGGACACGGTGCCGGAGCGGTAGCTCGATAGGTGCACGAACTCCACCTGGGGCTCGAGCCCGGCCCGGTGCAGGGCCCGGATCAGGTCGGCCGCGAACATGAAGCTGCCCTTGAGCACCGCCACGACGAGCAGGTTCTCGGGCTTCGAGGCCACGACCTCCTGGGCGAGGTCCTCGATGCGGCGGGCGATCGCCGCCTCGTCGTAGAGGACCCGCACGCGGGGGGTGGAGCTTTGCATGGGGTTCACCTGTCGGAAGAGGCTGCAAGGGAGAGGGGGATGGAAGAGCGGGACCGGCGCAAGTGCGCTGGGTGTCGAGCGGTCATGACCGGTCCGTCAAGGCGTGCGGGCCGCCACCGCGACGCCGGCTTTTAGGAATTGCACCCGAATCTCGCGCCCCTCGGCCGCAGGCGCCGGGAAGCGCTCCTCGAACCGGACCGATTCGCCCGGGGCTAATTCCAGACGCGGCGGGGCGCTCGTCCAGGTGGCGAGCACCTGTTCATCCCCGCTGCGGACGAGAAATTCAAGATGGGGAATGGCCTGAACGGTGCGACCTGGATTCATGATCGTCCCGGACACCCGCAGGACGCGCTCGCCGGCGGCCCCGGCCACCTCCGAATCGAGCGCCCCGATCCCGAGCCCCTCCGGCTGCTGCGGGACGAGGGCGCGGAGCGCCGCGACCGCCTGGCGCGGAGCTCCGGGCGCCTGGGCCGCGACCACGGCGAGACCCGTGCCGGCCATGAGGAGCATGATCCCCGCCGCAAGCGCTCGCCGGATTCGCGGCGACAGAGGTTGGGGACGGGCGCGCCTTGGTTTTGCGGCCTTGATGGTCCCGGCCGCCTCGGCCGGCGGGCCGGTGACCGCGCCGGGCTCGGGCGCAGACGCAGCGGAAGACGCCTCTTCGACTGGCCCGGCAAACCAGGTATCCCGGCACAGGGCACAGCGCACGGTGCGACCATCGGCGCCCAATTTCATGGGGTCGATGGTATATTCGCTTGCGCAGGACGGACAGACGATGAGCATGGGCGAATCAGCCGGAGCGGACCGCATGGGCCTCGCCCATCGTCCGTCCACAAGAAGCCGGTTGTCGCCGGAGAGTGGTTAAGGGCGCGTGAAAGCCTTTCACAACAATGATTTCGATGGGGGCACGGCACCGTCCGTCCATCTCGAGAATGTGGGCGTGCGGTACGGCATGGGCCCGGAGGTCCTGCGCGACCTCACCTTCTCGATCGAGCCGCGGTCGTTCCAGTTCCTCACCGGCCCATCGGGAGCGGGCAAGACGACGCTTCTGCGTCTCATCCTGCTCTCCGTGAAGCCGACGCGAGGCCTCGTCTCCCTCTTCGGCGAGGACGTTTCCCATATTTCCAAGAACCGGCTCACGGATCTGCGCCGCCGCATGGGCGTGGTGTTCCAGGATTTCCGCCTCCTCGACCACCTGACCACCTACGAGAACGTAGCCCTGCCGCTTCGGGTGCAGGGCAAGGAGGAGGCGAGCTACCGGGCCGAGGTGGTGGAACTCCTCCGGTGGGTCGGGCTCGGCGACCGGATGCATGTGCTGCCGCCGGTTCTCTCGGGCGGCGAGAAGCAGCGCGCCGCCATCGCCCGCGCCCTCATCGTGCGGCCCGAATTGCTGCTCGCGGACGAGCCCACCGGCAACGTGGACCCCTCCCTCGCCCGGCGCCTCCTGCGCCTCTTCATCGAGCTCAACCGGCTCGGCACCTCCGTGGTGATCGCGACCCACGACCTCGCGCTCATGGACCAGCTCGACGCCCGCCGCCTGGTGCTCGGCGACGGTCGGCTGCATATCGATGAGTGAGGCCATGAACGACGTGTCCCAGCCGCGCGCTGGGCGGCCGGCCCCGGTTCCCGCCGCGGAGACGCCTCGTCCCCTGCCGGCGTCGCTCCGGCGCAACGCGCCCCTCGTGCCGGGGGACGATGCGGGCGGGCGAGCGTTGGCGGCCGTCATCGCGATCCTCACCTTCCTGGCCGCGATCTGCGCCGGAGGCGCGGAGCTCGTGGCCGCAAGCTCCGCCGAGTGGCGCTCCGCCGTGTCCCGGGAGGTCACGATCCAGGTGCGGCCGCAAGGGAACCGCAACGTGGAGGCGGACGTGGCGAAGGCTGCGGATCTTGCCCGGTCCGCTCCCGGCATCACGAGCGTGCAAGCCTTCACCAAGGCGGAATCGGAGCGCCTCCTGGAACCCTGGTTGGGGTCCGGGCTCGACTTCAGCGATCTGCCCGTGCCCCGGCTCATCGTGCTCAAGATCGATGCGCAGACCCGGCCCGACCTCAACGGCCTGCGCCAGGCCCTGCGCCAGCAAGTGCCGGGCGCCTCCCTCGACGATCACGCCCTGTGGCTGTCGCGGCTCTCCACCATGGCGAACACGATCATCGGCATCGGCCTCGCCTTCGTGGCCCTCGTGCTGGCGGCGGCAGCGCTCGCCGTCACCTTCGCGACCCGGGGCGCCATGGTGGGCAACAAGGAGGTCGTCGAGGTGCTGCATTTCGTGGGCGCCAACGACGACTACATCGCACGGCAGTTCCAGCGCCGGTTCTTCCGGCTGGGGCTGCGCGGCAGCGCCATCGGAGCGGGCGCGGCCCTGGTGATGATGCTGGTGCTCGGATGGATCACCGGATCCTGGCGCGCGAGCCCGGCCGGAGACCAGATCGAGGCCCTGTTCGGGACGTTCAGCATCGGCTGGCGCGGCTTCTTCCTCATGCTCGCGATCGCCCTCGTGGTGTCCGGCGTCACGGGCATCGTCTCGCGGCTCACCGTACGGCGCTTCCTCGACGGGGCGGCTTGAGGCTCCAAGCCCAGCGGTTTTGTGCCGGACGGCTTCCCGTGTAAGGCTTTTCGCGGACAAGCGTCCGCGGCGGGACGGGCGCGGCCCGAGACGTTTTCTTAACGCTAACGGGGGATAGCTGGGACATGCCGAAGGCCTGCCCTTTCACCGCCGCATTCAGGGTTATGCTCTGTCGCAATGTTCTTGCGATCCTCGTTCCTGCCGGGGCCGTCCGCCCTTGATGCGACCGACGCCGCGGGTTCCGGGTGGCTCCACCCCAACTCCGTCCGGTCGAGGAGCACGCGACCCGCGACCGACGCGGCGGGCTCCAGGTGGCATCACACCCTACTGGCTTCGAGGCGCAGCACGCCGCCTGCGTCTGACGCGGTGGGCTGGGCATGGGCTCACCCCATGAGAACGACCGCCGGCCCTGCCCGACAGTCCTGGCTTCGCATCGCCCTGGCGGCCCTTGTCTCCCTGACCGTCATGTCCGGGATCGCGGCCTTCGCGGGCTTCCTCCTTTTCGTCTATTCCCTCGATCGGGTGGAGCGCCGCCCCGCAGCCCGCACCGATGGAATCGTGGCGCTGACCGGCGGCTCGCAGCGGATCGGCGACGCCATCGACCTCCTGGCACAGGGCTATGCGAACCGCCTCCTTATCTCCGGCGTGAACGAGCGTACGAGCCGCGAGGAGATCGAACGGCTCAATCCGGGCCAGCGGCGCCTGTTCGAGTGCTGCGTGGACCTCGATTACCGGGCTCGCAACACCATCGGCAATGCGATCGAGACCCGCCGCTGGACCGAGCGGAACCGGTTCCGCTCCGTGATCGTGGTCACTTCGGCCTATCACATGCCGCGCACCCTGGTGGAACTCGACCATGCGCTGCCGGACCTGCGCAAGGTGCCCTATCCGGTGGTCTCGCCGGCGGTCGACCCGAACGATTGGTGGCACAACCCGGCGACCGCCCGCATCCTCGTCTCCGAGTACCTGAAGCTCATCCTCGTCTGGGTGCGCACCCGGGTGGAGACCGATCCGGAGCGCTCCACGGCCGCCCACATCATGAGCGGCGGCGATCCGGTGAAGGCCCATCTCGAGCCGGTCCGACCGCGCACGAGTTTTCAGGTGGCTGAACCACGGCGCCCCTGACGGCGCCCTCTTCGGGCATTCCAGGTGCCGACCCGCGACAGCGGTCGCCCTCCCTGATTTTTTGAGCGGCGGCCCTGGGTCAGTGGCCCCGAAATGGGCTAAGGGAAGCG
Organism: Microvirga sp.; assembly: GCA_036562855.1. GTDB lineage: Bacteria > Pseudomonadota > Alphaproteobacteria > Rhizobiales > Beijerinckiaceae > Microvirga. The sequence goes on from DATCJK010000035.1 coordinate 148,801, forward strand.
CAGGGACACTCCGTCCGCCCTGCCCCGACGATCATGCTCGCTCTCCGCTCACTCCTCTTCAACATCGCCTTTTATGCCAACGTCCTGCTTTGGCTCGTGCTGCTGATCCCCTTCGCGGCTATGCCGCGGCGGACCTTCATGCAGGCCGTCAAGGGCTGGGCGCGCTCGTCCGGCTGGCTCATGGAGGCGATCGCCGGGACGCGCGTCGAGATCCGCGGCCGCGAGAACATCCCGCCGGGTGGCCTTCTCGTGGCGGCGAAGCACCAATCCGTCTGGGAAACCGTGGCGCTGCTGCAATTCTTCGACGACCCCACCTACATCCTCAAGCGCGAGCTCATGTGGATCCCGGGGTTCGGCTGGTACCTGGCGAAGGCGCAATGCGTGCCGATCGACCGCAAGGCCGGCTCCGCCGCGCTCACCCTCATGAACGAGCGCGCCCGGGAGGAGGTCCGCAAGGGCCGTCAGATCATCCTCTTTCCCGAAGGCACCCGCCGCCCAGCCGGCGCGCCGCCCGCCTACAAGTACGGGGTGGCGCATCTCTACGAGACCCTCGGCGTGCCGTGCCTGCCTGTCGCCCTCAATGCGGGCCTCTATTGGCCCCGCCGCAGCTTCCTGCGCCGCCCCGGCACGATTCGCATCGAGTTCCTGCCGCCGATCGAACCCGGCCTCCCCCGCGACGCCTTTTTCGCCTTGGTGAAGGAGCGGATCGAGGAAGCCTCGATGCGGCTCTACGAGGAGGGCCGCGCGGAATTGGCGACGAAGAGCGCCTCCTGAGAGGCCAGTCCTTCACCGCCAAACCGCGAAGGGCACCTTATTCCCGCTCATGTCGGCGATTGCCGAACCGCGTCCCAGTCGAACTCTCGCGGGAGGCTCCGCCGACCCGGAGCGGCAAATCCAGCGCCTGGGCCGAGGGCCCCTTTCCTCCTGCCCAATGGGACAAGCGTGCTTCAGCCTGGCGCTCTCGCAGCGTTCGGCCCGTGGCCAATCTCCGGCGTCCTGCGACAGCTTAGGGCCGATTGTCCTTCCTTCCGCCCTCTCCCGTTAACCCTGCCATTGACCTTGCTGAAGTGGGCGTCTATTTTGAGAACAAATGGCGAACAAACGAACCCTATCCTGGTCTGCGGCGATGCGGGATTTGCGCGGTGAACGGGCACGGAGGGCGGGTGTGCGCGAGGAACGCTTGAGAGCAACGGCAGGCCTGCGGCAATCGTCCCTGGCCTTGAGTTCCTGGCGCGGGCGCTCCGGCCGGCGCTACGTGGTCGGTGTGCATCCCCTCGACGAGGCCCTGGTGCTCGACGTGGTCGATGCCGTCATCATCGCGGTCCGGCGCGAGCCTGACGGATCGGCGCGGGTGGTGGACATCGCAACTGCCGGGGCGGCGCCCGGATCGCAGGGCCGAACCCGCTGGACCGCCCGCGTGCGCCAGCAGGGCGCCACGGAAATCCATGTGCATCGGCTGGCCGAATCGGACGCCGAGCGCCACGCGATCCTGGACGACCTGCGGGAGAACGAAGCGGAAGCTTCCTGAGCGAGGAATGGACCGGCGGCAGCAAACCTCTCCTGTCAGGATTGCAGCTGCCATCCGCCAGTTCATGCCTGCGCCGCCCGATCCATGGGAGCGTCATGCTCGGCGCGCTCACGCGATGGCCCGTGGGCGCAAAGCGGTGGTTGAGGTCAGGCGCCGGGGCCGCTAGCGTGGCCGCATGACCTCCCCCGATCTCAGCCTCGGCCGGCGCGTGATGGCGCTGATCGAGCATCTTGCGCAATTCACCGACGAGCCTGGCCGTCTCACACGGCTCTATCTCTCGCCAGCCCACCGGCAGGCCGCGGACGCGGTGCTGACGATGATGCGGGAGGCGGGGCTCGACGCTCACATCGATGCGGCCGGCAGCGTGGCCGGCCGCCAGGGCGGCGATGGGCCGGCAATCCTCGTCGGATCCCACATCGACAGCGTCGTGGATGCGGGCCGCTACGACGGCAATCTCGGTGTGGTGCTCGGCATCGTCGCGGCGCAGGCGCTGCGCGAGGAGGGTCTGGCAATCCCCCTCGAAGTGGTCGCTTTCGGGGATGAGGAGAACGTGCGCTTTCCCTCGAACCTCTCCACCTCGGCGGCCCTCGCGGGACGCTACGACCCGACATGGCTGGACGGGCGCGACGCGCAGGGAACGAGGCTGCGCGACGCGCTCGCGACCTTCGGCGGCGACCCGGATAGCATCCCTGCGCTCGCCCGCGATCCGAACGGGTATCGCGGCTACCTTGAGGTCCATATCGAGCAGGGTCCGGTTCTGGAGATCGAGAACCTGCCGGTCGGCATCGTCTCGGCCATCAACGGCATCACCCGCGCCCGCGCCCATGTGATCGGCGAGGCTGGCCATGCCGGCACGGTCCCGATGGGCCTCCGGCGCGATGCGCTCGCCGCAGTCGCGGAGATGGTCGGCATCGTGGAGCGTATCGGCGCCACGCGCACGGATACGGTGGCGACGGTCGGCGTTGCGACGGTGCAGCCGGGCGCCATCAACGTGATCCCGGCCCGGGTCGATTTCACACTCGACATTCGCGCGCCCGATGACGCGGTGCGCTACGCGATGGTGGAGAGCATCCTCGCCGAATGCGAGGCGGTGGCCGCGCGGCGCGGCGTGACGCTTAGCGTCGAGCCCTTCATGGATTCGCCCGCGACTCCGATGGACCAAGGTCTTGCCGATGCCTTCGCGGCCGCGACCGCAAGCCTTGGCATCGTGCCCCTGCGCCTGCCCTCGGGCGCCGGGCACGACGCGGTCGCGATGGCGCATCTGTGTCCCGTCGCCATGCTGTTCGTGCGCTGCAAAGGCGGCATCAGCCACAACCCGGCGGAGTCGATCTCCGTGGAAGATGCAGATGCGGCCGCGCGGGTGCTGATCGAAACCATCCGGCGGGTCGCCGCCTCATGAGCATACGCCTGGACTTCGTCCCAGAGGCCTCGCCCGATCTGCGCGAGACCATTCTCCAGGGTGTACGCGCCTTCAACGCGATGCTTTTCGCGGAAGCCCCGAAGGGGCAGGACCTCGCCATCGCGATCACCGACGAGACCGGCGCGGCGGTCGGAGGCCTGTTGGGGCGCACGGCCGGCGGCTGGCTTGCCATCGAGCTCATCTTCGTGCCCGAGCCCTTACGTGGGCAGGGTCTCGCGAGCCGGCTCGTCGCCATGGCGGAAGAGAAGGCACGGACGCGCGGCTGCCACGCAGCCTGGCTCGATACGCTCAACCCGGACGCCCGGCGACTCTATGAACAGCTCGGCTATGCTGTATTCGGCGAATTGCCCGATTATCCCGCGGGCTTCACCCGCGCCTTTCTGCGCAAGGCCCTGTAGGCCTCAATCCGACGGCAGCCCCCGCCACTCGTCGGCGAGGATCGCCCAGCGCTCGTGATCGCGCCACTCGCCATCGATGCGAAGGTAGCGCGGCGAGAACCCTTCCTTGCGGAAGCCAAGGCGCTGGGCGAGGGCAAGCGAGGGGGCATTGCCCGGCTGGATGTTGGCCTCCAGCCGATGCAGGCCCTCGATGGCGAAGAGATGCGTGACCGCGAGCGCCACCGCATCCCGCATCAGACCGCGACCCGCAAAACCTGCGATGCCGTAATAGCCGAGATAGGCGCCCTGGAGCGCGCCGCGCACGATCTCGCTCGCATTGACGACGCCGGCGATGCGTCCGCTCGCGCGCTCCCGGGCGATGAAGCCAATCCGCCGGGTGCCGTCGCAGGAGGCGAGATAGGCAAGGAAGCTCGTCTCGTTCCGGCAGGGCTGAACCCAGGGCTCGTGCAGCGCGAGGCTCGCCAGATTCGCGGCGACGAGTTCGGGCCCGTCCTGCGGGCGCAGGCGCCGGACCGTAACCCGTTCGGTCTGCACGGCCGGACAGCCCTATTCCAGGGCTCCGACCGCGCCCTCGACCGCCTGGACGACCGCACCCGAGCGCAGAAGATCGAGGGCCTGGCGCATCTCGGTCGCGTACCAGCGGTCGCCTTCGAGAGCCGGCGGGATCACGGCCCGGATGGCTTCGAGCGCCGCCTGCGACCCCTTGCCGAGAGGAAAATCCTTGGCGATCGGGTCGACGAGGGTCAGGGCCTGGGCCGCCATGAGAAGCTCGCCCGCCACGATCTGCTCCACGTTCTCCACGATCATGCGCGCCTTGCGGCCGCACCAGGTGGAGTTGGAGATGTGGTCCTCGGCGTTCGATTTGCCCGGGATCGAGTCGACGGAGCCCGGCGTCGCGAGGCCCCGGTTCTCCATGACGAGGGCGGACATGGTGCACTGGACCGTGGCGAAGCCCGTGTTGAGGCCGCGCTTGCCGGCAAGCAGGTTGCGCGGCAGCCCGTAGGACATGGTGGGGTCGATGAGCCGCGCGAGGCGGCGCTCCGAGATGGAGCCGAGATCGGCCATGGCGATGGCGAGAAGATCCATGGCCTGCGCCACGTACTGGCCGTGAAAGTGCCCGCCCGAAATCGACACGTAGCCGCCCTGCCCGTCATCGAAGATGAGCGGGTTGTCGGTGGCCGAGTTGATCTCGGTCCCGATGATGCGCTCCACGTATTCGACGCCCTCCACCGCCGGCCCATGGACCTGAGGCGTGCAGCGCAGGGAGTAGACGTCCTGCACGCGGGGACTCGCGGGGGTGCCAGGCTGGCGCGGCTCGTCTGGGAAGACCACGTCGCGCGCGCCCTGCGAGCAGCGCTTCGTACCCTCGAGCACGCGCAGGAGGTTGCGGGCGACCTTGGCCTGGCCCGGATGGGGACGGGCGCGATGGACACGCGGGTCGAAGGCGGCGAGCTCCCCGCGCATGGCCTCGAGGGAAAGGCACATGGCGATGTCCGCATGCTTCAGGATGCGGCGAGCGTCGTCGACCGCGAGCACGCCGAGCGCCAGCGACGTGGTGGAGCCGTTGATGAGCGCCGAGGCATCCTTGGCGCCGAGAGTGAAGTCCGGATCGAAGCCTGCTTTCGCGATGGCCTCGCGGGCTGGCAGACGCCGGCCCTTGTAGATCATCTCGGCCTCGGCAAAGCCGCAGACCGCGCCCGCCATATGGGCGAGTGGCGCCAGATCGCCCGACGCGCCGACGGAGCCGCGCTGCGGGATCACAGGATGGAGGCCCGCATTGAGGAAGGCGAGAAGCCGCTCCACCAGCTCCACCTGCGGCCCCGAATAGTTGGAGGCGAAGGCATTGGCCCGGAGCAGCATCATGGCCCGGGTCACGTCCTCGGAGAACGGCTCGCCGACGCCGGTGGCGTGGGCGTAGACCGTCTTCGTCTGGTAGGCCGCCATCTCGCTGATGAGGACGCGCTGGTCCTTGAAGAGCCCGACGCCCGTGTTGAAGGCGTACATGAGCGGCGCGTCGTCATGCATCCAGGTGCGGTCGATATAGGCGCGCGTCGCCGCGATGCGCTCGCGGGCCGCCGGATGGAGCGCCGCCTTCTCGTAGCGCCCGCTGGCGCCGGGCCGCGCCACGCGCACGACATCCCGGGCTTTCAGCTTGGCGCCGTCGATCTTGACCGTCATGAAATGCCTCGAACCGTGCGGGCGAGAGGCATAGCCGTGTCGATCTTGACCGTCATGGATCGCCTCGAACCGTGAAGGCAAGAGGCATAGCCACTTCGGTCCCGACCGTCGTGAAATGCCTCAAACCGCGAAGGTAAGAGGCATAACCGCCTTGCGCACGGGGAGCAATCGCCCCGGAACGAGCCTATAGCCCCTGACGCCGTCCGGTCTGCGGGTCGAAGATATGCACGTTGACGGGATCGATGGAGAGGCTGAGCGCCTTGGCATCCGCGGCGATCTGACCGGTCGGGGCCTGAACCACGAACTCCGCCCCTTCGATCTTGCCATGGAAGAGCTGGGTCGCGCCGAGCTCCTCGACGAAATCGACGCCGAGGTCCACGGCTCCCGAGCCCGCCGGGCCGACCCGCAGGTCCTCTGGGCGCAGGCCCACATCGACGGCAGTGCCGGGCGTGAGGCCGGGTCGCATGTCGGTGACCGCAAGGCGGCCGTTGCCCACCACCACCACCCCGTCGCGCTCCACGCGGCCGGGCAAGATGTTCATGGGCGGCGAACCGATGAAGGTGGCGACGTACCGGGTCTGCGGTCGGCGGTAGACCTCGCTCGGATTACCCACCTGCTCGATCTGGCCCGCATTCATCACCACGAGCTTGTCGGACAGCGTCATGGCCTCGACCTGATCGTGGGTCACGTAGATGGAGGTGACGCCGAGCGCCCGCTGCAGGCGCTTGATCTCCACGCGCATCTGCACACGCAGCTTGGCGTCGAGGTTCGAGAGTGGCTCGTCGAAGAGGAAGACCTGGGGCTTGCGCACGATGGCGCGGCCCATGGCGACGCGCTGGCGCTGGCCGCCCGAGAGTGCCCGGGGCTTGCGGTCGAGGAAGGGCTCGATGGCGAGGATGCGGGCGGCCTCGCGCACGCGCTGATCGATTTCGTCCTTCGGCGTGCCACGGTTGCGCAGGCCATAGGCCATGTTGTCGTAGACGCTCATATGGGGGTAGAGCGCGTAGTTCTGGAACACCATGGCGATGTCCCGGTCCGCCGGCTCGACCTGGTTCACCACCCGCGAACTGATCTCCACCGTTCCGTCCGAGATGGTCTCGAGGCCCGCCACCATGCGCAGCAGGGTGGATTTGCCGCAGCCCGAGGGCCCGACGAGCACGCAGAAGGAGCCGTCCTCGATGTCGAGGGAGACGCCCTTCACGGCCTCGACACCGCCCGCATAGATCTTTCGTACGCCCTTGAGGGTGACGACTGCCATTCTGATCCCCTAAACCCCGCCGGTTTCCACATCCGGCGCCCGTTCTTGCTTCCTGGTCCGGCACAAGCCTTCGAGCCGCGTCCGTTCCTATTTCTCGGTCTCGACGAGACCCTTCACGAAAAACCTCTGCATCAGAATGACCACGATCACCGGCGGCAGCATGGCCAGGACCGCTGTCGTCATGGCGATCTGCCACTCGGTCAGCGCATCCTGCGTCGTGATCATCTTCTTGATGCCGATCACGATGGTCTGCATCGAGTCCTTCGTGGTGATGAGGAGCGGCCAGAGATACTGGTTCCAGCCGTAGATGAACTGAATGACGAAGAGCGCCGCCATGGTGGTGAGGGACAGCGGGACGAGCGTGTCCTTGAAGAAGCGGAACGCGCCGGCGCCGTCGATCTTGGAGGCCTCCAGCAACTCGTCCGGGATCGTCATGAAGAACTGGCGGAAGAGGAGCGTGCCCGTCGCAGAGGCGATGAGGGGCAGGATGAGGCCCGTATAGGTGTCGAGCAGGCCGAGATCCGCGACGATCTTGTAAGTCGGATAGATGCGCACCTCGACGGGCAGCATGAGGGTGATGAAGATCACCCAGAACGCCGTTTTCCGAAGTGGGAAGCTGAAATAGACCACCGCGAAGGCGGAGAGGATCGAGATCAGGATCTTACCCACCGCGATGCCCATGGCCATGATGAAGGAGTTCAGCATCATGTTGCCGACCGGCTCGCGGGTAGAGCTCGACGCGCCCACGAAGAGCGTCCGGTAGTAGTTCTCGTCCGCCTGATCGCCAGGCAGGAGCGGCATGTTCCCGTTGATGATGGTGGGACCATCGAAAGTGGACGCCAGGACCGCGAGATAGACCGGGAAGGCCACGAGGAGGATGCCGAGCGCGAGCACGGCATAGGCGAAGACGGTGCCGAGGCGGCGGTTCTCGACCATCAGGCGTCGACCTCGTGTGAGCGGTTCCCGGTTATCGGGCGCGAACCGTGTGTGAGCGAAGCGGGACCGTGCGGCATCAGTACTGAACCTTGCGCTCGACGAAGCGGAACTGGAACGCGGTCAGGGCGATCACGATCACCATCAGGATGACGGATTGTGCGGCGGAGCTGCCGAGGTCACCCCCAAGGCGGCCGTCCGCGTAGACCTTGTAGACGAGGGTGGTGGTGCTGCCGGCGGGGCCGCCGCCCGTCACCGCGTCGATGGTGCCGAAGGTCTCGAAGAACACGTAGACGATCGTCACGACGAACAGGAAGAAGGTGGTGGGCGAGAGCAGCGGGAAGATGATCGTCCAGAACCGGCGCATGGGTCCGGCCCCGTCGATCGCCGCCGCCTCGATGACGCTGCGCGGGATCGCCTGGAGCCCCGCGAGGAAGAAGAGGAAGTTGTAGGAGATCTGCTTCCAGGCGGAGGCGAGCACGAGCAGGATGAGCGCGTGGTTGCCGTTGAGAAGCGGGTTCCAATCGATGCCCATGGCACGGATCGGCCGCGCCAGCGTCCCGAGCGAGGGATGGAACATGAAGATCCACAGCACGCCCGCGATGGCCGGCGCAACGGCGTAGGGCCAGATCAGCAGGGTCTTGTAGACGCCGCTGCCGCGGATGTTCTTGTCGGCTTGGCTCGCGAGGAGGAGGGCTGTTCCCATGGAGATGGCGGCCACGAGAAACGAGAAGACCGCGGTGGTGCTCATGGCCCGGTAGTATTCGGGCTGCTTGAACAGCGCCTCGTAGTTCTCGAAGGCCACGAATTCGGTCGACAAGCCGAACGCGTCCTGCAGCAGGAACGACTGCCACACGGCTTGGCTCGCGGGCCAGTAGAAGAAGATCAGCGTGATGGCGATCTGCGGCGCAAGAAGCGCATACGGCAGCAGCTTGCTGGAGAAGATAGCGCGCTTGTCCATTGCGTTCGGGGAACCTTGTCGCACCGCAGAACGGGTCCGGCCGGGCCGGGTCTGAAAGGAAGAATCCCGGGCGGCCTTGAGGCCGCCCGGGACGATCTCGGGAGAACCGGCCTTAGCGGCTGGCGGTCCGCTCGAACTGACGCAGCATCTGGTTGCCGCGCTCCACGGCCGCGTCGAGCGCAGCCTGGGCCGACTTGTTGCCCTGGAGGGCCGCCTCGATCTCCTCAGCCCACACGTCGCGGATCTGGACGAGGTTGCCGAGGCGCAGGCCGCGGGAATTCTCTGTCGGCGGCTTGTTGGTGAGCTGGAGCAGCGGGGTCTCGAGGTAGGGGTTCGTCTTGTAGAAGCCCGACGCCTTGACCTTCTCGTAAGCCGCCTTGGTGATCGGGAGGTAGCCCGAATCCGTGTGCAGCTTCGCCTGGCGATCCGTGTCCGACAGGAAGGCGAAGAACTTCGCCACGCCCTTGTACTCGTCGGCCTTCTTGCCGCCCATCACCCACAGCGAAGCGCCGCCGAGAGTGGAGTTCTGCGGGGCGCCCGGCGCGTCCGGATAGTACGGCATCGGGGCGTTGGCCCACTCGAACTTCGCGTTGGCCTTCACGTTGCCGTAGAAGCCCGAGGAGGTGATCATGATCGGGCACTCGCCCGAAGTGAACCGGCCCTCGCCCGTGTTGGTGCGGCCCGCATAGTCGAAGGTCTTGGTCTTCTGGAGGTCGACCAGGTTCTGCAGGTGCTTCACGTGGAGCGGCGAGTTGATCTTGAGCTCCGTGTCGAAGCCGTCGATGCCGTTCGCCTTGGTGGCCAGCGGCACGTTGTGCCACACGGAGAACTGCTCGAGGTTGACCCAGGTGACCCAGGCGGTGGCAAAGCCGCAATTCGGGTGGCCGGAAGCCTGCAGCTTCTTGGCGGCCTCGAACACCTCAGGCCAGGTCTTCGGCGGGGCGTCGGCGTTCAGGCCCGCCTTGCGGAAGGCGTCCTTGTTGTACCACATCACCGTGGACGAGGAGTTGAAGGGGAACGAGAGCAGCTCGCCCTTCGCGGTCGAGTAGTAGCCCGACACGGCCGGCAGGTAAGCCTGCGGATCGAACTTCTCTCCGGCTTCCTTCATGAGCTCGGCCACCGGCTTGATGGCGCCCTTGGCGCCCATCATGGTCGCGGTGCCGACCTCGAAGACCTGCATGATGTGCGGGGCGTTGCCGGCCCGGAACGCCGCGATGCCGGCATTCATCGTGTCCGCATAGGACCCCTTGTAGGTCGCGACGACCTTGTAGTCCTTCTGGGTGGCGTTGAATTCCTCGGCCAGCTTGTTCACGACGTCGTTGTTGGCACCGGTCATCGCGTGCCACCACTGGATCTCGGTCTGCGCGAAGGCAGAGGTCGATGCGAGGCTGAACGCCAGCGCGGCAAGGGTAGTCGTGGTCTTCACCATGGGTGTGCTTCTCCCTCCCATCCTGGTTGGATGGTTCTCGTTGTTCATGGTCATGGGCCGTTAAGGGCCGGTGACAGTCTTATGACAGATCCATGACAACCATAGCCGGCTTCAAAAAGGAAGGCCCCAGAACGGTTAATAGGGTCTGAGGGGAGGGCGGAACTCGAGGGAACACCCGCGAATTCCCGTCCGTTGAGAAGAACATGCCGGATCGGAGACCCCTCATGCCCCAAGTCATCGCCGCTCTGTTCCAGGACGCCGCCACCGCCCAGCAGGCCCTGCAGGCCATGATGCAGGCGGGCGTGACCCGTGATCGCGTGACTGTGATTGGCGAGAACGAGGGACGGAACGTCTCCTCCATCTCCGGCTTTCGGGAGCTGTCGGCCCGCGACGACCTCCTGGCCGAGCTTCACGATCTGCCCCTGCCGGACGACGACCTCCAGCTGTTCGGTCAGGGCCTGCAGCACGGCTGCGTGCTCATCTCGGCCCGTGTCGACCGGGAGAACATGGAGGAGGCGATCCGGGTGATCGAAATGTTCGACCCCGTGGATCTCGACCGCCGCTCCGAGGAGTGGATGAGCGGCCGGGGAGCGGGGGGCGCCCAGAGCGGCGTCGATATGGGCGCCCCGCTCGGCGCCGGCATCACGGGCGGCATGAACACCGGAAACAGCAACCTGCAGGCGATTCCCGGCATGACGGCGATGGCGGACGACCCCTCGGTGCTCGGCACGTCGGACCTCCAGACCGGCGAGGCGAGCCTCTCCGACCAAGGCCGCAGCACCCTGCCCGTCGAGGGCGACCGCCGCGCCGACGAGCGGGCCGGCGCACCCGGGACCCTGGAGCTCGACCAGCGGGCCGATGCAGCGCTCGCCACGAAAATGGCGTCCGGTACCGGTGCTTTCGCCAGCGGCAGCGGCAACGCCAAGCCCGATCTCTACCGGCGGGAGACCAACCGCCTGGGACGCGTGCGGGCCTACAGCCGCGACTGACCCGGGCAGATCGCGTCGCGATCGAGGAGAAGACGTCGCGACCCGCCCGGTCAGATCACGTTGCGCTCGAGGAGCGGGCGCCCGGCGAGGACCCGCTCGAAGCCGAGATCGGCGAGATCGAGGGTCCGGTAGCGTCCGTCTATCAGCAGCTCGGCGAGCCCACGGCCCACGGCCGGGGATTGCTGGAGTCCGTGGCCCGAAAATCCGTTGCAGAGATAGAAGTTGTCCGGCCCCGCCCGGCCGACGATGGCATTATGGTCGAGAAGACACATGTCGTATGGACCGGCCCAGGCCCGGCCCGGGCGGATCGCCTCGAAGGCGGGCACCCGGTTCGCCAGGGCCGGCCAGATCACCTCCTCGAAGAATCCGTGATCGACCTCCTGGGTGGCGGGGTCCTCGTCGCTCCAGTCGGGATCGGCCTCGGCGGAGGGGGAGGCGCCGCAGATGAACCCCTCGCCCTCCGGCCGCACATAGACACCCGACACATCGATCAGGAGCGGGCAATTCTCCACCCGCTCCCGGCAGGTGAAGGTGAACACGTAGCGCCGCTTCGGCGTCACGGGGATATCGAGGCCGGCCAGTTGCGCGAGCGCCCGCCCACCGGATCCAGCGCAGTTCACCACCGCGCCGCAGGGGATGAGGGTGCCGTCGTCAAGCCGCACGCCCGTGATGCGGCCGCCCTCCCGATCGAGACCCGTGACGGTGCCCTGACGGTATTCCGCACCGAGAGACCGCGCCTTGCGCCGGAAGGCCTGCAGAAGCCCCCAGCCGTCGAACCACCCCTCCCCGCTCCGGCCCCAGGTGCCGGCCGCCAGATCATCCGTGTTGAGCCAGGGGAAGCGCGCCCTCAAGGCACCGGGGTCGAGCAGGAGAATGTCCGCGCCCTCCGCCTGCTGCAAGGCTTGGTTCTCCTCCAGCACCGAAGCTCCGGCCGGGCTGGCGCAGTAGAGGTATCCGCCCTCCCGAAGCCCGATCTCGGGCCGCTCGCCATCCACCTCCAGATGCTCGCCGATGGACCGTAGGAAGGCGATCCCGTGGAGCGAGATCCGGATGTTCACGGGGCTGGAGAACTGCTGGCGGATCGAGGCCGCCGAGAGGGCGGAGGCGGAGCGCTGGTAGGTCGGGTCCTTCTCCACCACCACGACGCGTCCGCGAAAGGCGGGATCGGCGAGGAGGTGGTAGGCCACGGAGGAGCCCATGGCGGCTCCGCCGACGATCACCACGTCGGCTGCTGAATCGGTCATCGGCCGTATTCCTTACCCGGCCCCGAGATCCGGGGTGCCGTGCGGCTCATCGCTCGAATTTCGTGGAGAGGATGATGGAGGACTGGGTGCGCTCGACGCCCTCCACGGCCCCGATCCGATCGAGGGCGGCGTCGAGCGACGGCACGTCCTCTGCCTCGACCACGGCCAGGAAGTCAAAGGGGCCCGCCACCGAATGGAGGGCCCTGATCTCAGGCATGCGCTGAAGCGCCGCGGTGACTGCCCTCGAGGCTTTCGGCGCGATCACGATGGTGACCTGCGCCTTCACGACCCGCCGGCTCACCTCCTCGGCAAGGCGCAGGGTGTAGCCCGCGATGATGCCGCGACGCTCCAGGCTCTCCACCCGGGCCTGCACCGTGGTGCGGGAGAGCCTGAGCCGCCGGGCTGCCTCGGCATGGCCGATCCGGGCATTGTCGCGGAGCAGCCCCAGGATGGCGCGGTCGGTGGAGTCGAGCATCGAAGTGACCAATGTTTACGGCGATGTGCCGAAACCTACTCGGCTTTTCGTCAGCCTGTCCATGGCGATGCGCCGGAGCCCGGGTTATGTTCCGTTCCATCATTGTTAGGGAGAGACGAATGCATCCGGTTCTGGTTGTCGGAGCGGGCAAGATTGGCGCGACCATCGCCGACATGCTCCATGCGACGGGCGATTACGCGGTCACGGTGGGGGATCGGTCCGAGGCGGCCTTGGCGGATGTGGCGAGCCGCGGGATTGCCACGCTCGCCCTCGACATCAGCGACGCGGTGGCTCTCCAGGCGGCCCTGAAAGGCCGTTACGCCGTGCTGAGCGCCGCGCCCTACCACCTGACGGGCCATATCGCGCAGGCCGCCCGGATCGCCGACGTGAACTATTTCGACCTCACCGAGGACGTGGCGACGACCCGCATGGTGAAGGAGCTCGCCGAGGGCGCGTCCACGGCCTTCATCCCGCAATGCGGCCTCGCCCCGGGCTTCATCTCCATCGTCGCCCACGACATCGCCAGCCGCTTTGACAGCCTGGACGCCGTGCGCCTGCGCGTGGGCGCCCTGCCGCAATATCCCTCGAACGCGCTCTCCTACAACCTGACCTGGAGCACGGACGGCGTCATCAACGAGTACATCGAGCGCTGTGAGGCGATCGTGGACGGAAAGCTCCGCGAGGTGCCGGCCATGGAGGAGCGCGAGGAGTTCTCCCTGGACGGCACTCGCTACGAGGCGTTCAACACCTCGGGCGGCCTCGGCACCCTGTGCGAGACCCTCGAGGGACAGGTGCGCAGCCTCAACTACAAGACGATCCGCTATCCGGGCCATTGCGACCTGATGCGGGTGCTCCTCAACGACCTGCAGCTGCGCCGCCGCCGGGAGGTCCTGAAGGACATTCTGGAGAATGCCGTTCCGGCGACGCTCCAGGACGTGGTGATCGTGTTCGTCACCGTGACCGGCGAGAAGGATGGGCGCCACGTGCAGGACACCTACGCGCGGCAGATCTATGGTCAGACCGTCGGTGGCGTGGAGCGCACGGCGATTCAGGTGACGACCGCGGCGGGCATCTGCGCCATGCTCGATCTCCTGGCCGAGGGGCACCTTCCGCAGGCGGGCTTCCGCCGGCAGGAGGAGGTGGCCCTGCCCGTCTTCCTCGCCAACCGGTTCGGCCGCGTCTATGCGGGCGAGCGGATCGGAATCGAGCGCCTGACCGTCGTTGCCGGCGACAAGCGCCTCGACGCCGTCGCCTGATCCCAATGAGGGACGGCAAGGCGGCCGATCACCCTGAACCGCCCGCCTTGCCATGACGATTGAGGAACCGGCGGCCGCAAGAGCCTCGACGCGGTCGCGCGACCCTGGTTTAAAGCCTGCAACAGGAATGGCCGGGCGCTCGGCTGCGTAGCCTCGAGCGCCCGGCCTCCCGAGGAGATACACGATGACATCCCAAGCCATGCTGAAGCCTGTCGCGGCGAACCAGAGCGCCAAGGACGAGGCTCTCGCGATCCTGAAGCGTCTCGGCGTTCCCGCCGAGGCCTTCGCGCCGGGCGGCCTCGTCGCCCGCTCGCCCATCACCGGCGAGACCATCACCCATGTGCGCGAGACGACCCCCGAGGAGGCCAAGGCCGCCATCGGCCGGGCGCACGAGGCCTTCCAGGCCTGGCGCCTCGTGCCGGCCCCGCGCCGGGGCGAGTTCGTGCGCCTCATCGGCGAGGAGCTGCGGGCCGCCAAGGACGACCTTGGCCGTCTCGTGACCCTCGAGGCCGGCAAGATCGTCTCCGAGGGCCTCGGCGAGGTGCAGGAGATGATCGACATCTGCGATTACGCGGTCGGCCTCTCCCGCCAGCTCTATGGCCTCACCATCGCGACCGAGCGCGCCGACCACCGCATGATGGAGACCTGGCACCCGCTCGGCGTGTGCGGCGTCATCTCCGCCTTCAACTTCCCCGTGGCCGTGTGGTCCTGGAACGCGGCGCTCGCCTTCGTGTGCGGCGATTCCGTGGTGTGGAAGCCGTCCGAGAAGACCCCGCTCACGGCGCTCGCCACCCAGGCCATCGTCGAGCGGGCGGCCAAGCGCTTCGGCGGCGTTCCGGCGGGCCTCTCGGAGGTCATCGTCGGCGGCCGCGAGATCGGCGAGATCCTCGTCGAGGACCACCGGGTGCCGGTGCTCTCGGCGACGGGCTCGACGGCCATGGGCCGTCAGGTCGGCCCCAAGCTCGCGGCGCGCTTTGCCCGGGCGATCCTGGAACTCGGCGGCAACAACGCCGCCATCGTGGCGCCCACGGCGGATCTCGATCTCGCCCTGCGCGGCATCGCCTTCGCGGCCATGGGCACGGCTGGCCAGCGCTGCACCACTTTGCGCCGCCTCTTCGTCCATGAGAGCGTCTACGACGCCCTCGTGCCGAAGCTGCGCCGGGTCTACGAGAGCGTGCGCATCGGCGATCCCCGGGCGGAGGGCACGCTTGTCGGCCCGCTCATCGACGAGGCGGCCTTCACCGGCATGGAGCGAGCGCTCGAGGAGGCCCGCGCGGCCGGCGGCACCGTCCACGGAGGCGGGCGCTACAATGCGGCGGGCGAGGGCTTCTATGCCCGCCCGGCCCTCGTGGAGATGCCGTCGCAGACCGGACCCGTCGAGCGCGAGACCTTCGCGCCGATCCTCTACGTGATGCGCTACCGCACCTTCGACGAGGTGATGCAATGGCATAACGCGGTCGGGGCCGGCCTCTCCTCCTCGATCTTCACCCTCGACATGCGGGAAGCGGAGCGCTTCATCTCCGCCGCCGGCTCCGATTGCGGCATCGCGAACGTCAATATCGGCCCCTCGGGTGCCGAGATCGGCGGCGCGTTCGGCGGCGAGAAGGAGACGGGCGGCGGCCGCGAGGCGGGCTCGGATTCCTGGAAGGCCTATATGCGCCGGGCCACCAACACCCTGAACTACGGGACGAGCCTGCCGCTCGCCCAGGGCGTCAAGTTCGACGTGGGCGCCTGATCGCCCGCGCCCGGGAGGCTCCGTCTCCTGGGCGTTTTTGCCCCGCGGGCGTCCCGCTTTTGCGCGTGGACGCCGCCGCGGCGGCACCCCACATTGGGGATCGCAGGATTGTGCGTGGACCTGAGGGTCGACGCGGCCCCAAACCGGGGCGAACCGACAGACCGGAGCCTTGACCCATGAACGCCGTGCCCGTTCCGAAGCCGAAGGACGCCCCCGCCCCCGCCAGCTTCCAGTGGGACGACCCCTTCCTCCTCGACGACCAGCTCTCCGACGACGAGCGCATGATCCGCGACGCGGCCCGCGCCTTCGCTCAAGGCGAGCTTCTGCCGCGGGTGATCGAGGCCTACCGGGAGGAGAAGACGGATCGCGGCCTGTTCAACCTCATGGGCGAGGCGGGCCTTCTCGGCGTGACGCTGCCCGAGGATTACGGCTGCGCCGGCGCCTCCTACGTCTCCTACGGCCTCGTGGCGCGCGAGATCGAGCGGGTCGATTCCGGTTACCGCTCCATGATGAGCGTGCAATCCTCCCTCGTCATGTACCCGATCTACGCCTACGGGGACGAGACGCAGCGCAAGAAGTACCTGCCGAAGCTGGCGTCGGGCGAGTATGTGGGCTGCTTCGGCCTCACGGAGCCGGATGCGGGCTCGGACCCGGCCGGCATGAAGACCCGCGCCGAGAAGATCGACGGCGGCTACCGCATCTCCGGCGCCAAGACCTGGATCTCGAACTCCCCCATCGCGGACGTGTTCGTCGTTTGGGCGAAGTCCGCCGCGCACGACAACCAGATCCGCGGCTTCATCCTCGAGAAGGGCATGAAGGGTCTCTCCGCCCCCAAGATCGGCGGCAAGCTCTCCCTTCGCGCCTCGATCACCGGCGAGATCGTCATGGACGGCGTCGAGGTCGGCGAGGATGCGCTCCTGCCGAACGTGCAGGGCCTCAAGGGTCCCTTCGGCTGCCTCAACCGGGCTCGCTACGGCATCTCCTGGGGCGCGCTCGGCGCGGCGGAGGATTGCTGGCACCGGGCGCGGCAATACACCCTCGACCGCAAGCAGTTCAATCGGCCGCTCGCGGCGACGCAGCTCGTCCAGAAGAAGCTCGCCGACATGATGACCGAGATCACCCTCGGCCTTCAGGCTTCCTTGCGGGTCGGCCGTCTCTTCGACGAGGGCCGCGTGGCGCCCGAGATGATCTCGCTCGTGAAGCGCAACAATTGCGGCAAGGCCCTCGACATCGCCCGGATCGCCCGGGACATGCATGGCGGCAACGGCATCCAGGAGGAATACCACGTGATGCGCCATGCGCAGAACCTGGAGACCGTGAACACCTACGAGGGCACCCACGACGTGCACGCCCTCATCCTGGGCCGTGCCCAGACGGGCCTTCAGGCGTTCTTCTGATCCGCCAAGGCCCCGCCCCTGCGCTGGCCTGGCGGGGCTGCGACGACCCTGCTGGAGCCGCCCCGCCCGCGCGCTATATGGGGCGGGGCTCCGACGACGATCCGGCCGGGCCTCGAGCCCGGCCTTTTCACGAGAGGCGCCCTTGGCCGCTGCCGATACCCTCCTCCGGAGCGCCGAGAGCCGCACGGGCGTCACCACGACGGACGTCCTGAAATTCGTCGGCGTCGCCGCCTTCCTCATCGACCATTACGGCTATTACTTCGCCCCGGACGAGAACGGCTGGCGTCTTGTCGGCCGTATGGCCGCCCCGATCTTCTTCTTCCTCATCGGCTTTGCCCGAACGCGCTCGGTGCCCTGGACCTGGTTCGCCTTCGGGGCCGCGCTGACGGCCCTCAGCGCCTGGGCCGCGCAGAGCCTGACGGATGTGCTGCTGAACATCCTCCTCAACTTCGCGCTCCTGCGCCTTGTGGTGCTCCCCGTCGTGGAGCGCATCATGGTGCGCCGGCCCGTGCCATTGGCCATGCTGGTGGTCGGCTGCATCCTCCTCATCGATGCCACCGACGGGGTGCTCGAATACGGCACGGAGGGCTGGCTCTGGGCCTTCTTCGGCCTCGCTCACCGGGTCGCACAGACGAGCGAGACCGCGCGGATGGCCTGGATCCGCACCGGCCTCGGGGTCGCGGCGGTGGCCGCCTACATTCCCCGGGAGGTCCAGGAATACGATTTCGGAATCCTGCAGGCGGCCCTGCTCGCTGGGGCGGTGATCGGTCTCGCGCTCACCTTCGTGCGCTTCCGCCGAATGACGCTCCGCCGCCAGCCGCCGGCGCCCCTCGCCGCACCGCTCCGGTTCGGCGGCCGCTATTCGCTGGAGATCTACGCGATCACCCTTTTCGCCATGCAGTTCCTCGCCTATGCCATCGCGATCAGTGGCGACGCGGGCAGCGACGGTGGCGGGAACGATGGCGGCTGAAGCGGGAAAACCCCTCGCGGGGGTGAAGGTTCTGGAACTGGCGCGCATTCTGGCGGGACCCTGGGTCGGCCAGGCCCTCGCGGATCTGGGCGCCGACGTGGTGAAGGTGGAGCGCCCCGGATCCGGAGACGACACCCGCGGCTGGGGCCCGCCCTTCGTGGAGGGGGCCGACGGCGAGCATCTCTCCGCCGCCTATTTCCATTCGTGCAACCGCGGCAAGCGCTCGGTCGCGGTGGATTTCGAGACGCCCGAAGGCCAGGCGATCGTCCGTCGGATGGCCGCCAAGGCGGACGTGCTCATCGAGAACTTCAAGCTCGGCGGCCTCAGGAAATACGGCCTCGACTACGAGAGCCTCAAGGCCGTGAACCCGCGCCTCGTCTATTGCTCGATCACGGGCTTCGGCCAGACCGGGCCCTATGCGCCCCGCGCCGGCTACGACTTCATCATCCAGGGCATGGGCGGCATCATGGACCTCACGGGCGAGGCGGATGCGGAGCCCCAGAAGCCCGGCGTGGCGTTCGCCGACATCTTCACGGGCATCTACTCGGCCATCGGCATCCTGGCGGCCCTGCGCCAGCGGGACGCCACCGGCGAGGGCTCCCATCTCGACATGGCGCTCCTCGACGTGCAGACGAGCGTTCTTGCCAATCAGGCGATGAACTTCCTCGCCTCCGGCCGCGCGCCGCAGCGGATGGGCAACGCCCATCCGAACATCGTGCCCTACCAGGTGTTCCCGGTGGCGGATGGCCACGTGATCATCGCGGTGGGCAATGACGGGCAGTTCGCCAAATTCGTGCGGGTGCTCGGCCGCCCGGACCTTGCCGACGACGAGCGCTTCCGCACCAACCCGCTGCGGGTGAAGAACCGCGCCGTCCTGGTGCCGCTCCTCACCGAGCTCCTGATGCAGCGCAATCGCGACGCGCTCGTCGCGGAGCTCGCCCCCGAGGGCGTGCCGGCGGGGCCGATCAACACGGTGGCGGACGTGTTCGCCGACCCGCAGGTGCTGGCGCGCCGCATGCGCATCGACCTGCCGGCGCCCCATGCCCGGGGCGGCGCTATCCCCTCCGTTCGCTCGCCCATCGTGATGAACGGCGAGCCCATGGTGGCGGACCGCCCGTCGCCGCGGCTCGGCGAGCACACCGACGAGGTGCTGGCCGATCCCGCCTGGGGCGCCTGACGCGCCGCCGCCGTTTCAGTTTGTCGTCATTGAAGAGGTCCCGATGAGCCAATCCTCCCGCACCGGCGGCCAGATCCTGGTCGACCAGCTCCTCGCGCAAGGGGTGGACCACCTCTTCTGCGTGCCGGGCGAGAGCTACCTTGCGGTGCTCGACGCCCTCTACGACGCCTCCATCCAGGTGACCGTCTGCCGGCAGGAGGGCGGGGCCGCCATGATGGCGGAGGCCTACGGCAAGCTCACGGGGCGCCCCGGCATCTGCTTCGTCACCCGCGGCCCCGGCGCCACCAACGCCTCGCCCGGCCTGCACATCGCCCGGCAGGACTCCACCCCGATGATCCTCTTCGTCGGCCAGGTGGAGCGCGGCATGCGCGAGCGGGAGGCGTTCCAGGAGCTCGACTACAGGGCCACCTACGGCTCCGTCGCCAAATGGGTCACGGAGGTGGACGATCCGGCCCGCTTTCCCGAGCTCATCTCCCGCGCCTTCCACGTGGCGACGAGCGGGCGCCCGGGACCCGTGGTGATCGCCCTGCCGGAGGACGTGCTGACGCAAGCCGCCGCCGTCGCCGACGCCCCGCCCTGCGACCCCATCGAGACACACCCGGCGCCGGCCCAGATGGCCGAGCTGCAAAAACTTATCTGGGCGGCCGAGCGCCCGGTCGCGATCCTCGGCGGCAGCCGCTGGTCGGCCCAGGCCGTGCAGCGCTTCACGCGCTTCGCGGAGCGCTTCCAGCTCCCGGTCGCCTGCTCCTTCCGGCGCCAGATGCTGTTCCCGGCCGATCACGGCTCCTATGCGGGCGACGTGGGGCTCGGCATCAACCCGAAGCTTCTCGCGCGCATCAAGGACTCAGACCTCGTGCTCCTCGTGGGCGGGCGCATGTCGGAGGTTCCCTCGCAGGCCTATACCCTCTTCGAGGTGCCGGCTCCGCGGCAGACGCTCGTCCACGTGCACCCGGATCCGGACGAGCTCGGGCGGGTCTACCGCCCGCACCTCGCCATCAACGCCTCGCCGACCGCCTTCTCGGCGGCCCTCGAGGGCGTGCAGCCCCCACAGACGATCCCCTGGGGCGCCCGCACCGGCGAGGCTCACGCGGAGTATCTCGCCTGGAGCGACCCGGCCCCGATCCGTCACCCCGGCGCGCTTCAGATGGGCGAGGTGATGACCTATCTCAGGCGGACGCTGCCGGCCGACACGATCTTCTGCAACGGCGCCGGCAATTTCGCGACCTGGATCCACCGCTTCTGGCCGTTCCGCCATTACGGAACGCAGCTCGCCCCCACCTCCGGCTCCATGGGCTACGGGGTGCCGGCGGCCGTCGGCGCCAAGCGCATGATGCCGGAACGCACCGTCGTGTGCTTTGCGGGCGACGGCGACTTCCTCATGAACGGGCAGGAATTCGCGACCGCCGTGCAATACGACCTCGGCATCGTCGTCGTGCTCATCGACAACGGCATGTACGGCACCATCCGCATGCACCAGGAGCGCGAATATCCGGGCCGCGTCTCCGCGACCGCGCTGAAGAACCCAGATTTCGCGGCTTACGCCCGGGCCTTCGGCGGCCACGGGGAGCGGGTGGAGCGCACGGAGGATTTCGCCCCGGCGCTGGAGCGCGCCATGGCCTCTGGCAAGCCCACCATCCTGCACTGCCTCATCGACCCGGAGACGATCACCCCGGCCATGACGCTCACGGCGATGCGGGAGAAGGCGCTGGCGGAGAGGGCCTAGCGATCACGCCCCACCCCAGGCGCGGGAGGCGGCCGTTCTAAGCCGCCGCCTTGCTGTCCAGGCGCTTCGACACCAGCGCCCGGAGCGAGCGCAGATCCTTCACGAAGGAGCGGATGCCCTCCGAGAGCTTGTCGGAGGCCATGGCGTCCTCGTTCATGGCGAAGCGGAACGCCTTCTCGTCGAGATGCATGCGGGCGGGCGCGTCCGCGATCGCGTCGGGCGACAGCTTGCGCGGCAGGGTGCCGTCGGCGGCCGCGAGCTCGTCGAGCAGTGCCGGGGAAATGGTGAGCCGGTCGCAGCCCGCCAGCGCCTCGATCTCGCCGATGTTGCGGAAGGACGCGCCCATCACGACGGTGTCGATCCCGTGCGCCTTGTAATAGGCGTAGATGCGCCGGACCGAGAGCACGCCCGGATCCGTCTCGCCGGAGTAAGGCCCGCCGCCCGCCTTCACATGCCAGTCGAGGATGCGCCCGACGAAGGGCGAGATGAGAAACACGCCCGCATCCGCGCAGGCCGAGGCCTGAGCGAGCGAGAAGAGGAGCGTGAGGTTGCAATCGATGCCCTCGCGCTGCAGCACCTCGGCGGCACGGATGCCCTCCCAGGTGGAGGCGATCTTGATCAGGATCCGCTCGCGCCCGATGCCGCGGGCCTCGTAGGCGGCGACGATCTCCCGCGCTTTGGCGAGGGTGGCCTCCGTATCGAAGGAGAGGTCCGCGTCGACCTCCGTGGAGACCCGGCCTGGCACAATGCCGGCGAGCTCCGCCCCGAACGCGACCGCGAGCCGGTCGCAAACCGCCGCGACGACGCCGTCATGGGAGCCCGATTGGCGGGCGCCCCAGGCGAGCGCCTCGTCCACGATGGAGGCATAGGCCGGGGTCTCGACTGCTTTCAGGAGCAGGGTCGGGTTGGTGGTGCAATCCTGAGGTTTGAGGCGGCGCACGGCATCGAGATCGCCCGTATCGGCGACGACGACGGTCATGGCGCGCAACTGCTCGAGCTTCGAGGGCATGGGGGTCTCCGCTCCTGTGTTGCGGATCACTTAAGGCCTCGGGTCGCCCGCGTGAAGCCTCCCGGACGAGAAGGACCGGCGCTAGGGCATGAACAGGGTGCGGGCCGCCCTGACCTCCCGGACCAGGAAATCCATGGTGGCCCGAATGCGCGCCACGTCCTTCAGGTCCGCGTGGACGATGAGGTAGAAGGAGCGGACGATGGAGACCGTCTCCGGGAGCACCGGCACGAGCCGGGCGTCGAGGCTCGCCACGAAATGGGGCAGGACGCAGATGCCCGCGCCTGCGACCGCGGCCTGCACCTGCGCGACGAGGTTCGAGCTCTGGAGCCGCGGGCGCAGGCCCTTCGAGACCTCATCGAGGTAGTCGAGCTCGGGCGTGAAGATGAGATCGTCGATATAGCCGATCATCTCATGGGCATGGAGATCGTCCGGCGCGCCGATGGCCGGGTGCCGGCCGAGATAATCCGCGGTGGCGTAGAGCCCGAGCCTGTAATCGGTGAGCTTGCGGGCGACGATCTTGCCCTCCTTCGGAGGCGCCAGGGACACAGCCACGTCGGCTTCGCGCTTGGACAGCGAGAGGAGCCGCGGCATGGCGATGAGCTGGATCTCAAGATCCGGATACTGGGCCGCGAACCCCGCCGTGCGGGGAGCAAGAAACAGCGTGCCGAATCCGTCCGGGGTCCCGATCCGCACCGTACCGGAGAGCGCGAGATCCGCGCCGCCGATCTCGCTCGACACCGCAAGCGCCTGCGTCTCCATGGTCTCGGCCTTGGAGAGAAGCCGCTCCCCATGCTCGGTGAGGGCATAGCCCTGGGGACGGCGCTCGAAGAGCTTTGCCTTGAGGGCACCCTCCAGGGCCGAGATGCGGCGGGACACGGTGGCGTGATCCGCGCCGAGCCGGCGCGCCGCCACCGTGAGGCGGCCGGCCCGAGCGACCGCCAGGAAAAAGCGCAGATCGTCCCAATCGAACCGGCTCATGCTCTCCCCTCGGCGCGGATCCCCCGCTTGGGCATCCGCGCGTGCAATTTCAGGCCGCGTAGGCGCGCCTTTGGCCCGCCTCGCGGGAGCCGCCGCGACGGTCTGGGTATCCGCGCACGCAACTCCTTGGAAAAGCCCTATAGCCGTGCGGATTTGGCAATGATAGATCACCTGCACGAAGCGATCACAACAGACTGAATCGGGAGAGCGCCCATGCGCAGCATTGGACATTTCATCGGCGGCAAGGCCGTGCCCGGGAACTCGGGCCGCACCGCGGACGTGTTTCAGCCCATGACCGGCGAGGTGATCGCCAAGGTCGCGCTCGCCACGAAGGCCGAACTCGGCGAGGCGGTCGCGAACGCCAAGGCCGCGCAGGTGGCCTGGGCGGCCACGAACCCGCAGCGGCGCGCCCGCGTGATGATGAAGTTCCTCGACCTCATCGCCAAGGAGATGGACTCCCTCGCCGAGCTCCTCGCTCGCGAGCACGGCAAGACCATCCCCGACGCGAAGGGCGACATCCAGCGCGGCGTCGAGGTGGTGGAGTTCGCCTGCGGCATTCCGCATCTTCTCAAGGGCGAGTTCACGGAGGGCGCTGGCCCCGGGATCGACATGTACTCGATCCGCCAGCCCCTCGGCGTCGTGGCTGGCATCACGCCGTTCAACTTCCCGGCCATGATCCCGATGTGGAAGTTCGCTCCGGCCATCGCTTGCGGAAACGCCTTCATCCTCAAGCCGTCCGAGCGCGACCCGGGCGTGCCGATGCGGCTTGCCGAACTCATGATGGAGGCGGGCCTGCCGGCCGGCATTCTCAACGTGGTGAACGGCGACAAGGAGGTCGTGGACGCGATCCTCGACCATCCCGACGTGATGGCCGTCGGCTTCGTGGGCTCCTCGCCCATCGCGCAATACGTCTATTCGCGCGCCACGGCGAATGCGAAGCGCGCCCAGTGCTTCGGCGGCGCCAAGAACCACATGATCATCATGCCGGATGCGGACCTCGACCAGGCCGTCGACGCGCTGATCGGCGCGGGTTACGGCTCGGCGGGCGAGCGCTGCATGGCGATCTCCGTGGCGGTGCCGGTCGGCAAGGCGACCGCCGACCGGCTCATGGACAAGTTGGTGCCGCGCGTGGAGAGCCTGAAAGTGGGCCCCTCGACCGATCCGGCCGCCGATCTAGGACCTCTGGTCACCAAGGCGCATATGGAGAAGGTGCGCTCCTACGTGGATATCGGCGTGGAGGAAGGCGCCAAGCTCGTGGTCGACGGGCGGAACTTCCGCATGCAGGGCTACGAGAACGGCTTCTATCTAGGCGGCTGCCTCTTCGACGAGGTGCAGCCCTCCATGCGCATCTACAAGGAAGAGATTTTCGGCCCCGTTCTCTCCGTGGTGCGCGCCAAGGATTACGACGAGGCTCTGCGGCTTCCCACCGAGCACGAATACGGCAACGGCGTCGCGATCTACACCCGCGACGGCGACGCGGCCCGCGACTTCGCCTCCAAGGTGAATGTGGGCATGGTGGGCATCAACGTGCCGATCCCGGTGCCGCTCGCCTACTACACCTTCGGCGGCTGGAAGGCCTCCGGCTTCGGCGACCTCAACCAGCACGGCCCGGACGCGATCCGCTTCTACACGAAGACGAAGACCGTCACGTCCCGCTGGCCTTCCGGCATCAAGGACGGCGCGCAGTTCGTCATGCCGACGATGCAGTGAGAACAGTGGCCCGGGGTGAAACGCCCCGGGCGACTTGCCTTCTCGAGATTGCAGCGCAGATGAGCGCCTGATTGCCGTCTGCTTCTCGCCATCACGGTCCCAGCATGAACCCCTTCGCCCTCACCGACGACCACATCGCGATCCGCGACATGGCGCTGGCCTTCGCGGCCGAGAACCTCGCGCCCCATGCGGTGGAGTGGGACGAGACGAAGCACTTTCCCGTCGACGTGATGCGCGAGGCAGCAAGCCTCGGCATGGGCGGCGTCTATATCGCTGAGGATGTGGGCGGCTCAGGGCTTTCGCGCCTCGACGCGGCGCTCATCTTCGAGGCGCTCGCCACGGGCTGCCCGACGGTCTCCGCCTATATCTCGATCCACAACATGGCGGCCTGGATGATCGACCGCTACGGATCCGACGAGCAGCGGCAGCGCTACCTGCCGAAGCTCTGCACCATGGAGCATCTGGCGAGCTACTGCCTCACCGAGCCGGGCGCCGGCTCGGATGCGGCGAACCTCAAGACCCGCGCCGTGCGGGACGGCGACCATTACGTGCTGAATGGGGTCAAGCAGTTCATCTCGGGCGCCGGCGTCTCGGACGTCTACGTCACCATGGTGCGCACGAGCGAAGGCGGGGCGGCCGGCATCTCGACCCTCGTGGTCGACAAGGATACGCCCGGCCTCTCCTTTGGGGCCAATGAGAAGAAGATGGGCTGGAACGCGCAGCCCACCCGCGCGGTGATCTTCGAGGATGCGCGCGTGCCCGTGGCGAACCGGCTCGGCGACGAGGGCATCGGCTTCAAGATCGCCATGGCGGGCCTCGATGGCGGCCGTCTTAATATCGGCGCGTGTTCGGTTGGAGGCGCGCAGGCCGCCCTCGACAAGGCGCTCTCCTACGCCAAGGACCGCCAGGCCTTCGGCAGCCGGCTCGCGGATTTCCAGGCGCTTCAGTTCAAGCTCGCCGACATGGCGACGGAGCTCGAATGCGCCCGCACGTTCCTGTGGCGCGCGGCCGCGGCTCTCGACGCGAAGACGCTCGATGCGTCCCGGCTCTGCGCCATGGCAAAGCGCGTTGCCACCGACACCGGGTTCGACGTCGCGAACGAGGCGCTCCAGATCCATGGGGGCTATGGCTATCTCGCCGATTACGGCGTCGAGAAGATCGTGCGGGATCTGCGGGTGCACCAGATCCTGGAGGGCACCAACGAGATCATGCGCCTCATCGTCGCCCGCGGGCTCATCGGACGGGGGAACGCGTGATCAGGTCCTGCCGGACGAGTGGGGAGACATGCGGCCTCTTCGATCGGGGGAACGCGTGATCCTGCGAGCGCTCGGTCTCGGCTTTGGGATCGCGGCCGCGATCCTCGTGCTGTTCTATCTCGCAGGTCCGCTGTTCTTCCTTGAAGGGCGTCGCCCGTTCCAGATCAACTTCGCGGCCGCCGCGATCCTCGGATTGCTGGTGGGCCTCGTGGTGCACAGGCTCGCGCGGGTTCGGGCCATGGAGGCGGCCACCGCCATGGCGCTCAGCGCCATTCCCGGCATGATGGTGATGGCCGCGGTCGGCTCGCATTTCGCCGTGTTCTTTCCGGCCCTGAACCCCGCCCTCGACAAGGTGTTCGGCTCGCTGATGCTGTGGTTCTACGCCTTCGCGCTCGCCGGGGCGCTCTGGACCGCGCGGCGCTCATGACGCCCTTGCCCCATCGTTCTCCGGCTCCTCCGACGCACCCCTGAAAGGACCTCTCATGACCAGCATCGCTTTCATCGGCCTTGGCAACATGGGCGGCCCCATGGCGGCGAACCTCGTGAAGGCCGGGCACCGGGTGACGGGGTTCGATCTCGTTCCGGCCTCCTGCGAGCAAGCCAGGGCGGACGGGATCGCCGTGGTGGGCTCCGCCCGTGAGGCAGTCGCGGAGGCGGAGATCGTCGTGACCATGCTGCCGGCAGGGCGGCACGTGCTCTCGGTCTGGGCCGACATCGCCCCGGCCGCACGAAAGGGGGCACTCCTGATCGATTCCTCCACCATCGACGTTGAGAGCGCCCGTAAAGCGCATGCGGTCGCCGCAGAGCGCGGCCTTCTCGCGCTCGACGCGCCGGTGTCCGGCGGCGTGGGCGGCGCCAAGGGCGCGACCCTCACCTTCATGGCGGGCGGGCCGAAGGACGCCTTCGCCCGGGCCGAGCCGATCCTCGCTCAGATGGGCAAGCGCGTCGTCCATTGCGGGGAAGCGGGCGCCGGGCAGGCCGCCAAGATCTGCAACAACATGATCCTCGGCATCTCCATGATCGGCGTCGCGGAGGCGTTCGTGCTCGCCGAAAAGCTCGGCTTGTCGCATCAGGCGCTGTTCGATGTGGCCTCCACGTCTTCCGGCCAATGCTGGTCGCTCACTACCTATTGCCCCGTGCCGGGGCCGGTGCCGACCTCTCCGGCCAATAACGGTTACAAGCCGGGCTTCGCGGCAGCCCTGATGCTGAAGGACCTGCGGCTGGCCCAGGAGGCGGCGCTCGCCTCCGGAGCCTCGACACCCCTCGGAGCCGAGGCGGCCCAGCTCTATGCCCTCTTCAACGGGGCCGGCCATGGGGACGAGGATTTCTCGGGCATCGTCAACTTCGTCCGAGGGGTCGGCGCCGAGTCCTGACCGGCAGCCGACCCTAGGCCGGACTGCTCGAACGAAGGGGAAGATCGGGGCGAGTGTTGCAGCGGACCTACAGCTTTTAGGAAGGCTGTCCATTACGGTCGCGCCGCAACTCAAGCTTTAGACCCATGCCAACCCAGCCCATGGCCCGCATCCCCTCCCTGACGGCGCATCCAGCCGATGATGCGGCCGCGCTTCTGCGGCGCGTCGGCTTCACCATCCTCATGCTCGGCGTGCCGGTCACGGCCCTTGTCACGCGCCGGGCCGTGGTGGTGATGGTTCCGCTCGGGATCGTGCTCCTCGCCATCGCCTCCGCCATCGACGGGGGCGCTCGGCCGGGACGGGAGGGGTTGAAGCGTCTCTTCACCTCCACGGGGGGCCTTGCCGGGGGCCTCGTGGTTCTCTGGTGCGCCCTCTCCCTCGCCTGGACGCCCTTCGTGACCGAGGCAGCGGAGCGCCTCGTCAACCTCGTCGGCATCGCCGTGATGGCGGTGGTCGGCTACCTGGTGCTGCCCGACCGGATGCGGTCGGCGAACCTCTACATCCTGCCGATCGGGGTCGGCGTCGCCGCCCTCTGCGCCGTCGCGCTCGCGATCCTCGGCGGGTCCGACGAGGACATGCAGAACCTCGATCGCGGCCTCGTGGTGCTGGCCCTCCTGCTCTGGCCCGCCGTGGCCTGGCTGCGCTCGCGCGGGCGGCACCTCGAATCCGTTCTGCTCGCGCTGCTGGTGGCGCTCGCCACCCTGCTCGGCCCCCAGCTGCTGCCCCTTCAGGGGCTGGCCATCGGGGCGATCATGTTCGGCCTGACGGCCTCGAACCTGCGGGTGGGCACCCGCGTCACGGCGGCTGCGATGGCAGGCCTCCTCGTCCTTGCCCCGGTGCTGCCTTTCCTGCTGAAGCCCCTGGCGAGCCTCGT
This sequence comes from Microvirga sp., assembly GCA_036562855.1. Classification (GTDB taxonomy): domain Bacteria; phylum Pseudomonadota; class Alphaproteobacteria; order Rhizobiales; family Beijerinckiaceae; genus Microvirga. Next base: position 177,111 of record DATCJK010000035.1, read on the forward strand.
CTTCGGGAACGGCGACCCGCTGGCGGTGAGCCTCGACATTTGGCGTTCGGTGGTCCTCGACGAGCCGGCGCGGCTCGTCACGGGACACGGCTTCGAGACCGCGTTGCGCGGTCGGTTCGTCGGTCTCCTCGATCCCGGTGCGCCGAGCACCCTGCTGTTCGAGGTCTGGTACGAGCTTGGGATCGTGGGCGCGGTCGCCGCGGCCGTTGCGCTCCTGCGCGCCGCCCAGGGCGGCGGACACGATCATCCCCTCCTCGTCCCCGGGATCATGGCCGCCTATGCGACCGCCTTCGCGCTGGCCTGCCTCGGCATCGGGACGGCCCAGGTCTGGTGGTTCACGGCCCTGACCGCGACCGTGCTGGTCTTCGTGGCGGCCGAGCGGGGGCAGTTCCGCACCACGCGCCCGAAGGCGATGCTGCTGCGCGGGAGCTAGCCCGAAACGACGGTGGCCGGGACGAGCCCGGCCACCGTACTTCCTCGTCGATGAGAAGAGATCCTGTCCTCAGGCGGCGGCCGGCGTCAGGATCCGGCGCTCGTGCACCGCATGGCAGGCGACGCCCTCCGCGAGCGGCGGGATTTCCGTGCGGCAGCGGTCGTTCGCGAAGGGGCAGCGTGGGTTGAAGGTGCAGCCCGTGGGCGGATTGATCGGGTTCGGGATCTCGCCCTTCACCGGAATGCGCTGGCGCCCGGTCATGTCCACGTCAGGCACCGCGTCGAGGAGCATCCGGGTATAGGGGTGCTGGGGGTTCGCGAAGAGTTCGCGCCCGCCCGACACCTCCACGATGCGCCCGAGATACATGACGCCGATGCGGGTCGCCATGTGCCGCACCACGGCAAGGTTGTGACTGATGAAGAGATAGGTGAGCCCGAACTTGTCCTGGAGGTCGCGCATGAGGTTCAGGATCTGGGCCTGCACCGACACGTCGAGGGCGGAGGTCGGCTCGTCGCAGACGATGAACTCGGCGTTGGAGGCGAGGGCCCTTGCGATGGCGATGCGCTGGCGCTGTCCGCCGGAGAATTCGTGCGGGAATTTCTTGCCGTCGTCCGGGTGAAGCCCGACGAGGGTCAGGAGCTCGCCCACGCGGCCGCGAATATCGGTCTCTCCGTCGATCAGCTTGAAGGCGCGGATCGGCTCCGCGACGATTTGATCGACCCGCCAGCGCGGATTGAGGCTCGCATAGGGATCTTGAAAGATCATCTGGATGCGGCGGCGCAGCTTCTGCCGTTCGCCGGAGGCGGCGGCCGACGACATGGAGATGCCGGCGATCTGAACCTCGCCGGAGGTGGGCGGCAGGAGGCCCACGACCATGCGGGCGACGGTCGACTTGCCCGAACCCGACTCGCCCACGAGGGCGAAGGTTTCACCCTGGGCGATGTCGAAGCTGACGCCGTCGACGGCCTTGAGGAACTGCTTGTCGCCGCCTTCGAGCACCCGGTTCAACCAGGGTTTCGAGACGTCGAAGACGCGGCGGAGGTCCTTGACTTGAACGTAGGGCTGCTGGCTCACGCGACTAAATCCTTCAGCACGGCCTCGGGGAGGCCTGGTCCGCCCTGCGCCATCGGGAGGAGGCTGCGCGGGCGGCGGTGATGGGCCTGGCGGCGGGCCTCACGAGGGCACGCCCGCCTCGAGCGGGGGATGGGTGTGCGCCTTGTGGGCCGTGGCGGTGGGGTCGTTGGCATCATAGAGGTGACACGCCACCCTGTGCGCGGCGCGCTGGATCGGCTCGGGCCGATCGCGCGTGCACCGCTCCCAGGCATGGGGGCAGCGGGGGTGGAAGGGGCAGCCCGGCGGAATGGCGGAGAGCCGGGGCATGGAGCCCGGGATCTGCGCAAGCCGCCCGTCCACGTCCTGGGTGAGCGAGGGGATCGCGCCCATGAGCCCGCGGGCATAGGGGTGAAGGGGGTTCTTCACCACGTCGCGCACGGGGCCGATCTCGGCGACGCGGCCCGAATACATCACGGCCACGCGGTCCGCGGTCTCGGCGATCACGCCCATGTCGTGGGTGACGAGCATGATGGCGGTGCCGTGGTCACGGCCGAGCCGCTTGAGGAGCGAGATGATCTGCGCCTGGACGGACACGTCGAGGGCGGTCGTCGGCTCGTCGGCGATGATGAGCTCGGGCTCGACGCAGAGAGCCAGCGCGATCACGACGCGCTGGCGCATGCCGCCGGAGAACTCGTGCGGGTAGCCGTCGATGCGCCGTTCGGGCGCCGGGATGCCCACCTCGGTCAGGAGTTCGATCGCGCGCTTGCGCGCCGCGGCATGGGAGAGGTTCGAATGGGTCTGGATCGTCTCGATGAGCTGCTCGCCCACCCGGTAGAGCGGGTTGAGGCTGGTCAGCGGATCCTGGAAGATCATGCCGATGCGCTTGCCGCGCACCTTGCGCATCTCCTCCGGGGTGAGGTTGTCGATGCGGGAGCCCGATAGCAAGATCTCGCCGCCGGCGATGCGGCCGGGCGGGTCGATGAGGCCGATCACGGCGGAGCCCGTGACGGACTTGCCGGCGCCGGACTCGCCGACGACGCCCAGGACCTCGCCCTTGGCGATGTCGAAGGAGACGCCGTCGATGGCCTTGAGGATGCCCCGGCGGGTGACGAACTCGACCCTGAGGTCACGGACGGAAAGAACGGGATGGCTCATACGTTGTGACCTACTTCCAGCTTCTGGCACAACGCCTGGAGCGTCTCGATGTGCGAAGCTCTACCATACTCATCGCAGTTTCGGGTTCAGCACGTCCCTCAGCCAATCGCCGAGAAGATTGATCGAGAGGGCGAGCAGGATCAGCGCCAGCGCCGGAGAAAACAGAATCCACCATTCGCCGGAGAAAAGAAACTGCTGACCGACGCGAATGAGGGTTCCGAGCGAGGGCTGGGTGGGCGGCATACCGACGCCGAGGAACGAGAGCGTCGCCTCCTCGATGATGGCGAGCGCGAGGTTGATGGTGGCGATGACCATGACCGGGCCCATCACGTTCGGCAGCACATGCTTGACCATGACGACGAAGGGCTTGAGGCCGATCAGCTTGGCCGCATCCACGTAGACCTTGCTCTTCTCCACCATGGTGGTCGCCCGAACCGTACGGGCGTACTGCGCCCAGTTCGAGATGCCGATGGCGAGGATGAGGATGTAGAGCGTGGCGTCCTCCTGCTGGGAGGGCGGGATGACGCCTCGGGCGACGCCGAAGACGAGGAGCGCCACGAGGATGGCCGGGAAGGAGAGCTGCACGTCGGCGACGCGCATGATCAACGCCTCGATCCGCCCGCCGAGATAGCCCGCGACGAGGCCGAGCGAGATCCCGACGAACATCGAGAACACCACGGAGGCGAAGCCCACGAGGAGCGACACCCGCGACCCATAGAGGATGGCCGAGAACATGTCGCGGCCCTGCGGGTCGGTGCCGAGCAGGAACACCTTGCCGGTGATCTCGTTCGGCTCCATCGGCCTCGAGAACCCGTCGGACAGATCAAGCTGGGCCGGATCGAAGGGGTTCTGCGGCGCCAGCACGGGCGCGAGCAGCGCCGCCAGGATGAGGAAGAGCGCCACCCCGGCCGAGATCATCGCCACCGGCGAGTGCCGGAAGCTCCAGGCGATGTCGCCGTCCCAGGCCCGGGCGAGGAAGCCCGGCACGGGCTTGGATGGGGTGGGCTCGGCCACGATGGGAGGCGGGGACGTTTCGACACCGTGGGCCATCAGGCGACTCCCTTGGTGAACAGGCGGGGCCCACCGAACGCGATGCTGGCTGGATCAGGACGACGGGAGCGCATCAATGGGCTCCCTTCGGCGTGGTCCGCAGGCGCGGATCGAGGGCAAGATAGGTGAGGTCCGTGACGAGGTTCACGACCACGAAGACGAAGGCGACGAACACCAGATAGGCTGCCATCACCGGCACGTCCGCGAACTGCACCGCATTGACGAAGAGCGCTCCGAGCCCCGGCCACTGGAAGACGGTTTCGGTGACGATCGCGAAGGCGATGACGGAGCCGAGCTGCAGGCCGGCGATGGTGACCACCGGGATCATGGTGTTGCGCAGGGCGTGCCGGAACTCGATGACCCGGCTCGGAATGCCCCGGGCGCGGGCGAAGCGGATGAACTCGGACCGCATCACCTCCAGCATCTCGGCGCGCACGAGGCGCATGATGAGCGTGAGCTGGAAGAAGCCGAGCGTGAGGACGGGCATGATCAGGGATTTCAGCCCGGATTCCGTGAGGAGCCCCGTGGTCCACCAGCCGATGCGCACCGTCTCGCCGCGTCCGAACGAGGGCAGCCAGCGCAGCTCGACCGCGAAGAGGTAGATGAGGCCGATGCCGATGAGGAAGGTTGGGAGCGACACCCCGACGAGGGAGAGCGTCATGACCGCGTTGGCGATGAACCCATTCCGGCGGATCGCCGCATAGACGCCGAGCGCCACGCCGACGAGCGTCGCGAAGAGCGCCGAGAGAACGGCAAGCTCGACCGTGGCGGGCAGCCGCTCGGCGATGAGCGTGGAGACGGGCCGCGCCTGGCGGTAGGAGATGCCGAAATCGCCCTGCGCCGCATTCAGGAGGAAGCGCCCGAACTGGACGGGGAACGGCTGGTCGAGGCCAAGGCGCTCGTTGAGCTCGGCGCGGTCCTGCAGCGTCGCCTCCTGGCCCACCATGTTGGCGACCGGGTCGCCGACGAAGCGGAACATGGAGAAGGCGATGAAGGCGACGGCGATAAGGACGAGCGCGCCTTGCAGCAGGCTTCGCAGGATATAGGCGAACATCGCTGGGTCCAAAGAAAAGGGGCGCGCGATCGATCGCGCGCCCCAAGGGTTATATCAGTGAATTACATGCCCTTGAAGGTCACGTACTTCAGCTTGACCTGGTTCTCCGGATCGACCGGGATGTCCACGTTGTTCTTCATCGCGTAGGCGAGCATCTGGTGGTGAACCGGGAGGTAGAGGGTCTCGTCGGCGGCCGTCTTCCAGATGTCGGCGATGGTGGCGTTGCGCTTCTTGGTGTCGACTTCCGAGGCAAGGCTCTGGATCTTCGCATCCATGTCCTTGTTCGCGTAGCGAGTGGCGTTGTTGGCGCCGAACTTCGCGTCACGCGAGTGATAGAGATACGAGAAGATGTACTCGGAATCGAAGGTCGGGACGCCCCAGCCGTAGAGGTAGAAATCGGTCTCCGGCGGCTGCTTGGCGATCATCGGGAAGTGGATCGACTTGGACTGGGAGACCAGGTTCACCTTGATGCCGATCTGGCCCATCATGCCCACGACCGCCTGGCAGATGCCCTCGTCGTTGACGTAGCGATCGTTCGGGCAGTGCATGGTGGTCTGGAAACCGTTGGCGTAGCCGGCCTGCTTCAGGAGGTCCTTCGCCTTGTTGACGTCGGCGGCGGGCGCCTTGTCGAGTTCGGGGGTCCAGCCGTTCACGAAGGGCGGCATGATCACGCCGGTCGGCACCGACTGGCCGCGCATCACGACGCGCTGAATGGCCTGGCGGTTGATCGCCATGTTCATGGCCTGACGGACGCGCTTGTCGGCGAAGGGGTTCTTGCCCTCGACGTTGTCGCCCTTGAGGTCAGCGGCCTCCACGTTGAGACCGAAGAAGATCGTGCGGTTCTCGGGGCCGGTGGTGACGCGGGTGTTCTGCGTGCCCTTGAGGCGCTCGATGTCCTGCACCGGCACGTCCTGCACGAAGTCCACTTCGCCGGAGAGGAGCGCTGCGACGCGGGTCGCGTCGGACTTGATGGGCGTATAGATGATCTCGCTGATCTCCAGCGGGACGTCCTTGCCCTTGCCCCAATAGGCGTCGTTGCGCTTGAGAACGGTCTTCACGTCCGGCTCGCGGGACACGAGGCTGTAGGGGCCCGTGCCGTTGGCGTTGCGGACCGCGAAGTTCTCTTCCTTGTTCTTGAAGTCCTGAGCCTTCGTGGCGTTGTTCGCCTCGGCCCATTCCTTGTCCATCATGAACGTGTTCGTCAGGTTGTTGACGAGCAGCGGGTTCGCACCCTTCGTCTTGATGTGGATCGTGCTGTCGTCGACCTTCGAGACGCTCTCGACCGACGTGAGCAGGCCCTTCATCTCCGAGGTCGGCTGCATGGCGCGCTGGATGGAGAACACCGCGTCGTCGGCGTTGAACGCCGCGCCGTTGTGGAACTTCACGCCCTGGCGCAGCTTGAACTCCCACACGGAGGGGTCGTTCGGCAGCGTCCGCCACGAGGTCGCGAGACCCGGGACCATCTCGCCCTTCTGGTTGCGGTTGGCCAGCGGCTCGTAGATGTGGTGCGCGAGCGTGTGGGTCGGGCCCTCGTTCTGCGCGTGCGGGTCAAGGGTGAGCGAGTCGCCGGAGCGCGCCCAGCGCAGGGTCCGGGCCTCGGCGCTCACGGCGCTGAGGGCCGTCGCCGAGACAAGGGCGGCCGCAATCGCAAAACGTTTGGCTGACATTCGGTATCTCTCCTCTGAGCGCGCGGCCCTTGACCGGGCCGTCGTCGGTAAGTCGCGGATCATAAGGACGCTTTTCCGCCTTGTCACGGCCGTATTGATAGCCCCCGAAACAAAATTCGTTGACGTCCTTGCGAGCCGCGCCATGCACGGAATGCAGGCTACGCGCCCGAACCGGCGCGAGCCATCCACTGGGCGGCTGTCAGATCCCCAGGAGCACGCGAGCGGCGCGATCGAACGGGAGATCAGCGCAGGCGCGGGTTCAGGGCGTCCCGGAGCCAGTCGCCCAGAAGGTTGATGGCGAGGACCAGAACGGCGAGCGCGATGCCGGGAAACGCGACGATCCACCACTCGCCGGAAAACAGGTAGTTGTTGCCGATCCGGATCAGGGTGCCGAGGGACGGCATCGTCTCCGGCATGCCGGATCCCAGGAAGGACAGAGTGGCCTCGGTGATGATGGCAAGCGCCAGGTTGATGGTCGCGATCACGAGGACCGGACCGAGGACGTTGGGCAGCACATGCCGCACCATGATCACGGGTGCCGGAAGGCCGATGAGGCGCGCGGCCGCCACGTAGTCCTTGTTCTTCTCGACCATCACGGAGCCGCGGACCGTGCGGGCGTATTGCACCCAGAAGCTCAGGCCGATGGAGAAGACGAGAACCGAGAGCATAGTTCCGGCGTCGAGACTGCCGCCGAGGGCCGACTTGACGACGCCGTCCACGAGAAGGGCGATGAGGATGGCCGGGAAGGTGAGCTGCACGTCGGCGACGCGCATGATCAGGGTATCGACCGCGCCGCCCACATAGCCGGCGACGAGGCCAAGGGTGATGCCAAGAAGCGCCGAGAAGGCGACGCCCATGAAGCCCACGAGGAGCGAGATGCGCAGGCCGTAGAGGACGGCCGAGAGAATGTCGCGCCCCTGCTCGTCGGTGCCGAGCAGGTACGGCCGCTGGCCCTCCGCCTCCCAGAGCGGCGGCAGGCGGCTGTTGAGGAGCTCGAGCTGTGCCGGATCGAACGGGTTCTGCGGCGAGATGAGGCCGGCCGCGATCGCGAGCACGAAGAAGAGCAGCGTGACGAAAGCGGCCGTCATGGTGAGCTTCGAGCGGCGGAAGCTCGCCCAGACGTCGCTGTCGAAGAAGCGTCCGACCCAGGACAGGGTGGCAGGCTCAGCCTTGGACGCCGCGGTCGGGGCGCCCGGCACGGGTGCAGCTTGGATGCCTTCGGTCATCAGGGTCTCAGGCCGGTTGCCGGATCGTCGCGCGCAGCCGCGGATCGACGACGGTATAGAGGATGTCGACGACGAGATTGATCGTCACGAAGATCAGGGCCACGAGCATCAGGTAGGCGGCCATGATCGGGATGTCCACGTTCTGGACAGCCTGCACGAAGAGCAGGCCCATGCCGGGCCACTGGAACACGGTCTCGGTGATGATCGCAAAAGCGATCACGGATCCAAATTGCAGCCCGACGATCGTGATGACGGGAACGAGGGTGTTCTTCAGGGCGTGGCCGAAATGGATGGCCCGGGTCCTGATCCCGCGGGCGCGGGCGAAACGGATGTAGTCCGTGCGCAGCACTTCGAGCATCTCGGCGCGCACCAGGCGCATGATCAGCGTCATCTGGAAAAGGCCGAGAGTGACAGAGGGCATGATGAGGGCCTGCAGGCCGGTCCATGTGAGGAGGCCCGTGGTCCACCAGCCAAGGCGCACCGTGTCCCCGCGTCCGTAGGAGGGCAGCCACCCGAGCGACACGGAGAAGAGATAGATGAGAAGGATGCCGATCAGGAAGGTCGGCAGGGAGATGCCGATCAAGGAGACGGTCTGGAAGACCTTGGCGAGAAAGCTCTCCCGCTTGAGTGCCGAGAACACGCCCATCAGGATGCCGAAGACCAGGGAGAACACCGTGGCGCAGATGGCAAGCTCGAGGGTTGCCGGCATGCGCTCCCCGAGCAGATCCGCCACCGGCTGCCGGAACTGGTAGGAGACGCCGAACTCGCCGGTCAACGCCCGGCTCACGTAGCGAGCGAACTGCAGCGGCACGGGATCGTCGAGGCCAAGGGAGCGACGCACCTGCTCGCGCTCGGCGGCAGGGGTATCGATCGAAACGATCTGGTTCACGGGATCGCCGGCGAACCGGAACATCGCGAAGGCGATGATGCCGACCGCCAGGAGAACGCCAATCGATTGAAGGGCCCGGCGGATGATGAAGGCGAGCATGGAAGCCTTGGATCTTGGAACAATTGGGCCCGGACCATGGCCCGGGCACCGGAAAGCCAGGGGAGCGGGGCATGCAGCCCCGCTCCCGCGTGGCGAGGCTTACGGCTCCTTGCGGGCCCAGTAGAGCAGCACTTGGTTGTCGGCGCGCTGCACCAGCTTGACCTTCTTCGACACGCCCCAGGCCAGCGCCTGCTGGTGGAGGGGGATGTAGGAGAAGTCGTTCGTCGCCAGCTTGAAGGCCTGCTTCATCATCTCGTCGCGCTTGGCCTTGTCGGTCTCGACGAGGATCTTGTCGGTCAGCTCGTCATGCTGCTTGTTGCAGTAGCCGCCGAGGTTCGACTCGCCCCGCGAGGATTGCGGGTTGTCGCGGCAGCCCTGGATATCGTGGAGCACGTTGTGCGCGTCCAAGGTGCCGGGCGTCCAGCCGAGGAGGTAGAACGAGGTGTTGTAGTTCCCCGGCTTCAGCACCTTGGCGAAGTACTGCGCCTTGGGCTGGGCCATCAGGTTCACCTTGATGCCGGCGCGCGCCAGCATGCCGACCACCGCCTGACAGATCGCCTCGTCGTTGACGTAGCGGTCGTTCGGGCAGTCCATGCCGACCTCAAAGCCGTTCGGGTAACCGGCCTCGGCCAGGAGCTTCTTGGCGCCCTCCGGATCGTATTTCGGCCGCTCGAACTCTTTCGAGAAGGTCACGAGCTCCGGCGCGATCATGAGGGCCGTCGGCGTCGCAAGGCCGCGCATGACGCGGGTCTTGATCGTCTCGATGTCAATCGCCTGATAGAAGGCCTGGCGAACCTTGACGTCCTTGAACGGGTTCTTGCCCTTCACGTTCGAGAAGAGCAGTTCGTCGCGGGTCTGGTCGAAACCAAGGAAGATCGTGCGCAGCTCGGGACCCGTGAGCACCTGCGCGTTGGGGCTGGAATTCACGCGCTGGATATCCTGCAGCGGCACGGGCTCGACCACGTCGACCTCGCCCGAGAGCAGCGCGGCGACGCGGGTCGCGTCCGAGCCGATCGGCGTGAAGACGATCTCGTCGAGGTTGTGATCGGCCTTGTCCCACCAGTTCGCGTTCTTCTTGAATACGGTCCGCACGCCGGGCTGGTGGCTGTCGATCGTGAAGGGACCCGTGCCGTTGGCGTTGAGCGCGGCGTAGCTCGGGGTCGTCGCGGAGGCCGGCGTCGGCGACGTGGAGTTGTTCGCCTCGGACCACTCCTTGTCCATGATGTACCAGGTATCCCACTGGTAGTTCAGGATCGGGTTCGGGGTCTTCAGCTTCACGTCCACCGTGTGGTCGTCGACCTTCACGAATTCCGCGGTGGTGGGAATGCGGGTCTGGAAGTTCGAACCCTGCGCGCGCACGCGGGTGGCCGAGAACACCACGTCATCCGCCGTGAAAGCGTTGCCGTTGTGGAACTTCACGCCCTTGCGCAGGAAGAAGCGCCAGGTCAGGCCGTCGGGGCTCGTCTCCCAGCGCTCGGCGAGGGCGGGCTCGATCTTGAGATCCTTTCCGCGGCGGGTGAGGCCCTCATAGACGTGACCGTGGTGGGCGAGCGTAGTGGTCTCGTTGAGGGTGTAGGGATCGAGGGACTTGAGATCGCCCTGGTTGGAATAGCGCAGCGTGACGGCCATGGCCGGCAGGGCCGTGCTCGCCAGAAGGGTCGCGGCCGCAGCCGCGAGCAAGGTCGGACGGTTGAGCATCAGCAGTCGTTCTCCACTGGAAGCTCCGCTCGGAACGCGGATGCTTATCGTTGATCGGGAGAGCTGCCCGCGATGGCCGCATTCCCCCTCGGCCCAACGTTAGACGCTCCCGGGGCCGCAGGTCCAGCCCCGACGCGCGTGCCCCCGGCTTAGGTCCAAGGGCGCGGCTCGATTCACGCGCAGAGGTCGTCGATGAGACGGCGCAGGAGCCGCTCGCCCGCCTCCAGCTCGGCGGTTTCGATGTATTCGTCCGGCTGGTGGGCCTGGGCGATATCGCCCGGCCCGCAGACGATCGTGGACCAGCCCGCCTTCTGGAAGATTCCGGCTTCGGTGCCGTAGGCGACCACGTGGCTGCCGTTGTCGCCTGTGAGACGCCGGGCCAGCCGCTCGGCCATCCCGTCCGCCTCGGGCCGCAACCCGGGGATCTGGGCGATGAGCTCGACCGCGACCCCGGCCTCGGAGGCAATCGCCTTCATGGGCGGCTCGATCACGTCGCGAATGTAGGCCTCGTAGCGCTTGAGGTAATCGAAGGGGCTCTCGGTCGGGATGGCGCGGATGTCGCTCCAGAACCATGCCGAATGAGCCACGATATTGGCGGCCGTGCCCCCGTGGACCGCACCGCAATGAAGCGTCGTGTAGGGCGGCTCGAAGGGATCGGACGGGTCGGCGCGGCGCCGGTTCTCATCCAGGACATCCGCATGCCAGGCGATCAGCCGGGCCGCCGCCATGACGGCGCTCACCCCCTGGTCGATCCGGCTCGAATGCACGGCGCGGCCCGTCACCTCGGTGCGCAGCTGAATGGACGCCTTGTGACCCGTCACCACCGCGTGGCGGGTGGGCTCGCCGACGATCACGGCGGCGGGAGCCGGCACCGAGCGCGCCATCGCCTCCACGAGCGAGGGCGCGCCCCGGCAGGCGATCTCTTCGTCATAGGAGAGCGCGATGTGGATCGGGCGGCGCAGGGGCGCCCGGATCATGTCAGGCACCAGGGCGAGGACCAGGGCATCGAAGCCCTTCATGTCGGTGGCGCCGCGGCCGTAGAGCCGGCCGTCCCGCTCGGTCAGGGTCCAGGGATCCGTGGTCCAGGCCTGGCCCTCCACCGGCACCACGTCGGTGTGGCCGGAGAGGACGACGCCGCCCTCCACGGCCGGTCCGATGCTGGCGAAGAGGTTGGCCTTGTCCCCTTCCGGGCTCATCACCGTGTGGCTCTCGACCCCGTGCTCCTTCAGCCAGTCGCGGCAGAAGGCGATGATGTCGAGGTTGCTGGCGGTCGAGACGCTCGGAAAGGCCACGAGCCTGGCCAACATCTCGCGGGGGGTCATCGACATCGGGGCGCTCTCCTCGGGAATCCCACCATTCGATGCGCGGCGGCGGCGGGTCAATGAGCCTAAGGGAGATGGTTGACCCTCAAACGATGCGTGCCAGCCGGCGGGCCCAGCGCCTGGGATCCCCGGTTGACGGCAACCGGACCGGGCGCCCATGATCCGCCACCCATTGCACCATGACCCGCACCCCCATCGTCACCTCGCACGCGCCGCGCCCGTTGGGACCCTATTCGCAGGGAATCCGGGCGGCCGGCCTCGTCTTCGTGTCGGGCCAGCTGCCACTCGATGCGTCCGGCGCGCTCGTGGGGCCGGGGGATATCCGCGCCCAGGCCCAGGCGGCTCTCGCCAACATGGATGCGGTCCTGCGCGCCGCCGGCTCCTCGTCCGCCGAGGTCGTCAAGACGACCGTCTTCTTGACCGATCTCGACGATTTCGCAGGCATGAACGAGGTCTATGCGGCTCATTTCGCCCCGCCCTACCCGGCCCGCTCCACGGTCGAGATCGGCCGCCTGCCGAACGGCATGCTGATCGAGATCGAATGCGTCGCGCTCGCCCCAGATCAGGACATCCGATGACCTCCTTCGACGTGACCGCGGCCGATATCGCCGCGGCCCGGACCCGCATCGCGGGACGCGTGCGCCGGACCCCGGCCTACGAGAGCCCCGATGTTTCCGCGCGCCTCGGGCGCCGCACGGTGCTCAAGCTCGAAGCCCTGCAGCTCGCCGGGTCCTTCAAGGTGCGGGGGGTGTTCAACAAGGTGCTGAGCCTCACCGAGGCGGAGCGGTCGCGCGGGCTCGTCACCGTCTCCGGCGGCAACCATGCCATCGCGCTCGCCACGGTGGCGGGCTCGCTCGGGCTCGACGCGCTCGTGTTGATGCCGAAGGTGACGCCGCGCTTCAACATCGCGCTCACGGAGGGCTTCGGCGCCAGGGTGGAGCTGTGCGAGGACGCCGCGGAAGCCTTTGCGAAAGCGAAGGCCTACGAGAGCGAGGGCCGCCTGTTCGTTCACCCCTACGACGATCCCGCGATCATCGCCGGCCACGGAACGCTCGGCCTCGAACTTCTCGAGGACGCGCCGGACGTCACCCATGTGGTCGTCTCGATCGGCGGCGGCGGTTTCATGGCCGGGGTGGCGGCGGCCCTCAAGGCTCACGATCCGGCGATCGCCGTCTATGGAGTCGAGACCCGCGGCGCACAGACCATGACGGAGGCCCTGCGCGCCGGCGAGCCGGTGACGATCCGCGCCACCTCGGTGGCCCGCACCCTCGGCGCGCCGTTCGCCACGCACCGCACCCTGGCGGCGGCGCAAGCGTTCCTGGAAACGATCATCCTGGTCGACGATGCCCCGGTCCTCGCCGACGTCTCCTTCTTGCTCCAGACCGAGAAGATCCTGTGCGAGCCGGCGGCGGCCTGCGTGCTCACGGCCGCCGAGACGATTGCGGCAGCCCTGCCGGAGGACGCGGTGCTGGGCCTCGTGCTCTGCGGCTCGAACGTAGCCCTGCATGACGTGGACGCATGGCGACGCGACATAGTTTCGGGATCGGCATTGACCGCCTGAGGCGTGTTCTGCTTCGCTGCCCCATCATTCCGACCCAACGACTGCAAGGGACCACCATGCCGATCATCAACCGCGTCGCCGACCTCGCCGATGAGATTGCCGCCTGGCGCCGCGACTTCCATGAGAACCCCGAGCTTCTCTTCGACGTGCACAGGACGGCCGGGATCGTGGCCGAGAAATTGAAGGCCTTCGGCTGCGACGAGGTCGTGACCGGCATCGGCCGGACCGGCGTGGTCGGCGTGATCCGCGGGCGCAACGCTTCCTCCGGCAAGGTGATCGGCCTGCGTGCCGACATGGACGCGCTGCCGATCGAGGAGGCTACGGACGTCCCCTACAAGTCCAAGGTGCCCGGCAAGATGCACGCCTGCGGCCATGACGGGCACACCGCCATGCTGCTCGGCGCCGCGAAGTACCTGGCCGAGACCCGCAACTTCGACGGGACCGCCGTGATGATCTTCCAGCCCGCCGAGGAGGGCGGCGGCGGCGGCGATGCCATGTGCCGCGACGGATTGATGGAGCGCTTCGGCGTTCAGGAGGTCTACGGCATGCACAACATGCCGGGCATTCCTGTGGGCGCCTTCGCGATCCGCCCCGGTCCGATGATGGCGGCAGCCGACCGCTTCACGATCACCATCGAGGGCAAGGGCGGCCATGCGGCACGGCCCTTCGAGACGGTCGATCCCATCGTCGTGGCCAGCCATGTGATCACGGCGCTGCAGAGCATCGTCTCCCGCAACGTCGACCCGCTCGAATCGGCGGTGATCTCGGTCTGCACCGTGAAGGCCGGCGAAGCGTTCAACGTCATCCCGCAGACCGCGACCCTGCTCGGCACGGTCCGGACCCTCACGGAGGAGATCCGCGACCTGTGCGAGACGCGGATCCGGACCGTGGTCGACAATGTGTGCGCCGCCTTCGGCGCCAAGGCCGACATCGTCTACAACCGGGGCTACCCGGTGACCTTCAACAACCCGGACAAGACCGCCTTCATGGAGGGGGTCGCCCGGGAGGTTGCCGGCGAGAAGGGGGTCGACACCTCGATCCCGCCCCTCATGGGCTCGGAGGATTTCTCGTTCATGCTGAACGAACGGCCGGGCGCCTACATCTTCCTCGGCAACGGCGACACGGCCGGCGTCCACCACCCGGCCTACGACTTCAACGACGAGACTGCCCCCTATGGCGTATCCCTGTGGGCGAAGATCATCGAGACGGGCATGCCGGCTCGCTAAGGCTCCAGCCACGCGAGACAGAGGCGACGAGGGCATTCCGGCCCGCTGACGCGGCGGGTCAGGCGAAGCGCTCCGGCGCGAATGGCCCGATGGGGAGCGGCGGGGTCCGCCGCTCCACGAGATCGGCCACGACGCGGCCCGTGATCGGGCCGGTCGAGAGACCGATATGTCCGTGGCCGAGGGCGAGGATCAGCGCCGGATGGCGCGGGGCGCGGCCGATCACCGGCAGCCCGTCGGGCGTCGAGGGCCGCGAGCCGCACCAGGGCTCCGCTTCCACGGGCTCTCCCAACGCCAGGGTCGCGGCGGCTTCCGGATAGACCTGGGCGAGCTGGCGCGGGTTCGGCGGGTCGTCGGGCCTGGCGATCTCGATCCCGGACAGCAGGCGCACGGTGCCGTCCCCCATGGGCGAGAGCACATAGGCGCCGCCCGTGTCGTGGACCGGGCGGTGGAGGGGCTGCTCCACCCGGTAGTGACGGTGATAGCCACGCTCGGCGGCCAGCGGCAGGCGGTAGCCGAGAGGGCGCAGGAGAGTGTCGGACCAGGCGCCGGCGGCGAGCACCGCCGTGCCGGCCAGCAAGGATCCTCCGGCCCAACGGACCATGACCCCGTCGCCATTCACCTCGAGGCTGTCGGCGGCGGTCTCCAGCAGGGTGCCGCCAAGATAGAGGAACGCCGCGCGATACCGCAGGAGAAGCTCGCCCGGACGGTCGACGGCGCCGGAATCGGGCACGAGAAGACCTCGGGCGAAGCGCCGGGTCAGAGCAGGCTCGAGATCCTTCACGGCATCCCCGTCGAGGAGCTCGGTCCGGACGCCGTGAAGGGCCAGAATCTCGCGCTCGTCGATGCTGCCCGCGAAGGCCGCCTCCGTGCGGAAGAGCTTGAGATAACCCTCGCGCCGGATGAGGGCCGTGGCTCCGGTCGCCTGCGCGAGGTCCTGATGGGCAGCGTACGCCGCCGCCGTGAGCGGAGCGAGGGCGGAAGCAGCCTCGCGCCAAGCGGTCGCGTTCGCCCGTTGCAGGAAGTGTCGAAGCCAGGGCAGCGCGGCGGGAAGCGCCCCGTAGCGCAGGGCCAGGGCGGGATCGCGGTTCAGGGCGTAGCGGGGCAGCTTGGGCCAGAAGCCGGGGCCGGCCACCGGAAAGAGCGATCCACGGCTGATGACGCCCGCATTGCCGAAGGACGCACCCCGCCTCGCCTCACCCGGATCGAGCAGCGTGACGCCGTGCCCGCGCATGATCAGGTGGAGGGCACAGGAGAGGCCCACGATGCCCCCGCCGATGACGGCGACAGCCCCGCGCCCCGTCACCGTGTGATCTCCCGCAGCCGATCCTGCACGCGTCCGATGACGGGCCAGCGCCGTCCCGCCTCCAGCCACGCCCCGCGAAAGGGGCGGAAGACGAAGCGGACCCGGTGGGTCCCGGTCGGGATCGACACGGCGCGCATGATGCCGTTGGCGCGCAGGAGCGGGACCTCGTAGCCGTCGAGCTCCGCCACCCACCAGGGGTGATAGGGATCGTTGAGGACGAGGTAGCCCGGCGCGGGCGCGCGCACGTCCACCGCGACGGCGGTGTTGGCATAATGCGCGATGGTGACCTGCGCGGGTTCGGTCGAGGGCAGGATGGTCACGGCCGGATCCGGCGGCACGCGGTCGAGCAGGACGGTCGTGCCAAGATCGACTGCCGGCCAGCGGCCGTCCTTGATGAGAGCGGCCGGGTCCACCGCCAGGGCACGGGACGCGAAAGAGGCGCGCGGCAGCACTCCGGGATTCTCATAGAGGTGACCGTCGGCGGTTTGCGCCAGCGGCACGAGATCGCCCGGGCGCAAAGCCGGGTCGATGCGCCCCGCCGGCACGCCCGTCGCCACGAGGCGAAGGCCAAGAAGATCGGCAAGGGGTGCCGCATAGGAGGGAAAGAGCGGCGAGAAGCGGCGCTGGTCAGGCAGCGCCACATGGTCCTCGGCCCCGGTCGCGGCCGCGTAGTCGCCGATCCGCACGGGGTTGTAGCCGAGCACGTGGTGAAGCCGATGCACGAGGCTGGCATTCGGCCAGTGGAAGCCGAGCCCGGCGAGTTCCACGCGGGCGAGACTGTCCGGCCCGAGGCGTTCCTTGATGGCGGCCAGAAGCGGGTTGCGGCTGTCGGGCCGCAGCACCTCGTAGGTGTCGGGCGGAAGCGCCGTGGATTCGTTCGGGCCGTTGTTCCAGGCAAGATCCGCCGCCACGAGCGCGACGAGGAGCGCGAGCGCCGCGCGGGGGCGGCGCAGGCGCAGCGTCGGCAGAACGGCGAGCGCGGCGACGGCGACGGCGAGGCACAGGGCGGCCTTGGCGATCGGCCAGGTGGCGATCGGCACCGTGCCGCGGGCGACGGCGAGCCCGATCGCGGCCGCAAAGGCCCCCATGGCGATGACGATTTCGGCCATGCCCCAGGGATGGCCCTCGCGCAGGAAGCTGCCGCTCCAGATCCGATGCACCAGATAGCCCGACAGAATCGCCCCCAGGGCCCCCACGAGGAAGAGGGAATCCGCCGGACGGCGGAAGAAGGCGATCCCGGGCAGCGCCTCGAAGGCGATGCGGAACACAGGCGTCGCGGAGCCGAGCGCATAAGCGAGCATCAGCGCGAAGGCGATGGCGACGGGCCTGATCTCCCGCGCCCAGAGCACGCCCTTGCAGAGCCCCGCGAGGAGAAGCGCGAAGGGCAGCGCGCCCATGTAGAGAACGCCCATGTTGCGGGCGAGCACATAGGAGCTCTCGCCCCAGCGTGGGCTCGGCGGCCCCCAGTAATCCATGAAGGGGCCGTCGACGCCGAACAGGTTCGGGATGACGCCCGTGAGGAGCAGCGCCGGGTGAATGGCGCCCCGCGCCGCCTCCCCGTAGGCGATGGAGGGCCGGTTCGACTCCCCGGCGAAGAGCAAGGTGAGCGCCACCGGCACCAGCACGACGGCAAGACCGCCGGCGGCGCCGCTGAGGAGCGGCGGCAGGGCGGAGCGAACGCGGATCCTCTCCTGAACGATGAGGGCGACGGCCATTCCGGCGAGAACGAGGAGGGACAGATAGGCCACCTGGTCCCGTCCGAGCGCCAGGAGGCCGGCCACGAGCCCGGCCGCCAGTCCATAGGGCACGGAACGCCGAGAGAGGGCGCGGGAGAGAAGCCACAGGGCGATGGGCCAATAGGCGAGGCTCAGCACCTGCCCCACATGCTGCACCCGCCAGGCCGCCGAGGCGCCGAAGGCGAAGACGAGAGCCGCCACGATGGCGCCCGCCGGATGCCAGCCGCGATCGCGGAACCAGGCCATCAGGAACAGGCCGCCGAGGCCCAGCATCCCGAGCACCACCCCGTCGAAGGCCTGGAAGCCTGGATCCGGATCGAGGGCGGCGAGAAGAAGAAACGGGGGCGAGAAGATCAGTGATTGCGGATCGGCGATCTGGGGCTGACCGGAGAAGACGTAGGGCGCCCAGAAGGGTGACTCGCCCCGATGCAGGGACTGGGCGAGGAACTGGAGCTGGGGATAGAAATGCGCCTTCGCATCCCAGGGGATGGTGACGATGCCCGAAAGCCAGGGCGAGGCAAGCACCGCCCAGGCCAGGATGTAGAGCGCTGCGGCCAGACCCCAGACGCGCGCCGTCCGGGGTTGCGATCCCTCAAGCAATCAGGCCGCCATCGTCAGTCTTGGTTCGGGGCGTGGGCCGCGAGGCTGTCGAAATCGATGTAGTGGCCGGCCCGGTCGCGCTTGGAGGCCAGATAGCGCACGTTCTCGGCGGTCGGGCGGCCGAGAACCCGCTGGTCGGACACCACCTCGAGGCCGGCCTTCTTGAGGGCGCCGATCTTCTCGGGATTGTTGGTGATGACGCGCACGGCCTTGACCCCGAGCTGGGTCAGCATGCCGGCCGCGAAATCGAAGCGGCGCTGGTCGAGATCGAAGCCCAGCACCTCGTCGGCATCGTAGGTGTCGTAGCCCTGGCTCTGGAGCTTGTAGGCCCGGATCTTGTTGGCGAGGCCGTTTCCGCGGCCCTCCTGATCGAGATACAGCAAGATGCCGCCCTCGGCCTGCGCCATGCCGCGCACGGTCTCGCGGAGCTGGTCACCGCAATCGCATTTGAGCGATCCGAAGAGATCGCCCGTCAGGCAGGCGGAGTGCAGGCGCACGGGAACGGGCTTTGCGAAATCCGGCTTGCCGACGATGATCGCCACCTGGTCGCGCAAACCCTCGCCGCCGCGGAACACCACGAACTCGGTCGTGGGCGCCCCTTCGAGCGGCACGGGCGCACGGCTCACCAGCTTCAGGTCGCGGACCCGCGCTTCGCGGTAGGCCTTGAGGGCGGACCCATCGATCCGCAGAAGCGACGTGTCGATCTCGATCCCGGGCGCGATCGGCACCACGACGACGGCGGGGAGGACGAGCGAGATGCGGGCGAGTTCAAGCGCATCCTCGTCGAGGGCGCTCACCGGACCCACCGGCGCGTCGATGCGGGACTCGATCTTGAGGGCGAGCGCCTCGACCCGGGCCGGGTCGACGCTCGGAAGCGCCACGGTCCCGGGATGCAGCCGGTCGAGGCCGAGGCGGCGCAGGCGCGCGGCCGGCAGCACGAGACGCGCCTGGCCGAAGGCGACGGCGTCGAGCCGGGCCGCGATGCTCTCGTCGAGATCCTCGACCCCAAGGGCCAGGATGGTCTCGCCATCGCGATCGATCACCACCGGGCGGGCGGAGCGGAATTCCGAGACGGCGCGCTCGACCACGAGGGGGTCGAGTTCGTTGGATAGGCTGAGAACGAGACGCATCATCACTCTAAGACCCCAGGGACGCCGGCTTCGTCGGGACCGGTCTTGATCGCGAACTGCCTAGACCGTTGTTATGCGCGCCGGAAGATTGCCCGCAGATGAACAGACAGACACAGTAGCATAATCGGGCAAGCCCGAAACAGGATGCCAGGATTACGCTGGCACCGGGCGAGCGGATCACTTAGCGGCATCAGGGTTTCGCGTGGGCCTGCTCTTTGGTCGCATACCCTAGCGGAAGACAGCCGAAGGCAAAGCTTGGCCGGATCGGCCGCCGGGAGCCGGCGCCCTCATGTCAGCCTGGGAGCGCCAGGCAGTCCGTATGCCCGACCATGCACGCCGACCCCGTCCTGTGAGCCTCGAGCCACGCCCGCAGCTCCGCCTCCGGAACGCGCCCGGTCTCCCGCACGGCGTCCGCGATGCCGGTCGACAGGGCTGCGACGAGGGGAGCATCGGCGGCCAAGAGACGCCAGGGGCTGTCCGCCGTCCGCACTCGGTAGCCGGCCGACATGAAGGCTTGGACGAGGGCATCGGTGGCCTCGGGCCCCGCCGAGGGGCCGAAGCCCTTGTCGCCGCCCTGGTGAGCATGGAAGGCCGCGAGCACGGCTGCATCCGCCGGATGAGGCGGCGTCCAGGCCTCGGCCCCGTTATAGGTGAGCACCGTATAGAAGACGGCGCGCGTCGCCGCGACCGCCGCGGCGACGCGCGCGATGAACGCGGCCGAGGCGAGATCGAACAGCGCCGCGGCGGTGACGAGGTCGGGACTGTCGCCGAGCGCCGGATCGAGGTCCTGGGCGAGATCGGCCCGGTGGAACGCAACCGTGATGTCCCGCCCTTCGTGCCGGATGCGCAGGGTGGCGCCGTCGTCCTCCACGGCTTCGGCCCAGGCCGCGATGCGCGCGCGGGCGGCGTCCAGAAGCGCCGGATCGTAATCCACGAGACGCCAGGTCTGGCGCGCCGGCAGATGGGGCGCGAGGGCCCGCAGGTTCGAGCCCGCGCCGCAGCCGAGATCGACCACGGTGACGGCCTCCCGGCCGGCGAGGTGATCCGACAGCGCTCCCTGGAGATCCCGGTTGCGGGCCGCGTGATCGGCCGGCTCGCGCAGGGCGAGCCATTCGGCGCTGAAACTCAACGGACCATCTCCTTCACCACGCGGGCGACCCGCGCCGCCGTCTCCGGCCAGCGCGGCAGGGCTTGGGCGGCCGTCCAGGCCGCGTCGCTCAAGGAGCGGCGCAGGGCCGGGTCGCCGATCGCGCGGGACAACGCCTCGCCGAGGGCTGCGACATCGCCGGGCGGGACCTTCAGGGCGGCCTCGCCCGGAACGGTTTCGAGAGCCGCCCCTCCCGTGGAGGCGACAAGCGGCAGGCCGCGGGCGAGCGCCTCGGCGAGGACCATGCCGTAGCCCTCGTACAGGGAGGGCGACACGAACAGATCGGCCCTGTCGTAGAGCGCCTCGAGGGTGGCATCGTTCACCGCTCCGGCGAGCGTGATCCGCTCGTCGAGGCCCGCGCGCGCCACGGCTTTCCGGAGGGCCGCGGCCGCTTCGGGGTTGCGGTCGAGGGAGCCCACGATGGTGAGACGCCAGTCGCGGTCGCGCAGGCCGGCGAGCGCCTGGACGAGGCCCCCATAGCCCTTGCGCGGCGACACAGCGCCCACCGCGAGCAGCGTCACGGGATCTCCGGTGCCCCGGGCGCGGGGGGCCGGGTCCGTGCCCGGCTCCGCCACCGTGACCCGGGCCGGGTCCACGTTGAACTCCGCCGCAAGAAGGCGGCCCGTGAGGGGGCTCGTCACCACCACGCGCTGGGCGAGGGCGAGGGCCAGGGCCTCGCTTGCAAGGAGATCCGCCTGACGGCCGGGCGGCAGGCCGGCCTCGAGGCCGAGGGGATGGTGGACGAGGGCGACGACCGGCCGGGCGAAGCCACGGATCAGCTCCGGCGGCATGGCGCCGAAGGCGAGACCGTCGACGAGGAGCGCCGCATGGGGCGGCGTTGCGGCCATCAGGCGGGCGGTCTCGGCAAGGTCGGCGGCCGAGGGGTTCGGATAGGAGCCCGGCAGGCCCAGATGCGCGACGGCGATCCCCTCGCCCGGCAACAGGGCCAGGAGCTGGCGGGCATAGGCATAGCCGCCCGTCGGGCTCGTCAGATCGCCCGGGACCGCGAAGACGAGATCAGGCACCGACAGGCCCCTCGAACCAGGCGCGCGCCACGTCGGATTCGTGCAGCAGGACGCGGATGCGCGTCACCCCCTCCGAGCCCGGCCCGAGCCGCCCCTCGCGGGCGGCGGCGGCCATGGCGTCGAAGATGTGCTTCGAGAGGAATTCGGTGGTGGTGTTCTGGCCGGCGAATTGCGGCAGGGCATCGAGGTTCTGGTATTGGAGCGGCTTGAGAACGGCGCCCAGGGCATCGTGCGCCCGGCCGATATCGACCACCACCGCGTCGGCGGTCAGCGTCTCGCGAAAGAAGGCCACGTCCACCACGAAGGTCGCCCCGTGAAGGCCTTGGGCCGGGCCGAACAGGTCGCCCTTGAAGCTGTGGGCGATCATGATGCGGTCGCGCACCTCGACGGCGTACATGGGCAATCTCCTGGTTTCTTAAGGGTAGCGGATCGCGGCCGTGAGCCCCGGCGCGCCGCGGGCGAACAGGCGCGGCAGGGCTTCGGGGAGGGCGGCGAAGGGAATCTCGTCGGTGATGAGCGCATCGAGGCGCTCGTCCGCGAGAAGGCTGAGGGCCTTCTCCATCCGGCGCCCGTAGGACCAGCGCGGGCGGCGGGAGGGGGAGACCTCGCCGACCTGCGAGGAGACGAGCTTCAGGCGGCGGCTGTGAAAATCGAGCCCGAGCGGCGCGGGCACCATCTGGTCCCCGTACCAGCTCATTTCGACGATCGTCGCCTCGCGCCCGGCGCAGGCGAGCGCGCAGGCAAGGCCCCCGCCGCTGGCGCTCGCGTGGAACACCACGTCGGCTTCTCCGGGCGCGTCGAGGGGCTTGGCGAAGCCGCAGCCCAGGCGTTCCGCGAGGACGCGACGGGAGAGATCGACATCCACGAGGGTGACCTCGGCGCCCGGCAGGCGGGCCGCCAGGGAGGCGACGAGGCAGCCGACGACGCCCGCGCCCACCACGAGGATGCGGTCGCCGGGCCCGGCGCCGGAATCCCACAAGGCATTGAGGGCGGTTTCCATGTTGGCGGCGAGCACCGCCCGGCGGGCCGGCACGCCCTCCGGCACCGGGTTGAGCATGGAAACCGGGGCGACGAACCGGCTCTGGTGGGGATGCAGGGCGAAAACCGTGCGGCCAAGAAGCGTGTCCGGCCCGGCCTCGACCACCCCGACCGCGCAATAGCCGTACTTGACCGGGTAGGGAAACTCGCCTTCCTGGAAGGGCGCGCGCATGCGCTCGCTTTCGGACAGGGAGACCCGGCCTTCGAAGACCAGACGCTCCGTGCCGCGGCTCAACGCCGTCCAAAGGGTGCGCACCCGCGCCTCGCCGGGGCCGGGCTCCGACAGGACAACCGGCCGCAGCTCCGCCTGGCCCCGGGTCACGTACCAGAGGGCATGCTCGGCTCGGTGCGACCCGGAGCCGTTCACCGAGCCTTCAGGGTTTTCCCGCTTCATCTCGCGTGCCTGCGACCCCGCAAAGGATCCTTATGACTAAGCCTGCCCGCCTCGCCGACGCCCCGGGCCTTGCCGGCGCGACCTCTACGACGCCGACGGGTACGCAGTCCATGGCGGCCTTGAGGAAAAGGCGCTGGTTCGTGCTGACGGTTAATGTCGCAACCTACCTGGCGCTCGCTTCCTGGATGGGCGGCATCCTCGGCACGGGCGGCTGGAGCCCCATCGACGCGGTGCTGTTCGCCTGCTTTCTCGTAGCGACGCCCTGGACGGTTCTGGGCTTCTGGAACGCCGTGATCGGCCTCTGGCTGCTGCACGGACGGCGCGACGGCCTGAAGGCCGTGGCGCCCTTCGCCGACGACGCCATGGGCGCGGAGCCGATCCGGGTCCGCACCGCCATCCTGATGACCTTGCGGAACGAGGACCCGAGCCGGGCCCTTGCCCGTCTAGCCGCCGTGAAGGCGAGCGTGGATGCGACGGGCTTTGGCGAGCGCTTTGCCTATTTCGTTCTCAGCGACACCACCGACGCCGGCGTCGCGGCCGCGGAAGAGGCAGGCGTCGCGCGCTGGCAGAAGGCCTCGGCGGATCCCGGCCAGATCGTCTATCGCCGCCGGGCGCAGAATACCGGCTTCAAGGCCGGCAACGTGCGCGAGTTCTGCGAGACCCACGGGCGCTCCTTCGAGCTGATGCTGCCGCTCGACGCGGACAGCCTGATGACCGGGGAGGCGATCCTGCGCCTCGTGCGCATCATGCAGGCTCATCCGCAGCTCGGCATCCTGCAGAGCCTCGTGGTCGGCGCGCCCACCACGAGCGCCTTCGCGCGGATCTTCCAGTTCGGCATGCGGCACGGCATGCGTTCCTACACGATGGGCTCCGCCTGGTGGATCGGCGAATGCGGTCCGTTCTGGGGCCATAACGCCCTCGTGCGCATCCAGCCCTTCACCGAGCATTGCCACCTGCCGGTCCTGCCGGGCGGCCCGCCGCTCGGCGGCCATGTGCTCTCGCACGATCAGGTTGAGGCGACGCTCATGCGCCGCGCGGGCTACGAGGTGCGCGTGCTGCCCGACGAGCGCGGCTCCTGGGAGGAGAACCCGCCCACCATCTTCGAGTTCTCGACCCGCGATCTGCGCTGGTGCCAGGGCAACATGCAGTACTTCAAGCTCATGAACCTGCCGGGCCTCCTGCCCATGAGCCGGTTCCAGCTCGCCTGGGCGATCCTCATGTTCATCGGCGTGCCGGCGATGACCCTGATGATCGCGCTGACACCCTTCAAGGTCGCGGCCGCGGAGCCCGGCTTTCCGGCTGCCTCCGCCATCGGGCTCTACCTCACCTTCCTTCTCATGTATCTCTCCCCGAAGCTCGCGGGCCTCGCCGACATCCTGCTCACGCCGGGGGGCGTGAAGGCCTATGGGGGCGCAGCGCGCTTTCTTGCGAGCGCCGCCATCGAGATCGTGTTCTCGTTCCTCCTCGGCGCCGTCACCACGTTCCGGATCACGCTGTTCATGATCGGCCTCCTCTTCGGCCGCTCGGTGGTGTGGAACGGGCAGGCGCGGGATGCGCACGGGGTTGCCTGGAGCAC
This sequence comes from Microvirga sp., assembly GCA_036562855.1. Lineage (GTDB taxonomy): Bacteria > Pseudomonadota > Alphaproteobacteria > Rhizobiales > Beijerinckiaceae > Microvirga. The sequence continues at coordinate 201,493 of DATCJK010000035.1, forward strand.
CGCCGCCCGGGGCCTGTGGGGGCCCTTCGCCTTCGGCTTGGTGCTCTGCGGATCGCTCCTCGTGCTCTCCCCGGCGACGCTCCTGTGGAGCTTGCCGCTCACCCTCGGCTATCTGGTCGCCATGCCCTTCGCGGTCGCGAGCGCGGCGCCGGCGCTCGGCGCCTTCTTCACCCGCCATCGCCTGTGCGCCATCCCGGAGGAGTTCGACGCGCCGCCGGAGATCCGTGCCATCGGCCGGGGGCTGTGACCATGGCGCTGCCCAAGGGCTCGGCCGCCGCTCTCTCCCGCTCCCTGCGGGTCTACCACCACGCCGACGCGCGGGCGCCGATGGACGCGCTCTACGGCCGCTTCCTGAAACCCGGCTTGCTGGCCTTCGACATCGGCGCCCATGTGGGCGACCGCATCTCGTCCTTCCGGCGCCTCGGGGCCAGGGTGGTGGCCCTGGAGCCGCAGCCCGGCCCCGCCCGGGTCCTGCGGCTCATCCACGGCCGCGACCCGGACGTCACCCTGATCGCCGCGGCGGCGGGCGACCGGGAGGGCACCGTGTCGTTTCACGTGAACAGCGCCAATCCGACGGTGTCGACCGCCTCCGACGCTTTCGTGGCGGCGGCGGATGGTGCCGGCGGCTGGGAGGGCCAGGTCTGGGACCAGACCATCACGGTGCCCTGCCTCACCCTCGATGGGCTGATCCGCGACCATGGCCGCCCCGATTTCGTGAAGGTGGACGTAGAGGGATTCGAGGCGCAGGTGCTGCACGGCCTCTCAACGCCCCTGCCCGTGCTCTCCTTCGAGTTCACCACCATCGCCCGCGACGTGGCCGAGGCGTGCCTCGACCGGCTGGCGGAACTCGGTCCCTACCGCTTCGACGTGGCGCTCGGCGAGAGCCAGCGCCTCACCTTCGGCCGCTTCGTGGACCGGGACACCATGGCCCTCCACCTGCGCGACCTGCCCCACGCGGCGAATTCTGGCGACGTCTACGCCGTCCTGACCTGAGGTTTGCTCCCATGCGCCGTGCTCTCCTTCTTGCCGCCGGGCTCGCGATGCTCGCCGGTGCCGCCGCCGCAGCGAGCCTCGACGGCACCGCCGTCGAGGTCACCAATGCGAGCGAGCCGATCCTCTGCGCGGAGAAGGACAACGTCACGCTCCACCTCGCCTCGCCGCAGGTGCGCCGGTTCCGTGTCGAGGCGGCCCATCCGGTCTATATCGACGGGGTCCGGCAGGATCGCTTCGCCGCAGATTGGACGGCCTGCGAGGACATCTCGGCCGCCACATCCGAGGTGCGCCCACCGCGCAAGGTAACCTTCTACGAGGACGTGGAGGTCTGGCTCACGGGCTACACGTTCTCCAATTTCTGGCGGGCCAAGGACGTGCCCTTCCGAGTGGGCGATCGCGTCGAGCACGGGCTTCATCTCGTCCAGCTCTGGGTGCGCCGGAACGAGCGCGCCGAGGAGGTGCTGGTGCTCTATCCGGCGGACGGCTACTGGCGCATCCGCCCCCTGCCCCCGGCCCATCTCGGCTGGAGCGCCTATGGATCCTCGTTCCTCCTCGGCCCCGTGGAGATGGACGGGCGCCCGCTCGTGAACCTGAAGGAGATCGCCTTCGATCCGAAGACGATGACGTTCCGGGTCTCCTTCGACCGGGGCGGCGCGGCGACGATCCGCATCGACCATCTCGACCGGGACCGCATGACCCTCGACGTCGCCTTCGATCAGGCGGTGGAGGGCCGGCCCTTCGCCACACTGCGCTCCATGTATGTGACGGAGTTCAACGCCGACGTCGCCCGCGTCGCCTTGCGCGAGGAGGGCGCCAAGGGCTGGAGGGAGGAGCCGGTCATGGCATTCAAGGGCGCCAAGGCGACGGATGTGTGGACCGGCCGTCTCGTGCCCTCGCGGCACAACACCAGCGCGCCCGACCTCGTCTTCAACCACTTCCGCACGACCGGCGCGGCCCCCTAGGCGCCCCTGCGCCGTCCGGCCGGGCTCGCGACGCGGCGCAGGGCGGCGATGACGCGACCGTCGATGAGAGCGAGGCCGAGCCCGATGAGGGCCATGCCCAGGACGTGTTTCGGCGCGAGCCGCTCCCCCAGGAACACGATTCCGAGCAGGACCGCGCTCACGGGGATGAGGAACGTCACGAGGCTCACATTGGTGGCGCCGGCCGATGAGAGCAGCCGGAAGAACAGGATATAGGCAAAGGCCGTCGAGACGAACGCAAGACCGATGAGCGCCGCGATGGCCGCGGCTGAGGGCATCGCGAGGGTCCAGGGCCGGTCCACCAGGAGCGCGACCGGCAGGAGCATGAGGCTCGAGGCCGTCACCTGGCCGGCCGCGACGCTGAGCGGCGGCACGCCGAGCGTCTTGAAGCGGCGGCCGAAGACGCCCGCGAACGCATAGGACACGGCCGCGCCGAGAACCGCGATCTGCGCCAGAACGCCGACGCCGAAGGATTGCAGCGCCGCCCCGCCGATCATCACGGCAACGCCGGCAAGCCCCACCATCACGCCCGCGAAGCGTCCGCCGGTCAGGCGCTCGTCCCGCGTGAGGCCATGGGCCACGAGCACGGTGAAAAGCGGCGTCGTCGCGTTGAGGATCGAGGCAAGCCCGCTCGCGATATGCGTCTGCCCCCACGCGATGAGCGTGAAGGGGATCGCGTTGTTGAGAAGGCCCATGCCGAGGAACGCGGCCCAGACCCGCGGCTCCGCCGGGAAGCGGATGCGGAGAACGCGCAGCACGAGATGGAGCGCGAGCGCCGCAAGACCGACGCGCAGCGCCACCACCGTGAGCGGCGGCAGCTCCTTGACGACGACCCCGACGAAGAAGAACGAGCCGCCCCACACGAGGGAGAGGGCGAGGAGCATGGCCCAATCGCGGGGCCCCATGCTGGACTTGATCGATGCGGTCACTGTGCGCCCTTGGCCTGAACGGCCCCACATGTGACGCAGCTTGCCGCGCAGGGCCACCCGAAAGCTGTGACGTGGAGCTTGAGCCCGTCGCCTGAACGGCTTCATCCGCGGCGCAGAGCCACCGGAAATCTGGGGTTCAGGGATGGTGCGCCCATGGCCTGAACGGCGCATCGCGGCCGGAGGGCCATGGCGTAGTCTGTCCGTCAGGAGAGATCGTACCAGACCCCGCCCTGGCGGCAGATCGCCATCTCGCTGCGCCGGGTCTCGGCGCCACGCTTCCACTCCTGGGCGACCTGCCGGCACCGGATATCGCCTTCGATATTCTGGCCGGCCTTGATGGTGACCTTGCCGGACGAGCCCGTGGCGGGGTTCCGCCATGCGGCGCTCCGGCCATTGGGCGCATCCGCGATCCCAAGGAGGGCCTGCGCTTCCGCGGCCCGATCCTCATCGGGCACCACGCGCTGCGCCGCTCGGGCCGTCTCGGCCTCGGCCAACGCCGCGCCGACCTGCGCTTCGGCTTGCGACAGGATGCCGACGGTCATTCCGGTCGCTGCCGCCTGCATGACAAGGCCGGGAGCCGCAGCCGCCAGCCCGATGCCGCCGCTCATGGCACCGCCCACCACCGTTTGGGCGATGCTCATGGCCTGCTGGGCAACGAGGCGGTTGCGCATGCCCGCCATGGATTGCTGGATGCCGGCCATGAGGTTCGGGCGATCGGTGCGCCCGCGCGCCACCTCTTCCAAGGGGATGGCGATCTGGGAAAAATCCATGCCGGGCCGGGCATCCTCCTGGGCCTGCCGTGCTTCGCCGGCCTGGTAGGACAGTTCCGAGGCGATGCCCGTCGATTCGACATGCGCGGCGGCCGACAACGCGACCTCGGCCCCGGTTTGCGTGCAGCCCCCGAGGGCCAACGCACCCATGATCAGCATCCATCCGGCCTTCGACATGGCGCGCCCCGCTCCCTGCTGAGGAGGGCCGTTAGCATGTAGCGTTGCGCTCTGCCAAGCCGGCCTTGGCCGGTTCGGCGTGGAGTTAGATGCGTGGCCTGGAGCTTGGGGCCGCTGATTGCCAGGCAAAGCCCGTCTGGACCATGCGCTGGGCGAGGTCGCTCAGGCCGATGCGGCACCGGCCGATCGCCTCGCCGGGACGGTCCAGCCGGTAATGGCACGTGACCGGCCGCCAGCGGGTGAGCAGTTCAAGCTGGGTCGCGGCGCGCGTGACGCAGGGTTCGAAGCGCCCGTCGAGCGTGCGGCACATCTGCTCGGGCAGGGGCAGGTCGAGGCCGACGAGGCGGATCGAGAGGCCGTCGGACTGCAGGGTGCGCCCGTCCACGACCGCCATCCGGGAGAATTCGCGCTCCACCCATTCGGCAGCCGGCGCGGGCACGAACCGATCGGTCGCGGCGGATTGCAAACCGCCGGACAGGCGCGCCCCGGGCAGCATGGTATGGGGATCGAACACGCTGGCGGGCCGATGGGCGTCCGTGCGAACCGCCTCCGCCTTGGGCGTGGTGGAGCGGCCGGGCCAGGACGCGAGGCGGTCTTGGCCCTTCTCGGACTCCGCTGCGGGCCTGAGGGCCGCCGCACGTGTCTGGTCGGCAGCCCGCGGCGCCGGGCCGGCTGTGGTGAAGGCAAGGGCCGCGGCCGCGGCCGCGACCGCCAGGGTGCGACCCCATACGGCGAGAACCGAGCGCCGCGCCCGCGGTAGGAGCCGAAGGACGGGACGTCCGGTCTGCCACGTGATCTTGCCGGTTCGAAGGATCGCCATGGGGTCACCGCAATGCTTTGCCGCGCACCATGAAACAGGACACAGCCTGCGAATGACTTAAGATTGTCGGAAAACATCTTTGTAGTTTAGCTTTACGACTCATAAAGCATACGCATTGAGCAGCTTCTTGAAAGGATTGGTTCACGCCAATCCTGGAATGACGATCCGTTTTACTTTCCGTTCACTGCACCGGGCGCCCAGTAGGGCCACGAACAGGCGATACCCGCGTCAACAGAGAACGGTCGTGCGCTCCAAAACCATCATGATGATCCTCATGGCCGTCGTGTTCGGCACGGCCGCCATCTTCGCCGGGCAGAAGTGGCTCGACCGGCAATCGAGCCGGCTTCAGGCCATGCAGCCCGTCTCCCGCCCCGCAGCCACCCAGAAGGTGGTCGTGGCGGCCGTGCCCCTGCGCTTCGGCAGCGAGATCGGCCGCGAGCATCTGCGCGAGATCGAGTGGCCGCAAGGCAACCTGCCGAAGGGCGCCTTCGGCAGCGTCGCGGAGATTCTCGACGGGTCGACGCGCCGGGTGGCGCTCTCCGCCATGGAGGAAAACGAGCCGATCCTGAAGGCGAAGATCACCGGGCCGGGGCAGCGCGCCTCCCTCGCCTCCGTGATCCAGGAGGGGATGAAGGCCGTTACCGTGCGCGTCAACGACGTGGCGGGCGTCGCCGGCTTCGTGCTGCCGGGCGAGCGGGTCGACATGCTGCTCACGCGCAATGTGGATCGCGAGGAAGCCTACGCGGACGTGATCCTGCAGAACGTGAAGGTGCTCGCCATCGATCAGAGCGCCGACGAACGCGCCGACAAGCCGTCGATCGTCAAAGCCGTCACCCTCGAGGTGACGACCGCGCAGGCCCAGAAGCTCACGCTCGCCGCGAGCGTCGGCACCCTGTCCCTGGCGCTCCGGGCCGCCGGCATCGTGGAGACGGAGGCGACCCAGCGCATCGCGGTGGGGGATCTCTCGCGGCCCAGCGGCACCCCCGTGGTGCCGCTGCCCGACGCATCCTTCGCCTCCATGGGCGAGGCTGGCCGCTCGGTGTCCGTCGGCGTGACCCGCGGCCTCAAGCGCCAGGAATACAGCGTACCCGCCATGGGCCACGAGGCGGGCCAGGAAACCAAGGCTCCTCCGCGGCCCGAGCGACGGGCGATCGCTCAGCCGCAATCCGCGCCTGATCCGGTGCTCGCGCCGCGCGCCGAGATCCGCACCGACGTGAAGGCGGACGCAGCACCGTAACGCGGCTCAGGCCGGGTCCAGACCACAGAACAGAATGGGACGGGGGTTCAGAATGAACCAGGGATCGACAAGCCGGAGAACCAGAAGCCTGCATCAGGCAGCACGCCGGCTTCACCGATGGGCCACGATCATCGCCATGGCGGCGCCGCTCGCCGGAATCGGGCTCCTCGCCGCAAGCGCGGCGGCCCCGGCCGCGGCGCAGGTCCAGGCCGTGGACATCGGCGAGGGTCGCTTCGGGGCGGTGCGGGCCGTTCTCGGCAAGTCGCACACCCTGCAGACCAGCCGCAACTTCGTCGACCTCGTCGTCGGAGACCCCGACATCGCCGACGTGATGCCCCTCACGGATCGGACGCTCTATGTGCTCGGCAAGAAGGTCGGCACCACCAACGTCTCGGTCTATGACGTGGCCAAGCAGCTCGTCGGCGTCATCGAGGTGGAGGTCGGCGCCGACACGGCCCGGCTCGCGGCCGACATGGATCGCATGCAGCCGGGCGCGGGGGCTCGCGTCTCCTCCGCGAACGGTCGCACGGTTCTCTCGGGGCCGATTCATGACGGCGCCGCCGCGGCAAGAGCCGTGGAGCTCGCCCGCCATTACGGCCCCGACGTGGTCAACGATCTCGTGGTGCGTTCGCCGCAGCAGGTGATGCTGGAGGTCCGCTTCGTCGAGGCCTCCCGCAACGCCGGCAAGGAGCTGGGGATCAACTGGCGCGCGGTCGGCAAGAATTACGGCAATCCCACACGCGCCGCCTACAACGTGGCGGCCGCCTCGGGGCTCGGCGTCCTGCCCTCCGGCAACACGCCGTTCGGCACCCTGATCGGACGCGTTCTGTCGAGCGGCGTCGAGGCGGACGTGATCGTCCAGGCCCTCGAGGAGCGCGGGCTCGCGCGGCGGCTCGCCGAGCCGAACCTGATCACCATGTCGGGTGAGAAGGCGAGCTTCCTGGCTGGCGGCGAGTTCCCGATCCCAGTGGCCGGCGACCGCGAGCGGGTCACGATCGAGTACAAGAAGTTCGGCGTCAGCCTCGTGTTCACGCCGACCGTGCTCTCGAACGGCGTCATCAACCTACGCATCGAGCCGGAGGTGAGTCAGCTCGACTACACCAACACGGTGCGCACGGCCTCCGTGGCGGTGCCCGCCATCATCGTGCGCCGCGCCAGCACGGTCGTCGAGCTGCGCGACGGACAGAGCTTCGCGGTGGCGGGGCTCCTCCAAAGCGTCAACCAGGAAACGCAGGAGCAGCTGCCCTGGCTGGCGGACGTGCCCGTGATCGGCTCCCTGTTCCGCTCGGCCGCCTTCGAGCGCAAGGAGACGGACCTTGCGATCATCGTGACGCCCCGCCTCGTGAAACCGGCGAGGCCTGGTCAGCGTCTCAAGACGCCGCTCGACAACACGGCGCCCGGCAACGACCTCGATATCTTCCTCAACGGCCAGCAGGAGGTGTCGGTGCAGAAGGCCCGCGTGGCGGGCACCGCACCGGCGCCCCGCACCGGCCACATCCTCGATCTGCGTTGAGAGGCGGAGCGATGACGAAGCGCATCTCCACAATCCTTCGCTCGGCGAGCTTGCTCGCGCTCGCGGCGAGCCTTGCCGGCTGCAACGGATACTCCCGCCGCGAGACGATCTCGTATCAGGCCGGCGATGCGGTCGCCTGGAACCGGGCGGTGCACACGATCGATCCCTGGCCCGCCGCGTCCAACGACACCAGCATCCCGGTCAGTGGCCGGCGCGTCGCCAGGGCGATCGAGACCTATGAGACCGGTGGCGCTGCGGGGACCGCGGCGCCCCAGCCCCTCGCCCTCGTGCCGGTGGCGCCGATGGTGCCGGGAGCCGGCGTTCCCCTGAAGTGAGGACAGCCCATGGCGCGTCTCGTTCCGAACCGGTCCTTGCCGCGATCCGTCTGGACCCGTTTTCGCCGGGACCAGCACGGGGGGCTCGCCGCCCCGCTGGCGCTTCTCCTGCCGGTTCTCATGGGCTTCACCATGCTTGCCATCGATGGGGGGCGATACCTGAACCTGCACACCTCCGTGCAGGCCGGAGCCGATGCGCTGGCGCTCGCCGGAGCGGCGGAACTCGACGGACGCCCTGACGCCCTCACGCGGGCGGACCGCGCCGTGCGCAACCTCGTCTCCAACCAGCAGCGGCTCGGCGAGGGCGCCAGCGCCATCGCAGGTTCGAGCGTCCAGTTGCGCTTCCTGAGCGGGCTTCCAGCCCAGGACGGCGCCGCCATCGACGCGAGCTACGTCACCACCGACCCCGCCCTTGCCAAATTCGTCGAGGTCACGGCGCAGACGGTCGGATTCCGCAGCGTCTTTGCCGCAGCCGCGCAGGTCACCGGCGGACCGACCGAGGCCCGCGCCTCGCGCGCCGTCGCCGGCTTCGAGAGCATTGCCTGCAAGGCGTCTCCCCTCTTCATGTGCAATCCGTTCGAGCGCACGGGCACGAACCTGTTCACCGCCATGCGCGACCCGGCCAACCGCCGGCGCCTTATCGCCATGAAGGAGAAGGATACGAAGTACTTTCCCGGCAATTTCGGCTATCTCCAGCCGGCGGTCGGGAGCGGCGCGGGCGACATTCGCGATGCGCTCGGGATGGCGGAGCCGAAGGGCTGCTACAAGCAGAGCGGCGTCGAGCTGCGCACCGGCGCGATCTCGTCGACCGCGGAGGCGATGAACACGCGCTTCGACATCTACGAGGGGCCCATGAACGGCTCCGCGAACGACGTGGATTTCCGTCCGGCCCTGAACGTCCGCAAGGGCTTCAAGTCGAAGAACGGCGTCTGCAATGGGCAGGCGGAGGCCTACGACTTCGATACGGCGCCAGGCACGATCGTGAAGGAGCGGCAGAGCGCCGGCAAAGCGCTCGAGGCGATGCCGCTGCCTCGGGACGATTGCTTCTATCAGAGCGCCGGCTGCACCTTCGGCGGAACGGCAATGCAGGGCCGCATCGGCAGCGGCCAATGGGACGTCGAGACGTACTGGAAGGTGACCTACAACACCACGCCTCCCAACGGCTGGACGAACGCCGACCCACCATCCCGCTACGAGGCATATCGGTACGAGATCGAGAATGCCGCCGGGCTTGCCAAGAAGGCTGCGGTCGGCATCAACAACGGCTCGGGCAACGTCACGGAATACGGCAGCCCGCAATGCTACAAGAAGCCCATGCCGAGCCCGGCGGAGGAAACCGTCGACCGGCGCGTCTTCTATGGCGCGATCCTCGATTGCCAGGCGCTCGACGAGCGCTACGGCATCTCGGGCGGCTCGTCGCCGCCTCTGCCGGTCACGGCCTTCGGCAAGTTCTTCGTCACCGAGCCCGTCGACAAGAACGAGGGCACCGTCTGGGTCGAGCTCGTTGATATCGTTGAGCCCGGGACGGCTGGCGCGAAGGGCATCGTGCACGACATCGTCCGCCTTCACCGGTGAGGCACCCCATGCTGAACCTTCAAGGTCACCTGGTCACACGCGTTCTCGAAACCGGTCGGGGGATGCGGCGGTTTCGCCGTGACGCGCGGGGCGCCGTGGCGGTCGAGGCCGCGATCGCAACCCCCTTCCTCGTCTTTCTGACAGCCGGGATCGTCGAGTACGGCACGCTACTCTACAGCATGGACTTGATGCAGACGGGGGTGCGCGACGCCGCGCGCTATCTTGCGAGCGTCCCCGGCCTGCCGACCGCTCCGAGCACCGACAAGGCCGCCATGGAAGCAAGGGCGCGACGGCTTGCCGTAACGGGCCAGATCACGACCGGCGGCGCGGCCCGCATCCGGGACTGGGCGGCCGATGCTGCGGGGGTATCCATTGCCTACGAGGCGAATGCCAATCCGCGCGATGGCGTGACCGGCCTGCGCAGCTATCGGGGCGACGACAACGTCTACGTGGTTCGGGTGACCGGCACCGTGAACTACAAGGGGATCGGCCTCATCCGCTTCCTGGGTGTCGACGCCGTTCCCATGAATGCCATTCACGAGGAACGCCATGTGGCTCACTGACGACGGGTACCGGAAGGCGAGCGTCCGACGGCCGGGTCTTCGGGCCTTCGCCCGCGACAAGGAAGGGGTCGCCGCCGTCGAGTTCGGGCTGGTGGGCGGCCTCTTCATGCTGCTGCTGATGAGCGTCATCGATTTCGGCTATGCGCTGGTGCAGTACAACAACGCCGCGAAGGCGCTGCAGCTCGGCGTTCGGCTCGCCTCCGTGACGGATCCGGTGTCCAAGGATCTCGCCACCTTCGACGGCACGTCGCTCGGCGCGGATCCGGGCGCGCCGATGCCCTATTTCGAGCGGCGCTGCAGCGGGGCCACGAAGACCTGCACCAACGGCACGTTCGATCTCGGGGCGCTGCAAAGCATCGTCTATGGGCGCGGCAATACCGCCTGTCCGACGACGAACGGCAACTACGTTGCCATGTGCCGCATCTTTCCGCGCATTCGCCCGGAAAATCTTGCGGTCGACTACGTGCATACGGGCCTTGGACTTGCTGGCATCAGCGGGATCCGCCCCACCCCGACGATCACCCTGCGGCTCGTCGACCTTAACTACGAATTCATGGTCCTTGGTGCTCTGTTGGGTCTCCCGGACATCCCGATGAGCGGTCTTTCAGCGACCGCCACCGGAGAGGACCTGTCCGGGCGCTGACCACCGATCCAGAAGGACCGCTCCATGGCGCAGGACGCCGCCACTCCCTCCATCGTTCTGGTGGGGCCCGACACCGCTCTCCTCAACGGCATCGCCGCGGCGCTCGGCCCGGTCCGCTCGGTCCAGGCAACCGTGATCCCGGAGACCATCGAGCAGGCGGGGCGCCGGCCCGAGATCGACGCGGCGGCCGTCGTGGTGGTCGATCTCGATGTCAAGCGGCGCGAAAGCCTGACCGCCCTCCAGGGCGTGACCGCGCGGATCGCCGCGACGACACCCGTCATCGTGCTCACGGACGCCATCGATGACGGACTCATGCGGTGGTTCCTGCAGATCCGCGTTGCGGATTTTCTCAGAAAGCCCGTGGACCCCAAAGAGGTGCTGCGGGCCTGCGTTCGGGCCCTGCGCGCCACGAGCGAGGGTCCCGGCGGCGGCGGACGCATTCTCTCGTTCCTGGCTGCCGCCGGCGGTGTCGGCGCGACGACGCTTGCGATAGAAGCGGCGATGCTCCTCCAGCGCGATGCCAAGGAGCCCGATTCCACCTGCCTCGTCGATCTCAATTTTCAGGCGAGCGCCTGCGCAGATTACCTGGATCTCGAGCCTCGGCTCGACACCGACGAGATCGGCACCCATCCGGATCGGCTCGATCTTCAGCTGCTCGAAGTGATGGTGAGCCGCCACAAGAGCGGCCTTGCCCTCTTCGCGCCGAAGGGACAGGCCGCACAGCATAGCCGGCTCGACGCGGCTTTCGTGCTCCGTCTCCTCGATCTCGTCTCGTCCCGCTATGAGAACGTGGTGATCGACCTGCCGCGCTCCTGGGACGATTGGACGGATCAGGTGCTGCTCGGATCGAGCCAGGTCTATGTGGTGACGGACATGACCGTGCCGGGCCTGCGCTTCGGGCGCCGATGGGCGTCGGCGCTCTCGACGCGCCTGCCGGACGTGAAGCCGCGCGTGATCGTGAACCGCTTCGAGCAGCAGATGCTGTTCGGGACGGGGCTCCGGCGCGCGGATGTGGAGCGGGCCCTCGAGGGTCACCTCGAAGGCACCGTCAGCAACAACTACAAGCTCGTGCGCGAGGCCATCGATCGCGGCCTGCCCCTGGACGATATCAAGGCCGCCAGCAACGTTTCGAGTGATCTGCGCAAGATCATCTTTAATCATGCCGCCGCAGAGTAGGGCCATGATCTTCAGCCGTATCGCGTGGCGTATCCGATGCTAGGCCGCTTCTCCTCCCGCTTTGCCGTCCAGCCTGCGCCGGGCGACATGCCGCCCCCGATTCCGACGCCTGCCGCGCCGGCTCCGGTCGCCGCCGCGGAGCCCGCGGCCCCCAAAGCGCCACCGGCGCCGCCCCTTCCGGCGGAGCCCGCCGCAGGCAGCTCCATGAAGGACAAGCTTCTCGATGCCAAGGTGCGCCTGCACCGCCGGCTCATCGAGGAACTGAATCTCGCCGCGGTCGAGAAGCTGCCCGAGGCGGAGCTGCGCAAGGAGATCCACGGCATCATCGCGGGCTGGGTGGTGGCCGAGCGGCTCGCGCTGAATGCCAAGGAGCTCGACGCCTTCGTCTCCGAGGTTCTGGACGAGATGACGGGGCTTGGACCTCTCGAGCCGCTGCTCAAGGATCCGACCATTTCGGACATTCTGATCAACGGCCACCAGAACATCTTCGTCGAGAGGCGCGGCCTGCTCGAACCCGTGCCCTCGCTCTTCAAGGACGAGGCGCATCTCCTGCGCATCATTCAGAAGATCGTGTCGGCCGTGGGCCGCCGGGTGGACGAATCGAGCCCCCTCTGCGACGCGCGCCTCCTCGACGGCTCGCGCTTCAACTGCGCCATCCGCCCGATCGGGGTCGACGGGCCCCTGGTCTCGATCCGCAAGTTCTCGAAGTCGAAGCTCTCCCTCGACAAGCTCGTGGATGTGGGCGCGCTGCGCCCTCAGATGGCCGAGGTGCTGGCAGCGGCCGTGCGGGCCCGCATCACCACCATCGTCTCCGGCGGCACGGGCTCCGGCAAGACGACGATGCTGAACGCCCTGTCGGCGTTCATCTCGCATACGGAGCGCCTCATCACCATCGAGGACGCGGCCGAGCTCCAGCTGCAGCAGCCGCATGTGGCGCGTATGGAGACACGGCCTCCCAACATCGAGGGCAAGGGAGAAATCCGCCAGCGCGATCTCGTGAAGAACGCCCTGCGCATGCGGCCCGAGCGCATCATTCTCGGCGAGTGCCGCGGCGAGGAGGCGTTCGACATGCTCCAGGCCATGAACACCGGCCACGAGGGCTCCATGGCGACGATCCACGCCAACAACCCGCGCGAGGCGATCTCGCGCCTCGAACAGATGATCGGCATGGCCGGCCTGCCCATGAGCCAGACCTCGATCCGCGGGCAGATCAGCGCTGCCGTGCGGCTTATCGTGCAGCTTTCGCGCATGAGCGACGGCCGGCGCCGGGTCACCTCGATCGCGGAGATCACCGGCATGGAGGGCGACATCATCCAGATGCAGGAGATCTTCAAATGGGTCCGCACCTCCACGGACCCAGATGGAACGGTGCATGGGCACCACATGGCGACCGGCGTGCGTCCTCGCTTTCTCCAGGACCTGGTCGCCGCAGGGGTCACCATCCCGGGCGGCTATTTCGATCCTTCAAAGCCCTTGTGAGCCGCTCATGAGCGTCGACATCGACCCGCTCTACCTCTTCTACGGCCTCGCGGCCCTCGCCGCGATCCTGGCTGCCGAGGCGGTCTATCTGCTGGTCCACAACACGAAGGATTACCGCAACCGGGTGAACCGCCGACTCGAGATCGCTCAGAAGGAAGGCGACCGGGAAAAGGTGCTGGTGCAGTTGCGGCGCGAGCGCGGCCTTGGCGACAACGGCGAGGGTCTCCTGTCCTTTGCAGCCTTCAACCGCCTGGTGGTGCAGTCGGGGATCAAGGTCAGCCCCTGGCGGGCGGGCCTGCAGATCGGAGCCCTTGCCTTTGCCGCCTTCGTGGGCGCGCTCGCCGTGAAGGGCGACATCCTCAATGCGCTGCTCGCGGCAACGGTGGCGGCGACGGTGCTGCCGCTCCTGGTGCTCGTGATCAAACGCCGTCGGCGGCGGACCGCGTTCGGCCTGCGATTTCCGGATGCCATCGACATCATCGTCCGCTCGCTCAAGGCCGGTCACCCCGTTCCGGTCGCGATCAGCATGGTGGCCCGCGAACTGCCGGACCCGGTCGGAACGGAGTTTGGGATGGTGGCGGACGAGATCACCTACGGGGCCGATATCGAAGCGGCCCTGCGCGGAATGATGGAGCGAGTCGGGCAGGAAGACCTGCCGCTCTTCGTGACCTCGGTGAGCATTCAGTCGACCACCGGCGGCAATCTGAGCCAGATTCTCGAGAACCTCTCCAAGGTGATCCGCGAGCGCTTCAAGATGCGCCGCAAGATCCGGGGCCTCTCGGCCGAAGGACGGGCCGGGGCCATGATCCTGAACGTGATGCCGTTCGGCGTCTTCGTGCTCGTGAACGTCATCTCGCCCACCTTCTACGGCGACATCTGGCATCTTGCGCCGACGCCCTGGGTCCTCGGCGGCGCCATCGCCTGGATGGTGGTCGGCAACCTGATCATGCGCGGCATGGTCAACTTCAAGTTCTGACCATGGAGCTTCTCACCTCCCTTCTGGAGACCCTGGGCGAGGATGGAGGGCTCCTCCTCGCCCTGTTGGCGATCTCAGGGCTCGGGCTCGTGGGCCTTGGAACGGCAAGCGCCGTGCAGGGCCGCAGCGACATCCGGCGACGCACATCCGAGGGGCTTGCGGACGGTCCCGCGCCGCAGCGCGCGGCGGGCCGGGTGGAAGCCGGGCACAGCCTGCACCGGCTGGCGACCTATTTGGAGAGCACCTTCTCGGGGGGCGACCCGCTGGAGAACCGGCTGATCCGCCTCCAACTCGTGCAGGCAGGTTTCTTCGATCAGCGGGCGGTCGCGCTCTACTTCGCCTTCCGACTCGGGGCTGCGCTGGCGCTCGGGCTCGGCGCCCTCGTCGCTGTGCCGTTGCTCAACCCGGAGATCACCACGACGAGCCTGTCGCTCGCGGTGACCGCCTGCAGCATCATGGGCTACTTCGCTCCCAAGATCTATGTATCGCGCCGCATCACGCGGCGTGCCACAGAGCATCGCATCGGCTTTCCGGACTTCATGGACCTGATGGTGGTCTGTTCGGAGGCAGGCCTTTCCATGGAAGCCGCGATCGAGCGGATCGCCCGGGAGCTGGTGGACGGCTACCCGTCGCTGGCCGAGAACCTCTACATGGTCTCTCTCGAGATCCGCGCCGGCAAGTCGTTCACGGAAGCCCTCGAGCGCATGGGCGAGCGCCTCGGCATCGAGGAGGCCGCGATGCTGGCCACCTTGCTTCAGCAGTCGGCGGAGCTCGGCACGAGCCTTGCGCAATCCTTGCGCGTCTACAGCGAGGAGATGCGCAACAAGCGGATGGCGCGTGCGGAGGAGAAAGCCTACGCGCTGCCCGCTAAGTTGGTGATTCCCTTAACGGTTTTCGTCTTTCCTGTTCTCATCGTCACGTTGATGTATCCCGCTGTGGCCCGCGTCCTGTCGCAGCTGGGAAAGATCTAGCGTGCTCTCTCGGGGATCCTGATGCGGCCTATCCATCTCATCCGCGGTGCAAGCCTCCTGGCGGCTCTGCTCACCGGCGCCTGCTCCACCCTGCCCGGCCTGGAAGCCGATGCCGTGACGGCGACCACCTCCGTGACCGTCGCCGCGCCCCCGGAGTCGAGCCTGTCTGTAGAAACCCTCAAGGACGATTTCGGCCTTGGCCGGCTGCATTTCGGCAAGGCGAATTACGGGCTGGCGGAGATGCACTTCCGGCGTGCCGTGGAGGCGGAGCCCGGACGGGCGGAGGCCTGGATCGGCCTCGCCGCATCCTACGATCAGCTCAAGCGCTGGGAACTGGCGGACCGGGCCTACGCACAGGCCCTGAAGATCGTGGGTCCGACACCGGCCTTTCTCAACAACCGCGGCTACTCCTATCTCTTGCGCGGCGACATCAGCCGGGCGAGCCGGGATCTCTCCACGGCCGCC
The DNA here is from genome assembly GCA_036562855.1 of Microvirga sp. Classification (GTDB taxonomy): domain Bacteria; phylum Pseudomonadota; class Alphaproteobacteria; order Rhizobiales; family Beijerinckiaceae; genus Microvirga. The sequence continues at coordinate 217,095 of DATCJK010000035.1, forward strand.
GCGCAGGACCCGGAGAACGAGCAAATCCAGAACAACCTGAGGACGCTCGACGGCCGCGCCCGTCGGCGGGTTTGAAGCATCGCTCCGCGACAGGCGTGTCGAGTGAAATGCCACCGGCCTGAATTCGGCGGATCTCGTCCCGAGAGCCCGGCCGCCTCGCTCGAACCTCTGGCCTGCGACGGCTTGGAATAGACACGAAAGGCTCAGGGCAGGCCTGAGCCTTCCGGTGCGCCCGTGACGCGCTAAAGCTGGCACGGGGCGCGGGTGCCGATCTCCTGGGATCCCTCGTAGAACACCCGCTTGCAATCATGGTTCCGGGGCAGGCGCGGAGGGCCCGAAGCGCAAGGTCGGGGATGATGCCCAGCCGGTCTTGTGTCAACCCGCCAGGGAGACGGGCTGGTGCTCGGGTGTATCGAGGATGGAGCGGATAGTGCGCGCGAGGTCCGCACGCCGATAGGGTTTCGGCAGTATGTCGAGGGAGGGCATCTCCTCCTCTGACCGACTCCCATGGCCGCCCACATGACCTGACGTGGCGAGCACCTTGAGATCGGGCCTGAGAGCGCGCGCCCGCTCGGCAAGGTCGAAACCGCTGAGTCCGCCCGGCATCACCACATCCGTGAAGAGGAGCGCGATCTGGGGATCGGTCTCGACGACGCGCAGCCCCTCATGGCCGTTCGCGACGGCGACCACGTCATAACCCAGTTCAGACAGCGTGGAGACCGCCATGCGGCGAACGCCCTCATTGTCCTCCACGACGAGGATGCGCTCGCTGCCGGACAGTTCCAGGCTGCTCCTCTGCCACCCAGTGGCCTCATCCTCGCCGTCCGTCGTCAGAGGCAGCAGCAAGGTGACCCGCGTGCCAGCTCCGACCGCTGAGTCGATCCGCACCTCGCCGCCGCTCTGCTGCGCGAAGCCGTAGACCATGCTGAGACCAAGACCCGTGCCCTTGCCGATCTCCTTCGTGGTGAAGAAGGGCTCGAAGACGCGCTCCAGAATCGCAGGCGGAATGCCTTGGCCGGTGTCCGCGACAGTGATCTCCACGTAATCGCCAGGCGGGGCCACGCCCTCCTTCGCCTCGCGCACCACGCGGCGGCTGGCGATCGTGATATCGCCTCCCCTCGGCATGGCGTCGCGGGCGTTCACGACGAGATTGAGGATTGCGGCTTCGAACTGGGGAGGATCGATCCGGCAGCACAGGGCCTCGGTCGACAGATCCATCCGCAGGCCGACCGCTTCGCCGACGGCGCGGCGGATTAGGCCCGAGAACTCCTCCACGGAGCGGTTGACGTTGACCACCTTCGGCTGGAGCGTCTGACGTCGCGAGAAGGCGAGGAGCTGCTGCGTCAGCTGGGCGGCCCGCCCGGCGGCCTCCAGGGAGACCTCCACGTAGCGTTCGATCCGGGGCCAGTTATTGCCATGGCGTCCGATCGCTTCGAGGCCCCCCACGACGACCATGAGGAGGTTGTTGAAGTCGTGGGCGATGCCGCTGGTGAGCTGACCCACCGCCTCCATCTTCTGCGCCTGGCTCAGGACGGCCTCGGTCTGCTTGCGCTGCGTGATGTCCCGCGACGAGCCGATGAGCCGGGTCACGTGGCCAGAGGCGTCGGTGAGCGGGACGATGAGGGTCTCGCGCGTGCGCGGGCCGCCGGGACCCTCTTCGGTATACTCGAACTGGACAGGCTTTCCCTCGGCGACGCATTGCCGGTAGAGCGGCCCGCTATGGGCTGCAGCTTCGGGAGCCACGAGCATGGGAAATTCGCGTCCCCGCATCGCCCCCTCCGAGAGACCCGACATCTCCGAGACCTTGCTGTTGCCGGCCTCGTAGATGAGAGCCCCATCGGGGTCGATTCGAATGACGAAGATCGCATCGGGGGAGTTGTCGACAAGGGCCCGATAGCGCGCCTCGCTTTCCTGCAGCTCCGTGGTGCGGGACGCCACCGCCCGCCGGAGCGACCGGCTCCAGCCCAGCGCCAGGACGAAGGCGATCGCCGCAAGGGCGAAGCCGACAGCAAGCCAGCGCTGCAGACGCGATTGTTGGCGCTGCCGATCCCGGTCGGGATCGAAGATAATCCCCTCGACGTCGAAGGATCGCTCAATCACCCCAGCCTTGAGGAGCGCGTCCCGCATGCGCGCCCAGCGATCCGGGTTGGTATGTCCGAGCTGGACGACGGGGTAGAGCGTGAGTTCGGCGACGCCTTCGGCCTGGAAGCGGTTGAAGCCGAGAAAATCCTGGATCGGCAGCGTGCGCGGCATCTCGCGGGTGATGCGCTCGGCGATCGCGGGCGCGTTGTCGAGGGCATGCTGCCAGCCCTTCAACGAGGCATCGCGAAAGCGCCTCACGAGCTCCGGGTTGTCGTGGGCGAGGCGTGCGTCGGCGATGAGCGCGTCACCGTAGAATGCGATGCCGTAATCCGAGGGGCGAAGCGCCCGCAGGTCGCCGTATCCCCGCTCCTTCACCTCCCAGGGAACGGTGAGGCTGTACCCGAAAACAAGGTCGTAGCGGCGGTCGACGAGGCCCTGGATGAGCTTGTCCGGGTCGAAGAGAACCACGTCGAGCTTGGAGGCATCGACACCCTCGGCGGCAAGCAAGGCCCGCAGCTCCACGTCGAGAAGCTCGTTGCCCCGGTTGCGTCCGATCCGAAGCTTCAGGAGGTCGGCGGGGTTGCGGACGACCGTGTCGCCGCGGTGATAGCCGCGGGTGCCGCTCTGCTGGAAGATGGAGCTCAGGATGACGACGGGAGCACCATCGGCGAGGGCCAGCAGGACACCGGAATTGCTGGTTCCGAACTGTGCCCGGCCCTCCGTGATCTCGCGGACCGGATTGCGGATCGGCGCGTTGGGGCTGAGCGCCGGGCGGATCTCCACATCGAGACCCACCTCCCGGTAATGGCCCTGCCACAGGGCCGCGTAGTACCCGGCAAACTGGAACTGGTGGTCCCACTGGAGCTGGAGCACGACCTTGTCCAACGCCTTCGCCGGCTGGGCGAGGAGGCCGAGCCACATGCCGGCCACCACGGCAAGCGCGTGCGCTGCGCGTCTGACCGGGGCACGAAGGGTCATGGGCGGAATGGGCGGCTCTCCAGCTTGCCGCCATTTATGAGGGCCGAGCTCCCCAAGGGCAAGCATCGGACGCCCGCCGCCCCCGAGATATCGTCCAGCTTGTAATCGAGCCCACAGCGCCCGCCAGGCTCAGAGCTAGGACAAGGGCCAGACCACACGAATCAGGGGTACGCCCACGACGATGACGATGATGGAAAGCGGCAGGCCGAGCCGCCAGTAATCGCCGAACCTGTAGCCGCCCGGCCCCATGACGAGCGTGTTGCACTGGTGGCCGATGGGGGTCAGAAAATCGCAGGCCGCACCCACGGCTACCGCCATCAGGAAGGCATCGGGCCGGTAGCCGAGCTGGCCGGCGAAACTCACGGCGATCGGCGCCATCACGAGAACGGTCGCGGCGTTGTTGAGGAACGGCGTCACCGCCATGGCGGCCATCATGATGAGGACGAGCGCGCCCGTGGCCGGGAGCATGCCGGCAACGGCGGACAGCCAGCCGGCGATAAGGTCCGTGCCGCCCGTCGTGCGGATCGCCTCGCTCACCGGGATGAGGGCGCCGAGCATGACGAGGATCGGCCATTCGACCACCTCGTAGGCCTCCCGGAGCGTCAGGGACCGCAGCAGGATGAGCAGCACCGCAGCCGCGAAGAAAGCGATGGCGACGGGCAGGATGTCGAAGGCCACGAACCCCATGGCAAGGCCGAGGATCGCGATGGGGATGAAGCTGCGCCGCGATGCGCCGAGGCGAATGTCGCGCTCGGCCAGAGGAAGGCAGCCGAGGTCCCTCAGGATGTCCGGGAGCCGCGTGAGGTTGCCCTGGAGCACCACCACGTCCCCAGGCCGCAGGGCCAGGCCCCGCAGCCGCTCCGTGAGGCGCTCGCCGCTCCGGCTCACCGCGATGAGGTTGACCTGATAGCGTTCGTAGAGATGGAAGCGCTCGGCGGTCTGGCCGACGAGGAGCGAGCCGGGGCCGATCACGGCCTCGATCACGCCGACCTCGTCCGTGCCCTCGTCGGCCTGTGGCGTATGGTGCTCGCGGCTGAGCTTCAGGCCGGTGGTGGCGACGACCCGCTCAAGGTCGTCCGGCTCGCCCTCCAACATGATGATGTCGTTCTCGCGGATCACCGCGTCCGGCAGGGGCTTGGCGGAGCGGGTCTCGTTGCGGACAATGCCGGTCACCTTGACCGACGCCTCGGCGGCCCGGTGAAGGTCGGCCACGGTCTGGCCGACGAGTTCGGATCCCGGCACCACCCGAGCCTCGGTGACGTAGTCCTTGATGTCGAGCGCCTCGTCCATGGAAGCGGCGCCCCGTCGACCGCCGGGGATGAGACGGTAGCCGAAGGCCAGGAACACGAGACCGGCGGCCGCTATGCCCAAACCCACCGGCGTGAAGTCGAACATGCCGAACGGCGTGCCCGTCATCTCGCCCCTCACACGGGACACGATGATGTTGGGCGAGGTGCCCACAAGGGTCACGAGGCCGCCGAGGAGCGAGCCGAAGGCCATGGGCATGAGGAGGCAGGACGGGGACGTGCCGGTGCGCCGGGCCATCTGGAAGGCCACTGGGATCATCATGGCGAGCGCGCCGATATTCTTGACGAAGGCCGAGAGCACCGTGACGGTGCCGACCAGCACCACCACCTGCATCTGGGCCGTGGTGACATAGGGCGCGACCCGGGCGAGGGCCGCCTCGAGCACGCCGGACTTGGCCACGGCCGCACTCACGAGAAGGGCGCTTGCCACGATCACGACGATGTCGTCGCTGAAGCCCTCGAAAGCCTTGTCGGCCGGCACGATGCCCACGAGGATTGCGGCCAGGAGGGCCAGAAGCGCGACGAGGTCGTAGCGGATCCGCCCCCAAATGAAGAGCCCCATCATGGCGATGAGGATGGCGAAAGCGAAGATCTGTGGAAGGGTCATTCGGTCACGGTGAGAGGTGCAACCATCCCAACGCGCCAGAACGGAATTCGGTCCTCACCGTCCCGGGCTCACTGTCTGCGGCGGCGGACCCTACTGCCCGAGCACGAGCGCCCAATAGTGCTTGTAGCGGCTGTCTGAGCCCGCGCGGGCCAGGCCGATCTTGCGGGCCTGGGGCAGGAGGAGATTGCGATTGTGTGCGGCGGACGCCTTCCACTGACCGACCGTGCCCTCGATGGAGGCCGATCCCGCGGCGAGGTTCTCGGCCGAGTGGCCCATGACCGCGTATTGCTCCATGCGGCTCCCGAAATCCCCATGGTCGAGATCGCCCGCGGCCGCGACGGCCTTGGCCTGATGCAAGGCGGCCTGCGTGAGCCGGCCGTCGACCGTGACCGGGCTGAGGCCCCGCGAGACCCGGTAGGCCGAGATCAGGGCCGCGGCTTTCTCGGCATCGGCCGTCGACGTGGTGGTGACTGGGTAGCGGCCGGCCAGGGGGTTCGCGCAGCCCGCGAGCGCCAAAGCCATGACGGCGCAGAGCAGGACGGATCGCATCGGGAGGCTCCTCGGGAGTTCGGCGGACCGGCGGCGCCGGTCCTCTTGTAAAAACCGCATTCGGCGGTCAAGTACAGCTTCCATCACCACCTTTGGGACAATTGCATGGCGGCCTGTCCCGGCGCCGCCGCTCCGCCCGTCATGCCCCTCTCCCCCGCTCCCACCGCCTCCAGCAGCGCGCCCGCCAGCGGCATGGCGCCGAGAATCGCCGTGATCGGGGGCGGCCCGGCTGGCCTGATGGCGGCCGAGATCCTAGCCGAGGCGCGCCTGCCGGTGACGGTCTACGACCGGATGCCGAGCGTCGGACGCAAGTTTCTCATGGCGGGGCGCGGCGGGCTGAACCTGACCCATAGCGAGGCGTTCGACCGGTTCCTGGCCCGCTACGCGGAAGCGGGCCTGCGTCTGAAGCCCCTCATCGAGGCCTTTCGCCCGGATGATCTGCGGGCCTGGTGCGAGGCACTCGGCCAGGAGACCTTCGTGGGCTCGAGCGGCCGAGTGTTCCCGAAGGCCTTCAAGGCTTCCCCTCTCCTGCGAGCCTGGCTCGCCCGGCTCGACAAGCTCGGCGTACGCTTTGCTCTGCGCCATCGCTTCGAGGGCTGGGCCGAGACCGGGGCCCTCGTATTCGCTGCGGCGGACGGGAGCACGGTAAGGGCGCGGCCCGACGCGACAATCCTGGCGCTCGGCGGCGCGAGCTGGCCCCGGCTCGGCTCGGACGGTGCCTGGGCCGGCCTGCTGGAAAGCCGGGGGCTTGCGGTGAGCCCGCTGCGCCCGAGCAATATGGGTTTTCTGGTCGATTGGTCCCCCATGATCCGGGAGCGGTTCGAGGGCGAGCCCCTGAAGCGGATCGCCCTGGCCTTCGATGGCGCGTCGGTGCGCGGCGAGGCCACCGTCACCCGGGACGGGATCGAGGGCGGCGCCCTCTACGCCCTTTCGGCCCCCTTGCGGGAGGCGATTGCCCGCGAGGGCCGCGCCCGACTACTGATCGACCTGCGGCCGGACCTATCCCTCGACGACCTTGCGAAGCGCGTGGCCGCGCCCCGTGGCGGCCAATCGGCTTCGACCTTCCTGCGCAAGGCCGCGGGCCTTCAGCCCCTCGGCATCGCCCTTCTGCGGGAGGAGGCCAAGGCCTTGCCGGCGGAGCCTGCGGCGCTCGCGGCCCTCATCAAGGCCGTGCCGCTCACCCTCAGCGGGGTCAAGCCGCTCGACCGTGCGATCTCGACCGCGGGAGGCCTCAGCCTGGAGGAACTCGACGAGAGGCTCATGCTGCGCCGAATGCCGGGCACCTTCGTGGCCGGGGAGATGCTGGATTGGGAGGCGCCGACAGGGGGCTACCTCCTGCAGGCCACCTTCGCGACCGGGGTCGCGGCCGCCCGCGGCGCTCTCGACTGGCTTGGCACCGCCAAGCTCGACGGCACCGCTCCGGCCGGTGCGCAACACACCGGGTCGCATTGACCCGCGCGCCCGAAGTGAGCGAAACGCCACCGGTGACGGCTGACCCCCACAAGATTCTGCACGACGTCTTCGGCTTCTCGGCCTTCCGCGAGGGCCAGGAGGAGATCGTGCGCACGGTGCTGGCCGGCGAGGACGTGCTCGCCGTCATGCCGACCGGCGCCGGCAAGTCCCTGTGCTACCAGCTGCCGACGCTCGCCCGGGACGGACTGACCGTGGTGGTCTCCCCGCTCATCGCCCTCATGCGCGACCAGGTGGCGGCTCTGCGCCATTTCGGGGTCGAGGCCGGGAGCCTCAACTCCGCGAACGATCCCACCGAGAACCGCCGGGTCACGGACGCGGTGCGCGACGGGCGCATGCGCATCCTTTATGCGAGCCCGGAGCGCCTGGCGAATACCGGCACCACCGAGTGGCTGGCCCGATCCGGCGTCAATATGCTCGCGATCGACGAGGCCCATTGCGTCTCCCAATGGGGGCACGACTTCCGGCCCGAATACGCGATGCTCGGGGATGTGCGCCGCCGCCTCGGCAATGTGCAGACCATCGCCCTCACCGCCACCGCCGACGTGGCGACCCGGGGCGATATTCAGGCCCGCCTTTTCGAGACGGAGCCGCGGGTTTTCATCCACGGCTTCGACCGGCCGAACCTCAGGCTTGCCATGCAGGCGAAGGAGAACACGCGCCGGCAGCTCCTCTCGTTCCTCGACAAGCACAAGCACGAGAGCGGCATCGTCTATTGCTCGTCCCGCGACGCCACGGAAAAGCTCGCGGACAAGCTCCAGGCCGAGGGCTACAACGCCCTCCCCTATCACGCGGGAATGAATCAGGCCGACCGGGCGCGCAACCAGGACACCTTCCTGCAGGAGGACGGCATCGTCATGTGCGCGACGGTGGCCTTCGGCATGGGCATCGACAAGCCGGATGTGCGCTTCGTCGCCCATGCGGCCCTGCCGAAATCCATCGAGGCCTATTACCAGGAGATCGGCCGCGCCGGCCGCGACGGAGCCCCCGCCGACACGCTCACCCTCTACGGCCTCGACGACATGCGCCTCAGGCGCCTGCAGATCGAGGACAGCGATGCCGCCGAGGAGCAAAAGCGCGTGGAGCGCCAGCGCCTCAACGCGCTTGTGGCGCTCTGCGAGGCGCCCCGCTGCCGACGGCAGACGCTCCTGTCCTATTTCGGCGAGACCACCGAGCCGTGCGGCAATTGCGACCTGTGCGTCGACGGCGTGATGTCCTTCGACGGCACGGTCGAGGCGCAAAAGCTGCTCTCCGCCATCGCCCGCACGGGCGAGCGCTTTGGCACGGAGCACCTCATCACCATCCTGGTGGGCGAGGAGAGCGACGCGGTGCGCCGCTTCCGCCACGACCAGCTCAAGACCTTCGGGGTCGGCAAGGATCGCTCGAAGAACGAGTGGCGCTCACTCCTGCGCCAGATCTATGCGGCCGGCCTCGTCGCCCTCGAACTCTCCGAATACGGGCGCTGGACCATCACGGAGCGGGGCGACGCGGTGCTGCGCGGCCAGGCGCGGATCGAGCTGCGCTCGGACGTGCTCATGAAGCCCGCCGCCCGCCGCCGGGCCCGCCGCGGCGCCATGGAGGCGCAGTCCGTGGTGCCGGGGGACGATCCGCTGCTTCTCGCCCTGAAAGGCCTGCGCACGCGCCTCGCCAAGGAGGAGAGCGTCCCGGCCTACGTGATCTTCTCCGACCGCTCGCTCATCGACATGGCGGCAAAGCGCCCCCTCTCCCGCGCCGCCTTCGGCGAGATCCACGGGGTGGGCCAAGCCAAGCTCGACCGCTATGCGGATGCGTTCATCGCCGTGGTGCAGGCGCACGAGGGCTAGGGCCAGCCAATGTTCTCTATCGTTCGATTAGCCGAACGATGCTCGTGCTTCATGCAGCTGGCTTAGGTACGCAGGAAGTGACGCCTGCTTCCAATTGCGCTCAGGCATCCGGTTCACCTTCCAAGCTCGAGAGGCGGCACGCAAGGGGTGGCTCCCGCTCCTGGCAAAGCCTCCGGTGTTCTCGATTGCTGTTCACAAGGCACGCCGCTGCCTCACTGGACAGAGCAGAGCCAAAGAGCCCTTCTGTTGCGGAGTTGGAATTGCTACTCCATTCTCGCCTGCATGGTGTCGAAGAGCGGCCATGCCGGCACTGAGCGATCCGGGCGGCGGAGTGGAGGTGGCGGTGGACCAGGAACCAGGCAAGCTGCTTGAGGCACCCCGCGATTACGACGCGCTGCGGGCTCTCCTCATCGCCCGCCGGGAGACGTTGCCCAAGCGCCTCAAGCAGCTTGCCACCTTCGCCATCGACCATCCGGAGGACATCGCGTTCGGGACCGTGGCGGAGATCGCGGAGCATGCGGGCGTTCAACCCTCGACCCTGGTGCGTTTCGCACAGACGCTCGGCTATGGCGGCTTCTCGCCCCTCCAGCAGGTGTTCCGGGCGCGGCTGCGGGAGCGTTTTCCGGATTACCGCGAGCGGCTGCGCGTATTGCGCGGGGCCGAGGCAAAGGGCTCGCGGTCCGCGACCCTGCTCGACGGCTTTCTCGGCGCCGCCTCCCTGTCCCTCGACCGGCTGCGGGACACGGTGACGCCGCGGGATCTGAACCGGGCCATCGAGACGCTGGCCAAGGCCGAGACGATCTATCTTTTAGGGGCCCGGCGGGTGTTTCCCGTGACGGCCTACCTCGCCTACGCCTTCGGCAAGCTCGGCATCCGGGCCATCCTCATCGATCACGTGGCGCAGCTCGGACCGGAACAGCTCTCCACCGCAACGCCCCGGGACGCGGTGCTCGCCATCAGCTTCACGCCCTATGCGCCGATCACGGCGGAGCTTGCCGCCACCGCGTCACGGCGCAATGTGCCGGTGATCGCCATCACCGATTCCGCGTTCAGCCCGCTGGTCTATGGGGCCGATGTATGGATCGAGGTCGCGGAGGCGGATTACGGCGCTTTCCGCTCGCTCTCTGCCTCGTTCGCCCTCGCCATGACGCTCGCCGTCGGCACGGGCGAGAAGCGCGCCGAGGGCTGAACCCGCCTCAGATGCGCACGGGGCGACCGGTTTGGGCGGATTCCGTCGCCGCATCCGCGAGGCGCTGCGCTTTCAGGCCGTCCTGGCCCGAGGGCGCCGGCGCAAGGCCGCTGCTGACCGCCGTGAGGAAGGCGTCGAGTTCCGCCCGGTAGGCCTCCGCGTAGCGCTCCAGGAAGAAGTCCTGCACCGGGTCTGCGGTGAAGCCGGCCTCGGTCGCCACCTCGATTGTGCTGCGGTGGATGTTGCCCGCCCGGATCATGCCCTTGGAGCCGTGCACCTCGATGCGCTGGTCGTAGCCATAGGTGGCGCGGCGGGAATTGGAGATCTGGACGATGCGGCCGGCGGCGGTCTTGAGCATCACGGCGGCCGTATCCACATCGCCGGCCCGCCCGATCTCGGGATCGACCAGGGAGGAGCCGACCGCGTGCACCTCCACGGGCTCATCGCCCAGCAGGAGGAAGCGCGCCATGTCGAGATCGTGGATCATCATGTCCCGGAAGAGGCCCCCGGAGGTCGCCACATAGGTGGCGGGCGGGGGCGAGGGATCGCGGGAGAGGATCGTCACGATCTCCACCTCGCCCACCTCGCCGGCGGCAAGACGTTGACGGAGCTGCGCAAAATTGGGGTCGAACCGGCGGTTGAAGCCGATCATCAGCGGCGTTCCCGCCTTGTCCACCGTGGCAAGGCAGGTCTCGATGCGGGCGCTGGAGAGGTCCACGGGCTTCTCGCAGAACACCGCCTTGCCGGCCTTGGCGGCCCGTTCGATCAGGTCCGCATGGGTGGTGGTGGGGGTGCAGATCAGGACCGCATCCACGTCGGAGCGCTCCACGATCGCGTCGATGGAATCGACAGCGGCGGCGGTGGCGGCGGCAAGGGCCTCGGCCGAAGCGGCATGGGGATCGGCGACGGCGGCCACCCGGGCGGCCGGATGGGCGGCGGCGTTGCGGCCATGGATGCGGCCGATGCGGCCGGCGCCCAGAACGGCGATGCGGATCATGCTCCCCCCTTCGGGCGGGATGGCCCCGCCCATTTTGGAATTGATGTTCTGCGGTTTGCTGGTAAGTAGAACAAACGTTTCATCACCGCAAGGCCGGACCAGGCCCGCGAAACCATAGCCGCCTGCGGGTCGGCGGGGGAGACCGCCATGGGGATGCCGGACCTCGACGCGACCGTCACCGGGCGCACCTCCACCAACCTCGACGCTACCGCCGCCGGGCGTGCCCCGGTGGACCTCGATGTGATCGCCATCGGGCGTGCCTCCGTCGACCTTTACGGGCAGCAGGTGGGCGGGCGGCTCGAGGACATGGCGTCCTTCTCGAAGGCGGTCGGAGGATGCCCGGCCAACATCGCCATCGGGACCGCGCGGCTGGGGCTCAAATCCGCGCTCATCACCCGGGTCGGCGACGAGGCCATGGGGCGCTTCATCCGCGAGCAGATGGAGCGCGAGGGCGTGGCGATTGCGGGCATCCGCACGGACAAGGAGCGGCTCACCGCCCTCGTCATTCTCGGCGTGCGCGACGACAAGACCTTTCCGCTGATCTTCTACCGCGAGAACTGCGCCGATATGGCTCTCGACGAGGGCGACATCGACGAGGCCTTCGTCGCATCGGCGGGCGCGGTCGTGGTCACCGGCACCCATTTCGCGCAGGCCCACAGCGCCGCCGCGCAGATGAAGGCGATCCGCATCGCGCGGGCCCATGGGCGCAAGGTGGTGTTCGACGTGGATTACCGCCCCAACCTCTGGGGCCTGCTCGGCCACGGGGCGGGCGAGGAGCGTTATGTGCGCTCGGATGCGGTGACGCAGCACCTCGCGCCGATCCTCCCGCTCTGCGATCTCATCGTCGGGACGGAGGAGGAGCTGCACATCGCCGGCGGCTCCGAGGACACGCTCGACGCGCTGCGCGCGATCCGCGCCGTCTCCGCGGCGACCATCGTGTGCAAGCGCGGGCCCATGGGTTGCGTGGTGTTTCCGGGTGCCATCCCGGCGAGCCTCGATGAGGGCGTGCGCGGCCCGGGCTTTCCGGTCGAGGTGTACAACGTGCTCGGCGCAGGCGACGCGTTTCTGTCGGGCTTCCTGCGCGGCTGGCTCCGGGGCGAGCCGATCGAGACCTGCTGCGCCTTTGCGAATGCGAGCGGCGCCTTCGCGGTGTCTCGCCTTCTCTGCTCGCCGGAGATCCCGACCTTTCCGGAGCTGCAGCACTTCCTGCGCCACGGCAGCCGCCACCGGGCCCTGCGCAGGGATCAGGATCTCAACCACCTGCATTGGGCCACCACCCGCCGTCCGCAGGCGGACGAGCTCCTCGCCTTCGCCATCGATCACCGGGCGCAGTTCGCCGCCATGGCCCGTGAGGTCGGGGCGCCGGAGGAGCGCATCCCCGCCTTCAAGGTGCTGGCCGTGGAAGCCGCCGCGCGTGTGGCGAAGGGGCGTCCGGGCTTCGGCATGCTGATCGACGGCGCCTATGGCCGCGACGCCCTGTTCCGGGCCGCCGACCACCCGTTCTGGATCGGGCGCCCCGTGGAGGAGCCGGGCTCGCGCCCGCTCGCCTTCGAGGGCGGCGGCTCCATCGGGGCAAAGCTCGTGGAATGGCCCGTGGGCCATACGATCAAGTGCCTGTGCTTCTACCATCCCAACGATCCCGAGGACCTGCGGGAGACGCAGGAGCGCGAGTTCCTGCGCATCGCGGATGCGGCGCGGCTCGTCGGGCGCGAGCTTCTCGTGGAGATCATCTGCGGCAAGCACGGCACGCTGCACACCGATACGGTCGCGAGCGTGCTGCGCCGCCTCTATGCCCTCGGCATCCGCCCCGATTGGTGGAAGCTCGAACCGCAAGCCGATGCCGCGGCCTGGCGGGCCATCGCCGAGGCCATCGAGCGGAACGATCCCCTGTGCCGGGGCATCGTGCTGCTCGGCCTCGAAGCCCCGCAGGAGGAGCTGGAGGCGGCCTTCACGGTCGCGGCGCGCGAGCCCCTGGTAAAAGGCTTTGCGGTCGGCCGCACGATCTTCAATGATGCGGCCCGGCGCTGGCTCTCCGGCACCATGACGGACGAAGACGCGGTGGCCGACATGGCGGCGCGCTTCGCCCGGCTGGTGGAGGCCTGGCAGAGGGCTGCGGGGGCGGCCCGGCAAGCGGCCTGACGAGGCGACCATGCGGTTCTCGGAAGATGAGATCAGGATATCGGCCGGACGGACCGGACTCGGGGAGCCGCAGCTCGCGGCTTTGCTCGCCGATCTGCGCGCCCTGCCGCCCAGGCCTGATGCGCCGGCCCGCTTCGATGTCGTCCATGTGCTCTGGTACGCAGGCGCGCTCATCGTGATGGGCGCCATGGGCCTCTTCACGACGCTCGCCTTCGAGATGATGGGCGGCGCGGCCCTCGCCGTCACCGGCATCGCCTACGGGATCGCCTTTCTTCTCGCGGGGCGGGCGCTGTGGCGAAAGCCGGACATGCGCACACCCGGCGGGCTCCTCGTCGCGGTCGCGGTGGCGATGGTGCCGCTCGCGGTCTACGGCTTCCAAGATGCCCTCGGCCTGTGGGGCGAGGGAGGCGATCCCGGCCGCTACCAGGGGTTCTTCGTGTGGGTGAAGGGCAGCTGGGTGCCCATGGAGCTCGCCACCGTCGCGGCCGGGCTCCTCGCGCTCGCCTTCTTTCCCGTGCCCTTCATCGTCTTCGTCATCGCGGTGGCGCTCTGGTTCCTCTCCATGGATCTGGCCCCCTGGATCCTCGGCGTCGAGGAACTGACCTTTGCGGGCCGGCGGCGGGTTTCCATGCTGTTCGGGCTGGCGGTGCTTGGCGCCGCCTGGCTCGTCGATCTGCGCCGCCGTCCGCAGGCCGATACGGCCTTTTGGCTGCACCTTGCGGGACTTGCTGCCTTCTGGGGCGGGCTGACGCTGGCCGAGAGCTCGACCGAGGCCGGCAAGGCGCTCTATGCGCTGCTGAATGTCGGCCTCATCGGTCTTGCGGTCTTCCTCATGCGGCGGGCCTATGCGGTCTTCGGCGCCATGGGGGTTTCGACCTATCTCGGCCATCTCGCCCAGGCGGTCTTCGAGGATTCGCTTCTCTTCCCCTTCGCCCTCTCCGCCATCGGCATCGCGATCATCGCGGGCGGGCTGTGGCTGCACCGCCGGCGGGAGGCGATCTCCGCCTGGATGGCGACGCGCCTGCCGCCCGCCATCGCGCGCCTGCGCCCGCCCCACGCGCTGCACGCGGCCTGACCATGCGCAGTCCCCGCCCCGTGTCCCGCTCCTGCCCTTGCGCGCCCCCGGCCTCGCCGCCGGCGCGACGCCATCGCGGCCCGAACCTTGGCGCGCCCGCGCGCGCGCCACGCGCCGACCGCCCCGTGAGGGACGAGCGCATGCCATCTCTTGTGTCACTTCCCTTCCGATTCCCGGAGCCGTCATGACCACGATCCGCCTCACCATGGCCCAGGCGCTGACCCGGTTCCTGGCCGCCCAGCGCACGCTCGTCGACGGCGAGCCCGTGCCGCTCTTCGCCGGCGTCTGGGCGATCTTCGGCCACGGCAACGTGGCGGGCATGGGCGAGGCGCTCTACGGCGAGCGCGAGCGGCTGCCGACCTTCCGGGCCCATAACGAGCAGGCCATGGCCCATGCGGCCATCGCCTTCGCCAAGGCCTCGCGCCGGCGGCGCATGATGGCCTGCACCACCTCCATCGGGCCCGGCGCCACCAACATGGTGACGGCCGCCGCCGTTGCGCATGTGAACCGCCTCCCCGTCCTGCTGCTCCCCGGCGACGTGTTCGCCAACCGGCGCCCCGACCCGGTGCTCCAGCAGATCGAAAGCTTCTCCGACGCCACGATCTCGGCGAACGACTGCTTCAAGCCCGTGTCGCGTTACTTCGACCGCATCGCGCGCCCCGAGCAGATCATTCCCGCGCTCCAGCGCGCCATGCAGGTTCTCACCGATCCGGCCGAGTGCGGGCCCGTGACCCTTGCGCTCTGCCAGGACACGCAGGCCGAGGCCTACGACTACCCCGAGAGCTTCTTTGCCGAGCGCGTCTGGGCGCCGCGCCGCATCCGCCCGGACGCGGACGAGCTGGCTTCCGCCGTGAGCCTCCTGAAGGCTGCGAAAAAGCCCGTGATCGTGGCGGGCGGCGGCGTTCTTTATGCGGAGGCGGAAGGCGCGCTCGCGGATTTCGCGAGCCGTCACGGCGTTCCGGTGGCAGAAACGCAGGCCGGCAAGTCGAGCCTCGTCCACGATCACGCGGCCAATCTCGGCGCCATCGGCGTCACGGGCACGGGTGCCGCCAATGCGCTGGCCGAGGAAGCGGACGTGGTGCTGGCCATCGGCACGCGCCTGCAGGATTTCACCACCGGCTCCTGGGCCCTCTTCAAGAACCCCGAGCGGCGCATCGTCGGCCTCAACGTGCAGGCCTTCGATGCCATGAAGCACGGGGCGCAATCCCTCGTCTGCGATGCGCGGGTGGGGCTGGAAGAGCTGAGCGCGGCTCTCGGCGCCTGGCGCGCGCCGGACCCGTGGACGCGGCGCGCCGCGGACGAGACGGCGCGCTGGCGGGATGTCGCCGCCCGCTACACGGGCGCGACGAACGAGGCCCTGCCCTCGGACGCGCAGGTGATCGGCGCCGTGCAGCGAAATGCCGAGGCCACCGACGTGGTGGTCTGCGCCGCGGGCGGATTGCCGGGCGAGCTGCACAAGCTCTGGCAGGCGGGAGCGCCCGGCGGCTACCATCTCGAATACGGCTATTCCTGCATGGGCTACGAGATCGCCGGCGGCCTCGGGGTGAAGATGGCGGACCCCGCCCGCCACGTGACCGTGATGGTGGGCGACGGCTCCTATCTCATGATGAATTCCGAGATCGCCACCTCGGTGATGCTGGGGCTGCCCCTCACGATCGTGGTGCTCGACAACCGGGGCTATGGCTGCATCAACCGCCTCCAGCGCGCCACGGGCGGGGAGAGCTTCAACAACCTGTTGCAGCACACGCATCACGTGGCGCTGCCCGCCATCGATTTCGCCGCCCATGCGGCGAGCCTCGGGGCGGTGGCCCGCAAGGTCGAGAGCCTCTCCGCCCTGGAGGAGGCCCTGCACGAGGCCCGCGGCGCGGAGCGCACGCAGGTGATCGTCATCGACACCGATCCCCTCGCCTCCACGGATGCGGGCGGGCATTGGTGGGATGTGGCGGTGCCGGAGGTCTCGGCCCGCGCCGAGGTGAAGGCGGCACGGGACCGCTACGAGGATGCGCTCGCGCTTCAACGGATCGATTGACCGGCAGGCGAAGCCCAGCGCCCGACTGCCAATCGAGATGCGTTCCAGCGCATCTCGATTGATCACACCGCATCGACAACCAGAACGACAACGAGAGACACGCACATGATCCGGATCGGGGCCAATCCCATCGGCTGGTCGAACGACGACATGCTCGAGATCGGCGGCGCGACGCCGCTCGAGACCTGCCTTGCGGAAGCGAGGGAAGCGGGCTTCGAGGGCATGGAGCTCGGCAACAAGTTTCCCCGGGAGCCCGAGGCCCTGAAGCGGGCGCTCGCACCCTTCGGCCTTGCCTGCGTGTCGGGCTGGTATTCCATGGAGCTCCTCAACCGTTCCGCCGAGGACGAGCTGCGGGCCATGCGGCCGCATCTCGATCTCCTGAAGGCCATGGGCAGCCCCGTCGTCATCGTGGCCGAGACCTCGAACGCGATTCACGGCAACCGGTCCGCCTCGCTGAAAAGCAGGCCTGTGATGCGCGACGGGGATTGGGCGGAATACGGCCGCCGCCTCACGGCGCTCGCCGAGGCGACGCTCGGGCAAGGCGTGCGTCTCGTCTATCACCACCACATGGGCACCATCGTGCAGTCGGAGGCCGACATCGACGCGCTCATGGGGGCGACGGGCGAGGCCGTGCATCTCCTCCTCGATACGGGCCACGCCACCTGGGGCGGCGCCGACCCGGCCGCCCTCGCCCGCCGTTACCGCGACCGCATCAGCCACGTGCACACCAAGGACGTGCGGAAAGCCGTGATGGAGCGCGCGGATCAGGAGAACTGGAGCTTTCTCGATTCCGTGCTGGAGGGCGTCTACACGGTGCCGGGCGACGGCATGGTGGATTTCGCCGCCGTCTTCCGGGAGTTGCCGGGCTATAGCGGCTGGGTCGTGGTCGAGGCCGAGCAGGACCCGGAAAAGGCGCACCCGCTCACCTACGCGAAGATGGGCTTTGCCCACCTTACCCGGGTGCTGAGCGAAACCGGCCTGCGCTAGGTTGGCGGAGCGCCATACCCACCTGCAAGCCGAACGAAACGGGCCTGCGCTGAAGCGCGGACCATCACGCAAGCGAGGCGCCGATGCCGAACCTTCTCGTCCGTCCCTCCGCCCCCGATGAATCGGGCCGCGTCCATGTGGTGACGCCGGCCTCCGCCGGCTGGACCTATGTGGGCTTCGAGGTCTACCGCCTCGCGCCCGGGCAGAGCATCGCTCAGGAGACCGGCGACCGGGAGGCCTGCCTCGTGATGCTGTCGGGCCGCGCCGCCGTGGCGTCGGGCGGCAGGGATTTCGGGGTGATCGGCGGGCGCGCCTCGCCCTTCGAGGCCGATCCCTGGTCGCTCTACGCGCCCGCCCGCTCCGATTGGAGCGCCACCGCCGAGACCGCCTGCGAGATCGCCCTTTGCACCGCTCCCGCCGAAGGGCGTCTGCCCGCTCGGGTGATCGGCCCGGACGAGGTCGGCCAGGAGACCCGGGGCAAGGGCACCAACACCCGGCACGTGCGCAACATCCTGCCTGAGACCGCGATCGCCGAGAGCCTGCTCGTGGTCGAGGTCATCACCCCGTCGGGCCATTGGTCGAGCTACCCGCCGCACAAGCACGACCGGGACGCCCTGCCGGCGGAGTCGCTTCTGGAGGAGACCTATTACCACCGCCTCAACCCGCCCCAGGGCTACGCGGTGCAGCGGGTCTACACGGACGACCGCTCCCTCGACGAGACCATGGCCGTCGAGGACGGGGACGTGGTCCTGGTGCCCCGGGGCTACCACCCGGTGGGCGCCGCGCATGGCTACGATCTCTATTATCTCAACGTGATGGCCGGCCCGCGCCGCACCTGGCGCTTCCACAACGACCCGGCCCACGAATGGATGCTGCGCTAGCGGGAGGTTTCAAGTCACCGACGAGAAACGGTTTTCCAGGGCTCCCGTAAGGAGAGTTTTTAAGTTTTGACGACAATGGTCGAGGTCTCACCAGAAAGGGGAGCTTCCGGCATCATGTTGCGTCGTCTCGCGTTCACCTCCATCCGGGCCAGGATCTTGCTCGGCTTTGGGATTATCCTGGCCCTTCTCGCTGGGATCGGAGGCAAGACCAGCTTCTCCCTCGTGGAGGCGACCCGGCTCTTCTCGGAATACCGCCAGGTCTCCCGGATCGCCGCCGACGTGAGCGCCACGCTCTCCGAGTTCCAAGCCGCGCGCCTTGCCGCCGAGGCCTATGTGCTCACCGTCGAGCAGGAGCAGTTGGAGAACTTCCAGGACCGGATGAAGGCCGCGCAGGGCAAGCTCCTCCATGCCCGCTCCCTCGCGACGGATGAGACGCTGAGCGGCCAGATCTCCGGGCTGGAGGCGCAGATCCTCGCCTATCGCAAGGCCCTCGACGGGTCGCAGAACAACATGTTCCTGCAGCAGGAAATGTACCTGAAGCTGCGCCAGCAGGGCCAGCAGACGGCCTCTATCGTCGAGACCCTGAACCTGTCGCTCGCGGCCCGGCGCGACCGCGTCGGACCGGCGGTGCAGAGCACCATCGAGGGAGCCGCCACCTTGGCGCTCTGGGTGACGGGCGGCGCCCTTCTCCTTGGCCTCGTGATCTCGCTCCTCCTCGCGCGCTCCCTGTCGAACCCCATCCGCCTGATGACCCAGGCCATGCTGAAGATCGCCGAGGGCGACCTCTCCACCGCGATCCCGGCCGAGTCCCGCCGGGACGAGCTCGGCGCGATGGCCAAGGCCCTGCGCGTCTTCAAGACCAACGCGGAGCAGGTGTCGCGCCTGCGGGAGGAGCAGGACGAGCAGGAGCGTCAGGCCACCGAGCGCCGGCGCGCGGAGCTGCACGATCTCGCCGCCCAGTTCGAGCGCTCCGTCCTCGGGGTCGTCGACCGGGTCTCGACCTCCGCCCGCGAGCTCACGCAATCCTCCGGCATGCTCATGCAGAATGCGGCGCACACCACCCAGCAGACCGCGACCGTCGCCCGGCAGGCGGAGGAATCCGCCCGCAACGTCTCGACCGTGGCCAGCGCGTCGGAGGAGCTCTCCTCCTCGATCAGCGAGATCGCCCAGCAGGCGGCCCGGTCCGCGAGCGTCGCCCAGCAGGCGGAGCGGCGCAGCCGCGAGACCACCGAGACGGTGACGACCCTCGCGGAGGCGGCCCAGCGCATCGGCAGCGTGGTTCAGCTCATCTCCAGCATCGCGGAGCAGACGAACCTGCTGGCGCTGAACGCCACCATCGAGGCGGCGCGGGCCGGCGAGGCCGGGCGCGGTTTTGCGGTGGTGGCCGCCGAGGTGAAGTCACTGGCCGGGCAGACCGCCAAGGCCACCGACGAGATCGGCGTGCAGATCCAGCAGATCCAGGCCGCCACCACCGGCGCGGTCGGCGCCATCCAGGCGATCGGCTCGACCATCGAGGAGGTGAGCACCATCGCCACCTCGATCGCGGCGGCGGTGGAGGAGCAGCGCTCCGTGGTGGACGAAATCGGGCGCTCCACGAGCGAGGTCGCCCATTCGACGCAGGCCGTGAACGCCAATATCAGCGAGGTTCAAAGCTCGACGCAGACCACTGTCGCGGCGGCCGAGCAATCCCGCATGGCCGCCGAGGCCCTCGGCCAGCAGGCCGGGCGCCTCGAGGAGGAGGTCGCGATCTTCCTCCAGACGGTCCGGGCCGCCTGAGGCGGCCCGCCAGGGGCGCCGCGCCCGCGCGCGGCGCCGCCCTAGTGGACCTCTTCCTTGCCCCAGTTCTCGCGGGCGCCCTGTTCGGAGCGCTCGCGCTCGGCCCGGTTCAGGGGCCGCATCCGGTCGCCGCGGAAATACATGGCGAGGCCGAGGATCACGAGGGTGGCAACGAGAATGATGCCCCACACGGCCATTGGGTTGATTGCGTCCATCCCACACTCCTTCCCATTCCGCGCGGCACCGAACCGCGCATGGCTTGGGCTGTCGGAGGGCTAACCAGCCGCTCGGGCGCGCGGTTCCGCCCTGCGACGGACCTGCGACGGAGCGGCTTCCCCGCGGACGCGGGCTGGATCAGGACAGGCGCCCCCGGGCCGGGCCGAGGCCGCGGATCGCGGCCGTCAGGGGCCTCCGGGCCTGGGCATGGCCGGTCCGGCGCCGCTCGGCGGTCGCCGGCTCGCCGCCGAAGCGGCGGCCGCAGCAGGCCTCGATGGCGGCGATGAGAAGGGCGGGCTTCACCGGCTTCATGAGAAAGACGCTGTGGCGGACCGGATCGTCGGCGCTGCGGCTCGCCGTGAGATAGACCACGGGCAGGTTGCCATGCCGCTCCTGATAGGCCCGCGCCACGGCCCATCCGTCATGGTTGCCGGGCAGCTGGATGTCCGTGAGAAGGAGGTCGGGCCGGTAGCCCGATCCCAGAAGCGCCATCGCCTCGTCGCCGGAGGACACGCTGCGGAGCGTCATGCGACCGCGCAGAACCGAGGCGATGATGTCACGGGTGATCTCGTCGTCCTCGACAAACAGAACCTGCATGATTGGCCCGCTACGGTTACTCCCCATCCATAGGGGAAAACCAAACGGCCGGACAGGGCCGCACCACCGAACGAAGGTCGCAGTTGCATCCCTGCCACGATGAGCCGGGCTCCCCCCAGCAAGTCGGCCGCAGGTCGACCGGACTGAGACCCAGTTCAGTGCGATGCGCTCGCGGCGGAGCCCAAACCGCTCGGCCAAGTGCCAGCGCAGCCAGCGTGAAAAACGGAAGCGATGGGTGCAGTCGAGCAGATGGCTCGCGTCGCGCTCGCGGTTGCCGTCATCGGCCAAGACGCGGTCGAGGGTGAACGGCCCTGACAGCGCCCAAGTGGCAAATTCGGATGGCGGCGGAAGCGCTTGGGCCTAGAACGGAAAGGATGAGGCCTCTGGCCGAAGAAAGGTCCCGCTGCAGGGCCCACGAACGAATGCTCCAGCATGTGGAGTGCTCGACGGGCCTCGAGAAACCGACGGGTGGCTGCCGCGGACCACCCGTTCAGCGCTTGCATGTCGGCTTCCCACAATGGCGAGATGATGCCGGCGCGAACTCCTTCGGAGGGGAGCTTAGGGCCTGTTGGCTGCTAACCAGCGCTCGTCCCGAAGGACGAGGCCCGGCACGCTGAGCCCGGCCGCCGGAAAGTCAAAGATGCGGATCCACCGACTAGACGTGTCCGCGGACATTGATGCCCTTCAGATAACGGCGGGCCTCCACGACGAATGATTGCCCGTGCCATCCGAATTGCACATGAGGCAGGAAGTTATACTCGTCCTGAACCTGTTGCGCGAACTCAAGAAAGGCGACTCTCTCTCCTGCGACGCCTTCTGGCCAGAAGCAGTAATAATCATCAAGAGCGATGATCATGCCGTGCTTGAGCCGGGGCTTCAGAAAATCGAAGACGCTGACGCTCGATTCGTACATATCGCAGTCGATATAGGCCAAGCAGATGTCTTGGCAGTACGAATCAGCCTCGGGCGTCGTGAGGCTCTGGTCGTAAAAGCCTGGCACGATACTGTACTCGCCGCGCGGGACTTTATGATAATCGAGCAAGCCGACGAACCGCTCCTGGCTCATCGCCATCCCGCCTGGGACCCAAGCCGGATGTTCATCGGCAGAGTCCGGAAAACCCGCGAAGCTGTCGAACGCCCAGAGCCTTGGGGCGTAATTGACCTTTCGGGACTCCTGAAAGGCGAGCCGGAATGTCGTGGCGTGACAGCACCCAAATTCCACGTAATCGCCCGTGATGGAATTGGCCCACAGCGCGACGAAGGCACGACGGAAGAATTCCCGGCGTTCGGTCAATTCGAACACCTCGTGCTGCATATCCATCAACAAACCCCGAGTCCCATTGCACCATCTGCGCTATAACACTTCAGTTCGACCTGGAATAGCCTAGGCACACTGCTGCCGAAGGTCTGGATTTCGACGCTCCAGCACTGGAGACACGTTGATTGAAAAGATAGTGGTGGATCAGCGTTGAAGCTGTCGAAAGCGCGATCAGCGATCACGGACTGGGGACGGTCATCAACAGCTTGATGACGGAGCCGAGATAAAGAAACTGGCGCACCCGACACGATTCGAACGTGTGACCTTTGCCTTCGGAGGGCAACGCTCTATCCAGCTGAGCTACGGGTGCTTTGGGGCGTGACGCCGGTTCGTTACTAACCGATCGGGCGGCGCGGGGCAACCTCGAAGGCTTGAGCGGAGCGAGGCCGGGCTCGGGACTGTGGGGACCAGGGCCACCGCGAAGGCAGGCGGGAGCCACGGCCGGGCCTTGAGGGATGTTGACGCTCCCTTTACCGCGTCCGCGGCCAATCCGTGTTTGGCGGCCCGGATGGGGCCACGGGCGCGAAAACGCCTGGATTTTTAAGGATCTCTTCGTTTTGCAACTCCATGCTGGCAGTCATGGGGGGCACATTCTTCTCTAAGTCGACAGGCTGGATCGGTGCCGGGCGGGCGCCGGCGAAGCCGCGGCTGATCCAGGCGATCTGGCTCGGCACGGCCGCGATCGTCGTGGTGATCACCGCCGTCACCCTGTGGGTGTTCGCCCAGTCGCGCAGCCAGGTCCTGGACGCCGCCCGCCGGGACACGGCCAACATCGCCCGCGCCCTCGATCTGAGCACCGCGCGCGCCATCGATGCGGCCGACATGCTCATGCGCGCCGTCGCGGCCCGCCTCGACAGCGGGGAGGACGGCGGCGGGGGCTCCATGTGGGGCATGATCTCGGACTTGGGCACCGTCTGGCGGCACGTCTCGGCCGTGACCGTGCTCGAAGCCGCGACCGGGCAGCAGGTCTTCGGCTATTCGAGCGAATACCCCACCGCCCGCGCGGTCGACGACGAGGGCTATTTCCTCAGCCGCGCCTCGCGGGAGCGCCAGATCCGCGTGACCCTCCCGGTCTTCAACGCGGCCCTGAACGAATGGGTGATCGGTGTGACCCGCCGCATCGCCGTGAAGGCGGCGCCCTACGACATCGTCATCGTCGTCCATCTCAGCCTGGACTACTTCAACGCCATGTCGTCCGGCCTCGACCTCGGCCGCCACGGCACCGTGGTGCTCTTCCGCTCGGACGGGATCATGCTCTCCCGCCGTCCCCTGGTGAACGAGGCGATCGGGCGCAACCTCTCGAACTCGGCGGTCTTTCGCGAGCACCTGCCCCGCGCGCCCGTGGGCACCTACGAGACCGTCGTGCCGACGGACGGCATCGCCCGCATCCTCAGCTATCGCAGGGTCGGGGATCTGCCCCTCGTCATCCTCACCGGCCAGTCGCGGGACGAGGTTCTGTCCCGGTGGCGCGGCGAGGTCTGGCGCAGCGGCGCCCTCAGCCTTCTCACCCTCGTGGTGATCCTCGCGCTCAGCACGTGGCTGACGATCGTGGTGCGCCGCCGCGACCGCATCGCCGCCACCTTGCGGGCCACCCTGGAGAACATGGACCAGGGCCTGCTCATGGTGGACGAGCATGGGGTCATCCAGGTCCATAACCGCCGCGTCTCGGAACTCCTCGACCTGCCCGAGAGCCTGCTGCGGAGCCGCCCCACGATCGAGGACGTGCGCCGGTACCAGCTTCAGAACGGCGATTTCCGTCATGCGAGCGACGCGGTGCGCCGCTGGGCCGAGGACGTGCCCCTGGAGGAGGCCTACGAGCGGCAACGGCCGAACGGGACCTTCCTCGAGATTCGCACCGTGCCGCTCAGCGACGGCGGCGCGGTGCGCACCTACACGGACGTGACCGTCCGCCGGGCCGCGGAAGCCGCCGTGGCGGACAGCGAAAAGCGCTATCGCCTGCTCGCGGACCATTCCTCGGACGTGATCATCCTGCGGCGCCCCACGGGGGAGCGCACCTACGTCTCCCCGGCCTGCCGGACCCTGCTCGGCTACGAGCCCGACGAGTTCCTGAGCCTGCCGACCGCCGCCCTCGTTCATCCCGACGATTTCGAGAGCGTCGTCGGCATCTTCCGGGGTCTCAGCGCCTTGCGCCCCCAGGCCACCCATGTGCACCGCCTGCGGCACAAGAACGGCTCCTACGTCTGGGTCGAGCTCGTGGCGAGCCTCGTAAGGGGCTCGGAGGGGGAGCTCGTCACCCTCGGCGCCATCCGCGACGTGTCGGAGCGCCAGCGCCAGGCTGAGGAGCTGCGGGTCGCCAAGGAGGCGGCCGAGCAGGCGAACCAGGCGAAATCCGACTTCCTGGCCTCCATGAGCCACGAGATCCGCACGCCGCTCAACAGCATCCTGGGCTTCACCGGCCTCCTGCTCGAACGCCCTGACCGGAACGCGGACGAGCAGCGCCAATTGCAGCTCATCCGCAATTCGGGCCAGGCGCTCCTGACGCTCGTGAACGACGTGCTCGATTTCTCGAAGATCGAGGCGGGCCAGATCGAACTCGATCCGCAGCCCTTCGGCCTGCGCGCGCTCGCCGACGATACCCTGGCCATCGTGGCCGGGGCCGCCGCCGAGAAGGACGTGGAGATCAAGGTCCATATCCCGCCAAGCGTGCCGGACCGCCTCGTGGGCGACGCGGATCGCCTGCGGCAGATCCTTCTCAACCTCCTCAACAACGCGGTGAAGTTCACCCGCAAGGGCTATGTGAGCCTGCTCGTCGAGGCCACCGAGGGCGACCGCCTGCGCTTCGTCGTGACCGATACCGGCATCGGCATCCCACGCGACAAGCAGCACCGGCTCTTCGAGCGCTTCTCCCAGGTGGACAGCTCCATCCGGCGGGAGTTCGGCGGCACGGGCCTTGGACTTGCGATCTGCAAGCGCCTCGTGGAGCTCATGGGCGGCACCATCGGGGTCGAGAGCGAGCCGGGCCTCGGCTCGCGCTTCTGGTTCGAAGCGGCGCTCCCGGAAGGCGAGGCCGCCGAGGCCGCGCCCGATCCTTCGGCCCCGCGGCCCGTCCGCAGGGGCGCCGCGGCGCGCATCCTCCTGGCGGAGGACCTCGACATCAATCAGGAGCTCGCGCAGCTCATCCTCTCGCGGGCCGGCCACCGGGTGGACATCGCGGCCAACGGGGCCGAGGCGCTCCAGGCCGTGCAGCGCAACGCCTACGACATGGTGCTCATGGACGTGCAGATGCCCGTCATGGACGGCATCGCCGCCACGCAGCGCATTCGCGAACTCGACGGCCCCGTCCGCCATATTCCCATCATCGCGCTCACGGCGAACGTGCTCCAGGGCCAGGTGGCGGCCTTCCGGGAGGCCGGCATGAACGACCATGTGGGCAAGCCCTTCCGGGCCGGCGAACTGCTCGACGTCGTCCAGCGCTGGCTGCCCGACATCGTCGGCATCGAGGATGGGGCCGAGGCGGAGGCGCCCCTGCGCTCGAAAGCGGGATGAGCCTTCCGGGTTCCGCCGCCTCAAGGGCCGACACCTCTCTCAGATCCTTCCGTCCGCATGCTTTTCTGCCGTTGCGGCACCGGACGTTAGGACGCCCTTAAGGCTCCGCCCGCCTCAATGCGTGCCATTGGGGAGGAGGCCCAGAAGAGGCCTCCTTTGGGGGTTTTCCATGCGTATCGGCAGTAAGATTTTCGCGCTCATCGGCGCGCTCGGACTCGTGTGCGGCCTCGTGGCGGGAGTCGGCTTCGACTCGGTTCGCACCTACGACCAAAAGCTCGACGAGGTGCAGGCAAGTTCCACCCGGGCGCTCTACAGCGAGCGCCTCAACCGCCTCGTCACGGCGGTCGTCATGGAATCGCGCGGCGTCTACATGTCCCTCGATACTCACGAGGCGAAGCGCTTCGCGGCCAATATGCAGGCGGCCTTGAAGCAGATCGATACCCTGCTGGACGAGTGGGAGCCCATCGTTCCGCCCGCCGACAAGCCGCTCTTCGACAAGATCCGCCAGGCGGCCGCCACCTTCAAGACGTTCCGCTCGGAGACCGCCCGGCTCGGCACGGAGGTCTCTCCCATTGCGGCGAACGACCAAGGCAACAACGAGGAGAACCGGGCGAACCGCAGGGCTTTCCAGGAGAGCATCGACGCGATCACCCGGCGCAGCACGGACGAGATCCGCGCCATCGACGCGCAGGCCGAGAACCTGCATCGCGAACGCCTGCTGATCCTGCTGGTGCTGGCGGTGGGCGGCACGGTCGCGGCGCTCGGGGCCGGCATTCTCTTCGCCCGCGCCCAGATCGTGAAGCCGCTGCGCCAGGTGACCCAGGCCTTGCAGCGGCTCGCGTCCGGCGATCGGACGATCCCGCAGGTGCGCGCCAACAAGGACGAGATCGGCGAGATCTGGCAGACCGTGCGGGTCTTTGCCGCCGCCATGGACGAGGCGGACCAGCTTCGCAGCGCGCAGGCGGAGACCGACCGTGCCGCGGCCGAGCGCCGGCGCTGCGAGATGGGAGCCCTGGCGCAGCATTTCGAATCCACCGTGGGCGAGGTGCTCGACCGGGTGCTGGCAAGCGCCGAGGAGATGCGCCTTGCCACGAACGTGGTGAGCCACTCGGCCCAGGAGGTGACCGATCAGAGCGCCGCGGTCGGCCGCTCCGCGGAGCGCGCCGCCGCGGGGGTCGGATCCGCCGCCGCCGCCGCCGAGGAGCTGACGGCCTCGATCCAGGAGATCGCCGGGCAGATGGAGCGTTCCGCCAGCGCGTCCTCCCAGGCCGTCGCCGAGACCCACGCTACGGACGAGGTGGTGAAGCAGCTCTCGAGCGCCGCGCAGCGGGTCGGCGACATCGTGAAGCTCATCAGCGACATCGCGGCGCAGACGAACCTGCTCGCCCTCAACGCCACGATCGAGGCGGCCCGCGCCGGCGAAGCCGGCAAGGGCTTCGCGGTGGTGGCCCAGGAGGTGAAGAGCCTCGCGACGCAGACCGCGAGGGCCACCGACGAGATCGGCGCGCAGATCGCCGCGATCCAGGGATCGACGGGGGCGACGGTGGCCGCGATCGGGCGCATCAGCGCGCGGATCGAGGAGATCAACCTCATCTCGGCCAGCATCGCGAGCGCCGTCGAGGAGCAATCCGCCGCCACCCAGGAGATCGCGCGCTCCGTGCTCGATGCCTCGCAGCATGCCCAGAGCGTCGATCAGGACGTGACGCAGATCAATCGCTGCGCCCAGGAGACCGGCTCCGCGGTGAACCAGCTCTCCGGCGCCATCGGGTCCCTGAGCAACCAGATGGGCCACCTGCGCGGACAGGTGGGCGACTTCCTGCAAGGCGTGCGCGCCGCCTGAACCGGCCCGGCAGGGCCCCGCAGAGGCGGTGCGATGTCTAACACCGCACCGTCTTTCGCACGCTTGGGTTTTGTGCCACAGAGCCCCCTCTATCTTGAGGGGGAACTGCAATGGACCACACCCGTGAGCCGATTCGCGGGCTCAATGCCGATGCGGCGCTGCCGGCGCGCGAGCCGATCCTCGGAGCCGACGCCGCCCAGATGCTGCAGAAGGCGAATGCCTTCACCCAGACGACCCTCGGCACCAATGTGGGCCAGGCCGTCCGCACGGCGATCAAGTCCGGCCCCGAGGGCCTGATTCAGCAGCTCTCCCAGGCGGCGCAGAACCAGGTACCCGATCCGCTGGCGCAGATGCGCCGCCTCGTGGCGGAGCAGGGCCAGCATTTCGAGACCCTGCGCGGCTCCATCGCCCAGATCGGCCAGTCGCTCGCCGCCATCAACGCGGAGGTGGCGACGCCCGCGGGCCAGCATCAGGTGGCGCTGCTCAACGCGCAGGCCGAGGCGATCCAGGGCCTCACGCTCCTCTCCATCAAGGGCCAGCAATTGCAGGCCGAGATGGTGAAGGCGATCGAGGCCGGGGCTTCGCAGAAAACCGCCCAGCACCCCATGCAGAAGTACATCTACTACATGGTGGGCTTCATGATGTTCTGGAGCATGATCCAGATGATCTTCTGACGGAACGGTCCGGGGTACGCTCCAGACGATCGTCCGACGGAACGGTCCGGATCATGCTCCCGATGATCGTCCGACAGGAGCGGTTGCGGGCGCGAAGGGGCGCGCCTGCCGCCGATGCCCGCTCTCGCTTCACGCGACACTGCCCGGCTCGGGGGATGCCATGTTCGATGCCAAGAAACTTCTGGAAGCGCTCGGCGCGCCCGCACAGCCGGCCGCTGCTGCTCCCGCTCCCGCTCCCACTTCCGCAGCTCCGGCGCCCGCCGCCGCGCCGGCCGCCCCCGCGGCTCCGGCCGCGGCGTCCTTCGGGGCCGGCACCCTCCTGAGCGATTTTCTCGGCTATGTGGCCCGGGACAACCCGCCCGCCACGGCTCCGGCCGCCGGCGATGGCCAGGAGGGCGCACCGGCCGAGGCGCCGCCCGCTCCGAAGCCGCCGGCCACGCCCGACCTCACCGACCATCTTCTGGGCAAGGCGCAGGAATTCCTGCGCTCGCCCCAGGGCAACGCGGCCGTGAACGCCCTCGTGCTCGGTCTTGCCAAGAAGGTCGCGACCTCGGACGCGACGAAAAAGCTGGCCTCGAGCGCCAAGTCGTCGGGCCTGGCCCTCATCGGCGAGCTCACCCAGAAGGCCCGCCGCCTGCAGGCGGGCGCCGCGACGCCGGCCCTGGCTGCGCCCGCGGCCCCGGGATCCGGGCCGGCGGATGCGGCCGGGGACGAGAGCGGGCTGCTGCTCCTGCGCACCATGATCGCGGCCGCCGCCGCGGACGGCGTTCTCGACGAGGCCGAGCGGCGCCGGATCGGCGACGCCATGCGGCGGGCCGGCATGGATGCGGCGGCCGCCCAGTTCCTCGAAGCCGAGTTCGCCCGCCCGGCGACGGTCGAGGCCCTGGCGGCGGACGCCCGCACCCCGGAGTTGGCCGCCCGGGTCTATGCGGCGGCCCGGCTGACCATCGAGCCCGACCGGACGGAGGAGCGCGTGTTTCTCGCACGTCTCGCCGGCGCGCTCAGCCTCGACGCGGCCACGGTGGCGGGCATCGACGCCGCGGCCGCCGGGCTCGCGGCCTAGCTCACCGCTCGCCCGTGACACGGGGCCGCTTCCGATGGCGGCCCCTTTGTGACACTCTCCGCCTCCCCCGCCGGAGAGCCCACGCCTCGTGACCGCCGCCAAGTCAAAGCCCCGCCTGTCCCTGCGTGACGTGTTCACGGATGGGCGCATCGCCCTCATGCTGCCGCTCGGCTTCTCGGCGGGGCTGCCCTACCTCCTCGTGTTCTCGACCCTCTCCGCTTGGCTGCGGGAGGCGGGGGTCTCGCGCACGGAGATCGGCCTCCTGAGCTGGGTCGGCTTCGCCTATGCGTGGAAATTCCTCTGGGCGCCGGTGGTGGACCGCTACGACGTGCCGGTCCTCTCGCGCTTCCTTGGCCGGGCGCGCGGCTGGATGGCGCTGGCGCAGGTCACCATTGCGGTCGGCCTTGCGGGCATCGCCCTCAGCGACCCCAAGACCGGGCTCACGGCCACGGTCATGAGCGCCCTCCTGGTGGCCTTCGCCTCCGCGACCCAGGACGTGGTGATCGACGGCTGGCGCATCAACGCGGCCGAGACCAACCGCCAGGGCATGATGGCCGCCGCCTACCAGCTCGGCTACCGCTTCGCGCTCATCTGCGCGGGGGCGGGCGCGCTCTACATCGCCGATGCGGAGAGCGGCAGCTGGCGGGCCGCCTATTTTGCCATGGCCGGACTGATGATCGTCGGCCTCGTCGGCACCCTGCTGGCCCCGGCGGCGGACGCCCGCACGGAGCGCGGGCGCGTCTCCTTCGTGAGCGCGGTGGTGGAGCCGCTCGCGGATCTCGTGCGCCGCAAGGCCCTGCTCATCGTGCCGATCCTGCTGCTCGTGGGGCTCTTCCGGCTGCCGGATTTCGTGGCGGGCGTAATGGCGAACCCGCTCTATATCGACCTCGGCTTCTCCAAGACCGACATCGCCAACGTGTCGAAGCTCTACGGCATCTGGGTCGGCATCATCGGCGCCTTCGCGGGCGGCCTCGCCCTGACCCGGCTCGGCCTGTGGACGACGCTTCTCATCGGCGCCGTCGTCGCCGCAAGCTCCAACCTGATGTTCGCCTGGCTGGCCGGCGCCGGCCCGCGGCTCGACATGCTGACGCTCGCGATCAGCGTGGACAATTTCGCGGCGGGTTTCGCGGGCTCGGCGCTCATCGCCTACATGTCCGGCCTCACCTCGCCGGGCTTCGCGGCCACGCAATACGCCCTGCTCTCGTCGCTCTACGCGCTCCCGGGCAAGTTCATCGGCGGCTTCTCCGGCGCCGTGGTCGACACCTACGGCTACCCCGCCCTCTTCACCGGCACCGCGATGATCGGCATCCCCCTGGTGGTCTTGTGCTTCGTGGTGAAGCGGGACACGGAGGATGCGGTGGCGGCGGCCGAGAGCGCGGAGCGGGAGGCGGAGGCGATCCCGGCAGGCGCGGCACGGAGCGGCTGACCGCGCCCGCAGGTCCCGGAACGAAACGTGCCGCCGCGGCGGGGCCGGGCGGCACGTGTTCGAGCGGCGACGGACCGGCTTAGATCACGAAGAAGTCGTTATGGGTCATCTTCAGGTTCTTGGTCAGCGTCGCGATCTTGACCTCCGCGGCGCCGCCGACGCCGTCCTTGTCGTAGTAGAGCGCGCCGGACTTCTTGTTGTACAGGATCCGGTCCTCGGCGTCCTGGGCCTTGCTGCCGAGGGTGAACGCGTCGCTGCCGATCTTGACCGGCTTCTTCTCCGAACCCTTCTTGCCCAGGGCCTTGAAGATCTTGTTCTCAAGCCAGATCGAGTCGTCCCTCACGTTGTAGTCCTTGATCTGGTCCACGTTCGTGCGCTTGTTCAGCCTCGTATCGAAGACGAACGCGTCCCGGTCCCGGGCCGATCCCCCAAAGAGGATGTCGTTGCCGGCGCCGCCCTTGATGCGATCGGCGCCGCCGAACCCGTACAGGACGTCGTTGCCGCCGTTGCCCAGGAGCAGGTTGGCCCCGGCTCCGCCATAGACCGTGTTCGCCGTATTGCTGCCGGTCACCGTGGCGGCGCCTTCCACATGGACGAACTCGACCTCCTGGCTGCCGAGATTGACGTTGGCGGCGGAGTAGATCCGGTCGATGCCGCCACCGCCACCTTCGAACACCTGATCGCCGAACGTATCCAGGTAGTAGATGTCGTTGCCCGTTCCGCCATACAGGAGGTCGGTGCCCTCCTGGCCATGAAGCTCATCGTTGCCGCCCTCGCCGTAGAGCGTGTCGGTGCCGGCGCCGCCGTAGAGCGTGTCGTTCCCCTCCTTGCCGTTGAGGCCGTCGTTGCCGGCATTGCCATAGAGCGTGTTCGCCAGATCGTTGCCGGTCAGGCCGACGGCGCCGGTGCTCGTGGACTGGGCTCTCTCGATGCCGGCCATGGCGCCAAGGTCGATCGACGCGGCGCTGGTGTACACCATGTCGTTGCCGCCGCCGCCGATCTCGCTGATCGCATCGGCTCCGTCGCTCACATAGGTATCGTCGCCGAGCCCGCCGTTGAGAGTGTTTGCGCCCGCACCGCCAACGAGACGGTCGTTGCCGGAGCCGCCCTCCAGGCTGTCGTTCCCGAAACCGCCCTCCAGGGTGTCGTCGCCGCCTTCGCCGCGCAGGGTGTTGCCGTCGGCGTTTGCGATCAGCCTGTCCGCGTGAGCGGAGCCGATCAGGCCTTCGATACTTACATAAATATCGCCGGCCGCATCGTTGGTTCCTGCCAAGCTGGCCCAGGGGGCAAATTCCTCTACGGGCGGTTTGTTGTTCAAGTCGGCGACGACGCCTGCGCCCGCATTGGCGTAGCTTGCAAAGTCGAGGCCATCCCCGCCTGCGATCTGGTCCGCGCCAATTCCACCTTCCAAGGTGTCGTTACCACCCCCCGCGATAAGGATGTCGCTGCTGCCGCCGCCGATCAGCACGTTGTTGAGATCGTCGCCGCGGAGGACGTCCTCATGAGCGGACCCGATCAGACCCTCGATGGATGTAAGAACATCGTCTGTTGCATCGTTCTGGAGCGGCGGAGCGAAGTTAATGACTCGCGTCAGGCTTGCGCGTACACCTATCTGGGCATCTTCATAAGACGCGTAGTCGAAGCCTTCGCCGCCATCGAGCGTGTCCCCGCCCGTGCCGCCCACCAAGGTGTCATCGCCGAACTGCCCAAAGAGCTTATCGTTGTCTCCGCGACCCTCCAACTTGTCGCCGCCGGCGCCGCCGAAGAACTCGTCGTAGGCGTCGGTGCCAACCATCCTGTCGCCGAAGGCGCTGCCGATATAGGCCTGAATGTCGGTGAACTCGTCACCGGCTGCGTCGCCTCGGTTCTCGCCTTTCTCTAGTCGATTGAGGTTGAGGACGATGGCCGCCGCCGCGTTCTCATAGGACACTCTGTCATAGCTGCTATCTTCGCCACCGTTCATCTTGTCGGCGCCCGCGCCGCCATAGAGAACGTCGCCGCCCGCGCCACCACGCAGCACGTCGTCGCCCGCTCCGCCGAAAAGCGTATCATCGCCATTCTGGCCCAAAAGCCAGTTGACCCCGGCGTCGCCTGACAGCTCGTCGTTGAAGGCAGATCCAGTCAAGCATTCGATGTTGACATAGGTGTCGCCTGCCGCGTCGTTCGTGTTCTTGCTCCGATCGGCGAGACTGGCGATCACGGACCTGCTGGAATTGCTATAGGAGGCGTAATCGAACCTGGCGCCGCCATCGAGGTAATCGGCGCCGGCGCCACCCTCGAGCTCGTCGTTGTCGTATTCGGTTCCGACATAATGGTCGTTGCCGGCGGTGCCCTTGACGTACACCGCCGCCTCGCGCGGATCGAAGATGACCTTGGTGATCGAGTTGTTGCTTGGATCCTGCCACGCCACCACGATACGGCCGTCAGTCATTTCGCTGACAGTCGGCGTATATTGCTGATTGGAGCCATCGAGCGTTGCGCGGGAATTCAGAGGGACAGGATACGTATTTTTTGCTCCGTTCGGGCTCACGATCGTCAGGAAGATGTCGCCGTTATCAGTGGGAGTTCCACCCTGGCCCTCGGTATATTGGGAATAGACGACCGCGACGCGCCCGCCCCTGAGAGCCGTCGTATGAACATAGTCGAATTGAGCCAGTCCCTGGGTTGTCACGGTCGTGCTTTGACCAGGTGTTCCAGGTGACGAATAGAAGGTTGTTTGGACGTTCGATCCATTCTGAACTGTTACAGCAAAAGCACCGGTCGAATTGCCGTCAGCACCTTTCAAGGCAACGACATCGGCATCGTCGCCGGCTCCAAGACTGACGCTGGTAGGTGGAGCCGAAGCACCTAAAGTGATGACCTTGAACTGGACCGTTGGGTTGTTTCCGCCTTCCGTATAGCTGACAACGAATCTACCGGCACCGATTTCGGTCACGTCGACCTGATTGATATTCGTCGCAGTCGCTACATCGATTGTAGTGGGCGCATTTCCATTTGCGCCCTGCACGGCAAGGAAAATTTTGCTTCCTACCTCATAAGCCGTAACGAAACCTGAGTTTCCATTGCGGGCCATAGACGGTGTATCGCGACCGTTCAAAGCCAGATCGCTCGCGAGGATGACCGGATCTGCGCCGCTGGTTACGTTTCCGTTGACGTCATAAACACGGCTTCTGATGCTGAAGGAGTTAGCCTTGCTCGGGTCGGCCTCGTTCCAGCTGATGGCGAAGCTGCCTTCTGTCCCAACTGCCTGGATATCGGCGATGTTCTGATTCTGGCCGACGTTGGGAAGAGCGTGAATGCCGCCAACCTGGGCGCCGAGACCATTATAGATCTTGAAGAAGATCGTGCCGGCATCGCTGGCTCCCTGCCGCCACGCCACCACGTAGCCGCCGTTCGGAAGCGCTGTGACCATTTCGCGGTCCATGCCTGAATTCGCAGCGACCTGTCCTTCGCTGTTGTTCCAAACTGAAAACGTCATCGGTCTCTCCCAAACTTGCTGAACGTCCGCGGCTCGCTCTGAAACAGAATCACGCGCGGCAAATCCTGGCACCCGCACTAAGCGGCGCCACCACCAAATGCAAGGTTATACCGTCGCAAGCACAGCAAAGGTGTTCCGGCGCACACGGCAAAGCTTAAGGAATCCGCGCTTCCTTACGTGAGGTTGAAAGGTCAGAACCTTTCCATGCGTTCCTATTGCCTGGCCTTTTAATCTTCGTCTTCGGCCTGCCGCTGGGTCTTCTATAAGAGCGGCAAGACGCCCCAGAGGGCGAGCCCGGTCCCACTTCTCACATCGCCGAGGAGCGCTCCCGCGCGGCAGCGGCGGCGCCATAGCCATCCGGCACCCAAGCCTCTATTTGTGGGGGCAGCCAGAGCTCCCTTGCGTTCGAGACCCGATGCCCTCGTCCTCCCGCCCCGTCCAAGCCGGCGACCACGTCTTTCTCGTGGACGGCTCGTCCTTCATCTTCCGGGCCTACTTCCAGTCCATGAACCAGGACCAGAAGTACAACGCCCGCTCCGCTGACGGCATGCCGACGGGGGCCGTGCGGCTCTTCTGCTCGAAGCTTCTCCAGTTCGTGCGGGATGGGGCGGCCGGCCTCGTGCCGACGCATCTTGCTATCGTGCTCGACAAGTCGGAGGGCTCGCACCGCAAGGAGCTCTATGCGGATTACAAGGGCCACCGCCCCGACGCGCCGGACGACCTGAAGGTGCAGATGCCGCTCATGCGGGAAGCCATCCGCGCCTTCGGCATGGAGCCCATCGAGCTCGAGCGCTACGAGGCGGACGACCTCATCGCCACCTATACGCAGGAAGCAAAGAAGCGCGGCGCGGACGTGCTCATCATCTCCTCGGACAAGGACCTGATGCAGCTCGTCGGGCCCCTCGTGCGCTTCTACGATTTCGAGTCCGGCTCCAAGGGCAAGCCCGGCTACCGGCCCGAGCGCAACCTCGACGAGGCCGCCGTCACCGAGCGCTGGGAGGGCATTCCCCCTGAGAAGATCGGCGACGTGCTGGCCCTCATGGGCGACAGCTCGGACAACGTGCCGGGCGTGCCGGGGATCGGCCTCAAGACCGCGGCGCAACTCATCAAGGAGTTCGGCGACCTCGACACGCTGCTGGCCCGCGCCGCGGAGATCAAGCAGCCCAAGCGCCGCGAGACGCTGATCGAGAACGCCGACATCGCGCGGCTCTCCAAGAAGCTCGTGACGCTCGATTGCGAGACGCCCCTGCCGGTGGGGCTCGACGACTTGGCGGTGCCGCAGCCCGATCCGAACACGCTCATCGGCTTCCTCAAGGCCATGGAATTCTCGACCCTCACCCGCCGGGTCGCGGAGCTCTACGACGCCGACCCGACCGCGATCCCGCCCGAGCCGCGCCTGCTGGCGGGCGGCGAGGCGATCACCTGGCGGCGCCTCGGCGAGCCTGCCGCGCCTGCTGGCGACGCGCCCTTCTTCGGCGACGGGGCCGCACCGACCGGCGAGGTCGATCCTTTCGCCGGCCTCGACCTGCCCGACGTGAGCGCCCGCCGCCCCAGTGTGGAGGGCATCGGCACGCCCTCGACCCGCGCCGCGAAGCGCGCCACGGAAGCGGCCTCGCAGCCCTTCGACCACGGCGCCTACGAGACCGTCACCTCCCTCGCCCGGCTGAAGGAATGGGTAGCGGAGGCGAAGGCGCAGGGCTTTCTGGCCATCGATACGGAGACCAACTCCCTCGACGCCCTCCAGGCCGATCTCGTGGGCTTCTCCCTCGCGCTCGCCCCGGGCCGGGCTGCCTATGTGCCGCTCCAGCACCGGAGCGACTCGGATCTCTTCGGCGGCGGCCTTGTGCCGGGGCAGATCCCCGTGAGCGACGCGCTCGATGCGATCCGCGCCCTGCTGCGGGACCCCGCGGTGCTCAAGATCGGGCAGAACCTGAAATACGACTGGCTCGTGCTGAAGCGGCACGGCATCGAAGTCGCGCCTTGCGACGACACGATGCTGATTTCCTATGTGCTCGATGCCGGCAAGGGCTCGCACGGGATGGACGAGCTCTCCCGCCGCCATCTCGGCCACTCGCCCATCGCCTATGGGGATGTGGCCGGCACGGGCCGCGCCAAGGTGACCTTCGACAAGGTGGCGATCGATAAGGCGACCGCCTACGCGGCCGAGGATGCGGACGTCACGCTGCGGCTCTGGCAGATCCTGAAGCCGCGCCTTGCCTCGGAGCATCGGGCGACCGTCTACGAGACCCTCGAGCGCCCGCTGATCGACGTGGTGGCGCGCATGGAGGAGCGCGGCATCCTGGTCGACCGCCAGATCCTCTCGCGGCTCTCCGGCGATTTCGCGCAGACGCTCGCGCGGCTTGAAGAAGAGATCCAGGAGATGGCGGGCGAAAAGTTCTCGCTCGGCTCCCCGAAGCAGATCGGCGACATCCTCTTTGGCAAGATGGGCCTGCCGGGCGCCAAGAAGACGCCCTCCGGCCAATGGGCGACGCCCGCGACGCTTCTGGACGAGCTCGCGCAGGCGGGCCACGAGCTGCCGAAGAAGATCCTGGAATGGCGCCAGCTCCAGAAGCTGAAATCCACCTACACGGACACCCTCCAGGAGCACATGCACCCCGAAACCAAGCGGGTGCACACCTCGTTCTCGCTCGCCGCCACCACCACGGGGCGGCTCTCCTCATCCGATCCGAACCTCCAGAACATCCCGATCCGCACGGAGGCGGGGCGCAAGATCCGCACCGCCTTCATCGCGCCCGAGGGCCACAAGATCGTCTCGGCGGATTACAGCCAGATCGAGCTGAGGCTTCTTGCCCACATCGCCGACATCCCGCAATTGCAGGAGGCTTTCGCGCAAGGCATCGACATCCATGCGGCGACGGCCTCGGCCATGTTCGGGGTGCCGGTCGCGGAGGTGAAGGGGGATCTGCGCCGCCAGGCCAAGACCATCAATTTCGGCATCATCTACGGCATCTCGGCCTTCGGCCTCGCGGACCGGCTCGGCATCCCGCAATCGGAAGCCTCCACCTTCATCAAGCAGTATTTCGAGCGCTTCCCCGGCATCCGCACCTATATCGACGAGACCAAGAAGGCCTGCCGGGAGCGCGGCTACGTGACGACCCTGTTCGGGCGCGTGTGCCACTACCCGCAGATCAAATCGAACAACCCCTCGGAGCGCGCGGGCGTGGAGCGCCAAGCCATCAACGCGCCGATCCAGGGCACCGCGGCCGACATCATCCGCCGCGCCATGATCCGCATGGAGGACGCCCTGCGCGAGGCGAGGCTCTCCGCGCGCATGCTCCTGCAGGTGCATGACGAACTCGTCTTCGAAACTCCCGACGACGAGGTGGAGGCGACGATCCCGGTGGTCTCGCGGGTGATGACGGAAGCCCCCTTCCCGGCCGTGGACCTGAAGGTGCCGCTCGCCGTAGAGGCGCGCGCCGCGCAGAACTGGGACGAGGCGCATTGAGCGCCTCTTCCCGAGTCGAGCCTCTCTTGCGTCGATAAGATCTACGTCACGTCCGCTCCGCCAGGACGAACAGCACGAGCGGTGCGTGGTCGTACCAGCGCTTGAGCCACGGGTTGTCGCGAGCGATAGCCTCGTCCGGCCGGGGCTCCGCGGTGCGAACGAGGCGGAAGCCTGCTTCTGCGAGCGGGTTGAGATAGTCCGACATCGTCCGCGGAAAACGAGGAACGGCAAACGGCGTTACCGTCAGCGGCTCCGGACGCCTGCTGAAGCGCCATTCCTCCACGAAGGGTTTGGCGTCGAAGTACCGCGCTACACGCAGGCCCTCGTGCGTTCCTTCCTCCGTCACGAGCCATCGGAAGCCGGGCGTCATGAAACAGGGGTGGAGGATGCTGAAGGCAAGAAAGCCTCCGGGGCGGATCACCCGATGTGCAGCCCTCATGGCCGCTTCGTAATCGGGACCGTCCATCAGGGCCATGGTCGAAACGGCGCCGTCGAACGTCTCCGCCGGAAACATGTCGAGGCGCGTGTACGACGTCACCTCATAGGCGATGCCGAGGGCTGCCCCTGCCTCGGCGGCGCGGGCCTGCTCGATCATCCGCGCCGACAGGTCGATGCCTGTCAGATGGGCGCCGGCTTCGGCAAGGCGGCGAGTGTTGGTGCCCTCGCCACAGCCCAGATCGATCAGGTTCAGGCCCTCAACGGGCGGAAGGAAGGCCGAGAAGGCAGGCCATGTGTAGAGCTCGCGATACAGGTCGTATCCCGCACTTACATCGTTGGCCCACCAGGCTGCATTCCGGTCCCAGGCTTCGGCGACATCCTCTTCGTTCATCATCCCACCTCGCAAAAAAGGGGCGGGGGTGTGACAGAGTTCGCGAATGGAGTCCAGCGCGACCTGATTGGCTGCTTACGCCGCGATCCGGCTCATCGCCTCGTTGAGGCATTCCACCACGGCCGGGCCGCCGGCGCGGGCGACGAGGGTGCAGCCCTTCGGGACCTCGCGCCAGCCGTTCTCGCGGCCGTCGATGGGCTCGGAGACCACGAGGAGGTGGCCGTCCGTCTCTCGGTAGTAGAGGGTCGGGGGCTGGCCGTCGCAGGCCCAGCGATAGGCCCAGAGGTTCTCGCCGTCGGTCAGCGCCGCCGTGAAGCGCAGGGGCTCCTCGATGCTGGCGTCGCTCATCATGCCGCGGACGGTCTTGAGGGTCCGGGCCATGGCGGCGACGGGGTTCTCCACGAGGCCGCCGGCCAGGGCGGCGAGGAAGATCGCCTCCGAATCCGTGGTGCCGAGCCGGGCGTCGTAGAGGTCGTCCGGGATCATCGCCTCGAGCCGGCGCTTGATCCTGGCAT
Organism: Microvirga sp.; assembly: GCA_036562855.1. Lineage (GTDB taxonomy): Bacteria > Pseudomonadota > Alphaproteobacteria > Rhizobiales > Beijerinckiaceae > Microvirga. The sequence continues at coordinate 255,913 of DATCJK010000035.1, forward strand.
AGCCGCCGATCTGGCCGTTATGCATGAAGAGATGCCGGCCATGGGCGAAGGGATGGCAGTTCGCCCGGGTCGTCGAGGTGCCCGTGGAGGCCCGCACATGGGCGAAGAACAGGCCCGAGCGCACCTGGGCGCACAGGCTCTTGAGGTTCTCGTCGGACCAAGCCGGGCGGATCTCCCGGTAGATCCCCGGCTCCGGGCGCTCCCCGTACCAGCCGATGCCGAACCCGTCCCCGTTGGTGCCGGTCTTGGCCTCCTCCGCGTGGAGCGACTGGTGGACCAGGGAATGCGCCGGGGCGCAGACCAGATCGGACAGGAAGGTCGGTTCGCCCCGATAGGCGAGAAAGCGGCACATCGGCATCGAGCCCCAAGGCGCCGCGCCGGCGCCCTTGCAATGATGTTTACAATTCTCGGGCCAGGGTGAACAAGCCGTTAATGGCTGGGCCGTTGCGGCGCCATTTTCTTTCCCCTAAAGCACCCGCACAGCCAAGACGCCGCGCAAGGCGGCGCTACCCTTGGGGGATCCCGCCCGTGACGCCTCGTCTTCTGCTGCCGGCTTTCGCCGCCGTCCTCGCCCTCCTGCCCCAGGCCGCGCTGGCGGCCGATTTCGACGGACGGTCGCTCGGTTTCGTCTGGGCGCTGCCCTTCGTCGGGATCCTGCTCTCGATCGCCCTCTTCCCGCTGCTCGCACCCCATGCCTGGGAGCACCACCAGGGCAAGATCGCGGCCTTCTGGGCCGCCCTCGTGCTCGTGCCGATGGCCCTCGCCTTCGGGCCGGGGGCCTCGTTCGGCGCGCTCGTCCACACGGCGCTCCTCGAATACATCCCCTTCATCCTGCTGCTCCTTGCCCTCTTCACGGTGGCGGGCGGCATCGTGATCCGCGGCAACATCCATGGCGCCCCCGTGGCGAATTCCGTGCTCCTCCTCATCGGCGCGGTGCTAGCGAGCTTCATCGGCACCACGGGCGCCTCCATGGTGATGATCCGCCCGGTGATGCGCGCCAACGACGACCGCCGGCACAACGCGCACGTGATCGTGTTCTTCATCTTCCTCGTGTCGAATATCGGCGGCTCGCTCACGCCGCTCGGCGACCCGCCGCTGTTCCTCGGCTTCCTCAAGGGCGTCGACTTCTTCTGGACGACCACGCACCTCCTGCCCGAGACCCTGTTCGTGGGCGGCATCGTGCTCGGCGTGTTCTTCCTCCTCGACACCTACATCTACAAGAAGGAAGGCCGCATTCGGCCCGACCCGACGCCGGACAACCGGGTGCGGATCTCGGGCGGCGTCAATTTCGCGCTGATCGCCGTGATCATCGCCGCGATCCTCATGAGCGCGAGCGTGGATCTCGGGCGCATTACCGTCTTCGGCACCGAGGTCGCCCTCGCCAATCTCCTGCGCGACGCCATCATGGTGATCGTGACCCTCGCCTCGCTCGCCTTGACCCCCAAGGACGAGCGGGTGGCGAACGGCTTCTCCTGGGGCCCGATCGAGGAAGTCGCCAAGCTGTTCGCGGGCATCTTCGTCACCATCATCCCGGTGCTCGCCATGCTGGCGGCCGGCCGCGACGGCGCCTTCGCGCCGCTCGTCGGGCTGGTCTCGAACCCGGACGGCAGCCCCAACAACGCGGCCTATTTCTGGCTGACGGGTGGTCTCTCCTCGTTCCTCGACAACGCGCCGACCTACCTCGTCTTCTTCCAGCTGGCCGGCGGCAACCCGGAGCAGTTGATGACCACGGGCGCGCTGACGCTCGCCGCCATCTCGGCGGGCGCCGTGTTCATGGGCGCCAACTCCTATATCGGCAACGCCCCGAACTTCATGGTCTACGCCATCGCCCGCCAGGGCGGCGTGAAGATGCCGAGCTTCTTCGGCTACATGCTCTGGTCGGGCGCCGTGCTGGTCCCGGTGTTCCTGCTCGCGACGCTGGTGTTCTTCCGGGCCTGACGCACGTGCGGTGGGTTGGCGCCGTGCCGGTGCCGGCCGTTCTGCCCGCGGCGGTGGCGGTAGTTCGGGCTTGTCACAAAAAACCCCTCCTCGCGAGGCGAGGAGGGGCATAGCGTGCGACGTACTCGTCGCGTTCAGGCTGCGATGGACATGTGCGGCGCGGCGGCCCGGACATCCGCGTCCACGTGGTTCTCGAAGCGCTTGAAATTCTCGTTGAACATGTCGACGAGGCGCTTGGCGGTCTGGCCGAAGGCGGCTTTGTCGGACCAGGTCTTCACCGGGTAGAGGATATGCGGCTCGACGCCCGGCACCGAGGTCGGGACCGCGAAGCCGAAATAGGGATCGCGGCGGAAATCGGCCCGGTTGAGGGAGCCGTCGAGGGCCGCCGTGAGAAGCCGCCGGGTGACGCGGATCGGCATGCGCCGGCCCACCCCGTACTTGCCGCCGGTCCAGCCGGTGTTCACGAGCCAGCAATCGACGTGGTGCTTGGCGATGAGGTCGCGCAGCAGGTTGCCGTAGACGGACGGGTGCCGCGGCATGAACGGCGCGCCAAAGCAGGTCGAGAAGGTCGCCTCGGGATCCTTCACGCCCTTCTCGGTGCCGGCCACCTTCGCGGTGTAGCCCGAGAGGAAGTGGTACATGGCCTCGGCGGGCGTGAGCTTCGCGATCGGCGGCAGCACGCCGAAGGCATCGCAGGTGAGCATCACGATGTTTTTGGGGATCCCGGACCGGCCGGTCGCGCTCGCATTGGCGATGAATTCGAGCGGATAGGCGCAGCGGGTGTTCTCGGTCCGCGACGCGTCGTCGAAATCGGGCCTGCGGGTGACGGGATCCACGATCACGTTCTCCAGGACCGTCCCGAAGCGCTCGGTGGTGGCGAAGATCTCGGGCTCAGCCTCGCGGGAGAGGCGGATCGTCTTGGCGTAGCAGCCGCCCTCGAAGTTGAACACGCCGCTCGGCGCCCAGCCATGCTCGTCGTCGCCGAGAAGCGTGCGGTTCGGGTCCGCCGAGAGCGTCGTCTTGCCCGTGCCGGACAGGCCGAAGAACACGGCGACGTCGTTCTTGTCGCCCACATTGGCGGAGCAATGCATCGGCATCACGCCGAGCTGGGGCAGGATGAAGTTGAGATAGGTGAACACCGACTTCTTCATCTCGCCCGCATAGGACGTGCCGCCGATGAGCACGATGCGGCGGGTGAAGTCGCAGGCGATGACCGTCTCTGAGCGGCAGCCATGACGCGCCGGATCCGCCTTGAAGGTCGGCAGATCGACGATCGTCATGTTGGGAACGTAGGAGGCGAGCTCGCCCTGCTCGGGGCGGATCAGGAGGTTGCGGATGAACAGGGAGTGCCAGGCCATCTCCGTGAAGACCCGCGCGCGCACCCGGAAATTGGGGTCGGCGCCGCCATAGAGGTCCTGGGCGAAGAGGTCGCGGCCCTCCGCATGCGCGAGAAAGTCGTTGAGGAGCGTGTCGAACTGCTCGGAGGTGATGGAGCCGTTGTTGTCCCACCACACGGTGCCTTCCGTGGTGGCGTCGCGCACGACGAACTTGTCCTTGGGCGAGCGGCCCGTATGGGCGCCGGTCTCGGCGAGCAGCGCGCCCCCGTGGACCACGCGGGTTTCGCCCCGCGCGAGCGACTGCTCGTAGAGCGCGGGAGCCTCGAGATTCCAGAACACGCGTTTGAGGTTGCGGAAGCCGAAGCTGTCAGCGCCCTGCGCGCCGTTGAAGACGCCGATATTCTCCACGGAAGACTCCTTGTGATCGCCGATCCTGAAGCCGCCTCGACGGTCCGGCCGGCCGCTATTCTTCGTTATCGTGTCGCCGCTGTCGATAACCCCTTGGGCGGACGGGGCTCTTCGTCGGAGCAACCCGGCCCCTCCTGGTCCTGTCCGGATGACCGCCCGCCAGGTGGAACGCCGACCCCGCGGACTGGCATCCGTCGGGATCGGGGCTGAACGAGCCACAAAGCTTCGCCGATAACACTCCTGTCTTCATCTAAGTTCCCTTCCGTTTGGGCAAGGGGTGAGCCCCGGGAGAAGCCCGGTTTTTCCGGCGGGAGGGTGAATCCAAGGTCGCGATCAGGCCGGCTCGGCGGCCCGTGCTTGGTCGGCGAGGGCCTTCAGGACCCAGCGCAGGCGCCCCGGGTCCCGGACGGGTTCCGGGAACCCGATCCTGGCGGTCCGGTCGCCGGCCGCGAGGTCGAGGCCCTCGGGGTCGAGGCCCGTCGCGGTCCAGGCCCCGGCCGGCGCCCGGGCGAGGCGGGTCGCATAGAGGGCGAGCGCCTCGGCATGGTCCTCGTTCATGTGGGCGAGGGCGCCGGCCTCCGCCTCGACGAGAGCCTCGGCACCGGTGAGATCCGTGAGGAGATCGGGCCCGCCGAGGGTCGCGGCCCGGGCAAAGCCCCCGTTGAGGTGGCCGGCGGCGGGGGTGAGCCGCCAGAAGGAGAAATCCGCGAAATCCGCGTAGAGCTTGGCCTTGGGGTGCCGGGCCAGGAACCGCTCGCGGATTCGGGGCGCCGGATCTCGCCGGGCCTCCCCGGTCACCGTGAGCCGCGGATGGGCCAGCGGGTCGCCCTTGCCGGTCTCGGCGAGGAGGATCGAGGCCCTGGGATCGGCCTCCAGGTTGAGGGTATGGCCCGAGAGGCGGGACAGGAGGAGAAGCGGGGAGCCGTCGAGGTCCGTCGCCACCGTGACCAGGGAGGCGAAGGGGAAGCCCGTCTCCCGGTCGAGCGTGGCCAGGGCACCCGATCGGATGCTTCTGAGAAGGAGCTTGGCCAAGCCCTTGGCATCGAAATCAGGCTGCGGCCGCGCTTCGCTCGTCAACGCCTTCTCCCAGGCTGTTCATCTGCCGTTCGGATCCTAGACCCTAGCACAAGGGCCTCTCCCACCTTACTTGTGCCACAGGTGAGGCGGTTTTGGGCACGTTTTCCCGTGTCCTGCGTTGTTCGCCAGACCCGCGGCTCCGGCCGCCGTTAAGTTGGGGATGTACGGAATGCCGACGATTGCCCTCGTCGACGACGATCGCAACATCTTGACCTCCGTGTCGATCGCCCTCGAGGCTGAAGGCTATCGGATTCAGACCTATACGGATGGGGCCTCGGCCCTGGACGGCCTCAAGCACGCGCCGCCGGACCTTGCGATCTTCGACATCAAGATGCCGCGCATGGACGGGATGGAGCTCCTGCGCCGCCTGCGCCAGAAATCCGACATCCCGGTCATCTTCCTCACCTCCAAGGACGAGGAGATCGACGAGCTGTTCGGCCTAAAGATGGGCGCGGACGACTTCATCCGCAAACCCTTCTCCCAGCGGCTCCTGGTCGAGCGGGTGAAGGCGGTTCTGCGGCGCTTCGCTCCAAAGGACCAGACCGCGCCCCGGGAGATGGACGCCAAGGCCCTCGAGCGCGGCCAGCTCAAGATGGACCCGGAGCGCCATACCTGCACCTGGAGGAACGAGCCGGTCACCCTGACGGTCACCGAATTCCTGATCCTGCAGGCGCTCGCCACGCGGCCGGGCGTGGTGAAGAGCCGCAACGCCCTGATGGACGCGGCCTATGACGATCAGGTCTATGTGGACGACCGGACGATCGACAGCCACATCAAGCGGCTGCGCAAGAAGTTCAAGGTGGTGGACACCAACTTCGATATGATCGAGACCCTCTACGGCGTGGGCTACCGCTTCAAGGAAGCCTGAGGCTGTCAGCCGGACCTCGATGAGGAAACCGGCGCGGATCGAGGCGCTCCGGTCGTGCGCGTGACCGGGAGCATGCGCGGAGCATCATGAAGGCAGATCCAGTCCCAGCGGAACTCATGGCCGAGGACGCGCCCGCCCCGCGCGGCGCCCTCGCGCGCCTGAAGTTCGCCTGGCGCGTCCTCGTCCAGCGCGGCTCGTCGAGCCTGACGCGGCGCATCGTGGTGCTGAACCTCGCGGGCCTCGTGGCGCTGCTCCTCGGCTTTCTCTATCTCAACCAGTTCCGGCAGGGCCTGATCGAAGCCCGGGTGCAGAGCCTTCTGACGCAAGGCGAGATCATCGCGGGCGCGATCGCCAGTTCGGCTACCGTCGACACGGATACGATCACCATCGATCCCGACCGCCTGCTGCAGCTGCAGGCGGGCGAGACGGAGCGTCTCAACGAGGACGGCTCGGCCCTCGAATTCTCCATCAGTCCGGAGCGCGTCGCGCCGCTCCTGCGCCGGCTCGTGACGCCGACGCGAACCCGCGCCAGGGTCTATGATCGCGAGGGCGCGATGCTGCTCGATTCCCGCGCGCTCATCTCGCGGGGCGACATCCTGCGCTTCGACCTGCCGCCGGTCGAACGCGAGGACATGAGCCTCGTCGAGCGCGCCTGGCTTGCGGTGAGCGCCCTGTTCAGCCGCCCGTCCCGCCCCGGGCAGGACGAGGGCGGCCCCGCCAACGGCAAGGCCCTGCCCGAGGTGCAGCGGGCTCTCGGCGGACAGACCGGAACCTATGTGCGTCGCAACGAGCGCAGCGAGACCATCGTGTCCGTGGCGGTGCCGATCCAGCGCTCGCGCGCCGTGCGCGGCGTGCTGCTTCTCTCGACGCAAGGGGGCGACATCGACGGCATCATCGCATCCGAGCGCTTCGCCCTGCTGCAGGTCTTTCTCGTGGCGGCCCTCGTGATGATGATCCTGTCCGTGTTTCTGGCGGGCGCCATCGTGGGCCCGGTGCGGCGCCTCGCGGACGCGGCCGAGCGCGTGCGCTGGGGCACGAAATCCCGCGAGGAGATTCCCGATTTCACGCGCCGCTCCGACGAGATCGGTCACCTGTCCGGCGCGCTGCGCGACATGACGCGGGCGCTCTACAACCGCATCGACGCCATCGAGAGCTTCGCGGCGGATGTGGCGCACGAATTGAAGAATCCGCTCACCTCCCTGCGCAGCGCCGTCGAAACTCTCCCGCTCGCCCGGTCGCCGGAATCGCGGGAGCGGCTCATGTCGATCATCCAGCACGACGTGAAGCGTCTCGACCGGCTCATCAGCGACATTTCGGACGCATCGCGCCTCGATGCGGAGCTGGCCCGCACGGATGCGGAGCCCGTCGACATGGCGCGGCTTCTCGAGGCGGTGGTGTCCGTGGCGAACGAGCGCCGCCGGGACGGCGAGGCGCCCATCGTCCTCACCATCGAGCCCCATCCCCTGCGCGGCCGCGCCTTCATGGCCAACGGCCACGACAGCCGTCTCGGGCAGGTGATCAACAATCTCCTCGACAATGCGCGCTCCTTCTCGCCGCCGGGCGGGAGCGTCCGCGTGACCCTGCGCCGGCGCCGGGCAGAGATCGAGGCGGTGGTGGACGATGACGGGCCGGGCATCGAGCCCCACGCCCTGGAACGGATCTTCGAGCGCTTCTACACGGACCGTCCCGAGCAGGGTTTTGGCCAGAATTCGGGGCTCGGGCTTTCCATTTCCCGCCAGATCATCGAGGCCCATCGCGGCACCATCCGTGTCGAGAACCGGCTCGGGCCGCCCGACGAAACCGGCGAGCCGCGCCGTCTCGGTGCCCGCTTCGTGGTGCGGCTGCCCGCCGGGGCCGCTCCCGACGAGCGCCAAGCCGCCCGCGGCGAGCGGGGCTGAGCCGGCCCGTGGCCTTCGCCGCCATCACATATCCAGGAGCAACTCAGGACGGGGGCATGACCGTCCACGCCTCCTGCGTGCTCGCTGGGGAGGGCGCGGTGCTGATCCGGGGGGAGGCGGGTGCCGGCAAATCCACCTTGGCCCGCTCGCTCCTGGAGGCGGCAAGCGTTCGCGGAAGGTTCGCGCGCCTCGTGGCGGACGACCGGGTGCGCATCGCCCCCCGGCACGGGCGCCTCGTGGCCCGCCCGGTCCCGCCGCTTCACGGATTGCTGGAGGTTCGGGGCGTCGGCCTCCTCCGCAGGCCCCATGAGGAGGCCGCTCTCCTGCGCCTCGTCCTAGACCTTTCGGAGGGGGGCCCGGATCGCCTGCCTGAGGCGGCGGAGGGTGTGGTTGTGCTCTGCGGCATCGAAATCCCTCGCCTTTTCGGGCGGACGGGTGCACCCTTGTGGGACATCGTGCTGGATCGCCTGAGTGCTCGCGACGACAGGTTCATGACGACGCGATGAACATTTCGTCGCAACGCTCTTGCGCTCCGCTTCGCGGTGCACAAAATAGCGGCTCCGCTCCCAGGAGCGACTGGAACCATAACATTATGATTGGCATGGTGCTCGTCACCCACGGGCAGCTCGCGACGGAGTTCAGAGCCGCGCTTGAGCATGTGGTGGGACCGCAAGAGCAACTCGAGACGATCACGATCGGCCCCGACGACGACATGGAGACCCGGCGCAAGGACATCATGGCCGCCGTGCACCGCGTCAACAGCGGTCAGGGTGTGGTGGTCCTCACGGACATGTTCGGCGGCACGCCTTCGAATCTCGCCCTGTCCTGCATGAATGGCGGCTCCGTCGAGGTGGTCGCGGGCATCAACCTGCCCATGCTGATCAAGCTGGCGAGCGTCCGCGACGAGGAAACCCTCGGCGAGGCGGTGATCCACGCCCAGGAAGCAGGGCGCAAGTACATCAACGTGGCCTCCCGCGTGCTCTCCGGCAAATAGGATCGAGCGCGCCGTCCATGGAACCCTCCCCCGATCAAGACTGCCCGCCCGCTCATGTCCCCAACGGGGCCTTGGTCCGGGAGCTCCCGATCATCAACCGCAAGGGCCTGCATGCCCGCGCCTCGGCGAAATTCGTGCAGACCGTCGAACGCTACGGTTCGGACGTGACCGTGACCCGCTGCGGCGAGACCGTGGGCGGGCGCTCCATCATGGGCCTCCTCACCCTCGGAGCCGCCCAGGGCACCACCATCGTGGTGACGGCCAAGGGCGCGGACGCGGAATCCTGCCTCCAGGGCATCGCCGACCTCCTCGCCAACCGGTTCGGCGAGGACGAGTAGCGGCCCCGGGTCATATAAAGACATCTTTATATCTTGATTGCCTCCCTGGCGGGTCTCTGGTAGAGAGCCGCCACCTCAAGGCATTTTCGAAAGACGTCCCATGACCCAAGCCGCGCCCAAGCTCGACACCACGAACGATTACGTGGTCCGCGACATCAGCCTCGCCGAATTCGGCCGCAAGGAGATCTCGATCGCCGAGACGGAGATGCCCGGCCTCATGGCCGTGCGCGAGGAATACGGCCCCAAGCAGCCCCTGAAGGGCGCCCGCATCGCCGGCTCCCTGCACATGACGATCCAGACCGCGGTGCTGATCGAGACCCTGAAGGCTCTCGGCGCCGACATCCGCTGGGTCTCGTGCAACATCTACTCCACGCAGGACCACGCCGCGGCCGCCATCGCGGCCGCCGGCATCCCGGTCTTCGCCTATAAGGGCGAGAGCCTCGAGGAGTACTGGGACTACACCGCGAAGCTGTTCGACTGGCATGGCGGCGGCGTGCCGAACATGATCCTCGACGACGGCGGCGACGCCACGATGCTGGTGCATCTCGGCCTGCGCGCCGAGAACGGCGATACCGCGTTCCTCGACAAGCCGGGCGCCGAGGAGGAGGAGATCCTCTTCAAGCTCATCCGCCGCCTGCTCGCCGAGAAGCCGAAGGGCTGGTTCGCCGAACTCGCCAAGTCGATCCGCGGCGTGTCCGAGGAGACCACCACCGGCGTGCATCGCCTCTACATCATGGCGAAGGAAGGCAAGCTGCTCTTCCCGGCCATCAACGTGAACGACTCCGTCACCAAGTCGAAGTTCGACAACCTCTACGGCTGCCGCGAGTCGCTCGTGGACGGCATCCGCCGCGGCACGGACGTGATGATGGCCGGCAAGGTCGCCATGGTCGCGGGCTTCGGCGACGTGGGCAAGGGCTCGGCCGCCAGCTTGCGCCAGGCGGGCTGCCGCGTGCTCGTGTCGGAAGTCGATCCGATCTGCGCGCTCCAGGCCGCGATGGAAGGCTATGAGGTCACCACGATGGAAGACGCGGCGCCGCGCGCCGACATCTTCGTGACCGCGACCGGCAACAAGGACGTGATCACCATCGATCACATGCGGGCCATGAAGGACCGCGCCATCGTGTGCAACATCGGCCACTTCGACAACGAGATCCAGGTCGCGGGTCTCAAGAACATGAAGTGGCAGAACATCAAGCCGCAGGTGGACGAGATCGAGTTCCCCGACGGGCACCGCATCATCCTGCTCTCCGAGGGCCGCCTCGTGAATCTCGGCAACGCGATGGGCCATCCGTCCTTCGTGATGTCCGCGTCCTTCACCAACCAGACCCTCGCGCAGATCGAACTCTGGACCAATGCGGGCCAGTACGAGCGCAAGGTCTATACCCTGCCCAAGCACCTCGACGAAAAGGTCGCGATGCTGCACCTCGAGAAGATCGGCGTGAAGCTCACGAAGCTGCGCCCCGATCAGGCGTCCTACATCGGCGTCTCCGAGACGGGCCCGTTCAAGCCCGATCACTACCGCTACTGATCGGCTCCCATCGGCTTCCGCCATCACCGGCGGGAGCCCCGATCCGACCACGAGCCCGGCCGAGTGCCGGGCTTTTTCGTGCGCGCGAATCGGCTTGCGCAGGGGAAGCACGTGACCTCGGCGCAACAGCGTTGGACGAATTGTCCACAGGTTCTCCAGAGGATGCTTAAACGGACCTTAACCCTCTTTCTGGCGGAGTCGTCGCCGGTCTAGAGTGACGACGAATCGTCCAGCCGCTGTGGGGCTCCCAAGGTCCGGCGGCCGTTCCGTACAAGCGTATCTAGATCACACCCGCCGCGCCCTTCAGCGCGCAGCGGCATGGACATATTTGGGCCTGGACCATGCGTCCGTGGCCGAGCGGGAGGCGGCGCGGCATGGCCGGGCATGTGGGGCGAGTCGAGACGGGCGGTCGATGCCGCGGCGGGAAGCGTCGTTCGCTGCTCGTGGCGACGTTGCTCTCCGGCACCGCCTGGCCGGCTTTCGCCAGCGGCCTCCCCTTCACGGAGCGCGCCTCCGATCTCTTAGGCTTTCTCCCCAGTTTCGATCTCCACAACGCCATCGGCTTTGCGGTCTTCATGGGATCGGTCGCGGTCGCGACCTCGTCGGCCATGATGCTCGTGCGCGAGCGTCGGCGCTCCGCCCGGCGCGAGCGCAAGCTGCGCGCCGAGGTTGCGGGCCTGCGCGCCGCGGAGGACCGGGCCGAGCTCCTGATGGGCTCGGAGCGCCAGCTTCTCATCTCCTGGGGCGGACGCGACGGCGAGGCCCGGTTCGAGGGCGATCCGTCCGTCGCCGGCGAAGGCGCCACCGTGAAGCGCGTGCTCGCCTTCGGATCCTGGCTCGCGCCCGCCGATGCGGCGGCCGTCGAGGGTGCGCTCGACAGCCTGCGCCAGCGCGGCGAGGGCTTTCGCCTCACCGCCCGCACCACGAGCCACAGCTTCATCGAGGTGGAGGGCCGCACCCTCGGCGGCCGCGCGATCCTGCGCCTCAGGGACGTGACGGGCGACCGCTCCGAACTCCTGCGCGCCCGCGCCGACCTCTCCGCCGCCCGCTCGGACCTGCGGTCCATGACGGGCCTTCTCGACACCATCGCCCATCCGCTCTGGCTGCGCGACGGACAGGATCAGCTCGTCTGGGCGAACCAGGCCTATCTTCAGGCCATCGAGGCCAAGACCCTGGAGGATGCGGCGGCCCGTTCGCTCGATCTTCTCGACCGCGGCACCAGGGACGAGGCCAACCGCCGCTGCGCCGCCGGCAACCCGTTCGACGCGCGCGTCACCACCGTGGTCGCGGGACAGCGGCGGGTGCTCGACGTGGCCGAGCGGCCGACCGTCACCGGCAAGGCCGGCGTCGCCATCGACGTGTCGGAACTCGAAGCCGTGCGGGCCGATCTCGCGCGCCAGATGGATGCGCATGTGCGCACCCTCGACCAATTGCCGACCGCCGTCGCCATCTTCGACGGATCGCAGCGCCTCGTGTTCCACAACGCCGCCTATCAGACGCTCTGGAATCTCGACGGCGGGTTTCTCTCCTCACAGCCCACGGACGGCGAGGTGCTCGACCGCCTGCGCGCCTCGCGCAAGCTTCCCGAACAGGCGGATTTCCGCCTGTGGAAGACCGACATCCTCTCGGGCTACACGGCCGTGGAGCCGCGCGAGACCTGGTGGCATCTGCCGGACCGGCGCACCCTGCGCGTCGTGATGAACCCGAACCCGAAGGGCGGGGTGACGTATCTCTTCGACGACGTGAGCGAGCGCTTCCAGCTGGAATCGCAGGTCACGGCGCTCACCCGCGTGCAGAGCGAGACCCTCGACACCCTGAAGGAGGGCGTCGCGGTGTTCGGCCAGGACGGCCGCCTCAAGCTCTCGAATCGCGCCTTCATCGAGATGTGGCAGCTCGCGCCCGAGATGCTGAACGAGCACCCGCATATCGACGCGGTGATCCGCAGCTGCCGCTCGCTCGCGCCGGCCGAGGAACCGTGGATCGACATCCGCGGCGCGGTGGCGGGCCTGCCGGACATGCGCATGGGATTGAGCTGCCGCATGGATTGCCGCGACGCCGCGGCGCTCGAATGCACGGCGCAGCCCCTGCCGGACGGGGCGACGCTCCTCACCTTCGTGGACGTGACCGCGAGCGTCAGCGTCGAGCGCGTGCTCATCGAGCGCAACGACGCCCTGGAGCGCGCCTCGCGCCTGCGCGACGAGTTCGTGCATCACGTATCCTACGAGCTGCGCTCGCCGCTCACCAACATCATCGGCTTCACGCAGCTTCTCGGCGACGAGACGGTGGGCGCGCTCAATCCGCGCCAGCGCGAATATGCGGGCCACATCATGCGCTCCTCGGCGGCGCTGCTCGCGATCCTCAACGACATTCTCGACCTCGCCTCCATCGACACGGGCTCCCTCGAGATCGTGCCGGAGATCGTGGACATCCGCTCCACCATCGAGGCGGCCATGCGCGGCCTCGAGGACCGGCTCGCGGAATCCTCGCTGCAGGTGGTCATCGACGCGCCCGACGATATCGGCTCCTTCGTGGCCGATGGGAAGCGCGTGCGGCAGATCCTGTTCAACCTCCTCTCCAACGCGGTCGGCTTCTCCTCCCCGGGGCAGACCATCCGCGTCGTGGCGCGCAAGACGCCGACCGAGGTGATCCTGGAGGTGAAGGATCAGGGGCGGGGCATCCCGCCGGAGGTCAGGGCGCGGGTCTTCGACCGGTTCGAGAGCCATACGCTCGGCACGCGCCACCGGGGCGTGGGCCTCGGGCTCTCCATCGTCCGCTCCTTCGTGGAACTCCACGGCGGGCGGGTCGACCTCATTTCGGCACCGGAGATGGGCACCACGGTGACGTGTGTCTTCCCTTTCGGTCACCATGAATCGCCGTCGGACGGCCGCGCGGCGGGTGCCCTCGCGGCCATGGCGGCCGAGTAGGATCGGGGCATGGCCTATGGTCGCGCCGGGTTCCTGCGTCATCTGTATCCAGGGCTCCGGCCGATGCCGGAACCCGCGCCGTCGCGGACGGTGGGCCTAGTCGAGTAAGGAGTTGTCATGGCAAACGGTCTCGCCCGCGCCCTGCAGGAGGAAGCCCTGCCCGATTGGACGCTGACCCTCGCGGACGGAACGGAGACCGAGCGCCTCGCGCGGATCCTCGCCGAGGAGCTGCGCCCCGGCGACCTCGTCACCCTGTCGGGCGGCCTCGGGGCCGGCAAGACCACCCTCGCCCGCGCCCTCATCCGCATCCTCGCGGGAGACCCCGAGCTCGAGGTGCCGAGCCCGACCTTCACCCTGATCCAGGCCTACGACACCCCCCGGGCGGCGCTTGTCCACGCGGATTTCTACCGCATCGGCGGGGCGCAGGAACTCACCGAGTTGGGGTGGAGCGAGATCACCGACGCGGCGATCACCCTCGTGGAATGGCCGGAGCGCGCGGCGGACGCCCTTAAAGCGGACAGGATCGAGATCGCTCTCGACCTCGTCCCCGGACGCCCCGAGTCGCGCCTTGCGGCGATCACGGGCTACGGCGCCTGCGCGGGCCGCATCCAGCGCCTGCGCGCCTTCCAGACGGTGGTGCGGGAGGCGGGCTGGGCGGATGCAAAGCGCATCCCGCTCCAGGGCGATGCCTCGACCAGAGCCTATGAGCGGTTGGAGAAGCCCGACGGGCAGACCGCGATCCTGATGATCTCGCCGCCCCGGCCCGACGGCCCGCCCGTGCGCCGCGGCAAGCCCTACAGCGTCATCGCGAAGCTCGCCGAAACCGTGCACGCCTTCGTGGCCATGGACCGGGGCCTGCGCGCCCTCGGCTTCAGCGCGCCCAAGATCTACGGCGAGGACCTGGAGACCGGCCTCCTCATCCTGGAGGATCTCGGGCACGAGCTTTTCGTCGACGCGAACGGCCCGATCCCCGAGCGCTACGGCGAGGCGACGCGGCTGCTGGCGCGCCTGCACGGAGCGAGCCTGCCGCAGGTGCTGCCCGTGGCGGAGGGCATCGAGCATGCCCTGCCGCCCTACGACCTCGAGGCGCTCCTCATCGAGGCGGAGCTCCTGGCCGATTGGTACGTGCCCCATCAGATGGGATCGCAGCTCTCCGGCTCCGCGCGCGCGGAGTTCGTGAATCTCTGGACCGAGGCGCTCGCCGAGATCATCGCGGCTCCGGCGACCTGGACCCTGCGCGACTACCATTCGCCGAACCTGATCTGGCTTCCCGACCGCGCGGACCTGCGCCGCGTCGGCCTCATCGACTTCCAGGATGCGGTGCTCGGCCACCCGGCCTACGACGTCGCCTCGCTCCTGCAGGATGCGCGCGTGACGGTGCCGCCGGATCTCGAACTGAAGCTCATCGGCTTGTATGCCCGCGAGCGCAAGGCAGCCGATCCGGCCTTCGACGTGGCCGCCTTCGCCCGCGCCTACGCAATCATGGGCGCGCACCGGGCCACCAAGGTGCTCGGCATCTTCGCCCGGCTCGACAAGCGGGACGGCAAGCCGCAATACCTGCGGCACCTGCCGCGGATCGAGGCCTATCTCGCCCGCAATCTCGCCCATCCGGCGCTCGGCCGCATGCGGGCCTGGTTCGGCACGCATCTGCCGCGGCTCGCCCCGCCCGCCGCCGACTGAGCCCGCGTGCCGTCCGTGCCACCCTCGTCCGCTTCGGCGCCGGTCACCACCGCGATGGTGCTCGCGGCGGGCCTTGGCCAGCGCATGCGGCCAATCACCGACCGCATCCCCAAACCCCTCGTTGAGGTGGCGGGCCGGTCGCTGATCGATTTCAGCCTCGACCGGCTGGCGGAGGCCGGGATCGAGCGGGCGGTGGTGAACGTCCATTACCTCGCCGACATGGTCGAGGCGCATCTGAAGACCCGCGCCCGCCCGCGCATCGTGATCTCCGACGAGCGCGATTGCCTCCTCGAAACCGGCGGCGGCCTCAAGAAGGCGTTGCCGCTGCTCGGCGACGCGCCGTTCCTGACGCTCAATTCCGACTCGCTCTGGATCGAGGGGCCGCAGGCCAATCTCGGACGCTTTCTGGCGGCCTGGGACCCGGAGCGCATGGACATCTTCATGCTGCTCGCGCCGAGCGCCACGAGCGTGGGCTACGAGGGCTACGGCGATTTCGCCATGGACCCCTCCGGGCGCCTGCGCCGCCGCCGCGAGCGCGAGGTCGCGCCCTTCGTTTTCGCGGGCGTCGCCATCGTGAAGCCGGAGCTTCTGGCCGGCACGCCGGACGGGCCCTTCTCGGCGAACCTTCTCTACAACCGGGCCATGGAGGCGGGCCGCCTCTACGGCCTTCGCCTCGACGGGGTGTGGCTCCATGTGGGCGATCCGCCCTCGATCCGCGCCGCCGAAGACAGCATCGCAGCGAGCGTGAGGTAGGCGCATGAAATCGCATGGCCCCATGTCCCCCTGCAGCCGTGACGGGTCCGGCATGCCTGCGAGCGTGAGGTAACAATCCGTGCGGAGCCCTCGCGTCTTCACGATCCCGCCCGGCTCCCCCTTCCTGCCGACGCTCGTCGATGCGCTGTTCGAAGGGCGCGTGGTGCCCGGGATCGACGGGCCGGTCCCGCTCGCCGAGGCGACAATCTACCTGCCGACCCGCCGGGCCGCCCGGGCCCTCGCGCTCCTCATCGCCGAGCGCGCGGGCGGTGACGCCCAGCTCCTGCCCCGCATCGTGCCGCTCGGGGAAGCCGAGGAGGCCGAGTTCGAGCTTCTGGCGGGTGCCATGCCGGACGACGAGATCCTGGTGCCGCCGGTCGGCCCCCTGGAGCGCCGGCTGATCCTCACGCGGCTCGTGCAGAAATGGTCGGCCCAGGTGGACCGGGAGATGCTGCGGCTCGGCGCCGACGTGCCCTTCCTCGTCCCCTCCTCGCCCGCGGATGCGGTGGGCCTTGCGGGCGACCTCGAGGCGCTCATGGATTCCTTCACCACGGAGGGCGTGCCCTGGGACCGGCTCGGCTCCGCGGTCGATATGGAGTTCTCCGAATATTTCCGCATCACCAGCGCTTTCGTGGCGATCGCCTCGGAGGCCTGGCCGGCCATCCTGCGCGAGCGCCAGGCGAGCGATCCGGCCCAGCGCCGCACGGCTCTCCTGCGCGCCGAGGTGGATCGTCTGCGGCGGGGCAAGGCCACGGGCCCGGTGATCGCAGCGGGCTCCACGGGCTCGGTGCCCGCCACCGCGGCCCTGCTCTCCGCCATCGCCGGCCTGCCGAACGGCGCCGTGATCCTGCCAGGGCTCGATCAGGGCCTCGACGAGGCGAGCTGGACGGCGATCAGCGGCGACGACGGGGAGCACCCGACGCCCGGCCACCCGCAGGCGATGCTGCACCGGCTCCTGGGGCAGCACCTCAAGATCGAGCGCAGCGACGTAATCGCCCTTGCCCAATCGCCGCCCGCGCTCGCCGCGCGGGAGCGCCTGCTCTCGGAGGCCCTGCGACCGGCCGAGACCACGGACGGCTGGGCCGCCATGACGCCGGACGCCCGAAAAGCCCTCGCCGAGGCGGGCTGCCGGGGGATCGCCCTCGTGGAGGCCGCCGACGAGCGGGAGGAGGCGCTCGCCATTGCCATTGCCTTGCGCGAAGTGCTCGACCATCCGGGCCGCACGGCCGCCCTCGTGACGCCGGACCGGGCGCTCGCGGCCCGCGTTGCAGCCGAACTGGGGCGCTGGGGCGTGCTCGTGGAGGATTCGGCGGGCCTCGCCCTATCCGACACCGGCATGGGCCGCCTGGCGCGGCTTGCCGCCGACGCGGCCGCGCAGGACTTTCACCCCGTCCGCGTGCTCGCGCTCCTCGCGCATCCCGCCGTCCGGCTCGGCTGGGAACGGGCGCAGGTGGAGCGCGCCTCCGGCATCCTCGAGATCGGCGTCCTGCGGGGGCCTGCCCCCGCCAAGGGCCTCGATGGCTTGCGGCGCGCGCTCATGGAGCGCCGCACCGGCTCGGATCGGCACACGCCGCGCCCGGCCCGGCGCCTGACGGCGGAGGACTGGGATCTTGCCGCGGCGCTCGTCGAACGCCTCATCGACAGCTTCCAGGCCTTCTCGGCGGAAACCGTCGGCGAAGCGCGGGTCGATCTCCTCGCTTTGGCTCAGACGCATCGCCATGTGGTGGAGGCTCTCGCGCGGGGCGAGGACGGCGAGCCGCCCGGAGACGAGGACGGCTCGGGCGAGGCCCTGTTCACGCTCTTCGACGACCTTGCGGTCTCAGGGATGGCCGATGGCGGCCGCGGCGGAATCGCGGGCCGGTTCGTCGATTACCCGGCCTTCTTCACCGCCCTTGCCAAGCAATGCACGCTCACCCTCGCCTCCCGCACCACCCATCGGCGGGTCAAGATTTTGGGTCTCCTGGAGGCCCGCCTCCTCGCCGCCGACCGGGTGGTGCTGGGCGGGCTCGACGAGGGCGTCTGGCCGCCGCGCACGGAGACGGATGCCTTTCTCAACCGGCCCATGCGGGCCGCGATCGGCCTCTCCTCGCCGGAGCGGCGCATCGGGCAGACGGCGCACGACTTCGTGCAGGCCATGGGCCACGAGGAGGTGGTGATCACCCGCGCCCTGAAGCGCGATTCCTCCCCCATGGTGCCCTCGCGGCTCCTGCAGCGCATCAAGGCTTTCGCCGGCGAGGAGGCCTGGCGCCGCATGGGCGCGGCGGGGCACCGCTATCGCGCCCTCGCCCAGCGCCTCGATGCCCCCCTCGTGGCGCCGCAGCCCGCAAGCCGCCCGGCGCCGAAGCCCGATCCCATCCTCATCCCGCGCACGCTCAGCGTCACGGAGGTCGAGACGCTGGTGCGCGATCCTTACGCGATCTACGCCAAGCACATCCTCAAGCTCGACGGCCTCGAGCCCATCGCCGTGATCCCGAGTCATGCGAACCGCGGCACCATCATCCACGAGGCGCTCGGGCGCTTTGCGGAAGCGGCGCCCGAGCGGCTGCCCGCGGAGCCGCTGCCGCTCCTCCTGCAATTCGGCCAGGATGCCTTCGGCACCCTCGCGGACAGCTATCCGGAGCTCTACGCCGAATGGTGGCCGCGCTTCGAGCGGCTCGCCGTCGAGTTCGTGAAATGGGAGGAGCGGCGCCGCGGGTCCATCGCCCGCGTGCATCCGGAGGTGTCGGGCGCCTGGACGATCCCGCTCGGGCCCGTGACCTTCACCCTGCGCGCCCGCGCCGACCGGATCGAGCGCCACCGGGACGGCACCTGCACCATCGTCGACTTCAAGACCGGCTCGCCGCCCGGCGTGAAGGAGGTGTTCGCGGGATTCGCGCCGCAGCTGACGCTCGAAGCCGCGATGCTCATGCACGGCGCCTTCCGCGACCTGCCCGCAACCACCGTGACGCCGTCGCTCCTTTACGTGCACACCTCGGGCGGCCGAAAGGCCCTGAACGAGCGCGAGATCGACACACCGCGCGGGGATGAACGTTCCGTCGCCGACCTCGTCGCCGATCATCAGGCACGGCTCAAGGGCATGCTGGCGCGCTACTACACGGGCGAGATCGGCTTCATGTCGCGGCCCTATCCCAAATATGCGAGCCGCTATTCCCGCTACGACCACTTGGCGCGCGTGAAGGAATGGTCGCTGTCCACAGGCGGAGACGAGTGATGGGTATCGCCGCCTCCAGAATGCGCAGAACATCGATTGCGGCCGCGACGGTCGCGGTGGGTGGCTGATGGGCATCATCGAGCGTCTCGTCGTCGACGACACCACGAAGAACGCCCAGCGCCGGGCCTCCGACCCGCGCGTCTCCGCCTGGGTGTCGGCCAATGCGGGCGCGGGCAAGACGAAGGTGCTCACGGATCGCGTGGTGCGGCTCCTCCTCGCGGGCGCGCCTCCGGGGCGCATCCTGTGCCTCACCTTCACCAAGGCCGCCGCCGCCAACATGGCGATCAAGGTGTTCGAGCGCCTCGGCAAATGGGTCACCCTCAACGACGAGGCCCTGCGCGCCGATCTCGCGGAGCTTCAGGGCGAGGCACCCGACGCCGCGACCATGCGGCTCGCGCGGCGCCTCTTCGCCCGCGCGGTGGAGACGCCGGGCGGATTGAAGATCGAGACGATCCACGCCTTCTGCGAACGGCTTCTTCATCTCGTGCCCTTCGAGGCCAACGTGCCGGCGCGCTTTGCGGTGCTCGACGAGGCGCAGGTCGAGGAGGCCATCGACCGCGCCATCGACAACGTGCTCGCCGACGCCTCCAACGGCGGCGCGGCCTTCGATCGCTTCCGCGACGCGCTGCAGACCATCAGCATCGATGCGGTGGGCGACACCCTGCGCAAGGCCATCAAGGCGGCCGTGACGAAGCGCACCTTCCTGCGCAACCCGGATGGACCGCAGGCCTCGCTTGCGCGCTTTGCGGTCGAGGAGGGTCTCGCGCCCGGCGAGAGAGCGACCGAGATCGAGCGCGCGATGCTGGAGGATGGGCTCTCCCAGGACGATTGGCGCGCCATCGCCGTGATGCTGCAGGCCAGCAAGGGCAAGACCGACCAGAAGCTCGCCGACCTCTTCCGGCTCCTGCCCGGCATCACGGATGAGGAGGAGCGCCTTGCCCTCTATCTCACGGCGTTCTTCACCAATGAGGGCGAGCCCCGCAAGCGTCTCGTCACCAAGGATGCGGGCCAGGATCTCGCCGAGCGGCTCGCGGCCGAGCAGGCGCGCCTCGAGCGGCTCGAGGCCAAGCGCAAGGTCGCCCGCACCGTCGAGCGCAGTGCTGCGCTCTTCACCCTCGCGGCCGAGATCCACGCGCGCGTCGAGCGGCACAAAGCGCTCGTGGGCGCGCTCGATTTCGACGATCTCATCGGCAGGACCCTGGAGCTTCTCTCCCGGGGCGACGGAGCCTGGGTCCTCTACAAGCTCGATCGCGGCATCGACCACGTGCTCGTGGACGAGGCGCAGGACACGAACCCGGAGCAATGGCAGATCCTGCGTCTCCTGACGGAGGATTTCACCTCGGGCAGCGGCGCGCGCGGGCGCACCCTGCGCACGCTCTTCGCGGTGGGCGACCCCAAGCAGTCGATCTACTCGTTCCAGGGGGCGGCGCCGCACGAATTCGAGGCGAGCCGCCGGCTCTGGAAGACGCAGTCGCTCAATGCGGGCCTCGGCTTCGAGGACGTATCGCTCATCCTCTCCTTCCGGTCCGGACGATCCGTGCTCTCCGCGGTCGACGCCACCTTCAAGGTGGAGGTGAATTTCAAGGGTCTCTCCTTCGAGGCGGGCGTCACGGGCACGGTGCATTCGAGCGCCCGACCCGAGGCGCCGGGCCATGTGGAGCTGTGGCCGACCGAGGTGCCGGCCGACGAGGCGGAACCCGATGCCTGGACGCTCCCGGTCGACCAGCCCGATGCCTCGGCGCCTCCCGTCGTCGTCGCCAAGCGCGTCGCACAGGCGATCCGCTGCTGGACCACGCAAGGGGACGAATGGGGCCGGCGCTGGCGGCCCGGCGACATCCTGGTGCTCATGCGCCGACGCGGCCCCGCCTTCGAGGCGGTGATTCGGGCCCTGCGCGCCGCGGATGTACCCGTGGCTGGCCAGGATCGCCTCAATGTGAGCGAGCACATCGCCGTGCGCGACCTCGTCGCCGCAGGCCGCGCGGCGCTGCTGCCCCAGGACGACCTCACCCTCGCGACCGCCCTCAAATCCCCCCTCGTCGGCCTCTCCGAGGACGACCTGATGCGCCTCGCCGCCGGGCGCCCGGACGAGGAGGCGCTGGTGGAGGCGCTGGAGCGCCATGCCCGCGAGGGCGACGGGGCCGCGGCCCTGGCCTGCGCGACCCTGGAGCGCTGGCGGGACCTCGCCCGCAGCCGGGGGCCGTTCGGCTTCTACGTGACCCTGCTCGGCCCCTTGGGCGGCCGCGCGGCCCTCGCGGCCCGCCTCGGCGGCGAGGCCGGGGATGCCATCGACGTATTTCTTTGTTCAGCCCACCAGGCGGAGCTGCAGCCCGACGCGCCTTCGCTCGCCACCTTCCTTGCCCGCTACGAGCCCTCGGGCGGCCGCGAGCCCTCCGGCCATACGGTGAAGCGCGACCTCGATGCGGGACGCGACGAGGTGCGGGTGATGACCGTTCACGGCGCCAAGGGCCTCGAGGCGCCCATCGTCGTGGTGATCGACGGCTGCGAGGTCCTGGGCAAGGACCCGCCGCTCATTCCGGTGACGCTCAAGACCGGCGAGACGGTCCCGATCTGGTCGCCGGGCAAGACCTTCGATTGCGCGGCGGTCGCCGCATCCCGCGAGACGCTCCACGAGCGGGCGCGGGAGGAGCACAACCGCCTGCTCTACGTGGCCATGACGCGGGCCAAGGACCGGCTCGTGATCGCGCCCTATCGCTCGGGCGGACAGACGCCGGAGCAGGCCTGGTGCGAGATGGTGCGCCGCGGCCTGACGCAGGACGCCCGTGGGCTCATCCGCGCGACAGCGCCCTACGGTCCCCTGGAGGTCGATCTCTGGCGGGAGGGCGATCCGGTGCTGCTGCCGCAGAGCGAAGCGGCGGTAATCGCCGCGGAAGCCATCGCCGAGCCCGCCTGGCTGCGCGTTCCCGTGGAGGCGGAGCCGGAGCCCCTGCCCCCCATCCGCCCCTCGAGCGCGCTCGCCGCCGCGGATCGGGTGAGGCGCCCGGGCGAGGGGCCCTTCGCGGCGGGCTTTCGCCTGCGCGGCACGCTCATCCACGCGCTCCTGGAGCGCCTGCCGGGCCTTCCCTTCGAGCGCTGGGCCGACGGGGCGCGGGCCTATCTGGGCGCCCGGGCGCCGCGGCTCTCCGCCGAGCTGCGCGAGGGGATCGTGCGCGATACCCTCGGCGTCCTCACCCACGAGCCCCTGCAGCCCCTCTTCGGCCCCGGCTCCCGGGCCGAGGCGCCCATCGCCGGCCGCATCGTGACGGCCGCGGGCGAGGCCCTGGTCTCGGGCCAGATCGACCGGCTGGCCGTGCTCGACGGGGAGGTGCTGCTCGCGGATTACAAGACCACGGCGCGACCACCCGGGGACGGCGACCCGATCCCGCCCTCCCATGTGGCGCAGCTCGCCCTCTACCGGCAGCTTCTGGCCACCATCTTCCCGGGGCGGCGGGTGCGGCCCTTCCTCATCTGGACGACGGGACCGCAGGTCCGGGAGCTCGGCGACGAGGAGCTTGCGGCGGCGCTCCACCTCATCAAGGCGGCCTGACGGAGATCCGTCAGAGCGCCGTGAACGGCGGGGCGTCTCGCCTTGATTAACCGGGGGCCAGTTCCTACCTTGCCTCAACCTCTGCGCGGCCGGATGGGCCGCGCGCGTGACGAAAAGGGTACGGCCATGGCGACCATGAAGGTGACCGATGCGAGCTTCGAGACGGACGTTCTGAAATCGGCCGAGCCGGTGGTCGTCGATTTCTGGGCCGAGTGGTGCGGCCCCTGCCGCATGATCGGTCCGGCTCTCGAAGAGATCGCCACCGAGATGCAGGGCAAGGTGAAGATCGCCAAGGTGAACGTGGACGAGAACCCGGGCATCGCCGGGCAGCTCGGCATTCGCTCGATCCCGACCCTCATGCTGTTCAAGGACGGCAAGCTCGCCGGCCAGAAGGTGGGCGCCGCCCCGAAGGGCGACCTCAGCCGCTGGATCCAGTCAGCCGTCTGATCGGCGCCGGACATGACGGAAACGAGGGGCCTCAGGGCCCCTTTTTTCGTGCCTGAACGCAGCGCCTATTGCGGAAGCGTCCCGTTCGCCCGCAGCACCTCGCCGGCGAGATAGAGCGAGCCGCAGATCAGCACCCGAGGCGGCTGGTCCCAGACATATTCGTTGAGGGAGGCGAGCGCCGCCTCCACGCTGGGCTGAACCGATGTGGTGAGGCCGACGCGCGCGGCGATGGCCGCCACCTCCTCGGCCGGTCGCGCCGCCACCTGGGCCGGGACCGTCACGGCGATCACCTCCCGGGCGAGGCCGGCGAAGTTGCGAAAGAAGCCCTGCGAATCCTTGGTGCTCAACATGCCGGCGATGAGCACGAGCGGCGGATCGCTGCGCTCGGAGAGGTCCGCCATGGCGGCGGCGAGCACGCGGCCGCCGTCGAGGTTGTGGCCGCCGTCGAGCCATAGCTCGCAGCCCTCGGGCGCGAGCGCCAGGAGACGGCCCTTGGCGAGACGCTGCAGGCGGCCCGGCCAATCGGCCTGGGTGAGCCCCGTCTCGAAGGCCGCGGTCTCGAAGCCCCCGAAGCCCGCGGCCCGGAGCGCCGCGATGGCGGTGCCCGCATTGATGAACTGATGCCGGCCGGCGAGGCGCGGACGGGGCAGGTCGAGAAGGCCGTCCTCGTCCTGGTAGACGAGGCGCCCGCTCTCCTCGTGCACGGAAAAGTCCTGAGCCCCCACGAGGATTGGCGTCGCGCCGCTGCGCTCCGCCCGGTCGCGCAGGACCGCGTCGGCGACCTCGTAATCCTGCGGCGCGATCACGGCCGGCGCACCGCGCTTGAAGATGCCCGCCTTCTCGAAGGCGATCTTCTCCAGCGTGTCGCCGAGATATTCCGCATGGTCGTGACCGATGGAGGTGACGACCGCCGCGGCGGGCTGGTCGATCACGTTGGTGGCATCGAAGCGCCCCCCGAGCCCAACCTCGAGGAGCAGCACGTCGGCGGGTGTCTCGGAGAAGAGCTGGAGCGCCGCCGCCGTCGTGATCTCGAAGACGGTGATGGGCGCTCCCGCGTTCACGGTCTCGCACCGGCGCAGGGCCTCCACGAGCCGCTCCTCGTCCACGAAGCGGCCGCCACCGAGCGCGCCGAGGCGGATGCGCTCGTGGAAGCGCACGAGATGGGGCGAGGTATAGACATGCACCGCGAGCCCCGCGGCCTCCAGGATCGCGCGCATGAACGCGATGGTGGAGCCCTTGCCGTTGGTGCCGGCCACATGGATCGTCGGCGGCAGGCGGCGTTCCGGATGCCCGAGCGCCGCGAGCAGCCGCTGCATGCGCTCGAGGGAGAGGTCGATGACCTTGGGATGCAGGGCGAGGAAGCGCGCGATCAGCGCGTCGGACGAGCTCATGCGCCCTCACCCCGTCGGGCGGCGGGACAAACGGCGAGGAAGCGCGCAAGAAGCGCGTCGGACGACCTCATGCTGCCTCACCCGATCCGGCGTTATTCCGCGGCCTGCGGCAGGGTGGTGGGCGCCTTGGTGAAGAGGCGCGCGAGACGGGCGATGGTCGCCTTCAGCTCGTGCCGGTGGACCACCATGTCGACCATGCCGTGATCCTTGAGGTACTCGGAGCGCTGGAAGCCGTCCGGCAGCTTCTCGCGGATCGTCTGCTCGATCACGCGCGGGCCGGCAAAGCCGATGAGCGCGCCGGGTTCGGCGAGGTGCACGTCGCCGAGCATCGCGTAGGAGGCCGTGACGCCGCCGGTGGTCGGGTTCGTGAGCACCACGAAATAGGGCAGCTTCGCATCCTTGAGGCGGCGCACCGCCACGGTGGTGCGGGGCATCTGCATGAGGGAGAGAATGCCCTCCTGCATGCGCGCGCCGCCGGAGGCCGTGAAGACCACGTAGGGCGTGCGCTTCTCGACGGCGGTCTCGGCTCCCCTCACGAAGGCTTCGCCCGCGGCGGTGCCGAGGGAGCCCGTGATGAAGCCTAGATCCTGCACCGCGATGGTCATCGGCAGGTCCTCGACCCGGCCAAAACCGATCTTGAAGGCATCCTGCATCCCGGTCTGGGCGCGGGCGTCCTTCAGGCGGTCCACGTAGCGCTTGCTGTCACGGAACTTGAGCGGGTCGGGCGCCACTTCGGGCAGGGGCACGTCGATCCAGGTGCCGCCGTCGAACATGAGCTTCAGGCGCTGGGTGCCCGAGAGACGCATGTGGTGGTTGGAGCCGGGGATCACCCACTGGTTCGCCTCCACGTCCTTGTGGAACACGACCTGCCCGGATTCCGGGCACTTGATCCAGGAATTGTCCGGCGTCTCGCGCTTGAACAGCGTCTTGATCTTCGGGCGGACGACTTCGGAAATCCAGTTCATCTCAACTTCTCCTGGGCGCTTCCATAGCCCTTTTCGGCAGCCTTGCGTAGCCGGGTCATGTCTGAACGCCCTTGTCCCCTCCCCCCTTGTGGGGGAGGGCAGGGAGGGGGGTGGCGCTTCGCAGAAGCGCTCGCGGAGCGACAGCAACCGGGTCGAGGGCAGCGCGATTCAAAAGGTCGGCGCCATAACCCCCCTCTCCAACTCTCCCCCACAAGGGGGGAGAGGGGGCGTAGCAGGTATGATCCAGCTCTACGCGGCCTTTGCCTTCGACACCGACCGGACGCCGGATGCAAGATCGCGCACCAGGGCGCTCACAGCCTCGACGGTCCGCGGAGTCGCCCGGCCCTCCGCATCGAGGGAGCCCTTCACGGCATCGATCAGGGCCGTGCCCACCACGACGCCGTCCGCTCCTTCGGCGATCGCCGCCGCATGGGCGCCGTTCTTGACGCCGAAGCCCACCACCACGGGAAGCGGGGTGTGCCGCTTGATGCGCTCCACCGCCGTGGCGACCCGGTTGAAATCCGGGGTCGCGGCGCCGGTGATGCCGGTGATCGACACGTAATAGACGAAGCCGGAGGTGTTCGCGAGCACGGTCGGCAGGCGCCTGTCATCCGTGGTCGGTGTGGCGAGCCGGATGAAGGCGAGGCCCGCTTTCAAGGCCGGCAGGCAGAACTCGTCGTCCTCCTCGGCCGGCAGGTCCACGATGATGAAGCCATCGACACCCGCCGCCTTGGCATCGCCGAGGAAACGCTCCACGCCGTATTGGTAGATCGGGTTGAAATAGCCCATGAGAATCACGGGCGTGTCCGCGTCACCCTCGCGGAAGCGGCGCACGAGGTCGAGAGTCCTGGCCGTGGTCTGGCCGGCCTGGAGCGCCCTGAGGCCCGCCGCCTGGATCGCCGGCCCGTCGGCCATGGGATCGGTGAAGGGCAGACCGAACTCCACGATGTCGGCCCCGGCCCTCGGCAGGGCCGAGAGCAGGCTAAGCGAGGTATCGGGATCGGGATCGCCGGCCATCACATAGGTGACGAGGGCGGCGCGCCCCTCGGCGCGGCATTTTGCAAAACGGGCTTCGATGCGGCTCGTCACAGGTCACCTCCCAGGTGTTCCGCCACCGTGAAGATATCCTTGTCGCCGCGGCCGCAGAGATTCATCACCATCAGGTGGTCCTTCGGCTTCTGCGGCGCCAGCTCGACCACCTTGGCGAGGGCGTGGGAGGGCTCGAGCGCCGGGATGATGCCCTCGAGCTTGCAGCAGAGCTGGAAGGCTTCGAGCGCCTCATCGTCCGTGGCGGAAAGGTAGGTCACACGGCCCATATCGTGCAGCCAGGCATGCTCCGGGCCGATGCCCGGGTAATCGAGGCCCGCCGAGATGGAATGGGCATCCTGGATCTGCCCGTCGTCGTTCATCAGGAGGTAGGTGCGGTTGCCGTGGAGCACGCCCGGGCGGCCGCCTGTGAGCGAGGCCGCATGCAGCCCGGACGAGAGCCCGTGGCCCGCCGCCTCGACCCCGTAGATCTCGATCTGCCGGTCGTCGAGGAAGGGGTGGAACAGGCCGATGGCGTTGGAGCCGCCGCCGATGGCCGCGATGAGCGAGTCCGGCAAGCGGCCCTCGGCCCGCATCATCTGCTCGCGGGTCTCGCGGCCGATCACCGCCTGGAAGTCGCGCACCATGGCCGGATAGGGATGCGGGCCCGCCACCGTGCCGATGCAGTAGAAGGTGTCGTGAACGTTCGTGACCCAATCGCGGAGCGCCTCGTTCATGGCGTCCTTGAGGGTCTTGGAGCCCGACTGCACGGGCACCACCTCGGCGCCCAGCATCTTCATGCGGAACACGTTGGGCTTTTGCCGCTCCACGTCGACGGCGCCCATATAGACCACGCATTGGAGTCCAAAGCGCGCGCAGAGCGTCGCGGTGGCGACCCCGTGCTGGCCCGCGCCCGTCTCGGCGATGATCCGCTTCTTGCCCATGCGGCGGGCGAGCAGGATCTGCCCCAGCACGTTGTTCACCTTGTGGGCGCCCGTGTGGTTCAGCTCGTCGCGCTTGAAGTAGATCTTGGCGCCGCCGAGATGCTCGGTCATCCGCTCGGCGAAATAGAGCGGGCTCGGGCGGCCCACGTAATGGGTGAGGTAGTTCTCCATGTCGCCCTGGAAGGCGGGGTCGGCTTTCGCCGCCGTGTAGGCCTTCTCGAGCTCCAGGATGAGCGGCATCAGGGTCTCGGCCACGAAGCGGCCGCCGAAGATGCCGAAATGGCCGGTCTCGTCCGGGCCGGTGCGGAAGGAGTTGGGGGTCTGGGGCGCGGTCACGGGATGTCCTGGTTCAACGAGGGGACGGCAGCGACACAGGAGGCGGTCACGCCCGCCGGGCTGCGGATTCCGGGAAGGCCGCCTTGGCGGCCCTGACAAAGGCCTCGATCTTCGCCGGATCCTTCAGCCCCGGCCGGCTTTCCACCCCCGAGGACACGTCGACGGCCCGGGCGCCCGTCAGGGCGATGGCCTCGCCCACATTGTCCGGGGTGAGGCCCCCTGACAGCATGAAGGAGAGGCGGGGGTCAAGTCCGGCCAAAAGCCGCCAATCGAAGGAGAGGCCGTTGCCGCCTGGCAGGGCGTCCGGGGTACGGGGCGGCTTGGCGTCGAGGAGAACCCGGTCGGCGGCTTGGCTGTAGGGCGCGAGCCCCGCAAGGTCGGCGGCCTCGGCGATGCCGAGGGCCTTCATGACCGGCCGTCCGAGGCGGGCCCGGATCGCCGCGACGCGCTCCGGCGTCTCGCTCCCATGAAGCTGGATGAGGTCGGGGTCGAGGGCGGCGACGGACCGCTCCAATTCGGCGTCGTCGGGATCGACCAGGAGGACCACGCGCTCGGCGCGGCCCTGCGCCTGACGGGCGAGCGCGCGGCCGGCATCGAGCTCCACATGGCGGGGGCTGCGCGGGAAGCGAACGAAACCCACGAGGTCCGCGCCCGCATCGAGAGCAGCCTCCAGGGTCTCGGGCGTCGAGAGCCCGCAGATTTTGACGCGCATGGTCATGGGTCGATGCTACGACGCCGGAGCCACCCGGCGCCAGACCAGCATCGCCGCAGCCAGATCCTCGATGGCCGTGCCGACGGACTTGAACAGCGTGACCGCAGCGGGGTCGGTCCGGCCGGGAGCTCCGCGGCACAGATCGAACAGGGTGCCGCGGATCTGCGCCTCGGCGATCACCCCGCCCTTGAGGGCGAGCGCCACGTCGCCGCCCTCGGTCAGGGCGGCGCGGGTATCCACGAAGACCTGAGCCCGGCGTACGGCCTCGTCGTCCGCCTCGCGCATGCGCAGGTTATAGGCACCCACGAGATCGAGATGCGCGCCGGCCTTCAGCCAGGCGCCGCGAATCACCGGCTCGGCCGACAGGGTGGCGCAGGAGACGAGATCGGCGTCGCGCACGGCGCCCTCGAGATCGCGAATGGCGGTGACGGGAAGGCCGCGGGCGCGCAGGTCCTCGGCCAGGGCCTCGGCCTTCTCGGGCCGGTGGTTCCACAGGCGTACCTCCTCGATCGGCCGCACCGCGCGGTGCGCCTCGATCAGGAAGGGGGCGAGGGCCCCCGCGCCGACCATGACCATGGACCGGGCGTCGGGCCGGGCAAGGCTGCGCGCGGCGAGCGCCGAGGCGGCGGCCGTACGCCACAACGTGATGCGGCCGCCGTCGAGGGCGACCTGCGGCGCACCGGTGGCACCATCCATGAGGAGATAGGTGCCGAACACGCTCGGGAGCGAGCGGCTGCCGTTGTCGGGGAAGACCGTGACGATCTTGACGCCGAGAAAGCCGCCCGCCGACGCAGGCCCGCTCCAGGCCGGCATGAGCAGCAGGGTGCCGTGGGCGCCGGAGCGCTCGATCTCGTGGTGATGGCGCACGGGCACGACCACGTCGTCCGTGAACGCCTCGGCCAGGGCATCGATGAGCGCCGGGAAGGTGAGCGCGCTGTCGATCTCGTCCGCGGTCACGACGCGCATGGGCTCACGCTTTCGACAATGGAAACCGGCGCGCCGAAGCGGGATCCGGGGTCAGGACGAGGAGGCCGGCAGGGCCGGGGCGCGGGAGACCTGCATCTGCGTGCGCAGGCGCTCGGTTTCGCTCTGCAGGTGCCGCGCCTCGCGCCGGAACTGGCGCCGGCCGCGCCGGTGCTTGGACTGGGACAGCCAAGTGGCGGTGCCGCCGATCACCACGCCGAGCATGACGGCCGCGAAGATGACCGCAAAGAGCGGCAGGCTCGTCGCGATTTCCGGCGCCTCCGGCGAGAACGGATCGAGCGAGAGGGTGACCGGAGCCCGATTCGCCACGGCGAGCAGCACGACCATGATGGCGACGGGCAGGAGGATCAGAGCCTTCAAGAAGCGAATCATGCGACGTCCTCGACCAGGCGCTCCCTCCTCAACCGGCGGCGCGGGCCACCTTGGGGGCCTTGGCCGGCGCGCTCGCAGCGTTGAGGCGGATGCGCATTTCCTTGCCGGTCTTGAAGACCGGGATGACTTTTTCCGTCACGGAGACGGTTTCACCCGTCCGTGGGTTCCGACCCACCCGCGCATCGCGCTTCTTCACCGAGAAGGCGCCGAAGCCCCGCAGCTCCACCCGGTCTCCCCGGGCGAGCGCATCGCCGATCGTGTCGAGAATCGCATTCACGATGTTCTCCACGTCGCGCTGGTAGAGATGCGGGTTCTGCTCAGCGATTCTGAGCACGAGCTCGGATTTGATCATTAGGTCTAGGCCGTTGACGCTGCTTTATTTTTCGCCGGCAGGGTGCCAGACCGCCAACAGACCGTCAAGCTTGGCGATGTCCGCGGAGGCGCCGAGTTGGCGCAGGCCCCGCGCGGCGCCCTCGAACCCGAAAAGATCCGCCGCGCCGGCCGCCCAGGTGAAGAGCGAAATGTCGGTCTCGCTCCGGGGCTCCCAGTTGCGCACGGGCAGATCGCGCGTGACGCCCTTTTCGCGCTCGAGCCAGGCGATGGCGTCGCGCTCGCTGCCGAGTTCGTCCACGAGCTTCAGGGCCAGGGCTTGGCGCCCGTTGAATACGCGCCCGTCGGCGACCGTGTTGAGCTCCGCCGGATTGTAGTTGCGCCGCGTGGCGACGAGGCCGCGGAACCACTCGTAGGTGTCGTTCACCACCTGCTGCAGGGCGGCCCGGGCCTCCGGCGAGGTCGGCTTGTAGCCGCTCGGCTCGGCCTTCAGGGGGCTCGACTTCACCTCCTCGACCTGTACGCCGATCTTGCCCAACAGCTCGGACACCTGCGGGTATTGCAGGATCACGCCGATGGACCCGACGAGGGAGGTCTCGCGGGCGACGATACGGTCGGCGGCGAGCGCGGTGATGTAGCCGCCCGACGCCGCAGTGCCGTCCACGAAGGCGACGAGCGGCTTCTTTTCCGCGAGGCGGCGGATGTTGCGGTAGAGCTCCTCGGCGCCGGTCGTGGTGCCGCCGGGCGAGTTGATGGAGATCACGACGCCCGAGACGCCGCGGGCCTCGCCGACCCGGCGCATCAGCTCCGTCATGCGGTCGCTGCCGCCGATGAAGCCGTCCACGGAGATGCGGGCGATATGCGCCTGCCCGACCGGGACCGCGCCGCGATTGGCGACCGACGCGCCGATCGCCACGACGGCGGCGACGAGCGCAAGGATGCCGAGCACGCGCCAGAAGGAGAGCTTGCGGCGCAGGCGGCGGCGGTCGACGAGGGCTTCGGCATCGAGAGCCATGGTCTTCGTCCTCTCTTGGTCCCGTTCACGACGGCGCGGGGTCGCAGGACTCCGGTCTCGCTGTCGTGCGGTGATCTGGATCAAGCCGGGTCCGCGGGAATGCGACCGTTCGCGCATCGCCGCGCCGTGCCCGGCAGGACCCGATAATGTCGAGCTTCACATAGGGCATGATGCGCCCGTGCCCAAGCCCGGCATGCCGGCTCCGGGGCAACAAAAAACCCGCGCGGGGAACCCGCGCGGGCTTCTGGAGCGTTGGGAGGCGGTGCTGAGGACCGCGCCGCCTTACTCCTTGTCGGTCTTGGCCTTCTTGAGGGCGGCACCGAGGATGTCGCCGAGCGAGGCGCCCGAATCGGCGGAGCCGAACTGGGCCATCGCCTCCTTCTCCTCGGCGACCTCGAGGGCCTTCACCGAGACGGTGACGCGACGCGCCTTGCGGTCGAACTGCGTCACGCGGGCATCGAGCTTCTCGCCGGCGGCGAAACGCTCGGGGCGCTGGTCCGCACGGTCGCGGGCGAGCTCGTTGCGCTTGACGAAGGTGGTGAGGTCGGTGTCGACGATCTTCACCTCAAGCCCGCCGTCCTTCACCTCGAGAACCTCGCAGGTGACGACCTGGCCCTTGCGGATCTCGCCGGCATCCGCGAAGGGATCGCCCGCAAGCTGCTTGATGCCGAGCGAGATGCGCTCCTTCTCGACGTCCACGTCGAGAACCTGGGCACGCACCATGTCGCCCTTCTTGAACTCGTCGATGACCTGCTCGCCCGGACGGTTCCAGTCGAGGTCCGAGAGGTGCACCATGCCGTCCACGTCG
Organism: Microvirga sp.; assembly: GCA_036562855.1. GTDB lineage: Bacteria > Pseudomonadota > Alphaproteobacteria > Rhizobiales > Beijerinckiaceae > Microvirga. The sequence continues at coordinate 287,741 of DATCJK010000035.1, forward strand.
TTCTCGAGGCCGATGAAGAGACCGAACTCGGTCTTGTTCTTCACCTCGCCCTCGACGACGGAGCCGACCGGCTGCTTCTCGGCGAAGGCCTCCCACGGGTTCTGAAGCGTCTGCTTCAGACCGAGCGAGATGCGGCGCTTCACCTGATCGACCTCGAGGATCACGACCTCGACCTCCTGGGAGGTGGAGACGATCTTGCCCGGGTGGACGTTCTTCTTCGTCCAGGACATCTCGGACACGTGGATCAGGCCTTCGATGCCCGGCTCCAGCTCCACGAACGCACCGTAATCGGTGATGTTCGTGACGCGGCCCTTGAGCTTCGCCTGGACCGGGTAGCGGGCGGCGATGCCCTCCCACGGATCGGCGAGGAGCTGCTTGATGCCCAAGCTGATGCGGTGCGTCTCGTGATTGATCTTGATGATCTTCACCTTCACCGTCTGGCCGATGTTCACGACCTCGGACGGGTGGTTCACGCGGCGCCAGGCCATGTCGGTGACGTGCAGGAGGCCGTCGATGCCGCCCAGATCAACGAACGCACCGTACTCGGTGATGTTCTTGACCACGCCGTCGATGACCTGACCCTCTTCGAGGTTCGCCACGAGCTCGGAACGCTGCTCGGCGCGGCTCTCCTCGAGGACCGTGCGGCGCGACACGACGATGTTGCCGCGGCGGCGATCCATCTTGAGGATCTGGAACGGCTGGGCGACGCCCATGAGCGGGGTGACGTCGCGCACGGGGCGGATGTCCACCTGGCTGCGCGGCAAGAACGCCACGGCGCCGTCGAGGTCGACCGTGTAGCCGCCCTTCACCTGGTTGAAGATCACGCCGTTGACGCGCTCCTGGGCCTCGAAGGCCTTCTCGAGCTTCACCCACGATTCCTCGCGGCGCGCCTTGTCGCGGGAGATGACGGCCTCGCCGAGCGCGTTCTCGATGCGCTCCACATAGACCTCGACCTCGTCGCCGACGTTCAAAACCTGGTCCCGGTTGGGGCCAGCGAATTCCTTCAGGGCCACGCGGCCCTCGGTCTTGGCGCCGATATCGATGACCGCGACGTCCTTTTCGATCGCGACCACCGTGCCCTTGACGACGGAGCCTTCGCTGATCTCGTTCTCGCGGAAGGACTCCTCGAGCAGGGAGGCGAAATCCTCACGGCTCGGCGCACGTTGCAAAGCTGCAGACATAGGTTCTCCTGAATGGCCCATCGGGGGGCAGCGCCGGCGGCTCGTGTTGAACGGCCGCTTCCCTCCGCCGTTGCCGGGAACGCCCCGCGAGGGCCAGGTTCCAGGCAGGCCGCTTCACAAGCGGGCCGGCGCGTCGTCGACGGACGGAAACGTGATCCGGCGGCCTCTCCGGCCTGACGCGAGGCGGGGCACGTTTCGTGAACGTACCCACCCGCATCGCCATCGATATCCGTCGGATCGGCGGCTTCTACTGGAATTCGCCTTGGAATTCAAGCGTTCCGGAGGCCGCTGCCCCTCAGGCCCGCCCGCGCTTCCCCGAGGCCCAGGCGAGGGCCTGTTCCAGGCGGTCGTTGCCCCAGAACATCTCCCCGTCCTCCGTAAAGAAGGTGGGGGCCCCGAAGATGCCCCGGGAGCGGGCTTCCTCGCCCAGCGCCTTGAGGCGGGTCTTGTTGGCGTCGCCTTGCGCCTCCTTCAGGATCGCGGGCGCGTCGAGGTCGAGGGAGGACAGGATCTCGGCGATCACGGTCGCCTCCGCGATGCTGCGCCCCTCGCCGAATTCCCGGGTGAAGACCGCTTTCGTGAAGGCGGGCGCGAAGCCGTTCTCCGCCCCGTAGAGCGCCACGCGGGCGGCGGTGAGGCCGTTCTGGGGAAAGGGGTCCGGCTTCCGGCAGGGCAGGCCGAAACGGGCGGCCTCCCGCTCCATGTCGCGCCACATGTAGCGGCCCTTCGCTGGAAACAGGTTGAAGGGCGAGGATGTCCAGCCCTGCGAGGCGAAGATCGGCCCGAGCAGGAACGGCCGCCAGCGCACGTCGACCTCGGCGGCCTCCGCCAGGGCCTCGATCCGCATCGCCGCGAGGTACGAATAGGTGGATGCGAATTCGTACCAGAACTCGATGACGGGGCGACGGGCCATGGGATCTCCTTGAGTGGCAGGGTGTCTGCTTCGCGGGGCGGAGGCAAGGCGCGATCGGGGCGGCGCGCACCCTTCCACCCGTTGCGCTTGCTTCGTAGGGCGGGGGCAAGGCAGCTTCAGGGCGACGCGCACCCTTTGGCCAGTTGCGCCCGCAAAGCTTCCCCGCTAAGTCGCGGGCTCCCTTTCGGTTCCGGACTCCCCCATGGCTCAGAAGCGTGTGAACAAGGTCGTGCTCGCCTATTCGGGCGGCCTCGACACCTCGATCATCCTCAAGTGGCTCCAGACCACCTATGGGTGCGAGGTGGTGACCTTCACGGCCGATCTCGGCCAGGGCGAGGAGCTGGAGCCCGCGCGCAAGAAGGCGGAGCTTCTCGGGATCAAGCCGGAGAACATCTTCATCGAGGACCTGCGCGACGAGTTCGTGCGCGACTACGTGTTCCCCATGTTCCGGGCGAACGCTCAGTACGAGGGCCTCTATCTCCTGGGCACCTCCATCGCCCGGCCGCTCATCGCCAAGAAGCAGATCGAGATCGCCGAGCGCGTGGGGGCCGACGCGGTGGCCCACGGGGCCACCGGCAAGGGCAACGACCAGGTGCGCTTCGAGCTCTCCTATTACGCGCTCAAGCCCGACGTGACCGTGATCGCCCCCTGGCGCGAATGGGACCTGCGCTCCCGCGAGCAGCTCATTGCTTTTGCCGAGCAGCACCAGATTCCGATCGCCAAGGACAAGCGCGGCGAGGCCCCTTTCTCGGTGGACGCGAACCTCCTGCACGCCTCCTCCGAGGGCAAGGTGCTGGAAGACCCCGCCCAGGAGGTGCCGGACTACGTCTATTCGCGCACCAACGACCCGGAATCCGCGCCCGACACCCCGACCGTGATCACGATCAGCTTCGAGGGCGGCGACCCGGTCGCCATCGACGGCCAGGCGCTCGGGCCGGCGGCGCTTCTCGCCAAGCTCAACGAGCTCGGCCGCCTCAACGGCATCGGCCGTCTCGACCTCGTGGAGAACCGCTTCGTCGGCATGAAGAGCCGTGGCATGTACGAGACGCCGGGCGGCACGATCCTGCATCTCGCCCACCGGGGCATCGAGTCGATCACCCTCGACCGCGGGGCCGCGCACCTGAAGGACGAGCTCATGCCGAAATATGCGGAGCTCATCTATAACGGCTTCTGGTTCGCGCCCGAGCGCGAGATGCTCCAGGCCCTCATCGACGAGTCGCAGCTTTACGTGACCGGCGAGGTGCGCCTCAAGCTCTACAAGGGCGGCGTGCACATCGTCGGCCGGACCAGCCCCTATTCCCTCTACGACCAGGACCTCGTCACCTTCGAGGAAGGCGCGGTGGCCTACGACCACCGGGACGCGGCGGGCTTCATCAAGCTCAACGCCCTGCGCCTGCGCACCCTGGCGCAGCGCAAGAAGAAGCTAGGGCTCTGAGACGAAGGCTTACGGCGGCAGCATTTCCCGTGAGCCTTGAATCCCTGGTTTGGGAGTTGCCCGACAGCCGGTAATGAAACATTATCCGTCGATGACGGAGATGGCTTCACGTGTCGTCTGAACCTGACTTGCCGGCTCTGCTTGCCGATTTCATAGCCGAGGAGGATGCTGCCCTGGAAACGGGGCTGCAAGGGCAGTTGTGGCCTGGCAAGCACTACCTGATCACGGCCGCGCTTCCCAAAGCCGATACATGGCTCGCGCCAGCTGACCGGGAAAAGCTCTACTTCCACTCTATGCGCCTCAGCGGCACCATTCCTGTCGTTTCTGACAGCGAGCTTCCCCATCTGGTCGCGGCCTACCGAACGCTCATTCCTCTGCTGGATACGAGCCGATCCCATTTAGCCCGGCGCCATCAACTTCTCTTCACTTTTGGCTTCGATGAGGCAGGAGCTATCCCTGACGGCGTGACGACCAGCACGTCCCGGCTGAAGGAGTTCACGAAACTCACCGCTTATTGCCTCAAGTTCACAAACCTGCCTGCACAGCGGACCAAGTTGCAGGGCTTCCGACCGTATGCTCCCCTTGGGGAGCGAGCCTATCAAACCCTCAAGCATTTGGGCTACCGGCACGAGAGGCGATACGGCCTTGAGAGCTACGGCACCACTGATCTTCTCTTTTGGGGAATGGTGCTCGTCGTCCTGCTGCACGAGGGAAGGCGCGCGGATCTCATCCATGATTTCCTAAGCGACGAACACCTCGTTCCTCAACGTGATCAATACCTGCCTTTGCTGCATGCGAGCGTGGAGACGGTTGTCTCGGTCGACTGTCCTGTGGATCCGCGCTTTCTGGATCTCGCCGGACAATTGGCGGCGCTGGAACGGCAACGCCGCGAGTCAACCGAGGTCGCCGGCCTTGTCAGAGCGCTTGCCCTGTCCTTCGACGAGAATGAAGCCTGGAGCATCTCGATCTTCATTCCAGAGGCGGACAACCATCGAAGCGCCTATCTGGCGCCGAACCTCGTCTGCCAAATGCTCCCTGATCCAAATCACCAATGGAAGATCAACTACATTCACAGTAATAGCGAGCGCTTATCGGAGATACCTGAGCGGATACTTCAGAACGATCTGAAGATCGACGGTTTGGGAGCAGGTAATCTGTTGCACCTTCCGCAGTGGCTGAAGAACACGGAGAGGAAGCTCGGAATCCGGTTCGACCGATCCCGAGCGGTCGTCAAATGCGGGCGCAAGCGGGCTGCAGCCAACCGCATTCTGGAGTGGCTTTCGGAGTAAAGCCAAGACGTTAGGAAGCAAAAGGAGCTCCCTCTCCGCCGCCTGGCTTCCAGTCGCGCGGTGTCGCCCTATTGCCGCCGCACGCATATCCCTATACTGCATCGCAACAGATTTCCTGCCTGGGTCGTCCGCAACGGCTGCGCTTCTCGCGAGCGTGGTCCGGTTCGAGCCGGGCCGTTTTGCTTTGGACAAACACCCTATGAAGCTCCGCAACATCGCCATCATCGCCCACGTCGACCATGGCAAGACGACCCTCGTGGACAAGTTGCTCTCCCAATCGGGCAGCTTCCGCGAGAACCAGCGCGTGGAAGAGCGCGCTATGGATTCCAACGACCTGGAGAAGGAGCGCGGCATCACGATCCTGGCCAAGGCCACGTCGGTGGTCTGGAAGGACACCCGCATCAACATCGTGGACACCCCCGGCCACGCCGATTTCGGCGGCGAGGTGGAGCGCATCCTGAGCATGGTGGACGGCGTGATCGTGCTGGTCGACGCCGCCGAGGGCCCGATGCCTCAGACGAAGTTCGTGGTGTCGAAGGCCCTCAAGATCGGCCTGCGCCCCATCGTGGCGATCAACAAGGTGGACCGCCCCGACGCCCGCGCGAGCGAGGTGATCAACGAGGTGTTCGACCTTTTCGCCGCCCTCGACGCCACCGACGAGCAGCTCGACTTCCCGATCCTCTACGGGTCCGGCCGCTCCGGCTGGATGGCGAAGTCGCCGGAAGGCCCGCAGGACCAGGGCCTGGCGCCGCTCTTCGATCTCGTGCTGGAGCACGTGCCCCCGGCGAAGACCGAGGAAGGCGCGTTCCGCATGCTCGGCACGCTGCTGGAGGCCAATCCGTTCCTTGGCCGCATCGTCACGGGCCGCATCACCGCGGGCAGCGTGCGCCCGAACCAGACCATCAAGGTTCTGGACCGCAACGGCGACCTCGTCGAGAACGGCCGCGTGTCGAAGATCCTGGCCTTCCGCGGCCTTGAGCGTCAGCCCATCGAGGTGGGCGAGGCGGGCGACATCGTCTCCATCGCGGGCCTCGTGAAGGGCTCGGTGGCCGACACCTTCTGCGCGCCGGAAGTGGACACGCCGCTCCAGGCGCAGCCCATCGATCCGCCGACCGTGACCATGTCGTTCATCGTGAACGACTCGCCGCTGGCCGGCACCGAGGGCGACAAGGTCACGAGCCGCATGATCCGCGACCGCCTCTTCAAGGAGGCCGAGGGCAACGTGACCCTCAAGATCGAGGAAGCGGACGACAAGGATTCCTTCTACGTCTCCGGCCGCGGCGAATTGCAGCTCGCGATCCTCATCGAGACCATGCGCCGCGAGGGCTTCGAGCTCGCCGTGTCCCGTCCCCGCGTCGTGTTCAAGAAGGACGAGGCCACGGGCCAGCTTCTCGAACCCGTCGAGGAGGTGGTGATCGACGTGGACGAGGAGCATTCGGGCGTCGTCGTGCAGAAGATGTCCGAGCGCAAGGCCGAGATGGTCGAGATGCGCCCCTCCGGCGGCAACCGCCAGCGCCTGGTGTTCTACGCTCCGACCCGCGGCCTCATCGGCTATCAGGGCGAGCTGCTGACCGACACCCGCGGCACCGCGATCATGAACCGGCTCTTCCACGCCTATGAGCCCTATCGCGGCGAGATCGCCGGGCGCCGCAACGGCGTCCTGATCTCGAACGATTCCGGCGAGGCGGTGGCCTACGCGCTCTGGAACCTGGAAGATCGCGGCCCGATGATGATCGAGCCCGGCTGGAAGGTGTATCAGGGCATGATCATCGGCGAGCACAATCGGGACAACGATCTCGAGGTGAACGTGCTCAAGGGCAAGAAGCTCACCAACATCCGCACCACCTCGAAGGACGAGGCCGTGCGCCTCACGCCTCCGATCCGCATGACGCTGGAGCGCTCGCTCGCCTGGATTCAGGACGACGAGCTCGTGGAGGTGACCCCGAAGTCGATCCGCATCCGCAAGGCGATCCTCGACCCGAACGACCGCAAGCGCGCGGACAAGCAAAAGGAAGCGCTGAGCGCGTAAGACGCGCCGGCACGTCCCAGGACTTCGAAGGCCGCATCGCAGGATGCGGCCTTTTTCATGGCCGATCACGATCAAGCGCCGCCTTGCGCCACGGATCGCGGCATGCGAGCCCTGCGGATCTCGGCGAGGCGGGAATGAAGCCATGCTCACGATCTACGGCCATGCGGGATCCATCAACGTGCGCAAGGTTCTCTGGACCTGCGTCGAGCTGGGGCTCCCCTTCCGCCGCATCGATTGGGGCGGCCCAGCGCGCTCCGTCCAGGACGCGGACTTCCTGAAGCTCAACCCCGTCGGCCTGATCCCGGTGCTGGAGGATCGGGGCGAGGTGATCTGGGAATCCAACAGCATCGTCCGCTACCTCGCACGGCGCGAGGGCCGCGAGGATCTTCTCCCGCGCGAGGCCTTGGCCTGCGCGGGGGTCGAAAAGTGGATGGATTGGCAGGCGTCGGACTTCAACAATTCCTGGCGCACGGTGTTTCAGGCCACCATCCGCCGCAACCCGGCCTACCAGGACGAGGGTGCCGTCGCCGCGTCATGGGGCCAGTTCTGCGCCATGGTCGGTGTGATCGAGGCGCAGCTCGCGCGGACGGGCGCCTATGTGGCGGGGCCAGATTTCACCTGCGCCGACATCGTCATCGGCCTCTCGGTCCATCGCTGGCGGAGCATCCCGCTGGAGCGGCCCTCATTCCCTCGGGTCGAGCGCTATTACGAGCGCCTGTGCGAGCGCGACGGCTTTCGGGCTCACGGGCGCGATGCGGGCCCCTGAGAGGGTCAGCCCTCAGCTTTCCCGCCCTGCCCCTGCTTGGCGCCCTCACCCATGGGGTTCGTGGAATCCTCGCCCTCCGGGCTGTCGTCCGTGCGCCCCTGCGGCGTGAGCCGCGGGCGGTCGATGGAGAGGTCGTCGAGATTGTCCTGCAGGCTCTCCTGCGCCTTGTCCTTCGGTGTCATGCGGCTCTCCTGATCGGGTCTGCGGCCTCAGCCGCTCGTGGAATCCACGTCGTCATGGTCACCGGCCGGGGTGAGGGCCCCGGTGCCGGGCGTCGAATCCGGGTTCACCAGCTTCGGGTCCGCGTGGGGACCGGCCGGGGGTATGGCGGGCGAGGGCTTGTCCTTGCCGCCCCCGGGCTCCTCGGTGGCTCGTGGCGGGCTGCCGGGTTCGGTGGCGTTCGAGGGCAGGCGGTCGATGGCCGCCTGGGTGTCGGGGTCCAGGGTGGATGAGCTGCCGCTCATGGGTGCCTCCTCAAGTGCCGGGTGTCTTGACGCTGCCGCTCGAACAGCCGCTCTGCTGGACGCCTGAGGCGATCCCGCCGGAAGCCGGCGCGGGGCGGCGGCCGCCCGTTTCGTTGCGGCGCTCCCCTGCCCGAGCGTTGTCGGCGTCGTCCTGGCCAAGATGCGAGACAGCCCCGCAGGCCTCAGCCGTCGGAACGGCGGCGTCGCCCGCATGGGGCATGTGCTCGCTCGGCTTGTCGTGGTGGGTCATGGTCGGCTCCTTCGCCCGCCCGGGCCGTCATCGGGCCGGTCGCGATGCTGCGCCGAGTCGCCTCGGCCATGGGTCTGTTCGGTGTCGTAATGGCCGCCCGCGACCTTGCGGTCGGCGTCGGGCCCGCGCGAGGCGATCTGGTCGGAATGACCGCCGGACGACCCGCCGATGGCCGGCGGCGTGCGCCCGGGCTCGCCGGGAGGGTTCATGTCGCCGCGCTCGGCATCCGTGAGGCCGCTCCCGGCTTGTGCCACGATGGCGGCCTGCTCAGGGGTCTGGTGGCCGCCATTCACGATCGGCCCTTCGCTCTGACCGACGATGTTGTCGTTTTTCTTGGGCATGATCAGCCCTTGGCCTTGTCGTCGCCCTGCACGGCCGTGGCGCGCTGGATCGCCTCTGCGGTGGCGTCGCGGTCGTTGGGCCCAAGGCTCGCATCGCTCAGGTGCCGGGTGGTCTCCGGGGTTTCGGCGGCCGTGAGCTCCCCATGGTCGTCGGCCTTGGTGCCGGCGCCGACCATGGCATTGCGGTAGGCATGCGCCTCGCCGCCCGGCTGGCTCCAGACCTGGCGCATGGTGGCATTCGCCTCAGGGCCGTCGTCCCGGTTCGGATCGACGGGGGCGTTGGCGCCGCCGCGCTGCTCGTTGCGGATCTGGTCCGCGGATTGATCTTTCAGGGAATGAGGCGTGGTGCGCTCGGCCGCCATGGACAATCTCCTCGATATGCCAAGGAGAACCCGATGGGGGTGGCACTTGTTCTGGCCAAGCTCGATGACGACGGCGCGAGCCCATGAAAAAGGGCGGCCGAAGCCGCCCTTTGTCGAGTCCGCAGCGGGCGATCAGAGCCCTTCGAACAGCGCGCTCGAAATGTAGCGCTCCGCGAAGGAGCAGGCGACCGTGACGATGCGCTTGCCCTTGAAGGCGGGACGGCTCGCGAGTTCGAGGGCCGCCGCCACGTTGGCGCCCGTGGAGATGCCGCCCGGGATACCCTCGAACTTGGCGAGCTGGCGGGCGACGTCGAAGGCGGTCTGGTTGCCCACCGTCATCACCTCGTCGATCACCGAGCGATCGAGCACGTCCGGCACGAAGCCGGCGCCGATGCCCTGGATCTTGTGCGGGCCGGGCTGGCCGCCCGAGAGCACCGGCGAATCCTCGGGCTCCACCGCGACCACGTGCAGATGCGGCAGGCGCGGCTTGATCACCTGACCGACGCCCGTGATGGTGCCGCCGGTGCCGACGCCAGACACGAAGGCGTCGAACCGCCCATCGGTGTCGTTCCAGATCTCCTCGGCCGTGGTGCGGCGGTGGATGTCCGGATTGCCCGGGTTGCGGAATTGCTGCGGCATCACCGAGTTCGGGATCTCCTTCAGGAGCTCCTCCGCCTTGGCAACCGCGCCCTTCATGCCCATCGGGCCAGGGGTGAGCACGAGTTCGGCGCCGAGGAACGCCAGCATCTTGCGGCGCTCGATCGACATGGTCTCAGGCATCACGAGAATGAGCCGGTAGCCGCGCGCCGCCGACACGAAGGCGAGCGCGATGCCCGTATTGCCGGAGGTGGGCTCGACCAGCGTGGTGCCCGGCTTAATGACGCCCTCGGCTTCCATCACGTCGATCATGTTGACGCCGATGCGGTCCTTCACGCTCGCGATCGGGTTGAAGAACTCGAGCTTCACGAGGATCTCGGCGTCGATCCCCCGCTCCTGCGGCAGGCGCTTGAGGCGCACGAGCGGCGTGTCGCCGATGGTCTCGGTGATCGAGTCGTACACACGGCCGCGACCGGGCTTCCGGTCGGCGTCGGAGGCAAGGGAGAGGGGACGAGCGGCTTCGGCCATGGTGGCCTCCTGAGCAATGACGATAGGTGACCTTACGCTATTTCTCGTTTCTTGTCGATAATTGGATTAATCTACATTCTCAAATTGCAAAATCCGCCAGGGCCTTGCCTTCGATGGCTGCCTTGGCGTCGGCCTCCCGGCACAGATCGTCCACCGTAAGGGCGTCGAGTTCGGCCAGGAACATCTCGGAGGCCTGCTTCACCGCGGGGCTGATCACCTCGTCCACGAGCCGCGACTGGGGCAGGGGCGGCAAGCCGTCCTCGCCGGTAGCGGTCATGGCGGCGCGCACGATGTTGCCGGCCGTAATACGGCGACGTTCCTTCGCGAGTTCGTAGCCACCGCGCGGGCCACGGACGCCCTTCAGGATACCATGGCGCACGAGCGCCTGGAGCACCGTCTCGAGGTGGCGCGGCGGCAGGCTGTGGCGGGCCGCCAGAGCCTTGGCGGCCACCGGCATCGGCCGGGCATGGAGCGCGATGTCGACCACGGCCGCGATGGCGAGCAGACTTCGTCGGGACAGCAGCATCATGGTCGGGATCCTCCTTGGCCGGCCACGCTTGTCGAACCGGGAAACGGCAACATCATGGCTGAGTGTCCTCGCGGCCGGAAAGACCGGTCGAGCCGAAGCCCGACGCGGCGCGGCCGGTCTCCTGGACCTCGCCGATCTCCACCAAGGCCACCGTGGTCACGGGGGCGACGACGAGTTGTGCAACCCGCATTCCGCGCTCGACCACGAACGGCTCTCCTCCGCAATTGATCAACAGAACCTGCACCTCGCCGCGATAATCCGCATCGATGGTGCCGGGGGCATTCAACACGGTCACGCCGTGCCGCAAGGCAAGGCCGGAACGCGGCCGGACCTGCGCTTCGTAGCCTGGTGGAATTTGGAGGACGAGCCCCGTTGGAACAAGAGCACGACCCCGTGGCTCCAGGGTGATCGGCCGGTCGGCCGGTGGCGCCGCGACGAGGTCGAGGCCTGCGGCGCCCGCGCTCTCGTAGCGCGGCAGAGGCAGCCCTTCCGCATGGGGCAGCCGCTTGATGGGAAGAGGCAGGCTCATGACTGTGCTGGCAGGTGCTTGGCAAGGTGGGCCACGAGGCGGCGCGCCACCTCGTCCTTGGCGAGGGTCGGCCAGGTCTCGACGCCTGCCGCGCTCACGAGATGCACGGTGTTGCGGTCGCCGCCCATCACCCCGGTGCCGGCCGAAACGTCGTTCGCCACGATGAGGTCGCAGCCCTTGCGGGCGAGCTTCACCTGCGCATAGGCCACCACGTCCCGGGTCTCCGCCGCAAAGCCCACGACCAGCGGCGGGCGGCCGGCGTTGCGGCGGGCGATGGTGGCGAGGATGTCGGGGTTCTCGACGAGCGCGATGCTCGTTGGCCCCTCCACGCTCTTCTTCAGCTTCTGGTCGGCCGCGCCCTCGACGCGCCAATCCGCGACAGCAGCCGCGAAGATGCCGATATCGGCCGGCAGGGCCTCCTCGACGGCCGCGAGCATCTGGCGGGCACTCTCCACGTGGATCGTGCGCACACCCGGCGGATCGGGGATGCCGACGGGGCCGGAGACGAGGGTCACCTCGGCACCCGCCTCCGCGGCCGCGCGGGCGATGGCGTGGCCTTGCTTGCCGGAGGAGCGGTTCGCGATGTAGCGCACCGGATCGATGGGCTCGTGGGTCGGCCCCGAGGTGACCAGCACCCGCCGTCCCTTGAGCGGACCCGATGGCGCCAGCAGCCGCTCGGCGGCCGCGACGATTTCGAGGGGCTCGCTCATGCGCCCCGGCCCGAACTCCGCCTCCGCCATGGCGCCCTCGTTCGGCCCCACCACATGCACCCCGTCGCCCGCGAGCGTCGCGAGGTTGCGCTGCGTCGCGGGGTGCAGCCACATGCGCACGTTCATGGCGGGCGCGATGAGGATCGGCAGCGTGGTGGCGAGAAGCACCGTGGAGGCGAGATCGTCCGCATGACCGCCAGCCATCTTGGCCATGAGGTTCGCGGTCGCCGGCGCGGCAATCACGAGATCCGCATCGCGCGCGAGGCGGATGTGCCCGATATCGGCCTCGTCCTCCCGGTCGAAGAGATCCGTATGGGCGCGCTGGCCCGAGATGCCAGCCGCCGCAAGCGGCGTGATGAACTGCTGCGCCCCGTTGGTGAGAATGCAGCGCACGGAGGCGCCGCGCTCGCGCAGGCGACGGATGAGATCGAGGGATTTGTAGGCCGCGATGCCTCCGCCGATGACGAGGAGGATGCGCTTTTGCGCGAGGGGAGAACTCATGGCGCTGTGTCCTCCGGCAAGCCGGGCGCTCGGAAGGAGACGCCAAGAGGCTCGAAATGGCGCTTGTTGTAGGTGATCACGACAAGACCCCGACATTCCGCTGTCGCCGCGATGCAAGCATCTTCGAAGTCAGGCTGAAATCCTCTCGCATGGACGCGCGCGAGCAACTCACCCGTGCGGCGCGCGGCTTGCAGATCATAGGAGAGCAGGCGATCCGCGAAGCGATCGAGAACGATGCTCAACCAAGCTTGCAGGCTAGCGGCACGTTGATGAGCGCCGCGCTCCATCAAGCGCGCAACGCCGTATTGAAGTTCGCTGAGCGAGATAACGCTTAGGTAGCTGTGGTCCGCATAGGCCTGCAGCCATTCGCCTAATCCTGGCATGCTGGTCGAGGCGGGCGATGTTCGGGAGATGACGTCGGTGTCGAGAAGGTACACGATCAATCGTCCGAGAAGGCGGTCTTGCGCGGCTTGTGTCGCCGTGGGGCGATCTCGTCCCACTCCTCGGCCGACAGCGGGAAACGGGCTAGGTGCTCGCCGAAGCTGAGCGTGGGTTTCGGCTGCGCGATCCGCTTCCATTCCTCTTCGGAGATGACGACAACCGTATCCTTGCCGCGCCGGCTGACCCGTTGTGGCTTGCCCTTCAGGGCAGCATCGATGACGTCGCTGAAATGGGCGCGGGCATCCTGAACGGTCCAGACTTCGTCGTGTTCGGCCATCGCGCACTCTCCTGTACTGAATGTACAGTTGAAGCCGGTCCTGGGCAAGGCCACGTCAGAGCACTTCCACCAGGATCACCGTCAGCAGCACCGCGATGATCCAGAGCGCCACCACGCCCCAGCGGTTGCCGGTCCGCTCGGCGCGGCCGATGGCGGCGATGCTGTCGGGGTGGAGCGGGAAACCCCGGGCCGTCACGTCCTCGAGCTGCCCGAGCACCCGCTCGGCGCGCTGCGCGATCTGCGGCAGGTCGGCGACGACGCCGGCGAGGGTCCAGACGCCCCGGCCCGCATTCTCGATGCGGCCGATGGGGCCGAGATTGCGCTCGATCCATTCGCGGACCACGGGCTCGGAGGTGGTCCACATATCGAGCTGCGGGTCGAGATTGCGGGCAACGCCCTCGACGACGACCATGGTCTTCTGGAGCATGACGAGTTCGGTGCGGGTCGCCATGTCGAACAAAGCCGTGATCTCGAAGAGCAGCGTCAGCAGCTTCGCCATGGAGATCTCGTCGGCGCGCCGGTCGTGGATCGGCTCCCCGATGGCGCGGATGGCCTGCGCGAAATCCTCCACCGAATGGTGCGGCGGCACGTAGCCGGCTTCGAAATGTACCTGCGCAACCCGGAGGTAATCCCGGCGGATGAAGCCGAGCAGGATTTCGGCGAGGAAGCGGCGTTCCTTGAGCCCGAGGCGCCCCATGATGCCGAAATCGACCGCGACGAGCCGGCCTTCCGCATCCACGAACAGGTTGCCCGGATGCATGTCCGCATGAAAGAAGCCGTCGCGGATGGCATGGCGCAGGAAGGACTGAATCACGGTGCGCCCGAGCGCCACCCGATCGTGGCCGGCGGCCTCGATGGAGGGGAGATCGCTCAGGCGGATGCCGTCGATCCACTCGCTCGTGAGCACGTCCCGGGCCGTGAGGTCCCAGAACGGACGCGGCACCCGAAAGCCGGGATCCTCCTTCGTGTTCTCCGCAAGCTCCGAGACGGCGGCGGCCTCCAGGCGCAGGTCCATCTCGATGGTGACGGAGCGGGCGAGCGTCTCGACCACTTCGAGGGGCCGCAGCCGTCGGGCGTCCGGCGCCAAGCGCTCGAAGAGGCGCGCGGCGGCGCGCATGGCCTGGAGGTCGCGGGCGAAGCGCTCGCGCACCCCGGGACGCACCACCTTCACGGCAACGACCGCCTCGCCCTCGGCGGTGCGCACGCGGGCCCGGTGGACCTGGGCCACGGAGGCGGCGGCCACCGGCTCGCTGAAGTCGAGAAACAGCCCGTCGAGCGGACGGCCCAGGGCCGCCTCCACGAGAGCGACGGCCTCGGCGCGCGGGAACGGCGCCATCCGGTCCTGGAGGCTCTCCAAATCCCGCGCCACGGCGACGCCCACGATGTCGGGGCGCGTTGCCAGGAACTGGCCGAACTTCACGTAAGAGGGCCCAAGCCGCGTGAGCGCCGCGGAGAGGCGGGCCTTGCCGTCGCCGGCGCCCGGCCGCTCGACGAGCCGGCCGAGGCGGATGGCGAGCCGCGCCGCGGGCGGCAGCGCGCTCGCATCCACGAGCGACAGCGCGCCCTCGCGAGCGAGAACGAACCCGGCCTGAAGGTTGCGGGCGAGGTGGACGAGGCTCCCGATCACCTAGATTTTCCAGCCCGAATGGATGGCCACGATCCCGCCCGTGAGCGGCCGGTGGGTGACGCGCCGAAAGCCGGCCTGTTCGATCATCTGCGCGAAGGCGGCGGGCGGGGGAAAGCGCCGGATCGACTCCACCAGGTACTGGTAGGATTCCGCGTCCCCGGTCACCATGGCGCCGAGCCGCGGAATGACGTTGAAGGAATAGGTCTCGTAGAGCGCATCGAGCCCCGGCACGTCCACCTTGGAGAATTCCAGGCACAGGAAGTGCCCGCCGGGCTTCAGCACCCGATGAGCCTCTCGCAGGGCCACGTCGATGCGGGGCACGTTGCGGATGCCGAAGGCGACCGTATAGGCATCGAAGCTCTTGTCCGCGAAAGGCAGGGACTCGGCGTTGGCCTCCACGAACTCGATGCGGCCCTCGTAGGTCCCGCCCGCCCGCTCGCGCCCGACCCCGAGCATGTCGCCGTTGATGTCGAGCACCGTCACATGGGTCTGGGGCCCACCCTCGTCGAGGATGCGGAAGGCCACGTCCCCGGTGCCGCCGGCCACGTCGAGATGCCGGAAGGGCCGCGTCTTCGAGGGGCGCACCGCCGTGATGAGCGCGTCCTTCCAGGCCCGGTGCAGGCCGGCGGACATGAGGTCGTTCATGAGGTCGTAGCGGCGGGCGACCGAGTGGAAGACCTCGTTGACCCGGCCCTGCTTGTCCGCGAGCGGCACGGTCTGGTAGCCGAAATGGGTGTCGTCGGTCATCGTCCTGCCTCTGGCCCCGTCCCGAGGGGATCGGAGCGGAATGGCCTTTTGCCGCGATCCATAGCGGAACGAAGGGGCGATGGCTATGTGACGGGAGCGGCTGCGGGAGCGCATGGTTGACGCCCGGCCCGCAGACCGGAAAAGGCGAGGAATGCCCGAACTGCCTGAAGTCGAAACCGTCCGCCGCGGGCTCGAGCCCGCCATGGTCGGGGCGCGGATCGAGCGGGTGGAGCAGCGCCGGCCGGATCTGCGCTTTCCCTTCCCCGAACGCTTCGCGGACCGCATCGCCGGGCAGGCCGTGACCGGTCTCGGGCGCCGGGCCAAGTACCTGCTCGCGGATCTCTCCGGGGGCGAGGTGCTGGTGATGCATCTCGGGATGTCCGGCCGCTTCCTGGTGACCCGGAACGGGGAGACCGGCATGCCCGGCGATTTCCACCACGCCCACGGGGAGACGAAGGCCCACGACCACGTGACCTTTCATCTCTCCAACGGGGCGAGGGTCACCTACAACGATGCCCGCCGCTTCGGCTTCATGGACCTCGTGCCCCGGGCCGAGATCGAGACCTGCCGGCATTTCGCCGCGATGGGCATCGAGCCCCTCGGGAACGAGCTCTCCGGAGAGACCATCGCGGCCCTCTTCAAGGGCCGGCGCACGCCGCTGAAAGCCGCGCTCCTCGACCAGCGGCTCATCGCGGGCCTCGGCAACATCTATGTGTGCGAGGCGCTCTTTCGCACCGGCCTCCACCCCGAGGCGCCGGCCGGCTCGCTCGCGACCGCGACCGGGCGCCCGCGGGAGGCCGCCCATCGCCTCGCGGAGGTCATCCGCGACGTGCTGAACGAGGCCGTGCAGGCGGGCGGTTCGACCCTGCGCGACCACGCTCAGGTGAACGGGGATCTCGGCTATTTCCAGCACGCCTTCCGGGTCTATGACCGGGAGGGCGAGCCCTGCGTGACGCAAGGCTGCACCGGCACCGTCGGGCGCCTCGTCCAGGCGGGCCGCTCCACCTTCTACTGCCCGAGCTGCCAGAAGCCTTAGCCCGCAAAGCCTCTTGCCGAGCTTCACGCCCTCCCCTACCGGTTGACGTGACATCGGAGGGCGCTCGCGTGAACGACACCAGGGGCGCAGCATCGGAGGGCGCCATGGCTTACGAGACGATCCTTGTGGAGACCCGCGGCCGGGTCGGGCTCATCACCCTGAACCGCCCGCAGGCCCTGAACGCCCTGAACTCCACCCTGGTGGCCGAGGTGAACCTGGCCCTCGACGATTACGAGCGCGACGAGGGCATCGGCTGCATCGTGATCACGGGATCGGAGAAGGCCTTCGCGGCCGGCGCCGACATCAAGGAGATGTCGGGGCTCTCCTATCCGCAGACCTATCTCGACGACTTCATCACGAACTGGGACCGGGTCGCCAACCGGCGCAAGCCCATCATCGCGGCGGTGGCCGGCTTCGCGCTCGGCGGCGGCTGCGAGCTTGCCATGATGTGCGACTTCATCATCGCGGCCGACACCGCGAAGTTCGGCCAGCCCGAGATCAAGCTCGGCGTGATGCCGGGCGCCGGCGGCACGCAGCGCCTCACCCGCATCGTCGGCAAGGCGAAGGCCATGGAGATGTGCCTCACGGGGCGCATGATGGACGCGGCCGAGGCCGAGCGCTCCGGCCTCGTCTCCCGGGTGGTGCCCGCCGCCGACCTCCTGGCCGAGGCCATGAAGGCGGCCGAGACTGTCGCTGCCATGTCGCTGCCCATCGCGCTCATGACGAAGGAGAGCGTGAACCGGGCCTACGAGACGACTCTTGCGGAGGGCATCCGCTTCGAGCGCCGGGTGTTCCACGCCATGTTCGCCACCGCGGACCAGAAGGAAGGCATGAGCGCCTTCGTGGAGAAGCGGCCCGCGCGCTTTACGAACCGGTGAGCGGCTTAGAGCCCGAGGTGATCGCGGCGATCGCCGCGGTCGCCCTGCTCGCGGGCTTCATCGACGCCATCGCCGGCGGCGGCGGCCTGCTGACCGTGCCGGCCCTCCTCCTCGCGGGGCTCGATCCCGTCCAGGCGATCGCCACCAACAAGCTGCAGGGCTCCTTCGGCACCGCCTCGGCGACCGTCGCCTTCGCCCGCGCGGGCCTCATCGAGTGGCGCTCCGCCTGGGGCTTCGCCCTGGTGGCGCTGGTCAGCTCGGTCGCCGGCGCCCTCGGCGTCCATCTCCTGCCGCGTCCGGTGCTCGAGGCCGGGATCCCGGTGCTCCTCGTGGTCATGGCCCTCTATTTCGCCCTGTCGCGGAAGATGAGCGACGCGGATGCAAAGGCCCGCGTGCCGGCGCTCGCGTTCGGGCTCACGGTTCCGGTGGCCGTCGGCTTTTACGACGGCATCTTCGGCCCGGGCGCCGGTTCCTTCTACATGGTCGCCTTCGTGACGCTCCTCGGCTACGGGGTCGTGCGGGCGACGGCCCATACCAAGCTCGTCAACTGCGCGAGCAATGTGGGCAGCCTCGGCCTTTATGCGGCGACGGGCGCGGTGGTGTGGCCCATTGGCTTGGTGATGGCGGGCTCGGCGCTCATCGGGGCGCAGATCGGGTCCCGGCTCGCCATGCGCCTTGGGAGCCGCCTCATCCGGCCTCTCCTGGTCCTGGTCTCGGCCGCCATGGCGATCAGGCTCCTCCTCGACCCGGCCAATCCCTGGCGGCAGGGCTTGGCCGCCTTTCTGGACTAGGCTCCGTCGGCGGTGCCCGGGCCCCGGCCGGGATTTTGCCGCGCAAAGGCTTAAGAGCGTTGACGTTCCCCCATCGCGCGGCTATAAGCCCGCCCACATGAGCCCGCGCCAGACGCGGGCTCTTCGGTTTCCATCGACATAACCGACCGCTGCCGAGCCCGTAGCCCGTGCTTGTCGATCGGTCTGACAAGAAATGAGGACAGGCCATGGCCAACACCGTGTCGGCCAAGAAAATGACCCGCAAGATCGCGAAGCGCACCGCGGTCAACCGTTCGCGCCGCAGCCGTATGCGGACCTTCCTTCGCAAGGTCGAGGAGGCGATCGCCTCCGGCAACCAGACCGAGGCCGCCGCGGCTCTTCAGGCCGCCCAGCCCGAGCTGATGCGCGCCGCGCAGAAGGGCATCGTTCATAAGAACACCGCCTCGCGGAAGGTCTCGCGCCTCACCGCCCGCATCAAGACGCTGAGCGCCTGATCGCGACATCCCTTTGGGCGACCCCATGGTCGCCCCGCAAAGCCCGGCCTCGTGCCGGGCTTTTTTGTTGCGCGTCGCGAAAGCGCGCAGGGATCAAGGCGATCCTGTCCGTTCACGGAACGCTGCCGGCGATGGGTGACGCTAGCCCCTGCGCCGCGCCCCGCCCGGCGGGTACGCGATGCATCGATGTCCACCCCGAAGGCTGCCCCTGCATGGGGCTGGAACGAGTTGGAAACACCCCCCGGGAGGGTGCAAGAGCGCTCCCAAGCTTGTCCACAAACCGGCTTGACTTGGGCACCCGATGAAAGGGTGAAACGCTGACTCGGCCGTTTTGAAAATGCGCAGAAAAGAGCGCGTGCTTTCAAGAGTTTAGCAGGCAAAGGTCTGCGAGGCATCCGGACTCATCCCCGAATCCCTCCGAATCGATCCCCAGTCGCGACTCGCCGGAGGTGAAAAAGCGAGACCGTGGACATCCTGTGGCTTCGCTCTGAATCAGTTGGGGAGTCAGCGATTTACCCCCGATCGCCGAAAGCTGTGGACGGTGCGCGGGCCCACTCGGCACCAGGACCCGGTGCGCGGATTTGACTCGTCCGTGTTGCGCACCCCCGGACCCCTGTGTACGGTCAAGTCACTTCGACGGTCCGCCCCGAAGTGATCCTTCAACGGTTCAATGTCTCACGCCTCGGCTATGGGGATAGAGCAGTGTTGATTGAAACAAATAACGAAGAAAAGGCTCCTTCTGGGGTGGCGTATCCTCTTTAGAGGATTTGAGTTGAGTGATCCGGGAGGCGCCTGCTTCCCGTAACGACCAGTCGAACGACAACAATAATCTTCAATCCGGGGGCTCGGACCTTCACGGACGCTAGCACAGCTGCGTCTGCGGGTCCGAGAGTGGCGTTGCTCGGTCCCGCTCGCACGGCGGTGGGGCCCTGTTGGGAGATTTTTATGCATCGCAGCAGCGAGGATAACCGGACCCATGCCGCCCCGTCCGAGGACGGGGCGTTCGATCAGCAGGCGGCCCACCAGGCGGCCGCGGATATCTGGGCCCGCGTGAAGAGGCGCTTGCGCGCCGAACTCGGCGAGGACGTGTTCGCGAGCTGGTTCGGACGGCTGGAGCTCGAGGCGGTGGTGGATGGCTGCGCCCATCTGACCGTGCCGACCCGCTTCCTGAAGAGCTGGATCGAGGCGCATTACGCGGATCGGGTGCTCACCGTGTACCGCAGCGAGGTCCCGCAGCTCGAACGCGTGATGATCGGCGTGCGCAGCAGCCTTGGCCGCGACTCCGCCGCGCGCCGGGCCGGCGACGGCGCGCGCTCCGGGAGCACGGCAGGCCTTGCCTCCTCCGGCGGCGCGAGCCCGCCCGCGAGCCACGAGATGAAGCTGCCGAGCGCGCCCGAGGAGCGTCAGGATTCCCAGGAGCTCGGCGGCGCGCCGCTCGATCTGCGCCTCACCTTCGACAGCTTCATCATCGGCCGGTCGAACGCCCTCGCCCATGCGGCGGCGGACCGGGTCGCCCGGCACACGGGAGCGCAGGCTCTCTACAACCCGCTCTATCTCCACGCGGGCGTCGGCCTCGGCAAGACGCATCTCCTCCACGCCATCGGGCACGAGGCGCGCGCTCAAGGACGGCGGGTGATCTATCTCACGGCCGACCGCTTCATGTACGGCTTCGTCGCCTCCCTGAAAGCGCAGACGTCCCTCGCCTTCAAGGAGCGGCTGCGCGGCATCGATCTTCTCATCATCGACGACGTGCAGTTCATCCAGGGCAAGCAGATCCAGCAGGAATTCGGCCATACCCTGAACTCCCTCATCGATTCCGGCCGCCAGATCGTGGTCGCGGCGGATCGCCCGCCCGGGGATCTCGACGCCCTCGACGAACGGGTGCGCTCGCGCCTGGCCGGCGGCCTCGTGGTGGAGGTCGGCGCCCTCGACGAGCAGCTCAGGGCCTCGATCCTCACGACCCGCATCAACGCCATCAAGGCGCTGCATCCGACCTTCGAGGTGAGCCCCACCGTGGTGGCCTATGTGGCGCGCGCGATCACCGCGAACGGGCGCGACCTCGAAGGCGCCGTGAACCGCCTCCTCGCCCATGCGACCCTCACGGGTTCGGCCATCACCCTCGAGACGGCGGAGGTCGCGATCCGCGATCTCGTGCGCAACCGCGAGCCGAAGCGGGTGAAGATCGAGGACATCCAGAAGCTCGTCGCCTCGCGCTACAACGTGTCCCGCTCGGACATCCTGTCCGAGCGCCGCACCGCCGCCGTGGTGCGCCCGCGCCAGATCGCGATGTATCTGTCGAAGGTGCTCACCCTGCGCTCCCTGCCGGAGATCGGCCGCCGCTTCGGCGGGCGCGATCACACCACGGTTCTCCATGCGGTGCGCAAGATCGAGAAGGCCATCGGCGAGGACAACGCGCTCTGCGACGAGGTGGAGCTTCTGAAGCGCATGCTCCAGGAGTGAGACCGAGACGCAAGCCGGCGAAGTGAGCCGAACCGTGATGGGCCCCTGAGACGCACGCCCCAGGAGTCGGGCGGAGGAAGGAGCCGGGCCAAGGCAGGGTTCTTGGAGCGTATGCTCCAGGAGCGGGAACCGGGCCCATGGGCGGCCAGGCATGCGGGCTGGACCTCTCGGCGGGCCGCTGACGGTGGCTGTTGACGGGGGCGGCTCCGGCCTTGCGTTCCGGGGCGTCCTTCGCCAAGCTGCCGCCCCCGCACGTCCGTGCGGCCCCTTTTTAAGAGCGCCCGCCAAGGGCGCCCCCGAGCAAACGCTCCAACCACAATGGGCTGGTCTATGAGAGTGACAGTTGAGCGAGCGGCGTTGTTGAGATCGCTCGGCCATGTGCATCGCGTCGTGGAGCGCCGCAACACGATCCCGATCCTGTCGAACGTGCTCCTGCGGGCCGTGGACGGCGAGCTGCGCCTCAAGGCCACCGACCTCGACATCGAGGTGACCGAGACGATCCCCTCGATGATCGAGACCGCCGGGTCCACCACCGTGCCGGCGCACGTCATCTACGATATCGTCCGCAAGCTCCCCGATGGGGCGCAGGTCTCCCTCGAAATGGCGGGCGACAGCGGCCAGATGCAGATCCGCTCGGGCCGCTCGCGCTTCATGCTGCAATCCTTGCCGGAGAGCGACTTCCCGGATCTCGCGGCGGGCGAGCTGCCGCACCGCTTCGGCATCCCGGCCGCCGACCTGAAGCGCCTGATCGACAAGACCCAGTTCGCGATCTCCACCGAGGAGACCCGCTATTATCTGAACGGCATCTACCTCCACACCCTCGAGGTGGGCGGCCAGCCCATGCTCCGCGCCGTGGCGACCGACGGCCACCGGCTCGCCCGGGTGGAGATGCCCGCGCCCAAGGGCTCCGAGGGCATGCCCGGCGTCATCGTGCCCCGCAAGGCGGTGGCCGAGATCCAGAAGCTCGTGGAGAGCGGTGAGGAAAGCGTGCTGGTCGAGCTCTCCTCGGCCAAGATCCGCCTCACCTTCGGCGGCGTGGTGCTGACCTCGAAGCTCATCGACGGCACCTTCCCGGACTACCAGCGCGTCATCCCGGTCGGGAACGACAAGCTCCTCACCGTGGAGCGCGAGGATTTCGCGAAGGCCGTGGACCGGGTCTCGACGATTTCGTCCGAGCGGGGCCGCGCCGTGAAGCTCGCGCTCCAGGGCGGCCGGCTCACCCTCTCGGTCACGAACCCCGATTCGGGCTCCGCCACCGAGGAGATCGAGGTCGATTACGACGCGGACGGCATCGATATCGGATTCAACGCCCGCTACCTCCTCGACATCACGAGCCAGCTCGACGGGGACACGGCCCTGTTCAAGCTCGCCGATCCGGGCTCGCCGACGGTGATCCAGGATCGCGAGGGCGCTCCCGCGCTCTACGTCCTGATGCCGATGCGGGTGTAGCGGCGGCGCGGCTGGCGCGGCCCCCCGCTCCGGCTAGATAAAGGACCGATCCCCTCACCCGGTCTGCCGCGCAGCCCGGCCTCTTCGGCTTCGAAGAGCAGAACCCGAGACGCCCCGTGGACGCGCCCCGCATCACGCGCCTGATCCTCCAGGATTTCCGCACCTATGCGGGCCTCGACCTTGCCGTCTCGAACGGCCTCGTGGCCCTCGTGGGGGAGAACGGGGCCGGCAAGACGAACATTCTTGAGGCGATCTCGCTGTTCATGCCGGGCCGCGGCCTGCGCCGGGCGGAGCTCCCCGAGATGGCGCGGATCGGTGGGCCGGGCGCCTTCGCGGTCTCCCTCACCCTCGACACGCCCTTCGGCGAGCACCGCCTCGGCACCGGCATCGCGACCCCGGAGCCGGAGGGCCGCCCGGGCCGAATCTGCCGGATCGACGGCACGCCGGCCTCGTCGCCGACGGCCTTTGCCGAGTTCCTGCGCATCGTCTGGCTGACCCCCGACCTCGACGCCCTCTTCCGCGGCCCGGCAGGCGACCGGCGGCGCTTTCTCGACCGGCTCGTCCTGGCTGTCGACGCGGATCACGGAACGCGGGTAAACGCGCTCGAACGGGCACTGCGCTCGCGCAACCGCGTTCTCGAGGAAAGCCCCGACGATGGGCTGTGGCTCGATGCCCTGGAGCGGGAGGTTGCGGAGCTTGCGATCGCGGTCGCGGCCGCCCGGCAGGAGACCGTGCAGCGCCTCGCGAGCCTCATCCTCGAGACCCGCGACGACGCCTCGCCCTTTCCCTTCGCCACGATGGCGCTCGCGGGCGACATCGACACCCTCGTCGCGACCCTGCCGGCCGTCGACGCGGAGGACCGCTACCGGGCAATCCTGCGCGAGAACCGGCCCCGGGACCGTGCTGCCGGCCGCACCCTCATCGGCCCGCAGGCCTCCGACCTCCTCGTGCGCCATGGGCCGAAGGACATCCCGGCCGGCTCCGCCTCCACGGGGGAGCAGAAGGCGCTCCTCATCGGTCTCGTGCTCGCCCATGCGCGGCTCGTCGCCACCATGAGCGGCCTCGCCCCCCTCGTCCTCCTCGACGAGGTGGCGGCCCATCTCGACCCGCGCCGCCGGGCCGGTCTCTTCGAAGCCCTCGAAGCCCTCGGCGGGCAGGTCTGGATGACGGGAGCCGACCCCGCCCTCTTCCTGGAACTGCGCGACCGGGCGGATCTGCTGCATGTGCAGCCCGGGCGCATCGAGCCCCTCGTGCTGCCGTGACGTTCCGGCGCCCCTTCCTCGCCATCGGCGGCCTTGGGCTCGTCGGCGTGCTGTCCCTCGCTCCCAGCCTCGGCGGCGCGATCGCCACCTTGCGGGCGGCACCCGGGGCGCCGGACCTGCCGGCGCCGGCCTGGTACGCGCTGCTGCTCGTGCAGCCCGCCGTCCTGGTGCTCGTCGGCGCCGCCCTCGGGGCGGCGCTGGCGGAGCGCGTCAGCCTCGTCTCGGTGGTGGCGGCACGGGTCCGGGGCCAGGCGGCTGCGCTGCGGGGCCTGGGGCCGACGCTCGGGCTCGCCGCTCTTCTCGCGACCCTGGTCGTCGCCGTGGAACTCGTTCTGCGCGCCCGGTATCCAGGGTCCTTCGCCGCCATCCAGCCCCTCCATGAGGGCACCCTGCCGGGCCGCATCGCCGCCCTCCTCTATGGGGGCATCGCCGAGGAGGTGATGATGCGCTACGGGCTGATGACCCTGCTGGCCTGGATCGGACTTCGCCTGACCCGCGGTCGCGGCCGGGCCTGGGTGCTGGCCGCCGCCATCGGGATCGCGGCCCTTGTCTTTGCGGCGGGCCACTTGCCGGCCCTCATGAGCGTGACGACGCCCGATGGCGTCCTCGTCGCCCGGACGCTGGCCCTGAACGGCGTGCTGGGCGTCTTCTACGGCTCTCTTTACGCCCGCCGGACCCTGGAGCACGCCATGCTGGCGCATGCAGCCACCCATGTCGTATTCTGGATCGCGACGCCGCTGCTCATGCGGGTGTCGGGATAACGCTCAGGAGCCTTCCGTGGATCTCGCCGGCCTTGCCGCCTTTGCGGCCGTTCTCTTCGTCTCGGCGGCCGCGCCGGGCCCCGGCATCGCGGCGATCGTCGCCCGGGTTCTGGGGCGCGGAACCCGGGGCGCGGTGGCCTTCACCATGGGGGTCGCCATCGGCGACGTGGTCTGGCTCACCTTTGCGGTCGTGGGCCTCGCCGCCCTGGCCCAGGCCTTCCATGGGGTCTTCCTCGCGATCAAGTATGTGGGCGCGGCCTATCTTCTCTACCTCGCCTACAAGCTCTGGACCGCGCCGGTCGCGGCCCGGGACGTGGAGGCCACGACCACGGGCGAGCACCCCCTCAAGCTCTTCCTCGGCGGCCTTGCCGTGACCATGGGGAACCCCAAGGTCATGGTGTTCTACCTCGCCCTCCTGCCCACGATCCTGGATCTCACCCGCGTGACGATGCTGGGCTATGCGGAGCTGGTGGCGGCGACCCTCGCCGTGCTCGCGGTGGTGTTCTCCGGCTACGTGCTCCTCGCCGCCCGGGCCCGGCGCCTTTTCACGAGCGAGCGGGCGATCCGGCGCATCAACCGGGGCACCGGGGCCGTGATGGCGGGGGCGGCCGCGGCCATCGCGAGCCGCTGACACCGCCCCTAGGGACGACCCGGCGCGGAGTTTCGGCCGATTTTCGGTGAATCGGTGCGAATTCGCACGCGCGCGTATGCGCGTGGGGGTGAATTTTCAAGCTGGAATGCCTAAATACTTGATCTGACGAATCAAAGCGCCGGCCGTGGCTCCCAAGCCCGCCGGCCGCAAAGGACCCCCTATGGCTGAGCCTGCTGCCTCCATGAAAGCCGATGCCTACGATGCCGGCTCCATCAAGGTCCTCAAGGGCCTCGATGCCGTTCGCAAGCGTCCCGGCATGTATATCGGCGACACCGATGACGGGTCGGGCCTCCACCACATGGTCTACGAGGTGGTCGACAACGCCATCGACGAGGCGCTCGCGGGCCATGCGACGGCGGTGACCGTCACCTTGAACGCCGACGGCTCCTGCTCCGTCTCGGACAACGGCCGCGGCATCCCGACGGGCATCCACCCGACCGAGGGCGTGTCCGCGGCCGAGGTCATCATGACCCAGCTCCACGCGGGCGGTAAGTTCGACAACACCTCCGACAGCGGCAACGCCTACAAGGTGTCGGGCGGTCTGCACGGGGTCGGCGTCTCCGTGGTGAACGCGCTCTCCACATGGCTGCGCCTGCGCATCTGGCGCGACGGCCAGGAGCATTTCATGGAGTTCAACCACGGCACGGCCGTGGCGCCCTTGAAGCTCGTGGGCGAGTCGGGGGGGAAGCGCGGCACGGAAGTGTCCTTCCTTCCCTCGCCGGAAACCTTTTCGACGGTGGAATTCGACTTCGACACCCTGGAGCACCGCCTGCGGGAACTCGCCTTCCTGAACTCCGGCGTGCGCATCGTGCTCGCGGATGACCGCCATGCGGAGAAGAGGCGCGAGGAGCTCTTCTACGAGGGCGGAGTCGAGGCCTTCGTGCGCTATCTCGACCGCTCGAAGACCGCGGAGCTCGACAAGCCCGTCATGATCCGCGCCGAGCGGGACGGCATCGGCGTCGAAGTGGCCCTGTGGTGGAACGACTCCTACCACGAGACCGTGCTCTGCTTCACGAACAACATCCCCCAGCGGGACGGCGGCTCGCACCTGACGGGCTTCCGCGCCGCGCTCACGCGCCAGGTGACGGGCTATGCGGAGGGATCGGGTCTGCTGAAGAAGGAGAAGGCGACGCTCGCCGGCGACGATTGCCGCGAAGGCCTCACCGCCGTGGTGTCCGTGAAGGTGCCGGACCCGAAATTCTCCTCCCAGACCAAGGACCGGCTCGTCTCCTCCGAGGTTCGCCCCGTCGTCGAGGGTCTCGTCAATGACGGCCTCTCCACCTGGCTGGAAGAGAACCCCAGCGAGGCCAAGAAGGTCGTCGAGAAGGTGGTGCGCGCAGCCCAGGCTCGCGAGGCGGCCCGCAAGGCGCGCGATGCCATCCGCAAGGACGCCCTCGGCGTCACCTCGCTCCCCGGCAAGCTCGCCGATTGCCAGGAGAAGGATCCCGCCAAGAGCGAACTCCTGCTGGTCGAGGGCGACTCCGCCGGCGGCTCGGCAAAGCAGGGGCGCAACCGCGCCTTCCAGGCCGTGCTTCCCTTGCGTGGCAAGATCCTCAATGTCGAGCGCGTGCAGCCGGTGCGGATGCTCTCCTCCGACCAGATCGGCACGCTCATCACCGCACTTGGTGTCGGCATCGAGATCGGCGGCGAGAAGGGCGAGGATTCCAATGGGCGCGGCGTGCGCTTCAACCTCGACAAGCTGCGCTACCATCGTATCATCATCATGACCGATGCGGACGTGGACGGGGCGCATATCCGCACCCTGCTCCTCACGTTCTTCTTCCGTCAGATGCCGGACCTCATCGAGCGCGGCTACCTCTACATCGCGCAGCCGCCGCTCTACAAAGCGACCCGCGGCAAGCAGACGATCTACCTGAAGGACGAGCGGGCCCTGGAGGACTTCCTCATCGATGCGGGCATCGACGGCGCGGTGCTGCGGCTCGAATCCGGCTTCGAGTTCCAGGGCGAGCAGCTGCGCGGCCTCATCAACGAGGCGCGCCTCGTGCGTCAGGTTCTGCAGAGCCTTCACACCCGCTACGACCGCTCGGCCGTGGAGCAGGCGGCCATCGCCGGCGCGCTCCGCCCCGAGGTGGCCGAGGACCCGGAGCGCGGCCCGGCGGCGGCGGCCTACATCGCCGAGCGGCTCGATGCGATCTCCGAGGATATCGAGCGCGGCTGGACCGGCGAGGTGCGCGACGGCGGCTACGTCTTCTCGCGCACCCTGCGCGGCGTGAAGCAGGTCGCGGTGCTCGATCAGGCGCTGCTGGCGAGCCAGGAGGCCAAGAAGCTCGATGAGCACGCGACCTCCCTTCAGGACGTCTACGCACGGCCAGCGCGCCTCGTGCGCAAGGGCGACGAGACGGCGGTCGACGGACCGCTGACGCTCTTCAAGTCGATCATGGTGATTGGCCGCAAGGGCCTGCAACTCCAGCGCTACAAGGGCCTCGGCGAGATGACCGCCCAGCAGCTCTGGGAGACCACGCTCGACCGCGACGTGCGCTCGCTCCTGCAGGTGAAGGTCAAGGACGCCACCGACGCGGACGACCTCTTCGTGAAGCTCATGGGCGACGTGGTGGAGCCCCGCCGCGCGTTCATTCAGGAGAACGCGCTCTCGGTCGCCAATCTCGACGTCTGAGGCACGACCTCGGCGACATCGACGAGGGCCGGCGGAGCGATCCGCCGGCCCTTGTGCTATCAAGCATGCGAATCTTACGTCGATGGTTACTGCGTCGCCGGCAGAGGACGCCAGTTGTTACCGTCAACCAGCGGGCCGGTGATCTCGTATCCGATAAGGTCGGGGACAAAGTCCTTGCCCAGGATCTTTCTGCTGTAGGTATAATTGTTGAAGGTCCGAGGTCGGTTCGGACCTGGCCTTTCAACATGGCAGTCCTTGATCATGCCGCACAGAATGGCACCGGCATCGGCGATGCTGATTGGATCATCGGACCGGCTGAAGGCTTGCGTGGCATTGTATGGCTTCACCGCGAAGGTCGGGCTGGCCTGACCGATCTTCCTAGCATTGATGGGACGGGATGCGGCATTGACGGCGCGAGCATGGGGCATGTTGGCGGTGCCGTGGTCCGCCATGATGACGATAGCGGAGTTGTCATAGAATCCCTGCTGCTTCATCGTTGTGAGAAGGGTGCGCAGAGCGGCGAGGCTGCACGCGACTTGAGCCTTGTAGGCGTCGCGGCTGTGGGTGATCTTCTCAGCCCGATAGACACACTGATCATCAAGAACGATCGGAAGATGCGTGCCGAAAAGGTGCAGGAACTTGGCCGTCGGCACCTGAACAGTCGTCATGTTGCGTGCAAGGTCCATCAACAATGCGTTGCCACGGAGCACGAAGTGCGCCAGCACCGGCTCCTGAACTAACCGGCTGATAGTCCACTGACCTTTGTTGTAGACGGCTGGCTTCAAGGCGAGAGGCGCAACCCTGAGCAGAGTTAGGTCCAAGAGCGTCGTCGCGTTCTGCCGGAGGGCCATCGATGAGCCTCCCAGAACATCCGTGTCGTCGACGCACAGCTTGATGTCACGCGGGCAGAGACCGCCAATGGGGTTGATAAGCGTCGTGACATAGCCGTTCCGCGCCAATTGGTTGAGGAAGGACTGCTGTTCGATGGCCTCGCGGGAATAGGCGGGAATGGCCGTGACCCGGTCGTATTCAAGGCCGGAATGGATCGCAGGCATAGACAGGAACGTTGTTGGCGCTACGCCGGCCGTATCGGTGAAAAACGTAAACCCCGTGAGGGTTTCTCTGAGCGCCTCGTCACTGGCCACGATCTCATCGAAGATGTCACTCTGCATGGCATCTAGGAGGATGACCAAGACGTTCTTCTCTTTAGAGAACTGGTATAGCTCGTCGTACCGCTTTACCGCAGGCCGCTCGGTGTCGCGATTGAGTAGCGGAGTGGCGGCCACTGCGATGTTTCCGGCCGTCAATACGGCAAGAAGGCCTGCGGTCAGCTCCGGCTTTGTTCTAGCCACAAACAAAGTGGCAACGACCAAAACCGCGATGCAAACCACCTCGGCGATCATCTGCGCCTTTGAGGCGGCAATCACAAAGGCTTGCCCATCGAGTAAGCCAAAGTCGTACACAACGAAGCTGCCGTAAGCCCAAAGATACAGAGCGGTGGCGGCCATCGCCGAGGCCCACCAGATCGACAACCGACGGGGCAGCATCAACGCGGGCAGTATCGCGCTCAGGATAAGTATGAGGGCCGGCAGAGCAAAGGTCAGAACGATATCGAGAAGATCGCGCTTGAACTCGGCCCGGTTGCCTTCAAAAAGCGTGGTCGGCAGGGCCAGAAAAACAACTGCACTGGCAAGCGTCCCTGCTGAAAGACTTAGAATCAGCGCTGCGCGATCGCGGACCATAACAATTTGCCTGTTTGATGAGTTCACTGGGTCTAGATGAAAGACTGTTGTGAAACAAGGCGCTGACCCTTGAGCAACGAATGGCGGCAGGCTCCGCACGGGCGCGTCCCCTGACGTTGCGGCTAGCGTCCGGCGCTTTCCATAGCGGGCTAGACGGACAGCATCGACGAGGGGGCGAAGATCGACATGGAGGGATCCTGCGAGGCGTCCGACCCTGGCCGGCTTCCCCACCACACTCGTCCCACCCAGACGCTTGAACGCCACCGAAGGGAGCCGAAGCATTGCTGGCCTGCGCCAGCCCTTCGACCGCGACCGAAGCGTTTCCCGCTGGCGGGCTGAGCGGCGCCCGGTCTAGGCTCCCGGCATGGAGACCGATCTTCCCCTTGCCCAGCTCGGCGCCGGCATCGGCGAGCCGGCGCGGGCGCGCATGCTGCTCGCGCTCATGGACGGGCGCTCGCGCACCGCCAAGGAGCTCGCCTATCTGGCTGCCGTGACACCGCCCACCGCGAGCGTGCATCTCGCGCGGCTGGTCGATCTCGGGCTCCTGTCCGTCATGAGCGCCGGGCGCAACCGATTCTTCCGGCTCGCCTCGCCGGCCATCGCCCGCATGCTGGAGACCATGGGGGCCGTGGCGGCGGGGGGCGCGCCGACCCGTACCCTGAAGCCGCCGGGAACGGCGGCCCTGCGGCTGGCGCGCACCTGTTACGACCATCTGGCGGGCCGGCTCGGCGTTGCGATTGCGGACGCGATGCATGGGAGCGGCCATCTGCACCTGACCGAGGAGGACGCGGAGGTGACCCCGAGCGGCTTCGCGTTCCTGCGCGGCATCGGCCTCGATCTGCCGGAGCCCCGCCGCGCCACACGAATCCAATGCCGTCCCTGCCTCGACTGGACGGAACGGCGCCCTCACTTGGCCGGTGCGGTCGGCACGGCGCTCTGTCGCCATTGCCTGGAGGCGGGCTGGGTCGCGCGGCAGCGGGACGGGCGCGCCCTGACCGTGACCCGCGAGGGCCACGAGGCGTTCGAACGCCTGTTCGGCATCACCCTCGACGAACCGGCTGCCACGCGGGCCGCCTGACGGGTCGGAGCGGCTTCAGGTGGGATCGCTTGAGCGGCCTTCGAGGCCCGCGCCTGACCGTCACAGCGGCTTCAGACCCGCTTCGATCTCCCGTCGGCGCGGCTCGAGGAAAGGCGGGAGCGCAAGGCTC
This sequence comes from Microvirga sp., assembly GCA_036562855.1. GTDB lineage: Bacteria > Pseudomonadota > Alphaproteobacteria > Rhizobiales > Beijerinckiaceae > Microvirga. Next base: position 318,604 of record DATCJK010000035.1, read on the forward strand.
TCGCCCAGGGTCTCCAGCGGCTCGTCCGTGGCGAAGCCCGGGCCGTCGGTGGCAATCTCGAAGAGAATGCCGTTGGGCTCGCGGAAGTAGAGGCTGCGGAAATAGAAGCGGTCGACCGGTCCGCTGGAGGGCACGCGCAGCGCCCGCAGGCGCTCCGCGCAATCCCGGTAGGTATCCTCGTTCGGGGTCCGGAAGGCGACGTGATGGACGCCGCCGGCGCCGGGCTGTGCCGGAGCCAGATCCGGCTCGACGCGCACATGCAGTTCGGCCGCGGGACCGCCCTCGCCCATGGCATAGACGCGCACCTCGCGGCCGCCCTGCCGGTAGCTGCGCTCGAGCCTCAGATTCATGAGCCGCGTGAGCACGAGATCGGTCGGCCCTGGGTCCGGCACGCTGATCGTGATGGGGCCAAGGCCCCGAATCTGGTGCCCAGCCGGCACGGAGCTGCGCTCCCAGGGATGCGCCTCGCCGGCGCCGCCATCGTCCACGAGGGCAAGGCGCTGACCTTCCGGATCCTCAAAACCGAGAGTGAGACGGCCGTCGCGCTCGGCGATCTCGGCCTGGCGCACGCCCGCATCGCGCAAGCGCTCCGCCCACCAAAGCAGCGACGCCTCGCCGCTCACGCGCAGTCCCGTCTCGACGATGCTGTGCGTGCCCCGCCGCTCGGGGCCGACCGGCCAATCGAAGAAGGTGAGGTCCGTGCCAGGCGAGGCAACGCCATCCGCGTAGAAGAGATGGTAGGCGCTCACATCGTCCTGGTTCACGGTCTTCTTCACGAGGCGCATCCCGAGCGCCTCCGTGTAGAAGGCATGGTTCTCCCGCGCCTTGGCGGTGACGGCGGTGAGGTGGTGGATGCCGGTGAGGTGCATGGGCGCTGATCCCTGGTGATGGATGTCACCTAGGGCTTTGATCCTCCCACCGCGAGCCCGTCCGGCGCCAAGCCCGTTTGCCCGGATGCAAGATGCGACGGCGATCAGGCCGCCAGCGATTGCAGCAGAGCCGCTTCCTTCTCGGGCGGCATCCCGGCCGTCAGGGGCTTATCGCGACGGGCGCGGTCCCAAGCCAGGATCTGCGCGAGGGTGTCGGCGAGCGGACGGGTCGAGAGGCCGTGGGCGAATGCCTTTTCGACCGAGATGTTCATGAAGTGCCGGAACGCGGTGTTGGAGGCGGGGAGCCACACCGGCACCTCGGTCCAGGGCGCGAGGCCGGCGGCCAGAACGGCCTCGTCCGGCGTCCAGACGAAACGCGCATGGGCGCCACGATCGGAGACCGCGCGGCACGCGTCGAGAAGGGCACCGAAGGAGAAGGGCTGGCCCGTGATGTTGAAGGCACCGCTGAGGCCGCAGGTGGCGCCCTCGATCGTCCAGGCCGCGATGTCCCGCGCATCGATGAGCTGGACGAGGCGCGCGGGATCGCCCGGGCAGGGGACGGTGCCGCCCTGGTCGATTCGCCGAACCCAATAGGTAAGCCGGTCCGTGTAGTCGCCGGCGCCCACGAGAAGACCGGCGCGCACCAGGAACGCCCGATCGCCGAGGCGGCGGGTCGCCACCTCCTCGCAGGCGCGTTTCAGGGGCCCGTAGGCGGTCGCATAGGATGCGGCGCTCGACCGGCGCTCCGGCGGGAGCTCCCTCGCGAACGCCAGTTGCTCGGCATTCGCCGAGGGCGTCGGCGCATTCTCGTCGAGGCCGGGCTTCGAATAGTCCCCATAGACGGAGACGCTTGAGATCAGCGCATAGCGGCCGATGCGATCCTGGAGTGCATCGAGCAGACCCTCGACCGCATCGGGCCCATAGGCACAGGTATCGACAACGAGGTCGAAGCTGCGGCCCGCGAGAGCGGAGAGATCCCGATGCCGGTCACCGACGAGCCGCTGCACGCCCTCGGGCAGCGGCCGGCGGGTCTCGCCGCGGGCGAGAACGCTGACCGCATGGCCTGCGGCCTGCGCCGCCTCCACGATGGCCCCGCCGAGAAATCCCGTGCCGCCGACCACAAGAACGTCCATGGCTCCGCCTCCCCTGGCTCTCACGCCGCTTTAGACCGTAAATGTTCTGGTGTCACTTCCGGCGGGATCGGGCAGACATAGGGCTTGCCGCCGGTGCGCTCCCGGAACTCCGCCTTGGCCCGGGCGAGAAGGTCGGGGCTGCGGATCACGTCGGCCGCGGTCGCGGCCATGGCCTTGGCGGCGAGCACCATGCCCTTGTGCGCGGCCGGCAGGGTGCCCTGCGCCACGAGCTGCCAGGTGTGGAACGGGGTGCCGATGGCAAAGCAGGCGGTGTGGCACTGCACGGTCGGCACCACCCAGCTCACATCACCCACATCCGTCGTGCCCATCATGAGCCCTTCGGTGGCGGCAAGCGGGAGGATGCCGTCGTGCAGCACCTTCGTCTTGAGCGCGGGATTGTGAGGCTTCACGCTCGCCAGGATATCCTCGGGCGTCAGCGCTTCCGCCTGGAGCTTTTGCGCGAAGGCGAGATCCGCCCCGTCGAAAGGGGGCGGGCCGAGGCGACGCATGTTCTCGTGCATCGCCTCCAGGAGCACCCGGTTCGGCAGGAGGTTCGAGGTCGCGTCGGTGACCTGCACCGCGACGCTCGTCTCCGTCATGAGCGCCGCGCCCTCGGCGACCTTGCGCACGCGCTCGAAGAGGCGCTGCGCATCGGCAAGCTCCGCCGAGCGCACGAGGTAGAGGGATTCCGCGTAGGCCTGCACCACGTTCGGCGCATCGCCGCCCGTGTTCGTGACCGCATAATGGATGCGGGCGTCGGAGGGCATGTGCTCGCGCAGGTAATTGACGCCCACATTCATGAGCTCCACCGCATCGAGCGCGCTGCGTCCGAGCTCCGGCATGGCGGCGGCGTGAGAGGCCCGGCCGCGGAAGCGGAAATAGGCCTGGACGGTGGCGAGCGAACTCGTGGCCGAAACCTCGTTCACCACATGCGGGTGCCAGCAGAAGGCCGCGTCGAGATCGTCGAAGAGGCCGGCCCGTGCCATGAAGGTCTTGCCCGATCCGCTCTCTTCGGCCGGGCATCCGTAATAGCGCACGGTGCCCGCGATGCCCTCGGCGTCGAGCGCCGCCTTCAGGGACGCCGCCGCGAGCGCGGAGCCGGAGCCCAGGAGATTATGCCCGCAGCCATGGCCGGGACGCCCGGCCTCCAGGGGCTTTGCGCTCGCAAGGCCCGCTTCCTGGCTCAGATCCGGCAGGGCGTCGAACTCGCCGAGGATCCCGACAACGGGCCCGCCGCTTCCCGCCTCGGCGACGAAGGCGGTTTCCATGCCGCCCACATGGCGGGTGATCCGAAAGCCCTCGCGCTCCAGGAGCGCGATCTGCTCCTCAGCGGAGCGGCGTTCCTCGAAGGCCAGTTCCGGCATGCCCCAGATCCGGTCGGAGAGGGCGCAGTAATCGGGCGCCCGGTCGTCGATGCGGCACGCGATCTCGTCGAGGCTCAAGCGGTCGTTATGCATGGGGGATACGGTCTCGAATGGGGAAGCCGGCCGCACCCTAGCCGGCGCCGGCGAACTGACAAGCGCGTTCAGGCCACGGCGCCGCGGGCTCGCTTCGGCGGTGTCAGAAAGCCGCCGGATTGCCGCGCCCAGAGGGCTGCATAAAGGCCGCCGCGCTCGATGAGCTCCCGATGCGTTCCCTCCTCGACGATCCCTCCGTCATCGAGCACCACCAATCGGTCCATGAGCTGGAGCGTCGAGAGCCGGTGGGCGATGGCGATCACCGTCTTGCCCTCCATGAGGGTCGACAGGGACTCCTGGATGGCCGCCTCCACCTCGGAATCGAGGGCGGAGGTCGCCTCGTCGAGCACCAGGATCGGGGCATCCTTGAGGATCACCCGCGCGATGGCGATGCGCTGGCGCTGTCCGCCCGAGAGCTTCACGCCCCGCTCCCCCACATGGGCGTCGTAGGCGCGGCGTCCCTTGTGGTCGACAAGCTTGCCGATGAAGGCTTCCGCATGGGCCTGACGCGCAGCGTCCAGCATCGCCTCCTCGCCGGCCTCGGGGCGGCCGTAGAGGATATTTTCGCGGATAGAGCGATGGAGCAGGGAGGTGTCCTGCGTGACCACCGAGACCTGCGCCCGCAGGCTCTCCTCCGTGACGCCGGCGATGTCCTGCCCGTCGATGACCACGCGGCCGCCCACCGGCTCGTAGAAGCGCAGGAGCAGGTTGACGAGGGTGGTCTTGCCGACGCCGGAGCGGCCGACGAGGCCGACCCGCTCGCCCGGGCGGATCACGAGGTCGAGCCCCTCCAGAACCGTCTCGCCGTTCGGATAGGAGAAGCGCAGATCCTCGAAGCGGATCTCGCCCGTCGTGACGCGCAGCGGGCGGGCATCGGAGCGGTCCTGCAGGGTGAGCGGGCGCGCGATGGTGCGCATGCCCTCCTGCACCGAGCCCACATTCTCGAAGATGCCCATCACCTCGTAGCCGACCCATCCCGACATGGAGATGATTTGCGTCGCGAGCAGCAGCGCCGTCGTCATGGTGCCGGCATCGATGCCGCGCTCGCTGAAGAGCCACACGGCCGTGCCGCCGGTGGCGACGAGGAACAGCGCATTGAGGGTGACGAGACCGACCACGTAGAGCGTGTTCGCCCGCTGCTGGCGCATGAGCGCCGCATCCATGCGGGCATAGCCTTCGCGGATATAGGCATCCTCCTGCGTGCGCCGTCCGAACAGCTTCACGGTGAGAATGTTCGTGAAGGAATCCACCACCTTGCCGGTGACGGCGGAGCGCGCATCCGTCGTCTCGCGGGAGAGCGCCTGGATCCTCGGCAGGAACACCATGAGAAGCGCCGTGTAGAGCACGAACCACACGAACATCGGCGCGGCAAGACGCCAATCCTGTGTGCTCAGAAGACCGATGGAAGCCACACCGAAGATGAGGATCTGCCAGACCGCGCGCGCGACCGCGAGCACGCTATCGCGCAGGGGCCGCGCGGTCTGCATGATCCGGTTCGCGATGCGGCCGGCAAAGTCCTCGTTGAAGAACGCGACCGGCTGGCGGATCACATGCCAGTAGGTCTGCCAATGCACCATGGTGGTGAAAGAGACGGAGAGCGTGTGGTTCACGATCAGCCGGAGCAGGACGGTGCCGACAGGGCGCACGACGAGGACCACGACGGCCATGGCGATCAGGGCGGGACCTGCGGCCTCGAACACCTGCTCGGCCGGCGTCGTGGAGAGAACCGTGACGAGGCGCCCGATCAGCCAGGGAATCACCGCCTCCACGACGGCGAGCACGAAGCCCATGGCGAAGAGGGCGAAGAACAGCCATTTCGCCTGCCTGATGTAGTGCCAGTAGAAGCCCCAGAGCGTATCGGGCGGCGCCGTTTGCGGCGGCTCGGCCGTGGGGTCGATACGGGTCTCGAAATAGCGGAACATGAACGGCCCGGAACGAACGTCTTGCAACAGAGCAACAGGAAGGTTCTAGGGCAGTTCTCCCCCGGCAGCACCCCGGTCGCGGTCACGAGCCTGAGACGGCGCCCGCTTCGTCCGCGGGCGCGCGACGGCGCCTGCCCTACTCCGCCGCGAACAGGTCGCGGATTTCCGGGGCCGGAGGCTCGTCCGCCGCGTTGGGATCGCCGGGCATGGTTTCCAGGCCGAGATCCGGGAGCGCGATGATGCGCAGGCCTCGGGGGTCGCTATGCGTGACCACGAGGTTGCGGCTTTCCAGATAGGCGATGAGTCGCCGCGCGCGGCCGGGCGAGCGGCTGCCGCAGGCGCGGGCGATCTCCGCATCCGGCGGACAGGGCCGGCTCTCCAGCCCGGCGCGCGCAAGGATCAGGTAGACGCCCTGGATATCCTCCTCGAGCTCGGCCGCGAAGGCGACGGCGCGCTCCCAATCCGGGTGCGCGGTCTTGGTGTCGACGCCGGCGCGGGTCACTGCGAGGCGACGACGGAAGGCGTTGAGGTTCAAGGGCTCGCCCGGCACGCGGCGGATGCGGCAGCGCACCAGGAAGTCCTGATACAGGACCGCCACGGACCGATAGGCGGCCTCCGGATCACCGAGGAGTTCCTGCAGAATCCCATCGAGCATCGCGTCGCGCTCGGCCTTGGAGGCTTCAGTCGGCTCGGGCTCCGGAGCGGCGGCGGGCCGGGGCTTGGCAAGCTGCGCCAGAAGCTCGTTGGTGGAGGGCGCCGGCGGCGGCACCGTGCGGCGCACCGGGGTGGGCCGCAGGGCCTCCCCTTCGGCCGCCTTGAAGATGAGGTCGCGGGCGTCCTCCTTGGGCGTCTCGGGCAGCGGCATGAGCTTGAAGCTGCCCGAGCGCGCATTGGTCTCGACGGTCCCGATGCGGATCGGCAGCGGGCGGCGGGAGAGCGCCGGGCCGAGGGCCACGAAATGCCCGCGCTCCAGATCGCGGAACATCTCCGCCTGGCGGCGCTCCATGCCCAGGAGATCGGCCGCGCGGGCCATGTCGATATCGAGGAAGGTGCGGCCCATGAGGAAGTTCGACGCCTCGGCCGCCACGTTCTTGGCGAGCTTGGCGAGGCGCTGCGTGGCGATGATGCCGGCAAGCCCGCGCTTGCGCCCGCGGCACATAAGGTTCGTCATGGCGCCGAGGGACACCTTGCGGGCCTCGTCCGACACCTCGCCGGCCACGGCGGGCGCAAACAGCTGCGCCTCGTCCACGACCACGAGCATGGGGTACCAAAGTTCACGGTCCGCATCGAAGAGGCCGCCCAGGAAGGCCGCGGCGCAGCGCATCTGCGCTTCGGCGTCGAGGCCCTCGAGGTTCAGCACCACGGACACCCGGTGCTGGCGCACGCGGCCGGCGATGCGCTGGAGATCGGCCTCGGCCCGAGCCGCGTCCACCACCACATGCCCGAATTTCTCGGCAAGGGTGACGAAGTCGCCCTCCGGGTCGATCACCGCCTGCTGGACGTAAGGAGCGCTCTGCTCGAGGAGGCGCCGCAGGAGATGCGACTTGCCGGAGCCCGAATTGCCCTGAACGAGAAGGCGCGTCGCCAGAAGCTCCTCGAGGTCGAGCAGGGCCGGACCGCCGCCGCCCACGCCCGAGACCACGCCCATATCGATGCCAGCCGTCATCCCCACCCCACGATTCGACACCCATGACGCCGAACCCGCCCGTCTCTAACACGGCAGGACGGGTGGGGATCCCGCCGGGGCGCGGCCCTCCACAGCTTGCGCGCGCCCTTCCCCGGACCATGGGTCGCAGCGCAGGGTAAACGGGGCCGGATCCTAGTCCGCGAGGGCGGCGGCAGCGGCCTGGGAGCCGCCGCGCAGGGGCAGTTCCTTCATGCGCCACAGGAAGACGAGGGCAAGGGCGAAACCGAGGGCGGCGACGGCGAAGACGTAGCGGAAGATATCGCCCAGATCGATGCCGCTCCGGGCGGCCACCGCCGAAAGGTCCTCCAGGCTCGACATGCGGCCGGCCAGCCCCGAGGCGCCGAGGACGATGGCGCCGAAGATCGCGACGATGAAGGCGCCGCCGAGCGAGCGGAAGAAATTGGCGGCGCCCGTGGCGGTGCCGAGCTCATGGGGCCGCACCGCGTTCTGGATCGCCACCGTGGAGACCGGCAGCAGCGTACCGAGGCCGATGCTCAGGAAGGCGAGCACCCCCTCGATGGCCAGGATGGAGAGGCGATCAGCGAACAGCGCCAGGACCAGGGTTCCGGCGATGGCGAGGGTGAGACCGACAAGGGGCAGGCGCTTGTAATGGGTCATGTAGGTCATGACCCGGCCGGAAATGGTGGCTCCCACCACGGTGCCCACCATGAGCGGGATGAGCGCGAGACCCGACAGGCTCGCGGAGAGGTGGCGCACGGCCTCGAAATAGACCGGCAGATAGATGGTGAGGCCGATATAGGTGCCCATGCCGAAACAGGCCGCGAGGGTTCCCATGCGGACCACGGGATTGTGCAGCACGCCCGGGGGAATGAGCGGTTCTCGCGCGCTGCGCATCCGTGCCGCGAACAGGCCCCAGAGCACTGCGGATCCAGCGACGAGACCGAGGATCTGGACGGAAGCCCAAGGATGGCGGACCCCGCCCCAGCTCAGGGCGAGCAGCAGCGACACCGTCGCGCCCATGAGGAGCGCCGCGCCCAAAAGATCGAGCTCCGTCGGCCGGTCGAAGCGCGGCAGCTTCTTCAAGGTGCGATGGGAGATCACATAGGCGAGAAGGCCGAGCGGCAGGTTGATCCAGAAGATCACCGACCAGTGGAGATGCTCCGCGAAAAAGCCGCCGAGCACGGGCCCGACGAGGCTCGAGGTCATGAAGACGCTCGCGAAATAGACCTGGTACTTCGCGCGCTCCCTTGGCGACACGAGATCCGCGATGATGGTTTGCCCCAGCGCGATGAGCCCGCCGCCGCCGATCCCCTGGAGACCGCGGGCGAGAACGAGGGTGAGCATGGTCGGAGCGAGGGCGCAGGCGATCGACCCGATGATGAACACCACGATGCCGATCAGCATGGTGATGCGCCGCCCGTGGCTGTCGCTGAACTTGCCGTAGAGCGGCGTCACGGCCGTGGAGGTGAGAAGGTAGACCGTCACCACCCAGGGCAGGTGCTCCACGTCGCCAAGCTCGCGCCCGATGGTCGGGAGCGCGGTGGCGATGATGGTCTGGTCGAGGGCCGCGAGCAGCATGGCGAGCAGGATCCCGGCGAGGATCGTGCGGATCTCGCGCTCGCTCAGCTGCGGCGGGTTCAGTACGGGTGTGGCCTGGTCCATCGTCGCCTTGTCGTGGGCCGCCTCACGCCGTGAGTCGCCGCGTCGCCCCTGACCCTAACCGGCAAAGCGGGCTAGAGTTCTCGCCGCGCTTGCAGGGCAGCCATGTCTCTGCTGACCGTGCGGGCACGCCCGAGCCCGTTCTTCCGCGGCCCAGGCGCGCCCCTTGCCCGCGCCACGGGGCTTGCGTAGCAGTGCGGGCATGCCCCGAGCCCACCTCACAAATGCCCAGGCCCGCCGCGTCGCGCTCGGCGCCCAGGGTTTCGCCGAGCGCCGGCCCGACGCCCCGTCGATGCGCCACCTGCAGAAGGCGTTGGAGCGGGGACACCTGCTCCAGATCGATTCGGTGAACGTGCTGGTGCGGGCCCATTACATGCCGCTCTATTCGCGGCTCGGCGCCTACGATCGGACGCTGCTGGAGCGGGCGGCCTGGGAGCGCCGCAGCCGGCGCGTGTTCGAATATTGGGGGCACGAAGCGTCGCTGATCCGCCTCGACCTCCATCCCCTGTTCCGCTGGCGCATGGCGCGGGCGGAGTCGGGCGAGGGCATCTATGGGGGACTGGCCCGGTTCGGCCGGGAACGACGGGCCTTCATCGACGCCGTGTTGCGGGAGGTCGAGGCCCACGGCCCGATGAGTGCCGGGGAACTGGAGAATGGCGGCCAGGCGGCGGGCTCCTGGTGGGGCTGGAGCGACGGCAAGCGGGCCCTGGAATGGCTCTTCTGGGCCGGCCTCGTCACCACCGCCACCCGCCGCGGCTTCGAGCGCGTCTACGACCTGCCCGAGCGCGTGCTGCCGCGCCAGGTCCTCGATGCGCCGACGCCCTCGGCCGAGGAGGCCCAGCGCGCGCTGCTGCGTCACTCCATCAGGGCGCTCGGCGTCGCGAGCGAGCGTTGCCTTCGCGATTACTTCCGCCTCGATGCGGCGGATGCGAAGCTGCGCATCGCCGAACTCGTGGAGGAAGGCGATCTTCTTCCCGTGACCGTGGAGGATTGGGGGCAGGCCTATCTCGACCCGGACCATCGCCTGCCGCGCCGGATCGAGGCGCAGGCCCTGCTCTCCCCTTTCGATCCGGTGGTCTGGGAGCGCACGCGCACGGAAAAGCTGTTCGATTTCCGTTATCGGATCGAGATCTACACCCCCGCCGAGAAGCGGGAATTCGGCTATTACTGCCTCCCCTTCCTGCTCGGAGAGCGGATCGTCGCCCGGCTCGACCTCAAGGCGGACCGCGCCGGCGGGCGGCTTATCGTCCACTCGATCCACCCGGAAGCCGGTATCGCGCCGGATGCCATCGCGGCCCCGCTCGCGGCCGAGTTGCGCATCATGGCCGGATGGCTCGGCCTTGCCGCCATCGAGCCGCCGCGCGGCTGGCGCAAGCGCCTCGGGCTCTGACCTGCGGCGACAACCGGGCGCAGGAGCGATCCGCGCGGCAAGGCGTTGCGCTCGCATGGATCTTGCCGTCACCGAACGCCCCGCGAAACCCGCGCCGAAGCCCAAGCTCTGGCAGCCGAAGCGCGTGCTCGTCACCCCGGCGGCCCTCGCCTACGAGCACGGTCGGGCGATGGTGGCTCGGGTGGAGGCGCTCGGGATCCCGGTGGAACGTCTCAAGGCGAACCGCCTCTCGGGGCTTACCGGGGACGACTCCCGGCGCGCCTATATCGATGCCAAGAACACCCTTGCCATCGTCACGGCACCGCCGACGAAGCTGCGCTTCCAGCCGATTCCGCCGAGCGCCGATTGGCGGGTGGATCTCGCCGAAGGCTGCCCGGCCCATTGCCAGTACTGCTATCTCGCCGGCTCCTTGAGCGGCCCGCCCGTGACCCGGGCCTATGCGAACCTGCCCGACATCCTTGCGGCTTTGGACGGCCATGCGGGGCGAGGCGCCATCACCTCGCGCTCGGAGGCGCGGGCGCACGAGGGCACCACCTTCGAGGCCTCCTGCTATACCGATCCCCTCGGCATCGAGCACCTGACGGGCTCCCTCTCGGCGCTGATCCGCCATTTCGGCGCCTGGGATGCGCCCGTGCAATTGCGCTTCACCACCAAGTTCGATGCGGTGGAGCCGCTGCTCGCCATCGCCCACAACCGGCGCACCCGCATCCGCGTTTCGGTCAATGCGGAGCCGGCCCTGCGCTTCGAAGGCGGCACCGCCTCCCTGGCGGGGCGCTTCCATGCCATGCGGCGCATGGCGCTCGCCGGGTACCGGGTGGGGCTCACCATCGCGCCGATCATGCCCGTGGAGGGCTGGCGCGACGCTTACGGGGTCCTCCTCGACCAGGCGGCCACGGCCCTCGATGGAGTCGCGGACCCGGACCTTACGGTCGAGCTCATCACCCACCGCTTCACGCCGGGGTCCAAGGACGTGCTCACCGGCTGGTATCCGGGCTCCTCCCTCGACATGCGCGAGGAAGCGCGGGCGCAGAAGCGCACCAAGTTCGGCTCGCTCAAATACGTCTACACCCCCGACGTGATGAGCGAGATGCGCGCCTTTTTCACGGCCGAGGTGCCCCGCCGGCTGCCCGGCGGGCGCATTCTCTACTGGACGTGAGGCCTGGACGGACCGCCCCGGGGTCGTCGCAGACCGGTCGGGGCTCTATGATCACGCCCATGAAAGCCATCTTGACCCCCGCCACCCGCCTTGCCCTCAAGCTGCGTCTCAACGAGATCGGCCCGCTCCTGTCGCTGGCGCTGCTCAGCATCTGCGGCTGGGGGTTCGTGGAGGTGGCGGGCGAGGTGTCGGAGGGCGACACGGCGGCCCTCGACCGGACGATCCTCTTGGCGCTGCGAAGCCCCGGCAACCCGGCGGACCCGCTGGGGCCCTCCTGGGTGGAGGAGGCGGCACGGGACATCACGGGCCTTGGCGGCTACACAATCCTCACCCTGATCACTGTCGGGGCGATCCTGTACCTCGCCATGGTGCGCAAGGAGAGGACCGCCCTCCTCGTCATCGCGGCCGTGGTGGGCGGGATGATGCTTTCGACCGCCCTGAAGATGGGCTTCGAGCGGCCGCGCCCAGATCTCGTGCCGGCGGCCACCAGGGTCTATACGGCGAGCTTCCCGAGCGGCCACGCCATGCTCTCGGCCATCACCTATCTGACCCTCGGCGCGCTCCTTGCCCGGGTGCAGCCGCGGCGGCGGGTGAAGGCGTTCCTCCTGACGCTGGCGCTGATGATCACCCTGATGGTCGGCGTGAGCCGCGTCTATCTCGGGGTCCACTGGCCGAGCGACGTGCTCGCGGGCTGGTGCGTCGGCGCCGCCTGGGCGGCCCTGTGCTGGTTCATCGCCCTGCAATTGCAGCGGCAGGGCCAGGTGGAAAAGCCCGGCGAGACGAGCGACGGGGCCCGCGAGGCGCCGGGAGCGCTCGCCGGAGAGCGCCATGGATGAGGCCCCGGACCGCCCGGCCCGCGGGCGCCCAACCCGAGGCGCCGAGCGCAAGCCGCCCCGGCCCGTGACCGCGGCCTATCTCGACCGGGCCGCCCTCGCCTATCTGGAGCGCTACGCGTCCTCGGCGGACAACCTCCGGCGGGTACTCAAGCGCAAGATCGACAATCGCTGCCGTCTGCGGGGCGAGGAAGCGGATCCCTTCTACCCGCTCCTCGATGAGGTGATCGCGAAGACGCAGCGGCTCGGATTGATCGACGACACCCGCTACGCGGAGGCCCGGGTCGCGACCCTGCGCCGGCGCGGGGGCTCGGCGCGGGCGATCCAGGCCAAGCTATCGGCGAAGGGCGTGGCGCGGGAGACGATCCAGGCGGCGCTCCAGGGCGACGAGGGCGATCCGGCCGAGGACGAGGAGGCTGCGGCCCACGCCTTCGCCCGGAGGCGCAAGCTTGGCCCCTACCGGCCGGGGGACCGGGCGCCCTATCGCGACAAGGACCTCGCGACGCTCGCCCGGGCCGGTTTTCCCTTCGACATCGTGCGCCGGATCATCGACGGGGAGCGCCCGGAGGAGTGACGAAAGCAAAACGGCCGGGCGCTGGCCCGGCCGTTCCGTTTGTCCTGCGTTCCGCGCTTACATGCCGGCCTTGCGATAGGCGTCCACGATGCCCTGGCCGTCGGCGCCGGCCTTCTTGAGCCAATCCTGCGTCAGCTGCTCGCCGATCTTCTGGAAGCCCGCCTTCAGCTCGGCGGAGGGCGCCTGCACCTTCATGCCCTTGGCGGCAAGCTGGTCGGTGTACCACTTGGTCTTCTCGGCCGAGATGCGCCAGCCGCGGTCCTCGGCCGCCTTGGCGGCCTTGAGGATCGCGTCCTTCGAGGGCTGGTCGAGAGCATCGAAGGCGGCCTTGTTCACGATCACCATGTTCTTCGGCAGCCAGGCCTGGGTGTCGTAGAAGTGGGTGAGGCTCTCCCAAACCTTCGCGTCGTAGCCTGTGGCGCCCGACGACATGAAGGAATTGACGACGCCCGTGGCGAGCGCCTGAGGCAGTTCGGCGGCCTGGATCGTCACGCCCTGCGCGCCGACGAGCTCGGCGATGCGCGAGGTGCCGACATTGTAGGAGCGCCACTTGAGCCCCTTCATGTCCTCGACGGTGTTGATGTCCTTCTTGGCATAGACACCCTGGGGCGGCCACGCGACCGCGTAGAGCGCCACGAGGCCCTGGCTCGCGAGCTTCTTCTCGATGGCCGGGCGCTGCGCCTCCCAGAGCTTGCGCGATTGCTCGAAGGAGGTCGCGAGGAAGGGCACCACGTCGAGGCCGTAGAGAGGGTCCTCGTTCTCGTGGAGGGACATCAGGAACTCGCCGATCTGCGCCTGGCCGGTCTGCACCGCGCGCTTGATCTCGGGCGCCTTGAAGAGGGAGGCGTTGGCGTGGACCGTGATCTGCAGCTTGCCGCCGGTGGCGTCGCCCACGTCCTTGGCGAACTGAACGAGGTTCTCCGTGTGGAAATTGTCGGCCGGATAGCCGGCCGGCAGGTTCCACTTGGTCTGCGCCAGGGCCGGGGACGTGGCGATGAGAGCCCCGGCAAGGCTTAAGGCGAGGCGGGTGATCGGCTTCATTCTGGTTTCCCCTCGTTCGGTGCTGGCGCGTCCGCAAGGGGCGGAGCGCGCCTGATGGGCGATGGCGGCCTCACTCCGGGAATGCGAGCCTCGGCAGCGTGAGCGCGATCTGGGGAAAGATTGTGATGATCGCGACGGCGACGACAAGCAAAAAGAAGAAGGGCATGGCCGCTCGCGCAACCGTGAAGCTGTCGCGGCCGCTCATGTTCTGTAGGACGAACAGGTTGAAGCCGACGGGCGGCGTGATCTGCGCCATCTCCACCAGAATGATGAGATAGACGCCAAACCAGATGAGGTCGAAGCCGGCCTGCTTCACCATGGGCAGCACGACCACGGTGGTGAGCACGATCATCGAGATGCCGTCGATGAGGCAGCCAAGGATGATGTACATCACCGTAAGGGCGGCGATCAGAACGTAGGGCGAGAGCTGTTGGGCCTCGACCCAGGTCGCAAGCGCGGCGGGGATGCCCGTGAAGGCCATGGCGGCCGTGGTGAAGGCGGCGCCCGCGAGGATCAGCATGATCATGCCGGTGAGCCGCGTCGCGCTGAGCAGGCTCTGCACGAAGGTGTCCCGCGTGAGCGTGCCGGACCCCCAGGCGAGAAGCAGAGCCCCGGTCACGCCCCAGGCTGCGCATTCGGTGGCCGTCGCCAACCCGAGGATGAGCGCGGCGAAGATGCCGACGATGAGAAGAAGGCAAGGCAGAAGGCGGGCGGATTGCCGGAGCTTGTGGGCAAGCGACGTTGTGGGTTCGCGCGGAGGGGTTTTGGCGGGGTTGAGCAGGGACCAGACGATGATGTAGCCCGAATAGAGCCCCATCACGAGCAGGCCCGGTAGGAAGCCCGCGAGGAACACCTGGATGACGGACACGTTGGCCGCCACCGCATAGACCACCATGGGGATCGAGGGCGGGATCAGCAGGCCGAGCGTGCCCGAGCCCGCGAGGGAGCCGAGGCTCATGCTGTCGTCGTAGCCGCGCTTCTTGAGCTCCGGCAGGGCGATCTTGCCGATGGTGGCGCAGGTGGCCGCGGACGAGCCGGAGACGGCAGCGAAGATCCCGCAGCCCACCACGTTCACGTGCATGAGCCGCCCAGGAAGCCAGTTGAGCCAGGGCGCGAGACCGAGGAACATCTGCTCCGAGAGGCGGGTGCGGAACAGGATCTCGCCCATCCAGATGAAGAGCGGCAGGGCGGTCAGGGTCCAGGACGCGGAGCTCGCCCACACGGTGGTGGCCATCACGGGACCGAGGGGAACGTCGGTGACGAGCAGCATGGCCGCGCAACCGACCAGGATAAGGGCAACCCCGATCCAGACGCCGAAGGCGAGCAGTCCGAGCAGAAGCCCGAGGAGGATGGCGGCGACGCCGACGAGGCCGAGTTCCGCAACCATGATCAGACCCCGCTCTCGATGGCGCGCTCGATAACCTCTTCCGGGGTCTTGGGCGGCGGCTTCTCGTAGCGCGGCGGGTAACCGCGCAGCACGTGCACCAACTCGTCCACGAAGGCGATGGCCAGGATCGTCAGGCCTACCGCATAGCCGAGCTGCGGGATCCATAGGGGCACGGCGAGCACGCCCTGGGCCATGTCGTTGAAGCGGAAGCTGTCATAGGTCATCGCCACCGCGTGCCAGGCGAAGAACGCGATCGTGCCGGCCCCGAGCAGCAGGCACAGGATCTCCACGACCCGGCGCACGGCTCCGTGGAGATGGTCGAGCACCAGCCCGACCCGGATGATCTCGCCCGACCGAAAGGTGTAGGCGAGGCCGAGGAACGCCAGCGCCGCCATGGACCAAGCCGCGAAATCGTCGCCGGCCGGCACGTTCAGCCCCACTTCCCGACCCAGCGACAGTGCCATCATCAAGAGGAAGATCGCGATCAGGAAGCCGCCGGCCAGGTAGCCCGCGAGGAGGTAGAGGCCGTCGAGAAAGGTGCGGATCATACGGCGCTCATGGTGAGAGACGGACGGGTGCCGTCAGGCGGAAACCGGGCCAGCTTAGCGAGGACGGCGCCGGTAGCAATGGGCGGAGTGCCGGGGGAGCGCCCGGCGATGTGCGACGCTCCGCCCCTGTGAAAACCGTCCTGAAACAGCCCATCTGCACTAGAACGTATCACGAACGTGAGGCAAGGTGCGCCCATGGACGAAAAGCTCGCCAAAAAGCTCAGGATTCTGGCGGACGCCGCGAAATACGACGCCTCCTGCGCCTCGTCGGGCGCGCCGAAGCGCAAGGCGGATGTGGACGGCCTCGGCTCCACGACGGGAGCCGGCATCTGCCACGCCTACACGCCGGATGGGCGCTGCGTGTCGCTCCTGAAGATCCTGCTCACGAACTACTGCCTGTTCGACTGCGCCTATTGCGTGAATCGCCGTTCCTCCAACGTGAAGCGGGCGAAGTTCTCCGTGGACGAGGTCGTGACGCTCACGATCGAGTTCTACAAGCGCAACTACATCGAGGGCCTGTTCCTCTCCTCCGGCATCATCCGGTCCCCGGACTACACCATGGAGCAGATGCTGCTGGTGGCCAAGAAGCTGCGCCGGGACCACGGCTTTCGCGGCTACATCCACCTGAAGACCATTCCCGAGGCGAGCCCCTGGCTCATCGAGGAGGCGGGGCTCTGGGCCGACCGCCTGTCGATCAACCTGGAGCTTCCCACCGAGCAGAGCCTCGAGCGGCTGGCGCCGGAAAAGGACGGCGCCTCCATCGAGACCGCGATGGCGCAGATGCACGAGCGCATCCAGGAGGCCCGTGAGGAGCGGCGCTCGTTCTCACCCTCCGGCCAGTCGACGCAGATGATCGTCGGCGCGGATGCCACGACCGATGCGGACGTGCTGCGCACCTCATCCAAGCTCTACCAGAACTACGATATGCGCCGGGTCTACTACTCGGCCTTCAGCCCGATCCCGGATTCGAGCGCGATGCTGCCCCTGAAGCCTCCGCCGCTGCTGCGGGAGAACCGCCTGTACCAAGCCGATTGGCTGCTGCGCTATTACGGCTTCCAAGTGGAGGAGATCGCATCCGCCACGGATGCCGGCATGCTCGATCTCGAGGTCGACCCGAAGCTCGCCTGGGCCCTGCGCAACCGGCATCTCTTTCCCGTCGACGTGAACCATGCCGACCGGGAGATGCTGCTGCGCGTGCCGGGCCTCGGCGCCCGCGCGGTGGACAAGATCGTGGTGGCGCGCCGGCACACCACCTTGCGCCTTGAGGACGTCGCCCGCCTCACCTCCGGGCTCAAGCGCGCGCGGCCCTTCCTCGTCGCCGCCGATCACACACCCGGCCAGAGCCTCGACCGCGCGGATCTGCGCAAGCGCCTCGTCGAAAAGCCCGAGCAGCTGAGCCTGTTCGCATAAGGATGACGCATGAGCCCTCATCGCATCATTCAGGCCATGCACGGCACTCCGGCACCAGCGGGGCTGCGGCTCGCGAACGGAGTCGGGGCGAGAATCGCATGAGCCTTCATCGCGTCACGCTGAAAGACGGCGCGGATCTCGACGGCTTTCGCCGCGCGGTGCGCCGCCTCGTCGCCGAGGAGCTGGCGCCGCAGCACGTGGTGTTCGCGGTGGACGAGGCGCCGGACCTGTTCGGCGGCGAGGAGACGGGCGACGGCCGCCCCGTCGCCCTACCGCGGCCCGTCACCGAACTCATCGGCCTGTGCGTCTGCCATCGCGATCCGGAGCGCTATGCGCTGCTCTACCAGCTTGTCTGGCGGGTGCTGAACGGGGAGCGCGATCTCCTGGAAGTGGCGAGCGACCCTCTCGTGCACCGGCTGGACCTCATGGGGCGGGCGATCCGGCGCGATCTTCACAAGATGCACGCCTTCGTGCGTTTCCGCCGGGTGGAGGGCGAGGAGCCGGAGCGGTTCGTCGCCTGGTTCGAGCCAGAGCATCACATCCTGCAATCCGCCGCGCCGTTTTTCGTGGATCGCTTCCGCTCCCTCCATTGGACGATCCTGACACCCGACGGTTCGGCCCGCTGGGACCGGGAGCGCCTCGCCTTCGGCCCGCCCGCGCGGCGGGAGGATGCGCCGGGCGGCGACGCCTTCGAGGAGGGCTGGCGCGGCTATTACGAGAGCGTGTTCAACCCGGCGCGGGTGAACCCCACCGCCATGCGCTCGGAGATGCCCAAGAAGTATTGGAAGAACCTGCCCGAGGCTGCGTCGATTCCGGCCCTCATCCAAACGGCGCCCCAGCGCGTTACCCGGATGATCGAGCAGGAGGCGAGCATGCCGACGAAGCGAACCCCGAGCGCGGCCATAGAGGCCATGTGGGACCAGGAGCCCAAGAGCCTCGAGGAGCTCAACGCCATCATCGCGAAAGCAGGGCCGCTGGTGCCCGGCGCCACGCAGGCCGTGTTCGGCGAGGGCCCGGCCCATGCGGATCTCGTCTTCGTGGGCGAGCAGCCGGGCGACCAGGAGGACCTGCAGGGGCGGCCTTTCATCGGCCCCGCCGGCAAGCTTCTCACACGGGCGCTCGAGGAGGTCGGGATCAGCCGCGAGACGGCCTATCTGACCAATGCGGTGAAGCACTTCAAGTTCGAGCAGCGCGGCACCCGGCGCATCCACGCCAAGCCCACAGCCGGCGAGGTGAAGCACTACCGGCCCTGGCTCCTGAAAGAGCTGGAGCTCGTGCGCCCGAAGCTCGTGGTAGCCCTCGGCGCCACCGCCGTGCTGGCTCTCACCGGCAAGTCGACGCCGATCACCCGCGCTCGCGGCCGGGCGGAGCTCGGGCCCTATCGCGGCTACATCACCGTGCACCCCTCCTATCTCCTGCGCCTGCCCGACGAGGAGACGAAGCGGCGGGCCTATGAGGAATTCCGGTCCGACTTGGCGCGCATCCGCGATCTTGCGGCGGCGGACCCGGACACCGGCGAGCTGCCCCTCGCGGCCGAATAGGTGCGGTGGCGGCGGGAGGCTGAGGCCCGCCGGTCGAGCCAGCGCATGGCCGGGGTCACGGTGACCCCGTGGAGCACGATGGAGATCAGGATCGTGAACCCGACCGTGCTCCACACGAGGTCCGGCGCCTCGAAGGAGCCATGGTTCATGGCATAGGCGAGGTAATAGACCGAGCCGAGACCGCGTATGCCGAAGAAGCTGATGATCCCAAGCTCCGCCGGCGGCCGCTTCGTGCCGATGAAGCCGAGCCACCCCGAGAGGGGCCGCACCACGAAGATGGCGATGAGCGCGAAGGCGATCGCCTCCCAGGAGAGCGCCCGGAACAGCCCGCCACCGGTGATGGCGCCGCCCAGCATCACGAGGAGCACCATCATCAGGAGCCGTTCCAGCTCCTCGGCGAAGTCGTGGAGCTTCTGGTGGTACTCGCTCCCGCGTTCGGCGGACCGGAGCGCCAGCGCGGCCACGAACACCGCGAGGAAGCCGTAGCCCTGCGCCATCTCGGTCAGCCCGTAGACGAGGCAGGTGACACCCAGCGCCACGAACCCGTCGCCCGTGCGCGAGAGCTTCGCCCGGTTCGGCAGGTGGAAGGTGAGCCAGCCAAGGCTCCGGCCCACCAGATAGCCGATCACCACGCCCGCCACGATCTTCCAGAGAAGCGAATAGGACAGCCACTTGAGGAGCCAGGGCTCGCCCGTCTCGGTCGCCAATGCCAGCGCGAGGGCCAGATGCACGAAGGGAAAGGCGAGGCCGTCGTTGAGGCCGGCCTCCGAGGTGAGAGCGAAGCGCACCTCATCCTCCTGCCCCTCCCCCGGCGCCCCCACCTGCACGTCACTGGCGAGCACCGGGTCCGTGGGGGCAAGGGAGGCTGCCAGAAGCACCGCCGTCGCGAGCCCGAGGCCGAGGAGCGCCTGTCCCAGGAACGCCAGCGCGACGATGGTGAGCGGCATCGCAATGCCGAGAAGGCGCCAGGTGAGCGGCCAGCGCTTCCAGGAAAAAGGCCGGTCGATCTTCAGCCCCGCGCCCATGAGCGAGATGATCACCACGAATTCGGTGAGCCGCTCCACCACCGACAGATAATCCATCGGATGGTAGGCGGTGCCCGGCACGTCCGGGATGGCGAAGATGAGCGCGCCTATGCCCACGCACACGATCGGCAGGGAGAGCGGCAGCTCCTTGAGGACCATGGGGAGCCAAGCCGTGAGGAGCACGACCAGCCCGAAACCGGCGAGGACGACGATATAGGCGTTCATTCCAGGCGAACGCGGCCGCGAGTCCGGCGTTCCGCCCCGCAAGCTTAACCGCTCCTTAAACCGCCACAATTACCGTGCTCGTCAGCATGAGGGCCGGAGCCAACCGGCCGTGTGCATGCGGGGATGACCATGGCGAACGGACGGAGTGGGCGGCGCGAACCCGTCTTCGACGGCCAAGCCCAAGCAGGAGCGCTCGACATCGGCTTGTCGCCGGAGGATCGGGCCGGGGGCCACATGGCACGACGCCGAGCGCACCAGGACGAGAGCGACGGCCCGGAGCCCGAGGCGCCGCGCCGGGCGCCCCGCGGCCGGAAGCCGAAGCGCCGCAAGGGCGGTTCGGGTCGTTCCCTGTTCGGCCGTCTCGTCTATGCGGCCTGTGTCATGGGCCTGTGGGCCTTCATCGCGGTGGCGGGCGTCGTCGCCTATTACGCGGCGCAATTGCCGCCGATCGACCAGCTCTCCGTGCCGAAGAGGCCGCCGAACATCGCGATCCTGGCGAGCGACGGGTCCCTGCTCGCGAACCGGGGCGAGACCGGCGGGCGCACCGTCGGCCTGAAAGAGCTCCCGCCCTACCTGCCGAAAGCGTTCCTCGCCATCGAGGACAGGCGTTTTTACGACCATTTCGGCATCGATCCGGTCGGCATCGGCCGCGCCGTGGTGCGCAACGTGACGAGCCGCGGCGTGGCGCAGGGCGGTTCGACCCTCACGCAGCAGCTCGCCAAGAACCTGTTTCTCACCCAGGAGCGCACGGCCTCCCGCAAGATCCAGGAGGCGATCCTGGCCCTGTGGCTCGAGCGCAAATACTCGAAGGACGAGATCCTCGAACTCTACCTCAACCGGGTCTATTTCGGCGCCGGCGCCTACGGCATCGAGGCAGCGTCCCAGCGCTATTATGGCAAATCCGCCCGGGCGGTGTCCCTCGCCGAGGCCGCAGTGCTCGCAGGTCTCGTCCAGGCGCCCTCGCGCCTGGCGCCCAACCGCAACCCGGAGGCCGCGCAGAACCGGGCCGAGCACGTGATCGCGGCCATGAACGAGCTTGGCTACATCACGCCGGGCATGACCAAGACCGCGCTCGGCGCCCCCGCCCAGACGGTACGCTCGAACGGGGCGGGCTCCGTGAACTACGCGGCCGATTACGTGATGGACGTGCTCGACGATTTCGTCGGCACGGTCGAGACCGACATCGTGGTGACCACGACCCTCGACCCCGCCCAGCAGTCCGCCGCCGAGCGGGCGCTCGTGGACGAACTGAACCAGAAGGGCCAGCGCTTCAATGTGGGCCAGGGCGCCCTCGTCGCCCTGCAGCCGGACGGCGCCGTGAAGGCGCTCGTGGGCGGGCGGAACTACGAGGCGAGCCAGTTCAACCGGGCGACCGCCGCCCGCCGGCAGCCGGGCTCCGCCTTCAAGCCCTTCGTCTACCTGACGGCCCTGGAGCGCGGGCTGACGCCGGACACGGTCCGGGACGACTCGCCGGTGAATCTCCGGGGCTGGACGCCCGAGAACTACTCCCGCGATTACCGCGGCCCCATCGCCCTGCGGGATGCGCTCGCGCTCTCCCTCAACACGGTGGCCGTGAAGCTCGGCGTGGAGGTGGGCCCGAAGGCGGTCGTGCAGACGGCCCAGCGCCTCGGCATCACCTCGCCGCTCCAGGCGAACCCGTCGCTTGCGCTCGGCACCTCGGAGGTGACGCCGCTCGAGCTCGTGGCCGCCTTCGCGGCCTTCGCCAACGGTGGGCAGGGCGTGGTGCCCTACGTGATCGCGCAGGTGAAGACCACCGCCGGCAAGGTGATCTACCGCCGGCCCGCGGGCGGCGGCCTTGGCCGGGTGATCGACCCCGGCACGGTCGCCCAGATGAACGACATGATGCACAACACCTTCGTCATCGGCACGGCGAAGAAGGGCGAGATCCCGGGTTGGGACGCGGCCGGCAAGACGGGCACCAGCCAGGAATTCCGGGATGCCTGGTTTGTGGGCTACACGGGCTCCCTCGTCGCGGGCGTGTGGCTCGGCAACGACGACGGCGACCCGACGAAGCGAGTGTCCGGCGGCAACCTGCCCGTGGAGGTGTGGAGCACCTTCATGAAGCAGGCGCTCAAGGGCCAAACACCCGTGCCCCTGCCGGGCGTGCGCGGCGGGCCTTCCGAGACGCCCGTGGCGGCCGCGCCGCGCGGCTACACGACCGCGCAGGCCCGCGACAGCGGCTGGATTCCCCCGGCGCCGGCCCGGGGCCAGCAGCGCAACTTCTTCGAACGGCTGCTCGGCCTCTAGGCCTTTTCCGGGCTCGGCGAGGGCGGCTCAAGCCTTCCGCATGCCGCGGGCGCCAAGGAAGATGGCAAGCGCCAAGGTCCCCGTCGTCGCGATCACGGCCGGCAGCGGGAGCGCCGTGCTGCGGTCGAGAAACTGGCCAAGGCCGATGCCGACAAGGGCCGCGAAAGTCATCTGACAGATGCCGAGAAGCGACGAGGCGGCGCCCGCCCGCTCGGGAAAGGGCATCATGGCGGAGGCCATGGCCTGGGGCATCGTGAGCCCGACGCCGAGCCCGTAGATCGCCATGGGGCCCGTGATCGCGAAGGACGAGGGAACCCCGAGCATCACGAGAACCAGCATCAGGATCCCGCCTGTCGCGAGGGCCGTTACGCCCCAGCGGATCGTGCCGTCGAGGCCGAGGCTTCCGACGAAGCGCTGGGCCAGGAACGTGCCGCCGATAAAGCCGATCACGATGAAGGCAAAGGAGAACGCATAGGGGATCTCGGCGAGGCCGTAGACGCCCTGGAGCACGAAGGACGAGCCCGAGATGAAGGCGAAAAGCCCGCCATAGGCGAGGCCAGCCATGGCCACGTAGAGCCGGTAGGACGGGTGGGCGAGAAGCGTGCCGAACCCGCGCAGGATCGTGAGGAGGGAGAGCGGTCCCGACGAGCGCGTCCGGATGGTCTCGGGCAGGCGCGCGACGATGACAGCGGCGAGCGCGGCGCTGAAGGCGATGCTCACCACGAAGGTGGAGCGCCAGCCGAACGCCTCGTGCAGGAGGCCGCCGAAAATGGGGGCGATGGCCGGCACCACGCCCATGATGGAGCCCATGCGGGAGAGTTCGCGCCCGGCGCGGGGACCCTCGTAGAGATCGCGCACGACGGCGCGGGCGAGCACGATGGGCCCCGAGGCGCCGAGCGCCTGCACGAAACGGGCGGCGACGAGCGTCTCGATGCTGGGGGCGAGGGCGCAGGCGAGGCTCGCCAGGGTGAAGAGCGCAAGGCCGAAGAGCAGGACAGGCTTGCGGCCGACCCTGTCGGAAACGGGCCCGTAGACGAACTGACCGACCGCAAAGCCGAACAGGAAGGCGGACAGCGTGAGCTGCACCCCGGCCGGGCTCGCCCCGAGGTCCCCGCCGATCGCCGGAAGCGAGGGCAGGTACATGTCGGTCGAGAGCGGCCCCAGCGCGGTGAGAAGCGCGAGAACCGCCGTCAGGGCGAGGGTGTCGGGTTTCAGCATGGGTGGGAAGCCGGGTGGTGAAAGAGGTCCGGACTAAGCTGAAAACCAAGTTCTGTCATGGGATCTCTGCCTGGCGATCTCTTGCCAAGCCCATTCTCCCTCCGCACAAGGGCGAGCATTGTTTCATACGATAGGGCCGCTTCATGTCTTCCTTCGCCAGGTCGGGCTTCTTCCGTCTCGATTGCGGCGCGGCTGCCCGCCACTTTCCTGGCGCGATCCTCGCTGCCGGTATCACGACCGCTTGGGTTCTCCTCGAAGTGCTCGACGGGCGACGCCTGTTAGTGTTTTGGAAGCTGGACCGGGACGATATGACGGTTGCGTCGATCCTGGCTTTCCTCACCACGACAGCAGCAGCGTTCGTCACCTGGCGCTCGAAGCCGTGGATTCGTTGTGCAGCTCAGAGCGCGGGTCTGATATTCGGTCTGTCGCTTCCCTTCTGGATAGAATTCGGAAGGTATACAATCCTCCCACTCTTCCCAGCGTTGGCCTGTTTCATCTCCGTATCCGCCGGCCTTGCAGCGCGGCAAGGAACAAGCGGCTTCTGGTTTGCAAATGCTCGGCTAGCCGCGAGCCTCCTTGCGGGCCTGATAGCCCTCGGCATCGTTCTTGGCGGAGGTGCGATTGTGTTCTCCACCGCCGAGACCTTGCTAGGGTTGAGGTTAGAGAAGATCGCGGAGGTTCTGGCAACGCTCGTCTCCGTTCTGGTCTTTCCCCTGTTCTGGCTTGCGCTGGCGGCTCCGGTCGCGACGGAACCGGTCGAAGAACAATCGGACGGTGTCCTGCTGCGCATCGTCTCCGTCACGACCGACGCTCTTCTCATCCCCCTCATGCTCGCCTTCGGCGCGGTCATCCATGTCTATGCCGCGCGCATAGCGCTCCTGGGCGAGCTCCCGAAGGGCCAGATCGGCTGGATCGTACCCGTTTATCTGGTCGTGGGTTACGGCACCCACCTCCTCGCCCATGCGCCGCAGGTGCAGTTCGCGCGGGTGAGAGAAGCGTTTCGTCGCTTCTGGCTGACGAGCACGCTGGTCCCGATTGTGCTGCTGGCTCTTGCGACCACCATTCGCGTGCGAACCTACGGCGTCACCGAGGAACGGTATTGGCTCATGCTTGTGGTGATCGGCGCCGGGCTTCTTGCCCTGTCAGCGACGATCCGGCGGCCGTTCGACATCCGTCTCGTACCGCTCACGGGCGGCATCCTGGCCCTTGTTGCGGCTTTCGGCCCCTTGAGCGCCAAGAACGCTTCGATCAGCAGCCAGGCCGCGCGGGCGAAGACCATTCTCGCCTCCGTTCCGCCGGAACGCTGGGCCGCATCGAAGGATGGTGGGCTGAGCGAGGAGCAGAAGCGATCTTTGTACGCGGCGCTTGGCTATCTCCACCACCAGGACCCCAGTCTCGCGATGCTCGCTTCCGTCTGGCCCGCCCAGTTGCCGAAGGATTGGGAGGAGATGAGAGAACGGCTCGTGCCCAATCAGCCTGTCACGAGCCTTTTCTTTGCGGAAAGCGAGGTCATTCAGCTCGAGACGATCACCATTCTCGAGAAGATCTCTATCGGCTTCGAACGGACGGATCGTCAGACGATTAAGGGCGATTCCACGACCTTCATGCTGACGCTCAAGGGACACGTTCTGGAGGTCGCGAGCGAAGCGGGCACAACCCGGTTCGACGTGTCGTCCTTGCTCAACGACCGGGACGGCCCGCCGAAATCTCGTCCCACCCTGCGTAGCGTCGACGGGCGCAGAGGCGATCTCATCCCACTCCACCTGGAATGGGAGCCGATGCCTTTAGGGCCTAGCCTCAAGACCCTGTCCGCAACCATCGTCCTGTATTGAGCGCTCGGCGGCCGGTTCTCACCCGAACCGGCGCAACGCACGGCATGCGATCCGCCACAACCGGCCTGTAGCGCGCTTGTCGCGGCCAGCCCTTACCCGAACCGGTGCAGCTCGCTGCCGTGGCGCTTGAGCCAGCGCTCCGCCTCCTCCGTGCGCGGGCAGAGCTGGTGGACGAGGCGCCAGAAGCGGTGCGAGTGGTTGAGCTCGCGTAAGTGCGCCACCTCGTGGGCGGCCAGGTAGTCGAGCACGAAGGGCGGGGCCAGAATGAGCCGCCAGGAGAAGCTGAGCGCGCCGGTCGCCGAGCAGGAGCCCCAGCGGCTCGTGGTGTCCCGCACGGTGATGCGCTTTGCCTCGACGCCGAGCTTTGCCGTATGCCGGCGCACGGCGGCGGTGAGGTCCCGCTTCGCCTCGGCCTCCAGGAAGTCCCGGATCCGGCGGGGCAGGTGCGGCCGGTCGCCCGCGACCGCGATGATGGGCTCGCCGGTCGGCGCCGTCATGGCCTGGGTCGGGGCCCGGATGCCGCTCCAATGGACGATCTTGTGGCCCTGACCCCGCAGCGGGACTGTGGCGCCGGGCCGAAACTCGACCCTTTTCGGCACCTTGGCGAGGCGATGGACGATCCAGTCGCCGTGGGAATCGACGAAGCGCTGGGCGACTCGCAGGTCGGTCCGCTCCGGGACGGTCAGCACCACGTCGCCGGTGGCGTTCGACACGCGCAGGGTGATTCGCTTGGCGGTCGAGCGGCGGCGCAGGGCCACCTGGAAGGCTTGGCCCGCATGCTCGACATCGATGGTGATCGGGTCCGCAGAAACGCGGCGGAACAGGGCGGTTTTCATGGGCGCAATCTGCCCGGAACGCCCTGATTTGTCAGCGCTGCCGTTTGCCGCTGGCGTGAACCAATCCAGAACAAAGAGAAGGGCTTGACGGCGCCAGCGGGAGCTCTCGTCCATGTGATTCACCCCGCCGCAGGGGCCTGTTCGGGACGCGGAACGGCTCCGCTTGGGGAAACGGTGCCGCAAAGCGGAAGCGGTGTCGAGAGAGGGCGTCTGGACCGGGTCGAGGCCGGGGGCGTCGCGCCGGAGGGGACGACATCCCCGCCCGGCGCTAAGCATCCTGTTTCGGTCCGCCGGAGCGGCCGGCGACCCTTACACCGCCCGCAGGCGGGCGCGGGGACGGGCGGCGGCGCCCTGCTCTGCCATGAAGCCCGCGATTCGCGGGGCGATCTCCTTGCGGAACCGGGACCCGTTGAAGACGCCGTAATGGCCGACGCTCTTCTGGAGATGGTAGAGCTTCTTGGAGGACGGCAGGTTCGGGGTCAGCTCCAGGGCCGCCAGGGTCTGGCCGATGCCGGAGATGTCGTCCTTCTCGCCCTCGACCGCCATGATGGCGCAGCGCCGGATGGCCATGAGGTCCACCGGCTTGCCCCGGTGCATCATCTCGCCCTTCGGCAGCTCGTGGCGGACGAACACTTTGTCGACGGTCTGGAGGTAGAACTCGGCCGTGAGATCCATGACGGCGAGGTACTCGTCATAGAATTCCCGGTGCTTCTCGGCGGAATCGCCGTCGCCGCGCACGAGATGCTTGAACATGTCGTAATGGGCGGTGACGTGCCGGTCGAGGTTCATGGCCATGAATCCCGAGAGCTGCAGGAAGCCCGGATAGACCTCGCGCCAGAAGCCCGGATGGGCCGGGGGTACGCGCACGATGCAATGCTGCTTGAACCAGTCGATCCCGCGCTCCTCGGCGAGCTGGTTCACGGCCGTGGGCGACCGGCGGGTGTCGATGGGGCCGCCCATGAGGGTCATGGATACGGGAGTCGCCGGGTCGTTCTCGGCCTCCATGCGGGCGATGGCGGCGATGACCGGCACGGAGGGCTGGCACACGGCCATCACGTGGAGGTCGGGGCCGAGCTCCCGGAACATGGCGATGAGGTAGTCGATGTAGTCGTCGAGGTCGAACCGGCCCGCCGCGAGGGGCACCATGCTGGCATCGGTCCAGTCGGTGATGAACACCTGGTGCGTGGGCAGGAAGGTCTCGACCGTTCCGCGCAGCAGGGTCGCGTAATGGCCCGACATCGGAGCCGTGATCAGGACCTTGGGCTGGGCCGCGGCCTTGGGATGCGCCCGGTCGAAGGCGAGCACCCGGCAAAAGGGACGCTCCCAGACCACCCGCTCGGTGACCGCCACGGCTTCGCCGTCCACCACCGCCGTCGGCAGGCCGAAATCCGGCTTGCCGTAACGGCGCGTGGTGCGCTCGAACAGCTCGCAGGCGGCCGACATGGTGCGCCCGTAGGGGGTGTGGCTCAGGGGGCTGATCGGGTTGTCGAAGAGGAATTTGGCGCCCTCGGTCGCGGCCCGGGCCGGTGAGAGCATCATGTGGGCCGCATCGTACCAGTAGTAGGCGAGGTTCATTCGATAGCCCCAGTTGGGAGCCCTTCAAACACTTCGCCGATGCAATCAGCGAAGCCGGGCTGTGAAAACTCAACCAACCGCCGGATCGTAAAGTTCCAGCCTGGCTATTCAATGCTGCTAAAGCCTAGGAAACCATAAACGTCCCATTCTGTGACGTTTTTAACTCGCCCATTTGGGGGGTGTCGTAACGGATGCCGCAACGGGAGCAGGCTTTTTCGACGCCCTCGGAGCCGGGCCGAACCCCTGCCGGCGGCCATTTCCCCTCCGAACAGGCGGTGAGCTTCGACCAGGGGAGGAGACCGCCTCCCCTCGAAGAGCGCGGGCGCAACCCTATCCTTTCCAGCGATGGACATCGGACCGATGGATTTTGGCCGGACGGCCCGGCATCTGCGCCTCGACACCCTGGTGCGCCTGCGATGGCTTGCGATCACGGGGCAGGCCTCGGCCGTGGCGGTGGTGCAGTTCGCCTTCGGCTTCCCGCTCCCCTTCGGCCTCTGCCTGCTGATGATCTCCCTGTCCGCCTGGGTGAATCTCGCCCTGCGCATCCGGTATCCGGCCGCGCACCGGCTGTCGGACAATGCGGCGACCCTGCTCCTGGGCTTCGACATCCTGCAGCTTGCCGCCCTCCTCTACCTGACGGGGGGCCTGCAAAACCCCTTCTCCATGCTGTTCCTCGCGCCGGTGCTGATCTCGGCGACGGCGCTGACGCCGGAGCGGACGCTGGGCCTCGGGCTTCTCGCGGTGGGCTCGGCGACGCTCCTCGTCCTGGTGCACCGACCCATGCCCTGGTTTCCGGGGGAGGCGCTCGAACTGCCCTTCGTCTACGTGACCGGGATCTGGACCGCGATCCTGCTCGGGACCGCCTTCACCGGGGTCTATGCTTGGCGCGTCGCCGAGGAGGCGCGCCAGCTCGGCGACGCGCTCGCCGCGACCGAACTCGTGCTCGCCCGCGAGCAGCACCTCACGCAGCTCGATGGGCTCGCGGCGGCCGCGGCCCATGAATTGGGAACGCCTCTTGCCACCATCGCCCTCGTGGCGAAGGAGCTCAATCACGCGATGCCTCAGGACGGGCCCATCGCGGACGACCTGAGGCTCCTGCGCGAGCAGGTCGAGCGCTGCCGGACCATCCTCACGAAGCTCACCTCCATGGGCCAGGACCAATCGGCCTTCCTGGAGACGATCTCGCTGAACCATCTCGTCGAGGAGATCGTGGCGCCGCACCGCTCGCTCGGCTTCGAGATCGAGGTGACGAGCGGCGGCGAGGGGCCCGAGCCCATGGGCCGGCGCAATCCGGGAGTGGTCTACGGGCTCGCCAACATCGTAGACAATGCGGTGGATTTTGCGGGGGAGCGGGTGCTCATCCAGGCGCGCTGGACGGCGGACGAGGTACGCCTCGATATTCGCGACGACGGACCGGGCTACGCGCCCGACGTTCTGCTGCGCGTGGGCGAGCCCTACGTGACGACCCGCAGCGCCGCCGAGCGTCTGCCGGGGGACGAGGAGAGCGGCTCCGGTCTCGGCCTTGGCCTGTTCATCGCCAAGACCCTCATCGAGCGCTCCGGCGCGCAGCTCTATCTCTCGAACGTGCCGCCGCCGGCGACGGGCGCGGTCGCCCGGATCGTTTGGCCCCGTCGTGCGTTTGAACGGGGTGCGGCAACGTTGTCGCAGGGGGGCTCCCAGGAGCCCCTGACGAATGCGCAAACCGTTCCTATATAAGGCTTTGAGCAGTCAGAGCCTTCCGGAAAGGAGCGTCACGTGACGCAAGGAGATCGTGTAATGGCGGATGCGCCCACGGCATTCGAAGCCTACGCCGACAAAAGCCTCCTGATCGTCGACGACGACCGTCCGTTCTCGACGCGGCTCGCCCGCGCCATGGAAGGCCGCGGCTATCTCGTGCGCGTCGCCGAGAGCGTGGCGGACGGGATCGCGGCCGTCGAGAGCGAGGCTCCGGCCTTCGCGGTGATCGACATGCGGCTCGGCGACGGCAACGGCCTCGACGTGATCGAGCGGCTCAAGGAGCGCCGCCCCGATGCGCGCGGCGTGATCCTCACCGGCTACGGCAATATCGCGACCGCGGTGACGGCCGTGAAGATGGGCGCCTTCGACTATCTGGCAAAGCCCGCCGACGCGGACGAGATCCACGCGGCCCTCATGGCCCAGCCCGGCGAGCGGGCGCTCCCGCCGGAAAACCCCATGTCCGCCGACCGGGTGCGCTGGGAGCACATCCAGCGGGTCTACGAGCTGTGCGGCCGCAACGTCTCCGAGACGGCGCGCCGTCTCAACATGCACCGCCGGACCCTGCAGCGCATTCTCGCCAAGCGCGCGCCGCGCTGAGCAGTCCCACATCGCCATATAGACATTGGGGCGTCGCGCGAGCGGCGCCCTTTTTCGTGATTACAGCCGCCCGTCCGGCACTCCGTCCGGATCCGCCATGGCATGGAGGATCCCGGCCGCCACATGGGCAAAGCGCAGCATCACCGCCTTGCGCCGCGCGCCCGCGAGCGCGTGGGATTGCGCCTCCCGCATGATGGCGGCGCCGAACGAATCCGCGAGGATGAGGCCGCGATCCTGCGGCAGCACGTCGAAGGGCACGGTCTCCGGCACCGCGAAATAGAAGCGGTCGCAGAAATCCTCGTAGTCGGGCCATTTCTGATCGGCCCTGAAATCCGCCACGCTGGACTTGATCTCGATGATCGTGAGCTGCCCGTCGGGAGCGAGGGCGATCACGTCGGCGCGGCGGCCATTCGCGAGGGTGAATTCGGGAAGGGTCACGTGACCGAGCTGCGCGAAAAGGCGGCGCACGCCCCGCTGCACCCCGGCCGCGATGGGCGACTGGCGGCGGTCTGGGGGCAGGATGCCTGTGCTCGGGACAATGATGCTGGCGGCGGAAGACGATTCGGGCATGAGCCAGCCTCGCCGTTCACGCCCCGTTCCGCAATGCTCCCGAAAGGCTCGCAATGTCGCGGCACGACAGCGCTTTTCCGCGCCGTGCGTCCTTTGAAGGCGCGGTGCCGTTCAGCGCCGCGCATCCTCCAGCACCATGGCGGCACCCTTCTCCGCGATCATGATCGTCGGAGAGTTCGTGTTGCCCGATGTGATGCGCGGCATGGCCGAGGCGTCGACCACGCGCAACCGCTCGATGCCCCGCACCCTGAGGCGCTCGTCGAGAACCGCCATCGGATCCGTCTCGGCGCCCATCTTGGCGGTCCCCACGGGATGGAAGATCGTGGTGCCGATCTCGCCCGCCGCGACCACCAGCTCCTCGTCGGAGGTGAGATGGGCGCCGGGCTTGTATTCCTGCGGCCGGAATCGGGCGAGGGGCGCCTGTCCGACGATGTGGCGGGTGACCTTGATGGCATCGACGGCAACGCGGCGATCCTCGTCCGTCGAGAGGTAGTTCGGCTGGATCGCCGGCGCCGTGCGCCCGTCCGGCGCCGTGATGTGTACATGGCCGCGGCTTGAGGGGCGCAGGTTGCACACGCTCGCCGTGAAGGCGCCGAAGGGGTGCAGGCCGTCGCCCCATTTGTCGAGGGAGAGCGGCTGGAAGTGAAATTCGAGATTGGCGGTCGCGTAATCGGGCGAGGAGCGCGTGAAGACGCCGAGCTGCGAGGGCGCCATGGTGAGCGGGCCCTTGCGCAGGAACGCGTATTCGAACGCCATGGCGGCGCGCTTCCAGAGCTTCGCGTATTCGGTGTTGAGCGTGCGCACGCCCTCGACCTTGTAGATCGGCCGCAATTGGAGGTGATCCTGCAGGTTCTCGCCGACGCCGGGCGCATGATGCACCACGGGAAGGCCGAGGCTCTGGAGCCGGGCCGCATCGCCGATGCCGGAACGCTCGAGGAGGCCGGGGGACGCGACGGCACCGGCCGCGAGGATCACCTCGCCGTCGGCCTTGGCCGTGAAGGTCTGCCCGTCGCGGCTGAACACGATGCCGACGGCGCGCCGGCCTTCGAGGAGCACGCGCTCCACATGGACACCCGTTTCGAGCCGTAGGTTCGGGCGGTTGAGAGCGGGCTTCAGGAAGCCGCGAGCGGCGCTCCAGCGGCGGCCGCGCTTCTGGTTCACCTGGAAATAGGAGGAGCCCTCGTTGTCGCCGCTGTTGAAGTCGTCGATCTTGGGAATGCCGGCGGCGCTCGCGGCCTCGCGCACCGCATCGAGGATGTCCCAGCGGATGCGCGGATGCTCCACGCGCCATTCGCCGCCGCTGCGATGAAAGGCATTGGGTGGCGCCACGTGGTCCTCGTGGCGCAGGAAGTGGGGCAGCACGTCGTCCCAACCCCAGCCCTCCAGGCCGAGTTGGCGCCAGCCGTCGTAATCGGCCGCCTGCCCGCGCATGTAGATCATGGCGTTGATGGCGGAGGAGCCGCCGATCACCTTGCCGCGCGGATAGGCGAGCGTGCGACCGCCGAGCCCAGGCTCCGCGCCCGTGGTGAACATCCAATCCGCGCGCGGATTGCCGATGGCGAAGAGGTAGCCGACCGGAATGTGGAACCAGATCCACCGGTCGCGCCCGCCCGCCTCCAGCACCAGCACCCGGTTTTTGGGGTCCGCCGACAGGCGGTTCGCCAGCACGCAGCCCGCCGAGCCCGCGCCCACGATGATGTAGTCGTATGCTCCGAAATCCTGCATGGCCCGTATCCGTTTCGAGCCACGCTAGCGCAGGATGAGGGTCGGATGCGAGGGGCGGCGGGCCACAACGGGCATGGGCATCGCCGAGCCGCACGAGGGCGCGACCGCCTCGGCATCGCAGAGCCGCGCGCGACGGCGCGACCGTCCGGCATCGCCGAGCCGCACGAGGGATCGCGACCGCCCGGCATCGCCGAGCCGCGCACATGATCAATGCAGCATGAGGGTCTGCGGGTTGAGGTCGTCGATGATCTCGCGCAGGCCCTGAAGGTGCGGGTTGAGCGAGAGCGCCACCTGGAAGGCGGCGCGGGCCTCGTTGAGAAAGCCGTTGCGCAGGCAGATCTGGCCAAAGCCCGAGACGGCGCCGAAATGGCGCGGCTCGAGCTCCAGCGCGCGCTGGAGATCGGGCAAGCTTTCCGCGTCGCGCTTCTCGATGAAGGCGAGGGTCGCCCGCTTGTTCCAGGCCTCCGCCCAATCGGGATGGCGCTCCACCAGGTGGTCGAGGAGCGAGCGCGCCTGGGCAAGGTCGCTCGACGCCATGGCTTCCACGGCCGCGCCCATGATCTCCTCGGCGGTGCGGTCCTCGTGCGAGATCCACAAGGCCCAGATCAGATCCTCGATGTCGTCGGCGGGCCGTGGCGGCTCGGGCTGCTGCAATTCCCGAAACAGGCCCTGCAGCCGTCGCGGCAGGTTCCCGGCGGGCTCGCGATCCGCAAGCTCGAGCACGAGCCTGAAGACCGGATCGACGGCCAGGGCGGATCGTGCGGTGTGCGTGGTGGTCATGGCCCGTTGCGTGCGCCTGTGGTCGGCTGCGGAAGAGGGGCGAGATAGCGCCCGCGGGCGAGCCGACGAGACCTTGGCGAATGCGGATCGCGCGGTAGGTGTGCGGCGCCGCACGGCGGCGGCGGTACTGGTCCGGCGAGGCTGACGATGTCGCGGTTCCGGCCGGGGACTGGTCGAGCCCCCCTCGCTTGGATAGGGTTCTGGCCCAACCGGGCCCTATCTGCCCCCATGAATGATTGCGAAGGAAGCCTTTTGATGGAGCGCGATCCCGTTCGCCTCGCCTGGACGACGAGCCCCGCGCGTTACGCGGCGGCTGTCGTCCTGCTCCTTGCCGCCGGGCTGCTGCTCCTTGCCGGCTTCGATCTCGTCCGCGTGCTCGTCGACCAGGTGATCGGCGCGGCTGCCGTGGAGCCCTTCGGACGCCTGCGCCTTGTCCTGCCGGAGCGGCTTGGGATCGAGCCGATCACCCTGTTGCCGGGCATTCCCCTCGAACGACCGGCCCTGGCGAGCGCGGTGCTCGCCAGCCTTGCGACCCTGCCGGTTCTGGTCGGCCTCTGCCTCGTCGGCGTCGATTGGCTCGCGGCCGGGATCGGCGCCGAAGCCTTGGCGCGGGTGCGCCGGGCGATCCTGGCCGCGCTCCTGGGCTCCCCGGCCGCGGCGCGGGACGAGAACGCCGCCACGGCGGCGCTGGCCGGCGATTCCCTAGCCCGGGAGAGCGCCGTCATCGGCTCGGCCGCCCTCGCCCCGGTTCAGGCGGGCGGCGTCGTGGTGACCGCCTTCCTCTTCACCCTCCTGGCCGATTGGCGCCTTGCCCTGGCGCTCACCGTGATGCTGGCCCTGTGTGCCGTTGCCATGAACCGGCGCCTCGACACCCGGGTCGGCGCCGTCCGGGCCCGCCGCATCGAAGGCCAGGCCATCGAGCAATCCCTCGGCGATCTGCTGCGGCGCCTGCCGGCCCTGAGGGCCCACGGCACGGGCGATTACGAGCGCGACCGCCTGAGCCGCGCCCTCGTCCAGCAGCACGGGCCCGTGGAGGCACAGGAACGGCGTCTGGCCGCCGTCGATGCCCTGGCGGCGGCGGCCCTGCTCCTCACGCCCCTCGCGGTGCTCGGCACCGGCGCCTGGTTCGCCGCCGAGCGAGGCCTCACCATCGGCACGATCCTGGCCGCGAGCCTCGCGGCGGCGTTGGCCGGCTCGGCCATCCGCGAACTCGCCCAGTGGCGCCGCCTCGTGGACCAGGTCCGCCCCCTGCTTCAGGAAGCGGCCCGCATGGTCGCCCATCTCCAGACCCGGGAGCGGCGCGAGGCCGCCGCCTCCCTGCCCCGGGCCGGAACGCTGGTGGCCCAGGGGCTGTCCGCCTACGACCCGGCGAGCGGCGCCCGGGTGACCGGCATCGACCTCAACCTGCCCTTTCCGGCCCATGTGGCCCTGGTGGGCGACGGCGATGCGGGCCCCCGGATCCTGGCCGCCCTCATCGGCGGCCTCGTGGAGCCGTCCACGGGCCGGCTCACCTACGGGGGCATCGACCTGAATGCGGTCGACCCGGCCGAACGGGCCCGGCGCATCGCTTTTGCGGGTGGCGAGACCGTGCTGATCCCGGGCACGCTCCGCGACAACCTGATCTACGGCTGCGCTCCGAACGAGCCCTATCTCGACGACCGGCTCAGCGAAGCCGTGACGGCGGCGGGGCTCGACCGGCTCATCCACGCCCGCGGCCTCGCCGGGACCTTGGATCCGGCCCGGGAGCCCAAGCTTGCGGCCGCCATCGTGGATTCCCGCCGGGCCGTGCAGGCGGCGCTCGCCCAGGAAGGGCTCGATCGGTACGTCGATCCCTTCGACGCGAGCCGCTACAACCACCACGCCACGATCGGCGAGAACATGCTCTTCGGAAAGCCCATCGGGGACACGTTCCGGGAGGACAACCTCGCCTCGCATCCCTTCGTCCGCGCGATTCTCGAGGCCGAGGAACTGACGAAGCCGCTCGCGGCGGTCGGCCTGTCCATCGCCACCAGCATGATCGAGATCTTTGCCGAGATCCCGGACGGGCACCCGCTCTTCGAGCGCTTCTCCTTCTTTTCGGGCTCGGACCGGCCGTATTTCGAGGATCTTGTGGAGCGCCGGGCCGAGCGGCGCCGGGGCGCCGACTCGGCGCGCGACCGGGAGCGCCTGATCGGGCTCGCCCTCCGCTATAGCGAGAGCCGCCATCGCCTCGGCCTCATGGACGACGCGCTCCGCGCCCGCCTCCTCGCGGCCCGCGCGGACTTCGCCAAGATGCTGCCGGTGAGCCTCAAGCCCTCGATCGAGTTCTACGACGAGGGCCGCCTGTGCACGGCCGCGAGCGTTCAGGACAACCTCCTCTTTGGCCGCATTGCCGCCGACCAGGCCGGTGCCGAAGCCGCCGTCCACGGGGTCATCCGCCGGGTGCTGACCGAGCGGGGCCTCGACGGCGACGTGTCCCGCATCGGCCTTCTGAGCCCCGTCGACATCAGGGGCGACGATCTCACGGTGAGCGAGATCGCGGCGATCGACCTCGTGCGCTGCCTCGTGCGGCGCCCGGACATCGTGGTGGTGGAGCGCGCCCTCGACGGGCTGCCCGGCCCTGCGGCCGACGCCCTCGTGGCGCGGCTGCGACGGGCTCTCGTCGGCCGGGGTCTCGTGCTCGTCACCTCGGAGGTCTCGCCCGGCATGGACCGGCCGCCGCTCGACGCCGTGATCCGCTTCGAACGCGGGCTTGCGAACCTTGACGACAGGCGGCTGCGCCAGCCCGAAACTGCCGTTGCGTGAGCGGCCCGATCCCATTTGTCCAGGGAGGTTTCGGCCTGTCAGGAACCGGCTATCCGGTGATGCCGTTGCCGCAATGGCGAAGGTTGCCTGGCTTGGCCGCCCGTCGCCGTGCCTTGGCTGAAAGGCGGAGAGCAGAGGGGTCGTCCATGTGTGCCAGCGCACAGGCAGGGCTCGCACGAGAGGTCACAGTCCCGTGATGGTATGGCGTAATACGACCTCCAACGAAGCGCTCCAGGTGCGATTCTGGGGCGTTCGCGGCTCGACTTCGGCATCCGGCCCGCAATTCGTGGAGTTCGGGTGTCATACCCCTTGCGTCGAGGTCCGCTGCGGCGATCGCCTCTTCGTGGTCGACGCGGGCACCGGCATCTCGGCCCTGGGTCATTTCTCGGGCGCCGACCTGCCTAACGAGGTGGATGTGCTCCTCAGCCACCTGCACCTCGATCACATTGTGGGCTTGCCTTTCTTCAAGCCAGCCGTGCTCGGCCGCGATCGGGTGATCCGCACCTATTGCGGCAATCTCGACGGCGCCACTGCCGCGGAGGCGCTCGACCGGCTGTTCGCGCCGCCGATCTTTCCGATCACCCTCGACGTGCTCCCAGCCCGGTTCGAGCACAGGGGGTTCAAGGCCGGCCAGACCCTCGCCTTCGCGGACGGTCACCGAGTTCTGACGCATCCCCTGAACCATCCGGGCGGAGCTACGGGCTACCGCTTCGAGCACGGGGGCCGCAGCTTCTGCTACATCAGCGATATCGAGCACTCGGATTCCTGGCCTGACCCGGGCCTCGTCGACTTCGTGCGCGACGCCGACCTCGTGCTCTACGACGGCATGTTCTCGGACACGGAATATTCCGCCTGCAAGGGCTGGGGCCATTCCACCTGGCAGAAGGGCGTGGAGCTCTGCCGGGAAGCGGGCGTGAAGGCGCTGGCGATCTTCCACCTCTATCCCGGCCATGACGACACCTATCTCAGGGGCATCGAGGCCGAGATGCAGCAGGTGATGCCGACTGCCTTCATCGCCCGCGAGCGGCAGAGCCTCTCCTTCGCGCCGCTCGCCACCGGGCAGGATGCGGCACGAGTGCCGGCAGAGTAGCGGCATCGCGGGCGGACCCGTTCTCTCCCCGGCGAGCGACGCTCCTGGACAGGGGCGACGATTTTGCGGTTGGGCTCCACACCGTTAAGGTCCTGCCCGACCCGACCTGCAACGCGAGATCCCACCGCCGATGGCCGCACCGATCCTCGTCACCGGCGCGGCCGGCTTCATCGGTTTTCACGTCGCAAAGCGGCTGCTCGACCGCGGCGAGGCCGTGGTGGGCGTGGACAGCTTCACCCCCTATTACGACGTCGCCCTGAAAGAAGCCCGGGCCGCGGAACTCGCAGGACGCAACGCCTACGCCCTGGAGCGGCTCGACCTTGGCGACGAGGCTGCGGTGCGCGATCTTTTCGCGCGGCATCGCTTCCGCCGGGTGGTGCATCTGGCGGCCCAGCCAGGCGTGCGCCGGGCGCTCACCGAGCCCATGCCCTATGTGACCGCGAACGTGGTGGCCTTCCTCAACATTCTCGAAGCCTGCCGGCACGGGGGCATCGAGCACCTCGTCTATGCCTCGTCGAGCTCCGTCTATGGAGCGAACCGCAAGCTTCCCTTCTCCGAGCACGACGGGACCGCCCATCCGGTGAGCCTCTATGCGGCGACCAAGCAGGCGAACGAGGGCATGGCGCATTCCTACGCCCACCTCTTCGGCCTGCCGGCCACGGGCCTTCGCTTCTTCACGGTCTATGGCCCCTGGGGCCGTCCCGACATGGCGGTCTACGCCTTCACGGATGCCATCGCCCGCGGGCGCACCATCGAGGTGGCGCATGCGGGCCGGGTGTGGCGCGACTTCACCTATGTGGACGACATCGTGGAAGGCGTCGTACGCGTCCTCGACCGGCCGGCGGCGCCCGATCCGGCCTGGCGGGCGGAGAATCCGGACCCGGCGACGGCGGGTGTGCCGCACCGGATCTACAACATCGGCAACGACAGCCCGGAGGAGTTGAACGACCTCGTCCGGATCATCGAGGCGGAGCTGGGACGCACCGCGACGCGCATCGACCGTCCGCTGCCCCCCGGGGACGTGCTGGAGACGCGCGCCGACATCACGGACCTGCGCCGGGATGTGGGCTTTGCGCCCGCGACACCCCTGAAGGAGGGCGTCCGCCGGTTCGTCCAATGGTACCGGGCCTATCACGGCCTTTGAGGCCGGCCCTGGCTTCACGTCGCGGGCGGCGCTAAAGCAGCGGCGATGCCGCTTTTTGTCCTCCTCGCCGCGATGGCCGTGTCATACGCGCTCATCTGGCTCCTGAAACCGCTCCTCCAGCGCTATGCGCTCGCGCGTCCGAACGCCCGGTCGAGCCATCGGGTACCGACGCCCCAGGGAGGCGGGATCGCCATCGTGGCGGCGACCCTTCTGGTCGGCGGCATGGCCCTTGCCGCATCCGGCCCCTTCGAAGTCCCGCGGATCGCCGCGCTTTTCGGTGCGACCCTCGTACTCGCCCTGGTCGGCGCCGTGGACGACATCCGTCCTCTTCCGGCAGGGCCGCGCCTTTTCATTCAGCTCGCGGCGGTCGCTGCTGTCGTCTTCGCGTCGGATCTGCGCATCCTGCCCGACGCCGTACCGCTGGCGGCGGAGCGCATCCTCCTCGTCCTCGCCGGCACCTGGTTCGTGAACCTCGTCAACTTCATGGACGGGCTCGACTGGATCACGACTGCCGAGATGTTGCCGATAACGGGCTTCTTCGCAGCACTCGGCGAACTGAACATGGTGCCTGAGCCCGCCGGTCTCGTGGCCGCCGCTTTGTGCGGCGCCCTTCTCGGCTTTGCACCCTTCAACAAACCGGTCGCGAAGCTCTTCATGGGCGATGTGGGCTCGCTGCCGATCGGGTTGCTGGTCGGCTGGCTTCTCCTGCAACTCGCCGGCACGGGCGCCCTCGCGGCGGCGCTCCTCCTGCCGCTCTACCATCTCGTCGATGCGACGCTCACCCTGTTGCGGCGTCTCGCCCGGGGCGAGCGGGTCTGGGAGGCTCATCGCAGCCATTTCTATCAGCAGGCCACCACGAACGGCTTTTCGGCTCTCGCGGTGAGCGCGCATGTGTTCGGGCTCAACCTCCTTCTCGCCGCGCTTGCCGCCCTGACCCTCGCGATGCCGGACCCGGCCGTTCAAATCGGCGCGCTCGTCGTCGGTTTGGCCCTCGTCGGCGTTATGCTCAGGCGCTTTTCGCGCCCCCGCTCCGTCGAAGCTCTCACCGAGACCTCCCGATGACCCCGCCTTCGATCGCCGCATCCCTCACCCATGGAGACCCCGCATGAGCGCCCCGGTCGTCGCGCTCACCGGATCGACGGGCTTCATCGGCCGCCATCTCCTCGGCGCCCTGCAGGCGCGGGGCTATCACGTGCGGGTGCTCCTGCGGCGCCCCTCCGAGGTGCCGGGTGAGGCGTCAAGCGCGGTGATCGGCGACATCGCCTCGCCCCGGAACATGGCGGCGGCCCTGCGCGGCGTCGACGCGGTGGTCCATTCGGCTGCCATCGCCCATGCGATGACGGGCCGCCCCGAGGACGATTACCGGTCGATCAACACGGAGGCGACCATCGGGCTCGCCCGGGCGGCCGAGAAGGCGGGGATCAAGCGCTTCGTCTTTCTTTCCTCCATCCGCGCCCAGACCGGGCCGACGGCTCCGGGCATCCTGACCGAGGCCGATGCGCCCGCGCCGACGGACCCCTATGGCCGCTCGAAACTCGCCGCCGAGCAGGGATTGGCGGAGCTTGCGATGGATTGGGTCGCCCTCCGCCCGGTTCTCGTCTACGGCCCGGGGGTGAAGGGCAACATGGCGGCGCTCCTCGATCTTGCCCGCTCCCCCTTCCCGCTCCCCCTCGGGGGGCTCAAGGCCAAGCGCTCGATCCTGTCCGTCGACAACCTCGCGGCCGGCGTCGATGCGGTTTTGAAGGCGCAGGGCCCGATCCGGCGGCCGCTCCTCGTGGCGGATCCGGAGCCCCTCACGGTGGCTGAGATGGTGGCCGCCTTGCGCGAGGGGCTCGGCCGCAAGCCGGGGCTCCTGCCCGTGCCCACGGCTCTCCTGAAGGCGGCGGCCCGTCTTGCAAAGCGGGAGGAGGCTTTCGAGCGCCTCGCCGGCTCGCTCGTCGTGGATCCGGGGGCGCTGCGAGCCTATGGCTGGGAGCCGGCGGCGGGATCGCGGGAGGGGCTTGCGCGGCTTGCCCGTTCGGCAGGCGGCGCCTGAGGGTCAGGCGCTGCGGATCGCGGCCGGCTGCGGGGCGGCCGGCAGGCTGCGCTCGGCGCGGGCCATGACCTGCGTGCGGCGCTTGAATTCAGGGATCGCGTCCTCGAACACCCGCTCCGCCCCGGCCCTGTCGGCCTTGGCGATGGCGCGGTCGAGGGTGGCGAGCCAGTGGTCGAGCCGCGCCCGGTCCGCGAAGACGGGCTTTGCCGCCATCACGCCGTCGATGCCGATCTCGGCCATCGGCTCCTCGCGGGCGAACAGAATCTCGTTCAGGCGCTCGCCGGGCCGGGTGCCCGTGACGACGACGTCGATATCCTCCCCGGGCTCGAAGCCCGCGAGCCGGATCATCCGCTCGGCCAGATCCAGGATCCGCACCGGTTGCCCCATCTTGAGCACGTAGACCGAGGCCCGGTCGTCCGCGTTCGCCGAGGAGACGGCGCGCCCGTTGCCGTCCGCGTGAGAGGCCGAGGTGAGCACGAG
Source organism: Microvirga sp. (assembly GCA_036562855.1). Taxonomy (GTDB): domain Bacteria; phylum Pseudomonadota; class Alphaproteobacteria; order Rhizobiales; family Beijerinckiaceae; genus Microvirga. The sequence continues at coordinate 359,093 of DATCJK010000035.1, forward strand.
ATCCGCGGCCTCGCGGGTGGTCATGAAGTACCGCACCATGTCCGGATGCGTGACCGTGACGGGGCCGCCGCGGGCGATCTGCGCCTTGAACTTCGGCACCACGGAGCCGACCGAGCCCAGCACGTTGCCGAAGCGCACGGCGATGAGGCGGGTCGCGCCCGGCTGTCCCATGAACTCCGCGTCGAGCGCCTGCGCGTACATCTCCGCGAGCCGCTTCGTGACGCCGAGCATGGAGACGGGCTCGATGGCCTTGTCGGTGGAGATCATCACGAGCGCCGCGGCTCCCGCCTCCACGGCCGCGTCCGCCACGTTCACGGAGCCGAACACGTTGGTCTTGATGCCCTCGGCCCAGTCCTTTTCCAGATAGGGCACATGCTTCAGGGCCGCCGCGTGGAACACCACGTCCGGGCGAAAATCGAGCATCACCTCGCGCACCCGCTCCCGGTCGCGCACATCGGCGATGACGCCGTCGACGCCGGTGTCGCTCTCCGCGATCGCCGGATTCTCCAGGATGTGGTGGAGCGAGGGCTCGGAGCTTTCGAGGACGAGCAGATCGCTGGCCCCGAACGCCACCACGCGGCTGCAGATCTCGGAACCGATGGAGCCGCCCCCGCCGGTGACCAGCACCCGCTTGCCGCGAATGAAGGTTTCGAGCCGCGCTCGGTCGATCTGGACGGTGGGGCGCAGGAGCAGGTCCTCGATCTCGAGGGGCGCGAGTTCCGCATCGCGCATGCCCTCGCCAAGGCTCGTGACCCGCGAGAGCGGCAGGCCGAGGCGCCGGGCCCGGGCGATGAGAAGGTCGGGGTTCGCCTCGGGAGCCAGCGCGCTCGGGGTCGCGACGAGGCGGCGGATCGAAACGCCCCGCTCGTGGAAATCCTGCACCACCTGATCGAGGTCGCCGAAATTGCCGAGCACGGGCACGCCGCGGATCGACTGGCCCATATCCGCCGGGCGGTAGGAGAGGATGCCCTTCGGCTGGATCTTCTTCACCGAGCCCGTCTCGATGGCGCGCAGGATCACCTCGATGTCGCTGGCGCGGCCAAGGAGCAGCGTCGGCGTGTTGGTATCCCGGTCCAGGGTGTGGCGGGAGCGGGCGTATTTCAGGTAGCGGAAGGCGATGCGCGGGCCGCCGAGCAGGAACATCTGCACCAGCCAATAGAGCGCGATCGTGATCTTGCCGAAGAAGTAGAACCCGAAGAGCTGCGGCGAGACGAGCACGTAGTCGATGACGACCAGCGCCACCGCCAGCACCGTGGAGGCGCGGAAGATGTTGAAGAGATCGGGCAGGGACGCGAAGCGCCACTTGGAGCGGTAGAGCTGGAAGAACCAGTAGACGAGGCCCGCCAGGACCACGAAGGGCGGCAGGAACAGGGGCAGATGCTGCCAGCGCTCCTCCAGGACCGCTCCGTCGAAACGCACGACGAAGGTGGCGAGAACGGCCACGGCCGTCGCCACGAGGTCGTGCAGAATGACGAGTGTCTTCTTGAAATCTTGGCGATTCATCAGGGGAAAAGGCGCGAATGGGACCCGCGCGGTATCCGCCTCCCCCCGCCCTTTGTCAACGCAAGGCCGGGCCGCCCGGGGGAGCTTGGCGGCAGCCGTGACGCCGGTTTCCTTGTTGGGTCAGGGGTCTGGCGTTCCCGGCAGCGGGCGCTCGGGAACGACGAGAAGGGCGCCGTCCATGCGGGTCACCCGCGCCACGATGCCGAAGCTTGCGGCAAGCCGGCCTTCCGTGAGCACCGCCTCCGGAGATCCCGCCGCGACGACGCGTCCTGCCTCCAGAAGGCAGATCGCGTCTGCGAACCGGGCCGCGAGGGACAGATCGTGCATGACCGCGACCACCGCCGCCCCGGCCCGGGCGCGCGCCCTCAGGACATCGAGAACCGCGAGCTGGTGGCGCGGATCGAGAGCGGCGACGGGCTCGTCCGCGAGGAGAACCGGCGCCCGCGTGGCGAGCGCCCGGGCGAGAAGGGCTCTTGCCCGCTCGCCCCCCGAGAGCTCGGTCGCGGGCCGGCCCTCGAACCCGTCGAGCCCGACGGCCGCAAGCGCCTCGGCGACGGCGCGGCGGCCCTCGTCCGAGAGCCGCTCGGGGCGCTCGCCGTGGGGAAGGCGCCCCAGCGCCACCACGTCCCGGACCGGGATCGCCCAGGCGACGCCCCCGCCCTGGGCCAGATAGGCGACGGCGCGGGCGCGCTCGCCCGCCGACAGGGCCGCCAGGGACCGCCCGTCGAGGGTGACGGCGGCGCCCGCGGGCAGGAGGCCGGCGAGAGCCCTCAGGAGGGTGGTCTTGCCGGCCCCGTTGGGCCCGACCACCACGGTGAAGGACCCGGCCGGCATCGCAACGCTCACGTCCCGCAGGACGGGACGGCGTCCGAGCGCGAGGGTGAGACGATCGGCGCGAAGGTCCGTCACGCCACGGCCTCCGTGAGCTCCGCCTTCCGGCGCGCGATGATCCAGAGGAAGAATGGGACGCCGAGCAGCGCCGTGAGCACGCCGATCTTCACCTCGGCGCCGGACGGGATGAGGCGCACGGCGATGTCGGCGGCGAGCAGCAGGGCGGCGCCCGCGAGCCCCGCCGGCACGAGGGTGCGGGCGGGATCGTGCCCGACGAGCGGGCGCACCAGATGGGGCGCCACGAGCCCGACGAAGCCGATCGAGCCCGCGACCGCGACCGAGGCGCCCGTGCCGATGGCGGCGGCGACCACGACCGCGACCCGCAGGCGCGGCACCCGGATTCCGAGGCTCGCGGCCGTCTCCTCCCCGAGCGACAGGGCCGTGAGCCCGGAGCGGGCCGCGAGGAGAAGCACAGTGGCAAGGGCGATGAACGGGAGCGCCAGCATCACGTGGACGCTCGAGCGGTCCTCCAGGGAGCCGAGGAGCCAGAAGACGATTTCCGTCACGGCGAAGGGATTGGGCGAGAGGCTGATGGCAAGGGATGTGGCCGCGCCCGCAAGGCTTCCGACCGCAAGGCCCGAGAGCACCAGCACCACGATCGTGCCGCGGCTGCCCGCCACCAGGGTCACGAGGCCGATGGAGAGGAAGGCGCCGATGATCGCGGCCAGCGGCAGCGCCCAGGAAAGCGCCCCCACGAGCCCGAAATAGAGCACGAGTACAGCCCCGAGCGCCGCCGCCTGGGGCGCGCCGAACACCGCTGTGTCGGCGAGCGGGTTGCGCAGGAGTCCCTGGAGCGCCGCGCCCGTGAGCCCGAAGATCCAGCCGATGAGGATCGCGAGGAGCGTGCGCGGCAGGCGGATCTCGCGCACGATCACCGTGGCGTTGCCGAGATCCACGAACAGCGCCTTGGCGGCCTCGAGCGGCGCGATCGAGGCGGGGCCGACGCCAAGCGAGGCGAGCCCGAGCACCAGGACGAGGCCGCCAAGACCGGCATTGAGGGAGACGCGCATGGCCCGCGATAGCAATGGCGGCGCGGGCTGTCACCTCGTGAGGGAGCAGGGGCGGCGCGGGCCGTCACCTCGTGAGGGAGCAGGGGCGGCGCGGGCCGTCGCCTCGTGAGGGCTCGCCCCGGGTTCAAGGCGTGGCCCCGTCATGCTAGGACGGCGCCCGTCCGGAGCGCCTCATGAACCCGATCTTCGCGAACCTGCCCACCACCGTCTTCGAAGTCATGTCCGCCCTCGCCCGCGAGACGGGGGCCGTCAATCTCGGCCAGGGCTTTCCGGACGATCCGGGGCCGGAGGACGTGCGGCGCAAGGCGGCCGAGGCGGTGATCGAGGGCTGGAACCAGTATCCGCCCATGATGGGCCTGCCCGAACTGCGCCAGGCCATCGCGGCCCATTACCGGCACTGGCAGGGGCTGGACCTCGATCCGCAGGCGGAGGTCATGGTGACCTCGGGCGCCACGGAGGCGCTCGCCGGCGCGCTCATGGCCCTCATCGCCCCGGGCGACGAGGTGGTGCTCTTCGAGCCGATGTACGACGCCTATCTGCCGCTCGTGCGCCGGGCGGGCGGCGTGCCGCGCTTCGTCACGCTCCAGCCCCCGACCTTTCGCCTCACGGAGGAGGCGCTCGCCGCCGCCTTCTCGCCCAAAACGCGGGTGGTGCTCTTCAACAACCCCTTGAACCCGACCGCCACCATCTTCTCCGACGAGGATCTGGCGCTGCTTGCCTCCTTCTGCCAGCGCTTCGATGCGGTGGCGGTCTGCGACGAGGTCTGGGAGCATGTGGTGTTCGACGGGCGCCGGCACCGGCCGCTCATGGCGCTGCCGGGCATGCGCGAGCGGACCGTGAAGATCGGTTCCGCCGGCAAGATCTTCAATCTCACGGGCTGGAAGGTGGGCTTCGTCTGCGCGGCGCCCGCCCTGATGAAGGGTCTCGCCAAGGCGCACCAGTTCCTCACCTTCACGACGCCCCCGAACCTCCAGGCCGCGGTCGCCTACGGGCTTACCAAGGACGACGCCTATTTCGAGGGCCTGCGCCGGGACCTCGCCCGCAGCCGCGACCGCTTCACGGCGGGGCTCGACACCCTTGGTTTCCGGGTGATCCCGAGCCAGGGGACGTATTTTCTCAACATCGACATCGCGCCTTTGGGCGAGACCGACGACGTGGCCTTCTGCCGGCGCCTCGTGACGGAGCACGGGGTCGCGGCGATCCCGGTCTCGGCCTTCTACGCGGAAGGCGCCGTGAAGAATGTGGTGCGCTTCTGCTTTGCGAAGCGCGACGAGACCCTCGACGCGGCCTTGGAGCGGCTCGCCGGCTTGAGGCGCCGGGCGGCCTGACCCTGGGATTGTGTCAGCCATTCAAACGCCTTAGCGTCCGACTGTCGCGAACCCGACCGCTTTCGGGAGATCCCATGCCTTTCGGGGCATCAGACAGCCGACGCCAAGGACTGGAACCCGACCGCCTTCAGGAGACCCCACCCACGATGATCCGTGCCGCGCTCGCCTCGTTCGCCCTCAGCCTTGCCCTCGTGACCGGCGCCGCCGCCCAGCAGCAGCGGGTCGTGAACGTCTACAACTGGTCCGACTACGTGGACCCGAAGGCACTGGAGGAGTTCACCCAGACGACCGGGATCAAGGTGGTCTACGACACCTACGACAACAACGAGATCGTCGAGACGAAGCTGCTCGCGGGCAAGTCCGGCTACGACATCGTCGTGCCGTCGGGCCCCTTCCTGCAGCGCCTCATCACCGCGAAGGTGTTCCAGAAGCTCGACAAGGGGAAGCTGCCGAACCTCACCCATATGTGGCCGGAGATCCAGAACCGCCTCGCGGTGTTCGACCCGGGCAACCAGCATGCGGTGAACTACATGTGGGGCACCACGGGCATCGGCATCAACGTGAAGAAGGTGCGCCAGGCCCTTGGCGACATGCCGCTCAACACCTGGGATCTTCTCATGAAGCCGGAGATCGCCTCCAAGCTGAAGGCTTGCGGCATCTACGTGCTCGACAGCCCCGAGGACCTCTTTCCCGGCATCCTGGCATATCTTGGGCTCAACCCGGATTCCAAGCGCAACGAGGATCTGACGAAGGCGGGCGACGCCCTCTTCCGCGTCCGCGGCAACGTGCAGAAGTACCACTCGTCCGAATACATCAACGCGCTCGCCAACGGCGACATCTGCATGGCGGTCGGCTATTCGGGCGACATCCTCCAGGCGAAGAAGCGCGCCGAGGAGGCCAAGAACGACGTGGAGATCCAGTACATCATCCCCCGCGAGGGCGCGCTGATGTGGTTCGATTCCATGGCGATCCCGGCGGATGCCAAGAACGTCGCGGAGGCGCACGAGTTCATCAACTTCATGATGAAGCCCGAGATCGCGGCCGCGAACACCAATTTCGTGTCCTATGCCTCCGGCAACCTCGCGGCCCGCGCGAAGGTGGACCCGGCGATCCTCAACGATGCCGGCATCTACCCGGACGACGCCACGTTCAAGCGGCTCTTCACCAACACGGCCTATGACGAGCGCTCGCAGCGCACAGTCACGCGGCTCTGGACGCGGGTGAAGACGGGCCGCTGAGCCGCCTGCCCCCTTTCCTGAGCCCCGCTTCGGCACGGGAGAGGGGCTCGAGGCCCGCACCGACGCTCAACGATCCCGATCGCGCGATTAAGGCGCGGTTCACGCGGCGGCGCCTAGCGTGACGCTGTTTCGTGCTCCCGCCGAGGATCCCATGCGTCTGCTCCGCCGTCTCGTTCCCGCCCTCGCTCTTGCCCTCGCAGCCCCGGCGCTCGCTCAAGGCACGGAGCCGGCGCGGCCGGCCGTGGAGGCGCGAGCGCCGCGGATCACGGTGACGGGCACCGGCGAATCCGAGCTGAAGCCCGATTTCGCGCGTCTTCTCATCGCCGTGGTCGCGCAGGGCGAGACCCTTCAGCAGACGAGCGATGCCACCCGCACCGCGACCGACCGGGTGCTCGCGCGGCTTCAGGCCGCCGGCGTGAAGCGGGAGGACATCCGCACGCTCAACCTCCAGGTCTTCCCGACGCCGCCGCGCACGAGCCCGGATGGGCGCGAGCTGAAGTCGCCGAAATACACGGCGAACCATCAGATCCGCATCGAGACCCGTGACATCGAGGGCGTCGGCCGTCTGGCCGGCGAGGTGCTGGCGGTCGAGGGCCTCACGTTCCAGGGCTTGAGCTGGGCGCTCGACCGGGAGCATCTGGGCACCGACGAGGCCCGCCGCGCGGCGGTGCGGGACGCGGCGCGCCAAGCAGGGGTCTATGCGGAGGCCGCCGGGGCGCGGCTGGGACGCTTGGTGGAGATCCGGGACGGCTCCGCGCAGACCTACGGCCAGGAGATGCAGGCCGACGCGCCGCGCATGGCGCTCTCCGCGAAGGCCGAGGCGCTGCCCCTCATTCCGCCCGCGTCCCTGCGCTCCACCGCAACCGTGCAGATGGTGTGGGAGCTGGCGCCCTAGAGACCGGCTTCGCCTTACGGGCGGGAGCGATCGTGTTCTCCCGCACTTGCAAAGCGCGACACCAACCGGCTTCCGGGACGGCGCCAGCCGGCGCCGCCGCGGATTCTGAACGCGCCAGCCGCTTAGCCGAGATTGAGTTCGCGGAAGAAGTCGTTGCCCTTGTCGTCGGTGACGATGAAGGCCGGGAAATCCTCCACCTCGATGCGCCAGATGGCCTCCATCCCGAGCTCGGGATATTCCACCACTTCCACCTTCTTGATGCAGTCCTGGGCGAGACGCGCGGCCGGGCCGCCGATGGAGCCGAGATAGAAGCCGCCGTGCTTCTGGCAGGCCTCGCGCACCGCATTGGAGCGGTTGCCCTTGGCGAGCATCACCATGGAGCCGCCCGCCCCCTGGAACTGGTCCACGAAGGAATCCATGCGCCCGGCCGTCGTCGGGCCGAAGGAGCCCGAGGCATAGCCTTCGGGCGTCTTGGCCGGGCCCGCATAGTAAATCGGGTGATTCTTGAAATAATCGGGCATGGGCTCGCCGCGCTCCAGGCGCTCGCGGATTTTCGCATGGGCGAGATCGCGGGCGACGATGACGGACCCGGTGAGGGAGAGGCGCGTGCGGATCGGGTGGCGGGTGAGCGTGCCGAGAATCTCTGACATGGGCCGGTTGAGGTCGATCTTCACCACCTCCCCGCCGAGCTGGTCGGTTTCGATCTCCGGCAGGTATTGCGCGGGATTCGTCTCGAGCTGTTCGAGATAGATCCCGTCCCGCGTGATCTTGGCCATCGCCTGACGGTCGGCGGAGCACGAGACGCCGAGCCCGATCGGGAGCGAAGCGCCGTGCCGCGGAAGCCGGATCACGCGCACGTCGTGGCAGAAATACTTGCCGCCGAACTGCGCGCCGACGCCGAGCTGCTGCGTCATCCGGTGGACCTCCGCCTCCATGGCGAGATCGCGGAACGCGTGGCCGGCCTCGGAGCCCTCGGTCGGCAGGGCGTCGAGATAGCGGGTGGAGGCGAGCTTCACGGTCTTCAGGGTCTGCTCGGCGCTCGTGCCGCCGATGACGATGGCCAGGTGATAGGGCGGGCAGGCCGCGGTGCCGAGGGTGAGGATCTTCTCCTTCAGGAACGCCATCATGCGATCCTGGGTGAGAAGCGAGGGCGTCGCCTGGAACAGGAAGGTCTTGTTGGCGGAGCCGCCGCCCTTGGCGACGAAGAGGAACTTGTAGGCGTCCTCGCCCTCCGCATAGAGCTCGATCTGCGCCGGCAGGTTCGACTTGGTGTTGCGCTCCTCGAACATCGAGATCGGCGCGAGCTGCGAGTAGCGCAGGTTGCGCTTGAGATAGGCGTCGCGGATTCCTGCGGCGATGGCGCTCTCGTCGCCGCCCTCCGTCCAGACCAAGCGGCCCTTCTTGCCCATCACGATCGCGGTGCCCGTATCCTGGCACATGGGCAGCACGCCGCCCGCCGCGATGTTCGCGTTCTTGAGAAGATCGTAGGCCACGAACTTGTCGTTCGATGTGGCCTCCGGGTCGTCGAGGATCGCCGCGAGCTGCTTCAGATGCCCCGGACGAAGCAGGTGGTTGATGTCCATGAAGGCCTGCTCGGCGAGAAGCCGGAGCGCTTCCGGCTCCACCACGACGAGTTCGCGCCCGCCCATCCGCTCCACGCGCACGCCGTCGCTCGTGAGCTTGCGGTAGGGCGTGGTGTCGGTGCCGAGCGGGAACAGGTCGTGATAGGCGAAGGCCGAGACGGACATGCGGAACTCCAACGAGCGGAAGCGCGTGCCGGTGGGAGCGCGGGCACGCGAAAAAGACGCGCTGCTTGTAGCGGGTCGACCCAGGCTCCGGAAGCGCGACCCTTGGACTAGCGGCCGTCAGGCCGCGCGCGGCGTCGGGGAGGTCATCAGCACCGCGTAGAGGGCGTCCGCGTCGCGGGCGGCCCGGATGCGCTCGATGACGCCGGGCTCCCGCAGCACCCGGGCGATGCGGGCAAGCGCCTTCAGGTGATCGGCGCCGGCGCCTTCCGGCGCGAGGAGAAGGAAGAGGAGGTCCACGGGCTGGCCGTCGAGGGCCTCGAAGTCGATCGGTTTTTCAAGGCGCGCCACCAGCCCGAACAGCTTTGAAAGACCGGGCAGCTTTCCGTGCGGGATCGCGAGGCCCTCGCCGATGCCGGTGGAGCCCAGGCGCTCGCGCTGGAGCAGCGCCTCGAAAATCGTCCGTTCGTCGATGCCGGCCAGCGGCGCCGCATGGGCCGCAAGGTCCTGCAAGGCCTGCTTTTTGCCGTTGGCGCGCAGGGCGGGCACCACGGCTTCGGGCGTCAAGAAATCAAGCAAAGGCATCGATCAAAGCCACATGTGTCGGGACGCCGTTGCGGCTCCCCCGTTTGAATCTTGCAAGCCTCGGGCCAGCGCAAGCTGGCTGCTCCCCCGGCTCTCGGGCGAAGGCGGGCCGCCCGTGAAGCGGACCGACCTGCCTCGTGCCGCAGGAGCGGCGAGCCGGGTTTACGACCGAAGGCGCCGGTTCTTCGACGAATACAGTTGCGTTCGATCCGGCCCGGAGCCGGCGTCGCGCGGCGGTATACGACGTTTGGGAAGTGGGTGCCAGCGTCATCCCGTCGGATCCGTCATGGGGCGAAACCCGCATACCGCTCATGGCGATCCTCACGAAGCCCGCAGGAGGGTCTGCTTCAGGCGGCGGCGATCGACGGAGGATGGAATCCGCAAGGATTCCCGGTACTTCGCCACGGTTCGGCGGGCGATCTCGATGCCCTCGGCCTTGAGCCTTTGCACGAGAGCGTCGTCGGAGAGCACGTCGTCCGGGTTCTCCCCGTCGATGAGCTGCTTGACCCGGTGGCGGACGGCTTCGGAGGAATGCGCCTCCATGCCGGCGCCGCCGGCGATCGCCGCGGTGAAGAAGTACTTCATCTCGAAGGTGCCCCGGCTCGTGCCGATGGCCTTGTTCGAGGTGACCCGCGAGACGGTGGATTCGTGCATGCCGATCTCGTCCGCGACAGTCTTCAGGTTGAGGGGCCGCAGATGCTGCACGCCGTGGCGGAAGAACCCGTCCTGCTGGCGCACGATCTCGCCCGCCACCTTCAGGATCGTCTTCGCTCGCTGATCGAGGGAGCGGGCGAGCCAATGGGCGTTCTGCAGGCAATCGCTCAGGAAGGCCTTGTCGGTGTCGGCCCGGGCCGTCTTGGCGACGCGGGCATGGTAGGTCTGGTTCACGAGCACCCGCGGTAGGGTGGCGGAGTTGAGCTCGACGATGAAGCTGCCGTCCGGGCTCAAGCGGACGAAGGCATCCGGCACGAGAACCTCCACGGGCGCCGCCCCGAACGCTCGCCCCGGCTTTGGCTCGAGGGCGCGGATCTCGGCGAGCATCTGGCCGAGATCCTCGTCGTCGACGCCGCACAGGCGCTTGAGGGCATTGAGATCGCGCCGAGCCACGAGATCGAGACGCGACACGAGGACCTGCATGGCCGGATCGAAGCGATCGCGCTCGCGAAGCTGGATGGCAAGGCATTCGGCGAGGTCCCGGGCCGCGATGCCCGGCGGGTCGAAGCTCTGCACGAGGGCGAGAACCCGCTCGACATGCGCGAGGGGCGCCCCGAGCCGCTCGGCAACCTCGGACAAGCTCTCGGTGAGGTAGCCTGCCTCGTCCACCCCGTCGATGAGGTGGCGGCCGATGAGGCGTTCGGTCGGGTCCGTCGTCGCGAGGTCGAGCTGCCGTTCCAGGTGCTCGCCAAGGCCGATCTCGCCGGCAAGCGTCGCCTCGAGATTGGGGCCCTCGTCATCGAAATCCGCCGAGCCTCCGGAGCCGAATGGGGAGGACACGAGAGGAGCCGTATCGGCGTCGGACCCAGTCTGGCGGGCCGGGACCGGCATCTCGTCGGGAAAGACGTTGTCGAGATTCGTGTCGAGGCTGCGCTCCAGCTCCGCGCGCTCGGGGCTCAGATCGTCGGCAAGCCAGGTCTCGGATTCGGGCGCTTCGGCCTCGTCGCCGCCCGCGGGCTCCGCCGGCTCGGCTTCCGCTTCGGGCCGCTCCAGAAGAGGATTGCGCTCGAGCTCCGCCTCCACATAGGCGGCGAGATCGAGATGGGAGAGCTGGAGGAGCTTGATCGCCTGCAGGAGCTGCGGCGTCATCACCAGGGATTGCCCCTGGCGCATCTCCAGCCGTTGCATCAAGGCCATCGCATCACCCCGGCGACGTTAGCTCGCCTTACGGCATGCTTCTTGCATGCGTCGCAGAGGGTGTACCGTGGCGCCCCCGCCCGGTCAAAAGCCTTGTGCCCCGCCGCGACTAAAGAATCATCGCGCTACAGAGTAGCAAATCCCTTGAGGCTCAAAGGTTCTAGAGGCGGAAATCCTCGCCGAGATAGAGGCGCCGCACGTCCTCGTTCGCCACGATCTCGTGGGGCCGCCCCTCGGTGAGCACGCGGCCCGAATGGATCACGTAGGCCCGGTCGGTGAGGCCGAGCGTCTCGCGCACGTTGTGGTCCGTGATGAGCACGCCGATGCCCCGGCGGGTGAGGTGCCGGACGAGGTTCTGGATGTCGCCGACCGCGATCGGATCGATGCCCGCGAAGGGCTCGTCGAGGAGCATGAAGGTGGGCTCGCCCGCGAGCGCCCGGGCGATCTCGCAGCGCCGCCGCTCGCCGCCCGAGAGCGCGATGGAGGGAGCCTTGCGCAGCCGTGTGATGTTGAACTCGTCGAGAAGCGCGTCGAGTTTGCGCTCCCGCTGCTTGCGGCTCGGCTCCACCACCTCCAGCACGGCGCGGATGTTGTCCTCCACGTTGAGGCCGCGGAAGATCGAGGCCTCCTGGGGCAGGTAGCCGATGCCGAGGCGCGCCCGGCGGTACATGGGCAGGTTCGTGACCTCATGGCCATCGAGGCTGATGACGCCCCGATCCGCCTGAACGAGTCCGGTGATCATGTAGAAGATCGTGGTCTTGCCGGCGCCGTTGGGGCCGAGCAGGCCCACGGCCTCGCCCGTGCGCACGTTGAGCGCCGCATCCTGCACCACCGTGCGGCTGCGATAGCTCTTCTGGAGCCCCTTCACGGCCAGGATGCCCGGACCGCCGAAAGCGCCCTCGCTCGGCCGGATCGCGGGCGCCGGTATGGGCTGATCGAGGAGGCGCGCCTTCGCGACGCCGGCGGTGGGCACCGGCTGGGGTTCGGGGGCGCGGCCGAAGAAGGATTTCACGGGGTCACCGGGTTGCAGAGGAGACGACATCGGGAGGCGTGGGGCTTGAGCCTAGTTGGTGGCCGGGGCCCCGGGACGCGCGCCCGGCTTCGGCTTGGCCGCATCCGCGCCGCCCGCGCCCTCGGGGTTGCTGCCCGGCACGAAGAGCGCCTTCACGCGGCCGCCCGGCTTCGTCTCCACATTCGCGACGCCGGAATTGAGATCGTACACGATCCGCTCGCCGCGGGTGACGTTCGGCCCATCGCTCAGGGCCACGTTCCCGATGAGGAACACCTTGTTGGCCACCCGGTCGAAGGTGGCGTTGTCGCCCGTGGCCACCTGCGTCTTCGAGACGATGGTGACCGGGCCCTTGCAGTCGATCTTGCGGATCTGGTTGTCGCCCGTGGGGCCCGCACCCGACGCGGCCGCCGGGGTCGGACGCGGGGCCGCCCCGGTCGCGCCGGTGGTTGCGCCGGCGGTCGCGGCACCCTGGCGGTTCTGCTCGTAGAACACGGTGAGCGTCGTGCACTTGATGGTGCTGTCGCCCTGGACCGCCACCACGTTGCCCTCGAACACCGCCCGGCTCTCCCGGTCGAACACGTCGAGCTTGTCGGCATCGATCTTGATCGGCTCCTTGTTGGAGCCGAGCGCGCCGAAAGCCGCGGGCTTGCCGTCCTTCGCGGCACCGCCGGTCTGGGCGGCCGCGGGCCAGGCCGCGAGGAGGAGCGCGGCAGCCATGGACAGGGTCTTTGTCATAGGGGGTACCCTCAAGGACGGGGGCTCGCAGGAAAAAGGTTCGGTCATGGCGGATCGCCCGATCAAGGACGCGGGGGAGCCGGCGGGGCGGCGGCCGCATCGGCCGACCGGGCGGGCGCCGGCGTGCCCGTCGTGGTGATCGCGACGGGCGGCTGGACCTCGCTGCCTTCGAAGACGGTGGAGACCCGGCCCTTGAAGTGGAGGATCTTCCCGTTCTCCTTCACCTCGAGGCCCTTCGCCTCGATGATTCCATTGCCGAGGTTCACCGTGACGGGCTCGTTGGAGACCACGGTGCCGGCTTTGAAATCCACGAAGGCGGAGCGGAGCTTCACGTCCTGCCCGCCATCGGTCTTCACGCGGACGCTCTCGCGCAGCTGCATCTGCTCTTTCTGGGTGTCGAGCACCCCGGACACGGCCTCGAGCCGCGCCGCGTTGCCCTGGTCGTCGGTGACGATGCGGGCCTTGAGGTCCTTCAGCTCCACGAGGTTCGGCTTGCGCACGTCCTGGGTCGCGGCGCTCGCGGTCACCTCGTAGGGGCGGGAATCGTTCCGGAAGCCCGTGAGTTTCGGGGCCTCCATGGTCACCTGCGTGCCCGAAACCGAGACAGGGCCCACCGTGAGGCCCTCGATCCGGCGGAACGGGTCGAAGATGGTGTAGAGGCCGAGGATGAGGACCGCGCCGAGCGCGCCGGTCGGGATGACGACCTTGTAGAACCGAACCCACCGGGAGTGGCGGCGCGCCTGCGCGAAGGCGCGGGTGCGCAGGGCGGGTGCGCCCGCCATGTTGCTCGTCGCCATGCCTGAGGCCTGCCCCCGTGCCACCTGGTCCGCCTTTCGTTAGAATGTCGCCTTGTGCCGCATCGACCTGCGCCCAGTGGGGGACGGGCGTGGCGAAGTTATGACGCTCCGCCGGCGCCTACGGCCAAGGTACGCGCTTCGCGACTGTGTGTCGAAACAATTAACGGACCGTCAACCTTAAGCGCAGAGCCGCCCGCAGCCCGTTCAGGCATGGGCGAAGATGTCGGTCTCGGGCCAGCCGAGAAGATCGAGCTGGGCCCTCGTCGGCAGGAAATCGAAGCAGTGATGGGCGACCCCGACCCGGTTCTCCCGCTCCAGCATCGAATCGAGCCGGGCCTTGAGGGCGTGGAGGTGCAGCACGTCCGAGGCCGCGTACTCGATCTGTGCCTGGGAGAGCGTCTCGGCCCCCCAATCGGAGGATTGCTGCTGCTTCGAGATCTCGACCGAGAGAAGGTCCCGCAGGAGATCCTTGAGGCCGTGCCGGTCCGTATAGGTGCGGGTGAGCTTGGAGGCGATCTTGGTGCAATAGACCGGCCGGGGCATCACCCCGAGGTGATGGAAGAGCACAGCCAAGTCGAAGCGGGCGAAGTGGAAGATCTTCAGCACGCTCTCGTCCCCGAGCACGCGGATGAGGTTCTCGGGACGCGGCCCATCCTTCAGGACCTGCACCACGTCCGCCGTGCCGTCCCCGGTGGAGATCTGCACCACGCAGAGACGATCCCGGTGAGGATTGAGGCCGAGGGTCTCGGTGTCGACCGCGATGGCGGTGCCGGGTTCGTAGGTCGCGGGCAGGTCGCCCCGGTGGAAACGCGTGGTCATGACAGCCCGCTCGCATGGGTGAGAATGGCGAGGCTCTAGCCTGTCCGGCGACGGGCATCAACGGCCGCCGCCGGGTGCAGGGCCGCCCAATGTGAAAAGCCCCGCCAAGGCGGGGCTTTCCGAACCGTCGATGAGGACCGGGTCAGTCGCAGACGCGGACCCGGCGGACCACCACGTTGCCGTAGCGGTTGACGGTGCGCCGACGCTCCACGAAGCAGTCGCTGTAGACCGGGCGGTTGTAATAGACCGGCCGCGCCGCGTTGGCCGCGATGGCGCCGAGAGCGAGGCCGCCGATGAGGCCGGCCGCGACCGCGCCGCCATTGGAGCGGCGGCGGTAATAGGGGTAGCCATAGGCCTGCGGGGCATAGCCACGGTAATAGCCGACGGGGCGATAGCCGCCGTAATGTCCACCGTAATAGCCGACCGGCCGGTAGCCGCCGTAGTACCCGACGGACCGGTAACCGCCGTAATAGCCCCCGTGGTAACCGACCGGGGCGTAGCCGCCGTAATAGCCCGTGCCGAAATAGACCTGGGCCTGCGCGGAATTCGTGCTGGTCGCCAAAGCGCCGCCCATGGTGAGGGCCGCGATGCCGACCATGAGGCTCTTCTTGAACATGGTTGGACTCCACAAGAACGCATGTGCGTGACCAACATGAGGAGGGCGTGTTGGTTCCTTATTGTTCCAGTATTCGCGACTGTCACGGAGAACCTGAATTTCCGTTCATCTCCAGTGGGATCACCAGTCTACTGCTTGGCTTGTCGTCGGCACCTTTGCCGTTGCGAGCGATGACTGCAGGCGAACGCATCCAGAGTAGATGACGCTGGAACCCTGCAGCGAAACGTCGCGTTCAACTGCCGAACGCAATCGCGTGAGGAGTGAACGATGCAGAAACTGGCTTTGATCTTGGCCGCGTCGGTGATCGGCACCACGGCTTTCGCGCAGGACACCACCGTCATCCGCAAGGAAGGCGTGACGGGCTCGAGCACCGTGGTGAAGCAGCGCTCGGTGGATATCGAGGATGACGACGAGGCTGTCGTCACGAAGCGCAAGGTCGTGACGACGGGCAGCGTGGGCTGCAAGTCGAAGACCACAGCGAAGACCGACGAGTTCGGCGACACCACGGTCAAGCGCAAGACCACCTGCTAAGGCCGACGAGCATCTCAAGAGGCGGGCCCGGCGGCATGACGCGCCGGGCCGCTTTTTTCAGGACAGAGCTGCCGCATGAGTCACGTCGTTCTCCTCGGCGATTCCATCTTCGACAATGCCGCCTATGTGCCGGGCGAGCCTGACGTGGTGCGCCAGGTCGAGGCCCGGCTCCCGGCGGGCTGGCGTGCCTCGCTGCGCGCGGTCGACGGGGCGGTGACCCGCGACGTGGACCGGCAGCTGGCCCGCGTGCCGGACGATGCGACCCATCTCGTGCTAAGCGTCGGCGGCAACGATGCCTTGCGTCGCGCCGGAATCCTGCGGCAGCCGGCCCAATCGGTGGCCGAAGCGGTCCGCCTTCTCGCTGCCGAGCAGGACGGATTCGCGGCCGATTACCGGACCACCCTCGACGCGGTGCTCGAACGCCGGTTGCCGACCGTGCTTTGCACCATCTACGACGCCCGCTTCCCGGACCCGCAGGAACAGCGGCTCGTGGTGACGGGCCTCGCGCTCTTCAACGACGTGATCACGCGGGAGGCCTTCGGGCGGCGTCTCCCTCTCATCGACCTGCGGCTCCTGTGCAACGAGCCGAGCGATTACGCCAACCCGATCGAGCCGTCCGCGAAGGGCGGCGACAAGATCGCGGCCGCAATCGTGCAGGCGGTCGTCGGAAACTCGATCTTCCCGCGTTCGCAGGTGTTCGCGCACTGACGACGAGGCCGAGGGACGCTCGGTCGGCCATGGCCGCATCCGCGGGTGTTCGCGCGCCGACCGTCGCGCAGTGAAACTCTAGCCGGTGGCGCCCGCATCCCAGTCTGTGAGCTTGCCCATGGGGTTGCGCGGCAGGACCGGACCGAAGGCGAGGGAGGCGGGTCGTTCCGGTGCGGAGAGAACACCGGCCATCCAGGTGCGCAGATCCCGGTCGAGCGCTGGCAAATCGGCGGTCTGGTCTTTGGGCACCACGAACGCTTTCAAGCGCGTGCCTTCCTCGGCGCGCATGAGGCGCACGGCGGCCTCCGCCACCGCAGGGTGCTCCCGCAGCAGCCGCGCGACACGCTCGGGGTAGACGTTCACACCGCCGACCTGCACGGCCTCGTCGCGCCGCCCCGCGACCGTGAACCGCGTCGCATCGGCCCAGTCGATCCGGTCCATGAGCGCAAAGCGGCGATCCTCGCGCAGGAGTGCCGTGCCGTCGTCCGGATGAGCCTGGTCGACACGCCAATGGGGCATGAGGCGGTAATGGGTCTCGGGATAGCGGCGCGTTCCGATGCCCGCTGTCTCCGAGGATCCATAGACCTCCGTCAGGCCCGCAAAGCCCTTCACGACGAGCGCGGCGATGAGATCGCGCGGACACGGCGCCGTCGAGGTGACGCCCTCGACGTCCGGCGGGATCGCCGTGAGCGAGCGCTCGAGGAAGCGCCAATGATCCGGAAACGACACCACGAGATCGCGGGATCGCAGAGAGCCGGCCTGGGCATGCGTCACGACGGGTCGCTCAAGCCGGGCCGGCAGGAGGACCGTGAACAGGAAACCGTAGATGTGATGCGCCGGCACCGCCCCGACGATGCGCTCGCGGCCGACGAAGAGGTCGGCCAGATGGCGCACCTCCTCATCGAGATCGCTGAGAGCATGGGTGCAGCGCTTCGGCTCGCCCATGGAGCCGGAGGTCACGAAGGTGACCTGCGCGCCATCCCGCGCCAGGGCCTCGCCGGCCAGGTCCACCCACGCCCCGAAGCGCTGAAGCGCCGGGAGTTCCTCGTGGCGGCCCAAGGCATCCAGATGGACCATCTCGTTGACGGCGGCGGCGAGCCACAGGCGTTCGAGGGAATCGGAGCCGGTGCCCGGTGCGCCGTCGTCGCTGAGCGAGGTGTCGTCGGTCCAGCGTTCCGGGGACAGGGCGGGCCCGCCGGTGCTGCGGCGGGCGCTCGCGATTTCGGCTCTCAGCTTCGACTCGAGAGCATAGGCGACGGCGTCCCGGGGCAGAGGCATCGGTGCGATGCGCCTCAGGCAACCGCCCGATGCGGCGAATAGGCTGCGACTGCGTTGCGACCACTGCGCTTGGCCTGATAGAGCGCCTCGTCCGCAGCCTGAAGGAGGCGGCTCGTGTTGGAGACGCGGCCTCCCATGGTGGCGCAGCCGATGCTTACCGTGTAGCGCAGCACCTTGCCGTCCACCTCCACGCGGGAGTTGGCGATCTCCTGGCGCAGGCGCTCCGCCACGAGGAGCGCTCCCTCGGCGTCGAGGGTCGGCAGCAGGATCGCGAATTCCTCGCCGCCGAGACGGCCGAGAACGTCGACCGAGCGCAGCATGCCGCGGCAGGTCTCCGCGAGCGCCCGCAGCACCGCGTCGCCCGCATGGTGCCCGTGCTCGTCGTTGATGCTCTTGAAATGATCCGCGTCGATCATGAGCCCCGAGAGCGGCTGGCTGTAACGGGTCCAGCGAGCCTCCTCGGCCTCGGCGAGTTCAAAGAAGCGGGCGCGGTTGTTGACACCCGTGAGGTGATCCGTGGTGAGGAGCTTGCGCAGCTCGTCCCCGTTGGACTTGCGCTCGGTGACGTCGCGCAGCACCACGGAGAACCCCGTGACGCGCCCGTCATCCTCCTTCAGGGCGGAGACGAGGCTTTGGCACCAGTAGCGGCTGCCGTCCTTGCGCCGCCGCCAGCCCTCGTCGATGTGCCAGCCGTCCCGGCGCGCGAGATCGACCTGCTGCAGGGCGCGGCCTTGGATTGCCTCGTCCGGGTAGTAGAACAGGTTGAGCGTTCGGCGCAGCACCTCGGGCGCCGAATAGCCCGTCTGCCGCAATCCGGATGCGTTCCAGCCGTCGATGCGTCCGTTGGCATCCAGGGTGAGGAGCGCGAAATCGTTGACGCCGCTCAGGATGGCCGAGAACCACGCCTCCGTCTGCCTGAGGCGCCGCTCCTGAACGACCTGTCGGGATATGTCGCTGATGACCACCATCAGCCGCTGGGAGTCGAGCTTGATCACCGTGCAGGAGAGAATGACCGGCTCCCGGTCGTCCACGGCGCCAGCGTGAATCCGGTGTCCCTCGAACACCGTGCCGCGGCTCTCGGCAAAGCTCTCGATCCTGTTCCGGATCTCGGGCGCGCAGCCTTCGAGCACGGTGAACAGGTTCTGGATCATCGGCGATTTCGCGATGGGCAGCAGGATCTGCGCCGCGTGCGGGTTCATCATCTCCACCGTGCCGTCCACGGCGATCCGCGCGAGCCCGACCGGGCACACATAGAGAAATTCCAGCAGCGACTCGTTCTCGGACTGGAGTTCCGACAGGGACGGCATCAGGTCCATCACACACCTCCGCCGATCGTCGGCAGAACGTCGGCCGGTAGATCCGACAGGGACGACAACTGGTCCAAGACGCGCGGCCCTCAGCGCTGGATGAGGATGTAGCGCAGGCGCGCCGCGGGTGCCTGAAGGAGGCGCAGCTTCACGGGCGTCGGCCGCATGCGGAAGGTGAGCACGTAATCGATGGTGGCATCGAGAACCCGCTCGTCGTCGAAGCGCTGCGCCACGAGGTAGTTGTTCATGCAGGGCGCCACGGCGTGAAAGAAGTGCTTGCCCAGAACTCCGTCGCGGGAGAGGCCCGCCAGGCGCGCCTCGGTGGCATTGTAGACGGCCACGTCGCCGGCATGATCGAGACCGACCACCCCAAAGGTCAGCGTGTCGAGCACGTCCGGATCGCACCGATCGAGATCGAGGGCCGAAAGCGTGCCGAACTGCAGGGGCAAGGGGGAGCCGTCCATTGAAAACCTCATACAATGGTGGCGATCCAACAAGGCTTCGGTGAAGAACAGGTTACTGTGCGTCAACTTGTGCCAAAGTTGCGTTGTACGATGCGGACGCGGGTGCAACCGGGCGGAAACGCTTCGTTAGCGCAGCGTGGTTAGTGTGTCGTATCGGGAGCGCCCCGCGTTCCTTCACCGCAATGCCGTGCTGTCAGGATCGCGCATGACCAACCAGCGCTCGTCGCCTCGCCTGCGGAGCTATCTGCGAGCCAAGGTGATCTTCCCCAACAACTTGTCCGTGATGGACTGCATCGTGCGCGACATCTCGGAGGCGGGCGCGCGGCTGTGGATCTCCAAGCACGAGATGGTGCCGGATCGGTTCGATCTCTACATCGTGCTCAAGGAGCGCACCTATCCGGTCGTCGTTCGCTGGCGCACGGAAGAGGAAATCGGCGTCGAGTTCCTGCCCCAGGCGGTCGATGGGAGCGAGGAAGCGTCCGAGACCGACCTGAAGCAGCGCGTTCAAAGCCTGGAGCAGGAGGTGGCGGAGCTGCGCCGCCTGTTCCTCTCCCTGCAAAGCGGCCTGTCGATCGCGCCCGAGCCCGCAAGCGTGGGGTAAGGCCCCACGCAGGGCATTCTGTCGGTCGCGGCGGAGCCCGCAAGCGTGGGATGGAATCGCGAGAGGCGCAGACGCGCCCGCCTCGAGCGGCTCTGCGTCCGCTCCGGTGATCACCCGATCAGAACCATCGCTCCAGCACCGCTTGGTGGACCGGGAAGGGCCGCTCCCAAGGATAGGCGCCGAAGGGGGCCAAGAGCGAGAAGGGCAGAAGGATCGGGACCAGATGCCGCGGCGCGGCCCCGCCCCAGGTCAGCGCTTGCAGCAGCGCCACGAGGCTCAGGCTCGCGGACAGACCGATCCACCGATAGACATCCGTGGCGACCAGCGTGATGACGAGAGGAGTGAGCGTGCTCAGCGCCACGAGCGCCTGCGCGACGATCCCATGGGAGCGGAACGCGCGTGTCGCGAACGCACACAGAAGAGCGCAATAGGCGATGGGAAGCAGAAGATAGGCCCAGTGGCGGGACAAGCTCTGGCCGAGGGCAGCGCTCATATTGGCCGCAGCACCCGACGAGACCTCGAAATAGCCGCTCCAGAGGGGATGGATGCCGGCCGCGTCCGGCATTCTTGCCGCCATGATGGCCTCGAAAGCCGCTTGGTCCATGGCAACGCGGCCGCCCTGTGAGATGACGACGAACGCCGCAGCGATGATTGCGAGCGGGATGAGGCTGCGGCGCAGGTGCTCCGTTGCCGCGCGGTCGTCACGATGGCAGGGCGCCAGCGCATGGAGGACGAGGATCAACGGCACGCAGAACAAGAAGATTTCATGGATCAGCAGCCCGACCAAGCAGAGCAACGTCGCGGCGGCGAGGCCCGGCGCATAGAACACCGCAAGAAGGACGAGGAGCAGGATTGTCACGTCCTGCGATCCGGTCGTATAGGCGGCCTGCAGCAGGAAGGCCGGTGAGGCCAGGACGATGGCGGCCAGTCCCGCGTCCTTTGGGACCGATCCGCGCCGCAGGACGAGCGTCACAAAACCGAAGGCGGCCGCAAGCTGCGCGAGATGAACCGTGTAGGCATAGTGGTAGTCGTTGGCGAAGAGCGCCCTCGCCTGCAAGGTGTCGAGCACGGTGCCGAGAAGGCTCCGGCGGATGACGCCGAAATCCCAGTAGCTCACGAAGAGATGCCAGACCCGCCCAAAGCTCGCCGGTCCAAGCTCCGTGAAGGCCCAGCGGTTCAGAACCAGCGCCAAGTACAGAGCTGAAGCGACGAGAACGGCGTAGAAGCCGCGGGATGAAGAGCGGGTCTCGGGCGTCATCGGGTCCCATCAGGCATCGATATATCAGCACATAAGGTGGACCGCCCGGCCTGTCATCCTCCCGGCTCAAGCCCATGCAGCCGCCCCGCGGGACGCCGTCGGCCGAGCCGCTCAAAGAAAAGCGGCCCGGATCGCCGATCCGGGCCGCTGCGCGATCAACAAGCCTGCCTGTTACGCGGCTTTGACGTTGGTGAGGAAGGTATCGACTTCGCGGCCAAGGTCGTTGGAGTGCCGGGCGAGCTCCTGGGCGGCGGCCAGCACCTGGGAGGCGGCAGCCCCCGTCTCGCCCGCGCCCTGGCGCACCTCGCCAATGC
>DATCJK010000008.1:0-114401 GCA_036562855.1 Microvirga sp.
AGGGCAGCGGGTGGGGCGGCCCAACGCCCCGGCATCCCGCACGGTTCTGGCGCTGCCCTGCTCATCGCAGGAGCGCTTTCCAACCACCGCAACCCCGCGCATCACAGGCTCACACCCTCACGGGTGATCCCCTGCTGGAGCGCCCACCAGCGCGGCCGGGTCCTAGTGCCCGGCGGACGGGGGTCTTAGAAGGAGAGCCACGTCTGCACGCGCTCGCCTTCCGTGTTGCGGCGGCCGCCCGGGAGGCGCACCACCGGGTGCGCCCCGCAGGACCGCCTTCCCTGGCGCCTCCTGATCCGGTGATCACGGCGGCTCCCTCGGTGCCAGAGAAGCCCACAACCTACAGCACAGGTTAGGACAACAGTCAAGAACAAAGGGAGAACAACAATGCCGCTCGCTCGTCCGAACTGGCGGAGGCAGGATGTGGCGCGGGCACCCTCTCCCTGAACGGGAGAGGGTGGGCGGGGGGGGGTTCCGCGCCCTTTTTTCAGACGCCCTATTCTGCCGCGTGCTGCGCGTGGGTGCGGGCGCCCCTCGCCATGAGCTTGTTGAGAGCTCCGAGATAGGCCTGGGCGGAGGCGACGAGAGTATCGGGGTCGGCGCCGCGGGCGGTGACGGAATTGCCGTCGGCGGCAAGGCGCACCGACACCTCGGCCTGCGCGTCCGTGCCCTCGGTGACTGCATGGACCTGATAGAGCTCCAGCACCGCCTCGTGGGGCACCAGTTCCTTGATCGCGTTGAACACCGCGTCCACGGGTCCGTTGCCCTCGGCTTCCTCCGTGACGCGGCGGCCGTCGATGTCGAGCTTCATGGTGGCGCGCTGCGGGCCGCGGGTGCCCGCGACCACGGAGAGCGACACCAGCTTGATGCGGTCGTGCGCCGTGGCGAGGTTCTGATCGACGAGAGCCTCGATGTCCTCGTCGTAGACGTGCTTCTTGCGGTCGGCGAGATCCTTGAAACGCTCGAACGCATCCTGGAACTGGTTGTCGGAGAGGGCATAGCCCATCTCCTCCAGCTTGTTGCGGAAGGCGGCCCGGCCGGAATGCTTGCCCATGACGAGCGAGGTCTTCTGCACGCCCACCGATTCCGGCGTCATGATCTCGTAGGTCTGGGTATGCTTCAGCATCCCGTCCTGGTGGATGCCGCTCTCATGGGCGAAGGCGTTTCGGCCCACGATGGCCTTGTTGTACTGCACCGGGAAGGAGGTGGCGTTCGACACCACCTTCGAGGTGCGGGTGAGCATCGTGGCGTCGATGCCCGTGATGTAGGGCAGCACGTCGCCGCGGGTCTTGATCGCCATCACGACTTCTTCGAGCGCCGCATTGCCGGCGCGCTCGCCGATGCCGTTGACCGTGCATTCCACCTGCCGGGCGCCGCCGCGCAGGCCCGCGAGCGAGTTCGCGACCGCGAGCCCCAGATCGTTGTGGCAATGGACGGAGAACACCGCCTTGTCGGCGCCGGGGACGCGCTCGCGCACGGTCCGGAACATCTCGTAATATTCGTCCGGCGTCGCGTAGCCGACCGTATCCGGCAGGTTGATGGTGGTGGCGCCGGCGCGGATCGCCGTCTCGACGCAGCGGCACAGGTAGTCGATGGGCGTGCGGGTCGCGTCCATGGCCGACCATTCCACGTCGTCCACCAGGTTGCGGGCCTGCGCGACCGTCGTCGCGATGATCTCGATCACCTCGTCCTCGGTCTTGCGCATCTGATGCGCCAGATGGATCGGCGAGGTGGAGACGAAGGTGTGGATGCGCGGGCGCTTGGCAAAGCGCACCGCCTCGCCGGCCCGGGCGATGTCGGCGCTGATGGCGCGGGCGAGGCCCGCGATCACCGCGCGCTTGGTGCGGCGGGCGATCTCGGCCACCGCCTCGAAATCGCCGTTGGAGGCAATCGGGAAGCCCGCCTCGATGATGTCGACGCCCATGGTGTCGAGGAGTTCGGCCACCTGGAGCTTCTCTTCCAGGGTCATGGTGGCGCCGGGGCATTGCTCGCCGTCGCGCAGGGTGGTGTCGAAGATGAGTACGCGGTTGTCGTCGGTCATGGGTCTGTCTCGGCTCTCTCAAGGCCCGGCTGCGCTCGAGGGCAGGCGGCGGGCTTTTGGGGTCTCAAGGACTGGGCGCGTCATGCGCTCCGGTTCGTCACGTTCCCCTGAGAGCCCAGGCCCATACGCCCAGACGACCCTCAGGGGCCGGTAAGGAGGAGGCCGAGAAGGAGGCGTGCGCGGTCGATCGCCGGAGCGGCGCCGAGACCCGTGCAACGGTTGGAGCCGATCATCATCGCGGCTCGATCCTCCAGGAGCGCTACGGCCGAGCTGTGGCCCGGCGGCGCAATAGGATGGTTCTACCGACGGCTTGTGCCCCTGGCAAGACATGCCATGATAGGGAAAGGCCCCCGACCAACGGGGCGAACTCCCTTCCGGCGCCGTCGCCGCCGGGACGCAGCCAACCACCGAAAAGCGCAGCACGAGCAGGTATGACGTATCAGGTAAAGTCTTGGTTCGGGACAAGCGTTCCAGGGGTCGTATCCCACTCGGCCGTTCGGTCCCTCGCCTCCAAGTGGTTCCAGATCAGCACCGAGCGCGAGCCCCTCCTCGCCGATTTCTGGCACGAGACGGACGACACCTTCATCGACAACACGATCCTGCTGCTGAAGAGCGAGAACGACTACACCTATCTCCATCACGGGCGGGCGCTCCGGCAGAAGATCGGCTTCTCCATGCAGGGCCTCCGGCTCTCGGAGCTGCGCACCAAGGCGCGGCCGCTCCTGGTCGACATCTACGACAGGGTCACGGCCGAGTTCGCCGTCTGCTACTTTCAATCCTTCTCGGACTTCCAGATCGAGGTGGTGCTCTGGGGCCGGCTCGCCCTGCCGGTGCGCCTGAGCCGGGACGATCCGCGGGTCGCGATCGTGCTCTATTGTCACCCGATCGAGGACAAAACCTCCATCTACAAAGCCCTGTTCGAGCAGTCGAAATCGGGCATCGTCATCGCGGCGCCGGTCAAGAACGACGGGGGCGGCATCGTCGACGGATGGGTGATCGCCCAGAACGAGCCCGCCCGCCAGCTCATGGGCATCTTCGACCGGTCCACGCCGGACCTGCTCCTGCGCCAATCCCACATCTTCGCCCGGGAGGATGTCTGGATGGCGCTGACCGAGGGCCTGTCGCAAGGTACAACGGTGTTCACCCTGACCGACCCGGCGAACGGGGTGGTGATCAGCGTGCAGACCGAATTCGTCGACGAATACGTGGTGGTGCGCATGACCACCCTGCCCCCGGTGAGCGAGACCTTCGTGATCGACCAGGAGCCGGGCTGAGCGCGCCAGGGCGCCAGGGCCGGCGCGGTCCTTGAACCCGCGGGCGCGAACCTTACCTCATGGTCAAGCTTGTCCCTTCTGGAGAAGACGCCCATGCCCCTGCTGCGCCATGCGGGATCCTGCCTCGTCATCCTTCCGCTGACCTTGCTGTCCGCCTGCAACACGACCGGTCCCACCGCGAGCGCGCCCCCCGCCGTCGCGGCCGCCACCGCAGCCGCCGGCTGCGCCGGCGAGGTGAGCGCCTACCGGGCCGTGATGGAGAACGACCGCGCCACCGGCCATGTGGCCGAATCCGTCTATCGGCGGGTCGAGGGTGAGATCGAGCGCGCCGCAGAGGCCTGCGCGACCGGGCGGGACGCGGAAGCCGTGCGCATGCTCAACGCCACGAAGGCGTGGTACGGCTACGTCTGAGGGCGACGGTCAGACGCGTTCGAGCCGCCGGCGCGGTTCCGGGGGCAGCTCCACCGCGATGGCATCTCCGGGGCGCACGTCGCCTCCGGCGAGCACGACGCCCATGATGCCGGCCTTGCGGATCAGCGCCCCGCGCGCATCCCGATCGAGCAAAGCGGCCATGAGGCCCTTCTGGTAACGATCGAGCTGGACGCAGGGGTTGCGCAATCCGGTGACCTCCACGACCGCGTCGCCGCCGATCCGCAAGCGGGTGCCCTGCGGCAGGGCGAGGAGGTCGACGCCCCGGGTGGTGATGTTCTCGCCCATGATGCCGGGCGCAACGTCGAACCCCGCCGCGATGAGTTCCGCGAACAGCTCCTCGTGAATGAGATGGACCTGGCGCAGGTTGGCCTGGGTCGGATCAGCGGCCACGCGGGAGCGGTGCTTCACGGTCGCGCCCGCATGGGCATCGCCCTCCACGCCGAGCCCCGCGAGAAGGCGGATGCCGGGCGCGTTCGCCTTGCTGAAGGTGTGACCGGCGCTGCGGCTGACGGCGACCACCACCGCGCTCACAGCCGCCCCCTGCCCTCGCCCTCGAAAGCCCAGGTGAGGAAGCTCTGCACCGTGAGCGGCATGCGAGCCGGGTCGATGTCGGCGGCGCCGCGGATCACGCGCGCATCGGCCAGTTCGGGCTCCGCCTGAGCCTCGATGTTGGCGCGGATCGCCTCGGCCACGGCCTCCGCCGGCAGGCGGCAGCGGATCGGCCGCATGAAGGCGACGGCGGGCCAGCGGCGCACCACGATCCATTCGTCGGACACCGCGAAGAGATCGGGCGAGAGGCCCGTCTCCTCCTCGAGTTCGCGGGTGACGCTGGAGGCAAGGTCCACGCGGTGGTCCGGCGTCAGGTCCGAGAGGTCGGGCGTGCCGGACGGGAAGTAGACGCGCCCCGCATTGGCGGTGCCGCCGCCCATCACCCCGCACACGAAGGCGCCGTCCGAGCCGACGAGCGCGCCCATCGCGTAGCCGTTGCCGATGGTGGGATCCGGATAGCCGAGATCGCGCCAGCCAAGGAAGGCCTTGAAGCCGGTTTCGAAATAGGTGGCGCGGCATTTCCCGCCGTCGATCTCCACCTCGCGCAGGAGGAGCACGCGGCCGTCGAACATCTGCGGCACGCGGGCGAGTTTTTCTGCCCAATTGGCGTCGATCGCGGCGCGGCTCGCCTCGGCCCAAGGCCAGGTCCAAGGCGCCGCCACCGCATCGATGGCCGCAACGCGCGTGATGAGGAGTTCGCGGTTCACAAGTGGAGCTCGCCCCGGCTCACGACGACGGCGCCGCCGCCGATCTCGGCGGAGACGAGCGCGCCGTCCCGGATCACGAGCTGCAGCGCGATCTCGCTCGGGCGCCCCATCTCGACGCCCTGGCGGATCGGGATGTCGTGCTCGCCCTCGCCGAGGGGTTCGAACTGCATGAGCGCGCCCGTGAATGAGGCGGCCGCCGAGCCCGTCGCCGGATCCTCGGTCAGGCTCGGCGCCGGGAAGAACATGCGCGAGCGAAAGCCCCCGCCCTCGCGGGTGTAGACATAGACCGCCGGATGCGAGGAATCGCCGAAGGCCGCGTCGAAGCTCTCGCCCGACACGCGGGCGCGGGCGAGCGCGTCGAGGGAGGCGACCGGAACGAGATCGTAGGGAACGCCGGCCGAATGGCGCGACGGGCGGTGCCGGTCGAAGCCGATCTCCATGGGGTCGAGGCCGAGCGCCCAGGCGGCGCGGGCCGGGTCGAGCCCCTCGCCCCAGGTCTCCGGCAGCCGCGGTAGGCGAAAGCGCGCCCGCCCCCGCCCCTCGCCCAGAACCTCGACCGCGCAGGAGATGACCCCGACCTTCTCCTCGAGGCCGAACACCACGGCGCCCGGCTCGTCCTTCCGGTCGAGAAGCGCCAGAAGGGTCGCCGTTCCGACCGTCGGATGGCCGGCGAAGGGCAGTTCGTGCTTGGGCGTGAAGATGCGCAGGGCGGCCCGGTGGCGCTCGTCCTGCGGGGGCGTCACGAACACCGTCTCCGACAGGTTGAACTCCTTCGCGATCGCCTGCATGCGATCCGTGTCGAGCCCATCCGCGTCGAGCACGACCGCGAGCGGGTTGCCGGCGAGCGCCTGGTCCGTGAACACGTCGAGGGTGAGAAAGCGGCGGGCCATGGGGATTCCAGTTTGGCGAGGGGCCGCACCTTAGCGGCAGCGATGCGGGGCGTCATCCCTGCGGATGCGGCGACGACCCTGCTCACTCCCATCAAGCCGGTCCCGGAATGTCGATCTCCACGATGAGCGGGCAATGGTCGCTCGCCTTCGGCCGATCCCAGCCGACGCGCGGATACCGGTCGGCGCGAGTGGCGAGATGGCCGATGGAACGGTCGAGATCCCGCGGATCGAGGGGAACCCGGTAGGGCAGCCCGCGCCGGATAAACTCCACGCGGGGCTGCGGGTTCGCGGCGGCCAGCGCCGGCGACAGGAGGATGTAGTCGAGCTGCACATATTGCTCGTCCGCGGGCGCGTCGCGCGTCGGGGGCTGGCGGAAATGGAAGGTCCAGCGCTGATCCGGCGGCAGGCCAGAGACCGGATTGACGGCACAATCGTCGAAGAGCGGATCGAGCCCGCCCGGTTCGGCCCGCACCGCCTCGCCGCCCGGCAGGATGCGCTCCACGAAATCGTTGAGGTCGCCGGCGATGATCCAGTTGGCCTCGCGCCAACCCTCGCCGAACCGATCCTGGATGATCCGCTTCACCGCCCGCGCCTCCGCCTGGCGAATGGGCCTGGTGTGCCGGCGCCCGTCCTCCCGGTCCGCGATCGCCTTGAAGTGGCAGATGTAGAGAACGAGCTCCCGGTCGCCGAAGGACAGGGTCACCTCGAGGCAGTCGCGGTTGAAGATGAGATCGTCCGGCGCGATGCCGAAACGCGCGAGTTCCTCCGTGAACACCCCCAGCTCGCCGAAGGTCTTCTCCTGGTGCGAGCGGGCCTTCACCTGGGCCTTGTTCTCGAACAGGTCGAGGCGGGCCGCGAAAGCCACGTCGATGCCACGCGGGTCGTTGCCGTCGATGAGCCGATAATGGCCGTAGCGCAGGTCGCTCAGGCGATGGACGTAATTGGCGAAGAAGGGCTGGAGCACGCCGAGATTGTCGACCTCCTGGAGGATCAGCAGATCCGCACGGGTCTCGGCGATGGCGAGCGCCGACAATTCCCGCTTGTCGTCCTCCAGCGCAACGGCGACGGACCGCTGCACCACCTCGCGGGCTTCCGGTTCAGGCACGTCGAAGAGCGAGAGGGCCGGCCCGGTCTCGGGCCGTTCCTTGGGGCCGAAGCTGTGGCGGGAGGCGAGATTTTCGATATTGAACGTGGCGATCCGCAGGCGCATCGACGGGTTGTGGGGCGCTGACGGAAAAGGGCAACCGCCTCAGACCTCCTCGGCCTCGAACCGGTGGGTCGGCGCCACGAACTCGTCCTGCGCCGCGACCGTGAGGATCTCCCGCGAACCGGCTTCCGCCGTGCGCTTCATGAGCCCGTAGATGGAGGCGGAGGCCGCCGCGAGGGCCTGGGCGGCCGAGCGGGTGCGCGCGTAATGCACGAAGAAGAGCGCCGCGATGGCGTCGCCTGCGCCGTTGACGCTGAGCGACAGGCGGGGCGTGCGCACGCGCCAGAACCGCCCGCCCTCGCCGGCCACGAGGTCGATGGAATCGGCCGGCGTGTCGCCGCCCTCCACGGAGGTGACGAGCACCATCTTGGGGCCAAGCAGATGCACGGCGGCGATGGCCTCCTTCACGGAGGCGAGCGACGCGGTGGTGAGGCCCGACAGGTAATCGAGCTCGAACTGGTTCGGGGTGATGATGTCGGCCGCCGGGACCGCCTGCTCGCGCATGAATTCCGGGATGCCGGGCCTCACGAAGACCCCGCGGCCCACATCGCCGATCACCGGATCGCAGCAATAGAGCGCCTCGGGATTGGCGGCCCGGACCCGGGCGACGGCGGACAGAATGGCGTTGCCGATATCGGCCGAGCCCATATAGCCCGACAGGACGCCGTCGCAGCGGGGCAGCACGCCCCGGTCGGCGATGCCCTCGACCAGCTCCTCGATGGCCGGCCCGTCGAAGACCCGGCCCTTCCAGGCGCCGTAGCCCGTGTGGTTGGAGAACTGCACCGTGTGGATGGGCCACACCTCGACGCCGAGCCGCTGCATCGGAAACACCGCCGATGCGTTGCCCACATGGCCATAGGCGACATGCGACTGGATGGAGAGGACGTTCATGGCTCACACCGGCGCGGGGCTTGGGACGAAGGACGGCTTGACCGGGCCTGCGGCATCGGGGCCGCGGACGACGGGCCGGAGAGACCGCTCATCCTGAGGTGGCTCTCGGGGCTCCGATGGATTACTGCACCGGCCAGGCGGCCGCAAATCAGTTGCGGTGATCCGACCGATCAACACGGCAAGTGACCCATGGATATCGAGGCTCTCAAGACGGCCGTCATCGAGTTCGTCCGCGCCCATCAGGCCTGGGCGCCGTTCATCGTGGCGGGCCTCGCCTTCGGGGAGTCGATTGCCGTGATCTCGCTCCTGGTGCCGGCCACGGTGCTCCTGTTCGGGATCGGCGCCCTGATCGAGACCGGGAACCTCGCCTTCTGGCCGGTCTGGACCGGGGCCGTGGCCGGCGCGGTCCTGGGCGACTGGCTGTCCTACGAGTTCGGCCGCCATTTTCAGGGCAGCGCCAAGTCTGTCTGGCCGCTCAACCGGCAGCCGCACATCGTGGCCCGGGGCGAAGCCTTCACCCAGCGCTATGGGGGAGGCGGCGTGTTCATCGGTCGGTTCTTCGGGCCGATTCGGGCCATCGTGCCGCTCGTTGCCGGCATCTTCCTGATGCCGCGGTCCGTGTTCCTGACCGCCAACATCACCTCGGCCCTGGTCTGGGCCTATCTGCTGCTGAAAGCCGGCGACGTCGCGGGGAACGCCGCCGGCCATCTCATGGGACGCCTGGGGATGTGAACGCCCTCACACCGTCGCTTTTGTGACCTCGTCACCGATCGCGGCCAAAGCGACTCGCCGTCTGAGCAGCCTCAAGCTGTCGCCTTGCGCACGAAGCGGTCGTCGAAGGTGGTGGCGAGGTCGACCTTGGCGTCCTTCAGCTCGGGGTCGAGCTGCTTGAGCATGTCCATGACGCTGTCCATGCCGGTCCGCGTCACGATCCCGTTGCGCGAGTAGCTCTCCAGGGAGTTCTGCACCGCCTTGAGGTAGAGCGGCTTGTCGCCGAGGTGATACTCGGGCGGGACGGTGTCGGCGATCTCCTCCGGCTTCGCGGTCTGCAGGAACTTGAGGGACTTCACGAAGGCATTCACGAGCCGCTGCGCCGTCTGTGGGTTGGCGTCGATGAAGTCCTTCTTTGTGTAGAGCGTCGCGGCCGGGTTGGAGCCGCCGAAGAGGGCGCGGGTGCCGGCTTCCGTCCGGGTGTCGATGATCACCTGCACGTCGCCATCCGCCTCGAGCTTCGCGATCACCGGATCGAGGTGGGAGATTACGTCGATCTCGCCCTTCTTCATGGCCGCGACCGCGCTCGCGCCGGCGCCGACGCCGATGATCGCAGCATCGGAGGCCTTCAGCCCTGCCTTCACCATGGCGTATTGCGCCGTGAGGGCCGTCGAGGAGCCCGGCGCCGTGACGCCGATCTTGAGGCCCTTGAAGTCGGCGGCCGACTTGATCTGCCCCGCCTTGTCCTTCTTCACCGCGATCACGATGGCCGGGAAGCGCCCAAGCTCGGTAATCGCGCGCACGTCCTGGCCCTTGGCCTGCATGCGGATCGTATGCTCGTAGGCACCGGTCACCACATCGACCGAGCCGCCGATGAGCGCCTGGAGGGATTTGGCGCCCCCGCCGAAATCGTTGATCTCGACCTCGAGCCCCTCCTCCTTGAAGTAGCCCTTTCGCTCCGCGATCGTGAGCGGGAGATAGTAGAGGAGCGGCTTGCCGCCCACCCCGAGCGTCACCTTCGGCTTCTCGGGCGCCCCTTGGGCGAAGGCGCGGGTTCCGACGGCGGCGCTGAGGCCGACGGCTCCGGTCCCGATGAGAAATGTACGGCGTTCCATGGCGTTTCCTCCCTGTGTTCAGGTGATGGGCCGAGGATTGCGCAAGGCCGCCCGCTTGTCGATGGGCGAGATCGGCGCCCCGCGCAGGCTAGCCCTGCAGGGTCGTGGTGGGGGCGCCGGGCCGCCAGACGAGGAGGCGGTTCTCGACCACCGTCACCACGGAATCGATGAGGATCACGAAGATCGCCAGGATGAACATGCCGGCAAAGACCCCCGTGACGTCGAACACGCTCTCGGCCTCGTGGATCTTGTAGCCAAGACCCGCCGAGGAGCCGAGATACTCGCCCACCACAGCGCCCACGAGGGCAAAGCCCACGGAGGTGTGAAGGGAGGAGAACATCCAGGTGAGGGCCGCGGGCCAGTAGACATGCCGCAGGAGCTGCCGCTCGTTCATGCCGAGCATGCGGGCATTGGCGAGCACCACCGGCGAGACCTCGCGGACGCCCTGGTAGACGTTGAAGAACACGATGAAGAAGACGAGGGTGAAGCCGAGCGCCACCTTGGACCAGATGCCGAGTCCGAACCACAGGGCGAAGATTGGCGCCAGCACCACGCGAGGCAGCGCGTTCGCAGCCTTGATGTAGGGGTCGAACACCGCGGCCAGGAGTTCGCGGCGGGCGAACAGGAACCCGAACAGGATGCCGCCCGCGGCGCCGATCACGAAGGCGAGGATCGTCTCCAGAAGCGTGATGCCGAGATGGTGCCAGATCTCACCGGACACGAACAGCTTCCAGACGCGGGCGAGCACGTCGACGGGAGTCGAGAAGAAGAACTGAATCTGCTTCGTGGAGCCGAGGATCGGATAGACGGTGAGCACGTGCCAGAGCAGCAGGAAGCCGAGCCCCACCGCTACCTGCAATCCCAAAAGCTTGGCCCGGTTCATGCGCTCCACTCCCGATTGCTTACCCGTGCTGCCGGCATCGATGAGAGCTTCACGCGCCTTCCTCCCCTTGAGCGTAGGCCTTCTGCACCTCGACGCGCAGGCTC
The DNA here is from genome assembly GCA_036562855.1 of Microvirga sp. Taxonomy (GTDB): domain Bacteria; phylum Pseudomonadota; class Alphaproteobacteria; order Rhizobiales; family Beijerinckiaceae; genus Microvirga. The sequence continues at coordinate 10,805 of DATCJK010000008.1, forward strand.
GCCCAGATCTCCCGATGGATGTGGTGGAACGCTGGCTCGAGCCTGACCTCCGCGATGTCGCGGGGCCGGGGAAGGTCCACGCGAAAGTCGCCGATGATCCCGGCCGCCGGGCCGGCCGACATGACAACCACGCGGTCGGACAGGGAGATCGCCTCTTCGAGATCGTGGGTCACGAAGATCACGGCCTTGCGGTCCGCGGCCCACAGGTTCAGCAGCAGGTTGCCCATGATCTGGCGGGTCTGCGCGTCGAGGGGCCCGAAGGGCTCGTCCATCAGCAGGATTTCCGGGTCGCGGATGAGCATCTGCGCCAGCGCCACGCGCTTGCGCTGGCCGCCGGAGAGCATGTGCGGATAGCGGTCCGTGAAGGCGGACAGCCCTACCCGGCGCAGCCAATCCCGTGCCCGCGCCTCGGCCTCCGCGCGCGGCACGCCCTTGGGCTCCAGCGCCACGGCCACGTTGTCGAGGGCGGTCTTCCAGGGCATCAGCGCATCCTGCTGGAAGAGGTATCCGGCGCGGCCGTTGAGGCCGCTGAGCCCCTGCCCAAAAATATCGACCCGCCCGGCCGAGGGCTTGAGGAGCCCGGCCGCGGCGTTGAGGAGGGTCGATTTCCCGCAGCCCGTCGGGCCCACCACGGACACGAACTCGCCCGGCGCGACGGTGAGGTCCACCTGGCTGACGGCCGTGTAGGATTGGCTCCTGCCGCCGAAGGTAATGGCCACGTCTCTCAGCGAGACGGCCGTATCCTGATTCATCGCGAGGTGGCCCCAGCCGCGTGTTCCCGCGCCGTCCAGCGGCGCTTGCCCACAAGCCTAGCGGCTCGACCGGGGATCGCAAGGCGGAGCATCGCCCGGAACTGGGCTCCGGGCCCGATGGTTTCCGTCCCATTGGAACGGGAGATTCTCATGGGCAAAGGCAAGATGAACGGCGACAACTCCGCCAATTCCAAGGGCCACCTCGACCAGAAGGCCCGCGGCTCCGGCGGCACCACGAAGAAGAACCAGGAGCCCGGCTCCCAGGACAACAACAAGGCTCAGAACACGAAGAGCAACCGCCACACCTGAGACGGGGCTTGAGGGCGGGCCGTCGAATCGGCCCGCCCCACCTCAAGCTCGCGCAGCCCCTAGACCCTGAACGCTTCGAGCGCGCCCGCCTCGATCTGGGCGCGGGCGTGCCGGTAGCCGATCTCCACCACCGCGTCGAAGGTCTTCCAGGCCCTCAGCGGCACGTCCGCGAGGGGCGGATGGATGATCAGGTGCGCCTCCGCGCGGGCGAGCGCCGTCTGCGCGTCGCCGGAGACCGTGGCGGCCCGGTGCAGGATGCTCACGATATCCGGCGCATCGGCCGCGATGCCGAAGAGCCGGCGCAGCCAGGGCGCTCGCCCCTCCCCGTCCGCGGCGGAGCGGAAGGCCACGTCCTGCGCCACGTCGACGCCGAGCACGCGGCCGCGCTGGAAGCTCGCCATCACGTCGGCCGGCAGGTTGTTCATCATGGCGCCGTCCACGAGCACGCCCTCGGGCTCCATGGCGGGCGGCAGGAGGCCGGGGATCGCGATGCTCGCCCTCAGCGCCCGCCAGAGTAGGCCACGGCGATGCACGTGGGCCGAGCCGGTGGTGAGGTTCGACGACACGCAGAAGAACGGCAGCCAGAGATCCTCGATGCGCCGGTCGCCGAAATGCGCTTCGAGCCGCCGGTCGACCTTGCGGCCGCGCACCAGGGCGACGAGGGGCAGCGTGTAGTCGCTGAGCGGCGGATCCATCACGAAGGATTCCGCGATCGCCGCCCGCATCTCCTCGAAATCCCCGTCGAGCGCGCAGGACGCCGCGATGATGGAGCCGATGCTCGTGCCGCCCACGAGATCGATCGGCACCCCGTGTTCGCGCAGGGCCTTGATGACACCGAGATGGGCAAAGCCCCGGGCCCCGCCTCCGGCCAGCACGAGACCCATGGCCTGCCCGCAGATCGTGCGGGCGATTCGCTCGAGATCCGCCTGGTGGCCCTGCCGGGACTGCAGGCGCAGGTCCACGGCGAGCGCATCGACGGAGGGATGGGCGGGGAGCGGCCGCGCCGCATCCGCGGCCTGGACGAGCACCAGGTCGCGCCGCTGCCAGCCGGAGCCCGGGCCCGCGAGCGACCGCGGCATATCCACGAGCGGTTCGCCGGGCTTTGCCAGGAACAGGACGTGATCCGCGAGCCGCACGCAGCGCTCGGTCCAGTCGCCCACCGGATCCGGCGCCACATACAGGATGCGCGTGCGCCCGGTTTCGAAGCGATGGAACCAGCCCTCGTCCGCGCCGTCCGGGCAAGCATCGAGGATGTCGACACCGGCGCCGAACCGGCGGCGCATTTCGCCGAGCAGCGCATGGCCGAAGCCTTGAGCCGAGACGCCCTGCGTCACGGGCACGACCGCGAAGGTGGTGGGCACAGCCGCGACGGCCTCGCCCTTCGTCACGTGACGCAGGCGGTCGGCCAGAAGACGCGCGAGGTAGAGCATCGCGGGCGGCCAGCGCTCCACGAGATCCTCGAAGGCGGCGCGTGTGAGGCGCAGCAAGGCAGAATCCCGCAGGGCGACCACGGTGGCGGAGCGCGGCGCATCCGAGATCAGCGCCATTTCGCCGATCGTCTCAGGGGGCCGTGAGCGGGCGATGCGGCGCTCGCCGCCCTTGCCGTCGCGCACGGAGATGCCGAGGGAGCCCGACACCAGCATGTAGAGGGCATCGGCCGGGTCGCCCTCGCGGAACAGAACCTCGCCCCCGGGCAGCGAGACCGGCTCCAGATGGGCCTGCAGCTCGCGGCGGGCGGCAGGGTCGAGCCCGGCCCAGAGGGGCGCGTCGAGGGTCGACCAGTCGGTGAGGCGGAACGCGGCGGTCATCGGGTCCGGCAGTCTCGAAACGTTTGGGGCTCAGCCGCTCCATAGGGCGGAAATGAAACAAAATCGCCGGGCTGATTGCCACAGCCCGGCGATGCAATGCTAGCGCTTATGAGGCCAAGTCAAGCTTGGGCGAGTGCCGGATCAGTTCCGGGTCTTGTCCACGAGCGCCTTCGCCTTGATCCAGGGCATCATCTCGCGCAGGCGCCCGCCCACCTCTTCGATCGGATGCGCGGCCATCTTGGCGCGGGTCGCCTTGAACGAGGTCTGGTTGACCTTGTTCTCCAGCATCCAGTCGCGGGTGAACTTGCCGGACTGGATGTCCTCCAGGACGCGCTTCATCTCGGCCTTGGTCTCGGAGGTCACGATGCGCGGACCGGTGACGTACTCGCCGAACTCGGCGGTGTTGGAGATGGAGTAGTTCATGTTGGCGATGCCGCCCTCGTAGATGAGGTCGACGATGAGCTTCACCTCATGGAGGCACTCGAAATAGGCCATCTCGGGGGCGTAGCCCGCCTCGACGAGCGTCTCGAAGCCGCCCTTGATGAGCTCCACGAGACCGCCGCAGAGCACCACCTGCTCGCCGAAGAGATCGGTCTCGCACTCTTCCTTGAAGGTGGTCTCGATGATGCCGGCGCGACCGCCGCCATTGGCGGAGGCATAAGAAAGGCCAAGATCATGGGCGTTGCCGGTGGCGTCCTGGTGGATCGCGATGAGGGTCGGCACGCCGCCGCCGCGCAGATACTCGGAGCGCACCGTGTGGCCCGGGCCCTTCGGCGCCACCATGAGGACGTCGAGGTCCTTGCGCGGCTCGATGAGGTTGAAGTGCACGTTGAGGCCGTGCGCGAAGAGGAGCGCCGCGCCTTCCTTCATGTTGGGGGCGAGTTCGTCCCGGTAGATGTCGGCCTGGAGCTCGTCCGGGGTCAGCATCATGACCACGTCCGCCCACTTGGCGGCCTCGGCGACTTCCATCACGCGGATGCCTTCCTTCTCGGCCTTGGCGACGGAGGGCGAACCCTTGCGGAGCGCGACCGCCATGTCCTTCACGCCGGAATCGCGCAGGTTCAGCGTGTGGGCATGGCCCTGGCTGCCGTAGCCGACGATGACGACCTTCTTGGACTTGATCAGATTGATGTCGGCATCACGATCGTAATAGACGCGCATGGGTCACTCCTTAAAGCACGCGTTGATGGGTCTTGCGGGCGGGCCTGGATCGGCCCGTTCCGGATGGGGCTTCGTCCTCGCGGGCGGGCTGGGATTTGCCCGTTCCGTAGAGGGTGAAGAACTGGTCGGTGGCGCGCATGGCGTCTGCCTCGATCTCGCCGGGCGCGACCGCCCGGTGATCGCCGAGGAGAAGGCGGATCTGCACGTCGCGGCCCACAAGGCCGATGAAGGTGCGGAACGCGGTTTCCGTGTCGTCGAAGGCGAGGATTCCCGCCTCGCGCCCGGCCTCCAGCATCGGCTTCACCCGCTCGCCGATGGCAAGCCGCCCGTTCGCCAGCACGATGGAGCCGAGATTGCTCTCTTTCGAGCCCGCATGGCTGATGGCGATGCGGTTGAGGGCGATGGAGGTGGGGCTCGCGATAACGCCGAGCCAGTTGGCCGCAAAGCGCGCGAGGCTCTCGCGCAGGGCGCGGGCATCGAGCTGCTGCCGATCGAAGTTGCCGGCCCTCACCTTGGACGCCTGCCAGCGCACGGTGGCGGTGAGCAGCCCGTCGCGGTCCCCGAACCACTTGTAGAGCGTCTCCTTGGAACAGCTCGCCCGCCGGGCGACGGCCGTCATGGTGAGGGGATCCCCCTCCACCATGAGCGCGAGAACGGCATCGAGAACGGCCTGCTGCCGCTCCGTCATCCCCTCGCCTTCGCTCTGCGCCGTGTCGCCCACCGGAGAACCGTACCGTACGTTACGGTTCTCCTCCTAGACAAGGATGGTGTCCTTGGCAAGTGCCCGATGAGGTGATGGCGAACGAAGGGAAGGTCCGATGCGGACAGCGCCCTATATCCGACCCATCGGACGCAAAAGCGGTTGAGGGAAAGAGCCATGGATCCCGTCGAGAAACCCGTCCTCGCGACGCCAGAAGAGGTCGTGGCATTCTGGCGCGAGGCTGGCCCGGAGCGCTGGTTCGCCAAGGACGAGGCCTTCGATCAGGCCTGCCGGGCGCGTTTCCTCTTCACCTACGAAGCCGCAGCGCGGGGCGATCTCAACGAATGGGAGCTGACGCCGGAGGGTTCGCTCGCCGTCGTGCTGCTGCTCGACCAGTTCCCCCGCAACATGTTCAGGGGCACCCGCGACGTCTACAAGACGGACCCCGCCGCGATGATGACCGCCGACCGGGCGATCGAGAAGGGGCAGGACCGACAGGTCGACCCGGCGCTCAGGCGCTTCTTCTACCTGCCCTTCATGCACTCGGAAGAACTGCGCCACCAGGAGCGCTCGGTTGCCCTCAACGAGGGGCTCGGCGATCCGGAGGTGATGAAATGGGCGACCCACCACCACGCCGTCATCAAGCGCTTCGGCCGCTTCCCCCACCGCAACACGCTGCTCGGCCGCGAGACCACGCCGGAGGAGGCGCGGTTCCTGGAGGAGGATAAGTTCAGGGGGTGACGACCGACACGAAGGAGAGGTCCGCGTCCCAGAACGAGTCATACGCAGCAATCTCGAGGCAGGATAAGTACCCCGAGGTCACGAAAGCGAGCGTGGTAGCACCTATTCCAAGGGTACCTCCTGCGAGTTCCGCGTTGTTCCGATGCAGAACGAGGTTCAGTGGCTCACCGGTTGCCGGGTCTGTCAAAGGCGGTTCACTCGGATCGACGACCAATTCAGTGAATGAGCCTGCGCCGCTGAAATGACGCTCTCGAACCCGCGCGGCACGAAGATGATAGGCGAGTTGAGGCCATTCTTCCCGATAAAACTGTATAGCGACCTCAAGCGCTAACAGCTCAACTGGGTGGAGATCTGCTAGCGGCTGGTAGGCTTCAGATCTTGGGAAGATCTTTGACTGGGACATCGTATAGCGAGCGCCTGCGAAGGCCGCCTCACATCCCCTCGGCGCCGCGCGCCATCGCCGCGATGCCGGTGCGGGACACCTCCACCAAACCCACTGCCGTCATGAGCGCGATGAAGCGCTCCACCTCGTCGGTGGTGCCGGTGAGCTCGTAGACGAAGGAGGTGAGCGTGGCGTCGAGGGTGCGGGCGCCGAAGGCGGAGGCGAGGCGCATGGCCTCGACCCGGTGCTCGCCGCGGCCCACCACCTTCACGAGGCACAATTCGCGCTCCACGGCCCCGCCGGTGAGCGTGAGGTCCACCACCCGGTGCACGGGGACGAGGCGCTCGAGCTGGTTCTTGATCTGCTCGATCACGCTCGCGGTGCCCGCCGTCACGATGGTGATGCGCGAGATATGGGCCTCATGCTCGGTCTCGGTGACCGTCAGGCTCTCGATGTTGTAGCCGCGGCCCGAGAACAGGCCGGCAATGCGGGCGAGGACGCCGGGCTCGTTGTCCACGACGACCGCCAGGGTGTGGCGGGCGATGGGCTCGACGCGGGTGGGATCGGGATAGTGGGTGCTCATGAGGGTCATGGTCTCGCAATCCGGTCTTATGGGGCTCAAGCGGCCTGGCGGTAAACGGCGATCGGGGTCTCATCCACTTCGTCGTGGTGCACGACCCAGGTTTCCTTCAAGGCCGCCGCCAGCCAAGCCCGGTAGGACGGCAGGGAGAGGATCGTGTCCATGTAGGCCCGGGTCTCGGGCGCGACGGGGATCGAATAGGTGTCGAGGCGGGTGACCACGGGCGCATACATGGCATCGGCCGCCGAGAAGGCGCCGAACAGGAACGGCCCGCCCTGCCCGAACCGCTCGCGCGCCTCGCGCCAGATCCCCTCGACCCGGGCCACATCCGCCGCGACAGCCGCGCCCCTGTCGCGCTCTGCGTATTTCTTGCCCAGATTCATGGGGCAGGCGGATCGCAGCGCGGAGAAGCCTGCATGCATCTCGGCAGCCACGGAGCGTGCCATGGCCCGCGCCCGGCGCTCCTCTGGCCAGACAGGCGCTCCATAGGCTTCCGCCACATGATCCATGATGGCGATGCTCTCCCACACGGTGACGTCGCCGTCGATCAGCACCGGCACCTTGCCGGCGGGCGAGTATTTCAGCACCTCGGCCTTCGTGGTCGGCGTATCGAGGGGGATCAGCACCTCGTCGAAGGCGACGCCAAGCTGCTTCAGGAGCAGCCAGGGGCGCAGGGACCAGGAGGAATAGAGGCGGTTGGCGAAGACGAGGGTGGGCATGGCGTCGGCCTCGAAGGCGTCAGGAGTGAAGGCTGAAATCGACTGCGGCCGCGGCGTGGAGGGCGGTGCTGTCGAAGACCGGCAGATCGAAATCGGCCTGCGCGACGAGAAGCCCCACCTCCGTGCAGCCGAAGATGATGGAATCGATGCCGCGGCCGCGCGCTTCCTCCACGACCGCGAGGTAGCGCGCCTTGGAGGCGTCGCTCACGACGCCGCGGCAGAGCTCGTCGTAGATGATGCGGTGCACGTCGGCGCGCCCCGCATCGTCCGGAACGACCACGTCGAGCCCGTGACGCTCCGCCATGCGGCCGCGGTAGAAATCCTGCTCCATGGTGAAGCGGGTCGCGAGCAGCAGGGGGCGGCGCGCGCCAGACGCCTTCAGGGCTTTTGCCGTGACGTCCGCGATGTGGATGAGGGGAAGCCCCGCCTCCGCCTCCACCTGGTCCGCCACCTTGTGCATGGTGTTGGTGCAGATCACGAGAGCGGAGGCTCCGGCGGCGCGAAGGCCGCGGCCGGCATCGGCCAGCGCCTCCGCGGCCCGCTCCCACTCGCCTGCCGCCTGCATGGCGGCGACCGGCGCGAAGTCCACGGAACGAAGAACGAGGGAGGCCGAATGCAAGCCGCCGAGGCGCTCGCGCACCGCCTCGTTGAGGAGCCGGTAATAGACCGCGGTCGATTCCCAGCTCATCCCGCCGATAAGGCCGATCGTTTTCACCCCTGCCCCCATCCTTGGCCGGTTCTGCTTACCCAGCTCACACCAGCATCTTGCCCGTCTCGCCGGTGTCAGAGCCGAGGTCCTGGCCCATCCGGCACTACACCAGCATCTTGCCCTTCTCGTCGATCACCGAGCCGAGGTCCTGGCCGGTCTCGCCGAGATAGTCGTTCAAGAGCATCTCGTTATGCGCCTTGCCCGACGGGATCATCGGGAAGCAGTTCTCTTTCTTGTCGACGATGCAGTCGAAGATCACCGGGCGGTCCACGTTGATCATCTCGAGGATCGCCGCGTCGAGATCGCCCGGCTTCTCGCAGCGGATGCCGACGCCGCCATAGGCCTCCGCGAGCTTCACGAAATCGGGCAGGCTCTCCGAGTAGCTTTGCGAGTAGCGGCCGCCATGGAGCAGTTCCTGCCACTGGCGCACCATGCCCATGTACTCGTTGTTGAGGATGAAGATCTTCACCGGCAGGCGGTACTGCACGGCGGTCGACATCTCCTGCATGTTCATGAGGATCGACGCCTCGCCGGCGATGTCCATGACGAGGGCCTTGGGGTTCGCGAGCTGCGCGCCGATGGCGGCCGGCAAGCCGTATCCCATGGTGCCGAGGCCCCCTGAGGTCATCCAGCGGTTCGGATCCTCGAACTTGAAGTACTGCGCCGCCCACATCTGGTGCTGGCCCACCTCCGTGGTCACGTAAGGATCGCGGTCCTTCGTGAGCTCATACAGACGCTCCACCGCGTATTGCGGCTTGATGGTCTCGGTGGAGGGGCGATAGGCGAGGCAGCGGCGGGAGCGCCAGCCCTCCACCTTCTCCCACCAGCCCTTGAGGGCCGGCTTGTCCACCTGCGGCGCCATGGTCCGCCACAGGCGCACCATGTCCTCCAGCACATGGGCGCAGTCGCCCACGATGGGGATGTCCACCTTCACGTTCTTGTTGATGGAGGACGGGTCGATATCCACGTGGATGCGCTTGGAGAAGGGCGAGAACGCATCGAGCCGGCCGGTGATGCGGTCGTCGAAGCGCGCGCCGATATTGATCATCACGTCGCATTCATGCATCGCGAGATTGGCCTCGTAGGTGCCGTGCATCCCGAGCATCCCCAGGAACTGCCGGTCCGAGGACGGATAGGCGCCGAGGCCCATGAGGGTCGAGGTGATCGGGAAGCCCGTGAGCCGCACGAGCTCGCGCAGCAGCGCCGCCGCGTGCGGGCCCGAATTGATCACGCCGCCGCCCGTGTAGAAGACCGGGCGCTTCGCCGAGGCCATGAGCTCGACCGCGGCCTTGATCTTGTCCATGTCGCCCTTGACGGTCGGGCGGTAGGTCTTGTGCTGGTTGTTGGTGGGGCGGGCATAGAGTCCGCTCTTGAACTGGATGTCCTTCGGCAGGTCCACCACCACGGGGCCGGGGCGTCCGTTCGCGGCCACGTAGAAGGCCTCGTGCAGGATGCGCGGCAGGTCCTCGATCGATTTCACGAGGTAGTTGTGCTTCGTGCAATGGCGGGTGATGCCGACCGTGTCGCATTCCTGGAACGCGTCCGTGCCGATGAGATGCGTCGGCACCTGACCGGTGATGCACACGAGCGGGATGGAATCCATCATCGCATCGGCAAGGCCCGTCACCGCGTTGGTGGCGCCGGGACCGGAGGTCACGAGCACCACGCCGACCTTGCCGGAGGAGCGCGCATAGCCCTCCGCCGCGTGCACCGCCCCCTGCTCGTGGCGCACCAGGATGTGCCGCACCGCCTCCTGGTGGAACAGGGCGTCGTAGATCGGCAGGACCGCGCCGCCCGGATAACCGAAGATATGCTCGACCCCCTGATCCTGGAGGGCGCGGATCACCATCTCGGCGCCGGTCATCATCTCGCTCATCGTGCTCTCCGTCGGTCGTCTAGGTCTGTCGCGGTTCGGGTCGGTTGCGTCAGGCGGTAAGGTCTGTCGCTGATCGGGTCGGTTGCGTCAGGCGGTAAGGTCTGGCGCGGTTCGGGTCGGGGGTACTTCAGGTAACGGGGTCTGCTTCGGGCAATAAAAAAGGCCCCGAAGGGGGCCTGTGCGCCATCGCCGGATCGTGCGGGGGTCTAGACCCGCTCCGTCGATGGCGTCCTAACTACGAGAATAAGCGTGCGCATTTGCGGGCTTTCTCAGAATTAAAGTTGCGCGGACGCTACCCGACACGGATGAAGAGGTCAACTGGGGAGAGTTGTCACGGAGAGGCTGAGCTTTTGCCGCGGGAGCGCTACTTTGACCCGGCATGACCGAATCGATGACCTCCACGGGCGCCCCCTTGACCGCGACCCGCATCACCGCCCGCGCCCTCCTCATCGGCGACCGCCTCGATATTTCCGGGCTGGAGCGGAGCGACGTGCTCTCCACCAACCCGCTCGCCTTCCGGGTGGGGCAGGATGGGTTCGTGGCCCTGTTCCGCTACGGGGTGGCCGTTCTCATCGGCCTCTCGCCCCTGGAGGAGGACGACGTGATCCGCTCGCTCCGCCAGCGGATCGTCGGCGAGTTCGCCCGGCACGAGGAGGAGACCGCGATCATCGAGATCTCCCCCGACAAGGACGACCAGATCCCGCCCGGCGGCCCCATCTACCTCAAGCGCCTCTCCACCGAGCGCCTCGTGGTCATCTCGGATGCCCTGTCGAAAAGCGCGTCCCTTGCCCGGGACGAGCGCGAGACCGCCGCGGTGTTCGACGTGATGGAGCCCTTCGCCCGGCACCTGGCGGAGCGGGGCCGGCGCCTCGGCGGGCGGCGGGAGATCCTGAAGCATGTGGGCAACGCGCTCCTGGTGCGCCAGCGCGTCTCGGGCCGCGTCGCCGTGGAGGAAAAGCCCGATGCCCTCTGGGACCGGCCGGACCTGGAGCGCCTCTATGCGAGGCTCGAGGACGAATACGAATTGCGGGAGCGGGCCAAAGCCCTCCACCGCAAGCTCGAGGTGATCGGCGACACGGCCCAGACGCTGACGGACCTCATCGACACCGAACGGTCCTTAAGGCTCGAATTCATCATCGTGCTGCTGATCCTGTTCGAGATCGTGATCACCTTCTACCAGATGTTCACGGGCGCCTCGGGGCATTGAGAGCGGCCACCGCGCCGCTCATGGGTTCGCGGTAGCGGCCCCGGTATCGAAGGCGGCCATCGCTGCCTCAAAGCCCTCCTCCGGGGCCAGCCATGTGAAGTCGGCGAGCTGGTGGCGGAACCAGGTGAACTGGCGCTTCGCGTAGGCGCGGGTATCGGCCTGCCCCTTGGCGACCGCCTCCTCGCGGCTCAGCGTGCCGTTCAAGTAGGCGAGAAGGCCGGGCACCCCGTGCGCCCGCATGACAGGAAGCATGGGATCGAGGCCCCGCTCCCCGAGCGCCCGCACCTCCTCCAGCGCCCCCTCCCCCATCATGGCGAGGAACCGGGCGTCGATCCGCCGGCGCAGGGCATCGCGCTCGGGGGCCAGGAACAGCTTCACGACGCGCCCGCCCGCGAACGGGCCGGGCTCCCGCTCCCCATGAAAACTCAGGATGGAGCGGCCGGTGGCCGCGAACACTTCGAGGGCGCGCTGCACCCGCAGCCGGTCGGTGGGCCGCAGCCGCGCCGCGGCCTCCGGGTCCCGCCCGGCGAGCAGGCGGTGGAGATCCGGCGTCTCGCGCCCCTCGCTCTCCTGCCGCACCGCCTGACGGACCGCCTCCGGCACCGTGGGCATCCGCGACAGGCCCTCCGTGAGCGCCTTGAAATACAGCCCCGTGCCCCCGACGAAGATCGGCACGGTTCCGGCAAGGGCCGGCAGAAGCTCCCCCACGGCGCGCGAAAAATGACCGACCGAGAAATTGATGGCCCCATCCACCGTGCCGTAGAGCCGGTGGGGGGCCTGCGCCTCCTCCTCGCGGGTCGGCCGGGCCGTGATGACCCTCAGGTCACGGTAGACCTGCATGGAATCCGCATTCACCACGGTGCCGCCGAGCGCCCGCGCCAGCCGCAGGCCGAGGGCCGACTTGCCTGAGGCGGTCGGCCCTGCGATGAGGATCGCGCCGATCCCCTCCTCCCCGCTCACACCCGCGCTCCCCGATGCACTCATCCGCCCTCGTCGCGACCCTCGTCGCCCATCCCGACCGCCCCGTGCTCGACGACGCGCTCGTCGATGCCGCCGCCCGGGCGGCCGGACAAGAGACCGAACGGAGCCTCCTCGCAAGGGGGATCGCGACCGACCTCCTGCTGCCGCGCGGCGGCGAGACGAAAGCCGTGGAGGAGCGGGTGCGGGCGGCGCTGGGCTCAGCGCCCGTGGACGTGATCGTCCAGCCCGCCGCGACCCGCCGCAAGCGCCTGTTCCTCGCCGACATGGATTCCACCATGATCGGGCAGGAATGCATCGACGAGCTCGCCGATTACGTGGGCCTGAAGGCGGAGGTGTCGGGCATCACCGAACGGGCCATGCGGGGCGAGATCGCCTTCGAGCCGGCGCTCCGGGAGCGGGTGGCGCTCCTGAAGGACCTGCCGGTCGGCGTCGTCTCCGAGATCATCGAGAAGCGCATCACCCTCACCTCCGGCGGGCCCGCCCTCGTTCGCACCATGCGGGCGAACGGGGCCTATACCTGCCTCGTCTCCGGCGGCTTCACCCTGTTCACCGGGCCCCTCGGCGCCCGGATCGGCTTTCACGAGGACCGCTCGAACCTGCTCATGACGGACGGCGACCGGCTCGCGGGCAAGGTCGAGGAGCCGATCCTCGGACGGGAGGCCAAGCTCGCCACCCTCGTCGAGCTGCGCGAGCGCTTCGGCCTGTCGCATCACGACACGCTGGCGGTCGGTGACGGCGCCAACGACCTGGCCATGCTCGGGGAAGCGGGCCTTGGCGTCGCCTACCGGGCCAAGCCCGCGGTGGCCGCCGCGGCCCACGCCCGCATCGAGCACGCGGACCTCACGGCGCTTCTTTACGCGCAGGGGTACCGGGCTGGGGAGTTCGTCGCCGGCTGATCCTTTGGGTGTATGGGGCGGCTTCGCCGCAGGTTCTTTGTGCTGGATCCCGGATCGGCGTGCGCGAGGCGTTGCCTCGCTCCCTTGTCCGGGAAAGGGCGTTGTGGGTGGGGTGACCCTCGACCCCTTTCCCGGACAAGTGCAGCGCAGCGGAACGCCGAGCCGGGATCCAGGCCAACAAAGCCGCGGCGAAGCCGCTCCGACACAAACGAAAAAGGGCGGCCGAAGCCGCCCCTGATCGCGTCCGAGAGGTCTCGGCTTACTCGATGGAGACCGCCACGAAGCGGACTTCTCCTTGAGCGTTGGAGACGAGGAGGAGCGCCGATTTGCGGCCCTCGCTCTTGAGCGCCTCCAGGCGACGGGTCACGTCGGCAGGGGCGTTCACGGCCTCCTGGCCGACCTCGACGATCACGTCGCCGGCCTGGATCCGCTTGTCGGCGGCGGCCGAGTTGGGGTCCACGCGGGTGACGACGACGCCCTTGAGCCCTTCCTTCAGGCTGTAGCGGCGGCGCAGCTCGTCGTTGACGCCCGACATGGTGAGGCCGAGCGCCTGGCGGGTGGCGGTCGGGGCCTCCGTCGGGGGCTGCTGGACGGCCGCCTGCTGCTGGCGCTCCCCGTCCTCCAGGCGACCGAGGGTCACCTGCTTCACCTCTTCCTTGCCCTTGCGGACGATCGTCACGTCCACGGCCTTGCCGACCGGGGTCGCGGCGACGATGCGCGGCAGGTCGCGGCTGTCCTTCACCTCGCGGTTGTCGAACTTCACGATCACGTCTCCGACTTCGAGACCGGCCGGCTTGGCCGGGCCCTTCTCGTCGATTCCGGCGATCAGGGCGCCGCGGGGCGTGCCGAGGTTGAGGGCTTCGGCGGTCGGCTCGTCCACGTTCTGGATGCGCACGCCGAGCCAGCCGCGGCGGGTCTCGCCGAACTGGCGAAGCTGGTCGATGATCGGAATCGCGGTCGAGGCCGGGACGGCGAAGCCGATGCCGACGGAGCCGCCGGTGGGCGACAGGATCGCCGTGTTGATGCCGATCACCTCGCCCTTCATGTTGAAGAGCGGGCCGCCGGAATTGCCCTTGTTGATGGAGGCGTCGGTCTGGATGTAGTTGTCGTAGGGACCGCTATCGATGTTGCGGCCCCGGGCCGAGATGATGCCGGCCGTCACCGTGCCGCCGAGGCCGAACGGGTTGCCGATGGCCATCACCCAGTCGCCGGCGCGGATCGACTCGGAATCCCCGAAGGGCACCGACTTCAGCGGCTTGTCGGACTTCACCTTCAGCACCGCCAGATCGACCTTGGCGTCCTTGCCGATGATCTCCGCCTTGAGGCGGGTGCCGTCGGAGAAGATGACGCTGATGTCGTTGGCGTCGCCGATCACGTGGTTGTTGGTGATCACGATGCCCGAAGGATCGATCACGAAGCCCGAGCCCAGCGAATTGGAGCGGCGCTGCTGCTGCTGCGGCGGGCGCGGACCGCCGCCCTCGCCCTGGCCCTGCCCCTGGCCGCGGCGGTTGAAGAACTCCTCGAAGAGATCCTCGAACGGCGTGCCCTGGGGCAGCTGCGGCAGGGTGCGGTTGCGCGCCTCGACCGTCGTGGAGGCGGAGATGTTCACCACCGCGCCGGTCACCTGTTCGGCGAGGTCGGCGAAGGATTCGGGGGCGGCGCGCGCCTCGCTGGGCAGCGGCACCAGGGTGGTGGCGAAAAGGGCAAAGGCCGCGATCCAGGCGGTCGTGCGGCGTTTCGCGAAGGGCGCTTCGGATCGGGCCGAAGCGGTCACGACATGGGCCATGGGATTTCCTCTCAGTGCAGACGCTTGCGTCTTAGATCGTCCGTGTTGCGCCCCATTCAAGCGGCGAATGCGGCGGAAGCGGGGTTGTCGGCTGCGGCTTGCCTCATAGCACCACGGGTCGGAGGCCCGGCACAAGCGGCCTCGCGGCAGTGTGACCGGAGCCCTCGAAATCCGCTCGCCTCATCCGAGCTGTCGCGCCGTCCAGGCGATCGGGTAGACCTGCGACGTCCGTTGCCTCGCCTGATCCGACTTGAGCCGTCGTCCAGACGACACCGCGGAGGTGCGACGCCCGCCAGCCCGCCTCATCCGAGTTGTCGCGCCGTCCAGACGATCACAACGCCCAGGACCGCCGAGATGATCCCGACGAGGCGCATCCGGTCGCTTGGGGTATGGGCCGCTTCGTACATGGCCCGGCGCACGCCGTCCGGGAAAGCGGCAAAGAAAATGCCCTCGACCGCGAGAGCGAGGCCGAGGGCTGCGACGAGATCGAGCATTCGCTACTGGGCCGGAGCAGGAGCAGCGGGCGCGGCGGGAGCCGGAACGGGAGCCGCCGGAACGCCCGGGGCTGCCGCCGGCCGGCCGTTCGGTGCCGCGGAGGCCCGCCCGCCGGTGGTCCCGGCGCGGCCCGTCGCGTCGTTGAAGTACCGGAAGAAGTCCGAGGTCGGGCTCAGCACCAGGCGTGTGTCGCCCGGGCGCAGACCGGCCTCGTAGGCCTGCATGGACCGGTAGAACGAGAAGAAGTCCGGGTCCTTGCTGAAGGCTTCGGCCAGGATGCGGTTCTTCTCGGCGTCGCCTTGACCGCGAAGCTCCTCGGACTGGCGGTTCGCCTCGGCGCGGATGACCGTGGCCTCGCGCTCGGCGCGGGCGCGGATCGTCTGCGCTTGCTGCTGGCCGTTGGCCCGAAGGTCGGCGGCCTCGCGCTCGCGCTCCGTGCGCATGCGCTGATACACCGCCTGCGAGTTCGCGGCCGGCAGGTCGACGCGGGTGAGGCGCAGGTCGATGAGCTCGATGCCGAGGCTCGCCGCCTGGCGGTTCACGTCCTCCTGGATGCGGTTCATGAGCCGCGGACGGTCCGTGCGCACGATGGCGTCGCGGGACGCGCTCGCCAGCACGTTGCGGAGCGACGAGTTGGTGAAGCTCGACAGACGCTGGTTGGCGAGGTTCACATTGCCGGCCGCCTGGTAGAAGCGCAGGGGATCGGTGATCCGGTAGCGGGTGAAGGCATCGACCTCCAGGTTCTGACGGTCCGCGGAGAGGACGGTCTGCACCGGCAGGTCGAGGTCGAGCACGCGCTTGTCGAAGTAGAGCACGTTCTCGATGAGCGGCACCTTGAACTTGAGGCCCGGCTCGCTGATCGCCGCCCGGACGGCGCCGAACCGGAGCACGAGCGCGTATTGCGTCTGCTGGACCACGAAGACCGAGGCGAACAGGACGATGGCGGCGAGGCCGAGGAGGATGAGAGCCCCGGTGCGCAGAGCGGTATTGTTCATCGGATGGTGGCTCCCTGCTGGGCCTGCGGCTGCGCCTGCGATTGCGGCGCATTGCCCGGCGCCGGCGCGCGGCGCTGGATTTCGTTCAAGGGCAGATACGGGATGACGCCGCCGTTCTGGCCGTTCTGGTCGATGATGACCTTGTCCATGCCGCCGAGCACGCGCTCCATGGTCTCCAGGAAGATGCGCTCGCGGATCACGTCCGGCGCGCGCCGATATTGCTCGTAGACCTGGTTGAAGCGCGCCGCCTGACCGGTGGCGTCGGCGGTGGCCTGTTCGCGATAGCCCTCCGCCTGCTGCACGGCCCGGGCCGCCTCGCCTCGCGCTTCCGGCACCACGCGGCTCGCGAAGGTCTCGGCCTCGTTCTGCACGCGCACCGCATCCTGCTGCGCGGCGTTCACGTCGAAGAAGGCCTGGCGGACTTCCGATGGCGGCTGAGCCGCCTGGAGCTGGACCACGTTGACGAGAACGCCCGCGCCGTAGGCGTCGAGGGTCTGCTGCATGATCTGGCGGACCTCCTGGGAAACGCTCGACTGCTCGGTGGTGAGGATCGCCTGGATGTTCCGGCGGCCCACCACCTCGCGCATGGCGCTCTCGGCCACGGCCTTGATGGTGCCGGGCGGGTTCTGGAGGTTGAACACGTAGTCCTGGGCGCGCTCCGGATTGACCTGCCAGACCACGTCGAAGTCGAGGTCGATGATGTTCTCATCGGCCGTGAGCATCAGGCTCTCTTCATTGACGTCCCGGGCGCGGCCCTGCTGGCCCGGCGCCGACCGGTAGCCCACCTCGACCCGCTGCTGCTCCGTCACGTTGGGCTTCTGCACCTGCCCGATCGGGTAGGGCAGGTTGTAGCGCAGGCCCTCGCCCGACGAGCCGGTAAAGCGCCCGAAGATCATGTTGATGCCGATCTCGTTCGGCCGCACCGTATAAAAGCCGGTGAGAAGCCAGATCGCGACCGCGCCGAAGAGGAGAGCCAGGATCCCCTTGCCCCCCATGGAACCGCCGCCGGGCATGAAGTCCTTGATACGGTCCTGACCGCGCCGGAGGATGTCCTCGAGGTCGGGAGGCGTGCCGCCATTCTGGGGCCCGGAGCCCCACGGGCTCTTGCCGCCGCCACCCGAGCCGCGCTGGCCCCAAGGTCCGCCGTTATTGCCGCCGCCGCTTCCGCCGCCGCCGCTCTGGTTGCTCCAAGGCATTGATCGCCTGTCCTTACATTCGAAAAACCGGCCGGGCGGCCGGACAAGGGCATGAGGCGGTTGTCGTTGGGGTTTGATCCGCCTGTCAAGGCTGCGAAGTGGGGATGATTTTCTCTTTCGTCAACGGCATGCGGCGCCAGAGCCCCGGTCTTGGTTGACGAAATGCCCAGCCTGCCCGCCTAGCGGCGCTCCAGATCGACGAAGGCGAAGGGGTGCTCGTCGTCGGGTCCTGCGGGATGCGCCTGGCGTCGCACCTCCCGGAACGCCGTCCGGTCGTAATCGGGAAAGACCGCGTCGCCCTCGGGCGCTGCCTCGACCTCGGTGAGGTGAATGCGGGAGACCTCCGGCAGGGATAGCGCATAGATCTCGCCGCCGCCCACCACCGCCACCGCGTCCGCTTTCATGCTGTCCGCCAGGGTCTCCCCCTTGGCCCGGGCCTCCGCCCAGGAGCGGACCACGTGCACGCCCTCGGCCGCGAAGGCCGGATCGCGGGTGAGAACCACGGTTTCCCGGCCGGGCAGCGGCTTGCCGATGGACTGGAATGTCTTGCGACCCATGATCATCGGCTTGCCCCAGGTGAGCTCCCGAAACCTCCTGAGATCCGTCTTGAGGCGCCACAGAAGCTGGTTGTCGCGCCCGATGACGCCGTTCCGGGCGACGGCGACGACGAGGATGAGGGGGTAGGTCATGGGGTGTCCGGAGCCATGTGGTTGCGAACCCAAATCGTGAGCTCATCCTCGGTGAGATCGCCAGCCGCAAGTTGCAGGAAGGTGACCACCGAATCCTCGTCGCTCGCGGTAAGCACATGGCCGTTCAGGGCGAGGAAGAGTTCGAGGGCCACATAAGCCGTCCGCTTGTTGCCGTCCAGGAAAGGATGGTTCTGGGCAACACCATAGGCGTAGGCGGCAGCGAGGGCCGAAAGATCGGCGTTGCCGTAATGGGCCTTCATTTCAGGCCGCGCGAGGGCCGAGTCGAGCAACCCTTCGTCGCGCAGGCCAAGACCACCCCCGTGCTCGGATAGCTGTTCGGCATGGACGAGCAGGACAAGTCGCTTGGACAGCCAGCGCGGCTTGTTCACTTCGCCAGTTCGCGCAGCACCGCCCGCCTCTTGCGCATGATTTTGCGGGCCACATCCATGTCCGCCTCGAATTGCGGATTATAGGGGGACAGCGCGATGCCATCGGGCGTATCGCTGAGGAAAAGCTGGTCCCCCTCCTCGACCCGGAGGCGCGCGACAACCTCCTTGGGAAGGACGACCCCCACCGAATTCCCGATCTTGCGCACCTTGAGAGTACCCATCCCTGCCTCACGTTAGAACAAATGTTGCTACAAAACGTGATCGCCGGCAAGGCGTTCCCTATCGGCCCGTCAACCGCTCCAGCGCCTCCCCGGTCACCCGCTGCACGGTCCACTCGTCCATCGGCACGGCGCCGATGGAGCGGTAGAAGGCGAGCGCCGGCTCGTTCCAGTCCAGAACCCACCATTCGAGCCGGGCCAAGCCCTCGTCCATGCAGCGGCGGGCGAGATGCTGGAGAAGCCCCTTGCCGATCCCATGGCCGCGGAAGGCCGGACGGACGAACAGGTCTTCGAGGTAGAGGCCGTGGCGCCCCCGGAAGGTGGAGAAGTTGTAGAACCACAGGGCGAACCCCGCCGGCTCCCCGTTCCATTCGGCGATGTCGGCGAAGACCCGGGGGCTGGGGCCGAACAGGGCCTCGGCCATGTCCCGCTCCGTCGCCACCACTTCATGGGCGAGACGCTCGTACGCGGCGAGTTCACGGATGAAGCTGAGGACGAGGCCGGCATCGGCCGGGGCGGCGGGGCGGATCGTGAGGCTCATGGTCATGGTCTAGCCAAGGCGCGCCGACGGGTCACGCGCCTTGCAAACCTGATCCCCAACTCACCCCTCGTCCCCCGAAACCCGTCGCGGCGAGCCCCACGCCTCGAGCACGGCGTTGATGTCGTCGAGGACGAAGAAGCGGGCGCTGTCCTGGTCGTAGCCTTCGTCGAGGAGGCTGTCGTACTCGGTGAGGCGATGGCGGATGAAAGCCACGAGGGAGAGCCAGGCGGCATTCTCGGGCGAGGCGGCGCGCAAGCCGGCGCTCGTCAGGGCATGGTCGATGACGGCCTCGTACTCGTGCCGGGGAATGCGCGGCGCCAGCACCCGAAGGGCCGCCTCGATGGCGTCCCGCCGCATGATCCTAAACCGCGATCGGCGCCTTGATGGCCGGGTGCGGGTCGTAATCCTCGATGACGATGTCGTCGAAGGTGAAGTCGAAGACCGAGCGGATGGCCGGGTTGAGCCGCAGGCGCGGCAGGGGGCGGGGCTCGCGGGTGAGCTGGAGGCGGGCTTGCTCCAGGTGGTTGAGGTAGAGATGCGCGTCGCCCAGCGTATGCACGAAATCGCCGGGCTGCAGGCCCGTGCCCTGCGCGATCATCTGGGTGAGGAGCGCATAGGAGGCGATATTGAAGGGCACCCCGAGGAACACGTCCGCCGACCGCTGATAGAGCTGGCAGGACAGCCGCCCCTCCGCCACGAAGAACTGGAAGAGGCAGTGGCAGGGCGCGAGCGCCATTCGGTCGAGATCGGCCGGGTTCCAGGCCGAGACCACGAGTCGGCGCGAATCCGGGTTGCGGCGGATCTCGTCCACCACCCAGCGGATCTGATCGACGGCGCCGCCGTCCGGCTTCTCCCAGGAGCGCCACTGCTTGCCGTAGACGGGCCCGAGATCGCCCCGCTCGTCCGCCCATTCGTCCCAGATGGTGACGCCGTTCTCCTGGAGATAGCGGATGTTGGTGTCGCCTTTCAGGAACCACAGCAATTCGTGGATGATCGAGCGCAGATGCAGCTTCTTCGTGGTGACGAGGGGAAACCCTTGGGCCAGATCGAACCGCATCTGATGCCCGAACACGGCGACGGTGCCCGTGCCCGTGCGGTCGTCCTTGCGGACGCCCTCGTCGAGAATACGGCGGAGAAGGTCGTGATAGGCCTGCATGGCAACGCTCCTGCCCCCTTTTAACGCGCCAAAGCCTCCCTGAGATTGCCGTCGGCCGAGTTGTCCCCGGCTTTCGACGCGGCGAGGGCGAGCCTGCCCCGTCTTTCATTTCGTGGCCGGTGTCCCTATATTGGCGAGGCTGGCCGCAAGGCCGGCGATGGCGATAAACGGCTGCCGGAACACGCCCATCGGACCCGGCGCCTCCACCGAAATTCAAGCCTCGCTTGGGTTTCGGCGGATCGAGATAGGACCGGCACGGGCGTAAAGGATGGACTTTCGCTTGGGCCGGCTCCGCCGTTGTCGGGCCGATCGACAGTTGCCGACGACGATGATGCTCCGGTTGCGGCGGCTGCGTCAGCAGCTTCCAAAGCCGTTTCAAAAGTCCTAGCGGTTTGCATCGTTAGGCGGGGCTCGGAGGCGCCCGACAACAGAAGCTTCCACTGTCTCCCCTGCCCCGCCCGACGGCGAGGTGGCGGGCGACGACAAGCCTCCCTTTTCCGCTCTGCCCTGAAGACCCCTCGATGGCCAAAGACCTGATCCGCTACGACCTTCTCGTGCAGGATGCCCTCAAGGGGGTCGTGCGCAAAGTATTGATCGATGCGGGCCGGGACGGCCTGCCCGGCGAGCACCATTTCTACGTTTCCTTCCGGACGGACTTCCCCGGCGTTCGCCTATCGAACCGCCTGCGCGACAAGTACCCCCAGGAAATGACCATCGTCCTCCAGCACCAGTTCTGGGATCTGGGGATCACGGAGCACACCTTCGAGGTGGGCCTCTCCTTTTCCGGGGTGCCCGAGCGGCTTCTCATCCCCTTCGATGCCCTCACCGGGTTCTTCGATCCGTCGGTCCAGTTCGGCCTGAAGTTCGAGGTTACGGGCAACGAGGAACCGGCCGCCGCGGAGCCCGCGCCCGCCCCGGCCCAGCCTCGGCCGGCCCGCGGTGCGGGATCCGAACCCGTGGAACTGCAACCCAAGAAGCCCGCCGCCCCGGTGGCCCCGAAAGCTCCGGCCAAGGCTGCAAAGCCGAGCGCGGAGGCCCAGAAGCCCGAGACGCCCGCCAAGGGCGAGAAGGCCGACAAGGCGGACAAGCCGAAGGACGACAAGCCGACGGACGACACGGCCGCACCCGGCGCTCAGGTCGTCAGCCTCGACGCGTTCCGCAAGAAGAACTGAGCGGATTCTCTAGGCGCCCGCGAGCCGTCCGGCGGACGCCTTGAAGAGGCCTGTCAGCGCTCGAACGATCCCGTCGACGGGCCTTGCCGGCCGCGCATCCCGGCGCACCACGCAGAACAGATCCTCCATCAGATCCCGCGGCGGCGGCGCGAGCCTGCCGAGCGTCGGATCCCCATCGCCGAGCCAGCAGGGCAGGAGCGTGATGGCCCGCCCGCCCGTCACGGCCCGGTGGCGGAGCGCCACGTCCGCAAGGCGCACGGGCACGGGGCGGCCTTCCGCCCAATTTTCGAGGTAGGCGGCCTGGGAAGGCCGGCGCTCGGGTCCGGGCAGGCCGATCACCGGCACCGTGGCGGGCGCATCCGGCGGGCCATAGACGCCGAACGCCACGCGGGCGACCTTGCGCCCGACGAGATCCCCTTCCTGCGGCAGACGGCGCATGCGCAGGGCGATATCCACCTCGCGCCGAGCAAGGTTCGCCTGCTCGCGGGTGCCGACAATCGCGAAGGGAATCCCGCCCGCCCGCTCCATCAACTCTGCCAGATGACTGGCGAGAAACAGCGCGATGGACCCGGTCGCGGAGATCCGCACGGGTTCGGGCGCCTTCCCGAGCACCGCCCTGGCCTCGTCCGCGATGTCCTCGGCAAAGCCGATCATGCCGGCGGCCCTCGCCTGGATGCGAAGCCCCGCCTCGGTCAGCTCGATGCGGTTGGAGACCCGCTCCAGGAGGGCAACGCCGAGCGCCGTCTCCAGCGCCTTCATCCGGCGTCCGGCGGTCGGCTGGCTCAGGCCCAGAGCCTCGGCGGCGCCGCTCAGGGAGCCGGCCTCGGCCACGGCCAGGAAGATGCGGATATCGTCCCAGTTCGCGGGGTTCATGGGGACCCGCGGTCGGGCATCAGCCCCTTCAGGCGGGCGTATTGGAGGAGCATGATCGTCTTGGCGTCGATAATCTCTCCGGAATCGACCCGGGCAAGTGCCTCGTCGAGGGTGATCTCCAGCACGTCGATCTCCTCGCCCTCCGCCGCATCTCCGCCTCCGCTGCCGATCCGGTCGGCCGGGCTGTAGGGAGCGACGAAGAGGGCGAGCCGCTCGGTGACGCTGCCGGGGCTCATGAAGGTGTGGAACACGCGCTGGGGCCTTTCCAGGCGATAGCCCAATTCCTCCTCGGCCTCGCGCCGGATGCAGGTCTCGGGATCGTCCGCATCGAGGAGCCCGGCGCAGACCTCGATCAGCGGCTCCGCATGTCCGCACACATAGGCCGGCATTCGGAATTGGCGCACCAGCAGCACCGTGCCCCGGACCGCGTCGTAGGGCAGGATCGCGGCCCCATGGCCCCGGTCGTAGGTCTGGCGCACCTGCGTTTCCCAGGTGCCGTCGCGCCGGCGGTAATCGAAGACGTGCTTCTTGAGGATCGCCCAATCGTCGGACAGCACCTCGACGGAGCGGATGCGGATGGGAGAGTCGGGTCGGGCATTCATGGGCGGCCTCGCTGTGGGATCTGGGTTCCCCTTTGGAGAAACCAGATCCCGGACGCGGCGGCACTCTACAAGAATGTATGCTCAGGTTTCAAATCTGAACAGCAGCCGGAACCGACGCCCGCTGGGAGAGGCGCATCGGCAGGCCTCCCTCAGGCCTCAAGGTGACCCGGTGCAGGGGCACGACCCGGTGCCCCTCGACGAGATCGAGCCGCCCGTGGCGCACCACATGGGCGAGCACGATGATGGCCTCGTTCAGCGCGAAGCTCGCGCCGATGCAGACCCTCGGCCCGATGCCGAAGGGCAGGTAGGCGAAGCGGTCGATGGCGCCGCGGTTCTCAGGGAGAAAACGGTCCGGGATAAAGGCGCCCGGATCGTCCCAGAGCGTCCGGTGCCGGTGGAGCACATAGGGCGCCACGGTGACGATGGAGCCCTTGGGGATCTTGAGGTCGCCGATGCGGTCGTCCTCCACGGCCGCCCGGCTCATGAAGGGCACCGGCGGGTAGAGGCGCATCGCCTCCTCGATCACCGCCCGGGTATAGGGCAGCCGCTCCAGGTCCTCCGGCACGAAGGCCCGGTCGCCCAGAACCGCATCGACCTCGGCCTCGATCCGTTCCCGCGCCTCGGGCGCCTGGGAGAGCAGGTAGAGCGACCAGGAGAGCGCGTTCGCCGTGGTCTCGTGCCCGGCGCCGATGAAGGTCACGATGTTGGCGCGCACCTCCACATCGGTGAGCCCCTTGCCGGTCTCCGGGTCCGCAGCCTCCAGGAGCAGGGTCAGGATGTCCCGGGGCGCCGGCTCGCCGCGGGCGAGGAGCGCCTTGCGGCTCTCCGTCAATTCGCCCACCACCTCCTCGAAGAAGCGGATCGCGGGCCGCGCCCGCAGGCGGCCGACGCGCGGGATCCAGCCTGGAAACCCGAATACGTCGAGGGGATCGATGGGCCCGATCGCCTCGAAATAGCGGGTGATGGCGCGCCCGAGCGCATCCGGGTCCTTGGTGAGGCCCTGCGTGAAGATGGTGCGCTCCAGGACGTCGAGGGTGACGCGGGTCATCTCCAGCGACACATCGACCTCGCGCCCGGCGGCGCGGCGCTGCCAGCGCCGCACCAGGCGCTCGGAGGCGCCGATCATGGCAGGCACGAAGCCCGCCACCGTGCGCGGGTTGAACAGGGGCGCCAGGGTGCGGCGCTGGAGCTTCCATTCCTCGCCCTCGGCGGTGAGAAGACCATTGCCGAGGCCCGGCGCCAGCACCCGTCGCTGCAGGTCGTCCTTGCGGTAGGCGGCGGCATTGTCGACGAAGATGTGCCGGATGGCGGCGGGCTCGTTCACGACGGCGATGCGCCCGAGCACCCCGTCGCCGACCACCACAGGCTTCTCGAAATGGTCGACCATCCAGGTGGCGAGCGGGTTGCGGCGCACGGCTCTCAGGAAGCCGATCATGTCCAAGGGTTCGCGCAGGGGCGGCGGCACCGGCGGACGGAAGGGGGCCGGGCGCGCGGCGGCTTCGCCAGTCTTCGCGGGATCCATCGTTCCGGTCACGGTCTCCCCCTTTGGCTGGCGTGTCTTACATGAAGCGAACGCCCGGCCCGTCTCTCGGCTCCCTGGCCGAGTCCGAACCGGACTGCCGTTTCTTGGTCGTCTCTAAGGTGGGACGGCAAAGCCCCAGCGAAAGAGGCTCGAATGTCGCTCCACTCCACCGCCCCGTCCCAAACCGCGACCCGGACGGAATCCGACACGTTCGGGCCGATCGAGGTGCCCTCCGCGCAGCTCTGGGGCGCGCAGACCCAACGCTCCATCCAGAATTTCCGGATCGGGACGGAGCGGATGCCCCTCCCCCTCGTCCATGCCCTCGCCCTCGTGAAGCAGGCCGCGGCCCTCGTGAACCGGGACCTCGGCCTTATCGAGCCGCGCGTGGCCGAGGCCATCGCGGCGGCGGCCGCCGAGGTGGTGGAGGGGCGTCACGATGGGGAGTTTCCCCTCGTGGTGTGGCAGACGGGCTCGGGCACCCAGTCCAACATGAACATGAACGAGGTGCTGGCGAACCTTGCGAACGAACGACTCGGCGGCGAGCGAGGACAGAAGGCGCCGGTGCACCCGAACGACCACGTGAACCGCGGCCAATCCTCGAACGACGCCTTCCCGACCGCCATGCACATCGCTGCGGCCCGCGAGATCCACGGCCGGCTGCTGCCGGGCCTGCGCCATCTGCTGGCGGGTCTCGAAGCCAAGGAGGAGGCCTTCCGCGAGATCGTGAAGATCGGCCGCACGCATCTCCAGGACGCGACCCCCGTCACCCTCGGGCAGGAATTCTCCGGATACGCCATGCAGGTGCGCCTCGGCATCGCGCGGATCGAGGCGACCTTGCCGGGGCTCTATGCGCTGGCGCAGGGCGGCACGGCGGTCGGCACCGGGCTCAACACCCATCCGGAATTCGCGGACCGCTTCGCCGAGAAGGTGCTGGACCTGACCGCCCTCCCCTTCACCTCGGCGGTGAACAAGTTCGAGGCGCTCGCCACGCACGATGCGCTGGTGTTCACCCACGGGGCGCTCGCGAGCCTCGCGGCGGGCCTGTTCAAGATCGCCAACGATATCCGCCTCATGGGCTCGGGCCCGCGCTCGGGGCTCGGCGAGATCGCCCTGCCGGAGAACGAGCCCGGCTCGTCGATCATGCCGGGCAAGGTGAACCCGACCCAGGCCGAGGCCCTGACCATGGTCTGCGCGCAGGTGATGGGAAACCAGGGCACCGTCGCCTTCGCGGGCAGCCAGGGCCATTTCGAACTCAATGTGTTCAAGCCCGTGATCGCGAACGCGGTGCTGCAATCGATCCGCCTTCTCGCGGACGCGGCCGTGAGCTTTGCGGACAACGCGGTCGCCGGGATCGAGCCGAACCGGGAGCGGCTCGGCGAGCTCTTGCAGCGCTCGCTCATGCTCGTCACGGCGCTGGCGCCCTCGATCGGCTACGACAAGGCGGCGGCCATCGCGAAGGCGGCGCACAAGAACGGCACGACCCTGCGCGAGGAAGCGCTGGCATCGGGCCATGTGACGGCGGAGGAGTTCGACGCCGTGGTCCGCCCGGAGACGATGCTCACGCCGGGCTGACGTTGTCCCCGCGGCCCGCCTGCGGCTAGATTGCCCGCCATCAGCCCGGTTTCCCGAAGGTTCTGTCCATGGCCGAGATCATCAACCTGCGCCGCGCCCGCAAGGCGAAGGAACGGGCCGTGAAGGATGCTAAGGCGCAGGACAATCGCGTCGCCTTCGGCCGAACGAAGGCCGAGCGTGCCTTGAGCGAGGCCGAGAAGCGCCTCTCGGAACGGCGCCTGGAAGGCCACAAGCGCGACGACGAACCCGCATGAGCGCCGGAATTCTCAAGCGCTCGGTCTCCATCGCGCGCCACCGCACCAGCATCTCGCTCGAGGAGCCCTTCTGGGAGGCCCTGCGGAAGATCGCGCGGGAGCGCGGCCTCTCGGTTCAGGCGCTGATCGGCGAGATCGATGCGGGCCGCGCGGAGCAGAACCTGTCCTCGGCCATCCGGGTCTATGTGCTGGACGCGGTCCGGTCCGCAGGCCGGGGAGGCGCCGGACAGGACGCCTAGCCGCCCGGCCGCGTCTGCACCTGCGGCGGCGGGCGGATGTCGATGGGCGGCGGCAGGACCGGCAGGGCGGAGGGACTTGGGCTCAAGGGCTCCCCGGCAGCCCGGCGCTCGGCGTCGGCCCGGGCGCGCTGCTCGGATTGCAGGCGCTCCGCCTCCACCCGCACACGCTCCGCCTGCAAGCGCTCCTGCTCCTCGCGCAGGCGCGCCTGGCGGGCGGCCTCCTCGGCGGCCAGCCGGTCGCGCTCCCGCTGGCGCTGGAAATCCCGGAATTGCTGCCGGCGCAGGCGCTCGTTCGCCTCCGCCTCGAAGGATTCGATTCGCTCCAACTCCCGCTGCAGCACGATGGCCGCAAGGCCGTTGCTGAGGGAGCCCGTATCCACCTCGCGCACGGGGCTGGCGAGCGGGCCGCGATAGACGAGGCCGAGGGCCGGGGGCGCGCCGGTCCAGCCCGGGGGGCTCGCCTTGGCGACCAGAGACCCGCGGGCATCGAGGACGAGGCTGCGCAGATCGAATACGAGAGTCCCCTGCCAGACGGCGGGCCCTGCCTCCAAGGCCAGCGGCGACATCCGGACAGAGCCGCCCACGAGGGCGATCGGCGCCGCCGCGGAAGCGGCCGTCAGCGGCCCGCGCGCGAGCTCCTCGGACACCACGATCTCGGCCCGGCGCGGCGCGAGCGGGTCCGGGTCGGCGAACAGGCGCTGGAGCGTGCGGGCAAGCGCGCCCGGATCCGCGTTCGGCACCTGAACCCCGGTGAGGCGGGCCTCGCCGGCGCCGCCGAGATTGGAGACGAGCGACGAGACGTTCTCGCCGGACGCTCCCACCTTCAGGGTCGCGGAGAGGCGCGCATTGAGGGGCGACGGTCCGGCGAGCGCCGCCAGCGGCACCTCGCGCAAGGATCCCTCGGCCACCACGGAGGCGAGCGAGCCCTGACGGGTCACGGCGAGGGTGCCGGACAGACGGCCGCCCCCGAGGCCGGCTTGGATGTCGCGGAGGTTGATGCCCTCGGGCGAGGCCGAAAGCGTGAAGCCCGCATCGTCCGCCACGATGCCGCGACCGAGATCGAGGCGCTTCGCACGGATCGAGGCCTGGCCGCCGGCGATGAGGCGTCCGCTCTGCCCGAATCGGGCCGTGGACCAGATCGCCGTCGCCTGCGGATCGCCCGGCGCGTTGAGGGAGAGAGCCGCAACGAGCCAGGGAAGGGAGAGGCGATCCAGGGTAACGGAGCCGGTGATGTCGGCCCGGGACCGCACGGCGAGCCGCGCCTGCACGGCCTCGTTCGCCACCCGTCCCGACACGGTGACGAGCGAGGCGTCGCGTTCGCGGCCGAGAGTGACGCGCCCCTGCACGGGGACGGGCGGCTGCACGCCCGCCCCGTCGCCGAGAAGCGCCAGGAACGGCGTGATGTCGTCCGTTGCCACATCCGCCTCGCCGCTATCGACCACGTCGTCGGCGGCGCTCAAGGCGAAGGGCCGGTTGGTGGTGACCCGCAGGCCGCCCACGTCGCCGGCGAGGGTGACGTTGAACACGCCCGAGCCCACCCGCGTGCCGCGCAAGGTCACATTGGAGGGGCGCCGCAGCGACGCCATGGTCGGGCGTTCGACCCAGCGTCCCGTATTGTCGGTCGCGAGGCGCACATCGAGGTTCTGCGTCACCCCATCGGCGGTGAGCACATCGGCCTCGAACCCGCCGCCGGCCGCCCGGCCGCGCGCCGTTGTCTTGAGGCGCAGCCCCGTCGAGCCCGCCTCCGGCACGGCGCGCTCCGTCACGACCTCGAGGTCGAGATCGCCCTCGCGGAGGAACACCGGCACGAGCTTCGAGACGCCGCCGATCCACACGCTGCCGAGAAGATCGACGAGGGGCGCCGCGCGCTGCGCCGTGACGCGTCCGGCGATGCGGCCGGACCCGTCAGGCGCGATGCGGCCGCTTACCCGGGCGTTGGCGCCCGCAAGGTCCACCACGTCGAGGCTCTCCACGAGGAGCGCCGAACCGTCGGATACGATGCGCGCCGCGATGCGCCCGACCCCGCCGCTCCGCCCGGCCCGGACGTTGCGGGCATCGAGGGCGAAGGCCACGTCGAGGTTCTGGGTCGCGTCGAAGAGGCTGGAGACCTGCGGCAGCTGGTCGAGATTCAAACCCTGGATGCCGATCTGCGCCTCGAGCCGCCCCCGCGCATCGCCCTCTGGCGCGGTGTAGCGGGCATTCCCGGACAGGGTGGCGTCGGCCGCGCGGATGCGCACGTTCCTGAAGGCGGCGACCGGCCCGCTGACAGAGACCTCGGCCGCGGCCTCGAAGGGGCGCCCGTCGAGCACGCGGGCGAAGGGGCCGCCGAGCCCGAGACGCTCCAGATAGCGGGCGAACCGGTCCGAGGCCTGGGAGGTGACGGCCGCCCGACCCTCGATGCCGCCCTGGGTGGTGATGCCGAAGCCGCCCGACAGGGAGAGCCGAGTGTCCCCAGGCCCGGTGATCTCGAACCGCTCCACCTCGGCCCGTCCACGCCGCAGGGCGAGCTTGGCGGATGCGTTGCTCAGCTCCTCCTGCGCGAGCCCGACGCTGCCGATCGCAAGGTCGAGTTCGATGGGGATCGTGGTCGGCGGCAGGGCCCAGCCGCGCAGGCGGGTGAGGAAATCCTGCCCGTTGGAGGACAGGATGAAGCTGTCCGCATCGAGCCGGCGCCCTTCGAGCTTCAGCGTGACCCGCGGGTCGTCGATCGCGACGGTGCCGGTGCCGGTGAGGCGCAGGCTCGCCCCGCCCTCACCGGCCTCGACCGCCACCTGTTCGAGATCGACGGCGCCAGGCACCGTCTTGAAGGTGGCCTCGACGGCGACCGGGATCGGAATGCCGGCCGCCGCCACCTGGGCCGGCGGTCCGAAGAGCAGCTTCGCCTTGCCGGAAAGGCTCACCCCAGCTCCACTGGGGCCATCCAGGGCGAGACGTCCGTCCACATCGAAGCGCGGGAAGGCATCGCCGCCGCCGGCGAGCTTGACCTGCACGATCTTGTCGGCCCCCAGCTCACCCGTTGCGAGCCGGAAGGGCACGCCGCCGGAGGAGCCCTCCACCAGCCACGGCCCGATGAGCTTCTGGCCCTTGATCGTGACCGCTTCCGCATAGGCCTGGTCCGTGCGGCCGGTGGCCGGGACCTGGGTGGTGAGGAGGAGCTGGGCGACGAACAGGTTGTCGATGGACCATTCCCGCAGGCGGCCGGACCCGGCGATGATGTCCGGCGGCAGACGCCAGCTTCCGTTCGCCTCGACCGGAACCTGGATGTCTGCGCGGCCGATCCGGGTCTCGACGAAGCGAACCTCGCCTCGCAGGAGGGGCATGAGGTCGATCTCGGACCAGACGAAATCGGCGGTGAGCGAGGGCGAGTCCGGGCCGCGCGAGCCGAGTCGCAGGCGGTCGACGCGGATGCGGGGCGAGGGAAGCAGCCGGATCCCGATGCGGCCCTCGGTGCGCGCCTGCGTGCCCGCGGCCTGGGCGATTGCCCGGTCGATGGCGGGCCGGTGGGCCTCCCATTCGATGAAGGGCGGGGCGATGAGCGCCGCCGCCAGAACGAGAATGACCAGCGACGCGATGACCGTCAGGATGTCGCGCAAGAGGATCCCTTTTTACCTGTGCAGTCCCGGCCCTTTACATCATGGAGAACCCGAACGGAAACGGGGCCAACCGCCTCATCCACGTCCCGCGGCTGCCCCGGCCCGTTCGACCGGGCGGCAGCCGACCTCACAGGGTGAAGATCTTGCCGGGGTTCATGAGCCCGTTGGGGTCGATGGCCCGCTTGATGACCCGCATGAGGTCGAGAGCCTCGGGTCCGTGCTCCGTCTCCAGGTACTTCATCTTCTTCTGGCCGATCCCGTGCTCGCCCGTGCAGGTGCCCTCCATGGCGAGCGCCCGCTCCACGAGGCGCTCGATGAAGCCCTGGCAGGCCTCGATCTCGGCCGGGTTGTCCATGTCCACGAGGGGCTGCACATGGAAGTTTCCGTCCCCCACATGGCCGACGATCGGCGCAATCAGCCCCGTGGCCTGGATGTCCTTCACGGTCTCGTCCACGCATTCGGCAAGGCGGGAGATCGGCACGCATACGTCGGTCGCCACCGATTGGGCGCCGGGCCGCAGGGTCTTCACGGCCCAATAGGCGTCGTGCCGCGCCTGCCAGAGGCGTGTCCGGTCCTCCGCCTTGGTGGCCCAATCGAAGGGGCCGCCGCCATATTCCGTGGCGATGTCGCCGAACCGCTCCGCCTGCTCCTGCACCGAGGCTTCGGTTCCATGGAATTCCAGCAGCAGCATCGGGGTCTCGGGCAGGCCGAGCTTGGAATGCCGGTTACTGGCGCGAACGAAGGTCTCGTCGATGAGCTCGATCCGCGCGACCGGGATCCCGGCCTGGATCGTGAGGATCACCGCGTCGCAGGCCGCCTTCACGGACGGGAACGGGCAGATGCCGGCGGAAATCGCCTCCGGGATGCCGTGAAGCTTGAGCGTGATCTCCGTGATGAGGCCGAGCGTTCCCTCGGAGCCGACGAAGAGCCGGGTGAGGTCGTAGCCGGCCGAGCTCTTGCGGGCCCGGCGGGCGGTCTTCACCACGTCGCCGTTCGGCATCACCACCGTGAGGGCCACCACGTTGTCCTTCATGGTCCCGTAGCGGACCGCATTGGTGCCCGAGGCGCGCGTGGCCGCCATGCCGCCGATCGAGGCGTCGGCGCCCGGATCGATGGGGAAGAACAGACCCCGGTCGCGCAGATGCTCGTTCAGCTCCTTGCGGGTGACGCCGGGCTCGACCACGCAGTCGAGGTCCTGCTCGTTCACCGCGACGATCCGCTTCATGAGGCTCGTATCCACAGACACGCCGCCGAAGGGCGCGTTGATGTGGCCCTCGAGCGAGGTGCCCGTGCCGAAGGGGATCACCGGCACGCCATGGGCGGCGCACAGCTTCACGATGGCCGAGACCTCCTCGGTGGTCTGGGGGTAGACCACCACGTCCGGCGGCTGGTTCTCGATCCAGGTGAGGGTGTGGCCGTGCTGCTCGCGCACCGCCGTCGAGGTGACGGCCCGGTTGCCGAACCGCGTCTGCAGCTCGGCCGTGAGAGTCGCGAGGGTGGCATCCGAAGGCCGCGGGCGGGGAGCGGAATGGGGCGCGTTCATGGACGGTCCTTGGCTGATCCTTGAGCAAACCCTGGGGCGATCATCGCGCAGCGCGGCGTCCGGTGCGGGTTTCCGGGAGCCAGCCCTACCAAAACCGGGCCCGACAGGCTATGCGGCGTGGGCGACGCTCTCCTCTCGGAGAGGTGCGCCCGACTTTCGCCCATGGTAGCTTTCCCGGCGGGGCAGAGCGAGCGCTGGTTTTCGGGTCGAGTTCAGGGAGAGCGCTGAGATGTCGGACAACCGGACCGCCCCGATCTTCTTCTTCGCGCCGTTCGTCTCCTCGACCATGCGGATCGAGCCAAGCTGGATCGACTATAACGGCCATCTCAACATGGCCTATTACCACGTGCTCTTCGACCGGGCGGTGGACGAGGGCTTCGGAGTCGTGGGTCTCGGCCACGATTACCTGGAAGAGCGCAACGCCTCCTACTTCGCCGCCGAGGTCCATACCCTCTACAAGCGCGAGCTGAAGCTCGGCGACAGCGTGCGGGTCACGCTCCAGCTCATCGATTTCGACGAGAAGCGCCTGCATTTCTACATGGAGATCCGCCACGCCACCGAGGGCTGGGTGGCGGCGAGCTCCGAGAACCTCTCCCTCCATGTGGATATGACGACCCGCAAGGTCCGCCCCTTCCCGGAGGACATCTTGGGCAATCTGGCCGTCATGAAGACGGCCCATAACCGCCTCGCCCGGCCCGCCGCCCTTGGCCGGGTGATTGGCATTCCGGGCAAGTCCGCGGAAATGCCCGAGCCGATGCTGGCCACGGGCACGCGGCACTAGGGGCATATCGTCGGCCCGGCTCCTGGCTCGGGTCGAAACGCGCTCCGCCTTCGACCCCTCGCCCTGCCCCTGCCTAGCACCCGATCTGCCCCGGGGCGCAGATGCGGCCGACGCTCCCGGGCCCGGTCAGGGTCGGCGTCGTCCGCTGCCGGTTGAGGTCCTGGCGGAGCTGGTTGATCTCGATCTGATTTCGCTGCTGCTCGCCCAGGCGACGTTGCTGGCTCTCGAGGGAGCGGTTGATGTCCTGCACCTCCCGCTCGGCGGGGCTGGTGCGCGGCAGGCGCTGCGCGAGCGCCGGAGTCGCGAGGGCTGCAAGCGCCAAGCAAAGGGCGATGGTACGCATGACGGGCTCCTGACGGTTGGATTGGCTGAGATCGGTCGGCTTTCGCCACCATATGGGATGACGCCGCCCATCCCCAACGGTTGCCGGGCTGCGTCATCAGAACGGCGTGAGGCGCCGCGCTCCCT
The DNA here is from genome assembly GCA_036562855.1 of Microvirga sp. Taxonomy (GTDB): domain Bacteria; phylum Pseudomonadota; class Alphaproteobacteria; order Rhizobiales; family Beijerinckiaceae; genus Microvirga. Next base: position 43,710 of record DATCJK010000008.1, read on the forward strand.
CCCCATTCACCTGCGGCACGGGGCCATGGGATAGGGACGAGACGACGCCCCGCCCGGCCTCGACGCCGTTCGCGTTTTGATCCATGGTCCCGCCGATGAATCAGCCTTTCGAAGATCCTCACGGCCAGGACGGCCCCGCCCCGGCCACCGGCTCGCTCAGTCAGCGCGCCCGGGCCGCCGTGGCGCCGCAATCGCCCTATCTGACCGGCCTCAACCCGGAGCAGCGGGCGGCCGTCGAGGCGACGGAAGGCCCCGTGCTCGTGCTCGCTGGGGCCGGCACCGGCAAGACCCGGGTGCTCACCACCCGCATCGCCCACCTCATCGCCACTGGCAAGGCGCGCCCTTACGACATTCTGGCCGTGACCTTCACGAACAAGGCGGCCCGCGAGATGCGCGAGCGCATTTCGGCGGTGATCGGCCCCGTGGCCGAGGGCATGCAATGGCTCGGCACCTTCCACGCCATCGGCACCAAGATCCTGCGCCGCCACGCGGAGCTCGTGGGCCTGCGATCGGATTTCACGATTCTCGGCATGGACGACCAGCTGCGGCTTCTCAAGCAGGTGATCGAGGCCGAGAACATCGACGAGAAGCGCTGGCCCGCCCGCCAGCTCTCCCAGATCATCGACGGCTGGAAGAACCGAGGCCTCACGCCCGAGCAGGTGCCGCCGGGCGAGGCGGGCTCGTTCGCCAACGGCAAGGGCGGGCGGCTCTACACGGCCTACCAGGAGCGGCTGAAGACCCTCAACGCGGTCGATTTCGGCGACCTGCTGCTCGAATGCCTGCGCCTGTGGCGCGAGCATCCGGACGTGCTGCAGCAATACCAGAACCGCTTCCGCTACATGCTGGTGGACGAGTACCAGGACACCAACGTCGCCCAGTACCTGTGGCTGCGCCTCCTCGCGCAAACCCGCAAGAACCTGTGCTGCGTCGGCGACGACGACCAGTCGATCTATGGCTGGCGTGGCGCCGAGGTGGACAACATCCTGCGCTTCGAGCACGACTTTCCGGGCGCGACCGTGGTCCGTCTCGAGCGCAATTACCGCTCCACCGGCCATATCCTCGCCGCCGCCTCCGGCCTCATCGCCAAGAACGAGGGCCGCCTGGGCAAGACGCTGCGCACGGAGGACGAGCCCGGCGAGCGCGTGACCATCACCGGCGCATGGGATTCGGAGGACGAGGCGCGGCTTCTCGGCGAAGAGATCGAGGCCATTCAGTCCCGGCGCGAGTCGCTGGCGGGCGTCGCGATCCTCGTGCGCATCTCGGCGCAGATGCGCGAGATCGAAGACCGGCTCGTGCAGCTCGGCGTGCCCTATCGGGTGATCGGCGGCCCGCGCTTCTACGAGCGCGCGGAAATCCGGGACGCCCTCGCCTATTTGCGCGTGGTGCACCAGCCCGCGGACGATCTTGCCTTCGAGCGCATCATCAACGTGCCCAAGCGCGGCTTGGCGGACGCGACGCTCCAGGTGCTCCACAACCATGCGCGCCGCGCGAGGGTGCCGCTCGTGGAGGCGGCGCGTTTCGTCGTCGAGACGGACGAGCTGAAGCCGAAGCCGCGCGGATCCCTGCGCGATCTCCTCACCTCGTTCTCCCGCTGGGCGAAGCTGTCCGAGACCGCCACGCAATCGGAGCTGGCCCAGACCGTCCTGGAGGAATCCGGCTACACGGACATGTGGCAGAAGGACAAATCCGCCGATGCCGCCGGGCGTCTCGAGAACCTCAAGGAACTCGTGCGCTCCATGGAGGAATTCCCGGACCTTCAGAGCTTCCTCGAACACGTCTCCCTCGTGATGGAGGCGAACGACAGCGACACCGCGGAGCGCGTGAGCCTCATGACGCTCCACGCCGCCAAGGGCCTCGAGTTCGACACGGTCTTCCTGCCCGGCTGGGAGGAAGGCCTCTTCCCGAACCAGCGGGCGCTCGACGAGAGCGGCCGCGCGGGCCTGGAGGAGGAGCGGCGCCTCGCCCATGTGGGCCTCACCCGCGCCCGCCGCCGGGCGAAGATCTATTTCGCCTCGAACCGACGCATCCATGGCATGTGGAACTCGACGTTGCCGAGCCGCTTCATCGACGACCTGCCCGAGGCGAACGTGGAGGTCATGGAGGCGCCCGCCAACTTCTCCTACGGGGGCTACGGGGGCGGCTCGCGCTTCGACCGCATGGGAAGCTTCGGCGGCTCCACCTACCAGACGCCGGGCTGGCAGCGTGCCCAGACCCACGCGGCCGGCCGCGACCAGGAATTCTCAGGACGGGGCGGCCGCCGCGGCGGCCCGCTCCTCATCGAGGGCGAACTCGTCGCAAAATCCAGCGGCCCCGCCTCCGCCTTCGCGACGGGCGGCCGCGTCTTCCACACCAAGTTCGGCCCCGGCACCGTTGCGGCGGTGGACGGCAACAAGCTCACCGTCGATTTCGACAAGGCCGGGCGCAAGATGGTGCTGGATAGTTTTGTCGAGGCGGTGGGGTAGGCTCGCCGCCCCACGTGAGAGAATGCTCCTACTCCCGCACCGCCTCCTCCCACCCCTCCGGCGTGCAGCGCACGAGCCGTTGCGGCGTGGGGTTTCGCGAAGCCGGGGTGCGCTCGATGCTGTTGGGGTCGAGGATTGTGATGCGCTCCGTTGTCGGGAATTCGCGCCCTTCCGCCGAGCACAGGTAGTTCGCCTCGTAGTCGCGGCCGGTCTGAAGGTTCGAGAGCACCTGTTGGGACGTGCAGGTGGAGCCCCGACTCTCGAAACGGCGGGGCGAGATGATGAAGGCCGCTTCGTTGCCGGCGAGCGTGGGCGAGACCGCGTAGCGGCCCTGTCCGTCGCGCTGGAAGGCGCGCTCGCAGGCAGTGGCGGTGGAGGCCCAGAAGCCACGCGCCTTGTCGAGGGCTGTCGCGTTCTCCCGGGCGAAGCGCTCCTGCTCGGCCCGGAAGGCCGCAAGGTCCTTGAGGCCCGACGCCTCGCAGCGCTTCACAGGCACCAGGTTGCGGTCGATCTCGATCTGGAAGCGGCCGTTGAGCTCGCGCATGGAGAACTTCTGCCGGCGGGTGCGGCGGCCGAAATCGCAGCGGCCCGTGAAGGTCGCGTCGGGACCGCGCACGGTGTATTCGCGCACGGCGCACAGATACTCGTTGTTCGAGATGCTGGTGGGATTGATGATGAAGGCCGGCAGCGGCCCTCGGCCCTCGGCGCCGAAGACGATGCGGCCGTTGTCGCTGGCGAAGATGCGCCCGCATTCCTCGGTGTCGAGCACCCAGGCCCCATAAATCCCGAGCAGCGCCTGCTGCGCAACCGCGGGCTGGAGCCCGAGGAGCAGACCAAGCCCGATCCAAGCCATAAACCTCATGCGCCGTCCCGCCTAACCTTGACCGTGGGACAACGCCAAGGCCGACGTTCGGTTGCGGAAGCGGAATCACGTGAGCGTCATCCCGGGGCAGCCCCGGGATGACGGCAGGGGCGGAGGCCCGTCAGGAGGCGGCCGGCGGCACCGGCTTTGGCGGGGTCCCGTAGGTGCGGGGATCGACCGGATTGAGGTTGCCCTCGTCCTCCGCGTAGGCGGCGGCGCCGTCCACATAGGTGAACTCGCCCTTGCCGTCCGGCGACGGGCCCTTGGCCCATCGGCCCTGGCGGCTCTCGTCGCCCTCGGAATGGTTGAGGAACTGGTAGGCGACCTCGCCCTTCTCCAGGTTCTGCGGGAAGTTCGACGGCACCGGCGTCGTCTCGAGCCCGTCCTCCTCGAGCTCCTTGATGGCCGCCATCCACTGGTTCTGGTGCATGGTGTCCCGGGCGATGAGGAAGGACAGCATGTCCCGCACACCCGTGTCGTTCGTCATGTTGTAGAGGCGGCAGACCTGGAGCCGGCCCTGGCTCTCCGCCGTGAGGTTGAAGCGGAAATCCGCGAGCAGGTTGCCGCTCGCCGTCATGAAGCCCGCGTTCCACAGGTTGCCGGCGCTGTCCACCGGCCGTGCGCCGAGCCCCGCGACGATCATGTGCTGCGGGTTCATGCCGGCCACGAGCACGTCCTCGAGCCGCGAGCCGCCCATGATGGCGCCGATGGCGGAGTTCTTGGCCGCATCCTCCTGCGCCTCGACGGGCGAGGTTTCGAGGAGGCGGGCGATCATGGTCGCCAGCATCTCCACATGGCCGATCTCCTCCGTACCGATGTCGAGGAGCATGTCGCGGTATTTCTGCGGACCGCGGCAGCCCCAGCCCTGGAAGAGATACGTCATCATCACGCTGATCTCGCCCCACTGCCCGCCGAGCGGTTCCTGCAGCATCTTGGCGAAGATCGGATCGGGCCGCTCGGGCTTGGCGTGGTAGGCCATGACGCGTTGGCGTGAGAACATGGGTGGCTCCTGTGCTTGGGGGACCGACCCCGCAAGCCCGCGGGGGTCGCATGCCAACAAGAGCGGCGCCGTCATGTTCCTAACGCCAAGGTTGCGCCGTTCGCGCCACGCGTTCACGGACGCGTCAGACGCATGCCCCTCACGCGACGCGACGCCGCGCCGTCGCGGACGCCTCAGGTCAGCGTCTCGTAATCCTTGTTCTTCAAGCCGTCATGGGCGTGGCGCGTGGGCAGCTTGCCTGCGGGCGGCGTCGTGAAATGCGAGGAGGCCTTGTCGCCCACGGGCCCCTTTGCGATCGTCACGCCGCCATCGACCGCATAGAGTGCGCCGGTCACGTAGGAGGCCTCGTCGGAGGCAAGGAAGCAGAACACGTTCGCCACCTCCTCCGGGGTGCCGCGCCGGCCCATGGGCGTCGCCTGCACCATCATGGTCTCCATTTCCCGGTCCATGGGGCCCGTGGATTTGTGGGTCCAGGCCGTGTCGATGGGGCCGGGGCAGACGCAGTTCGCACGCACCCCATGGGCAGCCTGCTCCACCGCGATGCCGCGCATGAAGGAATGGATGAAGGCCTTGGTGCCGCCGTACATGGCGTTCTTGCCGATGCCGATCATGCCGGCCTCGGAGCCCGTGGAGACGATGTTGCCGTAGGTCTTGTGAAGATGCGGCAGTGCGAACTTCGTCATGAGGAACACCGAACGCACATTGGCGCGCAGGGTCTCGTCGAACTTGTCGATCGGGTAATCCTGCGTCTCGGCCGCCACCAGGAACTGACCCGCATTGTTCACGAGCACGTCGAGGCGCCCATAGGCGCTCACGCAGGCTTCCACGGCAGCTTGCGCATGCCGCTCCTCGGCGATGTCGCCAAGATAGACCTCCGCGAAGCCCCCGGCGCCGTTGATCATGCGCGCCACGTCCTCCACCGGATCGCCCGGGAGGCCAACGAGGAAGAGCCGCGCGCCCTCCTTGGCGAATTTGAGGGCAATCGCCTCGCCGATGCCGGTGCCGGCACCGGTGACGAGAGCAACCTTGTCGAACAAGCGGCCAGGCATGGGAGACCTCCAGGAAGCGCCGTCTTCAAACCCTGGCTCCAACGGATGGTGCGGCAGGGGGTTCCGGCCTGGCCTTCACGACCTCGCGCGAGCGGAACCCGGGGTGGCCGCGCGGCGCCCATGATGCTAAGCGGCTCTTATGCTCGAAGGCCTGCACCCCAACCGCCCCACCCATGTGATGCGCCTCACCACGGATGAGCGCTCCGCCCGGGCCATGACCGACCTCATCGGCGAGATCTTCGATCCGGCCGAGACGGCGGTCGCGGCCTTCGAGACGGAGGATGGGGGGCCCTGGCTGCTCGAAGCCTATTTCGCGCGGGAGCCCGACGAGGACGCGATCCGCGAGCTCGTCCGGCCATTGGTGGGCGCCGAAGCCGACCGGGCGGTGTTCATGCCCCTGGAGCAGCAGGATTGGGTGAAGGCCTCCCTGGAGGGCCTCAACCCCGTGCGGGCCGGCCGCATCCTCGTTCACGGGTCCCACGACCGGGACCAGCGCCGGCCGAACGACATGGCCATCGAGATCGAAGCGGCGCTCGCCTTCGGCACCGGCCACCACGGCACCACCAAGGGGTGCCTGCTCGCGTTCGTGGACGAGATGAAGCGGCGCCCTCCGCGGCGGGTCCTCGATGTGGGCACCGGGACCGGCATCCTCGGCTTTGCGGCCGCCAAGATCCTGAAGCGGCCGGTGGTGGCAGGCGATATCGACCCGGAAGCGGTGCGCGTGGCGCGGGACAATGCCCGCCTCAACGGGATCGGCGGGCTGATGCGGCTCTATGTGGGGCCGGGCGTCCGCAGCCCCCTCGCCGACCGGCGGCGCCGGTTCGATCTGGTCTTCGCCAACATCCTGGCAAAGCCCCTGCGCCTTCTCGCGCCGAGCCTGTCGCGCGTGGCGTCCCGGAACGGTACCCTCGTCCTGTCGGGGCTCCTCGCCCACGACGTGGCGGGCGTGCTGTCGGCCTACGCGGCTCAGGGGTGGCGCCTGCAGCGCCGCTACGACCTGGAGGGCTGGGCGGCGCTGGTGCTGAAGCGCGGCGGCGCCGCCCCGCGCCGCCGCTAGACGGCGTTCAGTTCTCGAGGGCGTTCGGATAAAGCCGCGCGAGCTTGCGGCGCAGACGGGCCGCCTCGCCCACGATCTCGCGGACGAAACGAAGTGCGGTGAGAATGATCATCGGAGCCTCTCAGGCGTTGAACGGCAGCAGATCGGCCTCGTTCAGGCTGATCCGGCGGTAGGGACCGTGGATGAGCGAGGTCTCGTGGATGGTGATGTCGTGGCGGCGAAGCTCGGCCTGCGCTGCCCGGACGCGGCTCGATACGAGCGCATTCACGAAGCGCTTCACGCCGAGCGGCAGGGCAAACGACGGGCGGATTTCCGCGGCGGCGGGAATGACGGCACTGGTGGCCATAGGTCCATCTCCTGGATGTTCGAGACGACCCTTCGGCGTTCCTCTTTTATCGTTGAATGAAACATGGGATCGGCGCCCCGTTTCCGTTAGAAGCGCGGCCGCATGGAAGCCATGCTCGTGGAGCAGACCTTGCTGACGAAACCTTAATCAACTGGCGCGCGACGCATGACTGATCCCTCGCTCTCAGGGCAGCTGGGCAGGCCGATCACGCCGGTTGCAGGCTGCCGCAGCCCCTTTTAAGCAAAGGATGAACGGCCGTTTCCGGCCGTCCGAATCCAGCCTCCGACCCGCGGCCTACATCCGCCGCCCCACCTCCTCGCAAGGTTCCCATGGCCCGTTTCCAGACCTTCGACAGCTCCACCTCCCCGTCCCAGGGACCCACGCGCATCGCGAAGCTCCGGGAGGAGCTGATGCGGCGCGGGCTGTCCGGGTTCGTGGTGCCGCGCGCCGACGAGCACCAGTCTGAATACGTGCCGAAGAACGCGGAGCGGCTCGCCTGGCTCACGGGCTTCACGGGGTCGGCCGGCACCGCCATCGTGTTCACCGACAAGGCGGCGCTGGTGGTGGACGGCCGCTACACGGTGCAGGTCAGGGAGCAGATCGACACCTCTGTGATCACCCCGGTTCCCCTTGCCGAAACGAGCCCTGAGGACTGGATCGCCCAGAACCTGCCCCCGGACGGTGCCCTTGCCTACGACCCCTGGCTCCATACCCGGGACGGGCTCAAGCGCCTCGAAGGCGCGGTCGCGAAAGCCGGCGGCACCCTGGTGCCCGTCGACATCAACCTCGTGGACGTGATCTGGGTCGACCGTCCCGCGGCTCCCGCCGCGCCGGTGCGTCCGCATCCGGTGGAGCGTGCCGGCGAGACGGTCGAGGCGAAACTCGACCGCGTCCGCCGCAAGCTCGCGGAGGCCAAGGTCGATGCGCTTGTGGTCTCGGACCCGCATAACCTCGCCTGGGCCTTCAACCTGCGCGGCGGCGATGTGGGCCACACGCCCCTTCCCTTCGGCTACGGCGTGATCCCTCGCGAGGGGCAGCCGAGCCTCTATCTCGATCCCGTCAAGGTGACGAACGAGGCCGGCGCCGCCATCGGCCATCTCGCGGACCTCAAGGAGCCCGCCGCCTTCCAGGCGAGCCTGGAGGACCTTGCGCGCGGAGGCGCCGCGATCCGCTTCGACCAGACCACGGCGGCCGTGGCGCTCGTGCGGCGGGTCGAGGCGGCGGGCGGCAAGGCCGATGTGGGGGCCGACCCGATCAGCCTCATGAAGGCCGTGAAGAACGAGGCCGAGATCGCGGGCTCCCGGGCCGCGCACCGGCGCGACGGCGTCGCCGTCACCCGCTTCCTGGCCTGGCTCGACCGCGAGGCGCCCTCAGGAAAGCTCACCGAGATCGACGCCGTGGAGGCGCTCGAAGGCTTCCGGGTCGAAACGGGCGTGCTCAAGGACGTGTCGTTCCCGAGCATCTCGGGCGCCGGCCCCAACGCCGCCCTGCCCCATTACCGGGTGACGAAGGAGAGCAACCGGCCCATCGAGCCCGGACAGATCTTCCTCATCGATTCCGGCGCGCAATACGAGGACGGCACCACGGACATCACCCGCACGGTGATCGTCGGCGAGCCGACGCCCGAGATGCGCGACCGTTACACGCGGGTGCTCAAGGGCCATATCGCCATTGCCCGCGCGGTCTTTCCCAAAGGGACCACGGGCGCGCAGATCGACGCCTTCGCCCGCCAGCCGCTCTGGGAGGCGGGGCTCGATTTCGACCACGGCACCGGGCACGGAATCGGCAGCTATCTCTCGGTTCACGAGGGACCGCAGCGGATCGCCAAGACCGGCCACACGCCGCTGGAGATCGGCATGATGCTGTCGAACGAGCCGGGCTTCTACAAGGAGGGCGATTACGGCATCCGGATCGAGAACCTGATCCTCGTGGAGCGCCGCACGATGCCCGGCGGCGACCGGGAGATGATGGGCTTCGAGACCCTCACCTTCGCGCCCATCGACACCCGCCTCGTGGAGCGCAGCCTCATGAATGCGGACGAGGTCGCCTGGCTCGACGGCTACCACGCCAAGGTGCGCGAGCTTCTCGCGCCGGATCTCGACGCAGAGACGCGGGCTTGGCTCGAGGCGGCGACGCGGCCGCTCGGCTGATCGCCGTCAGCCCAGGACCGCCCTCAGCCCCACCACGGCGACGACGCCGATGGCGATGGTCGCGAGAAGCGGCAGGCGCGTCGCGGCCACCATGGTGATCGCGGCCGCGAGCGTCTCGGGTACGCCCGTGGTCAGGGCGGTCGGGGCGATCACGGCGACGAGCACCGCTGGCGGGATCGCGTCGAAGGCCGCCTTGGCGCGGCCCTCGAGCACGAGGCGATCCGCCACCAGAAGGCCGGCGATGCGGGTGAGGTAGGTCACCACGGCCATCGCCACGATGGCCGCGAACGTGGTGGGATCCAGGTTCATGGGGCCGCCTCCGGACCGGCCGCCAGATAGGCCGCCGCGATGCCGGCCAGCGCTCCCGAGGCCACATGCCAGGGGGAGCCGACCAGGGTGTGGACGAGCGCGGCGACGGCAGCGCTGACCGCGACGGTCACGAGGGTCACCCGCGCCTGCCCGAAACCCGCGATGAGGCCAATGAAAAGCGCCGTGAAGGCGAAGTCCGCGCCGAGCCGCGCCGGGTCGCCCAGGAACGAGCCGAGCACGGAGCCGGCCGCCGTGGCGCCGATCCAGGCGAACGGCAGGATCACGGCCATGGCGAACCAGTAGGCAACGGTGACCGGCCGGTCGAGGGAGCGGCGCTCCGCGAGGGCCCAGGACTCGTCCGTGAGGAAGAAGAAGCCCAGGAACTTCTGGAGCTTCGAGGCACGGAATTTCGGCCCGAGCGAGGCTCCCATGAGCACGTGGCGGGCGTTGATGAGCAGCGTCGCGAAGGCGAGCGCCGCCACGGGCGCCGGATGGACCCAGGTCTCGATCGCCGCGAACTGCGCCCCGCCCGCGAAGACGAGAAGGGACATGAGCGTCACCTCCAGGGGCGACAGCCCCTTGGCGACCGCGATGGCGCCGAAGAGAAGGCCGATCGGCACCGCCGCGATGGCCGCCGGGGCCACGTCCCTCACCCCTGCCCGGGCATCGGCCCAGCGGTCGCTGTGATGGGGATTCATCTGTTCCATGCATCTCACCTCGCGGGCCTTGTGCCAGCGTGGATCGGCGGCGTCTTGGATGAGAGTGCGGCTCCGTCAGGCCGCCCGGCGATAGGCGCCGGGGGTCACCGCCATGCGGGCCTTGAAGATCCGGTTCAGGTGGCTCTGGTCGAAGAACCCGCAGGCCGCCGCCACGTCCCCTGGGGCCTCGCCGCGCTCGAGCAGGCGCGAGGCCGCACGAAAGCGCCGGTCCATCAGGTAGGCATGAGGCGCGAGCCCCGTCTCCTGCCGGAAGGCGCGAATGAAGTGGCTGCGGGAGAGGCCCGCGATCCCGGCGAGCGCCGTCAGCTCCACATCGTCGGCGAGATGGTCATCGAGATAGGCCTTCACCTCGGCGATGCCGCGGCGTCCCGCAGGCTGCGGGGGCGAGGCATCGAAATCCGCATGGCGGGCGATGAGCTTGGCGAGGAACGCGACGAGGCGCGTGTCCTGCTCGATCACCGGCGCCGCCTGCCCCTCGAGCGAAAGGCAGGCATGGAGCCGCGTCAGCTCCGCCACGAGTTCAGGGTCGTCGAGAACCGATTGCGGGAACCAGGGCGGCCGGGCGAGCGGGCGGCCCGCCACGTCCTCGGCGATCTCCTGCATGAGGGCAGCCGAGGGGTAGAATGTCCGGTAGACGAAGCCGCCCCCATGGGGCGCCCCGTCATGCAGTTCATCCGGGCAGACGATCGCGAGGGAGCCCGCGCCCGCATAATGCTGGACGCCCCGGTGAAAGAAGGTCTCGCAGCCGGCCACGATGGCCGCCACCGCGTAGGTCTCGTGGGTGTGGCGGGCGTAGGAATGGCGGCGGAAGGTGGCGCGCAGGCAATCGAGGCCGTGATAGCGCGGCACCCGCCAGAAATGCGTCACGTCCCCGGCAGCGAGGCTGGAATCGAGAGACACGTCGGGCGTCACCAGGGTCATGGCGCCAATGTGCCATGGGGGTCGGGCGAAGTCTTGGACGAAAGTGCTGGCGCCGCCACTCCCCGAAAGGGAAATCCGATCACCGTCCCACGAGGGCGAACCAGCCGTCCTCGTCCATCACCTGGACACCGAACTCCTTGGCCTTGTCGAGCTTCGAGCCCGCGCCCGGGCCCGCCACCACGATGTCGGTTTTCTTGGACACCGAGCCCGCGACCTTGGCCCCGAGCCGCTCCGCCATGGCCCTCGCCTCGTCGCGGGTCATCTGCTCCAGGGAGCCGGTGAAGACCACGGTCTTGCCAGTGACGGGCGAGTCGGATGCGCCGCGCGCGGGCGCCTCCACGGTGACCTCCCCCATGAGCGCCGTGACGACGTCGCGGTTATGGGCCTCACCGAGGAAATCGAGCAGCGAATCCGCCGCGACGGGGCCCACGTCGCCAAGCTTGGACAATTCCTCGTAATCGTCGTTCGGCCGCTCGCCGGCCGCCACGCGAAGCGCCCCGACGAGATCGGCCTCAGTGCCGTAATGGGCGATGAGGTTCTCGCGCTGGGCGCCGTTCAGCCGCACGGGCAACGCGGCAAGGTCCGCTCCCTCGGGAAGCGACGAGACCGCGTCGAGCAGCCGATCCCGGGTGACTGGGCCGACCTTCTCGATGCTCGTCAGCTCGGTCCAGGCCGCGCCAGGGCGGCCGGCGGCGGCCCCATCCGCCTTGGCGATGATCTCCTCCATGGTGCCGAAGGATTTCGCCAGCGCCTTTGCGGTGGTCTCGCCGATTTGCGGGATGCCGAGGGCGAAGATGAAGCGGTCGAGCGCCACATGGCGGCGGGCATCGATGGAGGCGAACAGGTTGTTGGCGCTCTGCGGCCCCCAGCCCTCCCAGGTCTCGATCCGCTCGGCGCTCGCCTCGTCCCGCCGTTTGAGGGTGAAGATGTCGGCCGGGTTCTTGATCAGGTCGCGCCGATAGAACTCCTCGATGCGCTGCACGCCGAGCCCTTCGATGTCGAAGGCGCCGCGGGAGACGAAATGCTTCAGGCGCTCCAGGGCCTGCGCCGGGCAGATGAGGCCGCCCGTGCAGCGGCGGACCGAGTCCTCCTTGCCGGTGCGCGGGTTGACGGCGCGCACGGCGTGGCTCCCGCAGGCGGGGCATGTGGTGGGGAATTCGTAAGCCTTCGCGTCGGCGGGCCGCTTCTCCAGCACCACGTCGAGCACCTTCGGGATCACGTCGCCCGCGCGCTGGATCACGACCGTGTCGCCTTCACGGATGTCGATGCCGCCGCGGATCTGCTGCCCCTGCGATCCGACACCCCGGATGTAATCCTCGTTGTGGAGCGTCGCGTTCGACACCACGACGCCGCCGACGGTGACCGGCCTCAACTTCGCAAGCGGATTGAGCGAGCCCGTGCGGCCCACATTGATCTCGATGGATTCCAGCACGGTGGTTGCCTGCTGCGCCGGGAACTTGTGGGCGAGCGCCCAGCGCGGCGAGCGGGAGACGAAGCCGAGGCGAGCCTGAAGGCTGAGATCGTCCACCTTGTAGACGACGCCGTCGATGTCGTAGCCGAGATTGGCGCGGTCGGCCTCGATGGCGCGGTAATGGGCGAGCAATTCGCCGATGCTGGTGCAGCGGCGGGTGAGCGGGTTCGTCTTGAAGCCCCAGGCATCGAAGCACGCGATCATGCCGTGCTGCGTTCCAGACGGCATGGCGCTCATGTCGCCCCAGGCATAGGCGAAGAAACGCAGGGGCCGCGAGGCGGTGATCGCTGGGTCGAGCTGGCGCAGGCTGCCCGCCGCCGCGTTGCGGGGATTGGCGAACAGGGCCTTGCCGGCCGCCGCCTGACGCTCGTTGATGCCCGCAAAGTCCTGATGCGACAGATAGACCTCGCCGCGCACCTCGCACACCTCCGGCACGCCGCTGCCGCGCAGCCGCTGCGGAATGTCGCCGACCGTGCGGGCATTCGCCGTCACGTCCTCGCCCTCCGCGCCATCGCCCCGCGTCGCCGCATGGACGAGGCGCCCACCCTCATAGCGCAGGCTCAACGAAAGTCCGTCGATCTTGGGCTCCGCCGTGAAGGCGAGCTCGGTTCCGGGCTTGAGCTGGAGGAAGCGGCGGATGCGCTCCACGAACTCGGTCACGTCCTCGTCCGCAAAGCCGTTGGCGAGGGAGAGCATCGGTACCCGGTGGCGGATCTTGCCGAACTTCTCGGATGCCTTCGCGCCGACCTTCTGCGTGAGGCTCTGCGCGGTGCGCAGTTCGGGAAAGGCTTCTTCCAGCGCCTCGTATCGCTGGCGCAGCCGGTCGTACTCCGCATCGGAGACCGTGGGCGCGTCCTCCTCGTAATAGCGCCGGTCGTGCTCCGCGATCTCGAGCCCCAGGGTCTCGTGCTCGGCACGGGCTTGGTCCGGCGACAGATCGGCGACGGGGGCGATGGCGGGGGCTTGCGATGAGGACATGAGGGACTCGAGGGAAAACGCGTCGAGGCGACCATAGCGCCCCTGGCGCGCGTTTCCAGCGGGTGAACCCCGCCGGGCGAGGTCGACGCACGGCTCAAATGAGAATGGTGAGGTGTCTCGCTCCCTTCAGGGAGCGGGGCGCTACCGATGCGCGGCTTGGAGCAGGCGCGCCGCGGCGGCGCGGGCTTCCTCGGTGATGGTGGCGCCGGCGAGCATGCGGGCGATCTCTTCGCGGCGGGGCTTCTCGGTGAGCGGCTTCACGCGGGTCGCGACCCGGTCGGAGCCGGAGACGCCCTCCTTGGCGATGAGGAAGTGGCTCGACGCCTGCGCCGCCACCTGGGGCGCGTGGGTCACGGCCATGACCTGGACGCGCCCGGCAAGGCGCGCCAGGCGCTGGCCGATGGCATCCGCAACCGCGCCGCCGACGCCCGTGTCGATCTCGTCGAAGACGAGGGTCGGCGCGGATCCCTTGTCGGCGAGCACCACCTTGAGCGCCAGCATGAAGCGCGAAAGCTCGCCGCCCGAGGCCACTTTCAGGAGCGGGCCGGCCTTGGTGCCCGGGTTCGTCTGCGCCCAGAACTCCACCCGGTCGAAGCCGGCCGGATCACGGCTCGCCTCGTCGGTGGCGATCTCGGTGATGAAGCGGGCGCGCTCCAGCTTCAGGGGCGGCAATTCGGCCTGCACGGCCGCATCGAGGGCCTGGGCGGCCGCCCTGCGCCCGGCCGAGAGGGTCCGGGCCGCGTCCACATAGATCTTCTCGGCCTTGGCGAGCGCCTTTTCGAGGCTCGCCAACTGCTCCTCGCCCGCATCGATGGCGGCCACATCGGCGATGAAGCGCTCGCGCAGGGCGGCGAGCTCATCCGCCGGCACATCGTATTTGCGGGCGGCGGCGCGCAGCGCGAACAGGCGCTCTTCGGCCAGTTCCAGCTCGCGGGGATCGAACTCCGTGGCGCGGAGGGCATCCTCCAGGGCGTCGCGGGCCTCCTCGATGGCGACGAGCGCCGCGTCGAGCGCCTTGACGCAGGGATCGACGAGAGCCGGCGCCTGGGCGCTGCGGCGCTCCAGCTTGCGCACGGCGCCCGCGAGAACCGGCACGGGCGAGCCCGAACCGGCCACCGCCTCGAAGGCCTCGTTCAGCTCGCCGGCCACCTTCTCGGATTGCTGCATGGTGACGCGCCGCTCGGCGAGGCTCGCCTCCTCGCCGGGCTGCGGCGCCAGGGTCGCGAGTTCCTCGACCGCATGGCGGAGGAAATCGGATTCCTTGCGCGCCCGCGCGATCCGGGCGCGCTGCTCGTTGAGGGCGCCCTTGGCCTCGCGCACGCCGCGGGCCGCCTCCGTGACCGCCCTCGCCTCTCCCTGCAGGCCGCCGAAGGCGTCGAGGATGGCGCGGTGCGTGACGGGGTCGATCAAGGCCCTGTCGTCGTGTTGGCCGTGGATCTCCACGAGGGTCGCGCCGATGCTCTTGAGCACCTGAACGCTCACGGGCTGGTCGTTGACGAAGGCGCGCGTGCGTCCGTCCGCCAGCTGCACGCGGCGCAGGATGAGGTCACCGTCTGTGTCGAGTTCGGCATTGGCCGCGATGCGGCGGGCCGGGTGATCGGGCGGGCAGTCGAAGACCGCCGTCACCTGCCCCTGAGCCTCGCCGTGGCGCACGAGCGAGCCGTCTCCCCGCCCGCCGAGGGCGAGGGCGAAGGCGTCGAGCAGGATGGACTTGCCGGCACCGGTCTCACCGGTAAGCACCGACAAGCCCTCATCGAAATGAAGCTCGAGCTTGTCGATGAGGACGATATCGCGGATCGCCAGCTGGATCAGCATGAAGGGCCGGGCTTACCCCGTCCGCTGGCCGACGCGCGGCACGCCGCGGAAGGCCCGGCTGATCCAGGATTCCGAGTTCTCGTAGGGCTCGACGCCGCCCGACCGAAGCAGGGTATAGGAGTCCTTGTACCAGGGGCTGTCCGGGAAGTTGTGGCCGAGCACCGCGGCGGCGGTCTGCGCCTCGTTCACGATGCCCATGGCCATGTAGGCCTCGGTCAGACGCTGGAGCGCCTCTTCCACGTGGCGGGTCGTCTGATACTTGGCGACCACGTTGCGGAAGCGGTTGATCGCGCCCGTATAGTTGCGCTTCTGGAGGTAGAAGCGGCCCACCTCCATCTCCTTGCCGGCGAGCTGATCGCGGGCGATCTGGATCTTCTGCTTGGCGTCCGCCACGTATTCCGATTGCGGATAGCGATCGACCAGCTCCTGCAACGCGATGAGCGCGCGCTCAGACTTCTCCTGGTCGCGGTTGATGTCCGGGATCTGGTTGTAGTGCGACATGGCCAGCAGGTACTGGGCATAGGCCGCGTCCGGGGTCGCCGGATGGAGCTGGAGGTAGCGGCGCGACGAATTGATCGCGTCGTCGTACATGCCGCCCTCGTAATTGGCGAAGGCGGTCATGATGAGGCCGCGCCGGGCCCACTCGGAATAGGGGTTCTGCTTCTCGAGATCGCCGAACTTCTTCGCGGCGCCCGTGAAGTCGCTCTTCTGGAGGCGCGCGAGACCGTCATTATAGAGCTGCTCGCCGGGAACCTCGGCCACGATCTCGGGCTTGTAGGTCTCGCCCTTGTCGAAGGGGTTCAGCGAGGAAAGGGTGTCGCAGCCGGCGAGCGTGAGGCCGCACGCGGCAACCGCGAGTGCACGAAGGGTGGCGACTTTCGCGCCCGTCATATTCTTGGCGAAAGACATGCCGTATCGGTCCTCCGAAAAACTAAGGCCCGCCTCGGGGGGACCCGGAGGCGGCGCAGAAAGGTTCTTTACCCTAACCCGAGGGGGGGAGCCAAGGCCCTGCAAGAGTGTTTGCACGCGATGTCGCGCTCGCGCCGAAGAGGCCTCATGCGGCCAATTGGCGCTTGAGCGGAGGCCGAGCCGGACGACCGGAACCCGTTGAAAGATTTCAGTGAATCTCGGGCGCGTAGGCCGGCATCGCCATGCTGCCGCCGAGCTCCGCGTAGCCCGGCTCGCGACGGGGCGCCGCTTCGATCACCGCATAATTGGCGCGGCTGGAGAAGAGAGCCTCGAGAACGGAGAAGTTCATCCGGTGTCCGCCGCAATAGGAGCGGTAGGTGCCGAGCAGCGGCAAGCCGGCGAGGGACAGGTCCCCGACCGCATCGAGGATCTTATGACGGACGAACTCGTCCGCGTAGCGCAGGCCCTCGGGGTTGATCACGCCGTCCTCGCCGATGGCGACGGTGTTCTCGAGAGAAGCGCCGAGGGCGAAGCCCGCGCTCCAGAGCTTTTCCACGTCCCGCATGAAGCCGAAGGTGCGGGCCCGGGAGATCTCACGGCGGAAGACGCTCGGCGCGAGGTCGATGGCCTTGCGCTGGCGGCCGATCACCGGGGTCGGGAAGTCGATCTCGACCTCGAGGCGGAAGGTGCGCTCGTTGGGGAGGAGCTCCGCGAAGGCCTTGCCCTGCGTGACGCGCACGGGGCGGAGAACCTTGATGTAGCGGCGGCTGGTGTTGAGGGCGACGATGCCGACCTGGTCGATCGCATCGATGAAGGGGGCGGAGCTGCCGTCGAGGATCGGAACCTCGGGGCCGTCGATCTCGACGAGGACGTTGTCGATGCCAAGGCCCGCCAGGGCGGCCATCAGGTGCTCGATCGTCGCCACCGCGCCGCTCTCGCGGTCGCCGATGACGGTGCACAGCTCGGTGGCCGTTACGGCGAGGTGCCGGGCGTCGATGAGGCGGTCGTGACCGCCGGGAAGGCCTGTGCGGAGGAAAGCAATGCCGTGGTTCGCTTCCGCGGGGTGGAGGATGATCTTGACCTCATCGCCCGAATGGACGCCAGCACCGGTGAGGGTGACGGCTGCGCGGAGCGTGGTTTGCTGGCTTTGCTTCATTACACTCAACCTCGGCCGTTATCGCGTGGCAGGAGATCCGGATCGGTCTGATCCGAGAAGCCTTGCCGATGGACCCGTCCGCTGTTTCTGCCCTGACCCTGAACGCCGCTTGAGCTGCGACGCCCCTTTATGATGCGGGCACCTTAGTCACGGCGAAGCCTGAGGCCAAATCACGGTTTCTTACGATCTGTAACAATCTGAAACAGGCGCCGCCCTCGCGTAAGCCATTGAAGTGTTTACGGTTTGTTAAACGCAAAAACCCCGGGCGCTGGGCGCCCGGGGTTGGTCGTAACATCGCCTGTGCGGGCGTCAGTTGGCCTGGCGCCGCAGGAAGGCGGGAATCTCCAGCTGGTCGTCCTCGACGCTCCGGGACTGGGCCGGGAGGCGGCCCTGGGCGTCGAGCTGGCCCTGGGCCGGACGGTAGCCCTGGGGCACCGGCGCCGGCTGGCGCTTCACGTACTCGGAATGGGTCGGCGAGGGATGCCGGGGCGCCTCGGCCCGAGCCGGTGCCTCGACGGGGGCCTGGCCCTCCTCTTTCCGGCCGAAGCCCACGGTCGCGAGCCGCTGCAGGAGCGTCATGCGCTTTTGGTCATGGGCCGGCTCCGTTTCCCGGGCGCGGAGCTGGTTCTGCGCCGGCATGGGCAGCTCGTCCACCCGCGGCATGCGCGGCTGACGAACGAGCGCCCGCTCCGCCTGCGGCGGGATGTAGGAGACGGGCGGCATCTCCTCGTGGTGAACCGGCTCCGGAGCCGGCGGCTCGAAGGCCACCGCCTGCTTCGGCTGCGCGGGGGTCAGCACCACTTCGTTGTGGATGACGGGCGCCGGGGCCGGCATCTCGGCCCGGGGCATCTCCACGGGGGCGGCCGCCACGGGCTCCGGCTGGACCGACTTTACCGGCTCCGGGGTGGCGTGGCGAAAGGTCGGCACGGATTGAGCCTGGGAGACGCGGGCGCGAGCCTCGGCCCTCAGACGCTCCGCAACCTCCGCGATACGCTGTTCCGTGGAGGAAATCTCGGCGTGGGCCGCCGCGATTTCCTGATCGATGCCCGTGGCCACCACGGAGACGCGGACGATACCGTCGAGGCTCTCGTCGAAGGTGGCGCCCAGGATGATGTTGGCGTCCTGGTCGACCTCCTCGCGGATGCGGGTCGCGGCCTCGTCCACCTCGTAGAGGGTGAGGTCGTTGCCGCCGGTGATGGAGATGAGGAGGCCGCGGGCGCCGCGCATCGACACGTCGTCGAGGAGCGGGTTGGCAATCGCGGCTTCCGCGGCGCGCATGGCGCGCTTCTCGCCGGTGGCCTCGCCCGTGCCCATCATCGCCTTGCCCATGCCGCGCATGACGGAGCGGACGTCGGCGAAGTCGAGGTTGATGAGGCCTTCCTTGACCATGAGGTCCGTGATGCAGGCGACGCCCGAGTAGAGCACCTGGTCGGCCATCGCAAAGGCGTCCGCGAAGGTGGTCTTCTCGGTGGCGACGCGGAACAGGTTCTGGTTCGGGATCACGATCAGCGTATCGACCGATTGCTGCAGCTCGTTGATGCCCGACTCGGCGAGGCGCATCCGGCGCACGCCCTCGAACTGGAACGGCTTGGTGACGACACCGACCGTCAGGATGCCCATCTCGCGAGCGACGCGGGCCACCACCGGCGCCGCGCCGGTGCCGGTGCCGCCGCCCATGCCGGCGGTGATGAACACCATGTGGGAGCCCGCGAGCTGATCGCGGATCTCGTCCATCACTTCCTCGGCCGCCGCGCGGCCGACCTCGGGCTGCGAGCCCGCGCCGAGGCCCTCGGTGACTTGGACGCCCATCTGCACGATGCGCTGCGCCTTCGAGGAGGTGAGCGCCTGCGCATCCGTGTTGGCCACGACGAACTCGACGCCCATGAGGCCCGATTCGATCATGTTGTTGACGGCGTTGCCGCCGGCACCGCCGACTCCGAACACCGTGATGTGCGGCTTGAGTTCCCGGATGTCCGGAGCTTGCAGATTGATCGCCATGACCTTCTTGCCCTCTCGTGGCCTCTTATCGGGGCTGCGCTTCAGCGCAGCCGTCTGTTTCGTTGATACTCGGGACGACGGCCGCCGCGCCGTCGCTTACGCTTACGCATGAGACCGGGCCAACGCTGGCTCGGCCGAACTGCGGACCTCACGGGCGCCGGCTATGCCGGCGCGCCCGGGAGCGCCCTTAGAAACTGTCCCTGATCCAACGGCCGACCCGGGAGAAATAGCCGTCCGTTCCCGTGCCCTGGAGGAGGCCGTGGGTGCGGGGCTCGAAGTACTCGACATGCGCCACCTGCGGGTAGACGAGCATGCCGACGACCGCCGAGAAGGCAGGACCTTTCGCGGCTTCGGGCAGGCCCTTGATGCCGAGCGGACGCCCGACGCGGACCTGGCCCTGAAGGATGCGGCGCGCCGTCTCCGGCATGCCGACGAGTTGGCTGGCGCCGCCCGTGAGCACCACGCGCCGCCCGGCCTGCGCCGCGAAGCCCGCCTTCTTGAGGCGGTCGCGGACGAGTTCCAGGATCTCTTCGACCCGAGGCTTGATGATGCGCACCAGGTGCGATTTCGGCAGGTGGTTCGCCACGTCGCGCTCGTCCTCGTCCACCTGCGGCACCGCGATCATGTCGCGGTCGTCGGAGCTCGAGGCGATGGCGGATCCATAGAGCGTCTTGAGGCGCTCGGCCGCTGCGACCCGCGTGGTGAGGCCCCGGGCGATGTCCATGGTGACGTGATGGCCGCCCACCGCGATGGCGTCCGCATGAACGAGGTGCCCGTTCGCGAACACGCCGACGCTCGTGGTGCCGCCGCCCATGTCGACCACGGCGCAGCCCATGTCGGCTTCGTCGTCCACGAGAGCCGAGAGGCCCGAGGCATAGGGGGTCGCGATCACCGCCTCGATGCCGAGATGGCAGCGCTCGACGGCGAGCATGAGATTGCGGGCGGCGGCGGCTTCCGCCGTCACCACGTGAAGGTCGACGCCGAGGCGCTCGCCCATCATGCCGGTGGGATCGACGATATGGTTCTGCGCGTCGAGGGAGTAGCCCGTCGGCAGCGCATGGAGAACCGCCCGGCCCTGACGCTGGTTGTGGCCGCTCGCCACGTCGAGAACCCGGTGGATCTCGGCGCCGCCGACCGTGCCGCGCACGGGCACGTGGGCCTCGAAATGCTCGGAATTGAGGCGGCCGCCCGTGAGGTTCACGATGACGGACTGGATCTCCACTTTCGCCATGCGCTCGGCGGCGTGGACCGCCTGGCGGATCGCCGTCTCGGCGGCTTCGAGGTCGACGATGGCGCCGCCCTTGAGGCCCATGGAGCGCTGGTGACCGATTCCGATGATGCGGGCGAGATGCGTGCGGCCGCGCAGGGATTCGATCTGGTCGACCGGCTGCAGCTCGGCGACGACGCAGACGACCTTGCTCGTCCCGATGTCGAGCACCGAGAGCGTGGCGCTCTTGCGCGAGGAGAGCGGCTTCAGCCGCGGCGTCAGACCTTGATGCGAGAAGCTCACGTGTCGATCCCCTTGGTGCCGCGCGCGGGCTTCTTCTTCATCACCTCGGCCCGGGCCGCGGCGGCTTCTTCGGTGAGACGGACGACCACCCGATCCGGCATGCGCAGGTCGATGGCGAGAACGTCCTTCTCCAAAATCTTCTGCTCGCGCTCGAGCTTGACGAGGCGGGCCAGGGCTTCCGCGGTCCCGGTCTCCGGCAGGCGCACGTCCATGCCGTTGTCCATCTTCAGGGTCCAGCGGCGACCGGATACGAGGGTCCCGGCGCGAATGCGGCTCTTCAGGGGTCCGGCCGCGTCGAGAAGCGCAAGATAATCCCGGGTGCGGGCATTGGCGCCCTCCCCGACCACGAGCGGCAGATCGGCGAAGCGCTCGTCCTGCATGAGGTCGATCACAGTGCCGTCGGCGGCCGTGATGAAGAGTTCGCCGTTGTTCTGCCAGATCGCGTGCGGCTCGCGCTCGGTGAGGCTCACCACGAGCTCGTTGGGGTAGAGCTTGCGCACGGAGGCGCTCTTCACCAGCGGCACGTTCTCCAGGCGCTCGCGCACCTCGGTCACGCTCAGGAAAGCGAGCGACGTCTTGGGGCTGAGGCCCGCCGCCAGCAGCAGCTCCGATTCCCGCATCTGGCTGATGCCGGAGACGGTGACGCGCTCGAGCCCGAGGCCGACCATGCGGGCCACCGCGTGGTGCGGCTCGCCGTATTCCTTGTAGAACCCGTCGAGGTGGCCGCCCTGGGAGAGGCCTACCGCCGTGACCCCGGCGAAGAAGCCGAGCGCCAGATAGGTGCCCAGATGCCGGGGGAGCCGCCGCTCGAGGGGGACGGAGACCGAGCGCCGCCGGGCGATTCGCGGCAGGCGGATGCCGAGGATGGAGGTGCGGGGCGAGGAGTAAGGGACGCGCGCAGAGGCGATCGCGGCCGCGGGGGCCGTCATCGATTGCAGGTAGCGTCCTCCACCATCCATTGCACAAGCTCGCCAAACGTGTAGCCCGCATGGGCTGCCAATTCGGGCACCAAGCTCGTCTCGGTCATGCCGGGCTGCGTGTTGACTTCGAGAACCACGACCTGCCCGGTTCCCCCGGGCGTGTCGTCGTATCTCAAGTCGGCGCGGCTGACGCCCCGGCAGCCGAGTGCTTGATGCGCCGTTAACGCCAACTCTTGAACCTGATGGTAAATATTCGGTTTAATTTCTGCGGGCAGGACGTGGATGGACCCACCTTTCGCGTACTTGGCGTCATAATCGTAGAAGACGCCGGCGGCGGGCTGGATGTCGATGACCCCGAGCGCCCGGTCGCCCATGACGGCGCAGGTGAGCTCCCGGCCCGGAATGTATTGTTCCACAAGGACTTGCTCGCCGAAGGCCCAATCGTCCCTGAGGAGCTCCTGGGGCGGAGCGGATTTGTCGTCCCGGACGATGATGACGCCGACCGAGGAGCCCTCGCTGATGGGTTTCACCACGTAAGGAGCCGGGAGGACGTGACTCTTGGCCACCTCCCGCCGGTTAACCACTAGGCCCTCCGGCACCGGGACGCCGGCCGCCTTCATGACGACCTTGGCCCGATCCTTCTGCATGGCGAGCGCGGAGGCCAGGACGCCCGAATGGGTGTAGGGGATGCCCAGAATCTCCAGAAGGCCCTGGATGGTGCCGTCCTCGCCGACCCGGCCGTGGAGCGCGTTGAACGCCACCTGCGGCGCGGTCGCCTGGATCACCGTGGCGATGTCCGGCTGCACGTCGATGGGCGTCACTCGGTAGCCCTGCTCCTCGAGGGCACGGCAGCAGGCCCTGCCGGTGCGCAGGCTCACCTCCCGCTCGGCCGACCATCCGCCCATGAGCACCGCAACGTGCTTCGCCATATCGGCCTCCCTGCTCTGCCTCAGCCTGCCTGCGGCAAGGCTCAGGCCACGCCCACGCGCTTGATCTCCCATTCGAGCTCCACGCCCGAATGCTCCTTCACCCGGCGGCGGACCTCCTCGCCGAGGCCCTCCACGTCCGCCGCGGAGGCGCCGCCGTGGTTGATGAGGAAGTTGCAGTGCATCTCGGAGACCTGCGCGTCGCCGCGGCGCAGCCCCCGACAGCCGGCCGCGTCGATGAGCTGCCAGGCCTTGTGCCCCTCGGGGTTCTTGAACGTGGAGCCGCCCGTACGCGTGTTGACGGGCTGCGTCGAGGAGCGCGCCTCGGTGATCGCGTTCATCTCGGCGAGAATCGCCTCAGGCTCGCCCGGGCGCCCCTCGAACAGGCCCTCGGTGAAGATCACGTCGTCCGGCACGGCGCAGTGGCGGTAGGTAAAGCCCATCTCCGCGTTGCTGTAGGTGCGGATCGTGCCATCCCGAGAGACGCCGGTCGCCTCCACGAGCACGTCCTTGGTCTCGCCCCCATAGGCGCCGCCGTTCATGCGAAGCGCGCCGCCGATGGTGCCAGGAATGCCACGCAGGAACGACAGACCCGCAATGCCGGCTTCCGCCGCCGTGCGGGCTACCTTCACGTCCGGCGCGGCGGCGCCCGCCCGCACCCGAAGGCCCGGCTCCACGGCGATCTCCGCGAAAGGCTTGCCGAGCCGGATGAGCACGCCGGGCAGGCCGCCGTCCCGCACCAGCAGGTTAGAGCCGAGGCCCACCACGAGAAGGGGTAGGCCCGCATCGAGGTTCTTCAGGAAATAGGCGAGGTCCTGCGCATCGGCGGGCGTGAACAGCGCCTGCGCGGGTCCGCCGGTGCGGAACCAGGAGAGCGGCGCCGTCCTGGCGTTCGCCTCCAGGGAGCCCCGCAGATCCGGCATGCGGGCCCGAAGGTCCGGTGTGATGTCGGCGAACATCACGCGGCCTTCTCGCCCAGCGTCTCGAGTTCGCCCGGCAGGGCATAGGCCCATTGCGTGATATTGCCGGCGCCAAGGCAGATCACGTAATCGCCCGGCCGCGCGATCCCCTTCACGAGTCCGGCGAGGTCCTCGGATCTCTCAAGCCCCATCACGCTGCGGTGGCCGCGGGATTTCAGCCCCTCCACGAGCCCGTCCCGATCCGCGCCCGGAATCGGCTGCTCGCCGGCGGCGTAGACCGGCGCCACGATGACCGCATCCGCGTCGTTGAAGCAGGTACAGAACTGGTCGAAGAGCGCGGACAGGCGCGTGTAGCGGTGGGGCTGCACCACCGCGATCACCTGCCCGTCCGTCGAGGCGCGGGCGGCCTTGAGCACCGCCGCGATCTCCACCGGATGGTGTCCATAATCGTCGAACACGGTGACGCCGTTCCACTCGCCCGTGCGAGTGAATCGCCGCTTCACGCCGCCGAAGGCGCCGATGGCCTTGCGGATCGCTTCCGGCGACACGCCGAGCTCGTGGGCGACCGCGATGGCTGCCGTGGCGTTGAGAGCGTTGTGCTTGCCGGGCATCGGCAGCACGAGATCGCCGATCTCGGCCCTGTAGCCCGGGCGCCGGTCGCGGATGAGCACGCGGAAGTTCGTCTTGCCGCCGCCCTGCTCCACGTCGATGAGGCGCACGTCCGCCTGCGGGTTCTCGCCATAGGTGATGATGCGCCGATCCTCGATGCGGCCCACGAGGTCCTGCACGGTCGGATGGTCGATGCACATCACGGCAAAGCCGTAGAACGGGATGTTGTAGATGAAGGAGCGGAACGCATCCTTGATGGCGTCGTAGGAGCCGAAATGATCGAGGTGCTCCGCGTCGATATTCGTGACGATCGCAACATCGGCCGGGAGCTTGAGGAAGGTGCCGTCGGACTCGTCGGCCTCCACCACCATCCACTGGCCCTCGCCCATGCGGGCATTGGTGCCGTATGCGTTGATGATGCCGCCGTTGATCACGGTCGGATCGAGGCCGCCCGCATCCAGAAGCGTCGCGACGAGCGACGTGGTGGTCGTCTTGCCGTGGGTGCCCGCGATGGCGACGCAGGATTTGAAGCGCATGAGCTCGGCGAGCATCTCGGCGCGGCGCACCACGGGCAGGCGCTTCTCGCGGGCGGAGGCCAGCTCCGGGTTGTCGCGCTTGATGGCCGTCGAGACCACCACGATCTCCGCGCCCTCGATGTTCTCGGCCCGGTGGCCGACGAAGGTGCGGATGCCTTTGTCGTTGAGTCGCTTGACGTTGTAGTTGTCGGCGGCATCCGACCCCTGCACCGTATAGCCGAGGTTGTGCATCACCTCGGCGATGCCGGACATGCCGATGCCGCCGATGCCGATGAAATGGATGGGGCCGAGCTTTGGCGGCAGCTTCATGAGGGTTGTCCTTTGTTGGCGGCAAGGCGCAGCACGGCTTCGGCCAGGCGTTCGGCGGCATCCCGGATGCCGGCGCCCCTGGCCGCGGCCGCGGCCTCGGTGAGCCGCTGCGGATGATCGATGAAGGTCCGGATCTCGGCGGCGAGCCGCTCCGGGGTGAACTCGCTTTGCGGGATCACGAGCGCCGCGCCGATCTCGCCAAGGGAGCGGGCATTCGCCGCCTGGTCCTGATCGAGGGCGCCCGGGAGCGGCACGAGGATCGCCGGGCGGCCGATGACGGCGAGCTCCGCCACCGTCGAGGCTCCCGACCGGGCGATCACGAGATGCGCGTCGGCGATGCGCTGCGGCATGTCCTTGAAGAAGGGCTCCGCCTCGTAGGCGATTCCGGAACCCGCATAATGCTGGCGGACCCGCTCGATATCCTCGGCGCGGGCCTGCTGCACCACGGTGATGCGGGCGCGCAGCTCCGGCGGCAGAAGCCCGAGCGCGGAGGGCACGATATCGCTCATCACCCGCGCGCCCTGGCTGCCGCCAAAGGCGAGGAGCCGGATCGGGCCACGGGGCTCGAGCGCCGGATAGGGCGTCTCGGCCGCCCGTAGCACGGCGGGGCGGATGGGATTGCCCACATGGATGACGCTGCCCCGCGCCTTCGGCGGGGTGCCGCGCACATCGGCGAAGCCCGTGGCGATGAGCGTGGTCCAGCGGGCGAGGAGCCGGTTTGCCCGGCCCATCACTCCGTTCTGCTCGTGAATCGCGGTTGGGACCTTCAGGAGGGCCGCCGCCATGACGGGCGGCACGGTCGGGTATCCGCCAAAGCCCACCACGACGGCGGGCTTGAGCCGCCGGATCGCCGGCACCGCCTTGAGGACGCCAAGGCCGAGAAGCAGGGCGGCCTTCGCCATCTGCGGCACGTTGCGGCCGGAGGGCGTGGCGGATGGGATCTCGATCACCTCCTCGGCCGGGAAGGATGCCGACAGGGCGCCGACGCGCTCGTCGGTTGCGAGCGCCACGCGGGCGCCTGCGCTCTTCAGCGCATTCGCCAGGGATTCCGCCGGGAAGAGGTGTCCGCCCGTGCCACCGGCCGAGAGGAGGATGAGCGGTTTCGTCACCACGTTGCTCCCTCGGGTCGCCGATGGTCGGTCAGGGCGTGATCGAACGGCGCCGTCATGCGGGCGACCAGCCGGGCATGAAACGCTCCACGCTCTCGGAGCGCGGACGGCGGCGGGTGAGCGCGATCAGGAAGCCCATGCCGAGCGCGAGCGAGAAGAGCGAGGAGCCGCCATAGGAAATGAACGGGAGCGTCATGCCTTTCGCGGGCATGAGGTGCACGTTCACCATCATGTTGATGCAGGCCTGGAGCCCGAACATGAGCACGAGGCCCGTGGTGGCAAGGCGGCAGAAGGTGTCCTCGTTCTTGCGCGCGAGCATGAGGCCGCGCAGCACGATGAAGGCGAAGATCACCAGGACGCCGAGGCACACGATGATGCCGAACTCCTCGGCCGTCACCGCGAAGATGAAGTCCGTATGGGCGTCGGGCAGGATGCGCTTCACGGTGCCCTCGCCCGGGCCGCGCCCAAGCCAGCCGCCCCGGGTGAAGGCCTCGATGGCCGTGTCGACCTGGAAGGTGTCGCCTGACGACTTGTCGAGGAAGCGCTCGATGCGGGCGCGCACGTGGGGCAGGAACTCATAGGCCGCCACGATGCCGATGAGGCCCGCGCCGCCGAGCCCCAGCACCCAGAACCAGTGGAGGCCGGCGACGAAGAAGAGCCCGCACCACACGATGGTCACGAGCATGGTCTGCCCGAAATCGGGCTGGAGGATGAGCGGAATGATGGTGGCCGGCAGGAGCAGCAGCGCCATCAGCGCGCCTGGCATGTCCTTGCGCCGCGCGCCTTCCGAGAAGGCCCAGGCCGCGATCACCACGAAGGCGGGCTTGACGAACTCGGAGGGCTGCACGCCGATGCCGCCGAGCATGATCCAGCGATGCGCGCCCTTGATCTCAGGCCCGAACTGGAAGGCGAGAAGGATGAGCACCATCCCGACCGCATAGACGAGCAGCGCCAGGCGCCGCACGTGGCGGAGCGACAGGAAGGAGACGCAGACCAGGATCGCGACGGTCGGCAGGAGGAAGAAGACCTGCCGGTTCACGAAGTGGAAGGTGGACAGGCCGAGCCGCTCCGCCACCGGCGGGCCGCCCGCCATGAGGAAGACGAGACCCGCCACCATGAGGGCTGCCAGGGCCGCCAGCAGCGAACGGTCCACCGTCCACCACCAGTCGCCCAAAACCGAACGTTCAGCGCGCGATACCATGGCTTAGACCCCCTCGGCCTTGTTTCGGTCGGCCCAGCCTTGTTCGATGAGACCATTGCCCATCATGGCTTAAGCCCCCTTGGTCGGTTCGATGCCGGGTAGGCCCCGGACGAGATCGCGGAAGCGGTTCCCGCGCACTTCGTAGTTTGGAAACTGATCGTAGGACGCGCAGGCCGGCGACAGGAGCACGACCGGCTGCGAAGCTTGGGCGGAAACGGCGTCCGCGGCCGCAAGTTCCACCGCCCGGTCGAGGGTCTCGGCCCGGACATAGGGCACCTTGCCGTCCAGCGTCCGGGCGAAATCCTCGGTGGCGGCGCCGATGAGATAGGCTTTCTCGATCCGGTCGAAATAGGGGGCGAGCGTCGAGATGCCGCCCTCCTTCGCCTTACCACCGAGAATCCAGAGAATGCGCTCGAAGGAAGTGAGCGCCTTCTCGGTGGAATCCGCGTTGGTGGCCTTGGAATCGTTGATGAAGAGCGCCCGTCCGATGCGGCCGACCTCCTCCATGCGGTGGGGGAGTCCCGGAAAGGTGCGCATCGCACCGTCGATCGCGCCGTCTTCGACGCCCATGAGGAGGCACACCGCCACGGCGGCGGCCGCGTTCTGGGCATTGTGGGCGCCGCGCAGGGAGCCGATGCCCGACAGGTCCGCCACATCGCGCCGATGGTTCTTGAAATTGGAGATGATCCGCGAGCCCTCGGCTTTCACGGATCCTTCGTTGGTCGGGGTCAGCCCGACCTCGACCAGGCGACCGGATTGCCGCCGCAGCCGCTCGATGATGGCCCGGTTGTCCTCGTCGTCCGCGCCGACCACCGCCCGATCCGCCTTCGCCACCAGGCGTTCCTTGATGGCCGCATAATTCGCCATCGTCCCGTGCCGATCGAGGTGATCGGGGGAAATGTTGAGGAGAACACCGATCGTGGGGGCGAGGGTGGGAGCGAGATCGATCTGGAAGGACGAGCACTCGATCACGTGCACCCTGGAATCCGACGGCGGCTCCAGCGATAGGATCGCGGTGCCGATATTGCCGCCCATCTGCACGTCGTGGCCCGCTTCTCGCAGGATGTGGGCGATGAGTGCCGTGGTGGTGGACTTTCCGTTGGTGCCCGTGATCGCGATGAAAGGGGCGCTCGGCGCAATGGCCGCCCGCTCCCGGCAGAAGAGCTCGATATCGCCGATCACCTCGACGCCCGCACCTTGAGCGAGCTTCGCGGACCAATGGGGCTCTGGGTGGGTCAGCGGCACACCGGGTGAGAGGATGAAGGAGGAAAAGCGCGACCAATCCGCTTGCCGCAGATCGCCGGTCTCGATGCCTCGTCCGGCGGCTTCCGCCATCTTCGCCGGGTTGTCGTCGCAGGCCAGCACATCGGCGCCCCCCGCTTTCAAGGCGAGCGCCGTCGCAAGCCCCGATCCGCCGAGGCCGAAGAGGGCGACGCGCCTGCCCTTGAAGGTGGTGACCGGAATCATCGGCTTACCGCAGCTTGAGGGTCGCAAGACCCACGAGGGCCAGGACCACGGAGACGATCCAGAAGCGGATCACCACCTGCGGCTCGGTCCAGCCGAGCTGCTCGAAATGGTGATGGATCGGCGCCATCTTGAAGACGCGCTTCCCCGTGAGCTTGAAGGACGTGACCTGGATGACCACGGACATGATCTCCAGCACGAACAATCCGCCGACGAGAGCCAGCACGATCTCGTGCTTCGTCGCGACCGCGATGCTGCCGAGAAGCCCGCCGAGAGCCAGCGAGCCCGTATCGCCCATGAAGATCTGGGCCGGCGGCGCGTTGAACCACAGGAATCCGAGGCCTGCCCCGATCAAGGCCCCGCATAGGACGGCGAGCTCTCCGGTGCCGGGCACGAAATGGATCTGCAGGTAGTTCGCGAAAATGGCGTTGCCGGCGAGGTACGCGATGAAGCCGAAGGTGCCGGCGGCGATCATGACGGGCACGATGGCGAGGCCGTCGAGGCCGTCCGTGATGTTCACCGCGTTGCCGGCGCCGACGATCACGAAGCCGCCGAAGATCACGAAGAACCAGCCCACATCGAACAGCAGCTCCTTGGAGAAGGGCAGCGCCAGCTTGTTCGAGAGGCCGGGGGTCGAGATCTGCGCGATGGCGATGCAGGCGAGCCCCGCGATCAGCGCCTCGATGGCAAGCCGGGAGCGACCGGAGAAGCCCTTGTGGGACTGCTTCGTCACCTTGAGGTAATCGTCGTAGAACCCGATCGCGCCGAAGCCCGCGGTCACGCAGAGCACCACCCACACATAGCGGTTCGACAGGTTCGCCCAGAGCAGCGTGGAGACGAGAACGCCGGCGAGGATCATGAGGCCGCCCATGGTCGGCGTGCCCCGCTTCGTCAACAGGTGCGATTGCGGCCCGTCCTCGCGGATCGGCTGCCCCTTGCCCTGCTTGAGGCGCAGGAGCGAGATGATGGAGGGGCCGAACCAGAACACGAAGAGCATGGCGGTCGCCGTGGCGCCGCCGGTCCGGAAGGTGATGTAGCGAAAGATGTTCAGCGGGCTGAAATAGGGGCTGAACTCGGCGAGGAAGGCGAGCATCGGTTATCCTTTCATCGCCTGCTGGGGGGCGCCGCTGCCGAAGCGCTCCTTCAGGGCCTTCACGATGAGGCCCATGCCCGTGCTGAGGGACCCCTTGATCATTACGGCGTCGCCCGGCTGCAGGGCGGAGGCGACCGCGTCCACGAGCTCGGCCGAGCTCGGCGCATGCGCTGCGACGCGGCCTGCCGGCAGCGCGTCGACGAGGTTCTTCATGAGACCGCCGGCCGCGAAGACGAGGTCGACCCCGTTCCCCTCCACGGCCTCGGCGACGCCCCGGTGGAGGTCGGGGCCTTGCTCCCCGAGCTCCTTCATGTCGCCGATCACCGCGATGCGCCGGCCGCGACCGCCGAGATCGAGCCCGCCGAGGGTCGTCAGCGCCGCCTTCATGGAAGCCGGGTTGGCGTTGTAGCTCTCGTCGATGAGGAGCGCCTCGCCGCCCTTGAGGGCCAGCATGGTGCGCTCGCCCCGGCCGACCGGCGGCTTGATCTCGGCGAGCGCCTGCGCGGCATCGGAGAGGTCGAGGCCGAGCGCCTGCACCACGGCGAGGATGCCGAGCGCGTTCATGGCGATGTGGCGGCCCGGCGTGCCGAGCCGGAACACGACCGGCCTCCCGAGCACCCGCGCCTCGACCATGGAATGGTCGGGCTTCAGGACGATGCGCTCGGCACGCACATCCGCTGACTCGTGCTCGCCGAAGGTGAGGATGCGCCCGGCTCTCGATGCCTGAGCATGGGCGCGCATGCGCTCGAAGGTCGGGTTGTCCCGGTTCACCACGGCGGTGCCGCCGGGCTCGATTCCGGAGAAGATCTCGCCCTTCGCGTCCGCGATGCCCCAGAGCGTGCGGAAGAACTCGATATGCACCGGCTCCACCGTGGTAATGAGCGCCACATGGGGGCGCACCATCCCGGTGAGCGGCAGGATCTCGTAAGGGTGGTTCATGCCGATCTCGAAGACGCCATAGGCGCTCTCGCGCGGCATGCGGGCGAGCGTCAGCGGCACGCCCCAATGGTTGTTGTAGGAGGCAACCGAGGCGTGGGTCGCCCCATGCCGGGAGAGCACCGCCTTGAGGGCTTCCTTGGTGCCGGTCTTGCCCACGGACCCGGTCACCGCGACGATCCCGGCGCGGCTGCGCGCGCGCGCCGCAAGACCGAGCGCCCCCATGGCCTCGAGCACGTCCGGCACGACCACAAGGGGTCCGACGCCCGCAAAATCCGCCGCCCGGCTCTCGGCCACCACGGCCGCACCCGCGCCCTTCTCGAGGGCGGCCCGGACGAAATCGTGCCCGTCACGGGCCTCGCCCTGGACGGCAAAGAACAGGTCGCCCGGCTGGAGCGTCCGGGTGTCGATGGACGCGCCGTTCACGGCCGAGGGGGTGCCATCGACACGCCCGCCGGTGGCGGCCGCAATCTCGTCCGGTGTCCACAGCACCCGCATCAGCCCCGCCTCCCCGCAATCGCTGCCCGGACCTCGTCATGGTCCGAGAAGGGCAGAGTTCGGTCGCCAATGATTTGGCCCGTTTCGTGGCCTTTGCCCGCAACGACCAAGATGTCGCCGGTTTTGAGGTCGTCGACGGCCGTGCGGATGGCGAGCGCACGGTCGCCGATCTCCCAAGCGCCCGGAGCCCCCTTCAGGATCTCGGCCCGGATCGCCGCGGGCTCCTCCGAGCGGGGATTGTCGTCCGTGACGATTGCGATATCGGCCTTCTCGGCGGCGATGCGCCCCATGAGCGGGCGCTTGCCCCGGTCGCGGTCGCCGCCGCAGCCGAACACGCAGACGAGGCGGCCCGTCGCAAAGGGGCGGAGCGCGTCGAGCACATGGGCCAGGGCGTCGGGCTTGTGGGCGTAATCCACGATGCACAGCGCCCCGTCCACCTCGCCGATCCGTTCAAGGCGGCCCGAAACGCCCTTGAGGTCAGCAAAGCCCTCAAAAACCTCGGCTGCCCTCCCCCCGCCCTCGACCGCAAGGACGAGCCCCGCTGCCACGAGGGCGTTCTCGACCTGGAAGGCGCCCGGCAGCGGGACCTGCGTCTCGAACCGGCGCCCATAGGCCTCGACGGTGAGGTGCTGGGCAAAGCCCCGGGTCTCGTTGGCCACAAGGCGCAGGGTCTCGCCGTTGCGGCCAGTCGTCATGAGAGGCAGGCCGCGGCGGCGCACGCCTTCCAGGAAAACGTCGGAGAAGGGCCCGTCCGCATTGACGACCGCAGGCGCGTCGGCCGGCACGAGGGTGTCGAACAGGCGCAGTTTCGCGGCCGCATAGGCCTCGGTGGTGCCGTGATAATCCAGGTGGTCGCGCCCGAGATTGGTGAAGCCCGCCGCCGCCAGGCGCACCCCGTCGAGGCGGCGCTGGTCGATGCCGTGGGAGGAGGCCTCCATGGCGAGCCGCGCCACCCCGTCCCGGGCGAGCCGGTCGAGGGTCTCGTGGAGGGAGAGCGGATCGGGCGTGGTGAGGGAGCCGTAGGCGGTGCCGTCCGAGGTGATCACCCCGAGGGTGCCGAGGCTGGCGGACTTGAAGCCCAGGACCGCGAAAAGCTGCCGCGTGAAGTCGGCGACCGAGCTCTTGCCGCTGGTGCCCGTGACCGCCACCACCCGCTCGGGTTGGACCGGATGGAGCCGGGCGGCGGCGAGCGCGAGGGAGCGGCGCACGTCCGGCACGCGCAGGTACGGGACGGCGAGATCGGCCGGAGCCTCCCTCTCCCCGATCACGGCCGCGGCGCCCGCGGCGACCGCCTGGGGCGCGAAGCTCATTCCATCCGCCTTCGTGCCCGGCACCGCCACGAAGACGGTCCCCGGGCCGACCCGGCGGCTGTCCGAGGCGATACCCGCAACGACGGCCGAGGCGCCGGGTGTGCCCTGCGCCTCGGGGAAGAGATCGGCCAAAGTTCTGGTCGTCACATCGTTCATCTGGTGCCCCACGCGCCAAGGCGCGCTATCGGTCGTCTCTTGCCCCACTCGCTGACGCGAAGGGTATCCCCATCCATGCCCCGCCCCGACGGAACCCGGGGATCACTTCGTGCCCCACGCGCCGAGGCGCGTCATGAGCGGGAAGGGATCCTGCGGCCGCTCGAACCGAGGCGGAATGCCAAGCAAGGGCGCCGCCCGTTCGATGATGTTCCCCGTGGTCGGGGCCGAGTTCCAGCCGGAGGTGGCGAAACCGTGGGTTTCGGGCAGACCCTGCGGTTCGTCAAGGATGGTGAGGAAAAGATACTTGGGCTTGTCCGATGGGGCGACGGCCATGAAGGTCGTCAGGAGCTTGTTCTTGGAGTAGCGCCCGCCGATCACCTTCTCGGCCGTTCCGGTCTTGCCGCCCACGTAGAAGCCCGGCACCGCCGCCTTCGTGGCGGAGCCCTTCTCGGCGTTGAGGCGCATCACATAGCGCATGGCCTCGCTGGTCTCGGGCCGGATCACCCGGGAGGCGACCGTCTTTGCCT
The DNA here is from genome assembly GCA_036562855.1 of Microvirga sp. Taxonomy (GTDB): domain Bacteria; phylum Pseudomonadota; class Alphaproteobacteria; order Rhizobiales; family Beijerinckiaceae; genus Microvirga. The sequence continues at coordinate 76,936 of DATCJK010000008.1, forward strand.
CCTCCTCCGAGCGCTTGATGAAGGTCGGCGGGATGAGATAGCCGCCATTCATGAGCGACGCCGTCGCCATGACGGCCTGGAGGGGCGCCACCGCGATGCCGTGGCCGAACGCGATGGTCACCGTGTTGAGTTCGCCCCAGCGCGGCGGCACGATGGGCTCTGCGTTCTCGGGCAGCTCCGTCTTCAGCCGGTCGAGCTGGCCCATCTTCTTGAGGAAGGCCTTGTGCCCGTCGACGCCGACGCCGAGCGCCATGCGGGCGGTGCCGATATTGGAGGAGTGAATGAACACCTCCGGCACCGTCAGAACCCGATGCGTGCCGTGATAATCGCCGATGGTGAACTTGCCGTAGCGCAGGCCGGAGCGCGCATCGAGCATGGAGTTGATGTTGAACTTGCCGGAATCGAGCGCCATCGCCGTGGTGAGCGCCTTGAACGTGGAGCCCATCTCGTAGACGCCCACGTTGATCCGGTTGATGCGGTCCTTCTCCAGGGCGTCGACCGGGTTGTTGGGGTCGAAGTCGGGAAGGGACACGAGGGAGATGACCTCGCCCGTGTTCACGTCCACGATGGCGCCGGCGCCCGCCTTCGCCTTGAACTTCTCGATCGATTTCGAGAGCTCGTCCCGCATGATGTGCTGCACGCGCAGATCGATGGAGAGCTGGATGGGCTTGAGGTCGGCGGCGCTGATGTTGAAGCCGGCGCCGTTGAGGTCCTGCAGGCCCTGGCCGTCGATGTATTTCTCTATGCCGGCGATGCCCACGTTGTCGATGTTGGCGAAGCCTAGGATATGAGCCCCGGCCTGGGCGTTCGGGTAGACGCGCTTGTTCTCCGGCAGGAAGCCCAGGCCCGGGATGCCGAGGCGGTGGACCTCGGCCTGCTGGCGCGGGGTGATCTCGCGCTTGACCCACACGAAGCCCTTCTTGGTGCCGAGCTTCTCGCGCAGGTCGCGCGCGTCGAGATCGGGCAGAACGGCGGTGAGGAGCTCGACCGCCTCGTCCTTGTCCACGATGTTGCGCGGCTCCGCGAAGACCGACACGACCCTCACGTCCGTCGCCAGGATCTCGCCGTTGCGGTCCACGATGTCGGGACGGGCGGCGGAGATCTCGGATGACGTGGCGCGGCGCACCTCGCTGCCGTGCTCCGTGCTGAGCGCCAGCATGGCGAGACGGCCGCCGATGATGGAGAAGAGGCTCGCAAAGCACAGGGCGACGAGACCCACGCGCGCCGTGCTCTTGTCGAGACGCAGGCGGAAGAGCTCGCGCAGGTGGCCGCCGATGGTGCGGCGCGCCGGGGCCGGCTGTGCCTCGACGGCCGTCGGCGGGAGCGGCCCGGGACTGTCGCGCCGCGCCTCGTCGTCGGTCCAGCCCGCCTCTTCCCACGGCGCGTCGGCGCGGGAGGCATCCTGGGGAGCGTCGGCGTGGGGATCGTAGGTCACCGGATTCACCGTTGCGTGGGAGTCGTCGAGGGTTGAGGCGGGACCGGACCGATCCAGGATGGTTGCGGGCATCACCGTTTCGGCGTCTGGGTCGACGGCGTGCGGGCCTCGTTCGTCCGGTCCTTCGGCGTGGAGGTCGGCTCGAGAAGGCCGAGCGCCTCGAGCTTGCGCCCGATCCCATCCTCCCGCGGAGGCTTGTTCGGCAGGTCGGAGAGACGGGCGAGCTGCTGCACGCTCATGGCCTGAAGATCGAGATGGCGCTCCACGGCGGCCTGAAGACGGTCCGGCCGGTTGAGATGCTGCCACTCGGCGCGCAGGACGGCGATGGCGTCCCGCTCGCGCTGCACCTTGGCCTTCGCCTTCGCGACCTGCTCGGCCTGGAAGAGCGTCTCGTACTTGATCGAATAGGCGTAGCCCGCCGACGCGATGAGCGCGGAGATCGCCACGATGTGGAGGAGCTTGATCATCGGCCGTCCCCCATGCGGTTCGTCGTGAGGCTGGAAGCGCTTTTCATCGACGTCCTCGCTTTTCCGCGGTGCGCGGCAGTTCGGCCAGCATCATCAGGGCGTCGAGCGGCTCCTGCGGCGGTGCCGCCGTGCGCGCGCCGGCCCTGAGCTTTGCGGAACGGGCGCGGGGATTGCGCGCCACCTCCGCATCCGAGGGACCGACAGGGCCGCGCGTCACCGCCTCGAAGCTCGGCTCGGCGGTCGCGGTGCTCGGCAGGTGGCGCGAGCCGCTCGCCGCGCGGCCGGTGCGCGTGGCGAAGAACTGCTTCACGATGCGGTCTTCAAGGGAGTGGAACGTGACGACGACGAGCCGCCCGCCGGGCTTGAGGACGCTCTCGGCCGCATGGAGCGCGCGCACCAGCTCGCCGAGTTCGTCGTTCACCGCGATCCGCAGGGCCTGGAAGGCTCGCGTGGCCGGATGCATGCCACCCGGCTCCTGCCGGATGAGCGAGGCCACGAGGTCGGCGAGCTGGCGGGTGGTGACGATGGGTTCGCGCCGGCGCGTTTCGATGATGGCGCGGGCGACTGCGCGGGCGCGGCGCTCCTCGCCGTAATGGTAGAAGATGTCGGCGAGCTCCGCCTCCGGCGCCTCGTTGACAATGTCGGCGGCGCTGCGTCCGTCGCGCTCCATGCGCATGTCGAGGGGGCCGTCGTTCCGGAAGGAGAAGCCGCGCTCGGCCTCGTCGAGCTGCATGGACGACACGCCGATATCGAGCACCACGCCGTCGACCGGCGCGCGCTCCGCGACAAGTGCGTCAAGGTCGCCGAAGCGGCCCGGAACCAAGGCCAGCCGTCGGCGCGAGGCGGCCACGAGCGCGGCTCCGGCCGCGATGGCATCCGGGTCGCGGTCGATGGCGATGACCTGATTGCTGCGGTGATGATCGAGAATGGCGCGCGTGTAGCCGCCGGCCCCGAAGGTGCCGTCCACGAAAACGCCGCCGCGTTTCGCGTCGAGGGCCTCGCAGACCTCCGCCAAGAGCACGGGGACGTGACGGGATGGTCCGCCAGCGGCTCCGGCGTTGCCGTCGCCGCGCCCCGTCATCGCTCCCGCGCTCCTGGCGGAATGTCTTGCGACGAACGCATGTCCAAACTCCGGGCGCCGAGACCCCGCTTCAAGTCTCTGACCTTCATGCGCGCCTCCTCCAAGTGCGCACGAAAAGCCTCCGGCTCCCAGATCTGGAACTTGTGGCCGAGCCCGACGAACGCCACCGTGTCGGAAATCCCGGCATGCACTTTCACTGTATCCGTGAGGATGACGCGCCCCTCCGGATCGACCTTCAGGATCTCGCTGGTGCCGAACAACGCCGTCGACAGTTGATCCCGCTCGTCCGAATAGGGCGACAGCGTCGACAAGAACGCATCGATCTCGGTCAGAAGCGTGTTCCCGCCCGCATCCAGGGCCGGCGCGTCGAGCGCCGGATGGACGTACAGGCCCTCGAACCCATCCCGGGCGAGGACCGCCCGGAAAGGTGCCGGGATCGAAACCCGACCCTTCGAGTCCAACCGGTTGGTGAAATTGGACACGAAGCGGTTCATGGCTCGCTGCCCGAGCGCTCCTGATTGTCAGCCCCCCGGCAGGCCCTTGCGGCCCGCCGTCTCCCGCCTCCGGCGACACCCCTCCTCGACGAACGGACGCCTCGCTGCTCCTGCAGCGTCCGACCGCCTCCTCGGAAAGCACCGTGAACGGGATGATTTGGGATAACATGGGACAGTATGGTCGTCAACGGAATGGGACGGGCCGGACAGCCCTCTGCAGGTTGTCCCCATCAGAATTGCTTAGGGTTAATGAAGGGTAAGCAAGCTCCCGATTTCACGCGGTTTTGCGCGCCTGTCGCGGCTGTCCCACGCGCGGCCCACGGCCGCCCAAGGGCCACCGGCACGTCTGCCGAATTGGATGAGGGGTGTTGGTTCGACTCGCTATCGAGGCGGGCTTGCCAAGGCATGCCGCGGTCGACGAGTGAGGGTGTCAGCCGACAAGCAATCGGCCGCGGCGGGCCATGCTCACGGCCGATGAACGAGGGTGTCAGCCGGCCTATAAGCCGGGTTCTGTAGGGCCCGAGGCAAGCCTCGAACGTGGCGGCCATTCCTCTGGGACGGCTGTTGCCAGCCGCCTCAAGCAACCAACCCGGACGACTGGCCTGGAAACGGGCCTGGCGCGAACGCCTGTCGTCCCTATTCGGTTTTGCTCCTGGTGGGGTTTACCTTGCCGTCCGCGTTACCGCGTCCGCGGTGCGCTCTTACCGCACCCTTTCACCCTTACCCCGGACCCGAAGGCCGGGGCGGTCTGCTTTCTGTGGCACTGTCCCTGGGGTCGCCCCCGCCGGACGTTATCCGGCACCGTGCTTCCATGGAGCCCGGACTTTCCTCCCCGGACACGAGGTCCGAAGCGGCCGCCCGGCCGGCTGACGGGGTGATGTGGGCCGAATGGGCGACCCGCGTCAAGGCGAACTCGATGGCAGTCAACCAGCCGATGCGATGATCGTCTTCACCCGCGAGCAATAGGCCTGCGCATCCTTCGTCATGGTCTGCGCCCGGTGGCCGGCCTGGTAGCGCAGGATCGTGCCGCAGGTATCGCCGCCGGCAAGGCGGTAGGCCTGCGCGAGATACTTCAGGCCGAAGCGCAGGTTGGTCTCGGGGTCGAACAATCCGGCGACCGGGCCCGCGTAACCGAGCGACTGCGCGGTGCGCGTGTTGATCTGGGTGAGGCCCACATTCGGGCCGTTGCGGGCATCCGCATTGTAGCGGCTCTCGATCCGCACCACCGCATCGGCGAGCGCGAAGGGGATGCCGTGCTCCGAGGCATAGCGGGCGATCACGGGCTTCAGACCGGCGGCCCGGACCGCATCCTGCGCGACGCCAGGGGAACGGCGCGACACGACGCGCTCCTGAGCCGGTCCGATCCGCTCCTGGCTCTTCTGGGTCTCGGCCGCGTCAGCCACGGTCTCCTCCGCTGCCGGAGCCGCCGGCTCGGCCGAGGCGACCTCCACGGTTGGGGCCGCGCGGTACACGCTGCTCTCGTCACCACCTTCCGCCCGGGCCTGACTCGCCAGCGCCAGGGCAATCGTTGCCGCGCCAGCGACCAGCATGGTCCTCAGAAGGTGCTGCCAAGTCATACGCGGTCTCCGTTCTTGGTTCTTTTGAGAAGAGCGTGGTGGGTGGTGGCCAATTGGGGCCAAGATGTGGCAAGCGCCGAATTGTGACCGTATTCCAAAACGCTGCTCTAGCGCGGCTGTTGGCAGTAGCCGCCTCGTTCCTCTGCGTCAACGTCTTGGAATTCCAGGGATCTGCGACAGCTCGGCGATTTCTATGCTGATCGCCCGACCGGTAGCTGGGAACCGTTGCGCTGCCCGGGAGTTGGCGAATTCGTAAGGTCAAGCTATGGGAGCGACGTCGTCCATCGCCCCTGCAACACAGAGGAACTCCCCGATGAAGAAGATGATCACCGCGATCGCCGCCGGCGCTCTGACGCTCTCCATGGCTGCCTGCAACACTCCCGGCGAGCGTGCCGTCGGCGGCGCCGCCATCGGCGGTCTGGCTGGCGCTGCCATCGGCGGCGCGGCCACCGGCCGGGCGGGCGGAGCGCTCGCCGGCGCTGCCATCGGCGCGGCGGGCGGCGCGATCGTCGGCGCTTCGACGGCTCCGGCGAACCGCTGCCCCTATGGGGTCTACCAGGACGCCGTCGGCAACATCTACTGCCGCTAAGGAACGTCCGTTCGATCAGGGCCGGAGCGCTGCTCCGGCCCTTTTCTTTTGCGCGGGTTTCCCGCTACCACTGACGGCATGAATGTTTCGAACTGGGGAAAGCTTGGTCGCATCCGCATGGCCAAGCATCCGATGACGGCGTCGCCTCCATGAATTACTCGATTTGGGGGAAGCTCGGCGGAGCGGGCCTCGGGCTGGCGCTCGGCGGGCCCATCGGGGGCCTGCTCGGGGGCTTGGCCGGGCATGTGCTCGTCGACCGCGAGGGCGCGCCCTTCGGTCCACCTCCCCGCGATCTCATCTTCACGACGGGCCTCGTGGCGCTCGCCGCCAAGATGGCGAAGTCCGACGGCGTCGTGGTGACCCACGAGGTCGAAGCCTTCGAGCGCGTGGTGGACGTGCCGGACAGCGAGCATGATCGCGTGAAGCGCCTGTTCGATCTCGCCAAGCAGACGACCGACGGCTTCGAGGCCTATGCGCGCCAGCTCGGCGATGCCTTCAAGGACGAGCCGAAACTCCTGGAGGACGTGCTCGACGGCCTCTTCCACATCGCCAAGGCGGACGGCGCGGTGCACGAGGCGGAGTATGCCTATTGCCACGCGGTCGCCGACGCCTTCGGCTTCTCGGCGCACGATTTCGAGCGCGTCGCCGCCCGCCACGTGCGGCGCCCGGACGATCCGTACCTCATCCTCGACGCGGATCGCTCGCTGTCGAACGAGGAGCTGAAGCGCCACTACCGCAGAACCGTGGCCGAGAACCACCCGGACCGCGAGATCGCCCGCGGCCTGCCGCCGGAAGCCGTGAAGATCGCGACCGAGCGGCTTGCGGTCATCAACGCGGCCTGGGAGCGGATCGCCAAGGAGCGGGGCATCACCTGAGCCGATGAGCGCCCGCACCCTCCCCCCTCCCCGGCTCGGCCGATCCGAGGCCCCATGAGCGAGCGCCTGACGCCCGAGAGCCCCGTCGCCGCCAAGGTGTTCCCCTCCCCCAACCACGGGGAGCGCAAGGACGGCCGCCGCCCCGACATCCTGGTCCTGCACTACACGGGCATGCCGGACGAGGGCGAGGCCCTGCAATGGCTGGCGAACCCGGTCTCGCAGGTCTCCGCCCATTACTTCGTGTTCGAGGACGGGCGCGTCCTCCAGATGGTGCCGGAGGCCCGCCGCGCCTGGCATGCGGGCGTATCCTCCTGGGATGGGGAGGGCGACATCAATTCCTCGTCCATCGGCATAGAGATCGCCAATCCGGGCCATCCCGGGGGCCTGCCGCCCTTCGGCGAGGCGCAGATCGAGGCCGTGATCGCGCTCTGCCGCGACATCGCCGACAGATGGCGCATCCAGCCCAACCGCATCCTCGCCCATTCGGACGTGGCGCCGGGCCGCAAGCTCGACCCGGGCGAACTCTTCCCCTGGGAGCGGCTTCACCGGGCCGGCGTCGGCCATTGGGTGAAGCCGGCCGCGATCCGCGATGGACGCTTCTTTTCCCGCGGCGATCAGGGCATGCCCGTGGAAGCGCTCCAGGCGATGCTTGCCATGTACGGCTACGGGCTCAAGATCACGGGCACCTTCGACGAGGACACCGAGAAGGTGGTGGCCGCCTTCCAGCGGCACTTCCGCCCCGAGCGCGTCGACGGCGTCGCCGACGCCTCCACCATCACGACCCTGCGCGACCTGATCGCGACGAAGCCGGCCGCCGCCTGAGCGCGACGACGCCGGCCCCGCACGCGGCGGACCTGCTGTCGCATGACAAAGAGTTAACTCGCCCCCTCACGGCAAATCCGTCACACTCTCCCATCGTCAGACCGCTTTCAGCGCGAGGGATCGGGTGCGTCGGGTCATTGTGTGGATGGGTGTGGTTGCGGCCCTCGCGGGCGGGGCCGGCTATGCGATCCTGCGGCCGACGGGCGGCTCGGCGCAGGATGTGCCCTATCGCCTGGCGAGCCTCGACCGCGGCACCATCACGGCGAGCGTGCGGGCCACCGGCACCCTGAACCCGGTCACCACCGTGCTCGTCGGCTCGCAGCTCTCGGGCCAAGTGGTCGAGATCCTGGCCGATTACAACACGCCCGTGAAGGCCGGCCAGGTGGTGGCCCGGCTCTATGGGGAGCAGATCCGCTCCCGCCGCGACGGCGCCAGAGCCGACCTCGAGCAGGCCCGCGCGGACCTCGCCATGCGAAGGGCTCAGGCCGACAAGTCCCGCGCGCTTCTCCTGCGCTCCGAGTCGACGACCCGCGACCAGGAAGCTCAAGCCACCCGCGCCCGGGCGCAGCTCGCCGAGGCGAGGCGCACTCTCACCCGCCAGCTCGAGCTCAACGAGCGCGCCGTGAGCTCGCAGAACGCCGTCGATCAGGCGCGGACGCAGGTGGAGGTGCAGAATGCCGCACTCGCCTCCGCCGAGGCGCAGATCGCTGCGCTTCAGGCGGAGATCGTCGGGCTCAAGGCCGATATCGGCCTCGCGGAGGCGCAGATCGCCTCCGCCCAGGCCGTCATTCTTGCCCGCGAGGCGAAGCTGAAGGACATCGAGATCGATCTTGCCCGCACGGAGATCCGCTCGCCCGTGGACGGCGTCGTGGTGAAGCGCGACGTGGAGTTGGGGCAGACCGTGGCGGCCTCCCTCTCCGCCCCCACCCTCTTCACGGTGGCGCAGGACCTGCGCGAGATCGACATCTACGCCAATGTGGACGAGGCCGATGTGGGCCGCCTCAAGGCGGGCCAGTCCGTGACCTTCACGGTGAATGCCTATCCGAACCGCACCTTCGAGGGGCAGGTCCGCATGGTGCGCCTCGGCGCCCAGACGGTGCAGAACGTGGTCACCTACACGGCGGTGATCGGCGTGGCGAATACGGACCAGGCGCTCCTTCCCGGAATGACCGCGAACCTGCAGATCGTCACGGACGAGCGGCGCGACGCCCTGCGGGTGCCGAACGCCGCCCTGCGCTTTCGCCCGGTGGCGGGCGCGGGGAGCACGGTCCTGCCGACTACGCCCGAGGCCAGCTTCTCGGCCTCCTCGACCCGCGGCCGCTCCCTCCAGGACATGCGCGAGCGCCTCCTCGCGGAAGTACAGCCGAGCGCCGAGCAGATCGCCGCCATCGACCGCATCCTGGCGGAGGCCCGCGAGGCCGCGCCGCGCCGGGAGCCCGGCGCCTCGGGCGAGGAGCGGCAGGGCGCCGCCCGCCAGGCCCGGGAGGATCTGCGCGCGAAGATCGCGGCCGTGCTCACGCCCGAGCAGCAGGCGAAGCTCCAGGCCGTAGGCCCCTCCGCGCGCCGCATGGGACGCGTGCCGCAGGATGCCGGCACGCCGGGCCGGGTCTATGTGCTCGACGGCGAGGGGCGCCCGCAGCCCCTGGCCGTGCGCCTTGGGGTGACGGACGGCAGCTCGACCGAAATCGTGGCCGGTGACCTGAAGGACGGCACGGCCGTGATCGTCGGCGGCGGCCCGCGCGGGACCGTGCAGCCCGTGGAGCCCGGCACCTCCTCACCGACCCAGCGCCCCCGCGCGCCGCGGCTCTTTTGAGACGCGGCCCCATGGCTCTCATCGAGACGCAGGACTTAAGCCGGGTCTACGACCTCGACGGCGGCCGCGTGGTCGCCCTCGACAGCGTGTCGCTCGCCATCGAGGAGGGCGACTTCGTTGCCGTGATGGGCCCCTCGGGCTCCGGCAAATCCACCTTCATGAACCTGATCGGCTGCCTCGACCGCCCGAGCGGCGGGCAGTATCGCCTCGCCGGGCAGGCCGTGGAGACGCTGGGGCCGAACGGTCTTGCGGGCCTGCGCAATCGCGAGATCGGCTTCGTGTTCCAGCAGTTCAACCTGCTGCCGCGGATGGATGCGCTCGGCAATGTGGAACTGCCGATGATCTATGCGGGCACGGACCGCCGAACGAGGCGTGCCCGGGCGCTCGCGGCGCTGGCGCGCGTCGGCCTTGCCGACCGGGCCCGTCACCGGCCCATGCAGCTCTCCGGCGGCCAGCAGCAGCGCGTGGCGATTGCCCGCGCGCTCGTGAACGCGCCGAGCCTTCTTCTCGCCGACGAGCCGACCGGGGCCCTCGACAGCCGCACGGCGGTGGAGATCCTGGCGCTGTTCCAGGAGCTCAACCGCGAGGGCGTCACCGTGGTGCTCGTCACCCACGACGGGGATGTGGGCCGCCACGCGCGTCGTCTCGTGCGGTTCAAGGATGGGCGCGTGATCGAGGACCGGCGCCAGGAACCGCTCGACGCCCGCGCCGCCCTGACGGAAGCCGCATGAATCGTCTCGAAGCCATCCGTCCCGCGCTCCCTGCTGGCCAAGCGCCGCAGGATGCCCGCGCCGCGTTGACGGAGGCCGCATGAACCTTCTCGAAGCGTTACGCTCCGCGCTTTCCGCCATCGCGGCCAATGCCCTGCGCAGCCTTCTCACCATGCTCGGCATCGTGATCGGCGTCGCGGCGGTGATCGCCATGGTGGCCATCGGCTCAGGGGCCCGCGACCTCGTCGACCGGCAGATCCGCTCCCTTGGGGCGAACCTCGCCATCGTGACGCCCGGCAACGTCACGCAGGGCGGCGCGCGTCTCGGGGCGGGCGCCGCCTCGACACTGACCGACGAGGACGCGGAGGCGATCCGCCGGGAGATCGAGGGCGTGACCGCCGCGGCGCCTTTCGTGCGCGGCGGCGCGCAGGTGGTGGCGGGCGCCAACAACTGGGGCACCAGCGTCTACGGGGTTGATCTCGACTGGTTCGACGCCCGCGAATGGGACGTGGAGGCCGGGCGCAGCTTCGACCCCGAGGAGATCCGGCGCGGCGAGATCGTGGTGATCCTCGGCCGCACGGTGGCGCGCAACCTGTTCGGCGAGGAGGACCCGCTCGACCGCACGATCCGGGTGCGCAACGTGCCCTTCAAGGTGATCGGCGTCATGGCGCCCAAGGGCCAATCGGCCTTCGGGCAGGACCAGGACGACGTGATCTTCGTGCCCCTGGATGCGGGCCGCCGCCGGGTGATCGGGCGCAACTACGCCAAGGACCGCTCGGTCGGCTCTATCTTCGTGAAGTTCGCCTCCGAGGAGGACATCGCGCCCGGCATCGAGAAGATTGGCGCCCTGCTGCGCCAACGCCACCGGGTGCCGCCGGACCAGGAGGACGATGTCTCGATCCGCAACCTCACGGAGGTCGCGAACACCGCCTCGGCCACGGCGAACACCCTCTCCCTGCTGCTGGCCTCCGTGGCCGCGATCTCGCTCCTCGTCGGCGGCATCGGGATCATGAACATCATGCTGGTCTCGGTGACGGAGCGCACCCGCGAGATCGGCCTTCGCCTCGCGGTCGGCGCGCGGCCCCGGGACATCCTGGGCCAGTTCCTCATCGAGGCGACGACGCTCGCCACCATCGGGGGTGCCATCGGGATCGCCCTCGGCGTCGGAGCCGCGACCGCCATCGCCCGGGCCGCCGGCTGGCCCTCGGCCATCTCGGTCGAGGCGATCGCCATCGCGGCCCTCTTCTCGGCCTTCGTCGGCATCTTCTTCGGGTTCTATCCGGCCAAGCGCGCGGCACGCCTCGATCCCATTGAGGCGCTGCGGCGGGAGTGACGGGGTCACCCTGCCCTCGGCGAATGTCGGCGCGTTAAGGAGCGCTGCTCAACGGCGCAAGCCCGGCTCTCGTCCGACACACATCGCGGCTGCCTTGTGTGGTCCCCTCCCCCTTGTGGGGAGGGTGCCGGCAGGCGGGTGGGGGTGTGGGCGCCACACGCGGATGGGTCCGGAGCCGACACCCCCACCCTCGCTTCGCTCGACCTCCCCACAAGGGGGAGGTGAAGCCCGCGCTCGTGCTGGCTTCCGAAGTGCGAGGAGGCGAGGCTCGCGCTCGTAGATGTGTGAGCGCCACACGCGGATGCGTCCGGCGCCGACACCCCCACCCCTAACCCCTCCCCACAAGGGGGAGGGGAACACGCGCTTGGCTGGTCAGCCGCTTTGCTTGGGGGTTGAGGCCCGCGTTCGCCCCGACCTCTGAGGCGAGGGTAACGCGTGAGCGGTCAGCGTCGGGTTACTTCGCCAACCTCCCCCACAGCGAGACGGTAACGCTGCTACTCCGCCGCGATCATCGCATAGGTTGCCGGATCGTAGTTCAGCACGGGCGACAGCCAGCGCTCCACGTCGCGGATGCTCATGCCCTTGCGGGCCGCATAGGATTCCACCTGATCGCGCTCCACCTTGGCGACGCCGAAATAATGCGCGTCCGGATGGGCGAGGTAGAGACCGGACACGGAGGAGCCCGGCCACATGGCGTAGCTTTCCGTGAGCGTGACGCCGATGCTGCGCTCCGCCTTGAGGAGTTCGAACAGCGCCGCCTTCTCGGTGTGATCGGGCTGGGCCGGATAGCCGGGGGCCGGGCGGATGCCGCGATATTCCTCGCGGATGAGGTCCTCGTTCGAGATGGCCTCGTCCGGCGCGTAGGCCCAGAACTCCTTGCGGACCCGCTGATGCATGCGCTCGGCGAAGGCCTCCGCGATGCGGTCGGCGAGCGCCTTGACGAGGATCGAGCGGTAATCGTCGTTGGCGCGCTCGAAGCGTTCCGCGATCCGCACCTCCTCGAGACCCGCCGTGACCACGAAGCCGCCCACGTAATCCGCGAGGCCGGTCTCGGCCGGCGCCACGAAATCGGACAGGCAGAGATTCGGCCGCCCGTCGCGCTTCGAGAGCTGCTGGCGAAGCCCATGGAAGGTGGCGAGCGTCTCGGTGCGGCTCTCGCCCGTATAGAGGCGGATGTCGTCGCCGACCGCGTTCGCGGGCCAGAAGCCGATCACCGCCTTCGGATTGAACCAGCGCTCCTCCACGATGCGGCGGAGCATGTCCTGCGCGTCCTCGTAGAGCTGGCGCGCGGCGGCGCCCTGCTCCGCATCCTCCAAGATCGCCGGGAAGCGCCCCTTCAGCTCCCAGGTCTGGAAGAAGGGCGTCCAGTCGATGAAGGGCACGAGTTCCGCCACGTCGTAGGTGCGGAACACGCGGGCGCCCATGAAGGTGGGCTTGGGCGGCTCGTAGAAGCCCCAGTCGATCTTCATGCGGTTGGCGCGCGCTTTTTCCAGCGGCAGGCGCTGCTTGTCGATCTCCGAGCGCGCATGGGCATCCGCCACCTTGCGGTACTCGGCCTTGAGGGTCTCCACGTAGCCATCCTTCGCATCCTCGGAGAGGAGCGAGGACACGACGCCGACCGCGCGGCTCGCATCGGTCACATAGACGGCCTGGCCCTTGTTGTAGTTCGGGTGGATCTTCACGGCCGTGTGGACGCGGCTCGTGGTGGCGCCGCCGATGAGGAGCGGGATGTCGAAGCCCTCGCGCTCCATCTCGGCGGCCACATGCACCATCTCGTCGAGCGAGGGGGTGATGAGGCCCGACAAGCCGATGATGTCGACGCCTTCGCGCTTGGCGGTCTCCAGGATCTTCTGGGCCGGCACCATGACGCCGAGATCGATGACCTCGTAGTTGTTGCAGGCCAGAACGACGCCGACGATGTTCTTGCCGATATCGTGCACGTCGCCCTTCACGGTCGCCATCAGCACCTTGCCGGCGGCGCTGCGCTGGGTGCCGCCGTTGGCAGCCTTCTCCGCCTCCATGTAGGGCATGAGATAGGCGACCGCCTGCTTCATCACGCGGGCGGACTTCACCACCTGGGGCAGGAACATCTTGCCCGAGCCGAAGAGATCGCCGACCACGTTCATGCCGGCCATGAGCGGGCCCTCGATCACGTGGAGCGGGCGCTCCACGCTCTGCCGGGCCTCCTCGGTATCCACATCGATGAACTCGGTGATGCCGTTGACGAGGGCGTGCTCCAACCGCTTCGCCACGGGCCAGGAGCGCCATTCGAGATCGGCCGCCTTCACGGCCGTGTTGCCGTCGCCCTTGAAACGGGGCGCGGCGTCGAGCAGGCGCTCGGTGGCGTCGGCGCGGCGGTTCAGCACCACGTCCTCGCACAGGTCGCGCAGCTCGGGATCGATGGCCTCGTAGACGGCGAGCTGGCCCGCATTGACGATGCCCATATCCATGCCCGCCTTGATGGCGTGGAACAGGAACACGGAATGCATTGCCTCGCGCACGGGCTCGTTGCCGCGGAAGGAGAAGGAGAGGTTCGACACCCCGCCCGAGATATGCGCGTGCGGCAGGGTCTCGCGGATGGTGCGCGCCGCGTCGATGAAGGCGACGCCGTAGCCGTCATGCTCCTCGATGCCGGTCGCCACCGCGAACACGTTGGGATCGAAGATGATGTCTTCGGCCGGGAAGCCCACCTCCTCGGTGAGGATCTTGTAGGCTCTCGTGCAGATCTCGACCTTGCGCTCGTAGCTGTCCGCCTGCCCGGCCTCGTCGAAGGCCATCACGACGACGGCGGCGCCGTAAGACCGGCAGATCCGCGCCTCCTCGATGAATTTCTCGATCCCCTCCTTCATGGAGATGGAGTTCACGATGGCCTTGCCCTGGATGCATTTGAGGCCGGCCTCGATCACGGGGAACTTGGAGGAATCCACCATGATCGGCACGCGGGCGATGTCCGGCTCCGCGGCGACGAGATTGAGGAACTCCACCATGGCTTTCTCGGAATCGAGCAGCCCCTCGTCCATGTTGATGTCAATGATCTGCGCCCCGTTCGCCACCTGGTCGCGGGCGACGTCGAGCGCTGCCGCGTAATCGCCGTTGGTGACGAGCTTGCGGAATTTCGCCGAGCCCGTGACGTTCGTGCGCTCGCCCACATTCACGAAGGGAATGTCCTTGGTGAGCACGTAGGGTTCGAGCCCCGCAAGGCGCATCAGCGGCGGAACGCTCGGCACCTGGCGCGGCGCCTTGCCGGCGACCGCCTCCGCGATGGCGCGGATATGGTCCGGCGTGGTGCCGCAGCACCCGCCGACGAGATTCACGAGGCCCGCATCGGCGAACTCGGCGAGCATCGTAGCGGTGGCCTCGGGCCGCTCGTCATAGAGGCCGAACTCATTGGGCAGGCCCGCATTGGGATAGGCGCAGACGAGGGTGTCGGCTGCCTTCGCGATCTCCTGGATATGGGCGCGCATCTCCCGCGCGCCGAGGGCGCAGTTGAGGCCAATCGAGAACGGGTCCGCGTGGCGCACCGAATGCCAGAACGCCGTGGGGGTCTGGCCCGATAGGGTGCGGCCTGAGAGATCCGTGATCGTGCCTGAGATCATGACGGGCAGGCGCACGCCGCGCTCGGCGAACACGCCTTGAGCCGCCACGATGGCGGCCTTGGCGTTGAGCGTGTCGAAGATCGTCTCGATCAGGATGATCTCGGCCCCCCCATCCACGAGCCCCCTCACCTGCTCGGCATAGGCGTCGCGGACCTCGTCGAAGGTGACGGCGCGAAAGCCGGGGTTGTTCACGTCGGGGGAGATGGAGAGCGTGCGGTTCGTCGGGCCGACGGCTCCGGCGACGAAGCGGCGGCGGCCGTCCTCCCGCTGCGCCAGCAGGGCGGCCTCGCGGGCGAGCCGCGCGCCGTCCCGGTTCAGCTCATAGACGATCGCCTCCATGCCGTAATCGGCCTGCGCGATGGAGGTGCCGGAGAAGGTGTTCGTCTCGACGATGTCGGCGCCGGCCCGGAAATAATCGAGATGGATCGCCCGCACCGCATCGGGCTGCGTCAGGATCAGGAGATCGTTGTTGCCCTTGAGGTCGTGGCTCGTCTCCTTGAACCGATCCCCACGAAAATCCTCTTCCGTGAGCCGGAGCCCCTGGATCTCGGTGCCCATGGCGCCGTCGAGCACGAGAATGCGCTGGGAGGCGGCTTCACGGAGAGCCCTGAGGATTTCGGCGCCGTTGGCGGGGCAGGTATCGGACATGGAGAATCGAGCTTTCGGTCAATCGGGCGGTGCTGGGCGCGGGGCGTGTTTTAAGCCGCCGCGCGCTCCGTCTCGGCGCGCAGGCCGAGGAGATGGCAGATGGCATAGACGAGGTCGGCGCGGTTCATGGTGTAGAAGTGGAACTCGCTGACCCCGCGATCCACCAGATCGATCACCTGCTCGGCCGCCACGGCGGCGGCGATGAGCTTGCGGGTCTCCACATCGTGGTCGAGGCCGTCGAACCGGGCCGCGAGCCAATCCGGCACCGAGGCCCCGGTCTTCGCGGCGAAATTGGCGGTCTGCTTGAAGTTCTGCACCGGCACGATGCCGGGCACGATGGGGATCGTGATGCCGCGGGCCCGAACGCGGTCGAGATAGCGGAAGTAAAGGTCGTTATCGAAGAAGAACTGCGTGATGGCACGGTCCGCGCCGCAATCCACCTTCGCCTTCAGGGCATCGATATCCGCATCGAGGGAGGCGGCCTCCGGATGCTTCTCCGGATAGGCCGAAACCGACACCTCGAAATCGCCGATGCGCTTGATGCCGGCCACAAGATCGCAGGTCTGGTCATAGCCGCCCGGATGCGGTTCGTAAGCCGTGCCGAGGCCCGCCACCGGATCGCCGCGCAGGGCCACGATGTGGCGCACGCCCGTATCCCGGTAGGAGCGCACCACGTCGTCCACCTCCGCGCGGGTCGCGGCCACGCAGGTGAGATGGGCGGCCGGCCTCAGATGCGTCTCGCGCACGAGACGCGAGACAGTCGCATGGGTACGCTCGCGGGTGGAGCCGCCGGCCCCGTAGGTGACGGAGACGAATTGCGGGTTCAGCGGCGCGAGGCGCTCGATGGACGACCACAGGGTCGCCTCCATCTCGGGCGTCTTCGGCGGGAAGAACTCGAAGGAAACCTTGATCGGACAGGTGCCCTGACGGCTGGCGCGGAATGCGACGGGGGACATCGGACGACCTCGATCAGAACAACGGATGGGAAAGGGCGAGAGAGACCATCAGGCGACCTCGCGGGCTGTGTCGTTGGCCGGCCAATCGGTGACGACGCGCCGATCCTGGCCGAGCCAAAGGGAGACCGTGAGTTGCTCAGGCCCGGTCTTCGGCGGCGCGAGCTCGCGGGTGAGCGCGCAATCGAGCCCCGCCTCGTCGAGCCAGCCGGCCACCTGCTCGGCCGCGAAGCCGAGGCGGCGATGGGCCTGCTGCTCGCGCAGGAATTCGAGGCTGTGCGGCGCGAAATCCACCACCAGGATGCGGCCGCCCGGCGCCACGAGGCGCGCGGCTTCCCGAATGGCGCGCGCCGGATCGTCGAGATAGTGCAGCACCTGATGGATGATCACGAGATCGAACGCGTTGCGCGGGAAGGGCGGCGCATAGATGTCGCCCTGGCGCAGCTCGATGCGGCCCAGGCCCGCGCGCTCCAGATTGGCGCGGGCGACCGACAGCATGGCATGGCTCGCATCCAATCCCACGGCCCTTGAGGCCCGCGGGGTCAGCAGCTGGAGCATGCGGCCCGTGCCGGTGCCGAGATCGAGCAGGTTGCGGATGGGCTTCTGGCCCAGGGTCTCGAGCACCGCGGCCTCGACACTCGCCTCGGGGGCGTGCAGCGAGCGAATCCGGTCCCAATCCGGGGCGAGGCGGGCGAAGAAGGATTGGGCCACCTGGGCCCGCTGCTCGCGCACCGCGCTGAGACGGGCATGATCGTCCTGAAGGCGCGGATCGGCCCGGTCGATCGCATCGAGCATGGAGCGCACAATCCTGGAAACGGCGCCCCGGTCGGTCAGCCGGAAGAAGGCCCAGGCGCCCTCCCGATGCCGTTCCACGAGGCCCGCCTCCACCAGAAGCTTGAGATGGCGGGAGATGCGCGGCTGCGATTGGCCGAGAATGTCGGTGAGGTCCGAGACCGACAGCTCACCATCCGTGAGCAGCGCCAGGATCCGCAGACGGGTCTCCTCCGCCGCGGCACGGAGGATGCCCAGGGTCTTGTCGAGCGTGGGTGTGGTCTCGGTCATGATCCAACATCATAAGAGATATAAACATATCTTTATGTGCGCACGGATGAGGATGCAAGACCAATTGTCGGACGGGTAGGCGTATGGCGGTTAAGCGGAACCGCCGCCCGTCAGATCAGGGCTATTATTGCCGTGATGACGATGGTGCCGCCCATGGCGACGTTCAGCAGTCGTTCGGCGCCTGCGCTCAGCTTCGCCTTCTGCACAATCGCCCCAAGCCAAAGCCAAGCCAGATCGACCACGATCATCACGATCACGCAGAGGAGCCACTTGGCCGTGGCATCGGCGGGCCCGTCCGAGCGCACGACGGAATAGGATGCCATCAGGGATGCGAAGGCCACGTAGGCCTTCGGGTTGGTGACGCCGAGCAGGAAACCGCCAAGGGCCGTGGAGGCCGGCACGGCCCCGCTCACGTCAGTCCCATTCCCGACCGGAGAGGTCGCGATCTTGTAGGCAAGATAGAGCAGATAGATCGTTGCCACGGTGCTCATCACCACCGTTGCGGCCGGGATCGACTGAACGAGCGAGAAGAGCCCAGCGGCACTGAAGGCCGCGGCCGCCGCGAGGCCAACCTGGAGCCCCCCATAGAAGCGCAGACCCCGCATGATGCCCTCCGTGCGCCCTACGGCGACGAGGGCTGCGATTGCGGGACCCGGAGATCCGAGGAGCACGACAGCAGCCAGGGTGAAGAGCGCCATGCCGGTAAGATCGATCGACATATCTACCTCTCATAAAGATATAAGCATTTCTTTATGTCTTTATGTGATCAGATTGCATATGTCAACTTGGCCATTGCGGGTGTTGGCCCCGGTGAGGCCTCAGAGCTCCCGCAAGCAAGAACCTGCGAGTTGTCGCCTAGGTCAGCGAGCCGTTTGATTGATGCGCGATTCAGCGCCGGATGCTGGCCTTGCGGGCAGCAAGCACCAGCAGGACGACGGCTGCCGCCACGAACCATGTCGTGGGCTGGATGGGCTCCCGGTTGAGCGCCGCCGCTATTACTAGGGTGATGAAGGTTTGGAGGAGTTGGACCTGGCTCACCCGGGCGATGCCGCCGAGCGCGAGGCCGGCATTCCAGGCAAAGAAGCCGAGATACTGGCTCATGAGCGTCACATAGGCGAACCCGGCCCAGCTCCAGGCCGGAATGGCGGTGGCATCGGCGGGGGCGAGCCAGAGAGCGAGGGGGAGGCTGGCCGGGAGCGCGATCACCAGCAGCCAGGAGATCACCTCCCAGCCGCGCAGGCCCGTCTGGGCCAGCTGGGCCGAGATCACGTAGCCGAGGCTCGAACTGAGCACCGCTGCGAAGAGAAAGAGGTCGCCGGTCTCGAACCCGCCCTGCCCTTCCCGGAGCGTGAAGCCGACCACGAGGGCGGCCCCGGCGACTGCCGCGACCCAGAAGGCCGTGCCCGGCCGTTCCCCGGCGATGAGGGCGGAGAGAAGAGCCGTCGCGAGCGGCAGGATGCCGAGGACGACGCCCCCATGCCCCGCCGGGACGCTCTCCATGGCAAGCCCGGTAAAGATCGGAAAGCCGCCGACGAGGCACAGGGAGGCCAGTGCAAGGCGTCCGAGCGAGGCGCGGGCCGGCCAGGGCCGCCGCAGCAGGAGAAGCACCGCACCGGCGATCAGCCCGGCGAGCGCCGCCCGCCCGGCCGTCACGAAA
The DNA here is from genome assembly GCA_036562855.1 of Microvirga sp. Taxonomy (GTDB): domain Bacteria; phylum Pseudomonadota; class Alphaproteobacteria; order Rhizobiales; family Beijerinckiaceae; genus Microvirga. The sequence goes on from DATCJK010000008.1 coordinate 96,048, forward strand.
GCGGGGCTCAGCGCCTCCACGGCAAGGCGCGTGAAAGGCAGCGTCCCGGCGAACACCGTGACGCCGATGAGCCCGAGGAGCAGGCCGAGGGTCTCTCGCGACACCCGCGGGCTACCGGAACGGCGGTTCGTCGAAGGAGCGGAGTTTTCGCGAGTGGAGGCCGGCGCGCTGCTCGCGCAGGATGTCGAGGGCGGACAGGCCAATCATCAGGTGCTCGCCGACCGCGCGCTCGTAGAACGCATTGGCGGCGCCGGGCAGCTTGATCTCCCCGTGGAGCGGCTTGTCGGAGACGCAGAGCAGCGTGCCGTAGGGCACGCGCAGGCGGTAGCCTTGCGCCGCGATGGTGCCGCTCTCCATGTCCACCGCGATGGCGCGGGAGAGGTTGATCTGGCGGCGCTCCTGGCTCCAGCGGAGCTCCCAGTTGCGGTCGTCGTAGGTCACCACCGTGCCGGTGCGCAGGCGCTTCTTCAGTTCGTCACCCTCCTCGCCGGTGACGCGCCGGGCCGCGGCCTGAAGCGCGAGCTGCACCTCGGCGAGGGCCGGCACCGGGATTTCCGGCGGCACGAGCGCGTCCAGGATGCGGTCGCGGCGCAGATAGCCGTGGGCGAGCACGTAATCGCCGATGGTCTGCGACTGCCTCAAGCCCCCGCAATGGCCCACCATGAGCCAGCAATGGGGCCGCAGCACCGCCAGGTGATCGGTGATGTTCTTCGCGTTCGAGGGGCCGACGCCGATATTGACGAGGCTCACCCCGTGCCCGTCCTTGCGGACGAGGTGATAGCCCGGCATCTGGAAGCGGTGCCAGGGCGAGGCGGCGATCTGGGTGGCGACGGCGCTCTCGTCGAGGCCGCTCTCGATGGTGACGCCGCCCGGCAGCACCAGCCGCTCGAAGGGGCTGTCCGCCCGGTTCAGTTCTCCCACGGCCCAGCGGATGAACTGGTCCACGTAGCGGTGATAGTTCGTCAGAAGGATCCAGGGCTGCATCGAGCGCCAGTCGGTGCCCGTGTAGTGGACGAGGCGGCGGAGCGAATAATCCACCCGCGCGGCATCGAAGAGCGACAGCGGCCGCTGCGCGTCCTCGTCGATGATCCAGGTGCCGTCCGCGATCTCGTCCCCGACGGCCGCGAGCAGCGGGGTCGGGAAGTAGCGCGCGAGATCCGCGGCCGAATGGGCGCCGCGGCCCAGTTCGTCCCCGCGCTCGAACACGTAAGGATAGGGGATCTCCCGGTCGCTCACCCCGGTCTCGATGATGGCCGAGTAGTCGCGGACGAGGTAGTTGAGCTGCTCCAGAAGATAGCCGCTGAACGCCGCCGGCTGGGTCACCGTGGTGGCGTAGACCCCCGGGGCCTGGAACTTGGCGAAGGCGCGCTGGGTGCGGGGAAACGGCCCGTCGGGCGCATAGGTCACCCGCAGCTCCGGGTAGCGGAAGCGCGCGCGCTCGGCGGGCGTCGGCACCTGACCCGTGGCGAAGAAGGCATCGAGCGCGGTGCGCTGAGCCTCGATGGCCGTGTCATGGAGGTGGATGAGGCGGTCGACGGCTTCTTGCGGGGACGAGGCGGTCTGGAACGAAGGAAGGCGATCGGCGGACAAGGCGGATCCTTTTGGCACTGTTCGGTGCCTCCAGGGTCATACAGCCAATGTTGCATTCTGGCCATGGGGGAAGGCGCTCCTGGGGACAGATCGACGGGCGCCGGGTCCGCAGGCGGGTGGAATTCCTTGGCTGGCAAAGCTTTTCCGGATCGCATGCCGGTGGCATTAAATCTTCGTCAACCCATCCGGGCGACCCTGAGCCTGGATCCTTGACCGGATCCGGCCGCCTCGCCGCCCCGTCGCCGGCGAGCGGCCGGAACAAGGCTCAAGCTTGAGCGTTGATGTCGGGCTGAATTCCGACCGACCGCTTCGGGTTTGGGGCCACGGCTTGCATGACGGAGCGAGCCGGAGCCTGCCTTCCGACCGGCCGCATCGGATCCAGGCCACGGCTTGCAGGGCGGAGCGAGCCGGAGGCTGCCGGACCCCAGGATGAAGACCCGCGTTCCATGCTCCAGCGTATCGAGTTGCCGACCGTGCCCCTGTTCCAGGCCGCTCATCCCGCCGCCCGCCTCTGGCGCCGGTTTCGCCATGCCCTGGTGCGGGGCGCCTTCACCTATTTCCTGATCGCCGCGGTTCTGCTGCCGCTCGGGCTGCTGGCCTTCGTGGCCTGGGAGCGGGAGACGGGCTCACCCCTAATTTATTTCGTCCCGGCCCTCGCGGTGATGCTCTTGCTCGCCATCGCGGCCTGGCGCGGCCACGTGCAGCTGGAGACCACGGTGGAGTTGCGCACCCGGGCGCTCACCAGCGCGATCACCGAGAAGGATCAGCTCCTCAAGGAGGTGCACCACCGGGTGAAGAACAACATGCAGATCATCTCCAGCCTGATCCGCATGCAGGAGCGGGTGAAGACCTCGTCGGACGAGACCATCCGGCGCGTCCAGGCCATGGCGCTCGTCCACGACCTCATCTACACGCAGGGCCAGTTCGCGAATGTGGACCTTGCGGCCTATACCCGCCGCCTCTGCGAGACGCTGCGCGAAGCCGGCGGGCGCACCACCTTCGACCTCACCCTCGATCCCGTCACCATCACCCTCGACCGCGCCATGCCCTTCGCGCTCATCTTGAGCGAGGTGGTGACGAACGCGACGAAGCACGCCCTGCGGGACGCCGACGGCACCGTGGCGATCACCCTCGGCGTTCGGGGCGGCGTCGTGAAGCTCACGGTCCGCGACGACGGCACCGCCTTCAACCCGGAAGTGGACGGCCGCGGCTTCGGCCTGCGCCTCGTGGACAGCCTCAGCCTCCAGCTCGACGCCGTCACGAGCTTCGAGCGCGACCACGGGAACACGTTTCAGATGACGTTCCCGGCGGGGTGATCCTCAGAACGCCAACGGTTCGCCGCGATAGTCAAAGAAGCGGCCCGTATCGGACGCCTGAAGCCGGTCGATCAGCGTGATCATGCCCGCCGCGCTCGTATCGGACGAGATGTCGGCATCCGCGCCGCCCATATCGGTGCGAACCCATTCCGGGTGCACGGAGACGACCACAATGCCCTCGGCCGCAAGATCGGTCGCAAGACCCTGAACGACCTTGTTCACGGCCGCTTTCGAAGCCCGGTAGGCGATACGGTCCGACTTCGCATAGCTCAACGAGCCCATGCGACTGCTGATGGTGACCACTTTAGGGTTCGTCGAACGCCTCAGGTGCGGCAGGAACGCCTGCGTGATCCGCAACGGTCCGAGGACGTTCACGTCCAGCGTCTCAAGAAAGCCCTCGAAGTCCATGTCCAGGGTCGACTGACGCTGTGGGCCGATCACGCCCGCATTGTTGATCAGAACGTCGACGCTCCGATCGACCTGCGCCGCAGCCGCTTGGATGGCATGCTCATCGCGAACATCGAGCTGTAGGATCTGGAGCTGGCGACCAGCCCCGAGAGCACGCTCGGCCGCATCTGCAGCCTTGGCATCCCGCACGGTCCCGATGACCTGTTCGCCGCGCCTCAGGAATTGACGGGCGAGTTCCAACCCGAGGCCGCGGCCGATGCCGGTGACGAGAATCGTGCGCATGCGGATGGGGTTCTGCCGATCGAGGTAACCGTACCCTGACGGTTCGGTAAGACCCCTCCCCCGATGGGGAGAGGGGTCGCAGCGTCACCGCGAGAACTTCTTGTACTTGATGCGGTGCGGAATGGTGCTGTCGGTGCCGAGGCGGCGCTTCTTGTCCTCCTCGTAATCGGCGAAGTTGCCCTCGAACCATTCCACGTGGCTGTCGCCCTCGAAGGCGAGGATGTGCGTGGCGATGCGGTCGAGGAACCAGCGGTCGTGGGTGATGATCACCGCGCAGCCCGCGTAATCCTCCAGCGCCTCTTCGAGCGCGCGGAGCGTATCCACGTCGAGATCGTTGGTGGGCTCGTCGAGGAGCAGCACGTTGGAGCCTGACTTCAGGATCTTGGCGAGGTGCACGCGGTTGCGCTCGCCGCCGGAGAGCACGCCCACCTTCTTTTGCTGGTCGCCGCCCTTGAAGTTGAACGCCGAGCAATAGGCGCGTGCGTTGATCTCGCGCTTGCCGAGATAGAGGATCTCGTTGCCGCCCGAAATCTCCTCGTAGAGGGTCTTTTTGGGGTCGAGGCTGTCGCGGCTCTGGTCCACGTAGCCGAGCTTCACGCTCTCGCCGATCTTGATCGTGCCCTCGTCGGGCTCCTCCTGGCCGGTGATCATGCGGAACAGCGTCGTCTTGCCGGCGCCGTTCGGGCCGATGATGCCGACGATGCCGCCCGGCGGCAGCTTGAAGGAGAGGCCGTCGATGAGGAGCTTGTCGCCGAAGGCTTTCTTCAGGCCGTCGAACTCGATCACGCTGTTGCCGAGGCGCTCGGCGATCGGGATGATGATCTGCGCGGTCGTCGGGCCCTTCTCGGCGGCCTTGGCCACGAGGTCGTCGTAGCGCTGGATACGCGCCTTCGACTTGGCCTGGCGGGCCTTCGGAGAAGCCGAGACCCACTCGCGCTCGCGCTCGATGGTGCGCTTGTGCGCCTCGTCCTCGCGGCCTTCCTGAGCCAAGCGCTTCTGCTTCTGCTCCAGCCAGGAAGAGTAGTTGCCCTCGTAAGGGATGCCACGGCCGCGATCGAGCTCGAGAATCCAGCTCGTCACGTTGTCGAGGAAGTAGCGATCGTGGGTCACGATGAGGATCGCGCCCGGATAGGAGCGCAGATGCCCCTCGAGCCACGCGGTGGTCTCCGCGTCCAGGTGGTTGGTGGGCTCGTCGAGGAGCAACAGCTCGGGCTGGGCCAGCAGCAGCTTGCACAGGGCCACGCGGCGTTTCTCGCCGCCGGAGAGGCTGTCCACCGCCCAGTCGTCCGGCGGGCAGCGCAGGGCATCCATGGCCTGATCGACCTTGGAATCCAGATCCCACAGGCCCTTCGCCTCGATCTCGTCCTGGAGCCGCGTCATCTCGTCCGCGGTCTCGTCCGAATAGTTCATGGCGAGTTCGTTGTAGCGATCGAGGATCGCGCGGCTTGGCGCGACGCCCTCCATCACGTTCTCGCGGACGTTCTTCGTGGGGTCGAGCTGCGGCTCCTGGGGCAGGTAGCCGACCCGGGCGCCGTCGGCGACCCAGGCCTCGCCGGACCATTCCTTGTCGGTGCCGGCCATGATCCGCAGGAGCGTGGACTTACCGGCGCCGTTGACGCCGAGCACGCCGATCTTGGCGTCCGGGTAGAAGGAGAGGTGGATGTTGTCCAACACCTTCTTGCCGTTCGGGTAGGTCTTGGACAGACCCTGCATGTGATAGACGAATTGACGGGCCACGGGGCGAAACCCTTGATGGTTCGGGGTGAAGGGGGTTGGCAGTCCGTTAGCAGGGGCGGGTCACAGCGGCAAGGCGGGACGCTGGTCTGCCTCTCCTTGGAGGGCAGAGCCGGCCGGCGCAGGCTGACCCCTCCATGACCGGGAGGTCTTTCTACCGCCGCCCGAACAGGCGCTCGATATCGCCGAGCTTCAGCTCCACGTATGTGGGCCGTCCGTGGTTGCACTGGCCGGAGAGCGGGGTCGCCTCCATCTCGCGCAGGAGCGCGTTCATCTCCTCGGGGCGCATGCGGCGCCCGGCCCGGATGGATCCGTGGCAGGCCATGCGGGAGAGGACCGAGTCGAGGCGCTCCTCCACGGCGGCGCCCCCCTGCCCCCATTCGGTGAGCGCATCCGCCACATCCTGGAGGAGCGCCTTGATGCGCCCGCCCGCCAGCGCGGAGGGCACCTCGCGGATGAGGATGGCGCCGGAGCCGAACCCCTCCACCACGAGGCCGAGGGAGGCAAGCGTCTCGGCCTCGGCCAGGACCCGGTCGGCTTCGACGGGGTCGAGGTCCACGACTTCAGGAATGAGCAGGAGCTGGCGCGCGATGCCAAGGCTCGCGCGCTCGCGCTTCAGGCGCTCGTAGACGAGGCGCTCATGGGCCGCGTGCTGATCGACGATGACGATGCCGTCCCGGGTCTGCGCGACGATATAGGTGCCGTGAACCTGCGCCCGGGCTGCGCCGAGCGGCGCCTCGAGGGCGCTCGCCTCGGGCTCGACGATCCCGGCGCGGCTGTCGGCGGAGGGCGCCGCAAGCTCCCCGAAGGCCGCCTGCGCGGCCTCGGCGAAGCCCCCGGACCGGGCCGTGTCGGCGGGGCCGAGCGGCGCCTGCCAGCCCGCGAAGGCATTGGCGTGGCGAAAGGACGGGACCCTACCGGCAACCAGCGGCGAACGGGCCGGCGGCGCGGTTTCGGGGCGCAGGTAATCGAGGGTGCGGGCCCCGCCCGTGGTGGCGGCGCGGAACCCTGAGCGGGTGATCGCCTCCTTCAGGGCCGCGACCACGAGCGAGCGCACGAAGGCCGGATCGCGAAAGCGCACCTCGGTCTTGGCCGGATGCACGTTCACGTCGACGGCGCGCGGGTCGAGCTCCACCTGGAGGGCAAGGACCGGGTGCCGGTCGGAGGGCATCACGTCCGCATAGGCGCCGCGCACCGCCCCCAGCAGGAGCTTGTCGCGCACGGGACGGCCGTTCACCACGAAATGCACATGGGCGGAGGTGCCGCGATGATAGGTGGGCAGGCCCGCGAAGCCTACGAGCGTCACCCCCTCGCGGGACACGCCGATGGGCAGGGCGTTGTCGGCGAAATCGGAGCCCAGCACCCGGGAGAGCCGGCGCAGGAAGCCGAGCTCGTCCGGGCTCTCCGGCGCGAAGGTCATGGGCGTGATGTGGTCGCCCGCAAGGGTGAAGCGGATCGCCGGATGGGCGATGGCGAGCCGCCGCACGATCTCGGCGACGGCCTGGGCCTCGGCCCGGTCGCTCTTCAGGAACTTGAGGCGGGCCGGCGTCGCGGCGAAGAGGTCCGTCACCTCGATGCGGGTGCCGGGCGCGGATGCGGCCGGGCGCACCGGGCCCTTGACGCCGGCTTCCACGAGAATGGAGCAGCCGGTCTCGGCTTCGCGGGTGCGCGTCGTGATGCCTAAGCGCGCCACCGCGCCGATCGAGGGCAAGGCCTCGCCCCGAAAGCCGAGGGTGCCGATGGCGAAGAGGTCGCCCTCGGGCAGCTTCGATGTGGCGTGGCGCTCCACGGCGAGCGCAAGGTCCTCCGGCGACATGCCGTGGCCGTCGTCCACCACCCGGATCAGCCGCCGCCCGCCGGCCTCGACCGTCACCTCGATGGAGGCCGCGCCCGCATCGATGGCGTTCTCCACAAGCTCCTTCACGGCCGCCGCCGGACGCTCCACCACCTCGCCCGCGGCGATGCGGTCGACGAGGATGGGATCGAGGCGGCGGACGGTCATGGGTTCAATCTAAGGGGGCCGGCGCCGGGATGCGAGGGGGCTTGGCGCCGCCCCTCTCCCGCACAGGGAGAGGTCCGGGCGCAGCGAGGGGTGAGGGTCGCGACTCGACATCGCCGGAAAGTGCGAAGGCTCCCCCACCCGGCGCTCGCGCGCCGACCTCTCCCACCTGGAAGAGGTGAGCGTCGCGCCTCACCCGGCCAGATACTGCTTCGCCAGGATCTTGCCCTCTTCCACCGCCGGCTGGTCGAAGGGATCGACGCCGAGGGCGTAGCCCGCGAGGATGGTCTCCAGCATGGTGTGCATGAGGAGTTCGCCCAGATGACGCTCGTCGATGCGGTCCATGTGGATCGTGCGGGTCGGGCGGCCGTTCTTGGCGAGGGTGTCGGCGGTGGCGCGGCCTTGCGCGGCCACGAGGTCGCCGATGCTCTTGCCCGCAAAGCCCGGCTCGCCGGCGCGGCGCGCGAGGGCCTCGTCCATGACGGGCCCCTGCCCGGCGACGCCGGTCGTCATCACCGTGAAGAGCTTGTCGTTGGGCCCGGCGAGATAGAGCTGGAGCTGCGAGTGCTGGTCCACCGGGCCGATGGCGGCGACGGGTTGGGTGCCCTTGCCGTCCTTGCCGAGGCTCTCGGCCCAGAGCTGCACCCACCAGCGGGTGAAGCGCTCGAGCCGGTCCGCATAGCCCATGGTGACGGTCACGCTCTTGCCTTCCAGGGCCGCCGCCACGGAGACGGCAGCCGCCAGGGCGGCGGGCGCGTCCTTCGCGGCCGCGCCCGAGCGGATCGGCTCGTAGGCCGCGGCCGCGCCCTCGCGGATCGCCGCGACGTTGAGGCCGAGCACGGCGGCGGGCAGGAGGCCCACATTGGTGAGCACCGAATAGCGCCCTCCGATGCCCGTATGGTGCTCCAGGAAGGGCACGCCCTCGGGCTCCAGGAGATCGCGCAGGGCGTTGCGGCCGCCGCTCTTGCGGGGCTCGGACAGGCCGAGGAACACCTCCCCCGGCCGGGCCTTGAGCCCCGCCTTGTTGAGGGCGGAGAGCACCGCGATGGTCTGCATCAGCGTCTCGCCCGTTCCGCCCGATTTCGAGATCGACACGAACCGGGTGGTGGAGAGCGGCAGGCGGTGGAGGACGTGGTCGAAGGTGACCGGATCGAGGTTGTCGAGGAAATGCACCCGCGGCGCTTCCGTGAAGCGCCCGGCGCCCGGCACCGCGTAATCCTTCAGCTGCGCCAGGGTCTGCCCGCCTAGGCTCGAGCCGCCGGTGCCGAGGAACACGATGTCGGTGGCATCGAGGCGCAGGCGCTCCGCGGCGTCCCGGGTGGCCTTCAGGTCGTCCGTGGTGCGGGGCATGTGGAGGAGCGGGAGGCGCCCCGTGGCGTCATCGTCCCGCAGCCGCCCCATCGCCTTCTCGACCAGGACCAATGCCGCGTCGATTGCCTGTTGCGGCAGCCCACCCCCGCCGATCGTCGAGGCGAGCGCGAGGTCGATGGACAGCTGCAGGGGCATGGGGAGCTCCGGTCAAGATTGGGAGCCGGACCTTAGGGCAGCGGGCGGGTCGGGGGAAGGGGTGGAGTCCCTCTCCCCTGGAGGGAGAGGGGGGAGCCTCCGCACGCCTCGGAGAGGGCGGCGCTGCCACTCTCTCCCCTCGCTGACGCTCGGACCTCTCCCTTCAAGGGAGAGGGGGCTACAGCACCGGCCGCCCCGCGATCACCACGAGCATTTGCCCGTCGCCGAGGGTGCGTTCCGCGGCGCGGCGGATGTCGGCCTGGGTGACGGCGGAGACGAGGCCGTTGCGGCGGGCGATATAGTCGATCCCAAGGCCCTCGAAGGAGAGCTGGGCGAGGGTGTGGGCGATCTTCGTCGAGGTGTCGAAGCCGAGGGCATAGGAGCCCGTGAGGTAGCCCTTCGCCTTCTTCAGCTCCTCGTCGGTCGGGCCATCGGTCTTGAGGCGCGCCATCTCCTCCTGGATCACGCCGATCGCCTCGGCCACGCGCTCGTTCTTCGTCGCCGTGTAGCCCCAGGTCATGGCGGCGGCCCGGTAGCTCACGAGGGAGGTGCCCACGCTATAGGCGAGGCCGCGCTTCTCGCGCACCTCCTGGAAGAGGCGCGAGGTGAAGGCGCCGCCGCCGAGCATGTGGTTGAGCACATAGGCAGGGATGAAATCGGGATCGCGCAGGGACACGCCGCTGGCGCCGAAGCGGATCACCGATTGCGGCACGTCGAGATCGACCACCACCTGCGTGCCGCGCTTCTGGAGCGTCGTGGCCTCGACCGCCCGCAGCGGACCCGCCTCAGGCAGCGCGCCGAACACCCGGTCGAGGAGCCCCGAGAGCCGCCCGGCATCGATGGCGCCCACCACCGCGACCTTCACCCGGCCGCGGGCGATGATTGCCCGGTGCAGGGCGACGATGTCGTCGCGGGTGATCGCCTCGACGCTCTCGATCGTGCCGGAGGTCGGCCGGCCATAGGGATGGCCCGCGAAGCCCTCCTCGAAGAAGCGGCGGGTCGCCATCACGCCCGGGTCGTTCTGCTGGTAGCGCAGGCCCGCGATGGTCTGGGCGCGCACGCGCTCGATGGCGTCATGGTCGAAGCGCGGCTCGGCAAGCGCCAGGCGCAGGAGCTCGAAGGCTTCGTCCGCGTGCTTCACGAGGGTCTTGAGGCTGCCCCCGAGCATGTCGTTGCTGGCCGTGAAGGAGAGCTCGATGGCGCGGCCCGCGAGGCGCTCCTGGAAGGCATCGGAATTGTAGGGACCCGCGCCCTCGTCCAGCAGGCGCGTGAGCATCTGCGCGACGCCGGGCTTGTCCGCCGGGTCCTGGGCCGAACCGCCCTCGAAATTGAAGGCCACCGCGATGAGCGGCACCACGTCCGATTCCACGTGCCAGGCCTCGACCCCGCCCGGGGAGACGAGGGACTTCACCTTCGTGGGGGACGTATCGACAGTCGCGGTCGCCATGGCGGCCTCCGGTTGGTCCGAGCCCGGCGCAGCCCGCCTTCAGGCGGGTGCGGCGTCAGGGCCGGTTGCGATGGGGTTCGAGGCTCAGGCGGCCTTCTTGAGATAGCCGGTCACCGACCGGCGCGGGACGAGATAGCGCTCCGCGGCGGCAACGAGATCGGCCTGCAGGACCGCCTCGATCTCCGTCGGCCAGCGGCGCACGTCCTCGATGGTCTCGCCGATGGCGAGGGCCGAGCCGTAGATGCGCGCAAGCGACGATTGGCTGTCCGTGGAATAGATCGTCTCGGCGACGAGGCGCGTCTTGGCGCGCTCCACCGAATCCGCGTCGAAGGCTTCCGCGAGCGCGGTCTTCAGCACCTCGTCGAGCACCTCTTCGAGCGCCGCCAGGGAAACGCCCTGGGCCGGCACCGCATAGACCGCGAACCGCGTGTCCTCCATGGCGGAGGACATGTACCAGGCGCCCGCGTTCACCGCGATGCCGCGCTCCAGCACGAGCTTGCGGTAGAGATAGGAGGTCGGGCCGCCGCCGATCACCTCGGCCAGAAGCTCGAGCGCGTAGCCGTCGCGGCCCGAGGCCGTGCGGGTGGAGGGAACGAGATACAGGCGCTGGAGCGTCGGCTGCTCCACCTTGGGATCCGCCACCACGATGTGGCGGGCCGCCACGGGCTCCGGCTCCCGGGGGCGGAAGCGCACGGGGCGCTCGCCGCGGGGGGCCACGCGGCCGTAGGTCTTGTCCGCGAGGCGGCGCACCTCGTCCGGGGTGACGTCGCCCGCCACCACGAGGATCGCGTTCTCCGGGGTATAGAAGCGGCTGTAATAGCCGAGCGCGTGCTCCCGGTTCAGCCCCTCGATCTCGTGCATCCAGCCGATGATCGGGATGCCGTAGGGATGGTGCACGAAGAGGGAGGCCGCCATGGCCTCCGAGAGCTGGGCGGACGGATCGGTCTCGACCCGCATCCGGCGCTCCTCCAGCACCACGTCGCGCTCGGGCGCCACCACGGCTTCCTCGAGGAGGAGGTTCGCCATGCGGTCGGCCTCGAACTCCATCATGGTGCCCAGATGCTCCCGGGCGACGCGCTGGAAATAGGCCGTGTAGTCGAAGGACGTGAAGGCGTTCTCCTGGCCGCCGAGGCCCGAGACCACCTTGGAGAACTCGCCGGCCGGATGCGCCTCGGTGCCCTTGAACATCAGGTGCTCGAGGAAGTGCGCGATGCCGGACTGGCCCATCGGATCGTCCGCCGAGCCGTTGCGGTACCAGACCATGTGGGTTGCGACCGGCACCCGGCGATCCGGGATGACCACCACGTCGAGGCCGTTGTCGAGGGTGAACGAGGACAGCTCGGGGCCTCCCCCCTCCGTGCGCCCGGGGGCCGGGGCATCGATCCGGGAGGCAGGCTTCGGGGAGGCGTCCATCATCGGCGTGAACCTTGAGCAGGGAGAACTCGGGCGGCCCCGGCATGGCGGGGCCCCGACTTTTCACAGATAGGCGGATTGTCCGGCCCCGCAAGCGAAACGGCGGCCCGTCCGGGTGCGACACGTTCCTCGACCGGTCGGACCAGGATGATCGGCGTCCCATCGGGGGCGAGGCATTCGGCGAATACGACAACGGCGCCCCATGGAGGGAGCGCCGTGTCGAAAGGCGGCTCGGCAAGGCGATCTAAGGACGGCGCGCCCGCGAGAACGCGCGTCTCATGTCGCCTTAGCGGCTGTACTGGCCCTGCATCTGGCGCTGGAAAGCGTAGGGGCTTTCCTGATCGCCGATGCCCGGCGCCTCGCGCGATGCGCGGAGCGGAGCCCCGTCGGCCGGGGTGAGAAGCGCCTGCGGCGGGTCGCTGATGTAGCGGCGCTTGAGGCCCTGCGGATCGAGCTTGGCGGCCGCCTCCTGGGGCAGACGCAGCTCCTCGGGGGTCATGCGGCTCTTGTCGTCGCGCTTGTCGCCGTAGCCCCGGCCGGCCTGGCCGCCGCCGATGCGGCGCCCGGCGCGCATCTCGTCGATCGAGAGGCGCTTGCCCTCGTTCAGGCGGTAGGTCTGGCGGTTCATCTCCGGGGTGGCTTCCTCGATGGCGGCCCGGCGGGCCTCCGTCACATCCGGATCCTTGGGCCAGTTTGGCGCCCGGGCCTCGACCGAGGTCGGGTCCACGGGAGCGCGCAGCTCCATCTTCGGGGGCAGCACGAGGGGGGCGCGCTCCCGGTATTCGATCTTCGGCGGGTCCTTCGGGATGATGCCGATCGAGCCCAGAAGGTTCTTCATGGCAACGCCTTCCTGCGCGGACGCGCCGGAGGCGGCGATCAGCGCAGCCGCGCAGACTGCGAAACGAACGGCAAAACCCTTCATGGCTCCCCACCTTTGGCCTTGTTTATGGCCCCGCATGGCTGATGGCCGATTGAGGCGATCCTGTGGCGGCCCCGGGCACGAGCCCTCAAGCCATTCGCAGGCGCCACCCCCTGGAGCGAAGGAGCCGGCGCGAGCCATCAGGCCCTCTGCAGGCGCCTCTTCTCCAGGACGAAGGAGTCATAGAGCAAGCCGACCACGCCCGCAACGATGGCCGCATCCGCCACATTGAACACGTACCAGGAGAACGAGCCCACGTGGAAATGGATGAAATCGAACACGGCTCCATAGGAGACCCGGTCGATGACGTTGCCGATGGCGCCGCCCACGATGAGCCCCAGGGACGCGGCCAAGAGCCGCCCCGTGGTCCGGCGGATCCAGATCGTGAGGCCGAAGGCCGCCGCGAGGGACACGAAGACCAGGATCCAGCGCCCGAGCTCCGAATGCTGCTGGAATAGCCCGTAGGAAATCCCCCGGTTCCAGACGACGATCAGGTCGAGGAAGGGCGCGAGCCGCACGGGCTCGCGAACCGGCAGGTCGTAGACGAAGAGCATGTAGAGCTTCGACGCCTGATCGAGCAGGAGCGTGACGAGCGCCGTCCACAGGCCGATCCGGGCAGCCTGGGTGGCGGCGTTGGTGGCAGCGCTCACGCGGCCGCCCTCGCCCGATCCCACTCCCTGAGCGCCGCCGCGTCGCGGGCCGTCACGTCCGGATAGGCCGGATCTGCGCCCACATCGGCGGTGATCTTCCAGGAACGGGCGCATTTGCGACCCTGAGCCTTCGCCGGCACCACGGCGACGCCGCGCACCTCGTCGAGGCGGAAGGCCTCGGCCGGTCCCTCGCCCGCGGCGACCTCGATGCCCGAGGTGATGCAGATCTCGGCAAGGTCGAGACCCTGCACGGCCTGCAGCAGCTCCTCGTCCGCGACATGCACCACGGGCGCGGCCTCGAGGCTCGCGCCGATGCGCTTTTGCGCGCGCTCGATCTCGAGCGCCCCAGTGACCACCCGGCGCACGCGGCGCACCTTCGCCCAGCGGGCGGCGAGCGCCTCGTCGCGCCACTCCGCGGGCACGGCCGGGAAGGTTTCGAGATGCACGGAGATCGCGTCCGGGTAGCGGGCGAGCCACGCCTCCTCGGCCGTGAAGGCAAGGATCGGCGCCGTCCAGGCGGCGACGCAGCGGAACACCTGGTCGATCACCGTGAGCGCGGAGCGGCGCACGAGGCCCGACAGGGGATCGCAGTAGAGCGCATCCTTGCGGACGTCGAAATAGAAGGCCGAAAGGTCCGTGGTCATGAAGCCGTTGAGGAGCGCCACGACCCGCTTGTAATCGTAGGTTCCGTAGGCCTCGCGCATCTCGCCGTCGAGCTCCGCGACCCGGTGCAGGATGAAGCGCTCGAGCTCCGGCATGTCGGCCACGGCGACCCGGTCGGCCTCGCGGAAGTGATGGAGCGAGCCCAGCATCCAGCGGATCGTGTTGCGGAGCTTGCGGTAGGTCTCCGCCGTCGTCTTGATGATCTCCGGCCCGATGCGCTGGTCGTCCCAGTAATCGACGGACGCGGTCCACAGGCGCAGGATGTCGGCGCCGGATTCCCGGATCACGTCCTGCGGGGCGACCGTGTTGCCGAGCGACTTCGACATCTTGCGACCCTGCTCGTCGAGGGTGAAGCCATGCGTCACCACCACGTCGTAGGGCGCGCGGCCGCGGGTGCCGCAGCTCTCGAGGAGCGAGGAATGGAACCAGCCGCGATGCTGATCCGAACCCTCGAGATACATCACGGTGTCGGCGCCGCCGTCGATCTTGCGATGGGTCGCGAGATCCGCGCGCTTTTCCAGGGTGAAGGCGTGGGTCGAGCCTGAATCGAACCACACGTCCAGGATGTCCGAGACCTTCTCGTAATCCGCCGGATCGTAGCCGAAGGGCTTGAGGAAGCGCGAGCCGTCATCGGCGAACCAGGCATCCGCGCCCTCGGCCTCGAAGGCCTCGGCGATGGCCCTGTTGACGCGCTCGTCCTTGAGGATCTGGTTGGTGCCGCGCTGCACGAAGACGGTGATCGGCACGCCCCAGGCCCGCTGGCGCGACACCACCCAATCCGGACGGTTCTCGATCATGCCGTTGATGCGGTTCTGGCCCATCTCGGGCACCCAGCCGCGCCCCTCGCCGATGCGGGCGATCTCAGCCAAAGCCACCTGCCGGAGCGTGCGCCCGTCGAGGGAATCCACCGACCGGTCCATGGCGATGAACCATTGCGGGGTGTTGCGGAACAGGAGCGGCCCCTTGGAGCGCCAGGAATGCGGATATTGGTGCTTGAGCCGCCCGCGCGCGATGAGCGCGCCCGTCTCCACGAGCCGCTTGATCACCGCCTCGTTGGCGCCCGCATCCTTGCCCTTGTCGTCGTAGATGCGCTCGCCCGCAAAGAGCGGGACGTTCGGGTAATACGAGGAATCCGGCGCCACCGTGTGGGGCACCTCCCGGGTGCCGCAGGCCTCGAACACGGCCTTGTGCTTCACATAGGTGTTGTAGTCGTCGGCGCCGTGGCCGGGGGCCGTATGGACGAAGCCCGTGCCCGCATCGTCGGTCACGTAATCGGCCGGCACGGTCGGCACGTCGAAATCCCAGTAGCCGTCCGCGCCCGCGATGCCGCGGAAGGGATGCGCGCAGCGCTCGATCATCACCGGCAGCACATCCTTGACGCGCTCGAACCCGGCGACCCGCGCCGCCGCGAACACGTCGCTCGCGAGCTTGTCGGCGATGATGAGCCGGTCACCCACCTTGGCCCAGTTGTCGTCCGCCGCCTCGGTGACGCGGTAGAGGCCGTAGGCGATGTCGGAGCCGAAGGCGATGGCGCGGTTCGCGGGGATCGTCCAGGGCGTGGTGGTCCAGATCACCACCGCGGCGCCTTCGAGATCCCCGTCGAGGGTGCGGATCACCGGGAAGCGCACCCAGATCGTGGTCGAGGTCTTCTCGTGGTACTCCACCTCGGCCTCGGCGAGCGCGGTCTTCTCCACGGAGGACCACATGACCGGCTTCGAGCCGCGATAGAGCTGGTCGCTCGCCGCAAAGCTCATGATCTCGCGGGCGATCTGCGCTTCCGCGTCGAAGGCCATGGTGGTGTAGGGATGGGCCCAGTCGCCCTCGACGCCGAGGCGCTTGAACTCCTCGCGCTGCACGTCCACCCACTTCTCCGCGAAGGCGCGGCACTCGCGGCGGAACTCGATCGCCGGCACCTCGTCCTTGTCCTTGCCCTTCGCCCGGTACTGCTCCTCGATCTTCCACTCGATGGGCAGGCCGTGGCAGTCCCAGCCCGGCACGTAGTTGGAGTCGAAGCCGAGCATCCCCTGGGAGCGGACCACGATGTCCTTCAGGATCTTGTTGAGGGCGTGGCCGATATGGATGTTGCCGTTCGCATAGGGGGGGCCGTCGTGGAGCACGAATTTCGGCCGGCCCCTCTGCACCTCGCGCAGGCGCTCGTAGAGCTTCAGCTCGTTCCAGCGCTGGAGGAGCATCGGCTCCCGGGTGGGCAGGCCAGCCCGCATGGGGAACTCGGTCTGCGGCAGGAACAGGGTCTCGGAATAGTCCCGCGCAGGAGGGACCGAGGTCTGGGCGGTCGAAGTCTGGTCGTTCATGGGATCGATCATGGGCGCCGCTGTAAGGGCGCGGTCAGAGGGCTGTCAGGACGAACGGCTTGGCTCCCGGACCTTTGCGTTCAAGCAAAGGCCGGGCCGATAATTCGCTGTCCGCGAACCCCCTGAAACCTCGTCGACATGGGCGCCTTGTAGCAGCGGCGGGCGCCGGAATAAAGCGGCGCGGCGCCTGGGGCCCTCAGGAGCCCCAGGCCGAGGGCACCCGGTCGGCCGCGAGGGCCGCCCTCGCCTCTTGCGAATCCCGGTCCATGCGGGCGACCAGGGCCTCGGCGCTCTCGAACCGCTCCTCCCCCCGGATCCATGCCAGGAACTCCACTCCGAGGGTCTGCCCGTAGAGATCGCCCGCGAAATCGAACAGGAAGACCTCGAGAAGCGGCGCCCCATTATCGAAGGTGGGCCGGCGGCCGAAGCTCGCGACCCCGCCGAGATGCCGGTCGCCGGCCTGAGCCCGGACCGCATAGATGCCGTGCCGCAGCCGGGTCTCGTCGGGCAGGCGCAGATTGGCGGTCGGGTAGCCGAGGGTCCGGCCCCGCTTGTGCCCGTGGCGGACCTCCGCGGCGACGAACCAGCGATGCCCGAGAAGCCGGTTCGCTCGGGCAATATCGCCCTCTTCGAGCGCCGCCCGGATGGCGCTGGAGGATACCACCTCGTCCCCCTCCGTGACGGCGGGCACGATCGTGCAGGAGAGCCCCAGTTCCCCGCAGAGCGCCCGCAGCCGGTCCGGGTCCCCTTCCCGGCTCCGGCCGAAATGAAAATCGTGGCCGACGACCACGCCCGCCGCGCCAAGCGCCCCAGCAAGAAGATCGCGGACGAAGGCATCGGCCGTGAGCGCCGCGAGGGCGCCGTCGAACCGGCGCACGAAAGCGCCGTCGAGGCCGTAGCGGCGCAGGAGCGCGAGCTTTTCCGGCTCGGGCGTCAGGCGAAAGAGCGGGGCGTCGGGCTTGAAGTAGAGGCGCGGATGGGGCTCGAAGGTGAGGAGCGCCGCCGGCCCGCCGAGCCGCCGGGCGTCCTCGCGGGCAGCCTCGATCAGCCGCTGATGGCCCCGGTGCACCCCATCGAAATTGCCGATCGCGACCACGGCGCCCTGGAGCGCGGTCGGGACGGGCTCGCCGTCGCGGCAGATCGTGAAGGGGGGCGAGGAGTGGAGCGAGGGGTCGGGCACGGGGCCGCGACCCTGTCCAAAACCGGGCGACGGGTCAAGCGCCGCACCGGTCGGAAATACTAGGCGCGCCGGTGGCGGCTCTCCACCGCGACCCAGGCCTCGCCCTCCAGCACCGCCTTGCCGTCGCAGATGCATTCGCAAAAGAGGCGCGCCCTGCGGCGGGCTTCCACGAGTTCCACCACCTCCACATTCGCCGTCACCACGTCGCCGATGCGGACGGGCCCGAGGAATTGGATCGTCTGGGAGAGATAGACGGCGCCGGGGCCCGGCAAGCGGGTGCCGAGAAGCGCCGAGACGAGGCTTGCGGTGAACATGCCGTGGGCGATCCGCTGGCCGAACCGAGTGCCGGCCGCGAAGCTGTCGGAGATGTGGATCGGGTTGGTGTCCCCGCTCACCTCCGCGAAAAGGTGCAGGTCCTGATCCATGACCGTGCGCATGAGGCTGGCCCGCTGGCCGAGGCTCAGATCCTCGAAGAACAGGGTCTGGTGGTGAGTGATCGCAGTCACGGCTCCCAGGGCCATCGGCACATCCTTCGCTGCACTGCACAAGATAAAGCGCAGCCGTTCAACGTGGCCATCGAACTTTGGTTCGGGTGGTCCTTCGTCTTACGACGCAAGCGGACGATCACCGGCAAATTTTGCGGATTAACGCCTTTGAAACCGGGGCTTCGCTAGGTTTACGGCGTCAGGTAGGCCTGCGGGCCGATCTGGGGGACATATTCATTTCACCCGCCGCAGAAGCGGTGGCCGCCAATGGGAGCCGGAAGCATGGCGCTCGATCTCGGGATGCCGATCCTTGTCGTCGACGATTATCAGACGATGGTCCGCATCATCCGCAACCTTTTGAAGCAACTGGGGTTCGAGGACGTGGACGACGCGTCGGACGGCACCACCGCGCTGGCCAAGCTCAAGCAGAAGCAGTACGGCCTCGTGATC
>DATCJK010000047.1:0-50149 GCA_036562855.1 Microvirga sp.
CCTCTCGTAAAAGAGCCCGCCAGACGTGGCTTTGGAACTCGCCTGATCGAGCGCAGTCTCTCGCAGGATCTCGGAGGCGATGTTCACCTTGCCTTTGAGCCCACAGGGCTCGTCTGCACCATCGGCGCTACCGTGCACAAATCATGACCCGCGCAGGATCTTCTGCGGCCAAGGATGGATTTGCTTCAGAATGTGTGGGCGCCCCGGGCGAAGCGCCTGGTTGGAGGATCAAGCTTGGGCAGCCGTGATCGAGCAGGGCAAAGCTTCAGTGGGACAGAGATTGCTCCACTGACGACGTGAACTCGCGGATGCGACTGACGAGGATGGACGGGCGTGGCCGTATCGTGCCGCTACTGTGCCTTCGCGAGGCGCTGGCGCACCCAGTCCGTTGCTGCCTCGAGGTCGACAAAGGTGGGCTGGTCGCGGCCGCTCAGGCGGCCAAAGCCGGCCTCCAGGAACCAGTGGCCCGACACGGCCCCATACTGCCCATCGAGCCGGGTCAGCACCGCCACAAGCCGCTGCTCGTCATCGAGCACCAGCACCCCTTCCTCGTCAAAGCCGGTCGCAACCCGGACGGGCTGCAGGGTGAGGCTCATGCGGCAGCCTGCCTGTTCTCCAGGTGCAGGTAGGTGGCGTCGAACTCACCCACCTGCTTCAGCCTGTCAAAGTCCGGAACCGTCAGCCGTGTTCCTTCGCTCACGATCAGGCCCTCGGCCCGCATCTGCTGGAGCACCCGGTTCACGTGCACGGGGGTGAAGCCGAGCGCATCGGCGAACTCCGTTTGAGTGATCGGCAGGTCGCAGCTGTGGTCCTCCACAAGGCCCACCGCCCTGAGGCGCACCATGAGCTCGCACAGCACATGCGCCATGCGGCTCATGCCCTCGCGCTGCCCGACATTCACCACCCATTCCCGGAAGATCGCCGCATCGATCAGGGTCTCGCGCCAGAACGCGGCCGTGATGCGCGGAAAGCGCTCGCAGATCAGGCGCAGGTCGTCATGGGTGATGAAGCCCACGCGGCACGGGCTCATCGTTGCCACCGAGTTGTCGAGGACCTTGAGGTGCAGGCTCTGGAGGTCGGGAACATCGCCAGGAATGTTGAAGGAGACGATCTGGCGCTTGCCTTGAGCGGTGATCTTGTAGGTGCAGGCAAAGCCGCTGATGAGCAGGCAGGAGCGGGACGGGCTGTCGCCCTCGCGCACGATGTCCTGGTCGGCCTTGAGCGCCACCACCTGCATAGGCAACCCAAGCAGCGCCTGCCGCTCGTCACCCGAGAGGGTGAAGATGCTCTCCAGCTTGCGGATGAGCGGATTGTAATCGGCATGGACGGGATGCTGCACGGCGGCGCTCCTCCTGTTGCAGGCGGGAGCGCGTCGTATCTCTCAGCTGCCAGCGCCAAGATCAGTGGCTGGCAGTACAGGCCTTATGTCCCACACAGGAGTGCTTTTCCCCTATCTATGTTAGGTTATGATCATAACTTCATGCCTGATGATACGCCGCATCAGCTTGGTCTTCGGGACTGACGATCTTCGTGGTAGGTGTACGACCTGCAGTGACTTTGCCAAGCTGACTGCCGTATCAGACGAACTTGTACCTTGGGTGTCCGGCCATTTGGCACTGACCTTTCGCCCCAGCCTGAAGGGCGAGGGCTATGACCCCCACCATCTCATTCCTCTCCATGCGCGTGCTGATCGACGGCCACGACACCGACGGCCGGCTTGTGCTGGCCAATGACCAGCTTGCGGCCGTGTTCGTCCGCCTTGACGGGACGTACCATGACCCCGAGCATCTGGGGTGGTGGCACCTGGAGGCAGGGTTCGGCAAGTGCAACACCCAGGATGCGCCCCTGTTCAAGATGCCCGAGGAGGCAGGGGACTGGGTTCGACAAACCCTCATGGCCAAAGCCGCGTGAAGCCCGTATCGCTGCATCTCAGATCAATCTATGTTGGTCCGGCTTGTCGCCTCTCCGGCGAGCTTCAGCCCCGAGCATCGTAGCTCCCGACTGACGGTCTCCCTCAGTTCGAGAGCAAGGCTCATGGGGCATGGACACCCAACACCCCTCGCCGCCTATCGTCCTGCTCGTCGAGGACGAGGCGCTCTTGCGCATGTTTACAGCGGACATTCTGCGGGAGGAGGCAGGCTTCAAGGTTATCGAGGCCGCCAACGCGGATGAGGCTCTGACCGTGCTGGAGGCAACCGGGCGGGACGTTCGCGTTCTCGTCACGGATGTTGAGATGCCCGGATCGATGAACGGCTTCACCTTCACACGGGTGGTGCACCGAGCCTGGCCCCATATCGGCTTGGTTGTTGTCTCGGGCCGGGAGCGGCCCAGGCAAGGTGACGTGCCGGAGGGTACGATCTTCCTGCCCAAGCCCTTCAATGCAACAGCACTCATCGAGGCGGTGCGATCGGGTCTGAAGAGCGTGCCGGATGAGGATGCAACAGCACTCATCGAGGCGGTGCGATCGGGTCTGAAGAGCGTGCCGGATGAGGAGGACACGACTGCTCCGGCGATCATGCCCGAGGCCTTGAAGGTTCACCGCCCCCATACCGGCATTGGCGTGGCCGGTGGCCTCGCCCAGCCCCTGCCCGAACCCGATGAGTGAGCACTCCGGGATTGCGATCTGAACGTCCAAGGATGGAAACGGACGAACCCCGTGGGCAACCGGCTGACAAAGTTGCTGATGGGACTCCTGACGATCTCAACCCCCGGGTACACCCCTCGCAGGGGCATACTTGCAAAGAGGGATAAAGAGTTCGTTGGTTTTGTTGGACCTGAAGCAGCAGTGAAGGGCCACAATCGAGCCGTACCTGATGTCCAGGGAGGTTTGTAGAAGGTTTGGGCGGTCAGGGGCCGTCAAGTAGCCTGCCTCCTATAAAGCAAAATCAGAACACGTACCGAGGAAACCTCGTCAGCGCCGCAGCCATATCGACCAGCGTCGGCTGCCCGTACTTGCGACCTTCGGATTGCGGCGCATGGCCGGTGATGGCGTCCGAGACCCTCTCGCTGACGCCGTGGCGATCTGCGACCTGCTTGAAGGTGTGCCGCCAAGCGTGGTTCGGGCTCAGTTCAGGGTCGTCGACGCCCAGGTCACGAACCCATCCTGCGAGCTTGTTGCGACTTTTGACTGCCTGGGGTTGCCCCGGCTTCGTCGGGTCGCCGTTGTCCACCTTTCGGCGAGCAGCAGGATCGTAGAATAAAGGCCCGTTTCCAGAGTCCCTCACGAAGTCGAGAAAGCCCTGCTCGATAAGGTGCTCGTGAATGGGGATGAGCCTGGCCTCGCCACTCTTGATCGTGCCGGCCTCCGGGGTCAGGCGGAGAGCCCACACGCCGTCCAATTGGATTACGTCCTCCCGACGGAGCTGCGTGATCTCGCCAGCGCGAGACCCGCTGTAGGCGCAGATCCACGGCACCCACCGACGCATCGAGGCGTAGTGCCTTGCCAGCCGGGGAGGTGGATCCAGAAGCGTCGCCCGCAAGATCGTCGCAAGCTCATTGCTCCTGAACGCCTTCGTCTCTCGATTCCGCACCCTCTTCGGCACTGTGACTTTGATGTCAGCGAATGGATTTGTGTCGATACGTTTCTGGCTCCTGGCCCAGGAGAAGATCGTCTTTGCTGCGTTGATCCACACCTCCTGAACGGTTTGAGCGGAGCGGTTTTCGGAAGTGAGGCCATACGCCCACGTCCGAGCATCCTGCTCCGAGATACTGCCGGCATCGGGGAACATCCGGCTGAGATGAAGAAAGACTGCCCGCCACCGATCTATGGTCGCCGGCTTGGGCTTCTTCTCCGAGATCCAGGCCTCCCAGAGGGACCAAACTCCAATCCCTGCCTCGTGCCCCCGGTCGAATCTGGGGAAGCGAGAAGCTGTACTGTCGGGGCTGTAGTCGCCCGCGGCTCGCTTTTTGATCAGAATGAGCGCGTCGACCAGCACATCCAGGAGCAGATCCAGAAAGAGGTCCAGTGAGCCCGGCTGTAGGTAAAGCCTTTGGGCAGCCAAGAATCGCTCTACCTCGGCAGTCTTGTAGACTACCGGACGAACTTTCGGCGCGATCTTGGGACCCCTGGTCCAGGACTCATCCGGGTCAAAGTACTCGGCATCGGGCGGCGCGAATCGACGGTATTCCGAGGCGAACTCGTCGCACACGTTCTCCCAGGTATCTGGGTGCCCTGGGTTCTCTTCGTGCTGCACGACGAACCAGCGACGCCATTCACCAGCCAGGGCGACGGCTTCACGTTGGCTCAGGGTTCGTCCGAGGCCACTGCTCGCCGCTCGCAAGCTCGCGATGCGACTCTCTACTTCTCCAATCCAATCCGCGAACAGACGCTTCGCCTCGGCCTGAGAGGAGTACATAGGAGCCCTGAACAGGGCCTCGGCACGGACGCCGTAGAGGCGGTGGTACGTATCCTTCACATCGGCCGGAATCACCTTGCGGGAGACCCAGGCCGCCGTCTTCGGGCAGCGAACAAGTTTGGGCATCAGCAACGCCATTTGGAGACCCCGTTTGTAGTACGGAGCCTCTCCGAAAGCCTTTATCTACAAGAAATCTTTGGCCACCAAGCACTTAATCGTAGTGGTGGTGCGGACGGCGGGGATCGAACCCGCACGGGCATGGCCCGAGAGATTTTAAGTCTCTTGCGTCTACCAGTTTCGCCACGTCCGCATGCGCCCGAGGGTTAGCGGGCGGCACACGGGAGCGCAAGGGAGGCGGGGCCGCGTCTCAGGGGGCGAGCCCGTGGCCGTAGAGCCAGGCGTAGCGCTCGGTCATGCCCGTGGGTCCAAGACGACGCATCACGAGGTCGCGGCCCCAGGCGATGGGACCGGGGGCATGGTAGACGCGCCCATTCCGGCGCGCTTCCTTCTGGACCCGCGCCACCCGGGCAAGGCGACTTTGCTCGTAGTCCGCAAAAGCGACGGAGGGGTCGGGCCTATCGGCGAGCGCCCGCGCCAGGGCGGCCGCATCCTCGATGGCGAGGGCCGCGCCCTGGGCGAGGAATGGGAGGATCGGGTGCCCCGCATCGCCGAGGAGCGCGAGGCGGCCCCGGGCAAGGCGGCTGGCGGGGCGGTCGAAGAGCGACCAGAGCAGCCAGGAATCCGCCGCACCCAGGAGCTCACGCAGGGGCGGGGCCGACCCCCCGAAGCGCCCCAGCAGGGCCGCCGGGTCGCCCGGCGTCGCCCAGCCTTCCACGGGATCGCGTCGGCGCTCGATGGCCACGAGGTTGAGGAGGCGTCCGCCGGCGATGGGGTAATGCACCACATGGCCGCTGCGGCCGAGCCAAAGGCCGGTCTCGTTGCCGGCCAAAGCCGGCGGCGCCCGGTCCCGGGGGAGGGTGGCGCGCCAGGCAACGGAGCCGCGATAGGTGGGGGCTGCGGCGCCATCCACCGCGCTCCGCAGAGCGGACCCGATGCCGTCCGCGCCGACGATCGCGTCGACCGTGAGGTCGTCCCGTCCACCGCGCTCGGCGACGAGGGTGAGGCGGCCCTCCTCGGGCTCCACCGCCTCCACCCGCCGGCCCATGACGAGGCGCACATTCGGCAGGGAGCGGACCGCGTCGAGGAGGATGCGCTGCAGGTCGGCCCGATGCACCACCCAATAGGGGGCGCCGAACCGCTCCCGCATGAAGGCGCCGAGCCGGGCCTCGCCGATGGTCCGGCCCGAGCCGATGGCCCGCACCACGACTCTCTCCGGCTCGCCCACCACCCGGCGGAGCGCCGGCGCGAGACCGAGCGCGATGAGGATGCGGCTCGCATTGGGCGAGAGCTGCAACCCGGCCCCGACCTCGGTGAAGCCGGTGCGCCGCTCGATGAGGGTGATCGCGTGGCCCTGCCGGCCCAGCGCCAGGGCGGCCGTGAGGCCGCCGATCCCGGCGCCCACGACCGCGAGGGAGAGCGGCATCAGCGCGAGGACGCGCTGTCCGTGAAGTCTTCTTCCCACTTGGCCTCGGGCGGCCGCGCCTCGTCGGTCTTCAGGGACGGGTCGTACTTGAAGAGCGTCGAGCAATAGGAGCAGACGATCTCGGTGTCGTAGCCCATGTCCAGGAACACGTGCGGGTGGTCGAGCGGGGGCAGCGCCCCGATGCACATGAACTCCTTCGATCCCACGTGAATCGCCGACACGCCCGGCTCGTTGTGGAAATGCGGAGTGCCCTTGTCGGCCATGGTTTCTCGCCTCGGATGAGCCCTGAATTTGGCCGGCACCATAATGGCGGACGGCCGGCAAGCCTAGTAGCCCGGTCGCGGCCGGAGCCCAAGCCCAGGCAATTGCCCGGCAGGCGAACCCATGGCAGGGCCGCAAGCCAGAGCCCAGGCCCGCGTGATTACCCGGTAGGCCAACCCATGGCGGGGCTCCAAGCCGGAGCCCAGGCCCGCGTGATTGCATAACGGCCAAGCCGTGGCATAGGGTGCCCTGAACCCGAGCCCGACTTGTCCATGCATGTTTTCTCCTCCGGCAGCGTCCGCATCGCCTATCTGGATGCGGCGCCCGAAACGGGTCATGGCGACCCGATCCTGCTCATTCACGGCTTCGCTTCGAACCACGCGGTAAACTGGGTCAACACCCTGTGGGTGCAGAGCCTGACCCGCGCCGGCTTCCGCGTGATCGCCCTCGACAACCGCGGACACGGGCAGAGCGAGAAGCTCTACCGGGCGGAGGATTACGATTCGTCGGTCATGGCCGGCGACGCGCGGCGGCTCCTCGACCATCTGAAGGTCGAGCGGGCGGACGTGATGGGCTATTCCATGGGCGCGCGGATCGCCGCGCATCTGGCGGTCATCGATCCCGGCCGCGTGCGTTCGCTCCTCCTCGGCGGCCTCGGCATCCGCCTCGTCCACGGGGTCGGCCTTCCCCTCAACATCGCGGACGCCATGGAGGCCCCCTCGGCCGAGGTTCTGACGGACCCCATGCAGCGCATGTTCCGCCTCTTCGCGGAACAGACCAAGAGCGATCTCAAGGCGCTCGCCGCCTGCATCCGCGGCTCGCGCCAAACCCTTTCGGAGGAGGATGTGGGCGGGATCCGGGTTCCGACCCTGGTCTCCGTCGGCACCGCCGACACGGTGGCCGGCCCCGCCCAGGAGCTCGCCGCCTTGATGCCGAACGCCCGCGCCCTCGATATCCCCGGACGGGACCACAACCTCGCCGTCGGCGACAAGGTCCACAAGCAGGGCGTGCTCGCGTTTCTCGCAGAGCGGCCGTAACGGGGCAGAGGGATCGAGACAGGCATGAGCCGGAGTTTTGCGGGCGCGGGCGGCAACCGCCTCGTCGCGACTGAAATGGGAGCGGGGCCCCCCGTCCTGCTGCTGCACGGGGGCGGGCAGACGCGTCATGCCTGGAGCCGGACGGCCCGCCGCCTCGCGGGCGAGGGCTGGCATGCGGTCGCTCTCGACCAGCGCGGGCATGGGGACAGCGAATGGGTGCCCGAGGGCGCCTACGCATTCCCGGACTTTGCCGCGGACGTGCGAGCGGTCGCCGCGCAGATCATCCGCGAGCAGGGCAGGGCGCCAGTCGCGATCGGCGCCTCGCTGGGCGGCATCGCCTCGCTACTCGCTCTCGCGGAACCCGGCGAGCCGAGCCTGGCTGGCCTCGTCCTCGTGGACATCGTGCCGAAGATGGATCCGCGCGGCGTCGATCACATCCAGGGCTTCATGCGCGCCAGGGCCGTGGAGGGATTCGCCAGCGTGGAGGAGGCCGCCGAAGCCGTCGCCGCCTACCTGCCGCACCGGCCCAAGCCCACCTCTCTCGACGGGCTCAAGAAGAATCTGCGCCTGCACCCGGACGGACGCTGGCGCTGGCATTGGGACCCGCGCTTTCTCGACGGGCCGCGCTCCGTGAACACGGATTGGGAGATCGTGGAAAGCCGCCTCATGGATGCGGCCGCGCACCTGACGGTGCCTCTCCTCCTGGTGCGCGGCGCGTCGAGCGAACTCGTCACCCCGGAAGCTGCCGCCGAGTTCCTCGCCCTGGCGCCGGGGGCCGAATACATGGACGTGGCGAATGCGCGGCACATGGTGGCCGGAGACCGAAACGACGTGTTCGCGGACGCGATCCTCGCTTTCCTCGGTTCGCGCTTCGACGCGGGGCGGCCCACCGCGCGCGGCGCCTGATGCCCATCGCGGCCAAGAGAGCCTGACGGACGCGGGCTCTGACCTATATGCCCTCGCGACGTGCCCTTTCCTGAGGTGACGATGACCCGGCTCGACAGCGTGATCCGACGGCTGACGGCGCAGCGCATGCTGCTCGATTGGGCGTCGGAACAAGTGGCGGACCGGCCGGGGCTCATCCTCGAACTCGGCCTCGGCAACGGCCGCACCTACGACCACCTGCGCGATCGCCTGCCGGGGCGGGACATCTACGTGTTCGAACGCAAGCCCGCCGCGCATCCCGACTGCATGCCGCCGGCGGACCGGCTCATCGTCGGCGACATCTTCGACACCTTACCGGCCTTCGCGGAGCGCTTCGGGCGCGGCTCGGCGGTGCTGATTCATGCGGATATCGGCACCGGAGACGAGGAGGCGAACCGCGTTCTGGCGGAGCGCCTGTCGCCGCTCCTCTCGCCGCTCCTGCAACCCGGCGGCCTTCTGCTGTCCGACCGGGTCTTCACCCTGCCGGATTGCGCCGACGTGTCGGTCGAGACGGACGTGCCCGAGGGGCGGTATTTCGCCTACCGCCAACAGGGCACCGACGAGGCGGGGCGCCTCGGGGCGAGAGCCGGCCGCCGCTGATCAGCGGCCGGTGAAGCGCGGCGCGCGTTTTTCGAGAAACGCCGTGCGTCCCTCGCGGTAATCCGCGCTGTCGAAACAGGCATCGGCCATCGCCACCGGATCGGCGCCCGCAAATCCGACGCCGCTCGCCTTGTCGATCGCCGCCTTTGCGGCTCTCAAAGTGAGGGGCGCATTCGCCGCGATGGCGAGGGCGAGGTCCGCGACTGCCCCGTCGAGATCGGCCGGCGCCGCCACCCGCTGCACCACCCCGAGCCGGAGCGCTTTGGCGGCCTCGATGCGGCGCGCGGTGAAGAACAGGTCCTTGGCGGCAGCAGGGCCGATTGCGGCGACGATGAGGGACATGGCGCCCGGCGGGTAGCCGACTCCGAGGCGTCCGGCCGGGATGCCGAAGACCGCGTCGTTTCCTGCGATGCGCAGGTCGCAGGCCAGGGCAAGGCCGAACCCGCCGCCGAGGCAGAAGCCTCGGATCAGGGCGATCACGGGCTTTTGACAATGGGCCACCGCCCAGAAAGCCGCCTCGTTCTCGGCTTCGTAGCGGCGACCGCCGGCCGCATCGGCCCGCACGGTGTCGAACTCCGCGATGTCCGCGCCCGACGCGAAGGGCGCGTCGCCCGCGCCGCGCAGAACGATGACGCGCACGCGCTCGTCGGCGCCCAGCGCGGTCATGATGGGCGGAAATGCGCTCCACATTTCGAGGTCGAGGGCGTTGCGCTTGGCGCGGTTGTCGATCGCAACGGTCGCGACCGCACCGTCGAGGCTGACCGAAAGCTTCGCGGTCGGGGAGGAGAGTGCCTCGGGCATGGCGCTTGAACTCGCGGTCGAGCCTGATGCCGATGAAGGCCTTGCATGCAGGCAGGCTCTAGGGAAAAGGCGGAGGGAGGTTTATCTAAACGGGCGACGCCGCCTGCGTCGAGAGGGAGAGCCCCCATGACCCAAGCTCGGACGAAGCTCGAGCCCGGTGCCGTCGCCGGCACCGTCGACCCCGTGTGGGAGCGCCTGCGCCGGGAGGCGGAGGTCATGGTCCAGGCGGAGCCGGCGCTCGCAGGCTTCGCGCTCAGCACGATCCTGCAGCAGCCCTCGCTGGAGGCTGCGGTCATTCACCGGGTCGCCTGGCGCCTCGGCCATCCGGCCCTGTCGGCCGATCTCATCGAGCAGACCTTCCTCGAAGCCGTGTCGAGCGACGCCACGATCGGCGAGGCCTTCCGGGCCGACATCATGGCCGTGTCCGACCGCGACCCGGCCGCGTCCCGGTTCTTGGAGCCGGTGCTCTACTTCAAGGGTTTCCACGCCATCCAGACCCACCGGCTGGCCCACTGGCTCTGGCACCAGGGCCGGCGCGATTTCGCGCTCTATCTGCAGAGCCGGTCGTCGGAGGTGTTCCAGACGGACATCAACCCGCAGGCACGGATCGGCCGCGGCATCTTCCTCGACCACGCGACGGGCCTCGTGGTGGGCCAGACCGCGGTGATCGAGGACAATGTATCGATGCTCCAGGACGTGACCCTCGGCGGCACGGGCAAGGAGCGGGGCGACCGGCACCCGAAGATCCGCCGCGGGGTGCTCATCGGGTCCGGCGCCAAGATCCTCGGCAACATCGAGGTCGGCGAATGCGCCCGTGTGGCTGCGGGCTCCGTGGTGCTGCAGCCCGTTCCCCGCAACACCACGGTGGCGGGCGTTCCGGCCCGGGTGGTGGGAACCGCGGGCTGCGCCGAGCCGGCGCGGCAGATGGACCAACTCCTGTCGATCATGGAAGGCATCTGAGCGGATCCTGGCGCGGCGGGTGGGTCGCGGGCGAAGGCATCTGAGCGGATCGGGGCTCGGCGAGCGGGTCTTCGGCCTCGAAAGACCCGCTCCGGTGAACCAGGCGGCCTTGCTCGCGTTGCATTGCCGTGGCAAGGGCATGCCCATCCCAAAGTCTAAGTATTTCGCGAGCCCGGTGTCGGGCCGCCAACAGAGAGGGTTCGGCGTGGACAAGAACGAGATGGCGAAAGTGGAGCGTTACCTGCGCCAGACCTTCGCGAACCACTCCATCCGGGTCGTCGGACGCCCCAAGAAGACCGACTCGGCCGAGGTCTATGTGGGCGAGGAGTTCCTGGGCGTGCTCTTCGTGGACGACGAGGACGGCGACCGCTCCTTCAACTTCACCATGGCGATCCTGGACACCGACCTCGAGGATTGAGGCCTCGGCCTCGCCAACCGCTTCCATTGAGGGGCCGCCTCGCTCGCAGGCGGCCCTTCTGCGTTGCACGATCCGCCTCAGGGGCAACGCGCCCCCGGCGATCCGGACGCATCGACGAGTGCCTTCGGCGGTTCGCTTTGTTCACAGGCGGCGCCTCCGTGTTAACCAAGCCGGCGGGTCTCGGTTAACACTTCCTTAAAAGCGCGGCACAGTTGGGGTCTCCCATGGAGCCCGACCGTCATGGCGATCGATCCCGCCGCCCTCGAATCCCTGCAATCCCTCGCCCTCGGCTTCGCCTTCGCCGGGCTGCTCGCGAGCGCCTTCGAACTGATGACGGACCGGCGCGCGAGTTTCCATCTGCTCGAGACCGGCGGCCTCGGCGCGCTCGCCAGCGTGCCCGTCCTCGTGTTCTCGGCGCCGTTCATCATCGTGCGCAACACGGTGCGCGGCCGCCGGGCGGAAGGGCGTCCCATCCCTTTCGTGATGCTGGCCACCATGATCGCCTGCGGCTGGAGCCTGCTCTCGGGGCGCCTCGTGCTGGATGTGGCGCAGATGATCGCTGCCGGCTGATCGTCGTACCCTGACCGGATCCATCGCGCGCCTCGTGCCCTCGGGCGGGCTGGTGCTCGCCATCGCGCCGACGACCGCCCTGGGCTGATCGCCGCTTCGCGCTGGACTCCGCCAGGCGGATCGTGCCGAAATCGGGCACCGGTCCCGCGCGAGCTACCCCATGCCCGTTTACACCCTCGACGATCTCGCTCCGTCCCTTCCCGAGGAGGGGCACTACTGGATCGCCCCCGACGCCCATGTAATCGGCAACGTTCGGCTCGGGCGCGACGTGGGAATCTGGTTTGGGGCGGTGATCCGGGGCGACAACGAGCCCATCGTCATCGGCGATTCCACGAACATCCAGGAAGGAGCGGTGCTCCACACCGATCGCGGCGCGCCCCTCGCCATCGGGGCCGGCTGCACGATCGGGCACCGGGCGATCCTGCATGGCTGCACCATCGGTGAGAATGCGCTCATCGGCATGGGCGCCACGGTGCTGAACCATGTGCGCATCGGCGCCAACTCCCTGGTCGGCGCCAACGCCCTCGTGACCGAGGGCAAGGAATTCCCGGACAACTCCCTCATCGTCGGCTCGCCGGCCCGCGCGATCCGCACGCTCGACGCGGACGCCATCGAGCGCCTGCGCTGGTCCGCGCGCCACTACGTGGAGAACTGGCAGCGCTTTTCCCGTGGCATGAAGCGGATCGACTAGGCCGCGCCAAACGAAAACGCCGCCCCTGGGGGCGGCGTTTCTGTGAGCCGTGGGGTTTGGTGTCAGCGGTTCGCGGTCGTCGTGGGCGAAGCGGTGCGTCCGCCGAGGCTGACCCAGGCGACGCCGTCCTGGCTTTCGCGCTTCACGAAGGTGTAGCCCGTCTGCTCCCAGGGGAGGACCGTCGAGGTCTTGTTGTCGAGGATGTAGTCGCCCCGGTCGGTGCGGACCATGAGGACCGCGTGACCCTCGCCGAGTTCGTCGATCACAACCGTCATGCGCAGGGCGCGGCGCGGGAGACCGCGTTCCACCAGCATGCGGCGCTTCAGGAGCTGGTAATCCTCGCAATCGCCGGCGCCGTCATCCGGGAACTCCCAGCGGTCGAGCAGGCCCCAATGCTCCTTGTCCGTGATCGGCTTGACCCGCGAATTCACCCGCTTGTTCACTGTGACCAGGGTGTTCCAGTTCTGGGCGGTGAGCTGCACGAAGGCAGGCTCCGTCGGGTCCACGGCGCATTCCTCGCCGAACTGCTCGCAGAACTTCACCCAGGCCTGGATCGGGCGGGCCGGGGCGGCCTTCTCGACGAGCTGGTTGGCGTTCGGGAGGGAGGCCAGCGTCTGGGCCTGCGATGTCGCCCCGCCGATGAAGAGGGGCAGCCCCACGAGAACCGCGCGGAAAACCCTTGCGACGAACGTCGTTCCCGCCGAAGGTCCACCAATGTCGAACTGACCGAAAAGCGCTTGCCGCATTGCCCCACACCCAGCCTGGTTAAGGTTCTTTTAACCAAAGCTGACAGACTCGGGTGGGGGCCTCAAGAGCAAAGTAAAGGCGAGGTTAACGCGGCCCGTCAGACTATGGTTCCAGAGGCTGCGACAATTTTTTAACCATAAACCTCAAAAAAGAGGCGGAGCCAGCGTTTCGGCTGGCCCCGCCGGCGAATCCCGGTCTGGGACGGAAGGGTGGGGACGTGACCGGGAGTCGCAACTCTGTCGCTACGTCAACCAGGCGCCGTTCAGGTCCAGGTCAGGGTCCTTGACGGTTGACGGAGCGAATTTCGAGACAATCTTGGCCAGGGCGCCTCACCGGTTCGCGGTGGTGGTCGGTGACATGACGCCGCCGAGGGACGCCCAGGTCGAGCCGTCCTGCCCCTCGCGCTTCACGAAGATGTAGCCCGTCTGGTACCAGGGCAGGATGCTCGACGACTTGTTGTCGAGGATGAAGTCGCCCCGGTCCGTCCGGATCATCAGGACCGCGTGACCCTCGCCCTTCTCGTCGATCACGACGGTCATCCGCATGGCCCGGCGGGGCAGGCCACCCTCGGCCAGAAGCTTGCGCTTCAGGAGCTGGTAATCCTCGCAATCGCCGTAGCCGTCCGTCGGGTAGCCCCAGGAATCGGCGACGCCCCAATGGTCGTCGTCCGTGAGCGGGCGGATGCTGCCGTTCACCTTGGCGTTCACGGCGATCATCTGCTGCCACACCTGACGGGTGAGCTTGACGGTTTCGGGCTCGGCCGTGTCCACTTGGCATTCCGAGGGCTGGGCCTCGCAGAACCGCAGCCAGGCGGGCACCGGACGCGTTTCCCCTGAGACCTGCGCGGCCGCAAAGGCCGTCGGCAGCACATTCGCAGGCTGCGCCAGAACTGGTCCGCTCGCCAGCAGGACGGCGCCTGCCATCACGGCGATGTCGATGAAGGGGATCTTGCGCCCCGCCAATCCTTGGGCGGACGTGCAGGTCGTCCGCATCCATTGTTTCACTGTGTCGATCTGGAGCTTTCGTCCCATGAGGCCCCTCCTTTGTCCCAGGGGAGACCTTGGGGCCCGGAGCCTTGGAGGCGCCTTGATCGAATTGTTGCAATTTGAGTGAAACGACGCCGGGACGAGGCGGCTTTTCGACAGCCTTTCCAAGCCGTTGCCGGGAACGGGTGGGATTGCGCGCGAAGCGTTCAGGCTTTGGTGAGGATGAGGCCGTGGGCTGTCAGGGCACGGTCGTCATGAGGCCGGGGCATCGAGGATGAGGCCGGCGGGTTTCGGAGCCTGGAGACCCTCAGAGCACCACGCTCTCGTCGAATCGGTCCGGCGAGAGGGGGAGCAGGAACTCCACCGCGACGCCGCCCTCGAAATGGCGGACGACCTTGGCCGGAGTCTGGCCGAGTGTGATGCCGGTCCCGATGGCCGGGCGGTCCGCGAGCGTCAGGGCGGCGCCGGAGAGCGACACGTCGATGAGGCGCGCCGTGACCTCGGCCCCGTTCGCGGGCCGCACCAGCACCGCGGTGTGCCGCGGAACGATGCGCTCGTGACGCCGGTCCTCGGGCAGACCGAGGCTCTGGCGGTTGGCGAGCCAGGTGAGCTGGGAGGCGAGCTTGTCGCGCTTGCGCAGGGTGGCGCCGATGCTGAGCGCGATGCCAAGATCCGTATGCCGGACGATCTGCCCCTCGATGCGGCCGAGATGCTCCACATAGACCACGATCCGCTCGCCGATCAGCCCGCGTACGGGGGCGACGAGGGCGAGGCCGCCGGGGGACATATCGACGGTCTGGCAGGGATATTCCCGGCGGCTCGAGAGCATGTAGCGGCCGAGCAGGCACAACGCGACGCGCTGGTGCCGGCGCCGGTCGGGGGCGCGTGCGGCGGACCGGAGGCTGGCGCCAGTCGTTGCATGCATCGCGGAAAGCTCTTCGAGGAGCTGGGAGCCTATCGCACCCAGGGTTAACGAGCCTTTGACGCCGGGCCCGATCGAGGCGAATTCCCGCGCCAAAGCGCGCCGGGGCTTGCCGTTTGCCCTGGCGCGCCAACATGCTGGCTTATGATTCCCTCCCCGCCGCGGCCGCAGCGCGAGCCGATCTTCAACCTTCCCGGCTTGGTCCTCGCGGTCATCCTAGGCCTCATCGGGCTCCATGCCCTGCGGGTGCTCGCCCTGCCCGAATGGGAATCCTTCCGCCTCCTCATGGAGGGCGCCGTGGTGCCGGCCCGCTGGTCCGTGGCCTATGGGGGCATGACGCCCGATCAGGTGGTGGCCGGGATCGAAGGCCGGACCGACGAGCTCGGCGCCCTCCAGGTGGAACTCGCCCGCTACGTGCTCCAGGAGCCGGGCGGCAAGCCCTGGACCGGAATCACCTATGCGCTTCTGCACGGCTCCTGGGCCCATGTGCTCATGAACAGCGTCTGGTTCGCGGCCTTCGGGACGCCGGTGCTGCGCCGCTGCGGCGCGGCGCGCTTTCTCGCTCTCCTCGCCGTCACCGCCTTCGGCGGCGCGCTCGCCCATGTGCTGGTGCATCCCGACCAGGCCTTGCCGATGATCGGCGCCTCCGCCTCCGTGTCCGGCCTCATGGCCTGCGCGGCCTGGTTCATGTTCGCGCCGCCCACCTGGCTCCTCGAGGGGCGTCTTGCCGAACCGCACGAGCGCCCGCGGGAGCGGCTCGCCGGCCTCGTGCAGAACCGGCGCATCCTGATCTTCCTCGGGGTATGGTTCGGGACGAACTACATCTCCGCCCTCCTGGCGCAGCCGCTCGGCATCACCGATGCGAGCATCGCCTGGGAGGCGCATATGGGCGGCTTCCTCGCCGGCCTCGCGCTCTTCCCGCTCCTCGACCCGCTCAAGCCGCGCCGCGCTCCGGCCGCCGTGAGGCGGGCCCGCGACCCGGTGGACCATCCCTGATCGACGCCCCGCCCGCCGCACCTTGAAAGGCGGCGCAAATCGGTCGATCATCCCTCCAGCAGAGACCGGGTTGCCCTCCGGTCGTTCATGGAGCGCAAGCCGTTCTCCGCCCCGGGGAGGCCGGGCGTTGGGCCCGCACCCTCCCGGCCAAGGGAGGACAGCGCATGAATGTCGAGCACATCCTGCAAGGCAAGGGCCGCAGCGTCGTCACGATCGAGCCCGCCCGGACGCTGGGCGAGGCGGCCCGGCTGCTCTCCGAGCGCAGGATCGGCGCCGTCATCGTAGGCGATACCTTCCGGCCCGTGATCGGCATCCTCTCCGAGCGCGACATCGTCCGGGCCGTGGCGGCCCGGGGCGCCGCGGCGCTCGACGAGCCCGTCTCCCGGTCCATGACCGAGAAGGTGGTGACCTGCACGGCGCGGTCGGGGATCAACGAGGTCATGGAGCTCATGACCGACGGCAAGTTCCGCCACGTGCCCGTCCTGGACGGCAACCGCCTCGTGGGCATCGTCTCCATCGGCGACGTGGTGAAGCATCGCCTCGCGGAGGTGGAAGCCGAATCCCGCGCCATGCGGGACTACATCGCCACGGCCTGACCTAAGGCTCCTCCCGGGCGCGGGAGGGGCTTATGCCACCGTCTGGGAATCCTGGATCAGCTCCAGGATATCCGGCAGGGCGCGCTCGGCGGCCTGCCGGCCGAGCTCGATGCATTCCTGGGCCCGGTGGAACTCGAACAGGCCCATCTTGGCGAGCTTCGGCGCGATCATCACGTCCGGCGGGTCGCCGGCAAGGCGCGAGCGCGCGATCCGGTCCTGCGTGATGTTGAACGCGTCGATCATCACGGTCGCGATGCCGGGCGCATTGGGCTTCTTGGGGCGGTTCTGCCGCGGCGGCGCGAAAATGCCCCAGCGCCGCGGCTCGTCCATCACGGCCTCGATGTCCTGCTCGTCGGAGGAGGGCTCCGATGCGTCGTAGCTCTGGATCACGGTGCCCCGCGCCCGCACCTCGCTGTTGAGGTTCACGCAGATCACGAGGTCGGCCCCGAGCGCCCGCGCGGCGGTGATGGGGATCGGGTTCACGAGCGCGCCGTCCATGAGCCAGCGTCCGCCGATGAAGACCGGATCGAAGATGCCGGGGAGGGCATAGGACGCGCGCATGGCCTGCACGAGCGGGCCCTTGGTGAGCCAGATCTCGTGACCGGTCACGAGCTCCGTCGCGATGGTGCAGAAGCGGACCGGCAGCGATTCCACGCGCCGGTCGGTGAGGTCCTGGTCGAGGAGCTTCTGCAGCCGGCTGCCCGCGATGAGGCCCGAACCCGTGATGTGAAAATCGAGAAGACCCATGACCCGCCGCTTCGTCAGCGAGTTGGCGAAGGCTTCGAGTTCGTCGAGCTTGCCGGCCGCGTAGCAGCCGCCGACCACGGCGCCGATCGAGCAGCCGGCGATTACATCCGGCACGATGCCCGCATCGGCGAGCACGCGCATGACGCCGATATGGGACCAGCCCCGCGCCGCCCCTCCGCCGAGCGCCAGGCCGATCCGCAGCTTGCCGCGCCCAATGTCGCGCATAACGGGTGCGTCCATCGCAGCGCCTCCGCTTCCCCCGCCTCCGAACCCGGCACCCCGCCGGGGGATTCCGTCCCAGAACATGGCACACCTCTCAGCCACGCGCACCGCCACGGCGCTCGAGCCTGCCGCTGCGCCGCCGGACGGCCGTCTTTCAAAGGTCGCACCGGGCGGTGAAGGGCTCGTGAACGGCCCCGCTTCGACAACGCGCCAGCAACCTTGACGGTCTCAAGCGAAGTGAAATTTCATTCGCGGGGTCGCCGGCGGGGTGCCGGAACGGGGCGCGGCGCCGGGGCGTTTGGCCTGCATCACCCTCCAACGACGAGAGACACCATGGCTTATTCTGTCGCCGAAACCGTCGGCCACGCCCTGTCCCCCACCGGCAGCCCGAACCTGTCCATGACCGAGCGGGGCATCTCCCTGGCGCTCGGTCTCGGCCTCGCGGCCGCCGGGGCCAAGCCCCGTCCGAACGCGATCCTCAATGTGCTCGCCCTGGCGGCGGGGTCCTATCTCGCCTATCGGGGCGCCACGGGCCACTGCCCGGTCCGGGCGATGATCACCCACGAGGCTTGAGGGCGTCCGCCGTGTCGGCAACAAAAAGGGCGGCCTCGAGCCGCCCTTTTCCGTTGTCCTGGCGCGCCGCTCAGATGCTGGAGCTGGAGCCCCGACGGCCGGAGATCATGCTCCAGATGACGAGAACGATCACGGCACCCACGATGGCCCCGATGAGGCCCGCACCCTCGCCCGCCCGGTACCAGCCGATCGCCTGGCCGATATAGGTGGCCAGGAAGGCGCCGATGATGCCGAGAATGGTGGTCAGGAT
Organism: Microvirga sp.; assembly: GCA_036562855.1. Lineage (GTDB taxonomy): Bacteria > Pseudomonadota > Alphaproteobacteria > Rhizobiales > Beijerinckiaceae > Microvirga. The sequence goes on from DATCJK010000047.1 coordinate 18,200, forward strand.
GAAGCCCGACGGCTCGTTGCGGCCGGGGGTGATCAGTTTGGCGATGACGCCGGCGATGAAGCCGATAATGATGGTCCAGAGAATGCTCACGGGCTTAAGCTCCACAGTTGTCCTGCGAGGGAACGCGGCAACGGTGTTCTTGGTTGCAAATGTCGCAGCCCAAATCGTGGGGATTTATTCTGAGGCGAGCGTCCCGTCCGGGCGGACCACCCGGTAGAAGCAGGCGCGGCGGCCCGTATGGCAGCACCCGCCGTCCCCGCCGACCCGAACCTTGAGCCAAAGCGCGTCCTGGTCGCAGTCGACCCGCATCTCGACGAGCGTCTGAACCTGCCCGCTCGTCGCGCCCTTGTGCCAGAGCTCGCTCCGGGATCGCGACCAGTACCAGACCTCGCCGGTCTCGAGGGTGCGGGCCAAGGCCTCGGCGTTCATGTGGGCCACCATCAGGAGTTCGCCCGTCCCCGCATCCGTGGTCACGCAAGTGACGAGCCCATCGGCCCCGAAACGCGGCGAGAGGACGGAGCCCTCCTCCAGTTCCGTCTTGGAGCCGGGGAGGGGAAATGCGGGGAGAGCGGAGCCTGACATGGGCGGTGACACACCGCGAAAGCCGATGGCCGTCAAGCCCGCGCTTCCCCCTCCTCCGGATGTGAGGGACGGAGGCGGCTACTTCCCGTGCCGGACGAGGGTCAGGAAGCGCACCTGCTCGGCGGGCTCGTCCTTGAACAGGCCCGTGAACTGGGTCGTGAGCGTCGAGGAGCCCGCCTTCTGCACGCCGCGCATGGACATGCACATATGCTCGGCCTCGATCATCACGGCGACGCCGCGGGGCTTGAGGATCTCGTCGAGGGTGTCCGCGATCTGCGCCGTCATGGTCTCCTGGGTCTGGAGCCTTCGGGCATAGACCTCCACGAGCCGGGCGAGCTTGGAGAGGCCGACCACGCCCTTCGAGGGATAGTAGGCGATGTGCGCCAAGCCGTGGAACGGCACCATGTGGTGCTCGCAATGGGAGTGGAAGGGGATGTCGCGCACGAGCACGATGTCCCCGTAGCCCTCCACGTCCTCGAAGATCTTGTCGAGCACCGAGGCCGGGTCCTGGCCGTAGCCGGCGAAAAGCTCGCCGAAGGCTTTCGTCACCCGTTTCGGTGTGTCGAGCAGGCCCTCGCGGCCCGGATCGTCCCCGGCCCAGCGGATCAGCGTCCGCACGGCGGCCTCCGCCTCCTCGCGGCTCGGCCGGGCCATTTCGGTATGGGGCTTGTCGGCGTCGGAACCCTGACGCGCGGACAAGGACTTAACCACAGCATCCATGTGGAGCCTCCCGCTCACTCGAACTGTTGCGTCTCCTATACGGGGCGGCCCCGCGAATGGACCAGCTTAGCGGCGCATGGCCGCATAACGCTTGACGACAACGCACGAGAAGGCAGACGGGTCGCAGCTTTTGTCCGGGGGGCAGGATTGCCCGGCTCGCAGCGCCGCCCGTTGGCCCCTATATTGGCGTGAGAACGGGCCCTGCCATGCTGAACGAGATCTACAACAAGCGCATCCTGGAATTGGCCGCCGATATCCCGCGTCTCGGGCGGCTGACCGACGCCCATGCGAGCGCCACCGCCCATTCCAAGCTCTGCGGCTCCACGGTGACGGTCGACCTGAAGGTCGAGGGCGAGCGGGTCACGGATTTCGCCCATGAGGTGAAGGCCTGCGCGCTCGGACAAGCGTCGTCCTCGATCATGGCCCGCCTCGTGGTGGATTCGACGGCCGAGGAATTGCGCCAGGTTCGCCTTGCCCTGCGGCGCATGCTGAAGGAAGGCGGGGAGCCGCCCTCCGGGCGCTGGGAGGATCTGCGGGTGCTCGAGCCCGTGCGCGACTTCAAGGCTCGCCACGCCTCGACGCTCCTCACCTTCGATGCGGTCGTGGAGGCGCTCGACCAGATCGCGGCCCGGCAGGCCGCGCCCGCAGCCGAGTAGATGGGAAACCCGGCCCAGCGGGCGGCCCATCTCCTGATCCGGGGCTACCAGCTCACCCTCTCCGGCCTCGTCGGCCGGGCCTGCCGGCACCTGCCGTCCTGTTCGGAATACACGGACGAGGCGATCCAGCGGCACGGGTTCTGGGCGGGCGGCTGGATGGGGGCGGCCCGGATCTGCCGCTGCGGCCCCTTCGGCACCGCGGGGCTCGACCTCGTTCCCGAAACATTGCCCGGGGAAGCCGCCTGGTATAAGCCCTGGGCCTATGGTCGCTGGCGCGGCACGAACGCGCCCCCGATCACCTGCGAGGCGGTCGAACCTGACGGCGGCCGGCCCTCGCCTTAAACCATAGACCGTCGGCCCCATGCTTACCTGCCCCGTTTGCAGGAGTGAGCCAGGAGACCCTTTGACATGATCACCCTGACATTCCCCGACGGCGCCCAGCGCCAGTTCGCCCCCGGCATCTCCGGCCGCGAGATCGTGGAGGGCATCGCGAAGTCGCTCGCCAAGCGCACGGTCGCGATGGCGCTCGACGGCACCGTCGTCGACCTCGCCGATCCGATCACCCGCGACGCCAAGATCGAGTTCCTGAACCGGGAGGATCCCCGGGCTCTCGAACTCATCCGGCACGATTGCGCGCACGTGCTGGCGGAGGCCGTGCAGGCGCTTTTCCCCGGCACCCAGGTGACCATCGGCCCGGTGATCGAGAACGGTTTTTACTACGACTTCGCCCGGCCCGAGCCCTTCTCGCCGGAGGACTTCGCGGCCATCGAGGCGAAAATGCGGGAGATCATCGCGAAGGACAAACCCTTCACCAAGGACGTCTGGACCCGCGAGAAGGCCAAGGAGGTCTTCGCCGCCAAGGGCGAGGCCTACAAGCTCGAACTCATCGACGCGATCCCCGGGGGCGAGGACCTGAAGATCTACGCGCAGGGCGACTGGTTCGACCTCTGCCGCGGCCCGCACATGACCTCCACGGGCAAGATCGGCACCGCCTTCAAGCTCATGAAGGTGGCCGGCGCCTATTGGCGGGGCGACAGCAACAACGCGATGCTGACCCGCATCTACGGGACCGCCTGGGCCACCCAGGAAGAGCTCGACGCCTATCTCAAGCAGCTCGAAGAGGCGGAAAAGCGCGACCATCGCCGCCTGGGCCGGGAAATGGACCTCTTCCACTTCCAGGAGGAGGGGCCGGGCACCGTGTTCTGGCACCCGAAGGGCTGGACCATGTTCCAGGAGCTCCTGGGCTACATGCGCCGGCGCCTCAAGGGCACATACGACGAGGTGAACGCCCCGCAGGTGCTCGACAAGTCGCTCTGGGAGACCTCGGGCCACTGGGGCTGGTACGCGGACAACATGTTCGCCGTGAAGTCGGCGAGCGCCTTCCTGCGCCCCAACGATCCGGAAGCCGACCAGCGGGTCTTCGCCCTGAAGCCCATGAACTGCCCCGGCCACGTGCAGATCTTCAAGCACGGGCTGAAGTCATACCGGGATCTGCCGGTGCGCCTTGCGGAATTCGGCGCGGTGCATCGCTACGAAGCGTCCGGCGCGCTCCACGGGCTGATGCGCGTGCGCGCCTTCACCCAGGACGACGCGCATATCTTCTGCACGGAAGATCAGCTCGAGGCGGAATGCCTCAAGATCAACGACCTCATGCTCTCCGTGTACCGGGATTTCGGCTTCGAGGAAGTGGTCGTGAAGCTCGCCACGCGGCCCGAGAAGCGCGTCGGCACCGATGCCATGTGGGACCATGCGGAGGGCATTCTCCGCCGCGTTCTCGACCGGATGGCGGCGGAATCCGGCGGGCGCATCAAGACCGGCGTGAACGAGGGTGAGGGCACCTTCTACGGGCCGAAATTCGAGTACACCCTGAAGGACGCCATCGGCCGCGACTGGCAATGCGGCACCACGCAGGTGGACTTCAACCTGCCGGAGCGCTTCGGGGCCTTCTACATCGCCCCCGACGGCGAGAAGAAGCAGCCCGTGATGGTGCACCGGGCCATCTGCGGCTCGCTCGAGCGGTTCCTCGGCATCCTCATCGAAAGCCATGCGGGCCACTTCCCGCTCTGGCTCTCCCCGGTCCAGGTGGTGGTCGCGACCATCACGGCCGAGGGCGATGCTTATGCGAACGAGGTGATCGACGCCGCCCGCAACGCCGGCCTCCGGGTCGATGCGGATCTGCGCAACGAGAAGATCACCTACAAGGTCCGCGAGCACTCCGTCGCCAAGGTGCCGGTGCTCCTCGTGGTGGGCAAGAAGGAAGCGGCGGAGCGCACGGTCTCGATCCGCCGTCTCGGCAGCCCCGACCAGACGAGCCTCACCCTCGAGGAGGCCCTGCGGGTCCTCACCGCCGAGGCCGTGCCGCCGGACCTGAAGCGCGCCCGCCATGCGCCCATGGCGCAGGCGGCGGAGTAGGACGCCGAGACTTCAACCAGCAACGAAATGGCCGGGCATTGCCCGGCCATTTCCTTAATCGAGGCTCCCAAACGCATCTCAGCCTATACGCGGCGGTTCTCACGCCATGCGGTCAGGGCCTCACGTGTCCTGCCGCTGGCGTCCACGCTTGCTCTCGCCGGTCTGGCGGCCGCCAGCCATGGAGCCGGCCCCGGCTCCCGCCGTGCCGACGCCCGGATTGCCGGATGCCATCCCGGAATCGCCCGCCTCCGTGCCCGAGACGTGGCCGCCCTGACGCTGGCCGACGCGCAGGTTGTTCTGCACATGGGCGACGCCGGGAACCTGCTCGGCCACATCCTCGGCGCGGCGCTTCTCGCCCCGGTCCCGCACGGTGCCGGTGAGGATGACCTCCCGGTTCTGCACGCTCACCTCGATCTCCGAGGCGTCGATCATGGCGTCGTCCGTGAGGCGCTCGTTGATGTCCTCGCGGATGCGGTCGTCGGAGCGCTGATAGCTCTTGGGGCCGCGGCCCTGATGCTCGCCCCGGCGGACCTCGCCGCGGCTGCCGGTGGCGTCGTTGCCGAAGCGCGTGTTGCCCGGTCCGGCGCCGTAATTGCGCCGGTCGTTGGGCTGCAGCAGCGTGCGCTCGCGCTCTGAGGTGTTGTCGCCCCGGTCCGACGGGTCATCCCCCGCATGATCGAACCGGCGCATGCGTCCCGCGAGGTCCCGGCCCATGCCCTGGCCGGGCCGCGAGCCACCTTGAGACCCGCGCCCGTAGCTCTCGCCGTAATGGCTGTAGCCGTCGCCGCCGAAGCCGCCCGGCATGCGGGCATTGCGCATGCCCTCCTCGCCCGGATGCCCGAAGGAGCCGAAGGCGGCGCGCACGTCGTCATCGTCGCTGAAGCGGAAGTTCCGCGAGCCGCCGCCCGCCTCGTCGAAGCTGCGGTTGCCGTACTTGCCGAACTCCGAACGGTCCCGGTGGCGGCCCGGATCGGAGGAGCCCCGATCGTCGCGGGCGAGGCGCCGGTCGAGGTCGCGCTGCTCGTCCTCCGTGAGGCGGGGGCGGGCGCGTTGCAGGGTCTGGTCAGCCCGGGCCCGGCTCGGGGCAGGGTCGCGGTCGGGCTCGGACGGGGTCGAGATGCGCCGCAGGGCGCGCTGCGCCTGCTCCTCGCTCTCCTCCGCCAGATCCCCAAGCGCCACGATCCCGACGAGGCGCTTGCCGCGATCCACCACGGGCACGCGGCGGATCTGCAGGCGGCTCATGATTTCGACGATCTCGTCCACGTCGTCGTCCTCGAAGCACCATTCCACGTCGTCGCTCATCACGTCGCGCACGTAGCTCTGGTCGGGGGCGAGACCCGCCGCGGTGGAGCGAACGGTGATGTCCCGGTCCGTGACCATGCCCACGAGGCGGCGACCGTCGCAGACCGGCAGCACGCCCACATTCATCTCGTCCATCAGGCGTGCGGCCTCGCGCACGGTGCGGTCGGGCTGGATCACGCGAACGTCGCGGGTCATCACATCGGCGATTCTCATGGGATCTCCTCCGTCTGCGGTGCGCGCGGGCAGGCGCGCGGCGGCCGGGCGCGGCGGAACGCCCGACGGGACGGAGGGTCAATGCCGACGATTCCGAAAGGTTCAGGAGAGGACGGGTCGATGGCGCGCTTCGCGTCGGAGCAAAGCGCATAGGCCGATCGGAGCCGCAGGCTACTTGTTCGCGAGGATCTCGATATCTCGGTTGAGCCCGCTCTCCACCTTGAACTCGCGGGTATAGACCTGCCCCTCGTGCCGGGCGATCAGCACGTAATCGCCTTCCGCAAGCGTCACGGACGGGAAGGCGCCGATGGCCTCGCGGATCACGTCGCCGCCGGGCGTCAGCACCGAAAAGGCGGTGCCCGCAAAGGCTTCGCCGCCTTCGCTGCCGACGAGCTTGAGGGTCACGGTCGCGGCCCGGTGGTTCAAGGTCGCCTCGGTGACGCGTCCGGTCTCGACCTTGAGGTCGGCCCGCATGATCGCGTTCGATTCCCCGTAGGTGGAGACCACGTGATAGGTGCCCTCGGGCAGCCTCAGGACCTCGCCCGCCTTGGCATTCGCGGTGACGAGGCGGCCCTCGGAATTCGCGCCGATCGGCACATAGACCGCGAAGGTGAGCCGGTTGGGCGGAATGGGCGATTCCGACACGGAGCCGCCGAGCTTCAGGGCGCCTGCGCTGATCGTCAGGCGTTCCGCGAGATTGCCCGATTGCAGGCTCACCCGTTTCGTGGCGCCCGCATAGCCGTAGGCCACGTGGATCACGTAGTTGCCGGGGGGCAGGGTGATCGTGGGCGCCGGGTTGGCGGAGCGGTTCACCAGGGTCGGTTGGGCCGCCTCGCCGCGATCCTCGTAGATGCGCCAGGACAGGCCCGACCGGATCGGCTTGCCGTCGCCCGCGAAGGAGGCGCTCAGGTACAGCGCCACCTGACCGGCCGGCGGGGCGAGCGCGCCCGGCGGCGCACCGAGAGGACTGGGCAGAGGGCCCGGCGTGGGGCCGACCGGGGCTGAGGGCTGAGGGACGAGCGGGCCGATGCCCGGCACCTGGGCGGCCGCGCCGGAGGCCCATGCCAGACCGGCCGCCAGGCCCGCTGCGGCCAAGCGTCGACGTCGATCCGCTCCTGGGGACGCGAGTCCTCTCACGTGCTCGGTCCTATTCCCGCGACTTACTGCGTGGACGAGGCGGAGGCCTCGCCGGTCTCGCCGCCCTTGTTGACGAGATTGGCGGCGGCCGCAACCAGATTGTCCAGGGAGAGCGGGCGGAACGCGAAGGTGACGCGGTGGCGGCCGGCCTCCACCTCGACGCCCCGGAAGAGGAGGTTCGCGCGCAGCACAGGCCGCTCGACGCCGTCGACGGTCGCTTCCCAGCCTGGATAGTAGAGGTCGTGAAGGACGAGCACGCCGGCCCGGTCCGTGTCGACCTCGATGGTGACCTCGTTGCGCTGGTAGTCCACGATCCGCGCCGTGCTGCGCACGGGCATCGGACCGCGGTCGCTCACCTCGGCCGGGTACGAGGCGCGCAACTCCGTCATGCTCGCCTCGTCGATCAGCGCTTCCTCGGTCCGGTCGAAATCCGGGATCTCGTCCTCCTCCAGCACCGCCTCGGAATCGACGGGCAAGAGGCGGCTCGCCACATAGGCGCGGGGGCTCGAGCCGGTGAGACGATAGATCCACATCTGCCCCGAACCGTAGAGGAGCTTTGCCTCCGTCAGCTTGGGGAAGTGGCGCGGCAGGCGATCCAGGGGGCGGTCGAGGACGAGGTATTCGAGGCCGAGCAGGTTCGCGAGCCGGCACTTGTAGCCCCGGAAGGTGGCCGGGAACTGGCGCAGGTTCGGATCGACCGCGTTCTCGCCCGGACCCACGGCCCGGTCGTAATCCGCAAGGCGCAGGGGATTGTAGCCCAGCGTATCCTCAAGCCCCAGCACCATGGAGGCGTTCTGCCAGGCGCCCGTCAGGCCCAGGATCTCGACCCTGGGGCGCTCGCCCCGGGCATTGCGCTCGGCAAGCTCGGTCTTCAGGATCTGGAGACCCTGAAGCTGCTCGGGCGGGAGCTGCTGGAACACGGCGTAGCGTTCCGCCGGCTCGGCATTGAGGGCGGAGGCCGCATGGCGCAGGACGAGCTCGCCCCCGGTCGCCGCCACCAGCAGCGCCGCCACCGCATTCCGGCGGGCGGGGCCCGCCTTCAGGGTCAGGGCCATCGCCAGGGATGCAATGACGAGACCGATCCCGATCTCCCGCAGCGAAGCCGGCACCTGGCCGGCCTTCGCGGCCATGACGAGCGCGGTCGAGGCCGCGGCGACCACGAGGAGAACGGCGGTGCCCGGCAAGGCGTAGCGGGCAAGGCCGCGGAGCGCCGAGAACCGCGGCGCGCCGTCTCTGATCCAGCGATGGACGAGGTAGCCCGCTCCGAGGGCGAGTGCGACGTTCATGTGGAAGGTCGCATCGGCCGGGCGGCGGTAGAGGTTCACGCCGGGCACATGGTCGAAGACCCACTCGAAGCCCGGCGTGTAGCGGCCGAGCGCGTAGAGGAACGCCACCGTCGTGAAGCCGAGGAAGAAACGGAACTCCCTGGCGAAGAGACGCCCCCCGGCGATCCCGTGCCACAGGAGGAACAGGGCCGGGATGGTGCCCGCGAAGAGGTAGTTGGTGGCCCGATCCGTCCAGGTGCCCTCGGCCATGCTGTGCCAGTCGGGGCCCCAGTAATCGTAGGTCCAGCGCAGGGATCCGAAGACGTTGCCGAAGAGGATGGTCGCGAGGCTCTCCGGAGGCAGGGACCCCATGGCCGCGACCCCGAAGCCGAATTGGGGCCGGGTCGAGGTGGCGAGCAACTGCATGGTGAGGACCGTCGGTACCGCCAAGAGGGCGCCGCCCACGAGGGCGATGCTCACCAGAAGCCCGAGCCGCGACCCCAGATAGGCGAGGGGCCGCCCGGCCGTGGCGGTGCGATGGACCACCACCGCGATCAGGGTCAGCGCCGATAGGAACGCGACCTGGTCGCGCCCGAGCGTCATGAGGGCCGCCGCCACCGCGAAGCCGAAGCCCCAGCGATACGAGCGCCGGTCGAGCGCCTCCTCCAGCATCCAGAAGGCGAGGGGAAAGAGGCCGTAGCCGAAGATGATGCCCGTATGCTGCAGCCGGGCCGTCGCCGAGCCGCCGAGCATGAAGATCAGGGCCGCGACCACCGCGCCGGCCGGGTGCCAGCCCCGCCGCCGGAAGAGCGGCACGAAGGCCAGCGCGCCCGGCAGGAGATGGGCGAGGACCACCGTGTCGAAGAGCTGCATGGAGGGCTGGGGCACGAGCCAGCCGAAGAACAGCATCGTCGGGTTGAAGAGCAGGGATTGCGGGTCGGCGACGGCCGGATGGCCGCTGAAATGATAGGGATTCCAAAGCGGCAACTCCCCGTGCTCCAGGGCGGCGCCGAGATAGCGGAGCATGGGATAAAAGTGGTTCTTGGAATCCCACGGCACCACCATGCCGGTAAGGGGCCAGATCGCGGCGGCGATCGCCCAGACCGCGAGGATCGCGGCAAGAGCGAGCCTCGTCTCGCGGCTCGACCACAGGGTCGGCGCGGCTGGCATCGGCGCGGCTTTGGGCGTGAATGCTGTCATGATGCTTGAAGTGCGCGCATCCCGGCAGGCGGCCGGGTCGGCCATGCGCCGACCGGTCGGACGTAAGGTCCGACGGTCGTGGTACTCCCCCCTCAACATTCCAGCCCGGCTTGTCCCCTCCGGACCTGGAAACCCCCGCGGGATGGCCCCGCTGCCGATCCAAAGCCCCGGCGGCCGGTCGGGCCGGCCGCAGAGCCCAGGGGACGGCCCTGTTCAGGGCAATCCCCAACCGCAGCAAGGCGGCAGGACCAAGGCGCGCCGAGCACCCCATGGGAGCGACGGCGTCGCATGCGATCCTACGATCTGCGGCCCTGCACCTTTGCGCCAGCCCGATGAAAGTACGATGAACGAAAGTCGTGCAACATCAATGTGTCGCAAGGGAAAGCGCGACCCCGGCCGGAGCCGTCCCTGACCGGGACCCGGGACAGCGAAGCGCGGCAGCGACGACCCTTCCGCTGCGCCGGAGGCGTGGTATCAGGGAGCCGGCCGCCGGCGCCCGCCGGTTCCGCCTCCCGTCCCCATCCCAGCCCGGCAGATCAACGATGAACGAACCTCTCGCCCGCCTGCAGCAGCGGCGCTCCGTGGCGGCCCATCGGCTCGGCGCTCCAGGGCCGGGACCGGAGGAGGTCGACGCCCTTCTCACCATCGCCTCGCGGGTGCCCGATCACGGCCGGCTCTGCCCCTGGCGCTTCGTCGTCATCGAGGGCGACGCCCGCCACAGGATCGGCGAGGCCGTCGCGGCCGCCTTCCAGGCGGACCAGCCCGGGGCGGATGCCGACAAACTCGCGGTCGAGCGCAACCGTCTTGCCCGCGCGCCTCTCGTGGTGGCGGTGGTCTCCCGGGCAAAGCCGCACGTGAAGATCCCCGAATGGGAGCAGGTGCTCTCCGCCGGCGCGGTCTGCATGAACCTGCTCCACGCGGCTCATGCCATGGGCTACGGGGCCTCCTGGATCACCGAGTGGTACGCCTTCGACCGACGCGTGCTCGAAGCGCTCGGGCTCGAGCCCCACGAGCGCCTGGCGGGCTTCATCCATATCGGCACCGTCGTCGAGACGCCGGCCGAGCGGCCGCGCCCGGCCCTCGCCGACATAGTCACGCGTCTTTGAGGGTCCGCGATGGCTTGTGAAACCGCCCGAGGCCACGGCCTGCCGCACGATCCGCTTTGCCGTCGGAACGCGAGGACCTGCGATGTTCTATGAGACCGCGCGGGGCCACGGCCTGCCGCACGATCCCTTCAAGGCGCTCGTGACGCCCCGTCCCATCGGCTGGATCACGGCCATGAGCGCGAAGGGCGAGGTGAACCTCTCGCCCTATTCCTTCTTCAACGCGATCTCCGACAATCCCCACATGGTGGCGTTCTCGTCGGATGGGCGGAAGGATGCGGTCACCTTCGTTGAGGAGACCGGCGAGTTCGTCTGCAATCTCGCGACCTACGATCTGCGCGAGCCGATGAACCTCACCTCGGCGCCTCTGCCCCGCGGCGAGAGCGAGATGATCCATGCGGGTCTCGAGCCCGCCCCGAGCCGCCTCGTTCGCCCGCCCCGGGTCGCGGCCGCGCCCGCGGCGCTCGAATGCAAATGGCTCCAGACCGTGCCGCTCGCGCCGCTCGGGGGCGGCGACCCACGGTACTTCCTGGTCATCGGTCAGGTGATCGGCGTCCATATCGACGACCGGTTCCTCGTCGACGGCCTCGTCGACACAGCCGCCATGCGCCCGATCGCCCGGGCCGGCTACCGGGACTACTTCGTGGCGACGCCCGAGACGCGCTTTTCGATCACGCGGCCGAAGGGCGGGTAGGGCCGGAGCTCAGTTCGACCCGACCCGCTTCATCACCCGCTCGGCCCGCTTCAGGTGCGGCCGGTCGATCATCTCGCCGCCGATCCCGACCACTCCTGCATCGGGCTGCGCCCGGAAGGCCTCGATCACCGAGCGCGCCCAGGCCACCGCTTCCGCCGAGGGCGTGAAGGCCTCGTTGATGACGGGCACCTGCGCCGGATGGATCGCCATCTTGGCGACGAAGCCGTCCCGGCGCGCCTCGCGGCACTCGGCGGCGAGGCCCTCCATGTCGCGGAAATTCGTGTAGACGGAATCGATCGCATCCACCTCCGCGGCGGCCGCGCCCATGAGGGTGAGGGCGCGGGCGAGCCGGTAGGGATCCGTATAGGCCCCCGCCGCATCCCGGTTCGCCTCGGCGCCGAGATCGGCGGACAGGTCCTCGCCGCCCCAGGTGAGCCCCGCGAGACGCTGGCTTGAGCCCGCGAAGGTGCCGAGCGCGAAGACGCCGCGGGCGTTCTCCGTGCCGATGGCGATGATGCGGGTCGCGCCGTCGGGTAGGCCGAACTCCGCCTCGCGCACGGCGAGCTTGGCGCCGAGATGCGCCACGTCCCGGCCGCCCACCGCCTTCGGCAGCATGATCCCGTCAGGTCCCGCCTCCATGACGCCGTCGAGGTCCGCATCCGTGAGCCCCGTATCGAGGGCGTTCACGCGCACGAACAGGCGCGGCCGGTCCTGGGTCTTCATGGCCTCGGCCAGGAAGGCGGCGGTGACGCGGCGCGCCTCCTCCTTCCCGGAGAGCGCGACGGAATCCTCGAGATCGATGAGAAGCACGTCGGCCCCGGAGCCGAGGCCCTTCTCCAGCTTGCGGGGGCTGTCGCCCGGTACGAAGAGGAGGGAACGCATGGGCTCAGGCCGCCGGACGCTTGCGCATGAAGGCCTGGCGCCGGCACTCGGCCACCAGGGTGCCGTCCTGCTTGTAGGCCCGGTGGATGAAATCGACGATGCCGGCATCCGGCCGCGACTTCGACTCGCGGACCGCCACGACCTCCGTGGTGCAGTTCACCGTATCGCCCTCGAAGAGGGGCGCCGGAAAGCGCACATCGGACATGCCGAGATTGGCGATGGTGGTGCCGACCGTGGTGTCGTTCACCGAGATGCCGATCATCAGGCCGAGCGTGAAGAGGGAGTTCATCAGCGGCTTTCCCCACTCGGTCTCGGTCGCGCAGAAATGCGCGTCGATATGGAGAGGCTGCGGGTTCAGGGTCATGTTCGAGAACAGCATGTTGTCCATCTGCGTCACCGTCCGGGTGAGCCGGTGGGCGATGGTGGTGCCGACGCTGAAATCCTCGAAATACAGGCCGCCGCGCGGATGGCGAGCGCTCTCGATGGTCATGGACAACCTCATGAGGCCGGGACGGTCCGGCGCTGGACGGGATGGGCTGCGAACGTTCAGGCTTCCTTTACCATAATCGGTGCAGGCTCAAGGGCCCTGACCCCCGATACCCATGTTCCTGTTCACCACGCCTCCCGCACGAAGCGCCGCGCCGGCCGACACCGCCCGCGCGGGCTCGGCCGCGTCCGCGGCGCCCGTGGTCGATGCCATCCGCCAGGGGGCGGAGAAGACCGGCGTTGGATTCGACTATCTGCTCGCCACGGCCAAGCGCGAATCGGCCCTCGATCCGGACGCGAAGGCCCGCACCTCGTCGGCCTCGGGCCTCTTCCAGTTCATCGAGCAGACATGGCTCGGGCTGATCAAGAGCGAGGGCGACAAGGCGGGCGTGCCGGATCTCGCCCGGGCCGTGCAGGGCGGCGCGAACGGCACCTACCGGGTGGACGATCCGGAGCTCCGCCAGCAGATCCTCGGCCTGCGCAACGATCCGGAGATCGCCTCCGTGATGGCGGGGGCGCTGACGCAGAAGAACCGCGAGTCGCTGACGGCCGATCTCGGGCGCGAGCCGACGGGCGGCGATCTCTACATCGCTCATTTTCTCGGCGCGCGCGGCGCCTCGGAGTTGATCCGGAACGCCGAGGCGCGCCCGGACCAGCCGGCCGCGTCCCTGTTCCCCGAGGCGGCGGCCGCGAACCGCACGATCTTCTACGACCGCTCGGGGCAGGCGAGGGGAACCGCAGAGGTCTATGCGCTGCTGACGCAGGGCGGATCGGGCCCGGGCGCCGCGCCGGCTTTCGCGCCCGACCGCCCGCTCGCCTTCGCCACGACCGACGGCCCTGCCTTCCATGGCTTCTTCCAGAGCGAGGCCCGCCGGGGCCCCGTGTCGGATGCGGTCTCGCGTCTTTGGCAGACGGGCCGCCCCGGCGCGGCGCCGCCGGCGGCCATCGGCTATTTCCCGAACACCAGCGGCCGCCCGAGCGCCGTGGAGCTGCCGCCGCCCGCGACGCCGGAGCCCTCCGGTCTCCCGGCGACCGCGCCGCTCCCGCCGCCGCGCCCGGCCGGACCGCCGCTCGACCTTGCCACCTACCGCAAGCCCAAGCTCCCGTCGTGACCTGGCGCCGTCCGTCGCAGGGTGGGCCTCAATAGCCGAACTGCTCCCGCAAGATGCGCTCGTCGAGCCCGTGGCCCGGGTCGTGGAGCATCACGAGGTCGATGGTGCGGTCCATGGACACGTGCACCCGCGACACGTTCCGGAACTCCGTATGGTCGGCGACGGCGCTCACGGGACGGTTCATGGGCTCGAGCACGTCGATCTGGATCTTGGCGAAATCCGACAGGAGGGCGCCGCGCCAACGGCGGGGTCGGAAGGCGGAGATCGGGGTCAGGGCGAGCAGGGTGGCATCGAGCGGCAGGATGGGGCCGTTGACCGATAGGTTATAGGCGGTGGAGCCGGCGGGCGTCGCGATCACGACCCCGTCGGCCACCAGCTCGCTGAGGCGCACCCGCGCATCGACGCTGAGGCACAGCTTCGCGGTCTGGTGCGTCTGGCGCAGCATGTAGACGTCGTTGATGGCCCGTGCCGTGTGGGCCTGGCCGTGCGTGTCCCAGGCCACCATGAGCAGGGGATGGACCACGCTGCGATGGGCGTTCTCCAGCCGGTCGAGGAGATCGTCCTCCCGGTACTCGTTCATGAGGAAGCCGACCGTGCCCTTGTTCATGCCGTAGATGGGCTTCGCCGTGCCCATGAAGCGGTGGAGGCTCTGCAGCATGAGCCCGTCGCCGCCGAGCGCCACGATCACGTCGGCCTCCTCGGGCGGCACCGACGGGTAGGCGGCCGTCAGGGCCTGATGGGCCTCCTGCGCGTCCGGGGTGGTGCTCGCCACGAAGGCGACCCTGTTGAAGCGGCGAGCCATTCCCGGGTTATCCTTGCCCCCATCGCCGCGGCCCGGGGCCCAAGAAGCCCCGGTTCGCTCCGCGGATGTCTGTTCACGGGAGAGCCATATCATGGAGCGCCCGCTCCTCGTCTATACAACCTTTCCGGATGCGGAGACGGCGCTTGCCATCGGCGAGGCGCTTGTCCGCGACCGGCTGATCGCATGCCTCAACGTGCTGCCCGGGATGCAGTCGGTCTATGCCTGGCAAGGGGCGGTGGAGCGCGGCAGCGAGGTGGTGGGGATCCTGAAGACCAGGGCCGGCCTGGCGGATGCCGTCGGGGCGGCGCTGAAGGCGCGGCATCCCTATGAGACGCCGATCATCCTGTTCATCGAGCCCACGGGCGGCGACATCGACACGCTGCGCTGGCTGTTCCTGGAAACGGGCGGGGAGGCGGCTTCCGCCTCCCCGTGAGAGATATCAGGCTGCCGGGCTTCCACTCAGAAAGTCCGGCTGCTGATTGGACGAAGGCGTCAGCCGCTGGGCTCCGGCGTCGAGAGCCCAGCGGCTGACAGAACGCGGGCGTCAGACCGCCGGGCTCCACTGAACGGGCACCATGCGGAAGCCGCTGCCGTCCTTCACGATGTGGCCCGTGGCCGGGAACGGGGCGTGGTAGAACGCCACCTGGGTGCGCTCGGCGGCCGCCATGTCGAGCATGCGGCGGCGGGTCTGCCGGGCCTGGTCCGCGTCCATGTCGAAGACCGCCGACCAATCCGGATTGCGCACGAAGAGCGCCGGGTGGTTCGTGGTGTCCGACATGACCATCAGCTTGCCGTTGCCGGACGAGAGCATGAAGGCGGTGTGGCCCGGCGTATGGCCGTAGGCCGCGACGGAGGTCAGCCCGGGCACCACTTCCTTGTTGGCCTCGAACTGCTTCACGTCCTTGGCGACCGGGCCGAACACCCGGCGCACGCCCTGGAAGGCGCCCTTCATGGCATCCGGCGCCTGGTTCATGCGCGCGTCGTCCATCCAGAACGCCCACTCGGCCGCCGGCACCATCACCTCGGCGTTCGGGAACACCGCCGTTCCGTCCTTCAGGCGGAAGCCGTTGATGTGATCGCCGTGGAAGTGGCTGAAGACCACCGTGTTGACCCGGGCGGGATCGAAGCCCGCGGCGCGGAAATTCGCCATCCAGGTGCCGGAGGTCGGCGCGCCTGAATCGCCGTTTCCGGTGTCGATCAGGGTGATGCGCCCGCCCTGGTTGAGGACGATGGTCGTGAACGAGATCGGAAGCGCGGTCGAGGGCAGGAAGGCCTCCGTCATCGCCTGCTGGACCTGCGGCAGCTCCGCGTTGCGGACGAAGCCCTCCAGGGGACGTTGGGCGAAGCCGTCATTGATGGCCGTCACCTCGATGTCGCCGACCTTGTAGCGGTAGAAGCCGGGCGCCTGCCGGCCGCCGGACGCAGCGGAAGCGGCGGGAGCGGAGGCGGGTGCTTGCGTCTGGGCCAAGGCGGGGGCTCCGAGGGCGGCCGCGGCGGCGACCGGGCCAGTGGCGAGAACAGTGCGGCGGGTAATGGTCATGGCGTCTCCCTTGTGCGGCTATGCGCGCTTTCCAGCTAGAACCTGGGGGAATGGGATCAAGCGCCTGGAATTCCTATCCATTCACAAACCGGCGAGCAGCTTGTCCTTAAGTCCATGTGATCCAGCGGATTGAAACTCGGCCGCAGGTCCAGGCGACCGGCGGATTGAAGCCTAAGAGCGCCGCCGCTTGAGCCCGGCCCTGGATTTGGGCAGTCTCGGCACTCCCCGGCCGAGGCCGCATCGGATGCCTTCGCGACACCATGCACGGACACTTCCCGACCTCAGCCCGCACCTCCGGCGTCCTGTCGATCCGGGCGCATCTCATCGCCTTCGCCCTGGCGCTGATCGTCCCGATCATCGGCTTTGCGGGGTTCCTGGTCTGGCGTAGCGCCAAGGCCGAGGAGGCCCGGGTGGTGGAGGCCGCCCGGCAGGTGACCGATCAGGCGACCGTCGCGATCGACCGGGAGCTCACCGGCATCATCGCCACCGCGCAGGCGCTGGCGACCTCGCCCCTCCTGCCCACCGGGCAATTCGCCGCCTTCCACAGGCAGGCGGCGGGCGCCCTTCGGATCGGCGGCAGCCACATCGCGGTCCGCGACGGGGCGGGGCGGACGCTCCTGACCACCCGCCTGCCCTGGGGCGGCGACCTACCGGCCGATGCGCCGCCGGACAGCGACCGCCAGGTGATCACGCGGCTTGAGCCGGTGGTGTCGGGCCTCCTGCAGGATCCGGCCACCAAGCGGTACTTCACCGCGGTCAACGTGCCGGTCTTTTCGAGCGATACGGTCACCCACGTGCTCGAGCTCAGCGTGCCCGCGGACCATTGGCTCCGCGTACTGGAGCAGACCCTCTCGCGATCCAACTGGTCGGCCGGCCTCATCGACCGGAGCAACGTGTTCGTGGCTCGGTTGCGCAGCCACGAACACTATGTGGGCACCAAGACCCCCGACGACCTCGCCCTGCTCGAGGGAACGTCCGGTGTGCTTCAGCGGACCAATGTGGAAGGCGAGCCCGTGCTCTTCGCCTACCGGCGCAGCATGTTGGCCGGCTGGCTTCTCGGTATCGGCGTTCCGACCGATGTGGTGCAGGAGCCGTGGCGGCGTTCGCTGGCCATCATCGTCGCCGCGGGGCTGGCCCTGTTCGCCGCGTCCCTTGTCATGGCGGCCGCATTCGGCAGCCGGATCGCACGGCCGCTCCAGCGCCTGTCCGCCGCTGCCGCGCAGCTCGGGAGAGGAGAGGCGGTCCCGCCGCTCGTGACGGGGCTCGCGGAGGTGAACGAGGTGGGCAAGACCCTAGCCGCGGCGGGGGCGACGCTGCGCGACCGGGATGCGGCGCTCCGGATCAGCGAGGAGCGCTATCGCTTGGCCACCGAAGCGTTCCAGGGAGCCGTCTTCGATTACGACGTTGCGGCCGATCATTCGAACCGCACGCCGCGGCACGCGCAGCTCCTCGGCGAGGAGCCCGGCGCCATTCCGGCCGCCAAGGCAGGCTGGCAGGATCGCATCCATCCGGAGGACCGGCCGCATTTCGAGGCGGCCCGCCGGCGCGTCTACCAGGAGGGCGCGCCGCAATACGAGGCCGAGTATCGCGTGCGCCGCCGCGACGGATCCTGGATCTGGGTGTGGCACCGGGCGCTGGCCCTGCGCGGCGAGGGCGGGGCGGTGCGCCGAGTGGTGGGCGCGGTGCTCGACATCACGGCGCGGCGCGAGGCGGAGGAGCATCAGCGGCTCCTCATCCACGAATTGAACCACCGGGTGAAGAACACCCTCGCGACCGTGCAATCCATCGCGGCCCAGACCTTGCGCGGCGCCGCCTCCGTGGGCGATGCGCGGTCCGCCTTCGAGGCGCGCCTGATCGCCCTGTCCCGGGCCCACAACATCCTGACCCGCGAGAACTGGGAAGGGGCCGATCTGCACGACGTGGTCACGGAGGTGCTGGAGCCCCATCGGGCGCAATGGGAGGACCGTTTCCGGATCGAGGGGCCGGCGGTGTGGGTGGCGCCGGGCAATGCGGTCTCCATCGCCATGGGCATGCACGAACTTGCGACCAACGCGGCAAAATACGGAGCGTTGACGAGCGAAGCCGGCCACGTCCACGTGAGGTGGACGATCGAGCCGGGTGCGGCGGGCGAGCGGGTTCGCCTCGTCTGGGCCGAGGCGGGCGGCCCAGGGGTCGCGCCGCCGGCGCGCCGGGGCTTCGGATCGCGGCTCATCGAGCGCAGCCTTGCGGCCGATCTCGGCGGCGAGGCTCATCTGGATTTCCGGCCCGAGGGACTCGTCTGCACCCTGGTCTGGGCCCTCGACGGGCGGGAGGCGCCGGTCGTGTCCTACCCGGCCCGCAGCTTCGGCCGCGCGCACTGACGGAGATGGGCGGCATCGTCCAGGCCGTCGCCCCGGCGAGGCTATGACGATCGCGGTGGCGCGTTGCGCAGGTGGTGC
Organism: Microvirga sp.; assembly: GCA_036562855.1. Taxonomy (GTDB): domain Bacteria; phylum Pseudomonadota; class Alphaproteobacteria; order Rhizobiales; family Beijerinckiaceae; genus Microvirga. Next base: position 36,744 of record DATCJK010000047.1, read on the forward strand.
AGGACGATGCCGCTGGTGGTCGCCACGTTGAGACTGTCGAAGCCGCCCGCCATGGGGATCGAGACCGTGCGGCAGCGGGCGAGGATCTCGCCTGGAAGCCCCGGGCCCTCTGCTCCCAGAAGCAGCGCCGTGCGGCGCGCCGGGCGAATCGCGGTCAGCGTCTCGCGCCCCGCCGGGCTCAGGGCCAGGACCTCGAAGCCAGCATCCGCCAGAGCCTCGGCCATGCGAGTCCCGTCCGCCAGGCGCGTGAAGGGCACGATCAGGCTGCCGCCCACCGAGACGCGGATCGCCTTGCGGTAGAGAGGATCGCAGGTGGCCCCGTCGAGGAGCACCGCATCCGCTCCGAACCCGGCCGCATTGCGGAAGATGCCGCCCACATTGTCGTGGTTCGCCAGCCCCACGAGCCCGACCACGAGGGCCTGCTCGGGAAGGGCTGCGAGCATGTGGGCGGCATCGGGGAGGGCGCGGCGCCGCCCGGCCGCGAGAACGCCCCGGTGGATCGGAAAACCGACGATGGCGTCCATCACGGCGCGGCCGGCCGTGTAGACGGGGACGCCCGCCGGCATTCGTTCGAGACAACCCGCGAGGGTGTCGAGTCGATTCTCGGCCAGCAGCAGGGACTCGACCTCAAACCGGGATTGGTTCAGCAGCACCCGCAGCACCACCTCGCCCTCGGCGATGAATCGCTCCGCCCGGCCCACCACGTCGCGCTCGCGCACCGCCCTGTAGGGCTCGATGCGCGGGTCGTCGGGGTCGGTGATCAGAAGGGGCATGGGGGCCGTTGTCGGTTCCCGCCAGCTCTAGAGGGCTGTCGCCGCCCTGCGCAAGCCGCCCTAGCGTTGACGCCGCCTGAGCCAGCCTAAGAGCTTCGTGACCTGGGCGAGGAGCGTCGCGTCGTCGGGGCTCGCCTTCGACCAGACGAGCCGCTCGTTCCGCCACGCGAGCGCGCCGTCCGACTGGCCGATGACCTGCTCGATGAAGCTCCTGTCGCCATCGCCCCGGAAGGTGAGGGCGATGGCCTGCGGACCCGCATCGACCCGCGCGACGCCGAGCGCGCGGCACGCCTCCCGCAGGCGCGTGAGGGCGAGAAGGCGGCGCACGGGCTCCGGCGGCGCGCCGAACCTGTCCTCGATTTCCGCCTCGACCGGATCGACCGCGTCTTCCCCGATGAGGTGCGCGAGGCGACCATAAAGGCTGATGCGCATTTCGGGCTCCGGCACGTATTCCGCCGGAATGAAGCCGCGCAAGCCCATATGCAGGTCGGGTCGCCACTCGGCCTCCACGAGCTCGCCCCGGATCGCTGCGAGGGCCCGCCGGAGCTGGTGCTGGTAGAGGCCGACGCCGATGAGCTTCACGTGCCCGGCCTGCTCCTCGCCGAAGAGATCGCCCGCGCCGCGCTGGTCGAGATCCTGCGCGCTGATGGCAAAGCCGGCGCCGAGGCGGTCGAGGCTCTCGAGGGTGCGCAGGCGCTTCTTGGTGGCGGAGGGGAGCGTGTGGGCGGGGTCCGTGAGCAGGTACGCGACGCCGCGCATGGATCCGCGCCCGACACGCCCCCGGAGCTGGTGGAGCTGCGCGAGGCCGAACCGGTCGGGCCGCCAGACGAGCATGGTGTTCGCCCGCGGCACGTCGAGTCCGCTCTCGATGATGTTGGTGGCGAGCAGCACGTCGCCGTCGCCGTCCGCAAAGCGCACCATGGCGTCGTCCACCGCGTCGGCCGGCATCTGCCCATGGACGACGACCGTTTCGAGTTCCGGCACCAGGGCTTTCAGGCGGTGGGCCATCGGCTCGATGTCCTCGATCCGCGGGCAGACGACGAAGCTCTGCCCGCCGCGCTGCTTTTCCCGCAGCAGCGCCTCGCGCACGGTGGCCTCGTCGAACGGCACGAGGAAGGTGCGGATCGGCTGGCGCCGCGCCGGCGGCGTCGCGATGACGCTCAGGTCCTGCAGTCCCACGAGAGCCGCCTGCAGGGTGCGGGGGATCGGGGTTGCGGTCAGGGTAAGCCGGTGCACGCCGTGGCCGAGCGCCTGGAGCCTCGCCTTGTGGGCTGCGCCGAAGCGCTGCTCCTCGTCCACGATCACGAGGCCGAGGTCCTTGAAGTGGATGCCGCGGCCGACGAGGGCATGGGTGCCGACCACGATGCGGATGCTCCCGTCCGCCAGCCCCTCCTTGACGGCCCGCGCCTCCGCCGGCTTCACGAGCCGGGAGAGATGGCCGACGGCGAGACCGAGCCCCGCAAAGCGCCGCTCGATGGTCTGCACATGCTGGCGCACGAGGACGGTGGTGGGGGCGACGAGCGCCACCTGCTTGCCCGCGAGCGCGGCGGCCGCGGCGGCCCGCAGCGCCACCTCGGTCTTGCCGAAGCCCACATCGCCGCAGACGAGCCGGCTCATGGGGCGCCCGGCCGCGAGATCCGCCAGAACGTCCGCGATGGCCGTGAGCTGGTCCGCCGATTCCGGATAGGGGAACCGGTCGACGAAGCGCTCGTAGGCGGGGCGCGGCGGCACGAGCTTCGGGGCCGTCCGGCTCTCGCGCTCGCGCACGGCCTCCGCCAGCTTCTCGGCCGCGTGCGCGACCTCCTGCTCGACGACCTCGCGACGCTTGCGCCAGCCCTCGCCGTCGAGGCGGTCGAGGGTCAGTCCCTCGGCGGCGGCCCCGTAGCGCCAGACGCGGTCCATGTCCTCCGCCGGCACCAGGAGCGTCGCATCGTCCGCATAGCGCAGGCGCAGAAGGTCCGTCGCGGCGCCCTCCGTCTCCACCGTCTCGATCCCCTCCAGAAGACCAAGTCCGTGATCCCAATGGATCACCGCGTCGCCAGGACGAAACTCGATCTCCGTGGCGACGAGCGCGAGCGGCGCGTGAAACGCTTCGGCATCCTGCCGGGCCCGGCTGCCGAGAACATCGTGGGCCGTGACGACCACCACGTCGCCAGCCCTGAAGCCGTCCTCCACCGGCACGATCGCGGCGAGCACGCTGCCGGGCGGCGCACCCTCGACGGCGCTCCATTCGGAGGCCAGCGGGATGTCGCGGTCGAGGGCTCGCTTCACGCTGCGGCGCAGGGCGCGCAGATCGGTCTCGGCGGCGGCCGCGAGCAGGACACGGCGGCCCTTGTCGATCTCGTCCTGCACGAAGGCGGCAAGGCGCTGAAGCGGATCGCGCCGGCGCGCGAAGGTCGGCGGCGGCCCTTCGCTCCCATCGGCGCGCTCGACGCGCAGGCAGCGGCGGCGGCGGAGCGCCTCGTGCCATTCCGGGAGGGTGAGATAGAGGCTGTCCGGGGGCAGGGGGCGCCGGCCGCTCAGGCGCTCCGGCCGCAGCTTCGTGCGGCTCTCGAAGGCGTCCTGCACCTGCGCGATGACGCCCTGAAGGCGCTCCTCGGCGCCCACATCCAGCACGACCATGGCGTCGGGCAGGAGGCCCGCCAGGGAGTCGAGGCTCCCGTAGGCTTCGGGCAGCCAGTGTTCCATGCCGCCGAACCGCTCCGGCTGCTCGCCGCCCGTAATGTATTCGGACACGGGGAGGAGGCGGACGCTCTCCTCGTCTCCCGTCGTCAGCTGCGTGACCGGATCGAAGCGTCTCAGGGCGGTGACGCGTCCGTTCTCATGCTCGATTCGCACGGGCTTCTCGGCGCCCGCCGGAAAGACGTCGAGCACCTGTCCGCGAAGCGCGGCCTCCCCAAGCTCATCCACCCGTTCGTCGGCGGCGTAGCCGACGGCCCGCAGGTTCTCCCGCAGCGCCTCCGGATCGAGGGTGTCGCCCGGCCGGACCGTCAGGGCGGCGGCGCGCAGCGTTTCGATGGGCGGGAGCCGCTGCAGCACGGCGCCGGGGCTGGCGATCACGAGCGCGCGCCCCTTCTCGCTCTCCACCGCCATCAGGGCTGCGATGCGCTCGCTCATGGCAGCCCGCGAGGGCGGCGCCCGGTCGTAGGGGAGGCAGTCCCAGGGCGGCACGAACACGACCGGCACGTCCGGCGCGAGGAAGCGCAGGGCGGTCTGGAGATCCGCGGCCCGCCGGGCCCCGGAGGCGACGCAGATGAGGCCCGCTCCCGCGCTGCGCCACAGCCCCACCAGTGCGACCGCCAGTTCGCCGATGCGCTCGGGGTCCGCCAGGCGCAGCCCATCGGCCTGGGCGTCCGTCGTCCATCCGCTGCCCCGATCGTTCATGGCCCCTCGCCGGTGTGCTTGCGACAACTCGTGAGAGAGGAGCCTGGTTCAGCCACTCGGGCGAGCCGCGCTCCGATGGCCGAGCCGGCCTTTCCGCACCCGCCCGGGAGGCTGCCCGCCAACGGCCAAGCCGCTCCGCATTTCCTCCACAATCCGCGACGATATCCGGTCCCAATGATGCCGCGACTGAAGATTGCGGAACAAGCAGGGCAGAAGCCCCGGGGGCATTCGGATGACCATCATCGACACGGCCCGGGCGTCCGGCACGCCCTGGCCTCACTTTGCTCTGGCCGCAACAGGGCTTGAGGCTCAGCCCGTCGCCGCGACGGCCGCCTGGGCGAGCCCGACTTCCACGGCCAGCACCAATGCGCTGCTCTCCACGGCCTATTGGTCCGGCACGGTCAGCTACAGCTTTCCGGACAGCCCCTTCGATTACGGGTACGGCTATGCGGAGGCGTTCAACAACTTCGCCTCCGTGTCCTACGCCCAGAAGGCGGCGATCCGCGCCATCCTGGAGGGCGGCTCCGCCTCCGCGAGCGGCCCCCGCATGACGCTGACCCCCGTCGAGGGCTTCACGGCCATGGACTTTGCCTATCTCGGCACCGGCATCGCCGATATCCGCATCGCCCAGTCGAGCAGCGCGGGCGAGACCGCCTATGCGCGCTATCCGGGTCCCGGCGCCGGCGGCGATATCTGGTTCGGGCGGGTCTACGACTACACGAAGCCGAAGATCGGCGACTATTCGTACATGACGGCCCTGCACGAGCTCGGTCACGCGCTCGGCTTGAAGCACGCCCATGAGAGCGGCGGCGTCTCGGGCCTCGCGCTCGCCCATGCGCGGGATTCCCTCGAATACACGGTGATGACCTATCATTCCTACGTGCCTGGCTCGCACGCGGAACCGGCGCCGAACTACTACACGAACGAGACCTACGGCTACGCGCAGACCTTCATGATGGAGGACATCGCGGCCCTGCAGGCGCTCTACGGCGTCAATTACGGGTTCCGCGCGGCCGACACGGTCTATAGGTGGAACCCGGCGACGGGGGAGACCTTCGTGGACGGGGTGGGGCAGGGCGCGCCGGGGAGCGGCGCCGCGAACCGGATCTTCCTCACGATTTGGGACGGCGGCGGCAAGGACACTTACGACTTTTCCGCCTACACCACCCGCGTGACCGTGAACCTCAACCCGGGAAGCCATGTCGCCCTGGATTCCGGCCAACGCGCGATGCTCGGCGACGGCGTCATGGCCCGGGGCAACATCTTCAACGCGCTCCTGGCCGGCGGGGATCTCCGCTCCCTCATCGAGAACGCGGTCGGCGGCTCCGGCGGCGACATCCTGAAGGGAAATGCGGTCCGGAACGTGCTGCGCGGCAACGGGGGCAACGACATCCTCAATGGCGCGGGCGGCAACGACGTGCTCTTCGGCGGCAGCGGCCGCGACACCTTCGTGTTCAGCAGCGGCCTCGCGGGCGAGGCCAGCATGGACCGCATCGCGGATTTCAGGCCCGTGGACGACACGATCCGGCTGGAGAACGGCGTGTTCACGGCCCTGACGCGCACCGGCAAGCTGGGTTCCGGGGCCTTCTGGACCGGGAGCAGCGCCCACGATGCGAGCGACCGGATCATCTACGACAAGACGAGCGGAGCCCTGCTCTACGACGCGGACGGCACCGGCGCGGCGGCGGCCCTTCGCTTCGCCCAGCTGAAGGCGGGCCTGACCCTCTCGGCGGCGGATTTCATCGTGGTGTGACGGGCATGTGGGGGCGGGTGCCCGCCCTTGGCCTGGAGCGGCACGGGCAGCTCCTCACGGCTGCACGGAGGCCGGTCCTCGCATCAGTTCGTCGGCCCGGCAGATCGCTCTCCCCTTGCCCGGGATCTTGAGATCGAGAAGCGCCAAGAGGGCGACTGTGCTCGGGTCCTGTGTGCCAAGTCTTGCGGGGTTCAGGAAAAGGTCGAACTCTGCGGAGCCGACCTCGCCTGGCGCCATCGGTGACCGACGGCCGACGAGCGGGCGGGTAAAGCCCAGAACCTGACCGGCGGCGCCCTGGGCGACGATCCACGATACCGATCCAGGCACATCGGCCGGCGGCGCGACCTTGCCCCTGACGCGGATCGCCCCGCTCGTTTGAGCCACGCCGCCGAGCACCACGCGACAGGCCGGCGCGCGAGCGACGGCGGCTTCCGTGAGCGCCTGAAGCGGGGGGCGGTAGACGCTGGCCTCCGGCGAGAAGTTCGCCAGCCCGCCGGCCGCCAGCCGATCCAGATCGCGGGCGATGCCTTTAGGGCTGAAGTGGATCAGGCTCACGGCTTCATCGGCGCGCACGCCGCTCGCGAGGGCGAAGGCGGCCTGGTCCCGCCGATCGATGAGGCCCCGCCAACCGGCGAGGTTGTCCGGCGGGAGGTTCGCCCCGGCCACGGCAGCGATTGCTCCGACCAGCACGATGGCGCGGCCCTGCCGGCTGGCGCCGGAGATCCGCCAGCCTATGGCGATCAGCGCCGCGACCATCACGATGGAGGCACTCGAATAGCGGCTGGCGGTCGCGGCAAGTGGGCCGATGGTGGCCCTTCCATAGGAGGTCGCCGCGGCCTCAAGGGCGACGAAGAGGGCAAGGCCGAGGAGCACGGCAACGGCCCTGTCCACCGGTTCCCTTCGCAGCACGGCCTGACGGGTCGCCGACAGGCTGGCTGCGAGGAAGAGGGCGGCGATCGCCAGGCCGAGCGGCAGGAAAAGCTGCGGCGCCAATCGGAACGGGTTGCCGAGATAGGTGAGGGCGAAGGCCACATAATCGAGCGCGGTCGCCGAGACCTGGGTCAGGTTCGGGTCCTGGGGACGGGCGAAGCCGTAGAAGAAGCCGGCGGTCCAGAGCGCCTGACACCCGAGGAAGACGGCGCAGCGCCAGTCGAGCCGGCGGAGCCAGACGATCACCGCAACCGCGGCCCCGGTCAGCAACAGGCCGTTCGCGAAGGAGAAGACGGTCAGGAAGCCGAACAGGCACGCGGCAGCGAGCCACAGGTTGCGTCGCGTTCCGGTGAGAGCCTCGGCGAGCGCGATAAGGGCGAGGAGCGCGAACCAGTGGACGAACGGGAAGGCGAGCTGAAATCCCCAGGACAGATTCTCGAACTGGCAGATCGACCAAGTCAGGCCCAGCATCACGGGGGCAAGCAGGATGACAGACCGGCGGTCGCCGATGGCGCGCGCGGCCTGCAGGGCGAGGGTTACGGCGAGGCCGAGGAGGCTCGCGTAGATGACCAACGTGCAGAACCAGCCCTGCAGACCGGTCAGGTACCCGTCGAGGATGAAGAAGGGGCGGGAGGTGACGAGGCGGTGTTCGTTGTGGAGCGCAAAAAGGCGGGTCGCCGTGAAGCGTCCGTCGGCAAAGAGAAAATAGTCACGTATGGCGGACCATTGGTCCCAGAAGGGCATCGGGCGGTGCAAAAGCCATCCGTAATAGGCGGAGCGGGCGGCCAGGATAAGGCCGAGAGCCGCCGCCACCATGCCGAGCGCACCGACGGGCGGGTTCGCGATCAGGTGTCTTGCGCGGCCGCCGAAATCTGAGCGTGAACGGGGCAGGGTCATGCCTGTGCCGGAGGTTGAGCCAGCGTCTTGGCTGATTCCACTTCTGCGGAGCACGCCTCGCTGCAGGGAAAAATGGTGCCGGTTGCGGGACTTGAACTCGCGACCTACCGCTTACAAGGCGGTTGCTCTACCAGCTGAGCTAAACCGGCATGGCCAAGCCGCTGACCTACCAGCGGAAAGTGCGGCGTGCAAGCGCGGCGGTTCCCTCCGCGCATGTAAAATAATGTGCGTCGCCGCACCGCAACCAAACCCCCGCTGTCGAATTGTTCGGGCAAGTGATGCATCAGCCGGCGGCCCGATCCGCAGGCTCCGAAACAAGGAACCCGGGTTGTGACAACCAGTCTCGTCCGAATGGGGGCTCTGGCCGCCAGTGCCGCGTTCGTCCTATCTGCAACGGTGTTCAGCTTCGGTCCGGCGGAGGCCGCGGGCTCGTCCGGACGCCGTGGCGCCAAGCCGGCGGCCGCCCAGGAAAAGGTGGTCAAGCAGGTCGTCGCGCCCGACATGAAGGCCAAGGGAGCCGTCACCGCCTATTCGAGCTCGAAGGCCACGACCACCCTCGAGGACCCGCAGACCACGTCCTCGATCGGCCCCGCCGAGGATGCGAACTGCATGAAGTCGCGCAAGCGCCTCTGGGTCGAGGATCAGGGCTGGGTCGTTCGCCGGGTCACCACCTGCTTTTGAGCGCGCACCGGGTCGCTCCGGCACGATCTTCAATCCCACGAACGAAAAAAGCCCCGCCGCGAGGCGGGGCTTTCCGTTGTCGTTTGGGGCCGCTTAGCTCTTGTTGCCGTCGTAGGTGAAGATGTCCCGGTTCTTCGTCTCGGGGACGAAGAGCAGGCCGATCACGAAGGTCAGCAAGGCGAAGCCGATCGGGTACCAGAGGCCGTAGTAGATGTCGCCCGTGGCCGCCACCATGGCGAACGAGGTCGCCGGCAGGAGGCCGCCGAACCAGCCGTTACCGATGTGGTAGGGGAGCGACATGGCCGTGTAGCGGATGCGGGTCGGGAAGAACTCGACCAGCGCCGCCGCGATCGGCCCGTACACCATGGTGACGTAGATCACCATGATGGTGAGTAGGCCGATGACCTTCAGGGCCTGGGCATTGCCGAGAGCCGAGAGGAAGCCGTCGACCTTCACCTTGGCCGGATCGTTGGCCGCCGGGTAGCCGGCCGCGATGGCGGCCGTGTTGACGGCGGTCGTGAAGGCGGTCGCCGCAGCAGCCGGGGTCGCGGCCGTGGCCGGGAACGCCACTTCCGTGCCGTTGACGGTCACGGAGAGCGGCGCGCCGGCTGCGCCCGGAACGAGCTGGTAGCGGTAGGCCTGCTGGGAGAGCACGCGCCGGGCGACGTCGCACGGCTCCGTGAAGGTGCGGGTGCCGACGGGGTCGAACAGCGAGCCGCACTTGGCCGGGTCGGCGTTCACGTTGATCTTCACGGTCTCCAGGGCCCGGGCGTAGGTCGGGTTCGCCGTCGCCGTGAGGGCCTGGAAGATCGGGAAGTAGGTGATCGCCGCGATGAGGCAGCCGCCGAGGATGATCGGCTTGCGGCCGATGCGATCCGACAGCGAGCCGAACACGATGAAGCCGCCCGTGCCGAGGATGAGCGACCACGCGATCAGCACGTTCGCCGTGAGCAGATCGACCTTCAGAATGCTCTGGAGGAAGAACAGGGCGTAGAACTGACCCGTGTACCACACGACGGCCTGGCCGATCACGAGACCCACGAGGGCGATGATCACCACCTTCGCGTTGCGCCACTGGCCGAAGGCCTCGGAGAGAGGAGCCTTCGACTGGGTGCCCTCTTCCTTCATCTTCTTGTAGGCCGGCGACTCGTTCATCTGCATCCGGATGTAGACCGAGATGCCGAGGAGCACGATCGACAGCAGGAAGGGGATGCGCCAGCCGCCCTGGAGGCCGAAGAACAGCTGGTAGTCCGTCTGGAAGGCCTGCTCGCCCATGTTCAGGCGCAGGCTCACGATCACGGCGATCGAGAGCAGGAGGCCGACGGTCGCGGTGGTCTGGATCCACGAGGTGTAGAACCCGCGCCGGCCGACCGGAGCGTGCTCGGCCACGTAGACCGCGGCGCCGCCATACTCGCCGCCGAGGGCGAGGCCCTGCAGCATGCGCAGCACGATGAGCAGCACCGGGGCGATCCAGCCGATCTGGTTGTAGCTCGGCAGAAGACCCACGAGGAAGGTCGAGACGCCCATGATCAGGATGGTGATCATGAAGGTGTATTTGCGGCCGACGAGGTCGCCGAGACGCCCGAACACGATGGCGCCGAAGGGGCGCACCAGGAAGCCCGCCGCGAATGCGAGGAGGGCGAAGATGGCCTGGGTGTTCGGATCGAAGGACGAGAAGAACTGCCGTCCGATGATCACGGCAAGAGTGCCGTAGAGATAGAAGTCGTACCATTCGAAGATGGTGCCGAGCGAGGAGGCGAGAATGACCTTCTTCTCCTCCCCTGTCATCGGCCTTGCCCGATCCGTCGCGGCGGATGCTGCTGTGACAGTTGCCATGGGATGTCCTTGTGAGTTCCCTCTCTTCGGGTGCCCGGTCCTCCGGGTTCTTTGGCGCCAGCCGCAGGAACAGTGTACGGCCGCCGCCAGGACCGGACCGACTCGCGCAAGCGAGAATGAGGCCCAGTCCAGCGGTTGGGGAGGCTACCGGAGAGTCATTGAGGCACAATTCCCCATTGGTAGCTTCGACTTCTGTCTAGGGCCGCAAGCGGGACTCTCGGCCCGGGAAAATGAAAGTTTTACAAAATCTTAGACGACCGGCGGAGCGGCTCCGGGGGCGCCGTTTCGCGCGTTCGCCGGTGGATAAGTTTCAGCCGAAAGGAGCAACGACAGAGGTTCGCCGTTAAGGTTTCATTAATCGTTGCGGCTGGCCGGACAGGAGTTGCGTGTCATGGGGATCGGACGTTCGGGCCGCGTGGCGGCGATGGCCGCTTGCACTCTTCTTGGCGGATTGGGCGCCGCGTCCGCGCGGGATGGGTTCGCCGCGCCGGGCCGCGGCCATGGTCCGGGCTGGCACGGACCGCGCCCCGGGCATCACAGGCCCTTCGTTCCGCTCTATCTCGACCGGTCGACATCCGACCGGGTGGTAGTGAATATCCGGCAGACCTTCAACGCCCCGCCGGTGTCGCCGCTCGGCGCCATCCCGTCCGTAGCAGACCTGCCGACCGTCGTCGGGATCCGTCGGGCCGAGCCGGCGCAGCCCGTGGTCTATGTGCTCAACGAGGAAAGGCCACGCCCCGGCGCCGCGCCGCGGACGGTCCCCCGGCCCGGCGCCCGCATCCTGTCGGTCGATCCGGACGTCCCCGCCACCGATCTGGTGGCGGAGGAGCAGGTCTTCGGCCCGCGCATCATCCATCTCACGGTGCCGGTCGGACGGCGGTATTGACGGCTGGGCGTCGCGCCGCTCAGCCGCGCACGGCCCGGGTCACCGCATAAAGGGCTATCGCCGCGGCGTTCGACACGTTGAGGCTCTTGATGGCGCCCGGCATGTCGAGGCGGCCGACGAGGTCGCAGCATTCGCGCGTCCGCTGCCGCAGGCCCTTCCCCTCCGAGCCCAGCACCAGGACGACAGGCTGCCGGACCGTCATGGCGTCGATCTCCACGTCCCCGTCCGAATCGAGCCCGATCCGCTGGAAGCCGCGCTCGCCGAGGCTGATGAGCGAATCGGCGAGGTTGCGGACCACGAGGAACGGCACGTATTCGAGCCCGCCCGATGCGGATTTGGCGAGGACGCCCGTGGCCGCCGGGCTGTGCCGGGCCGTGGTGATGATCGCCTCCACGTCGAAGGCCGCCGCGCTGCGGACGATGGCGCCCACATTGTGCGGATCCGTGATCTGGTCGAGGGCGAGCACGACCCGGGTGCCGCTCAGGGTGTCGAGGCTCGGCGAGGGGAGGGGATCGGCCTCGAGATAGAGGCCCTGGTGCACCGCGTCCGCCTCGACGAGACGGTTGATCTCGTCGGGACGCACGATCTCCGGATCGAGGGGCAATTCGCCGAGCTCCTCGGTCAGGCGGCGGGCCGAGTTTTCCGTCGCGAGAAGCCGGTGGAAATCCCGCTTGCCGATGCGCAGCGCCTCAACGACCGGGTGCCACCCGTAAAGGATCGTCTTGTCCTCGTCGTCGGAGGAGCGGCGGTCGCGGGGACCCCGGGGGCGCGCGGGGCGGCGGCCGGGCCCGCCAGGACGGTTGAAGCGGGGACGACCGGGCGGGGAGGGACGCTGGCTCATGGATTCTTCACCTTCAGGGACCGGCCCCTTAGCACAGGTCGCGCCGGCTGCCGACGCCGTTCGCGTTTCCCGCTGTCCCACCCTCCGTTCCGGCCGGAAGGACACCCGTCCGTTTTGCGGTTGACACCGGGGGCGGTGGTCACCATAAAGCGGCCGCGGTGACCCCCGTCCGTGTGGCGGGGAGTTTCGTTTGAAGGGCCTTGCCCACGCTCGATCCGAGCTGGCGTGCAAGGGGGAATGTCCCGAGCGGCAAAGGGGGCGGACTGTAAATCCGCTGGCTTACGCCTTCGTAGGTTCGAGTCCTACTTCCCCCACCACCCCAGACGAGACGCCCCGCACGCGGGTGTAGCTCAATGGTAGAGCAACAGCCTTCCAAGCTGATGACGAGGGTTCGATTCCCTTCACCCGCTCCAATCCCGCCGGAGCCTCCCTTCGCCTGCTCTCGGCCGTGATCGGGCCTCCCCGCGCCCCGGCCCCTGCTTGAACCCGCCCGCGGTTCACTCTACTCAGGCGTGAAATCATGTTTCACCTGGGGATTGAGGTCATGGTCGTTCGCCTGTTCGCTGCCGTTCTGGTGGCGCTGAGCCTTGCGGCTTGCGTCACGACGGCGCCGCATAACTTCGGCGGGTCGGATTTCGCGCGCTATCGCATCGCGGATGTGAGCGTCGAGGGGGTGGAGGTGATCCGGTCGTGGCCTGGCGAGGAGGAGGTCTTCCTGCGCACCAACGCCGTCGATCCCGAGACCCGCAGGCGGATCGAAACCGAGCCGGCCTCGCAGTTTCCGGCCTTGAGGGCGCATATCCAGCGCGCCCTCACCACGCGGTTCAATGCGGAATTCGCCTCGCACGTGGCCCCGATCTTCACGGGAACCCGGCCGGCCCGCGCCGTGGTCAGGCTGCGGACCTTCGACGTTCCCTCCGTGGCGCGCCGGGTCTTCGTGGATACGGACGCAAAGATCGAGGCGGATATCGATATCGTGGATGCCGCGACCGGCGAGGTGATCCTGCGCTACGACGGTCCCTACCGGCTTCGGCGGCTCGTGGGCGGGTTCGCCACGGGCCTCGCGGTGGCGTTCGACCGTTCGGATGTAGGCCATTCCCAGATCACGGATTACATGACCGCCTACCGGGATTGGCTGGCGCGCACCTAGCCGGCGAAGGTCCCGTCCCGGGCGGCCGAGGCGGCCGCCCACCCGCATCTGGCTCTTGCGGAACCGAATAAAGAGCCCTAAACGGCCGCCCGGGTTTGCCAATGAGGCAACGTTGCCGCCGAGGATAACAGGACATGGCGAAGGAAAAGTTTGAGCGGACGAAGCCGCACTGCAACATTGGGACGATTGGTCACGTGGACCATGGCAAGACGTCGTTGACGGCTGCGATCACCAAGGTTCTGGCGGAAGCGGGCGGTGCGACGTTCACGGCCTAT
>DATCJK010000048.1:0-13825 GCA_036562855.1 Microvirga sp.
GAACCGGTGCTGATCGCCGTCCTGCTCACGGACCAGAACCGGCCGGCCGCCGTTGTGAACGCCTTTGCGAATGGCAGCGCGGAGCTGATCCCGCTGGAGAGCATCCCCGTGCCGCCAGGCCGGGCCCTCGAAATCTGGACCATTCCAGAGGCAAACGGGAGGCCTATATCGGTTGGGGTGTTGGATACCGTTCGTTCAATGCAACTCAACCTAGGGCAGGCGCCCGGATTGCGCCAGAGCCACGTCCTAGCCATCTCGATTGAACCATCAGGTGGGTCACCAACGGGGCAGCCCACTGGACCTGTCATCATGAAGGGAACAGCCGCCGCAGCGCTCTAGAACAGCGGCTAAAAGGGTACGAACGCGATGCCAGCTTTTATGGTTTGCCACCCGCGAGTCTGGCAGTTGCACGCAAAGAACGGGTCAGCGCGGGGATGTTGCCATCGGCCGCTGCCAGCGCCTGCGCGAGGGCCGTTCCCCGAGCGTTATGACCGAGAGGGGGGCAAAGTTGGCAAGCTCCGCGGCGATTCTCCTGGTTGGTTGATGACGAAGCGGGCCTGAATGGCGTGGCCGTGCGCCATGGAACCGAAATGCCCACCTGATCAACCGCGCCGAGGGACTGCCGGAGCGCACCGACCAAGCGGTCGGGCTCGACAGGCTGGAGCGTTACGGCCGTCATTTTATGGCTGTCCTGCAGGAACTGCCCACCAACCTAGAAGCTTTTATTGCGAGGTGCTCAAAGCGGCAGATCGAGAAGGCGAGACGTCGCCTGCATCACGCCCCGCAGCTCGGCCAGACCACGCAATCGGCCTATCAGCGGGTACCCGGGATGGGTCTTCCGGCCAAAATCGTCGAGGAGTTCGTGACCGTGATCCGGCCGCATAGGAATGCGCCAGTGCTCTTCCGCAACTGCCCGGCGTCGCTTCTGCTCTTCGAGGAGAGTCCGCACCACGGCCACCATGTCGGTGTCGCCTCCTAGGTGGTCTGCTTCCATGAAGGAGCCATCAGCCTCCTTGGTGACGTTCCGCAGGTGGGCGAAGTGGATCCGGTCGGCGAAGCGCCGCGCAATCGCCGGTGGATCGTTGGTCGGGCCTGCACCGAGCGATCCGGTGCAGAAGGTCAGACCGTTCGCCGGGCTCTCGACCATGCCCAAGATCAATTCGATATCGGCCTCGTTGGAGACAATCCGATGTAGGCCCATCAGCGCACGTGGCGGATCATCTGGATGGATGGCCATGTGGATGCCCAGTTCCTCGGCGGTTGGGATCACCTCGGACAGAAAACGCGCGAGGTTCCCGCGCAGATCTGCAGCAGAAATGCCTCGGTATCGGTCCAGCATGTGGCGTAGGCCAGGGATGTCATAGCGGTCGAAAGCGCCTGGCAGACCGGCCATGATGTTGGAGAGAAGCCGTCCCTTGTCGCTCTCGCTCGCCGCTTGGTGCCAGCTCCGTGCCCGCGCCAAGACATCGGGCGCGTGATCGTCCTCGGCGCCTTCGCGCTCCAGCATGAAGCAGTCGAAGGCTGCAAACTCGTGGACATTGAAGCGTAGGGCCCGACCGCCACCGGGTAGAGGATAAGCAAGCTCGGTGCGCGTCCAGTCCAGGATCGGCATGAAGTTGTAGCAGATCGTGCGGATGCCGCAGGCCGCCAGATTGCGCATCGACTGACGATAATTGTCGAAGAGCGGCCCGAGATCGCCCTCGCCGAGCTTGATGGATTCATGAATAGGCAAGCTCTCGACGACGCTCCAACGCAAGCCCAGCGACGGGTCGGCCTCGATAAGGGCTTGGCGTGCCTGGATTTCGTCCCTGCTCCAGACCACGCCGTACGGAATGTGGTGGAGCGCAGTGACAATTCCGGTGGCACCCGCCTGCCGGATCTGCTCGAGCCGAACGACGTCTTCTGGTCCGAACCAACGCCAAGTCTGTTCCATCATGGTCTCCGGGACAGAGGGACCCTATCGCCTCGTCAGCGGTCAGAGGGGAATGCGATCCGACCAGTCTTCCAACGTTCTGGAAGCGCCTCTTGCGAAAAGACTTCGAAGGGCAGCTATCACCGGATCGGCCAATCGGGGATCCTGTGCCAGATCACCGAAGATCTCCGGCAAAGATAGGAGCGTTCGGGCAAGCTGCTCGGGATCGTCGGCGCCCGCTTTCGCCGCATCGCGCAGACGGTCCCGCATCGGATCCCGCACGTCGATCGGCTGCCCGCGCTCGTCGATGCCTGTCACGTACCTCATCCATGCCGCGACTCCGAGGGCGAGGCGTGGGAAGGGCGCTCCGACGGCCAGCCGATCGCGGATCGTGCCGAGCAGGCGCTGCGGCAGCTTCTGGGATCCGTCCATGGCGATCTGCCAGGTACGATGGCGCAGGGCTGGGTTCTCGAAGCGGGCGAGAAGCGAACGCTTATAGCCCGCGATATCGGCGCTTGCCGGCACTCGGAGGGTCGGCGTGATCTCCTCGTCCATCAAGCCCAGGATCAGCCGGCGGAAGGCCGGGATCTCTATGGCGTCCGCGACGGTCTCATGCCCAGCGAGGTATCCTAGATAGGCGAGGGTCGAGTGGCTCCCGTTGAGAAGCCGCAGCTTCATAATCTCGTAAGGAGCGACATCGCAGACGAGCTCGGCGCCCGCCTCGTCGAGGCGCGGGCGCCCGGCGCTGAACCGGTCCTCGATGACCCATTGCGAAAACGGCTCCGTGGAAACAGGCCATGCGTCCGCCGCCCCGAGCCGCTCCGCCACGGCGGCACGATCTTCATCTGTGGTCGCCGGTACGATCCGGTCCACCATGGTTGAGGGAAATGCCACCTCGCCGGACACGAAGCGACCGAGATCGGGATTGGCAAGTTCTGCGAGGCGCGAAACCACGCGGCCGACGGTCCGCCCATTGGCCGGAAGGTTGTCGCAGCACAGGACCGTGAAGGGCGGCAAGCCTGCGGCGCGGCGGCGGCGGATGGCCTCGACGAGGTAGCCGGGCGCCGTCTGCGGCGCATTCGGCTGCATGAGGTCGGCGCGGATCAGCGGGTGATCTTCGTTAAGAAGGCCCGTCGCCGGATCATGGCAGTAGCCCTTCTCCGTCACCGTCAGGCTGACGATGCGCACACCAGGATGCGCAAGGGCCTGTAGGAGGGCCTCGGGATCCCGTGGGGCGACCAGGAGGCGGCGCAGGGCACCGACGACCCGCAGCTTCTCGCCTCCGCCGGACTTGACCGCCAGCGTGTAGAGCCCGTCCTGTGGGTCGAGCGCCTCCGCGGTGTCAGCGGCGCGCAGACTGGCCCCGCAGATCGCCCAATCGGTCTCCCCGGCGGCTAATCGATCGTCGAAATAGACTGCCTGATGGGCGCGATGGAATGCACCGACACCCAGATGGACAACCCCGATACCCGTGGCCGCCCGGTCATAGGCCGGTCGGGCCACCTCTGGCGGCATGTGGGCAAGCGTCGCCTCCGACAGCCGCCTCACGCGCTCGCCTCCGAGCGCGAGCGTCCGACGATCTGCGTCGGGTTGACGAAGCGCAGTGCGATCACCAGCCAGACGAGCGTGGTCACCATGTAGATCACGGCCATGGCGTCGATCGACTGCGTTGCTCGCACGCCAGCTGCGAAAACTGCGTAGTACAAGGCAACAACGAGCGTCTGACTGGTCGGACCTGCGGTGAGGAATGTGAGCTCGAACATGGCGATCGTCCGCACCAGCACGAGCAAGAGGGCCGCGAGCATCCCCGGCACGAGGAGCGGCAGCAGAACATACAGGAACAACTTCCAGGTATTGGCCCCGAAGACCCGCGCCGCCGCCTCGATCCGCGGATCGATCTGTTCGATGAACGGGATCATCACGAGAATGACAAAGGGTACCGTCGGCACCAGATTAGCGAGCACAACTCCCGCCATGGATCCGGCCAGCCCGGTCCGGTAGAGCACGGTCGCAAGCGGAATCCCGAAGGTGATCGGGGGCACCAGGAGTGGCAAGAGGAACAGCAACAGGACGAGGCGCTTGCCCGGGAAGTTGCGCCGCGCCAATGCATAGGCTGCCGGGACGCCAAGCAGGCCCGAGAGAGCAACCACAAGGAATACGACCTGGAATGTCACCGACAGGATGTCGGAGAGCTGAAACTCGTCCCAGGCCGACACATACCAGCGGGTGGTCCAACCCACCGGGAGCCAGGTGCCGAGCCACCGCGTCGCGAAAGAGCTCGTCACCACTGTGGCGATCATGGCGAGGAGGTTCAGGACGAAGAAGCCGATGAGCGTCCAGACGGCAGCCGCCCAGAGCTTGGCCGAGAGCGTGGTGTCGCGGATCATGGGATCACCCTTTCCCGCCTGTGGTGGAGCCGCGGTAGAGAAGCCCGCGCGCACCGAGCACGCCGGCCACGATGGCGAGCTGCACGAGGCCCATGACCATCGCGACGGCTGAGGCCATCGAGTAGTCGTATTCCTCGAAAGCGGCCTGGTACGCAGCGATGGAGATGACCCGGGTCGGCCCGGAGGGCGCGCCAAGGAGCACCGCAGACGGGAACACCGAGAATGCCTGCACGAAGGACAGGCAGAAGGTGATCGCGAGTCCCGGCAGGATGAGCGGCCACAGAATGTGGCGGAAGCGCTCCCAGGGACCCGCACCGAGGGTAGCGGCCGCCTTCTCGAGAGCTGGATCGACCCCTGTCAGGTAGGAGAGAGTCAGCAGGAACGTGAAAGGAAAGCCGGTGATCAAAAGCGAGAGGAACACACCCCAGTAATTGTGAATGAGCTTCACAGGGCTGGAGACGAGCCCAAGGGTCAGGAGTGTCCGGTTGAACCAACCCTGCGGCCCGAGATAGTTGAGGAGCCCCTCCGCTACCAGAACCGTTCCGAGTGTTATCGGCACCACGAGGATGGTCGTGAGGAGCCGCTGCCGTCGCATAAGGCGCACCCGAAAGGCCACCGGTACCGCCAGCGCCAGATTCAGGAGGGTGACGGGGAGGGCGAGCCAGAGCGTGGTCGCGATGGTGTCGTAGAGAAAGGAGTCCGAGAAGAAGCGCGCGTAGTTCGCAGTCGCGGCGCCCCCGGCCTTCGGATTGAAAGACAGCCATAGGCCGTAAAGGAACGGGTAGATGAAGAGTGCGAGCAGAAACACGACCGCGGGCAGCACGAGGAGCGTCAGCCCATCAATCCCGCGGGCTGCAAGCCTCTGAAGGAGCGGAATGGTGTCGGGCCGCGCCGGAGCCCCTGCAGGCGCCATAGCGAGAGCCGGCTGATCGATCTGGCTCATGACGCCCGCTCCCCAAAGATGACGACTTGGTCGGGCTCCGCGCCGAGGCGGACCGTCTCACCTGGCGCGACGCGCCGGTCAGAGCGAAAGGTCAGCTCATTTCCCTCAACAGTGCGGGCAAATCCGATGAACTCGCGGCCGCGGAACTCCGCTGAGACCACAGAGGCTGTAAGACCATCGCCATCTTGCCCGATGGTTTCGAGGTCGTCCGGCCGGATCGCCAGAACGGCTGACGCGCCGATCCCGAGCGGTTCCCGCAATCGACCCCGAAGGCGCACGCCCCCTGTCTCCACGAGGGCGGTGTCCCCATCCACAGCGACAATGCGGCCAGAGAGTCGGTTACGGAAACCCATGAACTCGGCTACGTCCACGTGGTCCGGCCGGGCGAACAAGTCTTCCGGCTTTCCCACCTGGCGGATCTCGCCGTCGCGCAGAACGACGATGCGGTCCGCGAGAGACAGCGCCTCCTCCTGATCATGCGTCACATAGATCGTGGTCGCGCCGAGCGCGTTGTGGATACGGCGGATCTCGGCGCGCATCTCCAGACGCAGCTTGGCGTCAAGGTTCGATAGGGGCTCGTCCATGAGCACGAGTGGCGGCTCGACCACGATAGCGCGGGCAATCGCCACACGCTGCTGCTGCCCGCCGGAGAGCTGGCCGGGCAGTTTGTTCTCCTGCCCCTGCAGGCGCACGAGACCGACCGCTTCCTCGACGCGGCGCTGCGCCTCGGTTCGCGCTACGCCGCGCATCTTCAGGCCGAAGCCGATATTGCGGGTGACGTTCATATGCGGGAAGAGCGCATAGTTTTGAAAGACCATGCCGAACCCGCGCTCCTCAGGCCTGAGATTATCGATGCGACGCTCGTCAAGCCAAATGCCGCCCCCGGTAGCCGGAAGGAGGCCGGCAATCAGGTTCAGCGTCGTCGACTTGCCGCAGCCTGAAGGCCCGAGCAGCGCAATAAACTCGCCTTTGCGGATCGACAGCGACACATCCTTGACGGCGTTGAGCGTCCCGAACTCGCGGCTCAGACGCTCGAGCCGAAGCTCACGAAAATCGGCAGCGTGAATCGCCATTCCTGCACCTATATGTGCGCATGAATCCGTGCCCAGCGCAGGCGGTCGACCCATGCACGATCATCGAAGGAAAAGGCCCGGACGGCACAGCCGCCCGGGTCGGAACCATTCCTGCGATCAGCCCTTGCGCTTGGCGCCGCCGACTTCCTCGTCCCAACGGCGGAAGGCCTGGACCATCGGCTCTGGATCGAGCGGGGTTTCGAGCGGAGCGGAGGCAATGAGCTGGTCGTATTCCGGACGGCCAAACTCCTTGATCGCTCGCTGGCTCTCCTCCGGCGCCATGTCGAGCGTCACGCCCTTCACGGCAGGGCCCGGATAGAAATAGCCCTCGTCGTAGGTGTAGGCCTGCTGCTCCTTTGTGAGCAGGTGGTTCATGAGATCGAGGAGCACCGCCACCTTCTCGGAAGGGACGCCCTTGGGGATGCACATGTAATGGGCGTCGGTGACCCAGTGAAATCCCTTGAGGGATGTAATCTTCGCTTCTTTAGGCACGGTGCCTAGGACGCGCGGGTTGATGTCCCAACCAGTAGTCGAGACGATCATGTCCCGGGTGCCCTCTCCGAGCTCCTTCATGGTGACGCCGGTGCCTGTCGGGTAGTACTCTATGTTCTCGCCGAGTGCCTTGAGATAGGCCCAGGTTTTCTCCCAACCCTTCATCGGGTCCTTCGGATTCGAGTCGCCAAGAATGTAGGGCAGGCCCATGATGAAGGTGCGACCGGGGCCTGAGTTTGCAGGCCGCGCATATAGAAACTTGTTCTTGTTCTCTCGAGTCCAGGCGAGCAGCTCTTCGGCTGTCGTCGGCACCTTTTTGACCTTGTCTGGCATGTACTCGAGAAGCGGGCCGGACGGATAATAGGTGACCACGACGCCTTGGTTTTGTGCAAGCGCCTGCATCTTCACGGCGCCTTCGAGATAGATGTCGCTGAGCTTTGGAAGCGATGCGGCATGCTCCTGCACCACGGGAATCCAGAGCTTCTGGTCAATGCCAGCGGAGAGCGCATCGGTGCCTGTGAGGACGAGGTCGATGTCGACGCGGTTCGCATCCTGCTGCGCCTTGATCTTGGCCGGCAGTTCGGGCGCTGGTGCCTTCGTGAAGACCACGCGGGACACTACGTTCGGCTTCGCCTTACGGTAGTTCTCGATAGCCTTCTGAGTCAGGGCCAGATTGCCGGCCACATCGACGATTGAAAGGATCACCGGCGAAGAGGGCAGGGCGAGGCTGCCTTGCGCGCGTGCGCCGAAGGCTGCGAGGCTGGCAGCGCCGGCGGCCCCGCCGACAAAGGTTCTACGCGTAAGTTTGTGGTGCGTCATTGTTCCCTCCAGAGATGCGGGCTTCATAGCTTGTAGGCCTTCTTGGCGAGGCCGTAGGCGAGGTCGTGCGCGACCTCATGCGCGTCATCCTCATCGAGCCGGTGGGTGGCCACGAGCTCTGCGAGGTAGGCGCAATCGACCCGGCGCGCTACGTCGTGGCGCGCCGGAATGGACGGAAAGGCGCGGGTGTCGTCATTGAAGCCGACAGTGTTGTAGAACCCCGCCGTCTCCGTGGTCAGCTCCCGGAAGCGCCGCATGCCTTCCGGAGCATCGTAAAACCACCATGCGGGTCCGAGCCTGAGGCATGGATAGTGACCGGCGAGCGGCGCGAGCTCGCGGCTGTAGGCAGTCTCGTCCAGGGTGAAGAGAATGACCGTCAGATCGCGCTCGTTGCCGAACCGGTCAAGGAGCGGCTTCAAGGCGCGCACGTAGTCCGTGCCGGTCGGAATGTCCGCGCCCTTGTCGCGCCCAAAGGTGTTGAACAGGCTCGAGTTATGGTTGCGGTAAGAGCCTGGATGGATCTGCAGCACCAGCCCGTCCCCGAGGCTCATGGCCGCCATCTCGGTGAGCATCTGCGCGCGAAAGAGCTCCGCGTCCTCAGGCGAGGGCTCGCCATGCACGATGCGGCCGAACAGCGCCTCGGCCTCCGGGCCGGACAGGTCCGCGGTGCGGGCGGTGGGGTGCCCATGATCCGAGGAGGTGGCGCCGAATTCTTTGAAGAAGGCGCGGCGCTTGCGGTGGGCAGCTAGGTAGCCGCTCCAGGAACGGGTGTCCTCGCCCGTGAGCGCGCCGAACTGATCGAGGTTGTCGGAAAAGCCCTCGAACTCGGGATCGACCACAGGATCGGGCCGGTAGGCAGTCACCACCCGGCCCGACCACCCGGAATCGCGGATCATGCGATGCCAGCGCAGGTCATCGAGGGGGCTCTCGGTGGTGGCGATCACCTCGATGTTGAAGCGCTCAAAGAGAGCGCGTGGTCGGAATTCAGGTCGCGCAAGCGCCTCAGCGATAGTGTCGTAGTAGAGATCCGCCGTGTCCGGACCAAGGCGATGGTCGAGGCCGAAAAGGGAGGCGAAGGCATGGTCGAGCCAAAGCCGCGTCGGAGTTCCTCTGAACAGGAAGTAGTGCTCCGCGAAGCGCCGCCAGATAGTGCGTCCGTCCGCCTCGACCGAGCTTCCGTCACGGCGGGGCACGCCTAGATCATCGAGGCGCACGCCCTGCGAGTACAGCATCCGGAAGATGTAGTGATCCGGCACCACAAAGAGCCGTGCAGGATCCGGGAAGGGCTCGTTCTCGGCGTACCAGCGCGGATCGGTATGGCCGTGAGGTGAAATAATCGGGAGATGGCTCACATGCTGGTAGAGCCGGCGCGCTAAAGCGCGCATCGATGGGTCAGCGGGAAACAGCCGATCCGGATGGACCAGTTCTGGCCGATGCTGCTCCGCATCCATGTACGTCTCCTGACATCGAAGCAGAAGACTAGTATGGAAGTCATGCTTCCGCAAGCCAGGCATTCATGCTACAGACTCACCATGAGCGCAGCTCTTGCCATCGATATGGCCGACGCCGAACCTATCGTTCACAAGGTCACCCGTGTGCTGCGGCAGGCGATCGTGACCATGCGAATCAAGCCGGGCGAGATGGTGTCCGAGCAGGAGATTGCTACGAAGCTTGGAGTGAGCCGCCAACCGGTTCGCGAGGCCTTTATCAGACTCGGCGAGGCCGGCCTCCTCCGCGTTCTGCCTCAGCGTGGAACCCTAGTGGTGAAGATCTCCCGCGCGGCTGTTGAGGATGCGCGCTTCATCCGCGAGGCAGTAGAATGTGCAGTTGCTCGGGAGGCTGCGCGGAAGACAGGGCCGCGCGCCCGTACCGTGCTGCAAGACAACCTGTTTCGCCAAAAGCGGGCGGCGCGAGAGAAGGATCCCGAAGCGTTCTTCACTCTCGATGAGGAGTTCCACCGACTGCTTGCCGAGATCGCGGGACGTCCTTCCGCGTGGCGGGTGATCGAGGATGTGAAGCCGCAGATGGATCGGGTACGCTATCTCGACATGACGGACGCTATGCCAATGCGTGCCCTGATAGACCAACACGGTGCTATTACGTCAGCCGTACTCTCGGGTGATGCTTTGGCGGCCGAAGGAGCGATGCGACACCACCTGACCGAGATCCTCCGCTCCCTGCCACGCGTTGCGGAGCAGCACGCGGATCTGTTCGAGTAGGTGAAGTATCGGAGCGTGAGCTGAAAACGAAGTTCTTCAATGATACTTACAGCGTCATTCTTCCCCATCAGGGAGACCGTCAAGTAAGTCATGATGGACTCGGTCGAGGAAGGAGTTGTGCAGAAGAGAGCTCTGGGGCTAGACGATCGCTCTTAACCTGCAGGCAAGTCGAGGTCGGCACATGCGGCCGGTTTACAGTAACGGGTGCTTGCTAGTTCTCACGGTATCAAAAGTGCGGGTCATCACAGCCGCTTGGCAAATGTGGGGTGGATTGAGGAGTACCGGTAGGATTCTATCGGCCAAAACATTGCTAACAATAAAAAGTTTCCAACATGATGTCGGAAACTCCGTCTCCGCCACCTCACCGTCATAAGCTACTGAAATATATACAAATTTGTGGATTTGAGGCTGCGGTTTCCCACCTCTATCCCCACCCAGCTGTATGTGGTTGGCGTCCGCGGTCTCTGCTGTCGACGGCACCATTCCCAGCTTTTGACTCTCAGCGTTAGAGCCGCCGAATCTGCAGAGGCTCGTCCGCTTCCGCAAAAAGATACATTTCACCGCTAGACGAGCCGAGTCTTCTGCCTCATCCGACTTTCAACTGAAGTTGACCTGCCTTTGGCCGGGCGGCTTCATGATGCCGGCGAACGCAGCCGACTCCATATTGGGCCAGCCGGACAATCGCATCCACATGCCGCCGCCCGGCGAAGAGCGGGCGAACATCCGTAGCACCACGCTGAGCGGCATTGCCCGAGCCGCATTTTTATCAAATGCACCGCACTTACAGACTGCAGCAGGGAGCCATACCCAACTAGAGTTGTTCGCCTGAAATGCCGGCTCGAGCTGCGTGATCAAGGATGCTTCGGCAGCGGATCGACCCGGTCCACCGTCATAGCAATGGTCACGGTGATAACCCGCTGTCCATGCTCGTTGCGCACCTTTACTGTGACGTTCCGAGAATCTCCCCTCGGCAGCCGATCTGGCCGACTGATGCAGCCTATTCCGCCGCCTCCCGTTCGGCAGCGTCCAGGTCGGGCAGCTCATATCCTTCTGCATCATGGAAGAACATCCAGCCCTGACGTACGTCAAAGAAAAAGCTCGGCAAAAGTCCCTAAAAACGATCACTGCGCAATTGTTCGCCTGCCTTCGGCGCGACCGTAAACTTCAGGCATGCTGATCCTCTTCCTGAAATCCAAAGCCGCCGACGATGGCGAGCAGATGCCAGTGCCAGAGAAGCTGCGGCTGATCTTCAGGGCGCGGCTGAAGGAGGCTGAGACGGAGGAGGATCGACGGAGGGCAGAGCGGGAGCTCAGGAAGCTTGAGGGATCAGAGTAGGCGGCGGCCTAGCAGAAGGAATGGTTCGCCCTATTGAACCCTCGTCGCAGCCGTGTCGTGGGCATCCGCAAAACTGGTGCGCCTCGCCGACCCTGTTCATCGCGCGGCGAACGAACTCTCATCAGAGGGCGGCGGGGTTCGTCCTGCCGGCTGTCAGAATCCCATGACCACGACGCTAGAATGAACCTTGTAGCAATCGGCGTTGTCATTTACAGTTAGGCAATTGAGCTGTCAGTCCTCGTGGTTGTCTGCGGCTGGCCCAAAAAGGTCTTTCTCAGAGACATTAAGAGCGTGGCATAAGGAAGCCCGCAGGGCCAATGCCGGCATAGCTCTACCGGTACGCCAATTCCAAATTGCTGGTCTTGAGACACTCAGGCCAGGTGGTAGGTGTTCGGCCATTCTTTGAACGACGGCTGTTGGCCCGAGTTCTTGAAGGGCCATTATGTGATTGAGTTTCGCTGCGAACACACCTTGATGTGTAGCTTGGTTCGGGGTTCGGGGCCGTAGATGTGAATGGAAGTCACGAGGAGGGATCAGATCCGTTTCACTTAGGCCAAGAGCACTGCAGAGCGCCAAGCGGCGCGGCCCAGTGGGGACCTTGCCCAGTCTCCAGCTTTGCAGGTGCTGTTGGCTGACGGACGTGCCTTGCGGGAGATGGGCTTCCATCAATCGCATCACATCTACGGGCCGGAGCTTCTGTGCCTGCATTGTCTGCGTTAGCCGTTCGGCAAACAGCAGCCCTCTGTGACCAGTGACCGGCCCTCTCCGAATAGAACGTCTGCGGAGATCTCCGGACGGTATCAAGCAGTGTTCATCAACGCCCAGCGCTAGACAAAGCGCTGTTCGCCTGGGCTCCCTCGGGATGGCTTTGCCTTTTAGCCAGTTGTCGAAATGGCTGTTTCGAACCGGTGATCCTTGCGGAAGGTAGCCATTCACCTGCCTCTTGAGTTCGGCAACGCTCAAGCCGTTTCGGTGCATGATCCTCTTCAAACGTTGAGAGAATTCTGCTCTGATATCCACGTGCCTACCTCTGAGATGTAACAAGAAAACAACAATGGTTAGTCAGATCGAGGTCTCCCGGCTAGCGACGCCAAGCGTTGCACAAGACCAATTTCACAGAGTATAAATAAACATATCAGCGAAATTTACGGGCTCGCTGTGCCCCAACGGTGAATAATCAGGCGATCTAAAACCGGTTAGAAACTCGCAGCCTTCGCCAGATCGAGGGCAATTGCCATGCATGTCATACTGGAAAACCGAAGCTTATGCACTCGGCATGCCTCTAAATTGGCTATCAGGCGTGCTTGGACGCGCGCTGTTGCCCGCGAGTTTACGTAAGGGCATTGGTTAAAATTTATATAACTTACGTTCTATGGACTAGAACCCCCGGAACATTGATAGATCCCTCAGAACTGGCTTCCTGCCGCTTTCTCGTTTGAACGAGGCGCGTAGAGGAGGCAGGGGGCAGACCAACCAGCTTGGCGAGCCGGCAGATAGCACAGGCCAACGGCCTGGCGCAGCAATGTGCTGCGGCCGAATTTGGTGGAGAGCGGATCATGGCGACGCAGACCCTGTACTACGGTGGCACTGGCACCGACCCGCTCATCCGTATCACGATCTCCGACGCGTCGGGCGGCGCTTTCACCGTCAAGGTGGAGCAGGTGCAGGCAACGGACGGGGATGCCTCCCGTGATCCAGACGGCAAGTTCTACCTGGGCGACCTGCGCGGTTTCTTCATCGACTTCGCCAGCCCAATCAAGGCGGCCACTGTTTCCGGCTACTCGGCGCATAGCGGCTACGACGTTCCGGCAACGGTCGCTCAGACCACGAGCCTAGTGGCCGGCAAGACCGTGGCCTATGGGACGAACGTGACCAGCGTCGGCGGATCGGACAATAATATGTCCGGTGCAACGAAGACTGGCTACGACATCGGAATGGAGATTGGGTCTGCGGGTATCGGCAAAGACGATATCGGCGCGATCAGCTTTACCCTCAACAAGACCGGCCTGACCCTCGACGAGCTGGTGAAATCCACCACGTTCGGGGTCCGTATCACGTCTGTTGCACAGGACGTCAACAAGGACGGCGATGTTACCGATGCCGGCGAGTCGCGCTCGCTGTCCTCGAAGATCGCATCCCCGGCTCCTCCGCCGCCGAACAGCAACCCGGTCGCAGTGGTCGACGCTGGTTCGGTGAAGGAAGATCAGGGTCCGATCGCCGGGAACGTTCTGGAGAACGATACCGACGCTAACACCGACACCTTGTCGGTCAGCGGCGTTACGCATGCGGGTGCCGTGGACAACGGCACAACGATCACAGTCAAGGGAGCCTACGGGACACTCGTTATCACGAAGGCGACGGGTGCTTACACGTACACGCTTGATAACTCATCTGCGACCGTTCAGGGCCTTCGCGAGGGCGATGTTAAGAAGGAGGTCTTCTCCTACAGCATCTCGGACGGGCGGGGTGGTTCGGGCGGCTCGACGCTGACCATCGATGTTATTGGGGTGAACGACGCGGCGGTTCTGACCTCGGCCACGAAGGAGCTGACCGAGGGCAACACGGCGGCTGCGCTCAGCACCTCCGGGACGCTGCCGATCAGCGACGTGGACAGCGCTGAGACCTTCCAGGCTCAGACGGACACG
>DATCJK010000049.1:0-123046 GCA_036562855.1 Microvirga sp.
CCTCTCGTAAAAGAGCCCGCCAGACGTGGCTTTGGAACTCGCCTGATCGAGCGCAGTCTCTCGCAGGATCTCGGAGGCGATGTTCACCTTGCCTTTGAGCCCACAGGGCTCGTCTGCACCATCGGCGCTACCGTGCACAAACCATGACTCGCGCAGGATCTTCTGCGGCCAAGAATGGATTTGCTTCAGAATGTGTGGGCGCCCCGGGCGAAGCGCCTGGTTGGAGGATCAAGCTTGGGCAGCCGTGATCGAGTAGGGCAAAGCTTCAGTGGACCGAACGGTCGTCCACGAACAACGCAAACTCGCGGATGCGACTGACAAAGATGGACGAGCGTGTCCGAATGCCGCTACCGCCCCTTCGCGAGGCGCTGGCGCATCCAGTCCTTCGCCGCATCGAGGTCGACGAAGGTGTGCTGGTCGCGGCCGCTCAGGCGGCCAAAGCCTACCTCCAGGTACCAGTGGCCCGACACATCCCGTACTCTCCATCAAGGCGGGTCAGCACCGCCACGAGCCGCTGGTCTCCATCGAGAACCAGGATCCCCTCCTCGTCAAAGCCGGTACCTTGTTAACCTCTCAGGATGTCGTGGACCCACATCCCAGCCTCTTCAACTGTCTTGAACAGGGGCGCATCACGGACGCTGCATTTGCCAAACCCGGCCTCCAAATGCCACCAACCCTTGTGCTGAGAGTCATGGTGTGTCCCGTCGAGGCGGACGAACACGGCGGCAAGTTGTTCATCGGCCAGCACAAGGCGGCCCTCGCTGTCGTGGCCGTCGATGAGCACGCGCATGCACATAAAGGAAATGTGGAGTGTCATAGCTTCGCTGTGCTGGGGCGAAGGTCGTGTGCCAAATGGCCGACACCCAGAAAAGATCAGCAAAACTAATACCAGATAGGGTCGGATTATCAAGTATGTTAATCTCCGAGATTAACTTGAGCGAGATGCCCATCTCTCCTTCGCGCTACGCTTGTGCCCTCTCTTTACAGGCTGATGATGATTTATGTTGGGGTCAGGCGTACCCTTTGTGTGTTATCGATCAACGATCATTGGCATTCCTCCTAGGCGCTGATGGCTGAGAGACCCGGTGCTCCCGCCTGCCTCGAGGAGTGCCGCTATGCCGACGTCGTTGCACGACGCCCATCCGATTGTCACCAAACTGGAGAGCATCCTTACCCTCTCGGACGAGGAAAAGGTGGCGATCCTGAGCCTGCCCATGCAGGTCGTGACCCTCAGACCCGACCAGGACATCGTGCGCGAGGGCGACAGGCCGCTACGGTGCTGCGCGCTCTTGGAGGGCTTTGCCTGCACCTACAAGATGACGCCCAACGGCAAGCGTCAGATCATGTCCTTCTACATCCCTGGCGACATTCCCGACCTCCAGAGCCTCCACCTCAACACCCTCGACAACAGCCTGGGCACGCTCACGTCCTGCCGGGTGGGGTTCATCCAGCACGAGAGCGTGCGCGATCTGTGCCGTGCCTATCCTCGCATTGCAGGCGCGTTCTGGCGTGAGACCCTGGTGGACGGGGCAATCTTCCGCGAGTGGATACTCAACATCGGGCAACGGGAGGCTTATGGCCGCTTGGCCCACCTCTTATGCGAGATGGTGACGCGCCTGCGGTCGGTGGGCCTTGTGCAGGACGACACCTGCAATCTGCCGATGACGCAGGGCGAACTTGCTGATGCCACCGGGATTTCGACCGTCCACGTCAACCGCACGCTGCAGGACCTTCGAGGCGCGGGCCTGATCAATCTCAAAGGTGGGACGCTGCAGGTGCTCGACTGGAAGGGGTTGAGGGACGCAGGCGAGTTCCATCCTGGCTATCTGCACCTCGTGCGACCCAACGCGGCAGCGGCGTGATCGTCAGTTCAACTTGGGCATACGTTTGTGAACCTGCGTTTGCTCGACAAGATGGCGTTGTGACGTTCGGAAGGCCCTCGAGGACTGACCGGCACCAAGGCGTCCGTGGGACCCAACTCGTGACACTTACACTGCGGGCTCAACCAAACACGCTGAAGGCCGAGCCTGCTTATCACCAGATGCAGTCCGGTCAGTCCCGCTCGCGATAACTTCAAGCCATCGGCGCACCTTCACCAACAGCAGCGCCCTTCCGCTCCAAACGCAGGTAGCCCGGCCTGAACGTTCCAGCCACCCTGAGGCGCTCCCAATCCGAGATCACGACCCTGCTTCCCCTCCAGGTGATCAGCCCATCCTCTCGCATGACCTTGATGGTGCGGTTGATATGAACGGCGGTCAGCCCAGTGGCATCCGCCAGATCGGCCTGCCGCACGGGGAAGCGGAACTCGGACCGACTGCCAAGGCCCGCAGCCTCAAGCCTCAGCCCCATCTCACACAGAACATGAGCGATGCGCTGGTAGGCCGAGCGTCGGCCTACATTGAGGACCCATTCCCGTGCAATGGCCGCCTCAGCCAAGAGGTGCCGCTGGAGGGCTTTCGCAATGCCGGGGTGGCACTCCATAAGGCTCCATCAGAAGGTCGCGGGGAATTGCGGCCATGATCACCGTGGTCAGGGCGGCCACGCTGTGATCCATGGAGCCTGCCAGCAGGCCCTCCAGATCGCACAGATCACCGGGAACGACGAACCCAGTGATCTGCCGCTTGCCGTCGTCCAGGAGCTTGTAGCGGGCTGCCCACCCGTCCAGGAGGACAGTGCAGACCTCAGGACTGTTGCCCTCCACCGCAATGTCTATACCCCGTGGCAGGGTACGAGAGCGGGCCAGCGCTTCGGTTATGGCCTGGCGCTCAGGGTCGATCAGGACCGCCAAGCGATCAAGCTTTGCAATCAGAGGGTCGAGCATGCGGAATGCCAAACTCACGCGAGTTGAACTGCGGGAGCAACCTTAGCGGTGTGGAACAGCACCTCAAGCAGCCGGGCGCGGTCCACTGGCTTCTCGATCCAGGTCACATCTCGAAGGTCAGGCGAGGGGTCAGACCCTTGCGGAATGCCGGAGTAGATGACGACGGGCACACCCCGCTTGGTGAGGGCTCGCACCAATTCCGTGCAGACCCCATCCCTCAATTTGTAGTCGAGGAGAGCTACATCCGGGATCTCCTCTTCGACCCAGCCTAGCGCCTCCTCACAGGAGGCAAACGGACCCGCATCCTCAATACCAACCTCTTCGAGGTAAGCTTCAAGAGCAAAGGCGATGAGGGCCTGATCCTCGGCGACAAGGCAGCGGAGATGGGGGCTGTTCATGAGCCGCAATATGCGGTCGGCAGGCCTGTGATGAAAGACGAGCAGCGGGCTTGGTGCGGAACCGAACGATGGCAAGGTGGGTCGGCGGGCAAGTCTACAGGCGCGCGTCCGCAACCTCGGCGAACGGCAAGGTCAGGACGAGTTTACCAGCCTCATCGGTCACCTCGAAGGTGCAGGTGCGCCAGTCGGGGATGGCACCCAGCCGCGCGCCTCGCATCAGATCGCGCGCGGTTTGCTCCACGTGCTCACGCAGTGCATCGGGGCTCGTCACCTCGTCGCCCTCCTCGTCCACCGCCAAGCCGTCAGGACCCTCCCGGTACTGGAGGTGAAGAAAGTAGCGGGGCAAAGCTACTGGCCCTGCGCCATGAGGCGAGCGTACTCGGCCTCGGGCAGCCCATAGGCGTTGTCGGCCATCTCCTCCAGGCGCTCGCGGTCGAGGATCGTGATCACCCCGCGCTTGGCCTGGATCAGGCCGTTGCCCTCCAGAACATGCGTTGCCGTGGTCACCCCTGAGCGCCTGACGCCCAGCATCATGGACATGAACTCGTGCGTGATCTCGATGTCATCCCCGTCCAGGCGGTCGTGGCACATGAGAAGCCAGCGCGCGAGACGGGTCTCCACCGTGTGCTCCGCATTGACGAATGCCGTGCCAGAAGTTTGGACGCTCAGAGCTTGAGCATAACGCAGCAACACCCGGTGGATCGAAGGGCGCTCATCGATAATCACTTCCAGGCGTGAGGCGGCCATCCTGAGGCCACGCCCGTCATGCTGGACGAAGAAGTTGAATGGCGAGGTGCGGGCATAGAGCACGACGGGCACCCCGACCATGCCCTCGCGTCCGATGATGCCCAGCTCGATGGCAGACCTACCGTCCACTGCGGCAATTGAGGTGTAGCCCGCCTCCATGAAGGTGACATGCTCGATGGGCTGATTGGGCTCGATCAGAACCTGCTTGAGGGTCAGGTCCACCGGCTCCAAGTAGGGCTGGAGGGCCGCGAAATCCTCAGGCGGGAGTGCGGCCAGGAGTTGATTGCGAATAGAAGATTGTTGAGGAGCAGACACGGCTCTCTGCCACTTGGGGCAAGAGCACGGTCGCGTCTCCCATCCGTCTGCGCCCGAACACGTCGGCAGACGATGAACTGAATGTGGGTGCTGTCCGGATTAATTGTAAGCAGCGCCAACCGAGTGTGTTCACGTTCCTGAATCAGCCAAAGGAAACCCGGCGCTCCACTTGGGAAGGCCGGGTGCGAGGCATGCGCCTCCTGAAGGTACGGCCAGAGGGGAGGAGTGCATTGGCCACCCCACAAACTTCGGCCAGTCGCCCCTGTTCCTGCGATCTGACAAAAAACGGGATGCGTTCACATAGGATAGGGGCAGAGGCTCACGTGTGCCGCTGTGCTGTCCCCGCCTGCATCCGTCGTGGCTCGTGTGCAGCGTGTTTCCACAACACCGGATGCACCTGACCATGCCTCAAGCAGACCGTTTTCATAATTGCGCTTACGTGCTGCCGTTTCAGTTCTCGAAGTTGCCGATCACGCAGGTGCCATGCGTGTGTTCGCCAATGGCTCGCATGGCATCTTCGATCAAGGAATAAGGTCCGGCATTGATGCCCTCCAACCCAGCCCCGTCCTTCACCTCGATCATGAACTGAGCGCCATCCACGAGAACCTGACCCAGAGAAAGATGCTCGCCAGCCGTGTGGATCTCGTAGGCGCCTGGGCCTCAAGACCAAAGCTCTGTATTCGTAGCCTATCCGATCTGTAATTCCTGGAAATCGCGGCACTCGCCGCAGGCACGGTCGGACTAACCCCAGATGCGGCCCTTCGCCGGGTCGACCGCCGCTGCACTGGTCGGCTGAGCCGCTGATGGCGGGGACGATGGACCGTTCGCACTAGCGTCCGCAGGGTTGGCATTAGCAGGTTCTGTGATCAACCGTGCGCGTCGGCCGAACGTCGCGTAGTCCCACAGCCAACTGAACGCGACCGCGATCCGGTGCCGAAGCCCGATCAGGAAATAGACGTGGGCGACGCTCCAGAAGAGCCAGGCTGCAAACCCAGTGAGGGACATGCCGCCGAGCTGGGCGACGGCGGCTCGCCGACCGATTGTCGCGAGGTCACCCTGGTGCCGGTAGTGGAAGGGTTCAGGCGGCGGCTGTCCGGCAGCGCGTGCGGCGATCACCTCGCCGACATAGCGGCCCATCTGCTTGGCTGCGGGCGCGACCCCTGGCACCGGTTTACCATTCGGCATGGAGGCGGCGGCCGTGTCACCAATGACGAAGATCTCTGGCTGCCCGGCGACGGTGAGGTCCGCCCCCACCTTGACCCGACCGGCGCGATCGCGGTCTGCCCCAAGCCAGTCCGCGGCCGCTGAGGCTGCAACGCCCGCTGCCCAGACAATCGCGCCCGCCTCGATCCGGCGCTCGCCCACGACGGCGTAGCCTTCGCCGATGGCGGTGACCGGCGTGCCCGTGATCACTTCCACCCCTCGCCTCTCCAGGGCGCCACGCGCATAGGCGCTGAGCGGCTCGGGGAAGGTTGCGAGCACACGCGGCCCGGCCTCGACGAGTAGCACACGCGCCTGCCTTGGATCGATGTTGCGGAAATCCGGCGGCAAGGCCTCACGTGCCACGTCGGCGATTGCCCCAGCCATCTCGACCCCGGTCGGGCCAGCTCCGACGACGATGAAGGTGATCAGCGCGTCGCGCTTGGCGGGATCTGACGCCAGCTCGGCGCGCTCGAACGCAGTCAGGATCCGCCGACGGATCTCCGTTGCATCCTCGATCCGCTTCAATCCTGGTGCGTGTGGCGCCCACTCCTCATGTCCGAAGTAGGCGTGCGTCGCGCCGGTCGCGACCACGAGCTGATCATAGGCGAAGGCTCCGTCGGTGGTATGGACGAGCCGCTGCTCCGCGTCGACCGCGTTCACCTGGGCCATGAGGACACGGGTGTTCTTCTGGCGCGAAAGGATCCCGCGGATCGGCCAAGCGACATCGGCTGGGCTCAGCGCGGCGGTGGCCACCTGGTAGAGCAAGGGCTGGAAGCAATGATGATTGTGCCGGTCGATGAGCGTCACCGCGACCGGAGCGCGCTCGAGGGCTTTTGCCGCTTCGAGTCCGGCGAAGCCGCCGCCGATGATCACAACGCGCCAGGGCTCGGTCATGGGGGCTCCGTCCATCCTGCCCCTAACAGCAGCAGCCTTAGTGGGTTCCCCAGTGACGCTCGATACAGAGGTTCACAAACGTACGCCTTTTGGAGACCAGCCGGAGACTGGTTCAATAAACACAGTTTGACGACCCAAATTGAACCAGTGGTATCTGAACCACCCAAAGTGAACTGATGGTGATTCCCGATGTTCGTTCGCGCTTACCTCCGGGCCTCCATTGACGACCAGGACGCCACTCGCGCTCGTGCTGACCTGGAGGCATTCGCCAACGAGCGCGGCCTTACCATCGCAGCCACCTACGTCGAGAATGAGAGCGGCGCGAAGCTCGCCCGCCCTGAGTTGTTCCGCCTCCTCGCCGACGCCAAGGCGGGTGACGTGCTTCTCATCGAACAGGTGGATCGCCTCTCCCGGCTGGATGAACGCGACTGGATGAAGCTCAAGACGGAGCTTGCCACCCGGCAGGTGCGCGTGGTGGCCCTCGATCTGCCGACCTCTTGGATGATGGCGACCACCAAGGCCGATACCTTCACGGCCCGCATATTCGATGCGATCAACGGGATGATGCTGGACACGCTGGCAGCAGTAGCCCGCAAGGACTACGAGGACCTGCGCCGGAGGCAAGCGCAGGGACAGGCCAAGGCCAAGGCCGAGGGCCGCTACAAGGGCCGCCCAGAGGACAAGCGCCGGAATGATGCTATCGCCGCCATGCTCTCGGCTGGCTCGTCATGGACGCAGATACAAGCCGCGACGGGGTGCAGCCGCGCGACCATTGCCAAAATCGCCAAGCGCGCGGCGTAGGCAGAGCCCTGCACTCCGCATTGAATGAGAGAAGTCCCGGCACGATCACCGGGGCATCGCATCATCCCGCCCCTCTTCACCCTCATCCGGGTGCAGGTCGGCATCGAAGTTCAGGCCGGCTAGTAGCGCATCTGTTGCGATGATGAGGCTCACCTGCAAGGCCCGTCGACCACCGACACACATCACAGACAGGTTCATGAGACGGCCGACAATCTGCTCGATCTCGGCAGTAATCTTCGTTGGTCCATGGCTCTCACCCTTCGGCAAGTCGTATGTCAAGCCAAAATGAACGAGTCATACCACCAAGTCAATTCATGATGATGCTTAATAATATGTCCTGGCGCTTCGCATGAATGCAAATGAATTCAAAGCAATTCGGCTTGTCTCTCAAGGAATTTTTTATGCATTTGCTTCATTACACGTTTGCATTTGCAGGAATGCGCCCGTTTTTTATTGCGACTGCCCCCTGGTGTTGGGAAGCCGCCCCCACCGCAATCACACAAAAGGCCCCCTTTCCAGAAGACCCCCCTTGTTTGGGGGGCCCCGGAAGGCGCAGCCACCTACACAAAAGGCACCTCATGACCACCGAGACTATGAAGGTTGAGGCCCGCCTCACCGCTCAGGACGACACCTCCGCCGTCCTACACAGCTTCACCGCCGAAGTGCGCCGGATGGAGCGATCCCTCAAGAGCACGTTCTCCTATCAGTCCGCCGCCGGCCTACTCGCCGATCTGAACGCCCTCGCCAAGGCGCAAGGCCGGGTTGCGGACGCGATGAACCGCCAGGCCGGCGCCGCAAGATCAACGCGAGCGATGCAGCGGCGGGCGGCACCTGGTGCACCGTTGCGGACAAGTGGCACCACCAGATGGGAGCGCATCGCCGCAAGGCGCAGAGCCTCCTCAACAACTCGCCATCGATGACCGGGAAGGGTGCGCCCACACCAGGCGCGATCACCTCCGGGGTGCCGGCTCCAGCCCCGCGCCGCCCTGGCAACGACGCCTCCCTTGGAGGGCGGGTGTTACCCGCCATCCACGTCGTCAATCATATTCACGGCGTAGGCGACCCTGAATCGACGGCTGCACTCGTGCAGCGCCGGATAGAGGAGACGATGAACTACTGCACCCACGATGTGGAGCACGACCTCACTTGATGGGGACACTTGATGGGGACGAGGGGGAGACAGGCGGGAGGACCCGAGAGGGACAATCCCGCTAACCCCTTGATCTTCAACGATGAGGGTAAAGCATCTGCTTTCGGGATTGGCGCGCAATGCGGATGATCTGCGCTTCATCCATCCGCCACCAGAGAAAAGCACAAGATTAAATTCTGGCTCGCCGCCCGCGCGCTCGTCTCGCCCTCGCAATTGGTAGCCGATCTCGTGGTGCAGGCGCTCTTGAGCCCGCCCGCCCGTCGGCTCTCCCCTTATCAGTTCACGCTTAAGGTGGCGGACGACGGGTTTGGGATGAGGCCGGGGCAGCGGGGTTCGGGCACTGGCACAAAGCTGATCCGAGCGCTGGCTCAGCAACTCGGTGGCACAGTCGAATGGCAGGGGCCGCCTGGCACACTGGTGGTTCTCAAATTCCCTGTCTCGGGCCGTCCTGAACGGCAAGAGGAGCCATGTCGCCCCGCTCCGCCCGGAGCTATCATTTTGCCGGGCTTTTGCGAGAAGATCCAGATTCGGCTAAACCGGCTACGGAACTTGCACTCGCCAAGCGCCTCCCGAATGCCACAGTTGATTGGATCGAGGGAATTGGATGGCTAACGCTTTGACGATGAAGCTGGAGCAGTTCACCCGCTTCGATCAAACGGAGCGCCAGCGGCTCGACGAACTTCTGACCTATCCCACCAAGACCTACGCGCGCGGTGAGGACATCATTGCGGAAGGCAAGAAGGTCCAAGACATCCATCTTGTCCTCACGGGCCTCGCCGCTCGCACCAAGGTGCTTGCAGATGGCGAGCGGCAGATTATGGCCTTCCTGATCCCTGGCGACCTTTGCGATGTCGAGGTCTTTGTTCTCGAAGCGCTGGACCACAACATCACGGCCATGACTACGACCACCTGCGTGCTCATCCCATCGAAGGTGATAGAGGATTTGCTCACCGAGTCTTCCAAGCTGACTAAGGCGCTGTGGTGGAGCACCATGACAGATTCCGCCGTTCTCCGAGAGCGGATCGTCGATCATGGCAGCCGTGATGCCCGTGAGCGCTTGGCGCACCTTTTCTATGAGATGCTGGTTCGCTACCGCATCGTGGCCGAGACGACGGACGACTCTCTCCCATTCTTGATCACGCAAGAAGACCTTGCGGATGCCACCGGCATGACGCCGATGCATGTAAACCGGACCCTGCAGCAGCTTCGTTCTGAAGGGTTGATCAACTTGAAGAACAAAGTTCTGACCGTCCTAGACCCCCCGCGCCTGAAGAAAGTCGCCAAGTTCAACGCCAACTACTTGCACCTCATCCGAACAGAGGGGCGGGATCGAGAAGTCTCGCATCGGGCTAGCGACCTCGTATCGCCCTCCCGCCATGGGCTGATCCACAGCACGGTCGAGAAGGTGAAATCAGCCTTCAAGAAGGAATAGCGCTGCATGTGTCGGTTCAAGACTTGGCGGCTCAGCCGAGGCTTGATGAGCGGACCGGCCTCGCTGCAGCCGGCCTGAAGCGCGGCGACAAGGTCACGTGCGAACAGGTTTTGGATCTACTGTCGCGCGTCCCTAACGATGACCTCGATTACGACAGCTGGCTTGGGGTGGCTATGGCCATCCACAACGCCCTGGGTGAGGAAGGAGGTCGAGTATTCCAGGCGTGGTCGGCTCGCGGTTCAACAAGCTTCCACCGGGCCAGAGAACGAGCTTTATCGGGTTCATCGAACACCCAGACAGCAATGTGCACGCGCACTTGGCTTGGCGTGTTCCTCCAAGCCGAACGGACGAGTTCCCAGAACTAGTCAGGAATCTGTGGTGACAGACCACCCGGTATGGAACGATTGTCATACGCCCCATTCATGATAGTGGCTGGGCCTCGTACTGCACGAAGGACTCCATGGGCGGGGAAGCAGAGCTCTTCGTCTCCAGTCGCACATAGCAGGCCGGCGAGGTCGGGGTTGATCCAACGCGGTCCCTCGCGCCCTGTGTTCGTACGCACCGCCGGTTGGCTCCTCTTCGGAGCCGACAATGGGGGAGCTTTACCCGATGCGATGTTGGTCCTGGCTTGGCGCGGGTGGTTGGATCGACTCGATGGCACTTTTCAAGGTGGTCAGATCGAAGTGACGGTAGCGGCCCGCCTCGGAGGGTGCAGCATGGCCTTGAATGGCATCGGCGAGACTATCCTGCATGCCACTCCGGACAGCGGCCGACTTCCACCAGTGCCGCAAGGCATGATTCGGGCTTTTCCGCTTATCCCGGAACCCCTGCCTCCGAATCCACTCAGCCAGATGATTGGACACTCCCTTGCTGGGATGCCGACCGGGTGAGGCTCCCCCACGCGGGCCATAGAACAGTGGCCCGCGGCCCCTCTCACGCACGAATTCCAAAAAGCCGTCCGCGATGAGCGCCGAATGAAGCGGAATCGTCCGCTCGCTGTCCTGGTTCTTCAGTGAACCTCCATCCTCAGCCGCTCGGATCTCCATCACCGTGACACCACCGACGGTTCGGATGCGCTGCCCCCAGAGCTGCGCCAATTCCCCAATGCGGGCTCCGCTCAGTGCGGCAAGCCAGGGAAGCCAACGGCGAGGGGCCAGCCGCTCCTGCTTGGCGAGG
Organism: Microvirga sp.; assembly: GCA_036562855.1. Taxonomy (GTDB): domain Bacteria; phylum Pseudomonadota; class Alphaproteobacteria; order Rhizobiales; family Beijerinckiaceae; genus Microvirga. Next base: position 10,938 of record DATCJK010000049.1, read on the forward strand.
TCGAGAAGGCGGACCACCTCGCCGTCCTCGTACGGCAACATCGCTGTCCCGGCGCGGCGACGCTCTTGGACCCTCACACCCGATGCGGGGTTCGCAAGGAGGAGACCATTCGCAACCGCGTAGTTGAGCCAGGCGTTGAGCGCTGCGAGATAGGTGGCGTTGATGGTCTTGGCTTTGAGGTGGGTGGCGACCAAGCCGTCCTTCCATGCGACCACGTCACTGGTGCGAATTCGGCTGATGTCTTCATGGCCGAGGTGATCGGATAGGGACCGCACAACGGGAGCCCACGACGCGACCGTACTCTGGGACGGCTGGGTTTCAGCTTTCCAGCGCTCGAACAATTCGGTCAGCATGACCCCGGCTGCTGGTGTGAACGGCGGAAAACGTGCCGCGATGGGATCGTCGCGGTAGTCACCCTGTGCAATACGCTTCAGGCGTCAGGACGCATCCATGACCGCTGAGCCCACTTGGCCCAGCAAGCGCTGCCGCGTTGGCCCGTCGATGTCGATCCCGTGGAGCGCGAGCACCCAATCCGCCAGCAGGCCAAAGCGCTGCTCCAAGGCTGTGGGTGTCTCACGTCGCGGCAAGGCATTGACGCCTTCCGTCAAGTTGGAGCCGAAGCGGACAGCGGCTAAGTCGCGATCCGCGACAGTTCCAAAGTGGATCGATGGCGCCGCTTCAACGCGGCCCTCCAAAACAGCCCGGTTGACCGCCTTATGAGCCGCCCAGTCATCAGGAGCACCGGGCTCATCCTCGAAGATCTGAACATAGTTTCGGTACACCTCACCAGAGAGGGCTACCAGCTGCTTATGGGTGAGATGTTGCCGAGTGCTGCGAGCTGCATCGAAGACCCTGTCGAGGTGGGCGCGTGCGATCCGATCGCGGGCGCAAGCGACGGTTTCGTCACGAGTCTGTAGGGAGAACTTGACCTCGCTGCCAATCTTGGCCGTCACAGCGAGCGCCGGGTCAGCGCGGAAGGCTGGAAAGAGAATCGGGACGTGCCGGCCCTTCACCAGGGCGAGCACGTCCCGAGGCACCCGCATGCGGAACTGGCACAGCGACGAGTCGGGGCGCTTGTTTACATAAGTCATCCGTAGGCTCATGGCTCGTGTGTCCCGGTTGTGTGTACCGGTCTCCGAACCAACACCCCTCAAGCGTAGAGGGTTCAAGCACTTACGGGAAAAATGGTGCCCAGGAGAGGACTCGAACCTCCACGGCTTTCACCGCTGCTACCTGAAAGCAGTGCGTCTACCAATTCCGCCACCTGGGCATGCCTTGCGGCGACATCCGTTTAGAAGGAACGCTCCGCGCCGTCAATCGCAGAATGCGCGCCTGCCGGGCAGGCGCCGGAGGCCGCCATGCGCGGCTTTGGGCCGGCGCCCCTTCACAGCATGGCCGTGTTTGACTAGAGACACGGCCCATCGGCGGAACCGGTGCGCCGCCCAGGGCTTGGACCCGGGCGACAGGCCGGGCGCCGCCTCTCCGTGATTCCGGCCACCCCTGGCCTGAAGGCTTCGTCGCAGTGAAGCGGTCCGTATCTCCCGGCCGCGCAGGAGGTTTGTCCATGATCGGCGCCATTCGCCCGCCGGCCCAGCAGCTCGTCACGGTGTTCGGTGGATCCGGATTTCTGGGACGCTTCGTGGTCCGGGCGCTCGCCAAGCGCGGCTACCGAGTTCTCGTCGCCACGCGCCGGCCGGATCTCGCCAACCACCTCCAGCCGCTCGGCATGGTGGGGCAGATCCACGCGATCCAGGCCAATCTGCGCTACCCGGAATCCGTGCGGCACGCGGTCGCCAAGGCGGATCACGTGATCAACCTGGTGGGCATCCTCCAGGAGAGCGGGCCCCAGAGCTTCGGCACGCTCCAGGCGGAGGCGCCGCAGCTCATCGCCGAGGCGGCCGCGCCGGATGCGCGCATCATCCACGTCTCCGCCATCGGCGCAGACGCCCAGTCGGAATCGCTCTACGCGCGCTCCAAGGCGGAGGGCGAGGCCGGCTTGTTCGCGGCCCGGCCGGATGCGACCGTGTTCCGCCCGTCGGTTCTCTTTGGACCCGGGGACGGCTTTTTCACCCGGTTCGCGGCTCTTGCCCGCACGCTGCCGGTGCTGCCGCTCGCCGGCGCCGATACCCGCTTCCAGCCGGTCTATGCGGGCGACGTGGCGGAAGCGATCGCGGGGGCCGTGGACGGCACCGTTCCGGGCGGCCGGGTCTACGAACTCGGCGGGCCGCAGGTGCAGACCCTGCGGACGCTCGTCGAATATGTGCTCGCGACCACCGAGCGCCGCTGCGTCCTGGTGAACCTTCCCTGGCCCGTGGCCCGGATGCAGGGATCGGTCATGGGTTTCCTCGACCGGGCCAGCCTCGGCCTCCTCCCGGACGATTTCGTGATCACCCGGGATCAGGTGACCCTGCTCGAGCGCGACAACGTGGTGTCCGAGGCGGCGCTCCGCGAGGGGCGAAGCTTCGAGGGGCTCGGCATCACCCCGACCGCCTACGAGGCGATCGTGCCGTCCTATCTGGTGCGCTTCCGCAAGACGGGTCAGTTCGACCTCAAGCGCAATGCAGGCCCCTCGGCGCCCCCGGACCTGCTGGCTCCCGAATCGACCGGGCCCGACTCGAACCTCCAGCCCGGCACCGCGTCCGGCCCCGCCATCGGCCAGCAGGCGAGCCGCTGATCCCCTCCGGCTCCTTGGGCGCGCGGACGATCCCAGCGCAGGCGAGCCGCTGACGCCCGGCGGTGGGGCTCAGCCCCGCCGCTCCAGCCGTTCGCGGCGCTCCAGGTGCTTGTGCACGTGGACCATGAGGGCGACGCCGAAGAGGGGCGTCAGCAGGTTGAGAATCGGCACGAGCACGAGGGCGGCGATCATCGCGCCGGCGAGGAGCACCGTGCCCCGGTGGGCGACGCGCAGCTGGCCCGCCCCCTCGATCCCGTGGAAGCGGCCCGCCGCCAGCTCGAAATATTCGCGGCCGAGCAGGTACGCATTCGCCAGGAAGAAGGCGAAGAGGTTGATGCCCGGGATGAAGATGAGGAGCAGCGCCGCGAGGTTCACCAGCACCGAGAGGCCGGCAAAGCGCAGGCCGTAGAGAAGCGCGCGGCCGAGGGGCAGGGCCCGGCCCGGCGCCTCCCCCGTGAAGTCCGTGCGCTCCACGGTCTCGGCCACATCGTCGAGGAAATAGCCGGCGACGAGCACCGAGATGGCCGGAATGAGATAGATGAGAACGAGGAAGAGGCCGGCGCCGCCGAGGATATAGGCGATCGTGTCGAGGATCGGATAGCCGGCAGCCAAGTCGCGCCCGGCCAGATAGGTGCGAAACAGCGTCGTGAGCGCAAGCCAGACGAGGGCGAGCAGCGCGGCCGTGAGCGCGAGCGACTTCCACAGGACGCCGCGGAGCGCTGGCGAAAGCACCTGGCGCCAAGCCTTGAAGGCCGCCTGCACGATCATGACGTGTCCTCTGATAGGCCGGCGGAGCCAAGGCCCCATGGAGGGCGCACGGCCCCCTCGCCGGCGGGCGGCCGGACTTTACCTCTCAAGGCTCCGGCTGCAACCCGCCCGGCGGCCAACCCACTGTCCGATCCCAAGATCCCATCCCGAGACCCGACCTCAAGCACCCCCTCGAACGGAGCCCCCGATGCAGCCCATCGCCCGTCCTCGCCTGGAGGAGCCGTCCCGCGCGGCGGATGTGGCCGTCATCGGAGCGGGGGCGGCCGGGATCGGGGCCGCCCGGCGCCTCCTCGAGGCGGGGCTCACGGTGGCCGTCCTCGAAGCCCGGGATCGGATCGGCGGCCGGGCCGTGACGGTGCCGCTGCGCGGGCATCCGGTGGATCTTGGCGCCCACTGGCTCCATGCGGGGCCCATCAACCCGCTCGTGGCCCTGGGCCGCCGCCGCGGCGAGATCCTGCGGCGGGCCCCCGTCGAGGGGCATCTGTTCCTGCGAGGGCGGCCCGGCCGGCGGGCGGACCGTGCCGCCTTCGACCGCGCCTTCGCTCTGGCCGACCAGGCCATGACCCGCGCCGCGCGAGAGCGGGAGGACCAGGCCGCCGCCCGGGCGCTGCCGCCCATGGGTCCGTTCGGACGGCGGGTCGCTCAGGTGCATGGGCTCGTCTCGGGACGGCCCCTCGCCGAGGTGAGCCTGCACGATTTTCCGAGCATGGAATACGCGGACAACCTCTTCATCGCGGGCGGTCTCGGCGCCTATGTGGCGCGCCTCGCGCAGGGCTTGCCGGTGCGCCTCGGAGCGCCGGTGCGGGCGGTGGACTGGTCCGGCGCCGGCGTGCGGATCGAGACCGCGTTCGGCACGCTGAGGGCTCGGGCCGCAATCGTGACCGTGCCCATGGCGGTGCTCCAGGAGGGCGGCGTGCGCTTCACCCCGGTCCTACCGGCCGCCACGGAGGCGGCGATCCACGGGTTTACCCAAGGGGTCTACGAGCACGTGGTGCTGCACTGGCCGGGATCGCCCTTCCGGGGCGCGGACAAGCTCGCGACCCTGATCGGCGGGCGCCATGAGCCGCCGGGCCTTCTCACCGCCATCGACGGGACGCCGTTCCATTTCTTCGAGCTCGACCAGCCCCATGCGGCCGGGCTCGACGGCCGCGACCGGGATGCGCCGGCCCGCCTGGCGCGTGCCGTATTGGCGGAGCATTTCGGACACCGGGCGCTCCGGGGCCTGTCGAGCCCCCATGCCACCGTCTGGCGGCACGATCCCTGGTCGCGGGCCTCCTGGGCCGTGGTGCCCCCGGGCCATGCGGGCGCGCGGGCGGCCTTGAGGGAGCCGGTCGGCGAGCGCCTCTGGTTCGCGGGCGAGGCGCTGTCCCGCCTTCAATGGGGTACGGTGGGCGGTGCCTTCGAGGAGGGAACGCGCGCCGCCGGCGAGATCGCGGAGCGGCTGCAGGCGGCCGGCTGAGGCCCTCCGCCCCCTAACGTATGCTCGGCAGCACCCGGTCCGGCGGACGGTGGCCGTCCATGAACCGGTGACCGCTACAGCATGCTCGGCAGCACCCGGTCCGGCGGGCGGTGGCCGTCCATGAAGGTGCGGATGTTCACGATCACCTTCTCGCCCATGTCGACGCGGCCCTCGTGCGTGGCCGACCCCATATGCGGCAGGAGCACCACCTTGCCCTGGCGGGCGAGCTTCACGAGCCGTGGGTTCACGGCGGGCTCCTGCTCGAACACGTCGAGCCCCGCGCCCCCGAGCGCGCCAGCTTCGAGAAGACGCGCGAGCGCGGTCTCGTCGATGATCTCGCCGCGCGCCGTGTTCACGATGATGGCGTCCGGCCGCATGAGCTTGAGGCGGCGCGCCGAGAGCAGGTGGTAGGTCGCCGGCGTGTGGGGGCAGTTCACGGACACGATGTCCATGCGGGCGAGCATCTGGTCGAGGCTTTCCCAGTAGGTCGCCTCGAGTTCCTCCTCGATCCGCGGCGGCACCCGGCGCCGATTGTGGTAGTGGATGGACAGGCCGAAGGCCTTGGCCCGCCGGGCGAGCGCCTGGCCGATGCGGCCCATGCCGACGATGCCGAGGCGCTTGCCGGTGATCCGGTGCCCCAGCATGAAGGTGGGCGACCAGCCGCTCCAGGTGTCCTCCGGGATCATGCGCGCCCCTTCCGGAATGCGCCGCGCCACCGCCATGATGAGGGCGATCGTCATGTCCGCCGTGTCGTCCGTGAGGACGCCGGGCGTGTTGGTGACGGTGATGCCCCGCGAGAGCGCCGCCTGCACGTCGATATTGTCGACGCCGTTGCCGAAATTGGCGATGAGCCTCAGGTTCGGACCCGCCTGGGCAAGGACGGAGGCGTCGATCTCGTCCGTGACCGTGGGGACGAGCACGTCGGCCACCTTCGCCGCATCCGCGAGCTCCGCGGCCGACAGGGGCTTGTCGTCGAGATTGAGACGGGTGTCGAAGAGCTCGCGCATGCGGGTTTCGACCACGTCCGGGAGGCGGCGGGTGACGACGACGACAGGTCTCTTCTTCATCGGCGAGCGGATCCCCAGCGCGGAACGGTCCGAAACAGAGCTGAGCTTCACGCTCCCTTAACCCTGTCTCGGCGATGGAAAGACAACGGAGCGCCCGCCACGCGGGGCTCGCGTGCCTCCATAGGGCAGAGGCACGCACCTAGACAATCCGACGCGAGGGGGACCATGCGCAAGCCGTTTCTCGCCATCACCCTTCTGGCCTTTCTGGCGAGCGCCTCGGGCGCGGCTTTCGCCCAGGAGGCGCCGGGCGGCCGCCGCGGCACGGGCCTGCCGGTGCCGCGCTACGTGAGCCTCAAGACCGACCGGGTGAACCTGCGGGAGGGTCCCTCCAAGGACCACCGCACCGCCTGGGTCTACCAGCGGGCCGGGCTCCCCGTGGAGATCGTCGCCGAATACGAGACCTGGCGCCGCATCCGCGATTCGGAAGGAACGGAGGGCTGGGTTCTGCACTCCCTGCTGTCCGGCCGCCGCACGGCCCTGGTGATGCCCTGGGCCAAGGGCGAGGTGCCTGCGATCCCGCTCCTCGATAAGGCCGCGGAAAGCAGCGCGACCGTGGCCCGCCTCCAGCCCGGCGTCGTCCTCAGCGTGAAGGATTGCACCGGCAGCTGGTGCCGCGTGACGCTGCCGGTCGATGGAGCCCGGGACCTTGCGGGCTATATCCGCCAGGACCGCCTCTGGGGCGTGTACCCGAACGAGAGCCTGCAGGACTGATCTGGGGCGACCCGCGCGGCAGCCCGCCGGATCGCACCCCTTCACCTGCTCCGACCACCCAACGAGATGCTATAACGATGACCCTGACGCTGAGCTTGAAGACCCTGCTGCCGATCCTGGCGATCATCCTCGGCATCGGCTGCCTCGTGGCGCCGCGATTCCTGAACATCTTCGTGGCGATCTTCCTGATCGCCTACGGCATCTTCGGACTCGGCCTGATCCGCTGAGGCGCGCCGCTCAAGGCACCGCTGGCGGAGTCGGCCACATCCTTTGCACGAATCGTCCTCCGAGCACCGTCACGGCAAGGCCCGCCACGATGATGCCGCCGCCTGCGGCCTCAATGGGCAGGATCGTCTCCCCGAGGAACAGGGACGCGCTCAAGAGCCCCGCCACCGGAACCAGGAGCGAGAAGGGAGTGACCGTGGCGGCCGGATGGCGCGCCAGGAGAAAGCCCCAGATCGCAAAGGCCAGGACGGTGGTCGGATAGGCCAGATAGGCCACTGCTGCGGCCGAGGTGAGATCGAAGCCCGTGAACGCCGCCGCGACCTCTTGCGGGCCGTCGATCAACAGGGACAGGGCGAGCAGCGGCAGGGGCGGCACGAGGCTCGCCCAGACCACGAAGCCCAGCATGTCGATCCGCCCGGCCCGCTTCGCCACGATATTGGCGACGCCCCACATGGCGGCGGCGGCCACGGTCATGAGGAACGGCACCGCGTCCCCGCCCCCGATCCGCGGCCAGGCGATCAGGACGAGGCCGAGGCAGGCGATGAGGCCGCCCGCGACCTGATGCGAGGCCGGCCGCTCGCCGAGGAGCGCGAAAGCGAACAGGATCGTGAAGAAGGCCTGGGATTGCATGACGAGAGAGGCGAGCCCCGCGGGCATGCCGAGCGCGATGGCGGAGAAGAGCAGGCCGAACTTCACGACCCCGAGCGTGAAGCCGAAGGCGCCCAAGGATCGCCAGGACGCCTGAGGCCGGGGCACGAGGAACACGGCCGGAAATGCCGCGAAGGCGAAGCGCAAGGCGCACAGGAGGAGCGGTGGCATGGTGTCCACGCCCACCTTGATGACGACGAAGTTGAAGCCCCAGATCAGGGCGACCGCGAGGGCCATCAGACCGTGGGAGAGGGGCATCGACGCTCCTTCAAGCCTGTCGGCCACGCCCCAAGCCGTCGAAAGGGTCTCGGTGCGGGCGCCCGATGGCCGGGCATGCGAGCACCGGACCCGTCAGGACGCCTTCTTGCGCAGGCGCACGATCACCTCGACGCCGGCCACTTCCATGCCCGGAGGCGGGGCCGGCAAGTCGCCGACCGTGATGCCTTCGGAGGGCATGTCGACGAGGGTGCCCTCGTCCTCCATGAAGAAGTGGTGGTGCTCGGTCGGGTTGGTGTCGAAATAGGCCTTGGTGCCGTCCACCGCGAGCTGGCGCAGGAGGCCCGCCTCCGTGAACTGGTGCAGGGTGTTGTAGACCGTGGCGAGGGAGACGGGGACGCGGGCGCGGTTGGCCTCCTCGAAGAGCAGCTCGGCCGTGATGTGCCGGTCACCCTTCCCGAACAGGAGCCAGCCGAGCGACACCCGCTGGCGCGTGGGGCGCAGGCCGACACGGCGCAGCTTGTCCCTCAGATCGGAGAGAGGGCAGCCCCGACGGGCCACCGCAGCGATCTCGGGCTGAGCGGGGGGATTGAGGAAATCGGACATCCGGTTCTGGGGCTCGGGCTTCAGGCGCAAAGGACGCGTCTCGCAGGGCACAATCATAGGGAGGCCGCCCCCCCTCCGCAAGCCGGGAACCCCTGCGGCCACGGCCAGGCCGGGGCGACAAAGAAGCTTGGGACGAGGACAGGATCCCTTTGATGCAGGCCGGCCCTATGCTACCAGAGCCGCCCGTGCGGGCCCTTTGGCCCGTTTTTGCGACCTTTTGATGAAAGGACCGGCAAACCGCATGGCCCGGCAGTCGAGCTACACCTACGAAGACCTCCTTGCCTGCGGACGCGGCGAGCTGTTCGGTCCCGGCAACGCGCAGTTGCCCCTGCCTCCCATGCTGATGTTCGACCGGATCACCTCCATCGGCGAGGATGGCGGCGAGCACGGCAAGGGCCATGTGCGGGCCGAGCTCGACGTGCGGCCGGACCTCTGGTTCTTCCCCTGCCACTTCCAGGGCGACCCCGTCATGCCGGGCTGCCTCGGCGTCGATGCCCTCTGGCAGATGGTGGGCTTCTATCTCGGCTGGCTCGGCTCGCCGGGCCGCGGCCGGGCGCTCGGGGTCGGCGAGGTGAAGTTCTCCGACCAGGTGCTCCCGACCCACAAGAAGGTCGTCTACGGGGTCGATTTCAAGCGCGTGTTCCGCTCGAAGCTCGTGCTCGGCATCGCCGATGGCTTCCTGGAGGCGGACGGACGGCGCATCTACGAAGCCAAGGATCTCCGGGTCGGCCTGTTCCAGGCGGACGCGCAGGGCGGATAGAGGCCCCCAAGGCCGGTGCCCTAAAGGGGCGCCGGTTGGAAACGGGCGTATCGGGCCTTAACTGTGGTCGGACCGAAGGGCCGGTCCCAGGGCTGTCGATCGAAAGAGGTATCGTATGAGACGCGTCGTCGTCACAGGGATGGGCATCGTCTCGTCCATCGGCAATTCCACGCAGGAGGTGCTCGCCTCCTTGAGGGAAGCTCGCTCCGGCATCTCGCGGGCCGAGGATTACGAGCGGCTCGGATTCCGCTGCCAGGTCCATGGGGCGCCGAGCCTCAACGCCGAGGAGGTGGTGGACCGGCGCGCCATGCGCTTCCACGGCGGCGGCACCGCCTGGAATCACGTGGCCATGGATCAGGCGATCCGCGACGCGGGTCTCGAGGAAGGCGACATCTCCAACGAGCGCACCGGCATCATCATGGGCTCGGGCGGCCCCTCGACCCGCTCCATCGTGGAAGCCGCGGACACCACCCGCTCCAAGGGCCCGAAGCGCGTCGGCCCCTTCGCGGTGCCCAAGGCCATGTCCTCGACGGCCTCGGCGACGCTGGCCACCTGGTTCAAGATCAAGGGCGTGAACTACTCGATCTCCTCCGCCTGCGCGACCTCGAACCATTGCATCGGCAATGCCTACGAGATGATCCAGTACGGCAAGCAGGACGTGATGTTCGCGGGCGGCTCGGAGGAGCTCGACTGGACCCTGTCCGTGCTGTTCGACGCCATGGGCGCCATGTCCTCGAAGTACAATGACACGCCCGCCACCGCCTCCCGCGCCTATGACGTGAACCGGGACGGCTTCGTGATCGCCGGCGGCGCGGGCGTGCTGGTTCTGGAGGAGCTGGAGCGCGCCAAGGCGCGCGGGGCCCGCATCTACGGGGAGATCGTCGGCTACGGCGCGACCTCGGACGGCTACGACATGGTGGCGCCCTCCGGCGAGGGCGCGGTGCGCTGCATGCGCATGGCCCTCTCGGGCGTGAAGACGCCGGTCGACTACATCAACCCGCACGCCACCGCGACGCCCGTGGGCGACCTGAAAGAGATCGAGGCGATCCGCGAGGTGTTCGGCTCGGGCGAGAAGTGCCCGCCCATCGCGGCGACGAAATCGCTCACGGGCCACTCGCTCGGCGCCACGGGCGTGCAGGAGGCGATCTATTCGCTCCTCATGATGAACAACGGCTTCATCTGCGAGAGCGCGCATATCGAGGAGCTCGACCCGGCGGTCGCCGACATGAACATCGTGCGCAAGCGCATCGACAATGCGAAGATCGACACGGTGCTCTCGAACTCCTTCGGGTTCGGCGGCACCAATGCGACGCTGGTGATGCGGCGGCTCGACGCCTGACCGTTGGAGCCGCGCGTCGCGGCTCCGAACTTTTTGCAGGAAGCAGCCCGGCGCAACACAGATGCCGGGCGCCACACACCACGAGGCGCGGCGAGAGCATTCCGACAGGACCCGCCCGCGCCCGAGCCGAAAGGGGGCTCCGGTGACCGGATTGATGCAGGGGAAACGCGGCCTCATCATGGGCGTCGCGAACGATCACTCCATTGCCTGGGGCATTGCCCAGGCCCTGGCGCGCCAGGGCGCGGAACTCGCCTTCACCTATCAGGGCGAGGCCCTCGGCAAGCGGGTGACGCCGCTGGCGCAATCCCTCGGCTCGGACCTCGTGGTGCCCTGCGACGTGGAGGACATCGCCTCCCTGGACGCGGCCTTCGCGGCGCTCGATGCCCGCTGGGACGGGCTCGACTTCGTGGTCCATGCCATCGGTTTCTCCGACAAGTCGCAGCTCAAGGGCTCCTACGTGGACGTCACCACGCGGGACAACTTCTCGCGCACCATGGTGATTTCCTGCTTCTCCTTCACGGAGGTGGCGCAGCGCGCGGCGCGCCGCATGAAGGCGGGCGGCTCGCTCCTCACGCTCACCTATGGCGGATCGACCCGCGTCATGCCGAACTACAACGTGATGGGCGTCGCCAAGGCCGCGCTCGAGGCGAGCGTGCGCTACATCGCCTCCGATCTCGGGCCGCGCGGCATCCGCTGCAACGCCATCTCGGCCGGCCCCGTGCGGACCCTGGCGGGCGCCGGCATCGCGGATGCGCGGCTCATGTTCAACTACCAGAAGGCCCATGCCCCGCTGCGGCGCACGGTGACGATCGAGGACGTGGGCGGCTCGGCGCTCTATCTTCTCTCCGACCTGTCGAACGGCGTCACGGGCGAGATCCATTATGTGGATTCCGGCTACAACACGATCTCCATGCCGCGCCCCGACATCCTGAAGGCTCAGGAATCGGCGGGCGTCACGGGCGAGGACACCTGAAGCCAGCCCTCCGGCGGACCGATGTCCCTCGTCCGCTCAGGATTCGTCGTCGCCTCCGCGACCGTGGCCCTGAGGATCCTCGGGTTCCTGCGGGATCTCCTGTTCGCGCTCGTGTTCGGCGCAGGTCCCGTGGCCGACGCCTTTCTGGCCACCTACCGCTTTCTCGACGTGATCCGCCGCCTCGTGAGCGAGGGCGGTCTCGGCTCCGCCCTCGTGCCGGTGATGACGGCTCTTGCCCGTCCGCGCCTTGCGACCTTCGCGGGCGAGGTGCTTGGCGTCTTCGCGCTCGCGGCCCTCGCCTTCTCGGCCCTCGTCTGGCTCGGGGCCGACGGGATCGTGCTCGCCATGGCGCCGGGGCTCGAGGCGCAGCCGGGCGCCCTCGATCTTGCGGCCGCGACGACGCGCCTTGCCTGGCCCCTCGCCGTCGCGGTGTTTCTGGCCTCCATCCCAATCGCGGCGCTCAACGTGGACCGGCGTTTCGCCGTCGCGGCCTTCGCGCCCGCGGCCGTGACCCTCGCGATGATCGCAGCGTTGCTCGCGCTCCGTCATGCGATGATCGAGCCCCGCGAGGCGATGCTGGTGCTGGCCGGCTCCTTGAGCCTCGGCGGCCTCGCCCAGCTCGTCCTGCTCGGCATCGCGGCTCGCCGATCCGGGCTTCTCGCCTGGAGGCGGCCGCGCTCCTCGCCGGAGCTCAGGCGCATCGCGGGCACGGCGCCTCTCGCCGTCGCTGCGAGCGGGGCGACGCTGCTCTTTCACCTGGCGGGCACGCAGGCTGCCTCCCTCTTCCCCTCCGGCGTGTCGTGGCTCTTCTATGCGGACCGGCTCGCCTATCTGCCCGTCACCTTCGTGGTGGCCGTGGTGACGGCTCTCCTCCTGCCCGCCCTCGCGCGGCAACATCAATCGGGAAACCGGGACGGGGTCATCGCGGCGCAGAACCGCGCCCTTGAGATCGCCTTGCTCCTCGCCTGCCCGGCAGGGCTCGCATTTGCGGTGCTGGCCGAGCCCATCGTGGCGGTGCTGTTCCAGCGCGGCGCCTTCGGGCCGGAGGACACGCAGGGCACGGCGGTGCTGCTCGCCGCCCTCGGCCTCGGGCTTCCGCCGATCGCTGCCAGCAAGATCCTGGTCCAGACCCTGTTCGCCCGGGGCGGCGCCTTCGAGGCGCTTCTCGCGGCCCTCGTCGGGCTCGCCGCCACGGTGGCGGCGAGCTTCGGGCTGGCCTCGCTCGTCGGTATCGCGGGCGTCGGCTGGGGGGTGACCCTCGGCTATGTGGTCTATGCGCTGGCCCTGGCGGCCTTCCTGCGGCGCTCCGGTCTCTGGCGCCTCGACAGGACCCTGCGGGATCGCCTCGTTCGCATCGTCGTCGCCTGTGCCATCCTGTGGGGGGCGCTTGAGGGCGCCGGGGCCTGGCTTGGTCCCGCGACCCCGCTCACCCTCGCCCTCCTGTGCGCCGGCGGTCTTCTCGTCTATGGGCTGGCCGCCTGGATCCTCGGGGCGGTGACGGCGGAGGATCGAGCGCTTCTGCGAGCCCGGCTCTGACCGGAGCCCAAAAAGGCCGCCGCGGCCGCTTGCCTTTCGCGGTCCCGCCTTGCGATAACGCCCGCCGCGCGACTGGCGCGCGAGTGAAGACAGTTCAATGGCGCAGTTTCACCAGCGGGTGTTCTCCGGCGTTCAGCCGACCGGGAACCTCCACCTCGGCAACTATCTCGGCGCGATCAAGCGCTTCGTGGCGATGCAGGACACCCACGAGTGCATTTATTGCGTGGTGGACATGCACGCCATCACCGTGTGGCAGGATCCCAAGGAGCTCGCCCGCCAGATCCGCGAGGTGACGGCCGCGTTCCTCGCCGCCGGGATCGACCCGAAGGCGCACATCGTCTTCAACCAGAGCCAGGTCTCCGAACATGCGGAGCTCGCCTGGGTGTTCAACTGCATCGCCCGCATGGGCTGGGCGAACCGCATGACCCAGTTCAAGGAGAAGGCGGGCAAGGACCGGGAGAACGCGTCCGTCGGCCTCTTCGCCTATCCGATGCTGATGGCCGCCGACATCCTGGCCTACCGGGCGACGCACGTGCCCGTGGGCGAGGACCAGAAGCAGCACCTGGAGCTCACCCGCGACATCGCGCAGAAGTTCAACAACGATTTTGCGGATTCCATCGCGGAGCACGGCCTCGGCGACGCCTTCTTCCCGCTCACGGAGCCGCTGATCCAGGGCCCGGCGACCCGGATCATGTCCCTGCGCGACGGGGCGAAGAAGATGTCGAAATCGGACCCGTCCGACTATTCGCGCATCAACCTCACGGACGATGCGGACGCGATCGCCCAGAAGGTGCGCAAGGCCAAGACCGATGCGGAGCCCCTGCCCTCCGAGGCAAAGGGCCTCGAGAGCCGGCCCGAGGCCGACAACCTCGTCGCCATCTATGCGGCGCTCACCGATTCCACCGTGGACGACGTGCTGCGCGAGCATGGCGGTTCGCAGTTCTCCGCCTTCAAGGCGGCGCTCGTGGACGTGTCGGTGGCAAAGCTCGCGCCCATCGCCGGCGAGATGCGGCGTCTCATGGCCGATCCCGCCCATATCGACCGGGTGCTGGCGGACGGCTCCGACCGGGCTCGCGCCATCGCCCGCGAGACCATGAACGCGGTGAAGGACATCGTGGGCTTCGTGCGCCCCCGGTAAGGGGCCGGACGAGCGCTGATCCGGCCTTAAGCTTTACGGAACAAAGCTGGCGCGGCAGCATCGACCCGATGCGGAGGGCGTGAGCCTTGAGTGGAAAGACGCGGCGTTCCTACGAGACGGGTCACCGCCCCAAATTCATGGTGGTGGTGGACGACACGCCCGAATGCGCCCGCGCGATTCATTTCGCGGCCCGGCGGGCGAGCCGAACGGGCGCGACCATGCTCATGCTCGCGGCCGTGGACCCGCCGGACAATTTCGAGTGGATCGGCGTCGGCGAGGCCATGATCGCCGAGGCGGAGGAAGCGGCGCAAAAGCAGCTCGACGAGGCCGCCAAGGAGGCCCGCAGCGCCGCGGGCCTCGATCCGGAGCAGATCGTGGTGGTGGGCGAGAAGGCCGTGGCCATCGCCAAGGTGATCGAGGAGGACGAGGACATCTCCTTCCTCGTGCTCGCCGCCGGCACCGGCAAGGACGGGCCCGGTCCCCTCGTCTCCACCATCGCCGGCAAGGCCGCCTCCACCTTCCCGATCCCCATCGTGATCGTGCCGGGCAGCCTCACCGACGAGGAGATCGACGCGCTCGCCGGGTGAGGCGCGGCCTTCGTGCCGGGCAGCCGCACGGGCGAGACGATCCACGCGCTCGCCGGACGAACGGCGGGGCCGTGGCCGCGCCGCCGCGGGCCGGTTACTGCCCCTGGCCGAGGGAATAACCCGGCACGCCGTCGAAGGTGAAGAGATGCTCGGTCTTCACGAACTCGACGCCCCGCGCCGCCAGCCGGGCGAGCAGCGCCGCGACCGAGGCCTTGTTCGGGGACTTGCCGGCGGGCGCCTCGAACCGGCAGCGCCAATGGTCGGTGCAGAAGGTCTCGGGCAGGCCCTGCGGCCACACCTTCACGCCGCGATTGGTGATGATCTGGAGCGCCAGGAGCCCGTCCTCGGCGCCCTTCAGGTGCAGGGCGAGGTCGGCGGCCGAACCGCGCCACTCCACGAACACGTCGACGCCGACAAGCGCTTTCGCGGCCGGAGCCTTGCGCTCGTAAGGCCGCACCGGGATGCCGCCCGCGCCCGCCTCGTAGCGCACGGGCTTCAGCTGCTTTGGCGTCTCGCCGAGCCGCTCGATCACCGCATCCGTGAAAGCCTCCGTGCCGACACGCTTCGTGGAGACCGAGGGGTTGTAGATGTCCGCCGTATGGATGCCGTCCTCCAGGGTCTTGAGCCAGGCGTTGTGCATCCGCTCGGCGGCCTCCGCCTGGCCCACATGCTGGAGCATCATGACGCCGGAATGGATAAGCCCCGAGGGGTTCGCGATGCCCTGGCCGGCGATGTCGGGCGCGGAGCCGTGGATCGCCTCGAACATGGCGCCGTGCGCGCCGATATTGGCGGAGCCCGCGAGGCCCACGGAGCCCGCCACCTCGGCGGCGATGTCGGAGACGATGTCGCCGTAAAGGTTCGGCGTGACGATCACGTCGAACCGCTCCGGCGCCGCGGCGAGCCGCGCCGCGCCGATGTCGATGATCATGTGCCGCTTCTCGATCTCCGGGTACTCCGCCCCGATCTCGTCGAAGATCCGGTGGAAGAGCCCGTCCGTCAGCTTCATGATGTTGTCCTTCGTGAAGCAGGTGACGGACCGGCGCCCCGAGGCGCGGGCGTAGTCGAAGGCGTAGCGCACGATCCGCTCGGTCCCGGGCCGGGTGATCAGTTTCAGGCACTGATAGACCTCGTCGGTCTGCCGGTGCTCGATGCCCGCATAAAGATCCTCCTCGTTCTCGCGGACGATCACCACGTCGAGTTCCGGATGCTTCGTCGCCACGAAGGGCGCGTAGGCGCGGGTCGGCCGCACATTGGCGAAGAGCCCCAGGCCCTTGCGGATCGTCACGTTGAGGCTCTTGAAGCCGCCTCCCTGCGGCGTGGTGATCGGGGCCTTGAAGAAGAGGCCCGTCCGCCGAAGCGAATCCCAGGATTCTGGGGCGATGCCGGCGGTGAGGCCCCTCCGGTAGACCTGCTCCCCGATCGCGATCTCCTCGATGGCGAGCCGGGCGCCGGCCGCGTCGAGGACGCGCAGGGCCGCATCCATGATCTCGGGGCCGATGCCGTCGCCGCGGGCGATGGTCACTGGCACGGCGGTCGTGGAAGTCGGGATCGTGTCGGGCTGCAGATGAAGGTTCATGGCGGGCTCCTGATCTCAACCCGATATGGCCCCGTTCTCTGCATTGTGGAAATTGATAATATGAAGGCTGATCATTTGAATTGCCAATGGCGAGGTGCGGTACGGCCCCTTGGAACCGCGCCAAAAACATCCACATCAGGCCGGAGACCTGTTAGAACTGTTCCAAGCCCGTCCCGGCCGGCCTTGAACCGGCGCTGAGGAAATCTGCCCATGTTCATCCAGACCGAAGCCACCCCCAATCCCGCCACCTTGAAGTTCCTGCCAGGCCGCGTCGTCATGGCGGACGGCACCTTCGACGCCCGCGACGGCGCCGAGGCCGTCGCCTCGCCCCTCGCCGAGCGCCTCTTCGGCATTCCCGGCATCGCCGGCGTGTTCTTCGGCTACGACTTCATCACCGTCACCAAGGCGGACGGCGAGTGGCAGCACCTGAAGCCCGCGATCCTCGGCGCCATCATGGAGCATTTCATGGCGGGCGTTCCGATCATGCGGGACGAGACCCGCGTCTCGGCGGAGGACGGCGAGGAGTTCTTCGACGAGAACGACGCCGGCACCGTCGCGACCATCAAGGAGCTGCTCGACACCCGCATCCGCCCGGCGGTGGCGGGGGATGGCGGCGACATCACCTTCCGGGGCTTCAAGGACGGGATTGTGTATCTCGCCATGAAGGGCGCCTGCTCGGGCTGCCCGTCCTCGACCGCGACCCTCAAGCACGGCATCCAGAACCTCCTGCGCCACTTCCTGCCGGATGTGCGCGAGGTGCAGCAGGTTTAGTCGTTCAGCGTCCTGGGTTGTGGCTTGCCGTTCTGGATTGCGGCGGGGCTCCCGATCTCCTGCTCGAGCCAGGCACAGAACTGAGCGGCGCGCTTATGTCGAATCGCACGACGGGCCGCGAAGTAGGTATAGCCGCTCTCGATGAAGCCGAACGGCGCCACCAGGCGGCCGTCCTCGATATCGCTCGTGACGAGATGCTCCGGCGTAAGGCAGATGCCCAAGCCCGCACTCGCAGCTTCTAGGGTGTAGTAGTAGTGCTGAAACTCAGCCCCCTTTGGGCTGAGACTCTCGGTCTTGCTGCGGGTCTGCCACAACGCCCAGGCATTCGGGCGTGTCGCGGTGCGAAGAAGGTCCTCGTTCAGGAGGTCGCCGGGTGAGACCAGCTTCCGCCGTGAGGCGAGGCTTGGCGACAGCACCGGCCCGATTTTCTCCTTGAAGAGATCAACGACGATGAGTTCGTCCGTTCGTCGGGGCTCCGGGTCCTCTTCGCTTCTGACCGAAATGACGACGTCGAAGCCGGCCTGCCTCACATCTACGTGTTGATCTGTGGCGATCAGGCGAATCTCGGTGCCGAAATCGAGAGCGTTGAAGCGGTAAAGCCTCGGAATGAGCCACCGCATCGTGAAGCTGCTCAGACAGGACACATCCAACGTGTGGCGATGAGGGGCCTGGACCGCCCGCACGGCTGCCTCGATCTGGTTAAGGGCCGCGGTGAGGGCGGGCAGCAGCGCCCGTCCGGCATCCGACAAGACCGGCCTGTTCCTTGGTCCCTCGAACAGCTCAAGCCCCAGATGCTCTTCCAGCTGCCTCACCTGCCTGCTGACCGCCCCATGCGTGACAGCAAGTTCGTCTGCGGCATCGGTCATCCGGCCGAGGCGACCAGCAGCTTCAAAGGCGCGAATGGCATTCAGGGGCGGTATGCGTCGGGTCATGATTGTGAGTTTATCGCACAAAGGTGCGCGGAAAACTCGTTTTTCTCGGGGCACGACCCGCTGTAGGTCCTTTGACCAGCCGATTTTGCCAGCAATCATGAGCAGAGGTGCCGTCATGCCGTTCGTCCGAACCCTGGTCCGCAAGAGCATGGGGCATGCGACCCGAGAGAGCGTCGTCGAGGGCATTCACAAGGCCCTTGTCGACAGCATCGGGATGCCAGACGACGAGTTGTTCAACATCGTTTCGGACTACGAACCCACTGACTTCCACTACAGCCGGACCTTCAACGGCATCGCTCGTTCGGACGAGCTGGTGGTCGTGGAGATCACCTTGCGGCGGGGTCGGAGTGACGCCATGAAGCGCGATCTTTACCGGCAGATCGCGAAAAATCTGCTGGAGGGATCGGCCGTTTCACCGAAGGACGTTTTCATCTTCATGCATGAGAACGATTACTCCGACTGGTCGGTTGGAAATGGTGAGTTCGCCATGAACCTCGCCCAGAACAGAGGCAGCGATTCGTGATAGCGAAGGGACGCGCTCGGCTTTGCGCATCCGCTGAGGCAGCCGCCTGGTCACTCCCTTCCGGCTAACATTGACCTCTCGGGTTTCGGAGCGGCACTCATTCTCGTGCCGCTCAGATGGCTCTGAGATGGCGTCTCAAACGATGACGTCCTCCCTGTCGCCATGGTTGGGATGGGCCGCCAGAGCTGGATCCGCATCCCTTCAGAAAAACCGCTTATTCTTCCAGACTGGTTAGCGTCCGGACGGTTCTCCAATCGAGCACGTCGCGCGGATGGAATGAGCGAACGAGATCGAGAACAATATGCCCTTCAATCGACTTCACGTTCCGCAAGCACTCCCAATCAATACGTGCCGGACCATCAACATGTGTCTTCATGCCAGCCTTGTCGCGACCTGCGGCGTGAACCCCGACGATGATTTCTGTCTCGTCTTGCGGTATGCGCCCGGTGACATGATCTGCCATCCCACGTTCTTGGGGCAGCGTGATCCAGACTCGACCATTGTCATCGAAATCACGCTGCTCGCCGGTCGCAACGACGATCAGAAAGAAGCGCTGTACAAGGATATTCGCCGCCGCTTGGACGGGATCGGCTTCAATTCTTCCAATTCGATCATCTTCCTGACCGAGAATAAGCCGATCGACTGGTCGTTCAGCGAAGCTGGATCCGTAAAGTCAGTTCTCGGGCTTTGATCGACACGCCAAGAAGCGGGGAGTGGAGCTGATCCAGGCTCCCCTTGAGGAGGACGCCTGACGAACGATCTGTTCACCCCAGGCGAAAGCCTGGGTGCGTCCCGCGCAAGAGGCTGCACGAAAGTCCCTTTCTCTGGAGCCGGACACGCGCGATGACGCCACTTCACAAGACGCGCCTGCCGTCGCTCCAGCGATTCTGATCCGACTGATCACGAATCGTTGCTTTACGGGTGCCGGACCGCGCCTCTAGATCCGGCTCGATGAGCCTCCTCTCCGCCTATTCCTCCACCACCCTCCTGCTTCTCATGGCCATCGCCTTCGTGGCGGGCCTTGCGCGCGGCTTTTCGGGTTTTGGCGCGGCGCTGATCTTCGTGCCGCTCGCCAGCGCCGTCATGGCGCCGCAGGTGGCGGCGCCGCTCCTTCTCACGATCGACGGGGTGAGCTCGCTCGGCCTCGTTCCCCGAGCCTGGGGCCGGGCGAACAAGCGGGATGTGGGCACCATGGCCCTTGGCGCCCTCGTGGGGGTGCCGCTCGGGGCCTTTCTCCTCACCCGGCTCGATCCCATCACCGTGCGCTGGGGCATCGTGGCCCTGACGCTGGCGCTCCTCGCCCTCCTCATGTCCGGCTGGCGCTATCGCGGCCGCCCGGCGGTGCCGGTTACGGTGGGAGTCGGCGGCGTGGCGGGACTGTTCAGCGGCCTTGCTCAGGTGGGCGGACCGCCCGTGGTGGCCTACTGGCTCGGAGGCGCGATCGCCCCCGACACGGTGCGGGCCAACATCGTGCTCTATTTCCTCGTCACCACGACCCTGACGGCCGCGAGCTATCTCGCCGGCGGCCTGCTCACGGGGGTCGTCCTGACGCTCGCCCTGCTCACGGGCCCGGCCTACGCGGCGGGCCTCTTCATCGGCTCGCGCCTGTTCGACCGCGCCGGGGAGGCGATGTTCCGGCGGATCTGCTACGCGCTCATCGCGGCGGCGGCCCTGCTCAGCCTTCCGGTGCTCGACGGGGTGATCCGGTAGGGGCGCGGCCTCGTCGAGGCGCTTGACGCCCCGCCGGAAATGGCGACGGTGCAACCCTCTTCGAACCGGAGACCGCCTTGCTCGCCGATGACGCCCTCGACCGGATCTTCCGCAATGCGCGCACCTTCAGCCACTGGCTCGACCGGCCCATTGCGGAGGAGACCCTGCGGGCGGTGGCGGATCTCGCCAAGATGGGGCCGACGAGCGCCAATTCCTCCCCAGCCCGCTTCGTCTTCGTGGTCTCGCCCGACGCCAAGGAGCGCCTGCGGCCCCATCTCGACGAGGGGAACGTGCGCCAGACCATGAGCGCGCCGGCCACGGCCATCGTGGGCTACGACACGGAGTTCTACGAGAGGCTCGATTACCTCTATCCGCACCAGCCGGAGGCGCGGAGCTGGTTCGCGGGCAAGCCCGATACGATCCAGGAAACGGCCTTCCGCAACTCCGCCCTTCAGGGCGCCTATCTGATCCTCGCCGCCCGGGCGCTCGGGCTCGATTGCGGGCCCATGTCGGGCTTTGCCAAGGCGGGGGTCGAAGCCGCGTTCTTTCCGGGCGGAACCGTCAAGGCGAATTTCTTGATCAATCTCGGCTATGGTGACCGCTCGAAACTGCATCCGCGTTCGCCGCGCTTTCCCTTCGAGGCGTTCTGCCGGATCATCTGAACGAAACATTGCGTCCCCACGCGCCCGAGGCGTGCGGCCGGACGATCTGAGGAGAATGGACAAGGTGCGCGTTCTCGCCATCGACACGGCGCTCGGCGCCTGCTCGGCCTGCATCGTCGATACATCCGATCCCGAGCCGCTGGCGGGCGAATCGATCCTGATGGAGCGCGGCCACGCGGAGGCCCTCCTGCCCCTCCTCGACCGGGTCGTCTCGGCCGTCGAGGGTGGGTTCTCCTCGCTCGACCGGGTGGCCGTGACGATCGGGCCGGGCAGCTATACGGGCCTGCGGGTCGGGATTTCGGCGGCGCGCGCCATCGGCCTTGCGGCCGGCGTTCCCGTCGTCGGCGTCGCGACGCTCTCGGCCTATCTCGCCCCCCTCATGGCGAGCGATCCGCGCGTCCTCATGGCGGCGGCGATCGATGCCAAGCACGGTCACGTGTTTCTGCAGGCCGTGGCCCCGGGCGGCCGGGCCGTGGTGCCGCCGGGGCTGCTCCCCGTTCGGGACGCCGTGCGCCTGCTGGGCTCGGGGCCGATCCAGCTCACCGGATCGGGGGCGCCGGTTCTGGCGGCCGAATGCTGGGCTCAAGGGATCGATGCGAAGGTGAGCGACGCTCCGCTCGCCCCCGACATCGCCTGGGTGGGGCGGGTCGGCGCCCTCGCGGACCCGGCCCACGCCCTGCCGAAGCCCCTGTACCTGCGCGGACCCGACGCCAAGCCCCAGGACGGGGCCCGGATCGCCCGCCGATGAGCCGGCGGCGCCCACCGAGGCGGGGCAGCCCATGACGGTGCTCGGCTGGTTTCAGCGCCCGCCGGTCGCCGGGCGGATCGCCCCGCTCGGGACGGAGCATGCGGGCGCCCTTGCCACGATCCATGGGACCGCCTTCGCCCGGCCCTGGGACGCCCTCGAATTCGAGCGGCTCCTCGCCGACCGGGCCGTGGTGGCGGACGGCGTCTTTCTCGGCCGAGGCCGCCTGCCGGTCGGTTTCGTGCTGTCGCGGGTCGTGATCGACGAAGCCGAGATCCTGACCGTGGCGATGATGCCCGAGGAGCGCGGCCGCGGCCATGCCCGCCCGCTCCTGGCCGAACACCTCGACTGCCTGGCACGACGCGGCGTCCGCACCGTTCATCTGGAAGTCGAGGACGGGAACGCCCCGGCCATCGCCCTCTACCGACGGGCCGGCTTCGCGCCGGTCGGGCGGCGGGAGGGCTACTACGCCCGGGCGGACGGCACGCGGGCGGCCGCAATCACCATGAGCCGGGCCCTTTAGAGGCGCCCGGCGATCCTGCTGCCCACTCTCCTTCAGGCCCTCTAGCCCGAGGGGTCGCCTCGGGGCCGCACCTCGCCTATAAGCAGCGCACGGATCGGAGCATGGGTGAGTGGCGGCGCCAGGCATGAGAGCGGGGACGCGAAAGAGGTCCGATGCCATCGAGCGGGCCTGCCGCGACAAGGGCCTGCGCATGACGGGCCAGCGGCAGGTCATCGCGCGCATCCTGGACGAGGCGCACGACCACCCGGACGTGGTGGAGCTGCACCGCCGCGCCGCCTCGGTGGACAAGCGCATCTCGCTCTCCACCGTCTACAGGACCGTGAAGCTCCTGGAGAACGAGGGCATCATCGAGCGGCTCGATTTCCGCGACGGCCGCTCCCGCTACGAGCAGGCGGCCCGCGAGCACCACGACCACCTCATCAATCTGGCGACCGGCGACGTGATCGAGTTCCATTCCGAGGAGATCGAGGCGCTCCAGACGGAGATCGCCCGGCGTCTCGGCTACAAGGTCGTGTATCACCGCCTGGAGCTCTACGCGGTCCCCATCGACAAGGACGAGCCGTGAGCCGCCCCTCCCGCCCGGCCACGGCGAAGGCTGCCGCATGAGCCGCATCGGCGTGGCCCTGCGGCTCCTGGCGCTCATCCTCTTCTATCTTGCGATCCTCGGGCCCCAGATGCTCGCGCTGCGCTTCGGCTGGCGCCTGCGGGAGCGGCTGCCCGTGGCGTTCCACCGGATGGTGCTGCGGCTCTTCGGGGTGCGTGTCATCGAACGGGGCCGGCCGCCGGGCCGGGAGGCGACCCTCGTCCTGGCCAACCATGTCTCCTGGCTCGACATCCCGGTGCTCGGCGCCCTGCGGCCGCTCTCCTTCATCGCCAAGTCCGAGATCGACGGCTGGCCTGTGGTCGGCACCTTCGCGCGCCTGCAGCGCTCGGTCTTCATCGACCGCCAGCGCCGCAAGGCGACCGCGGAGGTGAGCGACGCGGTGGCGCACCGCCTCGCCAAGGGGGAGGCTATCGTGCTGTTCGCGGAGGGCACGACGGGGGACGGGACGCGCCTCCTGCCCTTCCGCTCCTCGCTGGTCGGCGCCGCCCAGACGGCGCTGGCCGATCCGGCCGTGGACCGCATCCTGCTGCAGCCCCTCGCCATCGCCTATCGGCGGCGCAACGGCCTGCCGGTGACCCGCCGGGACCGGCCGGCGATCGCCTGGTACGGCGACATGGAGCTTGCGCCCCATCTGTCCCTGTTCGTGCGCGGCGGACCCCTCGACGTCGTGGTGACCTGGGGCGATCCGATCCCCTTCAACGGCAACCGCAAGGAGGCGACCGCGGCCGCGGAGAGCGCGGTGCGGGCCTCCCTGCGGGCCCTCCATCAGGCGCCCGCCACGGAAATGATCCATTCCGGGTGAAGGGATGCCCTTCCGCCCGGCTTCGCATCCCATATCCCTTGCCGCTTCTCTTGGGGTGTCGATCCGCTTAAAAGAGCGGCTTCCCTGCGCCGGCAAAATCGAACAGGCTTGAGTCCGTGAAGAAAGTTTACGTGAAATCCTACGGCTGCCAGATGAACGCCTATGACGCGGAGCGCATGGCGGACGTCCTGGCGGGCGAGGGTTACGACGAGACCAAGGCGGTGGAGGAGGCGGATCTCGTCATCCTCAACACCTGCCACATCCGCGAGAAGGCGGCCGAGAAGGTCTATTCGGAGCTCGGTCGCATCCGCGTCCTCAAGGCGGAGCGCGGCGCGCAGGGGCTCGACACCAAGGTGGTCGTGGCGGGCTGCGTCGCCCAGGCCGAGGGCCGGGAGATCCTGCGCCGGGCGCCCGTGGTGGACGGGGTGATCGGCCCCCAGAGCTACCACCGCCTGCCGGAGCTGCTGGCGAAGGCCCAGACCGCCCGGGTCGTGGACACGGATTTCCCGGTCGAGGATAAATTCGACCAGCTCCCCGCTCCCTCCAAGGCCCGCACCCAGAGCCGTGGCATCTCGGCCTTCCTCACCATCCAGGAGGGCTGCGACAAGTTCTGCACCTTCTGCGTGGTGCCCTATACCCGCGGCGCGGAGCTGTCGCGGCCAGTCTCCAAGATCCTCGCCGACGCCCGGCGCCTCGCCGACGCCGGCGTGCGGGAGATCACCGTCATCGGTCAGAACGTGAACGCCTTCCACGGGGAGGGGCCGGACGGGTCGGCCTGGTCCCTCGCCCGTCTCCTCGCGGCGCTTGCGGCGGTGCCGGGCATCGTGCGGCTGCGCTACACCACCAGCCACCCGCGCGACATGGACGAGGACCTCATCGCGGCGCATCGGGACTTGCCGGCCGTGATGCCCTATCTGCATCTTCCGGTGCAGTCGGGCTCGGACCGGATCCTCGCCGCCATGAACCGGCGTCATACGGGCGACGAGTACCGTCGCCTCGTGGAACGGATCCGGGCGGCGCGGCCGGACATGGCCCTGTCCTCGGATTTCATCGTGGGCTTCCCGGGCGAGACGGATGAGGATTTCGAGGACACCATGCGCCTCGTGGCCGATGTGAATTTTGCGAGCGCCTATTTCTTCAAATACAGCTCGCGGCCCGGCACGCCGGCGGCCGAACTCGACGATCAGGTGCCCGAGCCCGTGAAGGCGGAGCGCTTCGCCCGCCTCCAGGATCTCCTCGACGCGCAGCGGCATGCCTTCAACCGGGGAACCGTAAGCCGCACCCTTGACGTTCTCTTGGAGAAGCCGGGCCGTGAACCGGGCCAGATCGTCGGGAAGACGCCCTATCTGCAGACGGTGCAGATCGACGGCGACGCCCACAGGATCGGCGAGGTGATCCCGGTCCGCATCGTCCGGGCGGGAACGAACACCCTGTTCGGCGAAGCCCTGGAGCCGGGTCCCATGACCGCGGCAGCATGAGATTCCGGGCGCGCCCGCAAGGGCCGCCCGCCCCGGGCGGGATGTCCCGTCCAGACCTGAGGAGAGGCGATTTGAGGCCAGCCGAAAGCGTGACGACCCGGGCGTCCAAGGGACGCGCTCCCGCAAGCTTTCATGCCGGAGTCGAGGAGACGGCCGAAATTACCCTCACCTTCGACGACAACCGCCTCGCCAGCCTCGTCTTCGGCCAATACGACCAGAACCTTGCCCATCTGGAGCGCCGGCTCGGCGTCGTGGCGAGCGCCAACGGCAACCGGGTGACCGTGCGCGGCACGCCCGAGGGCTCCGAACAGGCGCGGCGGGTGCTGGAGACACTCTACGAGCGCGCCCGCGACGGCACGGTGCTGGGACCCGGCGACGTGGACGGCGCGATCCAGGAGATCGTGCTCCAGGGCACCCTCTTCCCCTCCGAGGAGCCTGAGGCGGCGGGCCGCAGCGCCTTCGACCACATCGCGACCCGCAAGCGCGGGCCGGTGCGCGCCCGCAACGCCGCTCAGAACGTCTACATCAAGGCCCTGAAGCAGCACGAGCTCGTCTTCGCCGAGGGCCCCGCCGGCACGGGCAAGACCTGGCTCGCGGTCGGCCACGCGGTCTCGCTCCTGGAGCAGGGCCAGGCGGAGCGCCTGATCCTCTCCCGGCCGGCCGTCGAGGCGGGCGAGCGGCTCGGCTTCTTGCCGGGCGACATGCGCGACAAGGTCGACCCCTATCTGAGGCCGATCTACGACGCCCTCTACGATTTCATGGAGGCCCGGCACGTGGAGCGCGGGCTCCAGACCGGCATGATCGAGATCGCGCCCCTCGCCTTCATGCGCGGGCGCACGCTCACCAACGCGGTGGTGCTCCTCGACGAGGCGCAGAACACCACGTCGATGCAGATGAAGATGTTTCTGACGCGCCTTGGCGAGGGCTCGCGGATGATCATCACCGGCGACCCCACCCAGATCGACCTGCCCCCGGGCCAGAAATCCGGTCTCGTGGAAGCCGTTCGCATCCTCAACGGCGTCGAGGGCATCGCCCGGGTGACCTTCAAGGAGCAGGACGTGGTGCGTCACGATCTGGTGCGCCGGATCGTGACCGCCTACGACGCGTTCACCCGGTCCGAGCCCCAACCCCAGCGCCCATGAACCGATCCGCCGCCATGGACCTCCACGTGACGATCGCGGCCTCCGGAGCCGTGGTCCGGTCCGGATCGCCGCATCCATGAGGGAGCCGGCGTCCATCGAACTCGACGTGATGGCCGAGGCGGGCGAGTGGGACCGGCTCGGGGACATGGAGGCCCTGGCGCTCAAGGCCGTGGAGGCCGCCTTCCGGGCCGCCTCCGACGCGCCTTCCGGCGCGGTGGAGATCAGCCTGCTCCTCACGGACGACGAGGGCATCCGTGCCCTCAACCGGGACTTTCGGCACAAGGACAAGCCGACCAACGTCCTCTCCTTCCCGTCAGCCGCCCCGCCCGGCATGCCCGGGCCCCAGCATCTCGGCGACATCGCTCTTGCCTACGAGACCCTGGTTCGGGAGGCCGAGGACGAGGGTAAGCGCGTCGAGGACCACGCGGTGCATCTCGTCGTTCACGGCACCCTGCATCTCCTGGGATACGATCACGAGATCACGGCCCAGGCCGAGATCATGGAGGGGCTGGAGGTGAAGGCGCTCGCGGCGCTCGGCATCGCCGATCCCTATGCCGGGACGGTGCCGGAGGGCTGATCCGCTCCGTGCCAGGCGCAACCCTGTCCCTCGCGGCAAGCTTTGCCGTTTCGTTCCGCTGCGTGCCATAAGCGCGCCCGACAAGGGAGGGAGCGATGAGGCGGCTTTGCGTGTTCTGCGGATCGAGCGAGGGCGACGATCCGGTTTATCGGGACGCGGCCCAGGCGCTGGGCCGGATGCTGGCCGCCGAGGGGATCGGTCTCGTCTATGGCGGCGCGTCCGTGGGCCTCATGGGCGCCGTGGCGGATGCGGCCCTGGAGGCGGGCGGCGATGTGATCGGGGTGATGCCGCGGGCCCTGTTCGAGAAGGAGATCGCCCATCGGGGCCTCCCGGACCTGCGCGTCGTCGGCTCCATGCACGAGCGCAAGGCGCTCATGGCCGAACTCGCCGACGGCTTCGTGGCCCTGCCGGGCGGCATCGGCACCTTCGAGGAGCTGTTCGAGGTCTGGACCTGGGCGCAGCTGGGCTACCACGCCAAGCCCTGCGCCCTCCTCAACGTGAAGGGCTTCTACGACGGCCTCACCGCCTTCCTGG
This sequence comes from Microvirga sp., assembly GCA_036562855.1. GTDB lineage: Bacteria > Pseudomonadota > Alphaproteobacteria > Rhizobiales > Beijerinckiaceae > Microvirga. The sequence continues at coordinate 38,224 of DATCJK010000049.1, forward strand.
ACGGCGTGGCGCACAGCCGCTTCATGAAGGACCAGCACCGGGCCATGCTGATCGAAGCGCGCGAGCCCGGCGACCTCATCGCCCGCCTCAGGGCCTATGAGCCGCCGGCGGTCATCAAGTGGATCAAGGCCGGCGAGCGCTGAGGGCTCGCCCGATCCCCTGCCGCAATCCTGGCCATGCCTTCCTTGCCATGCCCTTGCAAATCGGGGAATCTGCCGGATGAGGCGGGCTCCCTTGGCGTGGCCATGGGGTCTCGTGTTATGGCAGGGCGCCGACGAGCGCAGGGCAGGCATGGTATGACACCGTGCCGACACAGGATTGGCTGAAACTGTTTTCCCATGAATGACGATCGAAGTCGCACCGAGCGCACGGATGGGCTGAACGCCGATCCGGACGGCGCACGCGAGCGGTGGTACGAGCGCCTCCTCACGCGCTTTGGCCTGAAATCCCGCGACAGCATCCGCGACGATCTGGAGGACGCCCTCGCCGAAACCGTGCAGGACGCGAACTTCTCGCCCCAGGAGCGGGCGATGCTGAAGAACGTCCTGGGCTTCCACCGCATTCGCGTCGACGACGTGATGGTGCCCCGGGCCGACATCGTGGCCGTGGCCGCGGACACCAATCTCGGCGATCTCCTCAACCTGTTCCGCACGGCGGGCCATTCCCGCCTGCCGGTCTACGGGGAGACCCTCGACGATCCCAAGGGCATGGTCCACATCCGGGACTTCCTCGATTTCCTGGCCATGCGGGCCGACACCCGCGCCTCGCGCCGGCGCCGCACCGCGGAGGACGGCTCGCCCCCCGCGCCCGCCTCGCCGAGCCTTGGCCGCGTGGATCTCTCCATGACCCTCGCCGGCGCCAAGATCCTGAGGCCCGTCCTCTTCGTGCCCCGCTCCATGCCGGCCATCGACCTCCTGGTGCGGATGCAGGCGACCCGCACCCACATGGCCCTCGTGATCGACGAGTACGGCGGCACCGACGGCCTCGTCTCCATCGAGGACCTCGTGGAGATGGTGGTGGGCGACATCGAGGACGAGCACGACGACGCCACCGCCCGCACCATCGTGCGCGCCGACAACGACACCTGGATCGCCGATGCGCGGGCGAGCCTCGACGAGGTGAAGGAGATTCTCGGCGTCGACCTCAACGACGAGGACAGCGCCGAGGACATCGACACGCTGGGCGGCTTCATCGTCACCCTCGCCGGCCGGGTGCCCTCCCGGGGCGAGCTCGTGGCCGGGCCCGGCACCCTCGAATTCGAGGTGCTGGACGCCGATCCCCGCCGGGTGAAGCGCCTGCGCATCCACCACCGCGCCGTGGCGCCGCCGCCCGGGAAGCCAGCGCCCGCCGCCGATGCCGCCCCGCCGCCGGACAAAGCCGCCGCGGAATGACATCCCTTCCCCGGACGCCCGAGATCGAGGGCGCGCTTGCGGCTGCCGAGCGAACGGAGCCCGCGGCGGGCCTCGAACCCCTCGCCCATCGAGTCGCGCTTCTCCGAGGGTGGCGGCGTGCGCTTCTCGGCATCGCGGCCGGCGCCGTCGGCGCCCTCGCCATGCCGCCCTTCGGCCTGCTGCCGGCCCTGGTTCTGTCCCTCGTTCCGGCGGTGTGGCTCCTCGACGGCCATGGGGTCCTAGGGCGCCGCGCCCTTCGGGGGGCGGCCCTGGACGGCTGGTGCTGGGGCTTTGGGTATTTCGTGGCGGGTTTCTGGTGGCTGGGCGCGGCCTTCCTGGTCGAGGCCGACCAGTTCGCCTGGGCGATGCCCTTCGGGGTTCTCGGCCTGCCGGCGCTCCTCGCCTTCTTTCCCGCTCTCGGTTTTGCCCTGGCCCGGCTCCTCTGGCGGGAGGGGGCGCTCCGAATCCTGGCGCTGGCAGTTGGCCTGACGGTTGCGGAGGGGCTGCGCGGCACCCTGTTCACGGGCTTTCCTTGGAATACCATCGGCATGGCGCTCGGCCAGCAGATCTGGCTCATGCAGGCCGCCTCCCTGGCGGGGCTCTACGGGCTCACGCTCCTGGCGGTCCTGATCGCGGCCGCGCCAGCAACCCTGCTCACCGGCGGGAGCCCGGCCGGACGCCTCGCCCCGGCGGCCCTCGCTCTTGCGCTGCTTGGCGGCCTCGTGGGGTTCGGCGCCCTTCGGGTCCCGGCCGAGGCCATGCCGACCGAACCCGGCATTCGCCTGCGCATCATGCAGCCGAACCTGCCCCAGGACGCCAAGTTCAACCCGGCCAATGCGGGTGCGATCCTGCGTCACTACCTCGACGTGAGCGGCCGGGCGACGGAGCGCTCGCCGGGCATCGCCGGGGTCACGCATCTGATCTGGCCGGAATCGGCCTTCCCGTTCCTTCTCCACCGGGAGCCGCAGGCGCTCGCCCAGATCGCCGCCTTCCTGCCCCCTGGCACGACCCTCGTCACCGGCGCCGCCCGCATGGAGACGCCGCTCCCGGGCGAGAGCGCCGGGCGCTTCTTCAACGCGATCCAGGTGGTCGGCGAGGACGGGCGGATCGGCGGCACCTACGACAAGGCGCATCTCGTTCCGTTCGGCGAATACGTGCCGCATGCCTTGGACTCGCTCATGCGGGCCGTAGGCCTGCGCCAGTTCGTCCACATCCCGGGCGGGTTCGACGCGGGCGAGCCGGGGGCGCCGCTCGCGGTGCCCGGCCTGCCGCCGGTCGCGGCCAGCGTCTGCTACGAGGCGATCTTCCCGGGAGCCCTCATCGGTGCGGGGCCCCGCCCCAGCCTGATGCTGAACGTGACCAACGATGCCTGGTTCGGCAACACTCCCGGGCCTCGCCAGCACTTCGCCCAGGCGCGGCTCCGGACGGTCGAGGAGGGCCTGCCCCTGGTGCGCGCCGCCAATACTGGGATCTCGGCCGTGATCGATCCCTACGGCCGGGTGGTCGCGGCCCTCGATCTGGGCAAGGAGGGGGCGCTCGACGCAGATCTCCCCAGGCCAGCGGGCCCCACCCTCTTCGCGGCCCTTGGCAGTTTTATCCCAACTGCTATGGTTCTTGCCTGTCTCCTCCCCCTCGTCACCCTGAGGCGGCGGCCTCGCCCGCTCCCGTGACGCCAGGCCCTGCGCCCGCGGAAAATCGCCTCCCATGAAGAAGTCCACCGGCACGATCGACAAGGAAATCGGCAGCCGGATGCGGATGCGCCGCATGCTCATCGGCATGAGCCAGGAAAAGCTCGGGGAGATGCTGGGGCTCACCTTCCAGCAGGTGCAGAAATACGAGAAGGGCACTAACCGCATCAGCGTCGCCCGCATGATCGAGATCGCCAAGATTCTGGGCGTCGACATACATTTCTTCTTCGACGGGCTCACCGGGGGGGGCAAGGCCGCAGGCTTCGCCGAGCCGGCCCAGCCGCCTTACATGTCCGAGTTCATGGCGACCCAGGAAGGGCTCCAGCTCATGCGCTCCTTCATGGATATCAGGAGCCCGAAGCTCCGCCGCGCCGTGGTGCAGCTCGCTGCTACCCTCGCCGAGAGCGAGCGGGCGAAATAGTTCTCGGCTCGACCGGTCGAGCGTGCCGCGTCCTGGGCTCCGCCGCGGGCGAGCGTTCGAAATAACGAACGCGTTCGGCGTCCTGTCTTGATTTTGGCCCGATCCTGGGGCAAGAGGTCGCCCGCCGCGAGGCCGGGGCGGGCAGGCCCCATGGTTTTCCCTGAAGACGACGAAGGAAGCATGCCGTGAGCCGTTCGAGCTATCTGTTCACCAGCGAATCGGTCTCCGAGGGCCATCCCGACAAGGTGTGCGACCGCATCTCCGACGAGGTGGTGGACCTGTTCTTCCGGGAAGCCGCCAAGGAAGGATTCGACCCTTGGGCCGTGCGCGTGGCCTGCGAGACCCTCGCCACCACGGACCGCCTGGTGATCGCCGGCGAGTATCGCGGCCCCGGCTCCGTCACGAAGGACCTCGTCGCCCACGTGGCCCGCATGGCCGTGAAGGATATCGGCTACGAGCAGGAAGGCTTCCACTGGGACAACGCCAAGATCGAGGTGCTGCTGCACGGCCAGTCCGCGCACATCGCCATGGGCGTCGATTCCTCCGGCAGCAAGGAGGAAGGCGCGGGCGACCAGGGCATCATGTTCGGCTATGCCTGCGACGAGACCCCGGACCTCATGCCGGCCCCGATCCTCTACGCCCACAAGATCCTCGAGAATCTCGCGAAAGCCCGCAAGACCAAGACCAATGGCGGCGCCTATCTCGGCCCCGACGCCAAGAGCCAGGTGACCGTGCGCTACGAGAACGGCAAGCCGGTCGGCGTGACCCAGATCGTGGTCTCGACGCAGCATGCCGAGCACCAGAACGGCAAGGAGATGACCTCCGCTGACGTGCGCGCCATCGTCGAGCCCTACGTGCTCCAGGCGCTGCCGCAGGGCTGGGTCTCCAAGGACACGATCTGGCACGTGAACCCCACCGGCAAGTTCGTGATCGGCGGACCGGACGGCGATTGCGGCCTCACGGGCCGCAAGATCATCGTGGACACCTATGGCGGCGCGGCGCCCCACGGCGGCGGCGCCTTCTCCGGCAAGGACCCGACGAAAGTGGACCGCTCGGCCGCCTATGCGGCGCGGTATCTCGCCAAGAACGTGGTGGCTGCGGGGCTCGCCGGCCGCTGCACCATCCAGCTCTCTTATGCGATCGGCGTCGCAAAGCCGCTCTCGATCTATGCCAATCTCCACGGCACCGGCCAGGTGGACGAAGGCAAGCTCGAGACCGTGCTGATGGACGTGATGGACCTGTCGCCCCGCGGCATCCGCACGCATCTCGATCTCAACAAGGCGATCTACGCCAAGACCGCGTCCTACGGCCATTTCGGCCGCGAGGCGCAGAACGACGGCAGCTTCTCGTGGGAGCGGATCGACCTCGTTCCGGCCCTGAAGTCGGCCCTCGCGTAACCATCTCGCCGCGCCCGTGACAGTTCCTCCCCAGGACCACGCGGGCGCCGTCGAGCGCCTCGGCGGCGAGCCCCGCGACGATCAAGCGGGCGCCTTCTTCGGCCGGCGCAAGGGCAAGAAACTCCGCGCCGGCCAGGACGACCTCGTCCAGAACCTCCTGCCGCGCCTTCGCGTCGATCCCGGAGGCGACCTTGCGGACCTCGCGGCGGCCTACCCGGCGGGGCTCTGGCTCGAGATCGGCTTTGGCGGCGGCGAGCATCTGGCGGCCCAGGCCCGGGCGCATCCGGAGATGGGCTTCGTGGGCTGCGAGCCGTTTCTGAACGGCATGGCGAAGCTTCTCATGGTCGTGGACCAGGACGAGCTCGGCAATGTGCGCCTCTGGGACGAGGACGTCACGGACCTCCTGCCCCTGTGGCCCGATGCGATCTTCAGCCGCGTCTCGATCCTCTACCCGGACCCCTGGCCAAAGCGGCGGCAGCGCAAGCGGCGCCTCGTGTCGGACGAGACCCTGGCGGGCCTTGCCCGGGTGATGCGCCCCGGCGCCGAGCTGCGCTTTGCCACCGATATCGACGATTATGCGGGCTGGGCCCTCGCCCGGATCCTGCGCTCGCCGGATTTCCGCTGGACGGCCGAAACCGCGGAGGATTGGCGCCGCTCCTGGGCGGGCTGGCCCGGCACCCGCTACGAGGCCAAGGCCCTGCACGAGGGCCGCGTGCCCTCCTACCTCACCTTCATCCGCATCTGACGGGCGAAGCGTCGAACCTCCCGGCTCACCGTCTCCGCCTCTGAGCGATGCGGCCGTCACGCGGCCGCGGCGTCACGCTCCTCCCGGTCCCGGCGGCGCATCATGCGCAGGACGCGCTGCGCGGTCTTGTCGGCCAGCCCCGCATAGGTCTCCGCATGGCGCTTGAGGTTGTGCGGCAGGCCCGCCTCGGGGTCGCGCAGCTTCAGGAGGGTGCGAACCGTGGACCAGGACCATCCTTGCGCCTTGCTGACGATGAGGATGAGGTCGGAATCGACGAGGGTGAACAGGCGCTCCGCCGCCTGAAGGCTCAGGCCCGCGCAGGCCGCAACCGCGCAGATCGTCTCCTCCAGGTAATCGGCCTGGGCAAAGCCCACCACGTCGTCCTCGTCGAGGGTGCGGCCGATCTGGATGGCGCCGATCGTATCGATGGCGTCCGTGTAGTCGAGGGAGCCGGCCACCGCCCGCACCCGCTTGGCGCTGCGCGCCAGCGCCTGCTCCATGACCGCGTGCAGGCCGCTGGGGGTCGAGGTGGCGAGCCGCCGGCGGGCGGTCTCTTCCGCAATGTCCAGGAGACGCCGGATGTGTCCCGGCGGCAGATCGGCCCGGTCCTTGAGCAGCAGCCTCAGCTCGTCGTCGAGGCGGGCGCGGTCCACCAGGACCGCGGCGGCGTTCCGGGAGAGCCGCGCTCCGGCATTCGCGGCAAGCGCCCGGATGACGGGTCCGTCGCCGCGGGCGACCAGCACGTCCGACACGGGCTCCGGCACGTGCTGGCGTTGAGCGATGGCGTGGCGGTGCTCGCCGCTCTTGGCGACCGCGACCGCGATGAGGTCGCCCTCGTCGAGGCGCGCGGATTGGACGAGCACCGGGTGGGCGACCTCGATCTCGTCATGGGCGAGGGACCGAATGACGCCGGGGGGCGCCTTCTCGACGGGCGCCAGCCGGCGCGAGAGCTCCGCCCGGGCCTGCACCTCGATGGCCTGCGCGAGCCGCCCGATCACCTGATCGAAGATCGCGACCTGCTCGTCCGTGAGCCGGTCCACATCCGCGAGGAAGAGGTCCGTCACGTCCCTCAAGGTATGGGCGCGACGCTCCGGCGAGCCGTTGGACAGGGATCCTTCCAGATCCATCAGGAGGTGGCGGACAGGGTTCATGGGCAGCTCCTCGTCCGACCAGAGCTAACCCCCGATTCGTCCAGCGAGCCTTGAGTCGATCGATCGAATTTGAGCGATCCCGCAATGTTGTTCCGATGACGCAGGGAAAACCGGGCTCGGGCGCGCGGCGATCGTGCGACAGAATCAACGGCTGGTTACCGGAACGACGGGAACGGCGACCTCTCAGGCGGCGTCGTCCTGGGACGTGCGCTCACGGGCCACCGTGAAGCGCACCACCCGCTGGGCGGTAGGCACCGACAATTGCTGGAAGGCCTCGAAGGCGCCGCGCAGGATGTCCGGCGTGGCGCCGCCGCCGAGCTTCGCGGTGAGAAACGCCTTCAGGCTGCCCCAGCTGAACCGGACCGAGCGCAGGATGAACAGCAGCGGGTCGTGGTGGGGCGACCGGTAGGCGTTCGCCACGATCTCCACGGGAATGCGGGCGAGATGGGCGAGCGCGGCGAGCGCCTCGTCGATGCGGCCGCGCCGGACCCAGTCGATCACGACGTCCTCGGCGATCGTGCCGGCCTTGGCGCGGCTTTCCACGGCCGCGACCGCTTCCGCGAGGCCCTTGTCCAGGGCGGCCGTGTCCCGGCGCTGGGCCGCGGCGGCCCCATCGAGGGCCCGGCTGACATCCCCGGCCGCACCAGGGCCGTGCTCCTGCGTGAGCGTCTGGCGCGCCTTGGACTGCGCGGCCTCGAGGAGCCGCGCCATGGTCTTGGCCGGAATGTCCCGGCGCAGGCGCAGCACGGCCTGCAGGTCTTCGTCGGCCCGGGCCTTGTCGACCAGCTCGTTGAAGCTCCTGTCGGAGAACCGGGCGCCCTCGTTGGAGGCGACGCTGCGCACGACCTGTCCGTCCCCCCGGTGCACCAGCACGTCCGTGACGCGCTCCGAGAGGCTCACCCGCTTCGACATGGCGAGCAGGTGCTCCTGACCGCGGGCGCGGGCGATCATCACGAGATCGTCCTCATCGAGGCGGTGCGAGCGCTCGAGCACCGGCTGGGCGATGGCGCCGTTGAGATCGAAGGCGAGGCTGCGGATCACCTTCCGGGGCGCCTTGTCGAGATCGGCGAGCCGCTCCGACAGCTCCCTGCGCGCCCGTTGCTCCAGATCGCGCGCGAGGCGCAGAATCACCTCGTCGAAAAGCTCCACATGGCCTTCGGTGAAGTGGGCTTCCTGCGCCACGAAGAGGTCCGTGATCCGGCGCAGCGTCTCGATGCGGCGGGCCGGGTCCTTGCTGGCGATGGCATCCTCGACCTCGTTGACGAAGGAGGAAAAGCTCATGGGTTCGCTCCCGTGAACCCGTCCGGCGCTGAGACCCGGGATGCCCTGCTCATTCCACCCAGCCGCTCTGTTTTTGGACCGGTGCACGCCGGTCGTGCCGGGAGGGATCCTGCCCGCCAAGCGTCAAGGAAGTGTTGAGCCTGCTTGCTTTTCTTTCGCAAACGGCCTATCTAGCCCGGGTCAGCTCTGGTTGCAGCGTTAAGCTGCGGTTCGGGAGTGGGCCCCCCCGGGTCCGCTCTTTTTTATTGTCTTGAAGCCAGAGCGTGTTTGGAAGCGATGGCAAACGACCGCGACAAGCGCCTCATCACCGAGACCGGCGTGGCCGCCCGCGTGGCGGCGATCGTCGAGCCGGTGGTCAACGACCTCGGCTTCGACCTCGTTCGGGTGAAGGTGTCGAGCACGAACGGCTGTACCGTGCAGATCATGGCCGAGCGGCCGGACGGCACCATGTCCGTGAACGATTGCGAGGCCGTGAGCCGCGCGGTCTCGCCCGTGCTCGACCTCGAGGACCCGGTTCCCCAGGCCTATTACCTGGAGGTCTCCTCCCCCGGCATCGACCGTCCCCTCGTGCGCGCCAGCGATTTCGAGCGCTGGGTCGGCTACGACGCCAAGATCGAGATGGCGGTGCCCCTCGATGGGTGCAAGCGTTTCCGCGGCTTCATCCGCGGGGTCGACGCGACCACCGTCGAGATCGAGCTGCCGGACGTGAAAGAGGGCCTGGAGCGCTTCGTGCGCCTGCCCCTCATGGATCTCGGCGATGCCCGTCTCGTGCTCACCGACGACCTCGTCCGCGAGTCCCTGCGCCGGGGCACCGCGCCCCAGGCGGAGGACGAGGCGGATGCCGAAACCGACGCCCCCGCGGAGGAGGAGCCCGCCGGCTCCGACCGCAAGGGACCCCCTTCCCACGGGCCGGGACGCTTCTCCCGGGCCCGTTCCTCTGATCTCCCTGGCAAAGGGCCGAAAGCCACCGCCAAGGGACCCAAAACCCCCAAGGAGTGACCTCGATGGCTGTCAGCGCCAACAGGCTTGAGCTCTTGCAGATCGCGGACGCGGTCGCGCGCGAGAAGGTGATCGACAAGCAGATCGTTCTGGACGCCATGGCGGACGCGATCGCTAAGGCCGCGCGGTCCCGCTACGGCGCCGAGACCGACATCCATGCGGAGATCAACTCCAAGACCGGCGAGCTGCGCCTCTCGCGGCATCTGCTCGTGGTGGACGACGCGCTGGTCGAGAACGACTCCCGCGAGATCCCGATCTCCGAGGCGCGCAAGCGCAACCCGGCTGCCCAGGTGGGCGACGCCATCTCCGAGACCCTGCCGCCCTTCGATTTCGGCCGCATCGCCGCGCAATCCGCCAAGCAGGTGATCGTGCAGAAGGTGCGCGACGCGGAGCGCGACCGTCAGTACCAGGAGTACAAGGACCGCATCGGCGAGGTGGTGAACGGCGTCGTGAAGCGCGTCGAATACGGCAACGTGATCGCCGACCTCGGCCGCGGCGAGGCCATCGTGCGCCGCGACGAGCTGATCCCCCGCGAGACCTTCCGTCCGGGCGACCGCATCCGCGCCTATCTCTTCGACGTGCGCCGGGAGGTCCGCGGTCCGCAGATCTTCCTCTCTCGCACGCACCCGCAATTCATGGCGAAGCTGTTCGCGCAGGAGGTTCCGGAGATCTATGACGGCATCGTCTCCGTGCAGGCCGTCGCCCGCGATCCGGGCTCCCGCGCCAAGATCGCCGTGACCTCGCGCGATTCCTCCATCGATCCCGTGGGCGCCTGCGTCGGCATGCGCGGCTCCCGCGTCCAGGCGGTGGTGGGCGAGCTCCAGGGCGAGAAGATCGACATCATTCCCTGGTCGGTGGATCAGGCCACCTTCATCGTGAACGCGCTGCAGCCGGCCGAGGTCGTGAAGGTGGTGCTCGACGAGGAGGCGGACCGCATCGAGGTGGTGGTGCCCGACGATCAGCTCTCGCTGGCCATCGGCCGCCGCGGCCAGAACGTCCGCCTCGCCTCCCAGCTCACCGGCTGGGACATCGACATCCTCACCGAGGCCGAGGAATCGGAGCGCCGCCAGAAGGAATTCACGGAGCGCACCGAGCTCTTCATGAACGCCCTCGACGTGGACGAGGTGGTGGGCCAGCTCCTCGCCTCCGAAGGGTTCCGCACCGTGGAGGAACTCGCCTATGTGGACGCCGCGGAAGTGGCCTCCATCGAGGGCTTCGACGAGGACACGGCCGCCGAGATCCAGAGCCGCGCCCAGGACTATCTCGCCCGCATCGAGGCGGAGCAGGATGCCCGGCGCCAGGAACTGGGCGTCGCGGACGAGCTCAAGGACGTGGACGGCGTCACCACCCCGATGCTCGTCGCGTTCGGCGAGAACGAGATCAAGACCGTCGAGGATCTCGCGGGCTGCGCCACGGACGATCTCGTGGGCTGGACGGAGGGTCGCGGCCCCGAGGCCGTCCGCCACAAGGGCGCCCTCGACGGCTTCGACCTCTCCCGCCAGGACGCGGAGGCCATGATCATGGCGGCCCGCGTGAAGGCGGGCTGGATCGAGGCGCCGGTCGAGACCGAGGAGACCGCGGAAGAGGCCGAGACCGAGGCCCAGCCGACCTGATCACCATCCTCCCCCTGGCGGGGAGGACCCGACCCTCAAGGAGCCGATCTTTTGCCGCGTCACGAGCCGGAGCGCACCTGCATCGTCAGCCGCACGGCCCGTCCGCCCGCGGAGATGATCCGCTTCGTGCTCGGGCCGGAGGACATCGTCTACCCGGACCTGAAGCACAAGCTGCCGGGCCGGGGCGTGTGGGTGACGGCCCGGGCCGACATGGTGGAGGAGGCGGTACGCCGCCGCCTCTTCGCCCGAGCCTTCAAGGCCGAGGCCAAGGCCCCGGCGACGCTTGGCGAGGACATCGCGCGGCTGCTGCGCGAGGACATGCGCCAGGCGCTGGCGCTCGCCAACAAGGCCGGCGCGGTGGTGACGGGTTTCGCCAAAGTCGAGTCCGTCATCGCCGAAAAGCCGCTCGCTGCCCTTATTCATGCCGCAGAGGCGGCCGATGACGGGCGGCGAAAGCTCGCGGGCCAATTGCGCAAACGCTTTGGCGACGCCATATCAGACGTACCGGTCATCGCTGATTTGTCGAACGACGAATTGGGTTTGGCATTAGGCCGGTCACATGTGATACATGCTGCCCTCGTCGCGGGCGCCGGAAGCGACGGCTTTCTCACGCGTTGGCATCGATACCGCTCCTATTGCGGCACCGACGCCGGTTCTCTTGGCCTCGAGGGTGAGGGCGGGAAACCCGACGATTTTAACGAACCCGCAGGAATCTGAGCGGAATGAGCGATACGAAGAACCCGGGCGACAAGACGCTGCATGTGTCGTCCAAGACGCTGTCCCTGAAGCGACCCGTCGAACAAGGCGTGGTGCGCCAGAGCTTCTCCCATGGCCGCACCAAGGCGGTCGTGGTCGAGACCGTGAAGCGTCGTGCCCTGGGCCCGGGCGCGAAGGACGAGAAGCCCGCGGCTCCGCAGGCCGCAGCTCCGGTGGCGCCGCCGCCCGCTCCGGCGCCGCGCGCTCCGCAGGCCGCTCCGGCGGCCCCGCAGGCACGCCCCTCCCGTCCCTCCGCGTCTGCCGCGAACGCTCCCCGATCGGGCGTGGTGCTGCGCACCCTCTCCGACCAGGAGCGTGACGCCCGAGCCAACGCGCTGGCCGATGCCAAGCGCCGCGAGGACGAGGACCGTCACCGCCAGGAGGACGACGCCCGCCGTCGCGCCGAGCGCGATGCGGCCGAGGCCCGTGAACGCGAGGCCGCCGAGGCGCGCAAGCGCGAGGAGGACGATCGTCGCCGTCAGGAAGACGAGCGCAAGCGCCGCGCCGAGGACGAGGCCCGCCGTCGCCTGGGTGGCGGCGAGGACGCCTCCGCGCCTCCGCCTCCCCCGAGCCGTCCCGCGTCCGGACCGCGCCCCACCGGCGTGACCCGCATGACCGCGGCTCTCGACGCGCGCCGTCCCCCGAGCCTGAATCACATGGCCCGCCCGGCCCCGGCGCCCACGCCGGAGCCGAGCGCCGCCAAGCCGGCCACCCCTGCGGCGGCGGGCGCCGCCCGTCCGGCCACCCCGGCCGAGGACGACGAGGCTCCGCGGACGATCCGCCGTCCCGGCATCGCCGCCAAGCCCGTTCCGGTGCCGAAGGTGCCGAAGGCCGCTCCCGGCGAGGAGAAGCGCCGCGGCCGCCTCACGCTCGCGACCGCCACCTCGGGTGAGGACGAGCGCACCCGCTCGCTCGCCTCCTTCCGGCGCCGCAACCAGCGCCTGCTGGGCCACCGCAACGTGGAGCAGAAGGAAAAGATCGCCCGCGAGGTGGTCATTCCGGAGACGATCACCATCCAGGAACTCGCGAACCGCATGTCGGAACGCGGCGTGGACGTGATCAAGCTGCTCATGAAGCAGGGCCAGATGCACAAGATCACGGACGTGATCGACGCGGACACGGCCCAGCTCGTGGCCGAGGAACTCGGCCACACGGTGAAGCGCGTTGCCGAATCCGACGTGGAGGAAGGCCTCTTCGACACGCCGGACCAGGACGAGCACCTCGTGGCGCGTCCGCCCGTGGTCACCATCATGGGCCACGTGGACCACGGCAAGACCTCGCTGCTCGACGCGATCCGCAAGACGAACGTGGTCTCGGGCGAGGCCGGCGGCATCACGCAGCATATCGGCGCCTACCAGATCACCTCGCCGCTCGGCGGCAAGATCACCTTCATCGACACCCCCGGTCACGCGGCCTTCACGGCCATGCGCGCCCGCGGCGCCAAGGTGACGGATATCGTGGTGCTGGTGGTGGCCGCCGATGACGGCGTCATGCCCCAGACGATCGAGGCGATCTCCCATGCCAAGGCGGCCAAGGTGCCGCTCATCGTGGCGATCAACAAGATCGACAAGCCCGATGCCAACCCGCAGCGCGTGCGCACCGAACTCCTGAGCCACGAGATCGTGGTGGAGTCCATGGGCGGCGACACCCTCGAATTCGAGGTCTCGGCGAAGACCGGCGACGGTCTCGACACCCTGCTCGAGGGCCTGCAGCTTCAGTCGGAAATCCTCGAGCTCCGGGTGAACCCGGACCGCTCGGCGGAAGGCACCGTCATCGAGGCCAAGCTCGACCGCGGCCGCGGCCCGGTCGCGACCGTTCTCGTCCAGCGCGGCACGCTCCGCACGGGTGACATCGTGGTGGCCGGCGCCGAGTGGGGCCGCGTCCGCGCCCTCGTCAGCGACCTCGGCTCTCCCATCAAGGAGGCCGGTCCCTCGGTCCCGGTCGAGGTGCTTGGCTTTAACGGCACCCCCGAGGCGGGCGACCGCGTCGCGGTGGTGGAATCGGAGGCCCGCGCCCGCGAGGTCACCGAGTACCGCCTGCGCCAGAAGCGCGAGCGTCAGGCGGCGCGCACCGGCTCGGCCGGTCGCTCGCTGACCGACATGATGCGCGACCTGAAAGAGGGCGCCGGCCGCAAGGAATTCCAGCTTGTCGTCAAGGGCGACGTGCAGGGCTCCGTGGAGGCCATCGTGGCGGCTCTCGAGAAGGCCGGCAACGAGGAGGTCGCGGCTCGCGTCCTGCACTCGGGCGTCGGCGGCATCACGGAATCGGATATCACCCTGGCGGGTGCGTCCGGGGCGGTGGTGCTCGGCTTCAACGTGCGCGCCCACAAGGAGGCCCGCGAGGCCGCCGAGCGCGCCGGTGTCGAGATCCGCTACTACAACATCATCTACGACCTCGTGGATGACGTGAAGGCGGCTATGTCCGGCCTGCTCGCCCCGACGCTCCGCGAGGAGCGCCTCGGCGAGGCGCAGATCCTGGAGATCTTCAGCGTCTCCAAGGTCGGCAAGATCGCCGGTTGCCGCGTCCTCGACGGCGTGGTCCAGCGCGGCGCCCATGTGCGCCTCATCCGCGACAACGTGGTGATCCACGAAGGCAGGCTCTCGCAGCTCAAGCGCTTCAAGGACGATGCCCGCGAGGTCACGGCCGGCCAGGAATGCGGCATGTCCTTCGAGAGCTACCAGGACATGCGCGCCGGCGACGTGATCGAGTGCTACCGCGTCGAGGAGGTGAAGCGGTCGCTGTAAGGCCCCGCTTCGCCCGAACCCCTTCTCATGATGGCCGGGCTCGTCCCGGCCATTCTGCTTCCATGATCCGGTCCAATCCCGGAGGTTCAGCAATGCCCAAACACACCACGTCTAACACCGGCCCCTCGCAGCGCCAGCAGCGCGTCGCCGAACTCGTGCGCCATGCGCTCGCCGAGGTGCTCGCCCGGGGCGACGTCCAGGACGACGTGATCACCCGCCACGTGATCACCATCCCGGAGGTGCGCATGTCCCCGGACCTCAAGCTCGCCACCGCCTATGTGATGCCCCTCGGCGGCAAGGACGAGGACGCGGTGATCGCGGCGCTCGACCGCCACCGGAAGGTGCTGCGCCAGGAGGTGGCCCGGCGCGTGAACCTCAAATTCGCCCCGGACCTGCGCTTCCTGCGCGACGAGAGCTTCGACGAAGCCGCGCGCATCGATGCGCTGCTGCGCTCCGAAAAGGTGCAGCGCGACACCCAACGGACGCCCGATGGGGGCCCGGACGACACCGCCGAGGACGAGTAAGCCATGACGGAAACCCAGCAGCAGCGGCGCTCACAGGGCGACCGCCCGAAGAAGCGCGACGTCAATGGCTGGATCATTCTCGACAAGGGCGTCGGGATGACCTCCACCCATGCGGTGGCGGCGGTGAAGCGGGCGCTCTCCGCCAAGAAGGCCGGCCATGCCGGCACCCTGGACCCGCTCGCCTCCGGCATCCTGCCGATCGCGCTCGGGGAGGCCACCAAGACGGTTCCCTTCGTGATGGACGGGCGCAAATCCTACGTGTTCACCGTCACCTGGGGCGCCGAGACCACCACGGACGACGCGGAAGGCGAGGTGGTGGAGCGCACGGACCGGGTGCCGGACCGTGCCGAGATCGAGGCCTTGCTGCCCCGCTTCACGGGATCGGTCGAGCAGGTGCCGCCGCGCTTTTCCGCCATCAAGATCCAGGGCGAGCGCGCCTATGATCTCGCCCGCGACGGCGAGGTCGTGGAGTTGCAGGCTCGGACGGTGCAGATCGACCGCCTCGCGATCGTCGGCCATGCGGGGGATCACACGGTGCTGGAGGCCGATTGCGGCAAGGGCACCTATGTGCGCGCCATCGCCCGCGACCTTGGCCGGGCCATAGGCTGCCTTGGGCATATCTCGGCCCTGCGGCGCACCCGCGTCGGCCCGTTTACGGAAGAGGATGCAATCACCGTCGACGACGTGGCGACGGAGCCCGCGGCCCTGCGGCCCGTGGAAGCCGCCCTCGACGAACTGCCCTCCGTCGCGGTCTCGCGCGACATGGCGACTCGCCTCATGCGCGGCCAGTCCATCATCCTGCGCGGACGCGAGGCGCCGCTCTCCGGCAAGGTGTTCGCCACCTGCAACGGCGTGCTCGTCGCCGTGGGCGACGTGGAGCGCGGCGAACTGGTGCCGCACCGGGTGTTCAACCTCGGGGCGTGACACGGCGCCCTCTCCCCAAGGGGGAGAGGGGCCATTCTTCCATCTTGCGGAATGCAGTCCCCTCCGATGCAGAGAGGGGTTTGGCTGTCGGCTTACACCTTCGCCTGCATGGCGCTCTGCTCGTAGAGGCGCATGTACTTGATCGTCAGCTCCGGCGTCATGTCGCGCAGGATCTGGGCCGTCTTCTCCTCCTCGCGCAGGGTCGTCTGGAGCGCCGTGAGGTGCTGGCTGTGGCCCGTGGCCTCCGCCATCGTGATCAGCGACGTATAGGCCGCGATCTCGAAATTCTCGAAGGCGTGGTTGGCGAAGTGGTTCTTCAGGATCTCGTCGGGCATCACCGAATGGGCGATGGCGGCGAGGTTGCCGGAGATCTGCGTGGCCAGATCCTTGAGGAGCGAGCGGTCCTCGCCGAAGGAATGCAGGATCTCGTCGAGGCGCTGGATCTGCACCTCCGTCTCCTGCAGGTGCTGGCGCAGGATCCGCTCCACCTCCGGATAGTTCTCGATGCGCTCGAGCTGACGCTCGATGAGCTGGGTGGCCTGCTTCTCGAGCGCATGGGCGTTCTTGACGCCCGAAATATACGTGTCGAGGGCGGCGTCCGAGGTGAAGGACATGGTGGCGGAAGAAGCCATGATGCGACGCTCCTGATGTGAAGGTAATCCGCTGCGTCAACGGCAGTCTTGCGACACTTGTTCCTCGAAGAGCCTTGACCGGAAGGGACCGCCAAGCTCCCGCCTTCAGCCGGGCTGCCCCACCCGCGCGGCTCGCCAGGCCGCGACCGCCCGGAGCGTCTCCTCCGCGCAGGCCATGACCTCGCGCAGGAGCGGTGCCGGATCGGCCCCTTCGAGACAGGCCCGCTCCAGGCGGGCGCAGGCCTCCGACAGGCGGGAGAGCCCGAGCATGCCGGCCGACGAGACGAGCGTGTGGGCGTCGCGAGCCATCTGTCCCCGGTCCTCGGGCGTTTGGAACCGCCCCCGGAAGGCGTCCTCGAATTGGCCCAGCAGCCGGGTGACCATGGGAAGTCCGCCGAGGGCTTCGAGTTCGTCGATGACGGCGTGGTCGAGAACAGGCTTCATGGCGCGCGCCTCCTCGACGCTCAGTGGCAGGCCCGTGCCCAGGGCGCGGCCCACGGCGGCATGCAGCTCGTTCCGCTTGAAGGGCTTGCCCACATGGTCGGTCATACCGGCCTGGCGGCAGGCCGTGACCTGCTGCGGCAGCACGTTGGCCGTCATGGCAATGATAGGCACATTCCGCGCCCCGTGGTCGAGAGCGCGAATGGCCCGGGTGGCGCTGAGCCCGTCCATTCCGGGCATCTGCACGTCCATGAGGACGAGATCGTAGGTCCCGCGCTGCACGGCCTCCACGGCCTCGGCGCCGTCGGTGGCCACGTCCACCTGATGGCCCGCCGCCTCCAGGACCGCCCGGGCAAGCTCCTGGTTGATGTCGAGATCCTCCACCAGGAGGATGCGCGCTGGTCGCGCCGCCTCGGGGGCTGGCGCGGCCGGTGGACCGGCGGGGCTCGACGCCTGCGGCAGCGTGACCGTGAAGGCGAAGGTGGAGCCCTCGCCCGGCACGCTCTCAACGGCAATCCGCCCGCCCATCAGGTCCACGAGCTGCCGGGAGATGGCAAGGCCAAGGCCCGTGCCGCCGAATTCGCGGCGGATCGAGCTGTCGACCTGGGAGAACCGCTGAAACAGACGCCCCAGCTTCTCGGCCGGGATGCCGATGCCCGTATCCTCGACCCGGAACGTGATGGTCTCGCCCGCCGGGCCGCCAGGCCCCTTGTCGAGGTGCAGGGTCACGCGGCCCCGATGCGTGAACTTGACCGCGTTGTTGAGGAGGTTGAGCAGGACCTGGCGCAGCCGCGCCTCGTCGCCCATGAGTGCCTGGGGGAGCCCCGGATCGGCCACGATGGAGACCGGGAGGCTCTTGCGATCGGCGACGCTGCGCACGATGGACACCGCATCGTCCGCCAGCGCCAGCGGCGAGAAGGGGGCGGGCTCCAGGGTGATCTGGCCTGCCTCGATCTTCGAGAAATCGAGCACGTCGTCGACCACGGTCAGGAGGGCCGATCCGGCGCTCTGGATGCGCTCCACCTGACGGCGCTGATCGGGCGCGAGCTCCGCCTCGGTGATGAGAAGGTCCGCATAGCCGAGGATGCCGTTGAGGGGCGTCCTGATCTCGTGGCTCATGGAGGCCAGGAACTCGGTCTTCGCCTGGTTGGCCTGCTCGGCGCGCATCTGCGCCTCCTCGGCCGCCTCCTTGGCGCGGGTGAGCTCCTCGGCCTGGCGCTGGCGCTCCGTGACGTCGCGCAGGGCCGTGACGATGGTGACGCGGCCCTCCGTCTCGGCGCGGGTGAAGGCGCCCTCGACCCAGACCGTGGCGCCGTTGCGGTGCCGCATGCGGAACACGACGGAGGCCTGCGGTGCCTCGGCGGTGAGGCCAACGGTCGTGGCGAAGACGCGGGGCAGGTCCTCCGCATGGATGAAGTCGCGCATGTGGAGGCAATGGGCCTCCTCGACCGTGTAGCCGAGAAGCGTCTCCACGGCCGGGGAGATGTAGCTGCGCCGGCCATCGGCCTGGCCGAGGATGATGAGATCGCTCGCATGCTCGGCAAAGAGCCTGTAGCGCGCCTCCGACTCGGCCCGCGCCCGTTCGGCGCGCTTGCGGCTCGTCACGTCCGTGTAGGTGCGCACCGCGCCGCCATCGGGCAGGGGAACGGTGCGGATCTCGAGCACCGTGCCGTTCGGCCGCTCGCGCTCATAGACGGATTGATCGGTCTGGAGGCGCGCCGTATTGAACCAGTTCTGCACCTGCGCGTCCGCGCCGGCGAACTCGCCCATGGCGATCTGGTATTCGCGGACCTCCGTCTGGCTCGGCTTCCGGTTCATGAGGGAGGCGGGCAGATCGAGAAGGTCGAGGGCGCGCCGGTTCACCACCTGCACCCGTTCCTCCGCGTCCACCATCAGGAGACCTTGGTCCATGTGGTCGAGCGTGGCTTCGAGGAGCGTGGTGCTCTCCCGGAGCTGCCGCTCCAAGGCCTTCTGCCGGCTCACATCGATGACGACGCCGAACAGGGTCCGGATGGCGCCGCCGACATCCCGCTCGGCCGTGCCGCGGGCGAGCACGTGGCGGGTGGTGCCGTCGGGCCGCAGGGCCCGGGCCTCGAACTCGCATTCGCCGCCCGTGGCGAGACTCTCCTGGATCACCGCCTCGATGCGGGTCCGGTCGTCCGGGTGAAAGAGCGAGGCGATCCCATCGGGCATCGATCCGCGCTCGCGCCGGTCGAGCCCGAAGATGCGCAGCGCGCCCTGGGAGCACTCGAAGCGGCCGGTGGCGAGGTCGATGTGCCAATGGCCGAAATCGCCCATCTCCTCGGCGAGAATGAGAAGGCGGTTCGCCTCCTGCGCCTCGCTCACCGCCGTCACGTAGGGCGTGATGTCGTGGAGGATGCCGAAGACCCGGGTCGGGCGCCCGTCGATCACCTCCGCGGCACCTACCGCGCGGGCGATGCGGCGCTCGCCGTCCCGGCGGATGAGAGGCAGGTTGAGATCGAAGGTGCCGTGCGTCTGGGTGATGCTCGCCATGGCGGCGCGGAGTTCGCGGGTATCCGCGGGATCGTGGGCGTCGAGGATCGATTCGAGGGCGACCGGTTCGCCCAGGGGCCGCCCGTAGATGGCGTAAAGATTGTCGGACCAGGTCACGGTTCGCGTGGCGAGCTCCACCTCCCAGGTGCCGATATTGGCCAGGTGCTCCGTCTGCGCGATCATCGCCTCCCGGCGGCGCAGCTTCGCGCTCTGCACGCGGAGCATCGCCTCCTGGGCCGCGAGCGCCGCCGCGTCCTCGCGCTGGCGACGATGCGCCTCGTGGAGATGCAGATGCGCCGTGACGACGGCCGCGAGCCGGCGCAGGCGCTCCCGGTCCTCCTCGCCGAAGGTGCGGGGCTGGGTGTCGACGACGCACAGGGACCCGAGATGGATGCCGGTGCGCAGGACGAGCGGCGCGCCGGCGTAAAACCGGATGCCCGCCTCGCCGGCGACGTAGGGATTGCTCGCGAAGCGCGGGTCCTTGGCGGCATCCTCCACCACCAGGACTTCGTCGCTCTGAATCGTGAAGTGGCAGAAGGCGTGGTCGCGGGAGGTCTCGTCGATGTCGAGGCCGCAGCGCGCCTTGAACCATTGGCGGTCCTGGTCGATCAGGGTGACGAGCGCCACCGGCATGCCGAACAGATCGCGCGCCGTCTCGCAGACCGCATCGAAATGCGGCTCGGGTGGCGTGTCGAGAATGTCGAGTTGGCGCAGAGCGCTCAGGCGCTCCGCCTCCGAAAGGGGCCTCATGAGGGCACGCAGATCCTGTGCTGATCCCCAACCTAGTAGATCATTCTTGCGAACGTCTAAAGAACATCTTGAGGACAGCTTTCCCCAACGTGATGCCTAGGGGAGTTTTACTCGCCGGTTTTGGCCGAACTCGTACGTAATCTTCCGGAGCGCGAGCGGCTCGCTGCGGTGATTTGCCGGGGCCGGGCGGCCCGTGCTACCGCGAGGCCTCGGTTTGCAGAGCTCGCTTTTTCCATGTCCCGCCAAGGTTTTCCTGCGGGAGGCGACAGGCCTCCCCTCGTCCGGCGCATCCGGGCGCTCCTGGCGCCCGTCCGCCTGCCGGCGGGAGGCGACACGCTTCCTCTCATCCGGCGCCTGTGGCGGGACTGGATGCGGCCCCATGCGCGGACGCTCTCCGCGGTGCTCGGTCTCGTCGCCCTGGTGGCGGGCGCGACGGGGCTCTACCCGGTCCTGATCAAGGCGGCCTTCGACGCGTTCACCAACCGGGACGAGACCGCGATCCTGCTGGCGCCTCTCTTCGTCGTCGCGGTCACGGCCGTGAAAGGCTTCTCGCTGCTCGCGCTCACGGTACTCACCAACAAGGTGGTGACGCGCATCGAGGCGGACATGCAGACGGCGCTCTACGGCCATCTCATCGAGGCCGATCTCGCGCAGGTCGGCCGCGAAAGCCCGGCGGCCCTGACGCAACGCTTCACCACCGACTTCCTCTTCATCAAGGAGGCGCTGACCCGGCTCTCGACCGTGTTCCTGCGCGAGGTCGCCACCATCGTGGCGCTCATCGCCGCGATGCTCTGGATCGATCCGGTGCTCACCCTCGTCGCGGCGGTGACCGTGCCCTTCATCGCGCACCCGATCGGCAAGATCGGCAAGAAGCTGCGCCGCGTCGCGGTCTCGACGCAGGAGCAGGTGGGGCAGATGGCGAGCCTCATCTCGGAAAGCCTCGCGGGCGTGCGCATCGCCAAGACCTACGGCCTTGAAGGCTATCTCAAGGGCCGCGCCGCCGCGGCCTTCGACGAGATCCGCCGCCTCAAGATGAAGGCGGCGAACGCGCGCGGGCGCCTCGATCCGCTGCTGGAAGCGGGCGGCGGCGTCGCGGTCGCGGCGGTGCTCGTGCTCATCGGCTGGCGCATCCTGTCGGGCGAGAGCACCGTCGGCGATTTCACGGGCTTCGTCTCCGCCCTCATCCTGGCGGCGCAGCCCATCCGGGCGCTCGGCAATCTTAACGCCATCGTGCAGGAGGCGGCGGCGGCGCTCCAGCGGACCTTTGCGGTGATGGACGAGGCGCCGCGGATCGGGAGCCCGCCCGGCGCTCCGGCGCTCGTGCTCGCGGGCGGCGAGGTGCGGTTCGACAATCTCTCCTTCCGCTACCGCGAGGACGCCGCGGCCCTCGACCGGGTCGACCTCGTGGCGCCGGCGGGCCGCACCACGGCGCTCGTCGGCCGCTCGGGTTCGGGCAAGTCCACGCTCCTCTCCCTCGTGCCGCGGCTTTACGACGTGACCGAGGGCGCGGTGCTCGTGGACGGGCAGGACGTGCGGAGCGTCGATCTGGCGAGCCTCAGGCGCCACGTGGCCGTGGTGAGCCAGGACGTGGTGCTCTTCGACGACACGGTGCGGGCGAACATCGCCTTCGGGCGGGGCGACGCCACGGACGAGGCCATCGTCGCCGCCGCCAAAGCCGCCGCGGCGCATGATTTCATCACCCGCCTGCCCCAGGGCTACGACACCTCGGTGGGACCGGCGGGCGGACGCCTCTCGGGGGGCGAGCGCCAGCGCATCGCTCTTGCCCGCGCCTTCCTGAAGGACGCGCCGATCCTCCTTCTCGACGAGGCCACCTCCGCGCTCGACTCGGAATCGGAGCGCCTCGTGCAGGACGCGATCCGCGCGCTCATGCGGGGGCGCACCACCCTCGTGATCGCGCATCGTCTCTCGACGGTGCGGGACGCGGACCAGATCGTTGTGATGGAAGCGGGCCGGATCGCGGAGACCGGCACCCATGACGAACTGATCGCGCGGGGCGGCACCTATGCGCGCCTGCACCGGCTCCAGCTGTCGGACGACGTCGAGGCACCGGCCGCCTGACGGAGCGCCGGGCGGCTATTCGCGACCGATCAGTCCGTTGATGAAATCGTCCGGCTCCCGACGCATCGGCCGGTGCGGTCTATTCGCGGCGGATCAGCCGGTCGACGACGACATCCGACCAGAAGCCGGGGCGAAACTCGCGCTGAAGACGCTCGGGATCGTAATGGTGCTCGACCCAGGTGAGGAACGGGATGCCCTTCGCCTCGCCCTCGCGCCGATAGGCTTCGAAGAACGCATCCAGGATGCCGGTCTTGGCGAAGCGGAAATGCCCGTAGCGCAGGGAGAGCTGGCGCAGGGCATCGCCCACCGAACGGCCCTCGTGGACGATGAGGAAGAGCGCGGCCACGAAACCCGCCCGATCCGCGCCCGACTTGCAGTGCAGCACCGCCGGATAGGCGAGGGTCTCGAAGAAGCGGGCGGCCGCGAGGATCGTCTCCCGGTCGGGAGCGCCGCGGGAGCGCACCACGTAATCGACAAGGGTGAGGCCGAGCCGGTCGCAGGCCTCCTTCTGGAGCTGCCAGGACCCGTGCTCGCGCCCGCCGCGCAGGTTCACGACGGTGCGCACGCCCTCCGCCTTCAGGCGCGCGAATTGGTGCGGCGCCGGCTGCGCGGAGCGCCACAGGCGCTCGGAGACCCTGTGCTTGTTGAGATAGACGAGCCGGAACACCCCGTGATCCACGAGCAGCATGTTGGCCCAGGCGCGCATGCGGCCGAGCGGACCCTCCACCGGGCGGTCCCAGCGGGCGATCCGCGCCATGCGGCGCGCGTAGCGGGTCTCAGGTTTTAAGAACCTGTTAATCACGTTGGGACGAAGCTGCTCGGATCGAAGGGGCTGACGGCATGCGTCGGAACTCGGGCCTTAGCAGCGAATGCCGGGGTGGGCAAACCGCCAGCCCTCCGGCGCGGGCGAGGCCGACCCTTTGCCGCACGTCGCCCAACCCCAAGCGCAGGCGGCCCGCGGCGGCCACGGTGCCGCCCTTGCGGCGTTTTGGCCTCGCCTCAGGCACGACGCTTGCCTGTACATCCCCGCGCTTCCCGCGTCGCAAGTCCTTGACTTCCTTAACGTTACGGAAGCCGCGCCTTCGCCGAAGGTCGGCCTTCCGCCCGTCTCCACGAGGCCCGTAAGCTCAGTCCCGCAACCCCGTTTCGCGTTCCGGTCCGTCCGGCTCGTAACCTCACCATCGCACACCGTTTCGCAATTCCGGTCCACCCCAGAACAGGCCTTCCGGCATTCTCCCATGAGCGACCTTCTCGTCAGCATCCGCCGCGCCAAGCCCGAGGACGCCACCGGCCTCTCCCGCGTGTTCGACCAGGCCTGGCGCGAGGCCTATCAGGGCATCATCCCGGGCGTGGCTTTGGAGAAGATGCTGGCGCGGCGCGGGCCGCGCTGGTGGCGCTCGACGGTGGGACGCGGGCGGCCGCTCGCGGTGCTCGATATCGGCCAGGGCATCGCCGGCTACGTGTCCTACGGCCGCTGCCGGGACCGGTCCCTGCCGGCGGACGGGGAGATCGACGAGCTCTACCTCGCGCCCGAATACCAGGGCCTCGGCTATGGCCGCCGTCTCTTCAAGGCGGTGCGCAACGACCTGGGCGACCGGGAGATGCGCCGCATCGTGGTCTGGGCGCTCGCGGACAACGAGCGCGCCTGCACCTTCTACGAGCGTCTTGGCGGCCGCAGCATCGCCCGGATCGACGAGCGGATCGGCGGCGCCTCCCTGAACAAGATTGCCTACCTCTTCCGGTAAGGAAGGCCGCTTGTTGCAGCGAGGCGTGGCCGCTACAAGGGCGCCCAAGTCTTCCCTCTTCCGGAGTATCCGATGCGTATCGACGCCATCTCGATCGGCGAGAACCCGCCGCATGACGTGAACGTGGTCATCGAAGTGCCGATCGGCGGCGAGCCGATCAAGTACGAGATGGACAAGAATGCCGGCACCCTCGTGGTGGACCGGTTCCTCTACACGGCCATGCGCTATCCGGGGAATTACGGCTTCATCCCCCACACGCTGTCAGGCGACGGGGATCCTTGCGACGTGCTCGTCGCCAACACCCGCGCCATCATCCCGGGCGCGATCATGAGCGTGCGGCCGGTGGGCGTCCTCGTGATGGAGGACAATGCGGGCGAGGACGAGAAGATCATCGCGGTGCCCTCCCGCCACCTCACCCAGCGCTACGACCGGGTGAACACCCATGCGGATCTGCCGGACATCACCATCAAGCAGATCGAGCACTTCTTCGAGCACTACAAGGATCTGGAGCCCGGCAAGTGGGTGAAGATCCTGCGCTGGGGCGATGCGGCGGAAGCCCATCGCCTGATCCTCGAGGGGATCGAGCGGGCAAAGAAGGGCTGAGACGTCAGCCCCTCCCCTGAGCCTTGCCTTTTCCCGCACGGCGGAGAGGAGCCTGGTCCTGCCTAGAGCGCCTCGCCCTTCAGAAGGCGGGGCGTTTCCTTCTTGAGGCCAGCGGCCTCGCGGATGAAGAACCGCTTGAGGGCCGGAACCCGGTCGACCAGCCCGAGCCCGAGGTCGCGCACGAGGCGGACGGGCAGCACATCGTTCGAGAACAGGCGGTTCAAGCCATCCGTCACCGCCCCCATGGCGGTGATGTCGAGGCGGCGCGCCCGCTCATAGAAATCGAGCGTGTCCGCCGCTCCGGGATCGAGCCCGAGCCGCAGGGCATCGGTGACCACCTCCGCGAGGGCGGCCGCGTCGTGGAACCCGAGGTTGAGCCCCTGCCCCGCGATGGGGTGGATCACATGAGCCGCGTCGCCAAGGAGTGCGAGCCGCTCGCCCACGAAGGTGCGGGCGACCCCGAAGGAGAGGGGGAAGGCCTGCGGCTTCGTCTCAAGGGCAAGACGCCCCAGCTGCAGCCCGAAGCGGCGCTCCACCTCCGCCAGGAGGTCGTCGGGTTCGAGGCCCAGAAGATGCGGAACGCTCTCGCCGCGCTCGGTCCAGACGATGGACGAGCGGTGGCCGAGGGGCCCGCCCGGGCGCAGGGGCAGGATGGCGAAGGGCCCCGAGGGCAGGAAATGCTCGACCGCGCGGCCTTCGTGATCGCGCTCATGGGCCACCGTCGCGACGATGCCGGATTGCTTGTAGGGCCAGTGGATCCAGCCGATGCCCGCAAGGCTCCGCAGCTTCGAGCGCGCCCCGTCGGCCGCGACGAGAAGCGCGGCGCGGACCGGCTCCTCGCCTTCAAGCTCCACCGAGATCGCATCCGGCGCCGTGCGAAATCCGGTCACTCCCGTCGCCTTGAGGTCGACGCCCGCCGCCCGGCAGGCCTCGACCAGCGTGCCCGTGAGATCCCCGCCCTCGATCATGTGGGCGAAGGGCTCGCCCGCCTCGACGACGCCGTCGAAGGTGAGGAAGGCCGGGCGCACCGGGTCGTCGAGCCGGCTGTCGGTGACCACCATGTCGAGGATCGGCTGCGCGTTGGCGGCAACCGCGTCCCATACGCCGAGGGCCTGCAGCATGCGCCGGGCGGCGGCTGCGATCGCATAGGCCCGCTTGTCGCCGCGCGGATCGCGCCGGAGCGCGGGATCGGCCATGACGACGCCGAGCCTGTCGCCATGGGCGCGCTTGAGGGCGAGCGCGAGCGACAGGCCGGCGAGGCCGCCGCCGGCAATGACGATGGGAGGATTGGGGATCGGAGCCATGCCTCTAGGTCGGCCCGCCGCGCTTCCGCGTCAAGCGGAGAGGACGGCGCTTGACGGACCGGGAGGCGTCGCCGATGGGTGGCGCTCCATCTCCCTCGCGGATTCCCCGATGTCCCGTGCCGTCGACGAACTCCTGACCGTGCTCGAACTGGAGCCCCTGGAGCAGAACCTGTTTCGCGGTCGCTCGCCGCAGGTGGGCTGGCAGCGCGTGTTCGGCGGGCAGGTGATCGGGCAGGCGCTGGTCGCGGCCTGCCGCACCGTGGAGGAGCGCCGCCCGCACTCGCTCCATGCCTATTTCCTGCTCCCGGGCGATCCGAAGGTGCCGATCATCTACGAGGTCGAGCGCCTGCGGGACGGACGCTCCTTCACCACGCGCCGCGTGAAGGCGATCCAGCACGGGCATGCGATCTTCGCCATGTCGGCCTCGTTCCAGGCCGAGGAGCCCGGCTTCGACCACGCGGCCACCATGCCGGACGTGCCGATGCCCGAGGACCTGCCCGGCGAGTCCGAGATGAAGCAGGGCGTCATCGCCCTGATGCCGGACCCCGTTCGCGCCTATTACGAGCGCGAGCGCCCGATCGAGCTCCGGCCCGTGGAATTCGAGCGCTACAATGCGCGCAATCCGATGGCGCCGCGCTTCCATGTGTGGATCCGGGCCACGCACCGGCTGCCCGACGACCCCAAGATCCATCAATGCGTGCTGGCCTATGCCTCGGACCTCACGCTGCTCGATGCATCGCTCATCGCCCATGGGCGCACCGTGTTCGAGCGGGACATCCAGGCCGCGAGCCTCGACCACGCGCTGTGGTTCCACCGCCCCTTCCGGGCCGACGAATGGCTTCTCTACGCCCAGGACAGCCCCAGCGCCTCCGGCGCGCGCGGCTTTTCCCGCGGGCTGATCTTCACCCGCGACGGTCAGCTCGTGGCATCGGTGGCCCAAGAGGGGCTGATCCGGAACCGCGGCGAGTAGGCTGCCGCTTTATTGTGCAAACAGGCGCAAGCCGGATTTGCCTCATATTTAATCAGAGAACCTGATCGCGTTCGGTCGTCGTCCTCCGGGGGCGAAGGAGAAGCGATTTCGGCCGCGTGCCGCCCCTGTCTCGTCCCGCTCCGGCCCGGGAAGCGAGGCGCGGCGCCACTTGGCACGACCCTTGAATCCCCCTCCCCGACACCTGCGCAAACCGCGTGGGCGCATGAGCAATCGCCGTTCCGCTTGGCCGAGCGGGCGGCCCTGGAGTGGGGGCAGACCTGATGAAAATCGTGATGGCCATTATCAAGCCGTTCAAGCTGGAGGAGGTGCGCGACGCGCTCACCGCCCTTGGCGTGCACGGCCTCACCGTGACGGAGGTGAAGGGCTACGGGCGCCAGAAGGGGCACACGGAAATCTACCGCGGGGCCGAGTACGCGGTGAGCTTCCTGCCGAAGCTGAAGATCGAGGTGGCGGTCGCCACCGAACTCGTTGCGCGCGTCGTCGAGGCGATCACCGGTGCGGCCCGCACCGGCCAGATCGGCGACGGCAAGATCTTCATCACCCCCCTCGAGAAGGCCGTCCGCATCCGCACCGGCGAGACCGACGGCGACGCCCTCTGATCCCCTGGACGCTTTGGAGTAATCCTTCGATGACCCAATTCCTCACCCGCGCGCGGCGCCTCGCGCCCGCCCTGGCGGGAGCCGGCCTCGGCCTTCTCGCCATCGCCGGCCCGGCGCTCGCCCAGGCCGCTCCCACGCCCGACAAGGGCGACACGGCCTGGATGATGCTCTCCACCATTCTCGTCCTGCTGATGGTGGTGCCGGGCCTCGCCCTGTTCTACGGCGGTCTCGTGCGCACCAAGAACATGCTCTCGGTGCTCACCCAGGTCTTCGCCATCGCCTGCCTCGCGGCCCTCATCTGGGTGGCCTACGGCTACAGCCTCGCCTTCACCAATGGCGGCGGGCTCAACGATTTCGTCGGCGGCTTCTCGAAGGCCTTTTTGCGCGGCGTGGACGGGACCACGGTGGCGGCCACGTTCTCGAACGGCGTCGTCATCCCCGAATATGTCTATGTGTGCTTCCAGATGACCTTCGCGATGATCACGCCGGCTCTCATCGTCGGCGCCTTCGCGGAGCGCGTGAAGTTCTCGGCGCTCGTCCTGTTCTCGGTGCTGTGGCTCACCTTCATCTATTTCCCGATGGCGCACATGGTCTGGTACTGGGGCGGCCCGGACGTGGTCGGCAATGCCGCGAAGGCCGTCGCAGATGCGGCGGATCCGGCCGCCAAGGCGGCCG
Source organism: Microvirga sp. (assembly GCA_036562855.1). Classification (GTDB taxonomy): domain Bacteria; phylum Pseudomonadota; class Alphaproteobacteria; order Rhizobiales; family Beijerinckiaceae; genus Microvirga. Next base: position 66,191 of record DATCJK010000049.1, read on the forward strand.
CGCAGACGGCACTCGACGCCGCGCTCGCGGATGCGGGTCTCCTCTTCCAGTGGGGCGCCCTCGACTTTGCCGGCGGCACGGTGGTGCACATCAATGCGGGCATCGCGGGCCTCGTCGGCGCGCTCATGCTCGGCAAGCGTCTCGGCTATGGCCGCGACCTCATCGCCCCGCACTCCCTCACCATGACGATGATCGGGGCGGCGCTCCTCTGGGTCGGCTGGTTCGGCTTCAACGCGGGCTCGAATCTCGAGGCCAACGCCACGGCGGGGCTCGCCATGCTCAACACCTTCGTGGCCACCGCCGCGGCGGGCCTTGCCTGGCTCTTCGTGGAGTGGGGCGCGAAGGGCAAGCCCTCGCTCCTCGGCCTCATCTCGGGGGCGATCGCGGGTCTCGTCGCGGTGACGCCGGCGGCGGGCTTTGCGGGGCCGATGGGCTCCATCGTGCTCGGCCTCGCGGCGGGCTCCGTCTGCTTCGTGTTCTGCTCCACGGTGAAGAACGCGCTCGGCTACGACGATTCGCTCGACGTGTTCGGCATCCACTGCGTGGGCGGGATCCTCGGGGCCATCGGCACGGGCATCCTGGTGAACCCGGCCCTCGGGGGCGGCGGCATCCCGGATTACGTGACGAATCCCGGCACCCTGTCGGTGGCCGATTATGCCTTCGGCACCGCAGTCTGGGCGCAGATGAAGGCGGTCCTCTTCACCATCGCCTTCTCGGGCATCGGCTCCGCGATCCTCTACAAGATCGTCGACCTGACGATCGGCCTCAGGGTCACGCAGGAGGAGGAGCGCGAGGGCCTCGACCTCGCCGACCACGGCGAGCGCGCCTACAACTACTGAGCCGGTCACAGGTGTGGGACCTCGCCGACCACGGCGAGCGCGCCTCCAACGACTGAACGTCCACGTTCCTCGTGATGCTCCGAGCCCCGGCCTCCTGGCCGGGGCTTTCGCATGTGCCCCCTCGGTGAAGTGTGCGGCGCCGGTGGGGAGCGTTTAGGGTTAAACGACCCTTAACCCCCGCCTGGTTAAGAATCGGGGTCCCGAATTCTGGCCTGCCCGCCGAGAACCCCCGATGCGCACGAGCCGCCGATCCCATTCCACCTACGAGGGCCTCTCCGAGGCGCTCCGTGCTTTCCTCGCCCGCCGGGCGCAGGAGATCACGGGCCTGAGCCTCGTCGCCCTCGCGGTGCTCGTCGCCGTGGCGCTGGCCACCTGGTCGGTGGATGACCCGAGCCTCAACAACGCCACCGACGAGCCCGTGCGGAACGCGCTCGGCTGGCCCGGCGCCATTGCGGCCGACATCCTGATGCAGCTCTTCGGCCTCGGCTCCATCGCGGCGCTCGCGCCCGTGGCCCTGTGGGGCTGGCGCCTCATGCGCCGCGGCGCGCTCGGACGCGGGCAGCTGCGAATCGCGCTCTGGATCATCGGCTCGGGCGCTGCCACCGCGGTGGCGAGCGCGCTGCCGGCCACCGCCCGCTGGCCGCTCCCCACGGGCCTTGGCGGCGTTGCGGGCGATGCGCTCCTCACCGCCGCGAAAGCGGTCACGGGCCTCTCCGCCGGCCCGGCGAGCGCGCTGCTCGGCTTCGTGTTCGCCGGCATCGCGATCCTCTCCCTCACGGCCGCCTGCGGCTTCGGCTTCGCCGACGAGCCGGAGCCTGTCGCGCCGGCGGCCCCGGGCCGCAAGGCTCAGCCCGAATGGGACGAGGCCGAGGAACCCACCGCTGACGAGCCGGGCTGGGGCATCGTGTCCCTCGGCGCCATCGCCCACGGCTTCATGAGCCTGAAAAGCGCCGTGCGCCGCTACGCGGAATCCCGCCGTCCGGTGGAGGAGGACGATCTCGCGCCGGTTCCGGCCGGCGCCGGCGTCCGGCGCGGGGCCAGCGAGCGCCCGGCGCGGCGCGAACCCGCCTTCGAGCCCCGCCCCTCTAGAGCGGCCGCCCCCCTGCCGGAGGAGCCGGAGGAGGACGACGACTTGCCCTTCGAGATCGACGAGCCGCTGCCCCCACGCCAAGCGGCCCGGGGCGCCCCCGAGGTGCCCGCGCCCGCCCCACGCGTAGCCCCCGTGCCCGCGGCTCCGAAACCCGGCAAGCGCATCGCCCGCGAGGCACAGCCCTCGCTCCTCGACGATGGCGATTACCAGCTGCCCGCCCTGACGCTTCTCGCGGAGCCCAAGAAATCGGCGACACCCACCGTGTCGCCCGAGGCCCTGGAGCAGAACGCCAACCTGCTCGAAGGCACGCTCGAGGATTTCGGCGTGAAGGGCGAGATCATCAACGTGCGCCCAGGGCCGGTGGTGACGCTCTACGAGCTCGAGCCCGCGCCCGGCACCAAGTCGTCCCGCGTGATCTCGCTCGCGGACGACATCGCGCGGTCCATGAGCGCGGTCTCGGCTCGCGTCGCCGTGGTGCAGGGCCGCAACGCCATCGGCATCGAGCTGCCGAACCACAAGCGCGAGACCGTGTTCCTGCGCGAGCTTCTGGCCTCCGCGGATTTCGAGACCTCGAAGCAGAAGCTGGCGCTGTGCCTCGGCAAGACCATCGGCGGCGAGCCCGTGATCGCCGATCTCGCGCGCATGCCGCATCTTCTCGTCGCGGGCACCACGGGCTCGGGCAAGTCGGTCGCGATCAACACCATGATCCTGTCGCTCGTCTACCGGCTGAAGCCGGAGGAGTGCCGCCTCATCATGGTCGATCCGAAGATGCTCGAACTCTCGGTCTATGACGGCATCCCGCATCTTCTCACGCCAGTGGTGACGGATCCCAAGAAGGCGGTGATCGCGCTCAAATGGGCGGTGCGCGAGATGGAGGACCGCTACAAGAAGATGTCGAAGCTCGGCGTGCGCAACATCGACGGCTTCAACTCCCGTGTCGCCGAGGCGAAGGCCCGCGGCGAGGTGATGACGCGCACCGTGCAGACGGGCTTCGACAAGGAGACCGGGGAGGCGATCTACGAGGACGAGGTGATGGACCTCCAGGCCCTCCCCTACATCGTCGTGATCGTCGACGAGATGGCCGACCTCATGATGGTCGCGGGCAAGGACATCGAGGGCGCGATCCAGCGCCTCGCCCAGATGGCCCGCGCGGCCGGCATCCACGTGGTGCTCGCGACCCAGCGCCCGTCCGTGGACGTGATCACCGGCACCATCAAGGCGAACTTCCCGACCCGCATCTCCTTCCAGGTGACCTCGAAGATCGACTCGCGCACCATCCTCGGCGAGATGGGCGCCGAGCAGCTGCTGGGCCAGGGCGACATGCTCTACATGGCGGGCGGCGGACGCATCACCCGCGTGCACGGTCCCTTCTGCTCCGACGAGGAGGTCGAGAAGGTGGTGGCGCATCTCAAGCGCCAGGGCCGCCCGCAATATCTCGAAGCCGTCACGGCGAGCGAGGAGGAGGAGGGCGCCGGTGCCGGCGGCTCCGACGGGCCGGTCTTCGACAAGGGCGAGTTCGGGGGCGAGGGCGCGGATCTCTACGACCAGGCGGTCGCGGTGGTGCTGCGCGACAAGAAGGCCTCCACCTCCTACATCCAGCGCCGCCTCCAGATCGGCTACAACCGGGCCGCCTCGCTCATGGAGCGCATGGAGCGCGAGGGCATCGTCGGGTCCGCGAACCATGCGGGCAAGCGCGAGATCCTCCTGGAGAGCGCCGAGGTCGGCGACGACTAGGCTCATTCGCCCCAGGGCCCAGCCAGGGCGGAACCTTGGGCATCCCTGGGGCGTCATCGATTCGCCACAGGGGCTGCCTAGGTCCCCCGGGCTCCGCGACCGGCCCGCGCCGGCTCCAGGATCAGGAGATCAGCATGTCCCAGCGCCTTGTCTGCCTTGTCGCGGCTCTCGCAGTCGGCGCCGGAGGAACGGCGTGGGCGGAGGATCTGCCCGCCTCCACGCTGCTCCTGCCGCCAAAGCGCGCCGTGGAGCAGAGCCTGCCGAACCCGGCGCTCGCGCCGAAAACGGGCTTCAACCTCTCGGCCCCGCCGCTCGCCCCCGCCTTCCAGCCCCGCCGGACCGCCGTGGCGACCGCGCCGCAGCCGGCCCTTCAGCCAGCCCCGGCGCCCGCCGTGGTGAGGACCGCGTCGGCCGGCGGCGACATGCCCTTGGCTCCGGCCGCGAAACCCGCGCCGGCCCGTGCGGCCGCAGCCGCCCCGGCGGCGGCTCCCGCTCCTTCGACCGCGCCCGCGGCGAAGCCGGCTCCGGTGCCCCCGGCTACTGCGGCTGCCCCGGCCAAGCCCGCGCCGGCAGCCGCTCCCGCAAAGCCCATGGAGATCGCGGCCGCGCCCACCACGGCGCCCGCGGCGCGGTCCGAGCCCCTCACCGACGCCGAAATCGTCGAGAAGGCGAACGCCTATTTCAATCAGCTCGGTACCCTGGTGGCGGATTTCACGCAGATCGGCGGCGATGGCCGGCGGCTCGGCGGCACGCTCTATCTCCAGCGGCCAGGCAAGGTGCGCTTCGAATACGACAAGCCCTCCACCCTCGAAGTGGTGGCGGACGGCTCGTCGGTGGCGGTGCGCGACACCAAGCTGGCGACGCAGGACCTCTATTCGATCTCGCAGACGCCCCTGAAATTCCTGCTCCGGGAGCGGGTCAATCTCGGTCGGGACATCCGCATCACCTCTGTCGCGAACGACGGGGATGCGGTGCGGCTCGCCCTGGAGGACCGCTCGACCCTCGGCGGCACGTCCAAGATCACCCTGTTCTTCGATCCGCAGGTGGAGAGCCTCACCCAGTGGCGCATCGTGGACCCGCAGGGCTTCCAGACCACGGTGATGCTCAACAAGGTCGACCGGTCGCGCCGGGTCGATCAGCGCCTGTTCGTGATCAATTACGAGCGCATTCTCGGCAACGAGAATTCAAGCCGCTAACGTCGTTGCGAGCGCGTTCTCGGCAACGAGAGTTCCAGCGGTCGATCGGGCGAGCCATGCGCCGGGCGTGACGCGGTTGCGCCTTTTCTCGCCGGGGCAAGTCCCGTAAAGCCGGGGCTCCCGCCGCCGAGGGAGCGCCCGTGAAGCTCGTCGTCTCCACCTGGAACATCAACTCCGTCCGCCTGCGCATCGAGCAGGTCGGCCGCTTCCTCAAGGAGCGGCGTCCGAACGTGCTGTGCCTGCAGGAGACCAAGTGCCCGGACGACAAGTTCCCCCTCAAGGACCTGCAGGCCATGGGCTACCCCTTCGTCGCCTTCGCGGGCCAGAAGGGCTATAACGGCGTCGCGATCCTCTCCCGCTACCCGTTCGCGTCGAAGGCCAGCATGGAGATGTGCGGCCGGCAGGACGCCCGCCATATCGCCGTGACGCTCTCCAAGGAGGCGAAGGGCGCGGCCGGATTCACCATCCATAACTTCTACGTTCCGGCCGGCGGCGACATCCCGGATCCCGCGCTCAACGAGAAATTCGCCCACAAGCTCCAGTTCCTGCGCGAATTGAAGGAATGGGGCGGCCGCGCCCGGCCGACCGACGCGCCGGCGATCCTGGTGGGCGACCTCAACGTGGCGCCGCTCGAGCACGACGTGTGGAGCCACAAGCAGCTCCTCGACGTGGTGAGCCACACGCCGGTCGAGACCGAGGCCCTCGAAACGCTCCGGCGGGAGAGCGGCTGGACGGACGGCATGCGCCATCTGCGGCCGGAGCCGGAAAAGATCTATTCCTGGTGGAGCTATCGCTCGCCGGATTGGGAGGCCGCCAACAAGGGCCGCCGTCTCGATCATATCTGGATCTCTGACGGGCTCACCCCGGCTCTCAAGAGCATGGACGTCTCCCGCGAGACCCGCGGCTGGGAGCGCCCCTCCGACCATGTGCCGGTGACGGCGGTGCTGGAGGTCTAGGGCTTCGCTCCCTCCTCTCCGGTCAAGGGAGCGGTTCGAGCGTCAGCGAGGAGAGAGGGGATGCCTCACGTATCGTTGTCGATCCGCAGGAGCTGCTGGCGCACGCCCTCCAGCCCTTCCGTTAGCCTCAGCAGATCCTCGGCCATCGCGGCCTGCATGGCGGCGGCGGCCTGGGGGAATTCCTCCAGAACGCGGCGCATGAGGCTCGGGCTGATGCGGATCACCGTGGAGGGCTCGCGGGCCGAGGCGGTGGCGGGCCGCTCGATGCGCGTGAAGAGGGCGGCCTGGCCAATGAGCGCGCTCGGCCCCGCGATGAAGGTCGCGGGCGAGCCGTCGTCCTGGGCGTCGAGGGCCACGGCGCCCCGGGCCACCACATAACCGCCATCGGAGCGGTCGCCCCGGCGAAAGAGCACGTCGCCGGCCCTCAGGGTTCGGTTTTCCGCCGCGAACGCCACGAGGCGCAGGGCGTCCCGGTCGAGGAGGTTGAAGAGGGGCGCCCTGGAGAGGATCGCGATGTCGTCCTCAAGAGCCATCAGGGCATCAGCTTGTAGCCACCGGGCTCGGTGACGAGGATGCGGGCGTTGGAGGGGTCCGACTCGATCTTCTGGCGCAGGCGGTAGATATGCGTCTCGAGGGTGTGGGTGGTGACGGCCGCGTTGTAGCCCCAGACCTCGGCGAGGAGAATATCGCGCCCGACCACCTTCTGCCCGGCCCGGTAGAGGTAGCGCAGGATGGCGGTTTCCTTCTCGGTGAGCTTCAGCTTCGAGCCCTTGTCGCTCGTGAGCAGCTTGGAGCCGGGCCGGAAGGTGTAGGGGCCGATCTGGAAGATCGCGTCCTCGCTCGCCTCGTATTGGCGCAGCTGCGCTCGGATGCGGGCGAGGAGCACGGCGAACTTGAAGGGCTTCGTCACGTAATCGTTGGCGCCGGATTCGAGGCCGAGCACCGTGTCGGCGTCGGAACCTTGCGCGGTCAGCATGATGATAGGGCTGCGAAAGCCGTTGCGGCGCATCGCCTTGACGGCCTCGCGCCCGTCCATGTCGGGCAGGCCCACATCCATGATCGCAAGGTCGATGCGGTCGTCCTTCACGGTCGCGATCGCCTGGCCGGCATTCTCGGCCGTGGCGACCTGGAACTCGTCATACAGACCCAGCTGCTCGGCCAGGGTGTCGCGCAGGTCCTGGTCGTCGTCCACGACGAGAAGGCGGCTGGCATTCGACATTACGCACCCTTCAGATGATCGAGACGGCTCCAGGCGGCTTGCGGAGCCCTGGCCCGTACCTGCTCGGGCCCTTGCAGGACCGACGTCCAGCGCGGGAGCCCGCAAGCCGGGACCTGTCCGGCGCCCACGCTGGGGTTAGAGTAGTGATCCACGCCTTGACAACAAGGGGCCGAAGCGGACCCTCCACCGCCGATCCGTCATCGGGAGCCCGGTTTAGGCCGGCTCCGCGCCATCCGGGCCAACCATGCAGCGTCGTTCCCTCGCCCTCGTCCGCGTCTACCGCTCGCCCCTCGACCACCGGCGCGGGCGGCTCGTGGCCGGCAATCTGGTGCTGCCCTGCGCGCTCGGGCGCTCCGGCACCACCCGGGCCAAGCGCGAGGGCGACGGCGCCTCGCCTCTCGGCCGCTTCGCGCTGCTCCAAGCGTTCTATCGGCCCGATCACGGGCCGCGCCCCCGCACGGGCCTGAAGCTGACCCCGATCCGCCCGCAGGACGGCTGGTGCGACGATGTGCGCGACCGCCGCTACAACACCCGCGTTCCCCGCCCGTGCCCGTCGAGCCACGAGGAGATGTGGCGCGCCGACCACCTCTACGACGTGGTGATCGACATCGCCTGGAATCGCGGCCCCATCGTGCGCGGGCGCGGCAGCGCGATCTTCCTCCACCTCGCCCGCCCCGGATTCGAGCCGACGGCGGGCTGCGTCGCCGTGGAGAAGCGGGTCATCCACCGGCTCCTGGAGCGCATCGGACCCCGGACGCGGCTCGAGATCATCGCTTAGGCGCATCCTTCTGGTGGCGACCTGTTTGGACTGCCCGCACCCGCCGCCGTCAGTTCCTCCGGTTCTGCCCACCGAGCCCAACGGGCCATGGGCCATCACATCTCCTTCTCATTCGTCTCCAGCCAATCTCTGACATGACGGGGATCAAGACCAACATCCCGGATCAGGTGCTCCCCGATGACGAGGAGCCGCTTCAACTCACCGTGCAGGTGCCGCCTTTCCGCGCGGGCGACTTGGGTTTCGCGGACATGGCGCAGGTGGAGAACCAAAACGTTCCACATGGAAGCACGAGTCATGGGTGACCTCCTGTCAGGGGAGGCTGTCCATTCTTCGCACATTTACAGCAGCTTCAAACGGTTTATGCTCCACTGTCACTTGAGAAAAAATCATGTGAAGCCTTGCCCCGCCACCCCTCTTTGACTGCGCTGAAAACCTTTGAGGCCACTGCCCGCCATGGCGGCATGAAGAAGGCCGCCCACGAGCTGTCCGTGACCGAGAGTGCCGTGAGCCGGCAGATCCGGCTTCTGGAGCAGGAGCTGGGTGTGTCCCTGTTCCGGCGGGTTCACCGGGGCCTCGTTCTCACGCCCAAGGGCCAGGAACTGGCAAAAACCCTTCGGGACGCCTTCGGGCTGGTGGAGGCCGGGGTGCAGCGGATCACCAGAGCGCCTGAACGCTTGACCGTCAGGACGCCGCCCACCTTCGGCATTCGCTGGCTCATGCCGCGCCTGTCCCGCTTCGAGGAGCGTCACCCGGACTGGAAGGTCGAAATCAACCTCACATGGCACGAGATCCAACCCGAGACTCTCAAGCATGATGTGGGCATACGCTGCGAACCCGGTCCATGGCCGGAGAAGTGCATCACGCCTCTCATGGTCGAACGGCTGACGCCGGTCTGCTCTCCGAAGCTTCTTGAAACATGGTCTTTGTCACGCAGCTCGGACGATCTTGGAAAAGCGCCTCTCCTCCACTGCTCCTGGCCCGGCGCCGATTGGCTTCGGTGGGTGCAGGGCTGGGGCGGCGAGCCTTTCGACGTGTCTCGGGGCGAGACCTTCGACTTGCTCGATCTTGCCTTGCGGGCGGCGGAGGCCGGTCGCGGCATCGCCATGGCCGATCTGGCCATGATCGAAGACGATCTGGCCCTTGGGCGCCTCGTGGCACCCTTCCCCGACATCGTCGTGCCCGGCGAAACCTATGTGTTCGTCGAGCCTGAGCCTGAGCAGAGTTCGCCTGCCGCCAGCGCCTTCCGCACCTGGATCAAGGAAGAGGCTGCCAAGGCCCCCGGCGGAGCTTCAAGCTTCGGAGCTGGTTGACCCAGCCCCTTCCCTCAGCGGCTTCCGAAGATCGCGCTGCCCACCCGCACATGGGTGGCGCCGAGCTGGATGGCCGCCTCGAAATCGGCGCTCATGCCCATGGACAGAACCGTGAGGCCGTGGCGCTTCGCGATCGTCGCGAGAAGCGCGAAATGCGGCGAGGGCGGATCCTCGGCGGGCGGGATGCACATGAGGCCCTCCACCTTAAGGCCGTGGGTGTCGCGGCAGGCGGCGAGGAACGCGTCCGCGTCGCGGGGGGCGACGCCGCCTTTCTGGGCTTCCTCCCCCGTGTTCACCTGCACCACGAGCCGGGGATGGCGGCCCTGCTTCTGGATCTCCTTGGCCAGCGCCTCGGCGAGCGAGGGCCGGTCGAGGGTGTGGATCCAATCGAAGAGGGCGACCGCCTCCTTCGCCTTGTTGGACTGGAGCGGGCCGATGAGGTGCAGCTCCGCGTCGGGGTAGCGCTCGCGGAGCGCGGGCCATTTCGCCTTCGCCTCCTGCACGTAGTTCTCGCCGAACACTCGCTGGCCCGCCGCGAGCACGGGCTCGATCGCCTCCGCCGGAAAGGTTTTCGATACGGCGATGAGCGTAATCTCACCCGGGTCGCGGTCGGTGTCGCCGGCCGCGCGGCGGATGAGGGCGCGCACCTCGTTGAGCCGCGCGACGGAAGGGGCCTCGCTCGTCGATTCCACTGGACTGCCTCTGCGGCCGCGCGGTCGGGGCGAACTTATTGACCGCGCCAGCGTCGTGTGTCCTAGTCCGCGCCCACCCGGCGGCGCAAGCCGCTTGTCTTGTTTTGAAAACTGACGGATCGCCGACCCGATGAGGCCCGAGCGCTACAACGCCAAGGAAGCAGAGCCCAAGTGGCAGAAGGTGTGGACGGAGCGGAACCTGTTCCGCACGGACAACGCCGACCCGCGCCCGAAATACTACGTGCTCGAGATGTTTCCCTACCCGTCGGGCCGCATCCATATGGGCCACGTGCGCAACTACGCCATGGGCGACGTGGTGGCCCGCTACAAGCGCGCCCGGGGCTTCAGCGTGCTGCACCCCATGGGCTGGGACGCCTTCGGCATGCCGGCCGAGAACGCGGCCATGAAGAACAAGGTCCACCCCAAGGAGTGGACCTACGCGAACATCGCCACCATGCGCGGGCAGCTGCAATCGATGGGCCTTGCCATCGATTGGAGCCGGGAGATCGCCACCTGCGATCCGTCCTACTACAAGCACCAGCAGCGCATGTTCCTGGACTTCCTCGCGGCGGGCCTCGTGGACCGCAAGACCGCGAAGGTGAACTGGGACCCGGTGGACCAGACCGTGCTCGCAAACGAGCAGGTGATCGACGGGCGCGGCTGGCGCTCCGGCGCACTTGTGGAGCAGCGCGAGCTCACCCAATGGTTCTTCAAGATCACCGATTTCGCGCAGGATCTCTCGGACCGGCTCGACACCCTGGAGCGCTGGCCCGAAAAGGTGCGCCTCATGCAGCGCAACTGGATCGGCCGATCCGAGGGCCTGATGGTGCGCTGGGCGCTCGATCCCGCGACCGTGCCGAACGGCGAGACCGAGCTCGAGATCTATACGACGCGCCCCGACACCCTGTTCGGCGCCCGCTTCATGGCGGTGGCGCCCGATCACCCGCTCGCCAAATCCGCGGCGGCGAAGAACCCGGAACTCGCGGCTTTCATCGAGGAATGCCGGCGCACGGGCACGGCGCAGGAAGCCATCGACAAGGCCGAGAAGCTCGGCTTCGACACGGGCATCCGCGCGGCGCATCCCTTCGATCCCACATGGCAGGTGCCGGTCTACGTCGCGAACTTCATCCTCATGGAATATGGCACGGGCGCCATCTTCGGCTGCCCGGCGCACGACCAGCGCGACCTCGACTTCGTCAACAAATACGGGCTCGGCAACACGCCCGTCGTGTGCCCGCCGGACCAGGACGCTGCCTCCTTCGTCGTCACGGACACCGCCTATGACGGCGAGGGGCGGATGATCAATTCGCGCTTCCTCGACGGGATGACCATCGCGGAAGCGAAGGAAGAGGTGGCGCGGCGCCTGGAGACGGAGACCCTGGGCAACCGGCCGGTGGCCGAGCGCAAGGTGAACTTCCGCCTGCGCGACTGGGGCATCTCGCGCCAGCGCTACTGGGGCTGCCCGATTCCGGTGATCCATTGCGAGGCCTGCGGCACGATCCCAGTGCCCAAGGAGCAGCTGCCCGTCCAGCTGCCCGAGGACGTCACCTTCGACGTGCCTGGCAACCCGCTCGACCGGCACCCCACCTGGAAGCACGTGGATTGCCCGCGCTGCGGCAAGGCGGCCCGCCGCGAGACCGACACCATGGACACCTTCGTGGACTCGTCCTGGTACTTCGCCCGCTTCACCGATCCGGCGCTGGAGGACCAGCCGACGGATCCGGCGGTGGTGAACCGCTGGCTCCCGGTCGACCAATATATCGGCGGCATCGAGCACGCGATCCTGCACCTGCTCTATTCGCGCTTCTTCACCCGCGCCATGAACGTGGCCGGCCACTCGGACGTGCCGAACGGCGAGCCCTTCGCCGGCCTCTTCACGCAGGGCATGGTGGTGCACGAGACCTACAAGGCCGCCGACGGCGCGTGGGTGCAGCCCGCCGAGATCCGCATCGAGGCCGAGGGCGGCACGCGCCGGGCCTTCCACGTGAAGACGGGCGAGCCCGTCGAGATCGGCTCCATCGAGAAGATGTCGAAGTCGAAGCTCAACGTGGTGGATCCGGACGACATCATCGGCTCCTACGGGGCCGACACGGCGCGCTGGTTCATGCTCTCCGACTCGCCGCCGGAGCGCGACGTGATCTGGACCGAGGAAGGCGTGCAGGGCGCGGGCCGCTTCGTGCAGCGCGTGTGGCGCCTCGTGGGGGACCTCGCCGAGCGCGGAGCCACCGCCAATGGGCACGAGCCCTCAGGGCCGATCGGCCTCGCCGTCCGCAAGGCGGCCCACAAGGCGCTCGCGGCCGTCGAGGAGGATGTGGAGCGCCTGCGCTTCAACCGCTGCGTCGCCCATACCTACGAACTCGCCAATGCGCTCCAGGACCTCCTCGTCCGGGCGAAGGCCGCGGACGAGCCCGGCCTCGGCGCCGCCTTCCGTGAGGCGGGCCGCGTGCTCATCCAGATCCTCGCGCCGATGATGCCGCATCTGGCGGAGGAGTGCTGGGAGGCGATGGGCTTCAAGGGCCTCGCCGCCGAGGCGGAGTGGCCGGCGCTCGACCGCTCGCTCCTGGTGGAGGACACAATCACCCTGCCGGTGCAGGTGAACGGCAAGAAGCGCGCGGACGTGACCGTCCCCCGGGACGCGGACCAGGCGGCCGTGGAAGCCGCCGTGCTCGCCCTCGACGCGGTCCAGCTTTTCCTTGAGGGCAAGCCGCCCCGGAAGATCATCGTGGTGCCCCAGCGCATCGTGAACGTGGTGGCCTGAAGGCCATCCACCCCGAGGCCGGCGCTTGCCGGAGAGCCTGGCCTCGGGCACAACCTCAAGAGTTCGACCGGACAATGGCTCGACAAGAGCCGGAGAGACCCTGGAATGCTGTCGTTCGCCCGCCGCGCCCTGCCCCTCGCCGCCGCGCTCGCCCTGACGGTGAGCCTCACGGCCTGTTTCCGCCCGCTGCATGGTCCGACCGCCTCCGGGGCCGAGCTGTCGAGCGTGCTCGCCTCCATCGATGTGGACGAGGTGGCGGTGCCGCCGCTCTATGAGCGGTTCAGCCATTATCTGCGCAGCGAGCTGGTGTTCGATCTCAACGGCTCCGGCCAGCAGGCGCAGAAGCGCTACAAGCTGCAGCTCGCCTTTTCAGGCAATGTGGGAACGCCGCTGGTCGACACGACCACGGGCCGCGCCCAATCCGCGACCCTCAACGGTTCGGTGACCTACACCCTCGTGACCGCCACCGGCGAGGTGGTGACGCGGGGCAAGGTGACGGCCGCCGCTTCCTACGACCGCAACGTCCAGCGCTTCGCCTCGCTGCGCGCGGGTCGTGACGCGGAGATCCGGCTTGCTCGCACCCTCGCCGACATGATCCGCACCCGCGTCTCGGCCGAACTCGCGACCCGGGCCTGATCGCGGGCGATGGTCGCGGTCAAGGCGAGCGACGTCGCTGGAGCCCTGCGCCGGCCCGATCCGCGCATCGGAATCTACCTGCTCTACGGGCCCGATGCGGGGCTCGTGGCGGAACGGGCGCGGCTCATCGCCGAACGCTCCGTCGACGATCCATCGGACCCTTTCCAGCTCGTGCGCCTCGACGGGGACGTGATCGCGTCCGATCCGGCGCGGCTCGCCGACGAGGCCGGCACCATGGGTCTGTTCGGGGGCAAGCGCGCGCTCTGGATCAAGGCGACCTCCCGCAATCTCGCCTCGGCCGTGGAGCCCGTGCTCGCCGGCCCCCTCGCCGATACGGTGGTGGTGATCGAGGCCGGGGAGCTGCAGAAATCGTCCCCCCTGCGCACCCTTTGCGAGCGGTCGCCGCGCGCGCTCGCCCTGCCCTGCTATGAGGATTCGCCCGCCGATCTCGCGGCCCTCGTGACCGAGACCTTGAAGGCCTCGGGCCTCGCCATCGGCCCGGAGGCCCGCGCGGCGCTTCTCGCCAGCCTCGGCGGCGACCGGCTCGCCACGCGGGGCGAACTCGCGAAGCTGGCGCTCTATGCCCATGGGCAGAGCGAGGTCACGGTGGCGGATGTGGAGGCGGTGCTCAGCGACGTCTCGGGCTTGGCCACCGACGCGGTGATCGATGCGGCGTTCGGCGGCGACCGCGATGCCCTGGAGATCGGGGTTCGGCGTCTTGCAGCCGAGGGCGTTCACGCCTCGGTGGTGCTGGGCGCCGCCCTGCGCCACGCCTTTGCTCTCCTGCCCCTACGGATCGATGTGGAGGCCGGCAAGTCGCCGGGCGTGGCGGTGGAGTCCTGGCGCGGGCTCTATTTCAAGCGCAAGGATGCGGTGCAGCGGCAGCTGAAGCAATGGACGAGCGCGACCTTGCGCGACGCGATCCGGCGCATTCAGGAGGCCCTCTACGATACCCGCCGGCTGCCCAATCTCGACGACACGATCCTGGCCCGAACCTTCCTGCAGCTCGCGCAGATGGGCCGGCCGGGACGCTGACTGTCCGGCGCTGGGGCTCTCCCCGAGGGAGACGCGGTTCGCCTTCAGATCATCCCGGGATTGAGGCGACGGCACAGGCCGTCGAGTTGTTCGAGGCTCCCGTAGCGGATGCGCAGCTCACCGCCCTGCCCCTGATGCTCGATCGAGACCGTGAGGCCGAGCACGTTCTCGAGCGCCTTCTCAAGCGCCCGGGTGTCCGGATCCTTCTCCTTGCGGCCGCGCTTTTTCGGCTGAACGACGCCGCGCTCGTCTTCCCGGCTGCGTTCGTCCTGGGCGATGGCCTCGATCTGGCGGACGCTGAGGCCCTTTTCCACGATCTGGCGGGCGACGGGGAGCGGGTTGTCGAGGGAGAGAAGCGCCCGGGCATGGCCGCCGGTGATCTGCCGGTTGCGGACCATCTCCTTGATCTCTTCGGGCAGGCCGATGAGCCGCATCATGTTGGTCACGTGGACCCGGCTCTTGCCGATGATGTGGGAGAGGTCCTCGTGGCGGTACTTGAACTCGCCCAAGAGCTGGTTGTAGCCCTCCGCCTCCTCGATGGCCGTGAGGTCGGAACGCTGGATGTTCTCGATGATCGCGTATTCGGCCGATGTCTTGTCGTCGATCTCCAGGATCACCACCGGGATCTCGTGCAGCCCGGCCTTCTGAGCAGCGCGCCAGCGACGCTCGCCGGCGATGATCTCGTAGGCGTCCGGCACGTTCGGGAACGGGCGCGCCACCACGGGCTGGATGAGGCCGCGCTGGCGGATGGACAGGGCGAGCTGGTCGAGCTCGTTCTCGTCGAACAGCTTGCGGGGATTTCTCGGGTTCGGGCGCAGGAACTCGATCGGCACCTTGCGCTGGCCGCGGCCGCGCTCGACCACCGCCATCTCGTCGCCGACTTCTCCGATGAGCGCCGCCAATCCGCGTCCGAGGCGCGGTCTTGCCTGTTCTTCCGCCATCTGCTCACCCCTTCTTGTTCTTGGTTGTCCGATGGTCTCGTCGCTTGCGAAAGGCGCCGGCTTTGCTCGCGGTCGCCCATTGGTCCGGACGCGTGCGAAAGGCGCCAGGTCAGGCGGCGCGCAGGGCCCGCTCCCGCTGGATGATCTCCGAGGCGAGCTTGAGATAGGCCTGCGAGCCGGCGCATTTCAGATCGTAGAGCAGCACCGGCTTGCCGTGGGACGGCGCCTCCGAGACGCGCACATTGCGCGGGATCATGGTCTCGTAGACCTTCGCTCCCATGAACTGGCGCACATCCGCCACCACCTGGCCCGACAGGTTGTTGCGGGGGTCGAACATGGTGAGGACGACGCCGTGGATGGAGAGCCGCGGGTTCAGGGCGGCCCGCACCTGCTCCACCGTCTTGAGAAGCTGGCTCAACCCTTCGAGGGCGAAGAACTCGCATTGCAGTGGGACGAGCACCGCGTCCGACGCCGTGAGGGCGTTGATGGTGAGGAGGTTCAGGGAGGGCGGGCAGTCGATCAGAATATAGGTGAAGGGGTCGTCGCCGACGCCCTGCATGAGCGTGTCGATGGCCTGGCGCAGGCGATGCGCCCGGTTGCGCTCATGGGCGATCTCCAGCTCCACGCCGAGAAGATCGAGGGTGGAGGGCGCCACATGGAGGCGCGGAACGCTGGTCTCCACGATGGCGCTGGCGAGCGACGCATCCCCGCTCAGCACATGATAGGTCGAGACCGGGCGGCTCTTGCGGTCGATGCCGAGGCCCGTCGAGGCATTGCCCTGGGGGTCGAGATCCAGGATCAGCACCTTCTCGCCAATGGCGGCGAGCGCCGTGCCGAGGTTGATCGCCGTGGTGGTCTTGCCGACGCCGCCCTTTTGGTTCGCCAGGGCCAGCACCCGCGGAGGCGCGAGCGGTCCTCCGAGAGCGGGTCCAAGAACAGGTCCGGGAACAGGTCCGGCGGTGGGGGACCCGGTGCGGTCGGTCATGATGAGCGGCTCTCAAGCTGTGTGATGCGGAGAATGCGAGCTTCGGAATCAGTACGGCTCGGGATCATCTCCTCATGGAATGTCCAGGATTTACGAGCCTCGGTCAATTCGACGAGGGCCTCACGACCTTTGGGAAAGAGCCCAGTTGTACCCGTTGTCAACAGGGGCTGGGTCCAGGCGAGAAGCTGGGGCAGGGCGGCAAGAGCGCGGGCCGAGACCACATCCGCGCGGCCCCGGAAATCCGGCACGACCGTCTCCAAACGCGCTTCGTGAACCCGCGCCGGCGCGCCGGTGAGCCGCGCGACGTGACGGAGGAAGGCGCATTTGCGGGAGTTGCTCTCGACGAGATGAACCTCGGTGCCGGAGCCGGCGATGGCGAGGACAAGACCAGGAAAGCCCGCGCCGGAGCCGAGGTCGAGCCAGCGCCGCGCGTCAGGGGCGAGGGCGAGGAGTTGCAGGGAATCGGCGATGTGACGCGTCCAGACCTCTTGGAGGGTCGCTGGGCCCACAAGGTTCTTGATGTTCTGCCAACGGGCGAGTTCCGTCACCAGCGTGTCGAGGCGGCCCAATGTTTCACGTGAAACATGGAATGCGTCGGCGACCTGCTCCCGGTCCAATGCTGCCGTCATGACAGCGTATCCGAGGGCCGGGTTTGGGCATTCGGTCGTCCCGGCTGCTTGCGCAGATGGGCCGCCAGCAGGGTGAGCGCCGCCGGGGTGATGCCCTCGATCCGAGCGGCCTGGCCGAGGGTGCGAGGCTTCACAACGTCGAGCTTGGCCTTCACCTCGTTGGACAGGCCTGGCAATGTCGCGAAGTCGAGATCCTCGGCCAAGGCGATGCTCTCGTCCCGTCGATAGGCCGCCACGTCCGCAGCCTGGCGGTCCAGATAGACCGCATAGGTGGCATCCGTCTCCAGCCGGTCGGCCATGGTTGGAGACACATCGGCGAATTCGGGCCAAACCCGGGCGATCTCTCCCCAGCCGATCTGCGGGTAGGAGAGAAGCTGGAAAGCCGACCGCCGGATGCCATCCTGGTTGAGCGCGATGCCCTGACGGGCCGCCTCCTGCGGCGTCAGGGTCTTCTCGACCAGCAGCCCACGCAGGCGAGCCAGTTCCTCCTGCTGCGCCCCGAAGCGGTCGCGGCGCTCGGACCCGACGCAGCCGACAGCCAAGCCCTTAGGCGTAAGCCGCTCATCCGCGTTGTCGATGCGCAGGCTCAAGCGGTACTCGGAGCGGGAGGTGAACATCCGGTAGGGCTCGCTGACGCCACGAGTCGTCAGGTCGTCGATCAGAACGCCGAGGTAGGACTCGGCCCGGTCAAACACGACGCCGTCCTGCCCACCGGCTTTGCGGGCGGCGTTCAGCCCAGCCACCAGACCCTGGGCGGCGGCCTCCTCGTAACCGGTCGTGCCGTTGATCTGGCCGGCCAGGAACAGACCCCGGATGGCGCGGGTCTCTAGGGTGGCGTCAAGACCGCGCGGGTCCACGTAGTCGTATTCGATGGCATAGCCGGGGCGCACCATCACGGCACGCTCCAGCCCCGGGATGTGCCGCAGCAGGTCCCGCTGCACCTCCTCGGGGAGAGACGTGGAGATCCCGTTCGGATAGACGAGCGGGTCGTCCAACCCCTCGGGCTCGAGGAAAATCTGGTGGCCCTCGCGGTCGCCGAACCGGACCACCTTGTCCTCGATGGAGGGGCAGTAACGGGGGCCGCGGCTCTCGATGGCTCCCGAATACATGGGCGCGCGGTGGAGGTTCGCCCGAATGAGGTCGTGCCCGGCCGGCGTGGTGCGGGTCACGCCGCATTCGATCTGCGGGGTGGCGATCCGGTCGGTGAGCGTGGACAGAGGCACGAGCTCATCGTCCGCGGCCTGCTTGTCGAGACCGGCCCAGTCGATGCTGCGCCCATCGAGGCGCGGGGGCGTGCCCGTCTTCAGGCGGCCGAGCGCGAAGCCGAACCGTTCGAGGGTGCGGGAGAGTCCGAGGGCCGGCGCCTCGCCCACCCGTCCCGCCGGGATGCGGACCTCACCCATGTGGATGAGCCCACGCAGGAAGGTGCCGGTCGTGATCACCACGGAGGGGGTCGTCAACACCTGGCCGGAGACCAGGGCCAGGCCGGTGACCCGATCGCCGCTCACCTGGATGTCATCGGCCTCACCCTCCACGATGTGCAGGTTCGGCGTGGCGCGCAGAGCCGCCTGCATGGCGCGGGCATAGAGCTTGCGGTCGGCCTGTGTCCGTGGGCCGCGAACGGCGGGTCCCTTGCGACGGTTCAGGAGCCGGAACTGGATACCGGCCTGATCGGCGACCCGGCCCATTAATCCGTCCAGCGCATCGACCTCCCGGACGAGGTGCCCCTTGCCGAGACCACCGATGGCGGGGTTACACGACATGGCGCCGATTGTTTGCGCGCGATGGGTGACGAGGGCCGTGCGGGCGCCGAGCCGCGCGGAAGCCGCCGCAGCCTCCACACCCGCATGGCCGCCACCCACGACGACCACGTCGAAGCTCAGCTCTGCGCGATGGGAGGAAGCGGACATGGGATGCGATCCGGCGTGGCAGCGGTTGGAGAGGGCGACAGGTTCTGGTGTGCGTGGGAGATGTACGAGCGCCAGGCCTGAAGGTCAAAGGCTCACATGTTTCACGTGAAACATTCGGCCGGGGCGGCTTGACGCAGAGCCCCTATTTCAACCAGTCACGCTATTTGCCGATGCAGAACCCTGCGAAGAGCCTATCCAGGACATCCTCCACGTCCACGCGTCCGGTAATCTGCCCGATGGCCCGCGCCGCCAGGCGCGCATCTTCCGCGGCAAGTTCAAGGGCCGAGCCGCTCTCGATCAACGCGATGGCGCGGGCTAGCCCCTCGTGGGCGCGCTCCAGGGCCAGACGGTGGCGCTCCCGCGTGAGCAGGGCCTCGCCCCCCGCGAATGAATGTTCGGCAGCCTGTTGAACCTGATCGAGGAGCTCAGCCATTCCGGCACCGGTCGCAGCCGAGACCTGAAGCTCGGCCGACGCGCCACCGGCGAGATCGGCCTTCGTCGCCACCGGAAGGACCCGCACTGGCGGGGGCTCGCCGGCGCCCTCCGGGGGGACGAGCCACAGGACCAGGTCCGCTTCCGCGGCGCGGGCTCGGGCGCGCTCCATGCCGATCCGCTCCACGGGATCGGTGCTCTCCCGCAGGCCGGCCGTATCCACGAAGGTGACGGGCCAACCGCCAAGATCGCACCGGACCTCGATCGCATCCCGTGTGGTGCCAGGCACCGGCGAGACGATTGCAACGTCCCGGCGGGCAAGAGCGTTGAGAAGGGTGGACTTGCCCGCATTGGGCGGACCGGCGAGCACGACGGTGAGACCGTCCCGAAGCCGCTCCCCCGAGCCCCGCGCCAGAACCGCCCCAATCTGTGCGTGCACCTCCCGGAAACGGTTCGCGACCTCCTGCTCCAACTCCTCCGGCACATCGCTTTCATCGGTAAAATCGAGGGAGGCCTCGAGCAGGGCCAAGCCCTGCAGCAGGGCTTCGCGCCAAGCTTCCGTGGCGGACCCGAGTTCGCCCCCAAGCTGGCGCAAGGCTTGGCGCCGCTGCGCCTCGGTTTCGGCGTCGATGAGATCCGCCAATCCCTCGACCCGGGTCAGATCCATGCGGCCGTTCAGGAACGCCCGCCGGGTGAATTCTCCGGGCTCCGCAGGGCGGCATCCGGGGCAATCGGCGAGAGCCCGGAGCACGGCTGCCCGGGTCGCGAGGCCCCCATGGATGTGCAGCTCGGCCTGGTCCTCGCCGGTGAAACTCCCCGGGCCCGGCATCCAGGCGACGAGGGCTTCGTCGAGGATCTCCGTGCTCCCGGGCCGGCTGAGCACCCGCAGGGACAACCGCCGCGGCGGGGGCAGGGGAGCGGCCAGGGTTTCAAGGATGGTCCGGCTCGCGGGACCGCTGATGCGGATCACGTGCACGGCCGCTCGGCCCTGGCCGGATGCGGCCGCGAAGATCGTATCGGTGGAAAGGCTCATCATGGATCCAGGTCGTCGGTCAAAAGGGCGACGTACGAGCAGGCCCGGTTCGGGGTGTCGGCCGACGCCAAGATCAACCCCAAGACCGCGATGGTCGAGGCCCAGGATGCAGGGCCGGGAACAGGGCAGCGGACTTACCGTTCACGGATCACCGTCCCCGGAGCCCGCATGTTCCTGTTCTTCTCCAATCGCCTCGGCTGCCTTGGATCGCTCGTCGTGTCGGGTCTCCTGACCCTTGTGGTGCTCGCCCTGCTAGGGGTGTTCTGAACCTGTCGGCAGACGAAAAAGGCCGGCGCACAAAGGTGACGCCGGCCTTTCATCAACGCTTTGCGACGGCCTGGCGTCAGGTGTTCATCGAGTCGAAGAAGTCGCTGTTGCCCTTGGTCTGGCGGAGCTTGTCGAGCAGGAACTCGATCGCGTCCACGGTGCCCATCGGGTTGAGGATGCGGCGGAGCACGTACATCTTCTTGAGCACGTCGCTCGGAACGAGCAGCTCCTCCTTGCGGGTGCCGGAGCGGGTGATGTCGATCGCCGGGAAGGTGCGCTTGTCGGCCACCTTGCGGTCCAGGATGATCTCCGAATTGCCGGTGCCCTTGAACTCCTCGAAGATCACCTCGTCCATGCGCGAACCGGTGTCGATGAGCGCCGTGGCGATGATGGTGAGCGAGCCGCCTTCCTCGATGTTGCGGGCGGCGCCGAAGAAGCGCTTGGGCCGCTGGAGGGCATTGGCGTCGACGCCGCCCGTGAGCACCTTTCCGGAGGACGGCACCACCGTGTTGTAGGCGCGGCCGAGGCGGGTGATGGAGTCGAGCAGGATCACCACGTCGCGCCCGTGCTCCACGAGGCGCTTTGCCTTTTCGATCACCATCTCGGCGACCTGCACGTGACGGGAGGCCGGCTCGTCGAAGGTGGAGGACACGACCTCGCCCTTCACGGAGCGCTGCATGTCCGTGACCTCCTCCGGCCGCTCGTCGATGAGCAGCACGATGAGGTAGCACTCGGGATGGTTGGCCGTGATCGACTGGGCGATGTTCTGGAGGAGAACCGTCTTACCCGTGCGCGGGGGCGCCACGATGAGGGCGCGCTGGCCTTTGCCGACGGGCGAGACGATGTCGATGATCCGGGCGGAGAAATCCTTGCGGGTCGGATCCTCGATTTCGAGCTTCAGGCGCTCGTCCGGATAGAGCGGCGTCAGGTTGTCGAAATGGACCTTGTGCCGGATCTTCTCCGGATCCTCGAAATTGATGGTGTTGACCTTGAGGAGCGCGAAGTACCGCTCGCCCTCCTTGGGTCCGCGGATCGGGCCGTCCACCGTGTCGCCGGTGCGCAGGCCGAAGCGGCGGATCTGCGAGGGCGAGACGTAGATGTCGTCGGGACCCGGCAGGTAGTTCGAATCCGCGGAGCGCAGGAAGCCGAAGCCGTCCTGCAGGACCTCGACGACGCCGGCGCCGATGATCTCCACCTCGCGGGCCGCGAGCTGCTTGAGGATCGCGAACATGAGCTCCTGCTTGCGCATGGTGCTCGCGTTCTCGACCTCCAACTCCTCGGCGAAGGTGATGAGCTCGGTCGGCGTCTTCGACTTGAGGTCTTGAAGTTTGATTTCCCTCATCGGGGAACACTCTTTTGGGTAGGGGGAGCGCGGTCGGAAAAGGTATCGAGCGCGGCCGTAGGGATTGGGGAAAACGTCCGACAGGCGGCTCTGTTCACGCGCGTGATTCGGACGCGGAGGGCCCGAGGCGAGCGACCTGTCTGAAGGAAGAGGAGTCTTTTGTAACCGGATTCCGGCGTGGCCGCAAGCCGCTCGTTCCGGCGCGTGTCCCCGCGCCATCCGGCGATGGGGACCCGACGCCCCGAAAGGGGAAAGTCTCGGGCCTAAAGCCCGCGGCCCATCACTCAGAACGGCTTCACGATTACCAGGATGACGATGCCGACCATCAGGAGCGTCGGCACCTCGTTGAGAATGCGGAAATAGCGGGCGGGGCGCTCGTTCTTGTCGGCCGCGAAAATCTTCACCTGCTTGGCGAGCATCCCGTGCACGGCCGAGAGGCCGATGACGAGGGCGATCTTCCCGTGAAGCCAGCCGGAGGCGATCCAGCCGCCCTGCCAGACCAGGACGATCCCGAGCACCCAGGTGACGATCATCGCCGGGTTGATGATCGCCTTGAGGAGCCGGCGCTCCATGATCTTGAAGGTCTCGGACTGGATCGAGCCCTTCTGGGCGTCGCAATGATAGACGAAGAGCCTGGGCAGGTAGAGCATGCCCGCCATCCAGGCGATGACCGCGATCACGTGGAAGGCTTTGATCCAAAGGTAGAGCATCGGTTCAGGCTCCCGCGCCGCGAACGCGGGCGATGAGGTGCTCCACGTGCGGGATCGGCGTCTCGGGCACGACCCCGTGACCCAGGTTGAAGATATGCGGTCGGCCGCGAACCGCATTCAGGATGCGGTCGATGCCCCGGTCGAGATCGTCCCCGCCGGCGACGAGGGCCAGCGGATCGAGATTGCCCTGCGTCGGCATGTCGGCCGGGAGCGTCGGGAGGACGAGGGCCGGATCGAGGGTCCAGTCCAGGGCGAGGGCGTCGCCGATCCCGGCCGCGGCAAAGCGCGGGAGATGGACGCCGCCGCCCCGGGCGAACACGATGATCCGGGCCTCCGGCCGCGCCGCCTTCACGCCCCGCACCACGCGCCCGATGGGCTCGAGGGAGAGCCGGTCGAAGAGGGCGGGCGGAAGGGCGGAACCGAAACTCTCGAAAATCTGCACCGCTTCCGCGCCCGCCTCGATCTGCGCCACGAGATAGCGGATCGAGGATTCGACGAGCCGGTCGATGAGCGCCGTCAAGAAGGCGGGGTCGCGATAGGCGAGAACCCGGGCGGGCGCCTGGTCGGGGGTGCCCTTGCCCGCGATCATGTAGCTCGCGACGGTCCAGGGAGCCCCGCAGAAGCCGAGCAGCGCCGTCTCGGGGGGGAGCTCCGCCTT
Organism: Microvirga sp.; assembly: GCA_036562855.1. Taxonomy (GTDB): domain Bacteria; phylum Pseudomonadota; class Alphaproteobacteria; order Rhizobiales; family Beijerinckiaceae; genus Microvirga. Next base: position 89,341 of record DATCJK010000049.1, read on the forward strand.
GATGCGCCCAAGGGTCTCGAAGACCGGCGCCAGCCGATCCAGGGACAGCTCGGGGCTGAGACGGTCGAGATCCTTCAGGCTCGTCACCGGGTCGAGGCGCGGACCCTGGTGCTCGATCACGCTCACGTCCTGCCCGAGGGCGTGGGGAACCACCAGGATGTCCGAAAACAAAATCGCCCCGTCGAGCCCATAGCGGCGGACCGGCTGGAGGGTCACCTCCGCGGCGAGGGCCGGGTTGTAGCACAGGTCCATGAAGGACCCCGCCCGCGCCCGTACCTCGCGGTATTCGGGCAGGTGGCGTCCGGCCTGACGCATGAGCCAGATCGGCGGAGGCCAGACCGCTTCACGGTCGAGGACGCGCAGGAGGGGTTTCGTCGAACGCTCGGCCACGAAGTCTCTCTAAAAGAGGAATCTTTGAATCTTAGAATCTGTTGTTTCTCTTGGAGACTGAATCACGAAGCCGCAACCCCATCCACAACCCCTCAACAGGGCCCAAGGTCTTAACCATTCGTTCACGGGTGGGGCGGGCCGATCACAATCCTTTCCGAAATCTTAAAGCTTAACAAAGTCCTAACACCTCGCCGGGGTGCTCCGACCGGGCGCCGACCGGACACCTATGCCGGATTCTCCCAAAACCTCTCGCCGACCGCCCCCAGACCCCATGCCTGTTGACGCGGGAGTCGACAGCTTGGCCGTCCGTCTCCCTGGACCGCCGGCGACAGGCGAACTATCCACATTCATCGACTCCTTATCCCAGGAGCCTGTGTGGTGGGCCGCAGCTACTTCCATCTTCATCTCGTGTCCGATTCCACGGGCGAGACCCTCATCGCGGTCGGCCGGGCGGTCGCCGCGCAATACGAGGGGATCTCGGCGATCGAGCACGTCTATCCGCTGGTCCGATCCACCACGCAGCTCGAACGCGTGATCGCCGAGATCGAGACCGCCCCGGGCATCGTTCTTTATACCCTCGTCGACCCGGAGCTCTCGAGCCGGCTCGAGGAGGCCTGCCGCGAGTCGGGCTCGCCGCACCTGTCGGTGCTCGCCCCCGTGCACAGCCTGCTGCAATCCTATCTCGGCGCCCATTCGACGGCCCGTCCCGGCGCGCAGCACATGCTCAACGCGGAATATTTCAAGCGCATCGACGCGATGAACTTCACGCTGCTGCACGACGACGGCCAATTGCCGGCCGATCTCAACGATGCGGACGTGGTGCTGGTCGGCGTGAGCCGCACCTCGAAGACGCCGACGGCGATCTATCTGGCCAATCGCGGCGTGAAGACCGCCAACATTCCGCTCGTGCCCGGCGTGCCGCCGCCGCCGGCCCTGGAAACGGCGCGAAAGCCGCTCATCGTCGGGCTCGTGGCGAGCCCCGAGCGCATCGTGCAGATCCGCCAGAACCGCCTCCTCAGCCTCAAGGCGGACGACGACACCGATTACGTGGACCGCGACCGGGTTGCCGAAGAGATCGCCGTGTCGCGGCGGCTCTGCGCCCGGCACAACTGGCCGATGATCGACGTGACGCGCCGCTCCATCGAGGAGACCGCCGCCGCGATCCTCGATCTTTATCGCGATCACCGCCTGAAATTCATCGCCACATGACCGTGTCGTCCCGTCCGCTTTGGCTCGCGCCGCAGCCTCTCCTTCTCGCCTCCACGAGCGAGGCTCGCCGCGCCGTGCTCAAAGCCGCCGGCATCCCGGCGGATGTGCAGGGATCGGGGGTCGACGAGCGGGCCATCGAAGCGGCGCACGAGCATCTCGGCCCCTCCGCGCTCGCCGAACGCCTCGCGGCCGAAAAGGCGCTGGCGGTGAGCCGGCGCAGCCCGGGCCGCATCGTGGTCGGAGCCGACCAGGTGCTGGACGCGGGTGGTCTCGCCCTGCACAAGCCCGGCACCCGCGAGGTGGCGGCCCGGCACTTAAGCGATCTTGCGGGTCGCCCCCATGCCCTGCGCTCCGCCGTCGCCGTCGCTCGCGACGGTTCCATCGTGGAGGCCTTCGTCGAGAGCGCCCATCTTCACATGCGTCCGCTCTCGGAGGATGCGATCGCCCGCTATCTCGATGCGGTGCCGCCGGCCGTGCTGCAGAACGCGGGCGTCTATCAGGTCGAGGATATCGGCGTGCATCTCTTCGAGCGGATCGAGGGCGACCATTCCACGATCCTCGGGCTTCCGATCCTGCCCCTGCTCGCGGCGCTCCGGCGCCTCGGCTGCCTTGGCCTGTGACCGGTTCTCCCATGCGCAAGGCTTTCGTGGTCGGCCACCCGATCAAGCATTCCCGCTCGCCGCTGATCCACGGTCACTGGCTGGAGCATCACGGGATCGCGGGATCCTACGAGCGCATCGACGTGGCGCCGGAGGCGTTCCGTGATTTCCTCGGCACCCTGAACGAGCAGGGCTTCGTCGGCGGCAACGTCACCATTCCCCACAAGGAGACCGCCTTCGCGGCGGTCGAGCGCCGGACATCCCGGGCGGAGCGTCTTCAGGCCGTCAACACCGTGTGGATGGAAGACGGCGTCCTGTGGGGGGACAACACGGATGGGATGGGCTTCATGGCCAATCTCGATCAGGCGCTCGGCGCAGGCTGGGACGAGGGCCGCCGCAACGCCCTCGTCCTCGGCGCGGGCGGCGCCGCGCGGGCCGTGGTCGCGGGTCTCGCCGCTCGCGGCTTTGCGGTGAGCATCGTGAACCGCACCCCGTCGAAGGCCGAGGAGGTGGCGCGCATGGTGGGCGGCACCACCCTCCCCTGGACCGCCCTGCCCGAGGCTTTGCCCGGCGCCGATCTCGTGGTGAACACCACCTCGCTCGGCATGGCGGGCCAGCCGCCCCTCGACATCGACCTGTCGCGCGCGCCCTTGCACGCCGTCGTCACCGACATCGTCTATGTGCCGCTCACCACGCCTTTCCTCGCCGCCGCGGCGGCGCGCGGCCTCCGGACCGTCGATGGCCTCGGCATGCTGCTGCACCAGGCCGTGCCGGGATTCGCCCGCTGGTTCGGGGTCACGCCCTCGGTGACGCCGGCTCTGCGCGATCTCGTCCTGGCCGATCTCGGGGGGCGCGCATGACCTTCGTCCTCGGCCTCACCGGATCCATCGGCATGGGCAAATCCGCCACCGCGGCGTGCTTCCGGCGCCTCGGCGCGCCGGTGCATGACGCCGATGCGGCGGTGCACGCGCTCTACGGGGGCGCGGCCGCGCCGCTCATCGAGGCGGCCTTTCCGGGAACGGTCGTGGACGGCGTGGTCGATCGGCAAAGGCTCGGGGCCGCGGTGCTCGGTGATCCGGAGCGGCTGCGCGCCCTCGAGGCCATCGTCCACCCGCTGGTGCGCGCCGAAAAGGAAGGCTTCCTCCAGCGCGCGGTAAAAGCCGGCGCCCCGGTGGCGGTACTCGACGTGCCGCTCCTCTTCGAGACGTGCGGCGACCGCGCCTGCGATGCGGTCTGCGTGGTCACGGCGCCGGCCACCGTTCAGCGCGAGCGCGTGCTCGCGCGCCCGGGCATGACGGAGGACAAGCTCGCGGCGATCCTGGCAAAGCAGATGCCCGACGCGCAAAAGCGGGGACAAGCCCACTTCCTTGTGGACACGAGCCGGGGCTTTAACTCCGCGGAGGCGCAGGTGCGCTCTATTTTAAGCTGCCTTGCAGGACGGCCGGGCCGGGTGCTGCGGAGATTGTCTGATGTTGCGTGAAATCGTCCTCGACACCGAAACCACCGGCACCGATCCCGCGGGCGGCGACCGCATCGTGGAGATCGGCTGCGTCGAGCTTCTCAACCACATCCCCTCGGGGAAGACCTACCACGTCTATCTCAACCCCGAGCGGGAGGTGGCGGCGGGCGCCTTCGCGGTCCACGGGCTCTCGAACGAGTTCCTCGCCGACAAGCCCGTCTTCGCGAAAGTGGCCGACGAGCTCGCGGCCTTTCTCGAGGGCGGCCGGCTCGTGATCCACAACGCGGCCTTCGACGTGGGCTTCCTCAATGCGGAATACGCCCGCACGGGCCATCCCGCCATCGCCCTCAACGAGGTGGTGGACACCCTCGCCCTCGCCCGCCGCAAGCATCCGGGCGCGGCCAACAATCTCGACGCGCTCTGCTCCCGCTACGGGATCGACAATTCGCGCCGCACGAAGCACGGGGCGCTCCTCGACGCGGAGATCCTGGCCGAGGTCTATATCGAGCTCATCGGCGGCAAGCAGACCGGGTTCGATCTCTCGGTCGGCCCCGCCACCCGCGACACCGCCCAAACGACGACGGCCGCCCCCCGGCGGGAGCGGCCGTCGATCACGATCTCTCGACTGACGGATGCGGAGCGCGAGGCTCACGCGGCCTTCGTCGAGAAGCTGGGCCCGAGCGCCCTGTGGCGCGACTACCTTGGCAAGGCGTCCTGAGCGGACCCGGCGCTTAGGCGAGGTTCGTGGTCGCGCCGTCCTGCTGGCCCTGGAGTTCGGCCGCGCGCTGGCGGTAGAGCGCCACGAAATCGATCGGGTCGATGTACAGGGGCGGGAAGCCGCCGTTGCGCACCGCGTCGGCGACGATCTGGCGGGCGAACGGGAAGAGCAGGCGCGGGCACTCGATCATCACGACCGGGTGGAGCTGGTCCTGCGGGATGTTCTGCACCCGGAAGACGCCCGAATAGGTGAGCTCGAACGCAAAGAGCACCTCGGCATCCACCTTCGCATCGCCCTCGAGGGTGATATCCACTTCGAAATCGGCCTCCGCGAGCTGCTTTGCGTTCACGTTGACCTGCAGGTTGATCTGCGGGCCCTTCTCCTGCGGCTGCAGGGACCGGGGGGCGTTCGGGTTCTCGAAGGAGAAGTCCTTCGCGTACTGGGCGAGCGCGTTGAGGGTCGGGGCGCTCTGCTGCGCGCCATTGTTTGCCGGGTTCTCGGCCATGGTAAGGCTCCCAAGACGGGTGTGTGGTGGGGACCCGGATGCAGCGCCGGGATGGACAAGGCGCTGCTCTGGCGCGGGCCGCGGGCTGTCGCGCTAACACGCTTCCCGTTCCGGAACAAGGCGCGCCGGGGGAGCGCCGGGCCTACGCCCAAAGAACGAGGAGCCTGCGGTTCCGCCCCGGCGCAGAGCAAGACGGCGTAAGGGCCGCATTTGCTTGTCGGGCGCACGGGTGGATGTTACGAGCCATTCATCCCATATGCAGGGGATCAGGCCTCCGCGTTCGGCCGGCTTTGCCGCGAAGCCCGGCCGGTGAGGCATGGCGCCCGACTCCCTCAACCCGGCCCTTCAACCCGGATCGACGATGCAGGAATCTCTCGACATCACGACCCTCATTTTTCTCGGTCTCGCCGTCTTCGTGATCTGGCGGCTCCGGTCGGTGCTGGGCCAGAAGACCGGACACGAGCAGCCCCCCTTCGATCCGGTGGCCCGCCGCGACCCACCGCCCCGGCCGGGCTCGCCCGTGACCGACGGCGACAACGTAGTCCGGCTCCCGGGCGCCGCCAACGGCGACCGGGCCGCCACCGTCGTGGCCCCTCCGGCAGACCGCTGGAAGGGCATCGCGGAACCCGGCACCCGGATCGCCCAGGGCCTCGACGAGATCGCCCGGGTCGAGACCCAGTTCGACGCCCGCGAGTTCCTGGAGGGCTCCAAGGCAGCCTACGAGATGATCGTCTCGGCCTTCGCCCAGGGCGACCGGGGCGTTCTGAAGGATCTTCTCTCCCGCGACGTCTACGAGGGTTTCGAGCGCGCCATCTCCGAGCGCGAGAAGCGCGGCGAGACGGTGGAGACCACCTTCGTCTCCATCGACAAGGCCGAGATGGCCGGGGTCGAGGTGCGCGGCTCCAACGCGCAGGTGGTGGTCCGCTTCCTGTCGAAGCTCATCACGGCGACCCGCGACGCGAGCGGCGCCGTCATCGACGGCAGTGCCGACACGGTCGTGGACGTGACCGACGTCTGGACCTTCGCCCGCACGCTCGGCAGCCGCGATCCGAACTGGCTTCTCGTGGCCACCGAAGCGGGACAATGATCCGTGGGGGCCGCGGCCTTCGCCTCGCCGCCTGCCTCGTCGGATTGTTGGTGATGCCGGATTCCCCATCCGCCGGGACGCGCTCTCCCGACCCTGTCGGGGGAGCCCGGCTCGAACCCGTAGCCTTCGCGGATCTCGCCGGCTGGGCCGCGGACGACCACGCCGCAGCCTTCCAGACCTTCCGCCGCCATTGCGAGCACCTGGCCACACCGGCCCTGCGCCCCGCCCAGGCGCCCGATTCTGCCCTGCTGGCGGTCTGCTGGGCCGCCCTCGATCATGGCGCCCTGTCCCGGACGGAGGCCCGGCGCTTCTTCGAGACCCGCTTCAGGCCCTTCGCCGTCGTCCCGCCGGGCGGCCGGGGTTTTCTCACGGGGTATTACGAGCCTGAATTCGCGGGCTCCCGCACCGCGACCGGCCCCTACCGGGTGCCGCTTCTCGCGCGCCCGGCCGATCTCGTCACCGTGCCTCAAGGGGAAACCCTTCCCGGGCTCGACCCGGCGCTCCAGGCCGCGCGGCGCCAGCCGAACGGCGCCTTCGAGCCCTATCCGGACCGGGCCGCCATCGAGGACGGGACCCTCGGCGCCCTCGCCCAGCCCATCGTCCACCTGCGCGAGCCCGGCGAGGCCTTCATCATCCATGTCCAGGGCTCGGCCCGGATCCGCCTGCCCGACGGCACCGCGATCCGGGTCGCCTATGCGGGCCGCAACGGGCATCCCTATACCTCGATCGGCCGCATCCTCGCCCAGGAGGGAACGCTCCCCCTCGAAACCATGACCCTGGAGCGGCTCATGGGGTGGCTGCGCGACAACCCGGAGCCCGCCCGGGCGCTCATGCGGCGCAACCGGTCCTACATCTTCTTTCGCGAGGCGACGGAGCTCAAACCCGAGGACGGGCCCATCGGCGGCGCGGGCCTGCCTCTCACGGCAGGCCGGAGCCTCGCCGTCGACCGGAGCCTCTGGGCCTATGGCCTCCCCTTCTGGCTCGAGGGCCGCATGCCCCTGAGCCTCGATCGGGACGAGCCCCTCGCCCGGCTGATGATCGCCCAGGACACCGGCTCGGCCATCGTGGGCCCGGCCCGCGGCGATTTCTATGTGGGCTCCGGGGCCGAGGCCGGCACCCAGGCGGGCCTCATCCGCCACCCCACCCGCTTCGTCGTCCTGCGTCCAGCGCCATGACCCTGGGTCGGCTCGCCGTTTTCCGACGCTGGGGGCCCTGATGCGCAAGCCGCGCCGGTACCGGTCCCTCAATGCGGAGGAGCGGCGGCTCTGGGCCCATGTGGCCCGGGGCGTAACCCCCATGAAGGGCCGGAGCTACCCGCCCGAACCCGAACCCGAGCCGGCCCCTGCTCCCGCCGCGCCGACAGCCTCGCCTCCGGCGGCGAAGCCCGCGCCGGCTCCCGCGAAGCCGGCCGTGCCCCCGCTCGCTCCCGTCGAACGCAAGACGCTTCTGGCCCTGCGCCGCGGCAATCGTGCGGTCGATGGCGTCATGGACCTCCACGGCATGCGCCAGGCGGAGGCCCACGATGCCCTGATGGCGTTCCTGCGCCGGTCGCAGGCCCGCGGCGATTCCCTGGTTCTTGTCATCACCGGCAAGGGCGGCGCCGGGACGGGCGACTCCCTCTTCGAGGAGCGCGGCGTCCTGCGCCGGGTCGTGCCCCATTGGCTCCGCCTGCCCGACCTGCGGTCCCTGGTGCTCGGCTTCGACGAAGCCTCTCCCCAGCATGGCGGGTCCGGTGCCCTCTACGTGCGGCTGCGACGCCGGCGAGGCTCCGGACCCGCTTGAGCAAGCCTCCCGGCAGGCCCGCTCGCCGGCGCGGCTCGGAAAAGTCGTGAGATTCCGCCATTCTCCCGACAAAGCCTCTCCCCATCCTGGCCAAGACGGGGCAGTCTATGGCCGGCTCCGCCGCCGGCGGTGCGCAGGACCCCGACACGATCCCCGGTTCCAGGGGATCGGTCCGGGCACGGGACCTTGGCATGACCCCCTTCGGTGAACGGGTGCGGCGCCTGCGCCGCGAGCGCAACCTTCTCTTGAAGGACATGGCCGCCCATCTCGGCGTGTCGAGCGCCTATCTCTCGGCCCTCGAACGGGGCGAGCGGGGCAAGCCCACCTGGACCCTCATCCAGGGCGTGATCCAGTACTTCAACATCATCTGGGACGAAGCGGACGAACTGGCCCGGCTCGCCGACCTCTCCGACCCGCGGGTGAAGATCGACACCGCCAGCACCACCCCGCGCCGGACGCTGCTGGCCAACCGGCTCGCCCGGGAGATCGGCACGCTCACCGATGAGGAGGTGGAGGCGCTCCTCCTCGTCCTCGATCAGGCGCAGGACCGCTGCCGCCGGGCCGCGCCGGCCGAGCGGTCCCCGGTCCTGGCCCCCGAGGAAGCGCTTCTCTCCGTCTAAGCGCGGCCTTGCGCTCCAGCCGAAAACCTTGACCGCCGGGGCCGCGGGTGCGAAAGCGCGCCCACCTTCCCTCCCCCCTGCTCTTCCGCCGCGTCTATCCGTGCGGTTCTCCTGAAGGCTTTCCATGCCCCAACAGCCCATCGACGTGCTCACCCTCGGCAACGCCATCGTGGACGTGCTCGCCCATACGGACGAGGCCTTCCTCGTGGCGCAGCAGGTCCACAAGGGGGCCATGCAGCTCATCGACGAGGCGCGGGCGGAACACCTTTACGCCTCCATGGGCCCGGCCACGATCGTCTCCGGCGGCTCGGGCGCCAACACCGCGGCCGGTGTCGCCTCCTTCGGGGTCAAGGCCGGCTTCATCGGCAAGGTGAAGGACGACGAGACCGGGCATCTCTTCGCCCATGACCTGAAGGCCATCGACGTCCATTACGACGTGGCCCTCGCCAAGGACGGCCCCGCCACCGCCCGCAGCTTCATCCTGGTGACGCCGGACGGCGAGCGCACCATGAACACCTATCTCGGCGCCTGCCAGAACCTCACCCCGGACGACGTGAACCCCGACACCGTGCGGGCCGCCTCCATCGTCTATCTCGAGGGCTACCTGTGGGATCCGCCGGCCGCGAAGGAGGCCTTCCGCAAGGCGGTCGCCATCGCCCACGAGGCCGGCAACAAGGTGGCCCTCACCCTCTCCGACGCTTTCTGCGTGGACCGCTACCGGGAGGAGTTCCTGGGGCTCATGCGCGACGGCAGCCTCGACATCCTCTTCGCCAACATCCACGAGCTGCAGAGCCTCTACGGCACCTCAAGCCCGGATGCGGCGCTCGCCGCCCTGCGCGAGGAGCCGGTGCTCGGCGCCATCACGCGCTCGGCCGAGGGCGCGCTGGTGGTGTCGCGGGGCGAGACCCGGGCCGTTCCGGCCTTCCCGGTGGACCGGGTGGTGGACACGACCGGTGCGGGCGACCTGTTCGCCTCCGGCTTCCTCGCCGGGCTCGTGCGGGACCGGGACCTCGCCGATTGCGCCCGCCTCGGAGCCCTCGCGGCGGCCGAGATCATCAGCCATCTCGGGGCGCGCCCCCAAGCGAACCTCGCCGATCTCGCCCGCCAGCAGGGCCTGCTCTCCTGAGGTCCACGGCCGTTCACGTCCTCGTGCCCACGGCCGTAGTTTCCCCACGTTAACCAAAGTTGGGTGAGATCAGGGACCATGATTCGGATCCCCGCCCTCACCCTCGCGCTCGGCCTCGCCTCCCTGGCTCCGGCTGCGCACTCCCCGGCCCTCGCCCAGGCCGAGTTCCGCTCCTGCCTTCAAGGCCTCAAGGCCAAGGCCGCCGCCAACGGCGTCTCGGGCCCGACCTTCGATGCCGCGACCCGCGGCATCGAGCCCGACATGAAGATTCTCGAACTCATGGACAACCAGCCGGAGTTCAAGACGCCGATCTGGGACTATCTGGCGGCGCTCGTCGATGAGGAGCGCGTCCAGGACGGGCGCGCCGCCATGCGCCAATGGGGGCAGGCCCTCGCCCAGGCCGAGGCCCGCTACGGGGTCGACCGGCACGTGATCGCCGGCGTCTGGGGCGTCGAATCCAATTTCGGCAAGGACATCGGCGGGCGTCCGCTCGTGCAGTCGCTCTCCACCATCGCCTGCTACGGCTCGCGGCGCCGGGATTATTTCGCGGGCGAGCTCATGGCGACGCTCAAGATCATTGAGGACGGGGATATCGATCCCTCGAACCTGCGCGGCTCCTGGGCCGGCGCCTTTGGCCACACCCAGTTCATGCCCTCCACCTTCCAGCGCCTCGCGGTCGACGGCGACGGGGACGGTCGACGCGATATCATGGCCTCAGTGCCCGATGCGGTCGCCTCCACGGCCAACTTCCTCAAGAAAGCGGGCTGGCAGTCGGGCCTGCCCTGGGGCTACGAGGTGCGCCTCCCCCAGAGCTTCAGCGCCGGGGCGCTCGGCCGCAAGAACAAGCGGCCGGTCTCGGCCTGGGCCTCCATGGGCGTGACCCGCATCGACGGGCGGCCGCTCTCGGGCGACTACCCGGCCGGCATCATCGCCCCCGCGGGCCTCGACGGCCCGGCCTTCCTCGTCACCCGCAACTTCGACGCGGTCTATTCCTACAACGCGGCCGAATCCTACGGCCTCGCCATCGCCCTCCTCGGCGACCGCTTGAAGGGCCAGCCCGGCATCCAGACCGCCTGGCCCACCGACGACCCGCCCCTCTCCCGCGCCGAGCGCCGCGACCTCCAGCGCCTGCTGACGGCGCGCGGCTACGACGTGGGCGAGCCCGACGGCCGCGTCGGCCAGAAGACCCGCGACGCCATCAAGGACGTGGAACGCCGCATCGGCATGACGCCCACGGGGCGGCCGGGCGGCAAGGTGCTGCAGGCGCTGCGGCGGGGGTGAACGCAGAGCCTCCCCGCAATCCTGCCGCGGGACCGGGCGACCCGAAAGAGCCGCTTGCCACCCGTCCCGCTTCCCGCCAAAACCCCCGCATCAATTGACGGGGGCACCACATGGCGACGCACAAGCTTCTTCTCCTGCCGGGCGACGGCATCGGCCCCGAGGTCATGCGGGAGGTGGAGAAGCTCGTGGCCTGGTTCCGCACGAAGGGCGGCATCGGCTTCGAGACCGAGACGGATCTGGTCGGCGGCTCGGCCTACGACGCCCACAAGGTGGCGATCACCGATGCGGCCATGGGGCGGGCGCAGGCCGCGGACGCGGTGCTGTTCGGCGCGGTCGGCGGACCGCAATGGGCGGACGTGCCTTACGCGGCGCGGCCTGAAGCGGGGCTCCTGCGCCTGCGCAAGGATCTCGGGCTCTTCGCCAATATCCGTCCGGCCATCTGCTATCCGGCGCTCGCCGAAGCCTCGTCGCTCAAGCGCGAGGTGGTGGAGGGTCTCGACATCGTCATCGTGCGCGAGCTCACGGGCGGCGTCTATTTCGGCGAGCCGAAAGAGATCGTCACCCTCGAGGACGGCTCGCAGCGCGGCATCGACACGCAGCTCTACACGACCGGCGAGATCGAGCGCATCGCCCGCGTCGCCTTCGACCTCGCCAAGAAGCGCCGGGGCAAGGTGTCCTCGGCGGAGAAGAACAACGTCATGAAGACGGGCGTGTTGTGGAAGCAGGTGGTGTCCCGCGTCCACAAGGCGGAGTTTTCGGATGTGGAGCTCGAGCACGTGCTCGCGGACAACTGCGCCATGCAGCTCGTGCGTTGGCCCAAGCAATACGACGTGATCGTCACCGACAATCTCTTCGGCGACATCCTCTCGGACGTTGCCGCGATGCTCACGGGCTCGCTCGGCATGCTGCCCTCCGCATCGCTCGGCGCCGAGGATCCGGCGACGGGACGGCGCAAGGCGCTCTACGAGCCGGTGCACGGCTCCGCGCCCGACATCGCCGGACGGGGGCTTGCGAACCCCATCGCCATGATCGGCTCGTTCGCAATGGCGCTGCGCTATTCCTTCGGGCTCATCGAGGCGGCGGATCTTCTCGAGCGCGCCATCACCAACACGCTGGGCTCCGGCACCCGCACGAAGGACATCGCGGCGCCGGGCGCCAACGCGGTGAGCACGGGCGAGATGGGCGACGCCATCGTGCGTGAGCTCACCGCGCTGTCGTGAGTCATTCTTAGAACCGCCGCGCCGTCGCGAGGGTCAGCGCAGAGCGCCTGCGCTGAACCCCTCTGTCGGGTTTATCGCAGGCCGGGAGGCGCCACGTAATCGACGGGGCCGAACGGGTTGCGGGCGCCGATGAAGGTGCCGTGCACCGGATCCGGCAGGGTGCCCTCGCCGAAGCGGTCGCGCATGTTGCTCCAGGGCGGCGAGACGAGATACTGCCGGGTCTGCGCGGCGCCGCTCGTGGTGCGGTCGAGTTCGCCCACCTGAACGACGTTGCCGGGCTCCAGGAAGGAGCGCGGACGAACGCGCAGGAGAAGGGCGCCTTCGTCCTGCACGACCACGCGGCGGCGGTTCTGGGCATCGGCCGTGGGAGCCATGATGGTGAGCGCGCTGAAGGCGACGAGGCCGAGCGTGATGAAGCGGCGCATGAGACCCTCCGATTGGAGCGGGGCCAGCCATCCGCGATCGCGAACCGCCGGCGGGATAACAGGACTGTCGGAACAAGAGCGGGCTCGTTAAAATGGTTCCCTGCGGGGCGGCAGGATGCCGGGCCCTTGATCCAGGAGCCGCATGTCGAAACCGATCGCGCCTCTCCTCGCCAACGCCGCCAAGCATCCGGGGCTCACCGTCATCGGCGACACGCCGCTCGTCGCCGAAACGCCGGAGGAGCTGCTCGATGCGGACACCACGTCGATCGCCGCCTTCTTCGTGCGCAACAATGGCCTCGCGCCGGAGGCCGTGGCCGATCCCGATTCCTGGACGCTCTCCATCGACGGAGAGGTGGAGGAGAGCCTTCGCCTGACCCTCGCCGACTTGAAGGCGCGCTTCCCGCACAGGACCTACCGGATGGTGCTGGAATGCGGCGGCAACGGCCGCGCCTTTTTCGACCCGCCGGCGAAGGGCAATCCGTGGACCAATGGGGGCGCGGGCTGCGCCGTGTGGACCGGCGTCTCGCTCGGCAACGTGCTGCGGGCGGCGCGGCCGAAGCCTTCGGCGCTCTACACGGCCCATTACGGTGCCGACCCCCATGTCTCCGGCCGCACCGACGAGCCGCCGATCTCCCGCGGCATGCCGCTCGCAAAGGCCATGGAGGAGCACACGCTTCTCGTCTGGGCCATGAACGGCGAGCCGCTGCCCCATCTCCATGGGGGACCCTTGCGCCTCGTGGTGCCGGGCTGGCCTGGATCGCTGAGCCACAAATGGCTCAACCGGATCTGGATCCGCGACCGGGAGCACGACGGCCCGGGCATGACGGGCACCTCCTACCGGGTGCCGTCGGAGCCGATCCCACCGGGTTCCGACGGGGCGGGCGTGCCGTTCCGGATCCTGGAATCCATGCCCGTGCGCAGCATCGTCACGGCGCCGGCCGATGGGGCGCGGCTTCCCTCGGGGACGCGCTCGGTCGCCGTGCGGGGCGCCGCCTGGGCCGGGGACGGGACCGTGGCGCGGGTCGAGGTCTCGGCCGATGGCGGCGCGTCCTGGCAGGAGGCGGCTCTCTCACCTCCCCGGAACCGTTACGACTGGGTGCGCTTTGCGGCCGAACTCCCCGTTCCGGGGCAGGGCTCCTGCCGCCTCCTGGCTCGCGCCACGGATGCGGAGGGCAACGTGCAGCCCCTTCAGGCCACCAATTGGAACCCGCAGGGCTATGCCTGCAACGTGGTCCATGGGGTCACGGTGACGATCGGCTGAACCGCCCGCGCGGTTACGGCCGGGCCGGGCGGCCCGGCTGGGCCGCGGCCACCCGGGAGGCGGCCTGACAGGCCTGGGTCCGGCGCTGGTTCGCCTGCGCGAACAGCACCTTCAGGGCCGCGTCCTCGCCCGCCGCGACGGTGAGACGGTCGATGAGGCACAGAAGCTCGGCTTCGAAGACGGGACGCGCCTCGGTGCCGCAGATCCAGGCCTGGATGGCGAACTGCACCTCCGGATGCTGCAGGCGCAGCGCCTGGCAGGCCTGCTCGCCGGATCCCGCCAGCGTCACGGCGGCGCCCTCCGCGGGGCCGAGCTTCGTCGCGACCGGTTCCCCATGGCCGCCGCGCACCACCGCGACACCGGCGGAGGCGGCCTGGCGCACGAGATCCACATAGAAGCTGCCGGGCGCTGATTCCGCCACGTTGCGCAGGATGCGCAGGCGCGCATGGCCCGGCTCGCCCAAGACGCCGATCGTCAGTACGTCCTCGCGCCCCCCGGCCGTATGACGGCGGGCCTCCACGGTCACGAGCCGCGGATCGACGCCGTCGAGCGCATAGAGCGCGGCGCCCCGGGGCAGGGGCTGCCAGGGGGAGGGCGGGGCGAGAAGGGGTTTGGGCGGCTGCAGCAGCGAGACCTCGGGATCAGGCTCCTGCGGCGCGCGCTGCTCGGCGAAATAGGCGAGCACGGCCACGCAGGCTCCGGACACGAGCATCATGCGCAGCCAGGGCAGGCGCCGGCGCCGGACTTTGGTCCGGGCCCGGCGCCCCGGCGGCCGCGCGTTACCGGAGTCCTGGCCCACATCCTCCTCGTCCGAATCCACGACGCGCCTATGTCGGCGCCGCGCCGCCTGGGGCGCGGGCCCGTCGAAGGCAGGTTCATGAAGGCCGGGTTCGGCGAAGGGTCGCATGGACAACAGATCACTCGCGAGGGGCCGCGGCCCGATCCGTCCATTTCGCGGGACCCGGTTTAGGCTCCGGTTACCAAGTCACAGCTTTCGCGGGTTAACCTGAATCGAACCTAAACCCCGCGCGTAGGGCGCGGCGGGCATCGGCGAACCGAATCGCCTCAAAGCCATTGACCCGAAGGAAGCGCTTGACGGGTCAACGGCTTTGGTGTGTTGCTCGTCCTGCCTTCCCGGCGCAGCTGAGGGTCGCTTGTGAGCCCCTGCCCGGTGCAGCACGGACGAGACATGACGCGGACCGCGACGACGAAACGGAAAACCGTCAAGACGGCCACCACGGCCGGCTAACGCGTCTCGTCGTCCCCGGTCCTCTCTCCCACGGGGCGAGAGGCGCACCGCGAAAAAGCGGTCTTTCATCCGGGAGAGAGGGCTCGAGGAGAACATCATGGGATACAAGGTCGCCGTCGTTGGAGCGACGGGCAATGTGGGCCGGGAGATGCTCGACATCCTGGCTGAGCGCGCCTTCCCGGCCGACGAGGTGGTGGCTCTCGCCTCCCGCCGCAGCCAGGGCACGGAGATCTCCTACGGAGACCGGATCCTCACCGCCAAGACGCTGGACACCTACGACTTCTCCGACGTGGACCTGTGCCTCATGTCGGCGGGCGGCGAGGTGTCGAAGGAGTGGTCGCCGAAGATCGCCGCGCAAGGCGCGGTGGTGATCGATAACTCCTCCGCCTGGCGCTACGATTCCGACGTGCCGCTCGTGGTGCCGGAGGTGAATGCCGAGGCGCTGCGCGGCATCAAGAAGGGCATCGTCGCCAACCCGAACTGCTCCACGGCGCAGCTCGTCGTGGCCCTGAAGCCGCTCCACGATCACGCCACCATCACGCGCGTGGTGGTCGCCACCTATCAATCCGTCTCCGGCGCCGGCAAGGACGGCATGGACGAGCTCGACCGCCAGACCAAGGCGCTCTACTCGCTCCAGGACGTGCAGGAGAAGAAGTTTCCAAAGCGCATCGCCTTCAACCTCATCCCCCACATCGATAGCTTCATGGAGGACGGGTACACGAAGGAAGAGTGGAAGATGATGGTCGAGACGAAGAAGATCCTCGACCCGAAGATCAAGCTCACCGCCACCTGCGTGCGCGTGCCCGTCTTCATCGGCCATTCCGAGGCCGTGAACGTGGAGTTCGAGCGCCCGATCAGCGCCGAGGAGGCGACCCGCATCCTGCGTTCCGCTCCGGGCGTCATGGTGGTCGATAAGCGCGAGCCCGGCGGCTACATCACCCCGCACGAGGCGGCGGGCGAGGACGCCACCTACATCTCCCGCATCCGCGAGGACATCACGGTCGAGAACGGCCTCGCCTTCTGGTGCGTCTCCGACAACCTGCGCAAGGGCGCGGCCCTGAACGCGATCCAGATCGCGGAGTCGATGGTGAACCGGGGGCTCATGCCTCAAAAGAAGAAGGCGGCGTAAAGCCCGCGCCTTCATTCCCATACAAGCGGGCGGCTCAAGGGCCGCCCGTTTCCGTTCAGGCCTCCGTCGCCCGCATGAGCGACACGCGCTCCGGCACATCGTCCGTCGCCGGCGCGAAGTGCCCGGTATTCGGATCGCGGATCATCAGCACGCCCGTCGCGATGCCGAAATAAGCGCCGTGGAGCTGCAGCTTGCCGCGCTCGACGAGGATGCGCACGCAGGGAAACGTCATCAGGTTGGCGAGGCTGTTCTCGATGGCCGCAAGTTCGAGCTTCGCCACGTAGCTCTCGAGGCTCTCCTGCCGCTGCCCGAGCCGCTCGGCCGCAGGCGCCACCAGGTTCATCCAGCGACCGATGAAATCGCCGGGCGAGAGTGGCGCGGTGTCGTCCGCAAAGGCGCGGATGCCGCCGCAGCGGGCATGGCCGAGCACCACGATGTGCTTCACCCGCAGGGCCTGGACCGCGAATTCGAGCGCCGCCGAGGTGCCGTGATACTCGCCGCCCGTCTCGTAGGGTGGCACCAGGTTCGCCACGTTGCGCACCACGAAGAGCTCGCCGGGGCTCGCGTCGAACACCACCTCCGGCGAGACACGGGAATCGCAGCAGCTGATCACCATCACCTCGGGCGATTGCCCGTCCGCGAGGGCCTCGTAGCGGCTCCGCTCGCGCGCGAAGCGGTCGCCGAGAAAGGCGCGGTAGCCGTCGGTCAAGCGCTTGGGAAACATCAGGGCCTCTTTCATGCGATCGGCCGCGCCGCGGCCGGGCTCCATGCCAGGGTGACGGGCGCATCGGGCAAGGACCCGGCGACCGCGCGGCGGGCAAGGTCCGCCAAGCCCTGCGGCTCCACCGGATCGGACGTGGCGGCGAGATCGTCAAGCCTCCACCATCGCACGTCGAGAATGGGATTGCTCTCCGTTTCGGCGAGCCGGCTCGTGTCGATCCAGTCCGAGGGCAGGCGGACCAGCGCATAGGTCTCGCGGGCGTGGCGCGGCTTCTCGAACAGGGTGAAGGGCCCCTCGCAGCGCGCGATCCAGGGGCCGAGCGTCGCGTCGTGGACGCCGATCTCCTCCGACAGCTCGCGCCGCAGGGCCTCTTCCGGCGTCTCGCCGGGCTCGATTCCGCCCCCCGGCATGAACCAGAACAGACGCTCGTCCGGCCGGGCCGGATCGATGGGGCGCTGAGCCTGGTAGCCGATCAGCAGGAGGCGGTCCGAGGGGTCGAGGACAAGGGCGCGGGCGATGGAGCGGGCGGGATAATCGGTCACGCGGCCCCCTGCTGCAGCACCTGAAGATCCACATTCGCGCCGCAGAGCAGCACGCCGACCCGCTCGCCGGATGCGGGGCGATAGGCGCCGCCGATCAGGGCCGCGAGCGCCGCGGCGCCGCCGGGTTCGCTGGCGATGCGCCAGTCGCGCCACAGCACCGCCTGCGCGGCCCGAATCGCCTCGTCGGCGACGAGAGCCACATGGTCCACGTTTCCGCGGCAGATCCCGTAGACGAGGCTGCCCACGTTGCGGGCGCCGAGCGAATCCGCCGCCACCGAGTTCACGTCCACGTCCACGGGCCCGCCGGCTTCCAGCGCCGCATGAAGCGCGCGCGAGCCCTCCGGCTCGACGCCCACCACCTTGACCCGTCCGGCCCAGGCGCTCGCGATCCCGCTGACGAGCCCGCCGCCGCCGACGGCGACCAGGACCGTGTCGAGGCCGGGCGCATCCTCCTCCCATTCGAGCGCCGCGGTGCCCTGGCCCGCAATGGTGCTCTCCGCCGCGAAGGGGTGGACGCGCAGCGCGCCGGTCTCGGCCACGTGGCGGTCGCAGGCCTCCTGAGCGTCCGCATAGCGTGCCCCACCGATCACGACCTCGGCTCCGTGCGAGCGGATCACCGCCACCTTCGCGGGACTCGAGATCTCCGGCACGAAGATCCGCGCCTTGTAGCCGAGCTGCCGGGCCGCATAGGCCACCGCCGCCCCGTGATTGCCGCCGGACGCCGCGGCCACGCCCGCCTGCGCGGCCTCCCCGTGGGTGAGAAGGGTGTTGAAGGCGCCCCGGGTCTTGAAGGAGCCGGCGTGCTGCAGGAATTCGAGCTTCAGGCTCACCGGCCCGTCATGGCCGAACGCGCTTCGAACGTTCAGAACCGACGTGCGCCGGATGTGGGGAGCGATGCGCGCATGGGCCGCTTCGATGATGGCGCGGGTGATGGATGTCATGAATACTCAGTTTCGGAAGGTCCAGATCGCAACCTGCAGACCGTGGGCGTCTCGATCCGGCGGATCAGGAAACGGTCGGCCCTGTCCTTGAGCGATCTTTCCGGCGACGACAAGTCCGGCAAGCGCATCCAGAAAATCATCTGCTCCAACCCCCACAATGCGTTCAGGTTCGGTGAAGCGGCGCGGGATGTCGGCTTGAACCAAGAGTTCACGCCGAATGGTGAGTCCGAGTTCACTTGAGCGCCCCTTTGCCTTTTTCCCGTAAGGGAGAGGCACTTCGCCGTTCATGGACCAGAAAGCGACTTCCGGATGTACCTCGTGAACGCGTTTTCGCAGATCGGGCCGGGCGCGAAGAAGAGCGTCGATGGCCAGGATCTTTGGAAAGATGGCAAAGGACTGCTTTGAGATTTTCCGCGACGGACGCGACGTTTCTGCGGCAATACAACATGCTGATTGGAAACTCTGCGCTTCAACTGCCCTGCGCGATGGCATCGAGAAGACAGCTGCCTTCAAGCGACCAAGAAGTGGGCGTACCAATTGCTCTGGCATACGACCCGGGCCATTGATGGCCTCCGGTAGACCGATCGGCATGTCGACAGCCACGACGTCCGGCTGTTCCGGCCCGTCCACAATGTCAGCCAAATCGGCTTCTTTGCGAAAAACGATGTTGTCTGGATGGTCCAGATTCCTAAATGCTGCAATCCATCCGCCCTTGCAGCCATCGACCCCTGCCACCCAGCGCGCCATGATCTACCTCGCATGGGATTGGTATGTGCCACGGAACGCGCTTAATGGTCGATACGGCCCCGTTTCGCGAGACCACCTATGACCGCCATCCGCCCCCGCCGCAGCGTTCTGTACATGCCGGGCTCCAACGCCCGCGCTCTCGAAAAGGCGCGCACGCTCGCCGCCGATGCGCTGATCCTCGACCTCGAGGATGCGGTGGCGCCGGACGCCAAGGCGGGCGCGCGCGACCAGGTCTGCGCGGCCGTGACGGCGGGCGGTTTCGGGCCGCGGGAAACGGTGATCCGCATCAACGGCCTCGACACGCCGTGGGGCGAGGGCGATCTGGCCGCCGCCGCGGCCGCCGGTCCCGATGCGATCCTGGTGCCGAAGGTGTCGTCCCCCGAGGCGCTTGTGGCCATCGGCCTTCGCCTGCGCCGCCTCGGCGCGCCCGAGCGCACCCGCGTCTGGGCCATGATCGAGACCCCGCTCGCGATCCTGCGCGTCGGGTCCATCGCCAGCGCCGCGCAGGACGTGGATTCGCGCCTCACCTGCTTTGTCATGGGCACCAACGATCTCGCCAAGGAGACGCGCGCCCGGCACGTGCCGGGCCGCGCGCCGATGCTGCCCTGGCTCATGACCGCGCTCGCCGCCGCGCGCGCCTACGAGCTCGACATCCTGGACGGCGTGTATAACGGGCTGCAGGACGAGGCGGGCTTTCGTGCCGAATGCGAGCAGGGGCGCGATCTCGGCTTCGACGGCAAGACGCTGATCCATCCCAATCAGCTCGCCGTCGCGAACGAGGTCTTCGCGCCTCCCGCCGACGAGGTGGAGCGCGCGCGCGCCATCATCGCCGCCTTCGATCTGCCGGAGAACCAGAGCAAGGGTGCGATCTCGCTCGACGGGCGCATGGTGGAGCGCCTGCACGCGGACATGGCCCGCCGCACCGTGGCGCTCGCCGAGGCCATCGCCGGCCGCTGAGGATCACTCGGTGATCTGGCGCGCCTCTTCGGGCAGCATGATCGGGATACCGTCGCGGATCGGGTAGGCGAGCTTCGCCTGCCGGCTCACGAGCTCCTGGCGCGCCGCGTCGTAATCGAGGGATCCCTTGGTGAGCGGGCAGACGAGAAGCTCCAGCAGCTTCGGGTCGATGCGTGTCGCTTCGATGGGGGCCGGAATGTCGGTCATGGGGCGTCCTATTGCAGGGTCGATTCGGAGCCGCCGCCGGTGCGGGCGAGCTCGATCTCCGTGATGGCGATCAGCACCTCGGCGCGGGTCTTGAGGTCGGGCGCTTCGAGGAGCGCCTGCTTCTCGCGCGGGCCGAAGGGGCTCATCATGCACAGGGCGTTCACCAGCGCCTCGTTGGGCGCCTTGTCGATGCCGTCCCAATCGACGCGGGCATCGGCCGCCTCCACGAAATCGCGCAGCGCCTTGAGGACGCCGGCACGGTCGACCGCCTCCTCGCCGGCGCGGGCCTGGAAGTCGCGCTCGAACGGATCGAAGGCGACGCGGCACTGGCGGTAGAGCGTGGTGGTGGACAGCTCATCCTCGACCTGGAAGCGCGCGACGCCCACGAGCGTGATCAGATACCGCCCGTCGCCGGTCTCCGCGAACTGGGTGATGCGGCCCGCGCAGCCCACCTGATACAGCCTCGGGGTCAGGGGCGTGCCGCCCGCCTCGGGATCGGGCTGGATCATGCCGATCAGGCGATCTCCCTTCAGGGCGTCGTCGATCATGGCGAGGTAGCGCGGCTCGAAGATGTTGAGGGGCATCTGCCCGCGCGGGAGAAGCAGCGCGCCGGGCAGCGGAAAGACAGGCAGCACCGCTGGGCAATCCTGGGGCCCCCGGTACACCGCGTTCATTCCCATGCCGCACTCCCGCTTTCGGGCACCGGCCCGGCAGGATCCCGCTGCGCTGCGCTTCGGGCGTCAGGCCGGATCCCGCGGGCCTGCCCGCGTTTCGACCCGGGCGTCAGGCCCGCAAGGCTGCGGGTCCGTTCCGGGTTCTGCTCTGCCGGGCGTCAGGCAAACAGGATCGAGGACAGCCTCCGCCGCCCCGCCACCGTCGTCTCGTCCGTCGGGCCCCAGGCCTCGAACAATTGGACGAGCTGCTTGCGCGCTCCGTCCTCGTTCCAAGTGCGGTCCCGCCTCACGATTTCAAGGAGGTGGTCGACGGCTTCCTCGCGCTGGCCGCGGGCATTGAGGCCGAGCGCCAGATCGAAGCGGGATTGGTGGTCGCGGGGGTTCGCCTCCACCTTGCGCTGCAGGTCCGCGAGATCGCCGAGAGACGCGGCCTGCTCGGCAAGCTCGATCGCGGCGCGGGCACCGGCGATCGCCGGATCGTTCGCCTTCGCGGCGGGCGCCATGGCGAGGAAGCGCTTGGCTCCCTCCAGGTCGCCGAGATCCACATGGAGCTTGGCGAGCGCCGCGAGCGCCGCAACGTTCTCGGGATCCTGCGACAGCACGGCGGCGTAGAGTTCGGCCGCGCCGGCCACGTCGCCCTCGGCGGCGACGGCTTCGGCCTGCGCCATCAGGTCCTCGGCGGCGCTCGGGCCGAGCGGCCCGACGAGGCGCTCGATGAAGCCCTTCACCTGGCTGTCCGGAAGCGCGCCCATGAAACCGTCCACGGGCTGTCCGCGCTGGAAGGCGATGACGGCCGGGATGGACTGGATGCCGAGCTGCCCCGCGATCTGCGGGTGCTCGTCGATGTTCATCTTCACGAGCTTCACCTTGCCGCCCGCGGCCTGCACGGCCTTTTCAAGCACGGGGGTGAGCTGCTTGCAGGGACCGCACCAGGGCGCCCAGAAATCCACGAGCACGGGCTGCTGCATGGACGCGGTGATCACGTCCTGGCGGAAGGCGGCGGTCGTTGTGTCCTTGATCAGGTCGCCCGCTTGGGCAGGGGTCTGGGCAGGGGTCTCGGCAAGCATCGGGTCCTCGGATGTCTGCGCCGTACAGTCGGGCGGGCCGGCGGGGCGGTCTGTTCACTCTCACATGGGACCTGAGGGCGTCTCTGACAATCCGGCGGGCGGCTCGGGCAGGCGGACGATCGCCGGGGCGTGGCCCGTCGCCTCGAGGAAGCGCACCAGATCCTCCCGGGAGACGCCCGTCGTCATGGAATTGACGAGGGGGTGAAAGTTCACCCGCTCATGAGCCATGAGGTTGGCGTCGAGGATCATGGTCACGCGCCCGTCCCGGTCGTTCACCACGGCGAAGGGGGTCACCGAGCCCGGCTCGACGCCCAGCATCTCCCGCAATTGGTCTCCCGATCCGAAGGAGAGCCGCCCGGAGGCCCCGATGGCTTCGTGCGCCCGCTTCAGGTCGATCGCCGTCTCGTCCTTGGCGGTGATGAGGAAGAAGCGTCCCTTCTTGTCCTTCACGAACAGGTTCTTCGAATGCGCGCCGGGGATCCGCGCCTTCACGGGCCGCGATTCGGCCACCGTGAAGACCGGCTCGTGCTCCACGGTCTCGGCGGCGATGCCGAGCTCGTGGAGATAGGCGAGAAGATCGGGCGGTGTGAGATGCGGCACGGGCGGGCTCTGCGGTCGGCGCTGCTGGAAAGGGCTACCGGCTTCTATCGATGGCCCGTGTCTCCCTCAAGCGGGGCGCTGGTGGCGGCGCCTTGATCGGCCCTGCGGCGGAATGAGCGACGATTGACCGGAGACCCCCCTTGCAATGTGAATCGAATTGGGGCAAATCAGCCGCCTCGCACGGCGCCTCGGCGCCACGGAGCGCGGGTGTAGCTCAGGGGTAGAGCACAACCTTGCCAAGGTTGGGGTCGAGGGTTCGAATCCCTTCGCCCGCTCCAATTCTCTCCTCCGGGAGGGATGATCAAAAGGCCGCCTTCGGGCGGCTTTTTTGCGTCTTGCACCCAAGTCCGATCGATGAACAGGCGGGCCCTCCGGAACGGGGCGCGGAACCCCTGGTTTCTCCGTCCCTGCCAACCGTCAAGCTTGGGTTGAAACTGCGCCGTTCGGCTTCGCGGGGCCTGTTTTCCGTTTGCGCGTCCGGCGCAAATCAGTGCTTCCTACCCCTGCCCGTGGGGGCAGCGATTCACGGTTCGAAACAAGGCCGCCGAGCGGCCCATCACAACCGGACCGGAACGCTCGTATCGTCGAACGTGTTCGTGCGTGCTGTGCCCCTCGCCGCCGGTCCCTGGCCGGTGCGGCGTTCGTGCGAGACCTGGGCATCGCCGCCGGACCCGCGAGGAGAGCCGGAGAATGGACGGAAGCCAGTTTGGCCGCAACGAACCCATGCCCGCCTGGGACGAGGAGACCGGCGGCCCCACCCCGCCGGATCGGGAGACCAGCATCCGCGTCGAGGATCTCGGCGACGGCCATGCCACACTCACGCTGACGGTCTCATGGCCGCTCGCCCTCCAGGTGCTCGAGCTGTTGAGCCAACCGGACCGCGGGGCTCCCTGACCCGCGCTCCGGCCAAGGCCGAGCGGGCCGTGTGAGGCTCCCGGGGCCCGTCGCTCGCGTCGCGCTCCTCAGGCTTCCGCCTTGACGTCAGCGGCCCCCCTGTCCAGGCGCCGCTGCGCGTCCACGCGGACCTGGAGGTCATGCAGGAAGCTCGGCCAGCGGCCGCGCTCGGTGCCGCATTCGCCGCACAGGATCGGCGTTCCGGATTTCAACGCACCGCGCAATTCGATGCTGCCGGACCCGCAGACGTCACAATACAAAATGGGGTGATGGGGTTTGGACGACATGGCGTCACATTGAGGCGAATTCGTCTCAAAATGCAGCGTAGTCGAAAGGCTAAAACCCGCGCCTTAATGATGAATAAAAGGTAAACGAGACCTGACGAATGGCGCGCTTTGCCTGACTTAACGATGGGTTAAGCCCTGGGCGGGTTGGCGCGTCACGAAAGACTCGTTAACCAAGACTTACGAAACCTGTGCCCCGCCTTGGTTTCATCTCGCCACCGCAGGGTTTTAACCGCCCGGCAAGCCCATCCTGCCATCGTGTCTGGATGGAAGACCAGGGTCCCCTGCCGAGCCGCCGCTCCATCCTCATCGTGGAGGACGACGAGATCACGCGCACCGTGATCGTCCGCTATTTCGAGAAGGCGGGTCTTCAGGTCCATGTGGCCGAGAGCGGCGAGGAAGCCCTCACGATCCTGCGGGCCCATGGCCGCGCGATCGACTGGCTGTTCACGGATATCCATCTGCCGGGCGAGATCAGCGGCTGGATCGTGGGGGCGGAGTTCAACCTGAATCATCCGCTGCGCCCGGTGATCTATGCCACTGCCTCGGCCGAGCAGGCTTCCGCACAGGCGGCCGGCAGCGTCTTCATCCAGAAGCCCTATAGCCCCCGCGCGGTCTTCCAGGTGTTCCGCGACCTGGAGACCCGGGCGGCCTCCATGGCGGACATCTTCCGCCCCTTCTACGAGCATGCCAGCGTCCGCGAGGGCGGCACGCCCTGATCGTCACGCATCGACGAGCCCAGCGCCATCCCCCGACGACGGAACGCCTTGCGAGGTCCGCCCGCCGGGCCCCGCCCCGGCGCCGGAGCGGACCGCGCGTCGCACCGCCTTGCCGGACCTCGACCGAGGAACGATTTCTCTGGCACGCCAAGCGGTTTCGTGTATGGTGCGCCATCCCGCGACCGGCTTGACCCCGCGGGACGCAACGGACTCCACGACCGCGCTGGACGACATCCCGGCCCGGCCGTCTCCGCTGCCAGGCTTCGGCTCCGACACACCGCCGAGCCTCTCGACAACACCAACCTGAAAGGATCCGCGATGTCGATCACTGCCGAGCGCAAGACCGCGCTTGTTTCCGAATTCGCTCAAAAGTCCGGCGATACCGGCTCCCCCGAGGTGCAGGTCGCGATCCTGACGGAGCGCATCAACAACCTGACCGGTCACTTCAAGACGCACACGAAGGACAACCATTCCCGTCGTGGCCTCCTGAAGCTCGTGTCCCAGCGTCGCTCCCTTCTCGACTACGTGAAGAAGAAGGACGAGGCCCGCTATCGCAGCCTCATCGAGCGGCTCGGCATCCGCCGCTAAGCTTCGAGGAACGCCGTCCGGAGCCCGGCTCCGGACGGCCCCCGCGAGGGCGGCAAGGCCGCCCTCGCATCGCAAGGCAGACGACGCGATGTCCATGGCAGGATCGCAAGGGGCTGCTTGAGGGCTTTGAGCCCTGGGAGCCTCTTGCCGTCTTGCTCATGGCGTCGAGCCGCTGCCGCGCCGCACCCGGCCTGACGGACCTCCGGTCCGTCCGCTGCGGGGTTCGCGGCGCAAGCCGCCCCGACGCGGCGCGCCCGCCAATGGGGCGCCCCGTCCGCACCGAAAGAAGACATCCATGTTCGACACTCAACGCGAAGAGCTGATCTGGGCCGGGCGCAAGCTCGTGCTCGAAACCGGCAAGATGGCCCGCCAGGCCGACGGCGCCGTCGTCGCCACCTACGGCGAGACCACCGTCCTTGCCACCGTCGTCTCGGCCAAGGAGCCGAAGGCGGGCATCGACTTCTTCCCGCTCACGGTGAACTACCAGGAGCGCACCTACGCGGCCGGCCGCATCCCGGGCGGCTACTTCAAGCGCGAAGGCCGTCCGACCGAGAAGGAGACCCTGGTCTCCCGCCTCATCGACCGCCCGATCCGTCCCCTCTTCCTCGACGGCTACCGGAATGAGACGCAGGTGGTCGTGACCGTGCTCTCGCACGATCTCGAGAACGATCCCGACATCGTCGGCATGGTGGCGGCCTCCGCCGCCCTCACCCTCTCCGGCGTTCCCTTCACGGGCCCGGTGGGCGCCGCCCGCGTCGGCTATATCGGCGGCCAGTACAAGCTGAACCCGACCCTCCAGGAGATGGAGGACTTCTCCCTCGATCTCGTCGTCGCCGGCACGGCCGACGCGGTGCTGATGGTCGAGTCCGAGGCCAAGGAGCTGGGCGAGGACGTGATGCTCGGCGCCGTGATGTTCGGCCACAAGCACTTCCAGCCGGTCATCGAGGCGATCATCCGTCTCGCCGAGAAGGCCGCCAAGGAGCCGCGCGACTACCAGCCGGCCGATGCCTCCGCGGTCGAGAAGGCCGTTCTCGACATCGCCGAGAAGGAGCTGCGCGACGCCTACAAGATCACCCGCAAGCAGGACCGGTACGCCGCCGTCGACGCCGTCAAGGCGAAGGTGATGGCCGCCCTTCTTCCGGCCGATGGGGAAGCCCAGTTCGAGCCCGAGAAGGTGAAGGCCGCGTTCAAGGAAGTGCAGGCCAAGGTCGTGCGCTGGAACATCCTCGACACCGGCTCGCGCATCGACGGCCGCGATCTCAGCACGGTCCGCCAGATCGTCGCCGAAGTCGGCGTGCTGCCCCGCACCCACGGTTCGGCCGTGTTCACCCGCGGCGAAACGCAGGCCCTCGTGGTGACGACGCTCGGCACCGGCGAGGATGAGCAGTTCATCGACCAGCTCGAGGGCACCCGCAAGGAATCCTTCCTGCTGCACTACAACTTCCCGCCCTACTCCGTGGGCGAGACGGGCCGCATGGGCTCGCCCGGCCGCCGCGAGATCGGCCACGGCAAGCTCGCCTGGCGCGCCATCCATCCGATGCTCCCGGCGACGCACGAGTTCCCCTACACCCTGCGCGTGGTGTCGGAGATCACGGAGTCCAACGGCTCGTCCTCGATGGCGACCGTCTGCGGCGCCTCGCTGGCGCTCATGGATGCGGGCGTTCCGCTCCGCCGTCCGGTGGCCGGCATCGCCATGGGCCTCATCCTCGAGGGTGAGCGCTTCGCGGTGCTGTCCGACATCCTCGGCGACGAGGATCACCTCGGCGACATGGACTTCAAGGTGGCCGGAACGGACCAGGGCATCACCTCGCTCCAGATGGACATCAAGATCGCCGGCATCACCGAGGAGATCATGCGGGTCGCGCTCGACCAGGCGAAGGCCGGCCGCGCCCACATCCTCGAGGAGATGAACAAGGCCCTCACGGCGCCGCGCGCCGAGCTCGGCGAGCATGCACCGCGCATCGAGACCATGCAGATCCCCACCGACAAGATCCGCGAGGTCATCGGTTCGGGCGGCAAGGTCATCCGCGAGATCGTGGAGAAGACCGGCGCCAAGATCGACATCAACGACGACGGTCTCATCAAGATCGCCTCGGCCGACGGCAAGTCCATCAAGGCGGCCTACAACTGGATCCGCTCCATCGTGGCCGAGCCCGAGGTGAACGCGATCTACGAGGGCACGGTCGTCAAGGTGATGGAGTTCGGCGCCTTCGTGAACTTCTTCGGTTCGCGCGACGGCCTCGTTCACATCTCGGAGCTCGCCAAGAACCGCGTCGCCAAGGTCACGGACGTGGTCAAGGAAGGCGAGAAGGTGAAGGTGAAGTTCCTCGGCATGGACGAGCGCGGCAAGGTCCGTCTCTCCATGAAGGTGGTCAACCAGGAGACCGGCGAGGATATCACCGAGCAGCTCAAGGCCGAGCGGGACGCCGAGCGCGCCCAGCGCGACCAGCAGCGCCAGGCCGGCGAGTAAGCCTCACGGGCTTCGACCATCAGCCCCCGCATCGCAAGGTGCGGGGGCTTTTTCGTGAGCTGAACACCCATGCCCCACACGGTCACCACGCGCGCCGATCTCGAAGCCGTCTACGGCGAGATCGCCGAAGCATCCCGCCTGAAGGAAACGGACCGGCTCACGCCCGAGTACCGCGCCTTCATCGAGGCTTCGCCCTTCGCGGTGCTGGCGACCGCAGGATCGGGCGGCCTCGACTGCTCGCCGCGCGGCGATGCGGGCTGGATCGTCCACGTGGAGAACGAGCGCACCCTGATGCTGCCGGACCGGCGCGGCAACAACCGGATCGACTCGCTCAGGAACATCATCGAGAACCCGCAGGTCGCCCTGCTCTTCCTGATCCCCGGCATCGGCGAGACCCTGCGCGTGAACGGACGCGCGGCGATCTCCATCGATCCCGCGCTCCTCGAGCGCTTCACGCACGAGGGCAAGCGCCCGCGCTCCGTGCTCGCGATCGCCATCGGTACGGTGTACTTCCAGTGCTCCCGCGCCCTCGTGCGCTCGGATTTGTGGAATCCCGCGAAACACCGCTCGCGTCCGCAGATCCCGAGCCCCGGCCAAATGCTCGCCGGCGCGAGCGATGCGCGCGTGGGCGGCGACGCGTACGACGAGGCGCTGCCGGAGCGGATGCGGACGACGCTGTATTGAGGCAGCCGAGGGCAAACCTGCCAGCGGAGCGGCGACGTGGTGGGGGCATTCGACAGGACTTGCGCGTCCTATGATTGCAGTTACATTGTTTCTACAACAACGTCCTGCGCAGCGTTTATCTTGCCCCACCTCGACCTCCCCGTCCTACGCCTCGTTCGTCTCGCGCTGGGACTCGTCCTCGCAACGACGGCCTCCGCCTCCGCGCTCGATTACCGGATTGCCGTCCTCGACGATGGACGTTGCGGGTTCCAACGCAATTGCCCTCTCGCCATCATGGCAACGGCAAATATCGAGAAGGACGAGGTCCAAAACTTCATCGCCTTCCTCAAGGCCGAAGCGGCTTCCCGGACCCGCATGCCGCGCGATCTCGTCATTCATTCAGGCGGCGGCTACCTCATCGGCGGCATGAGGTTGGGCCTGGCCGCCCGCAAGCTTCAGCTGCGCACGGTCGCGGGCCGGGTGGTCGGCGGCGAGATCCGGCCGGGCCTGTGCGCCTCCGCCTGCGTCTTCACCTTGATGGGCGGCCGAACACGCTACGTTCCACAGGGCAGCCACGTGGTGGTGCACGCCCCCTGGGAGGGAACCTCCGACAACCAGCAGGCCCTCACGCCCGAGGTCGGCCGCTCCGTCCGCGATCTGCTCTCGCGCTACACCAGGAATCTCGGCGTCTCCCCTGGCGTCGTCGGGTTGATCATGAGCGTTCCGCACGACTCGAACAGAAGGCTGACGGCGAACGAACTCAGCCGCTTCAAGCTTGCCACTCAGCAATAGGGCGCGACGCAGGCGCTCCATGGACGGCTCCCGGCCCTGAGACGACTTGACCGATCCGGCCCACCTGAACCACAAGCTGGCACCCTCTAACGTCCAGGATCCAGCATGACCATCCAACGCATCCGCCCCGGCAAGCGCATGAGCCCCGCCGTGATCCACGGCAACACGGTGTATCTGGCCGGTCAGGTGGCCGATAAGACCGCCGGCGGCAGCGTCGCGGATCAGACAAAGGAAATTCTGGCCATCATCGACGGGATCCTGGCCGAGGCCGGCACCGACAAGTCAAAGCTCCTGATGGCTAATATCTGGCTCACCGACATGGCGACGTTTCAGGAGATGAACGGGGTGTGGGATGCCTGGGTGTCCGAAGGCAACACCCCGGCCCGCGCCACCGTCGAGGCGAAGCTCGCGGCGGCTCAGTACAAGGTCGAGATCGCCGTCATCGCGGCGAAGTAAGAACCACGCCAGATCGGGTGGGGGTTGCCCCCTCACCCGATCTGCTGCGCAGCCCGACCTCTTCCCGCCGGGGAGACGTGATCCGCGGCGTGGGCCCCTCCCGCCATCCGCCCCTGCCCCGTCGGGCATAGCTCCAGCACGGGACACCGCCCGCAGGCGGGGTTCTTGAAAAAGCAGCAGCGCTGCCCGTGCAGCATCATCACTTCGTGGTTGTCGTAGACCTGTTGCGCGTTCCAGTCCGTCGGCAGTAGCGCTTCCAGCGCTCGATGCGAGGGACCCACATCCATCGATTGCGGAATGAGGCCGGTGCGCTGCGCCACCCGGTGATGGTGGCTGTCCACGGGCAGCGCCGCTTTTCGCAGGGTCGAGAAGGAGAGCACCGCCGCGCTCGTCTTCGGCCCGATGCCGGGGATGCTCTCGAGCCATGCCCGCGCTTCCACAACCGGCATCTCGCCCAGAAAATCGAGGCTGAGCGTCCCGTGCCGCTGCTCAATGGCGCGCAGAACCGCCTGGATGCGCGGCGCCTTCTGTTCGGGCCAGGTGACGCCCGCGATCGTGGCCTCGATCTCGTCCACCGGCGCGTCGCGCACCGCCGCCCAATCCGGATAGCGGGCCCGCAGCGCCTTGAAGGCCCGGCCTGAATCCGCGTTGCGCGTGCGATGGGACAGGAGCGAGGAGACGAGCTCGCTCAAGGGATCGAGGGAATGGAAATAGGCAATCGGACATTCATAGGCGACGCAGAGCCGCCGATGAATCTCCAGCGCCTTCTCCTTCAGTGCATGAGCAGCATCGTGACCCATGCGTGACAGAATCCGCGAATCGGGCGCGGGGTTCCCCGTCTATCGGTCGCTCGCGAAAGCGTGTGGGCGGCAGGCGGGCCGCCTCACAGGATGAACCGGCTCAGATCCGCGTTCTTCGCCAGGCTCTCCACCTGGCCGCGCACATAGGCCGCGTCCACCGTCACGGTTTCCCCCGAGCGGTCCGGCGCCGTGAACGACACCTCGTCGAGCACGCGCTCCAGCACGGTCTGCAGGCGCCGCGCGCCGATATTCTCCACGGAGCTGTTCACGTCCACGGCCACCTGCGCCAGGGCGTCAATGGCATCGTCCGTGAAGACGAGCTCCACGCCCTCCGTGCGCATCAGCGCCACCGCCTGCTTGATGAGGCTCGCCTCGGTCTCCGTGAGGATGCGCCGGAAATCGCTCACCGTGAGCGGCTGCAGCTCCACGCGGATGGGCAGTCGACCCTGCAATTCCGGCAGGAGGTCCGAGGGCTTCGACACGTGGAAGGCGCCCGACGCGATGAAGAGGATGTGGTCCGTCTTCACCGGCCCGTGCTTCGTCGAGACCGTGGTGCCCTCGATGAGCGGCAGAAGATCCCGCTGCACGCCCTCGCGGGACACGTCGGCGCCCATGCGGCCTTCACGGTTGCCCGCGATCTTGTCGATCTCGTCGAGGAAGACGATGCCGTTGTTCTCCACCTGCCGGATCGCCTCCTGCACGAGGGCGTCCTGGTCGAGAAGCTTGTCCGATTCCTCGGCCACCAGCGGGTCGTAGGCCTCGCGCACGGTGGTGCGCCGCGTCTTGGAGCGGCCGCCGAAGGCCTTGCCGAACATGTCGGAGAGATTGATCGCGCCCACCGACGCGCCCGGCATGCCCGGGATCTCGAACATCGGCATCCCCTGTCCGCCCGCCTGCATCTCGAGCTCGATCTCCTTGTCGTCGAGCTCGTTGGCGCGCAGCTTCTTGCGGAAGCTGTCGCGGGTCGCGGCGCTAGAGGTCGGTCCCACCAGCGCGTCGAGCACCCGCTCCTCGGCGGCGATATGGGCCTTCGCCTGCACCTGCTTGCGGCGCTCCTCCTTCACGAGGCCGATGCCCACCTCCACGAGATCGCGCACGATCTGCTCCACGTCGCGGCCCACATAGCCGACCTCGGTGAATTTCGTGGCCTCCACTTTCAGGAACGGCGCGCCCGCGAGCCGCGCGAGCCGGCGCGAGATCTCCGTCTTCCCGCAGCCTGTCGGCCCGATCATCAGGATGTTCTTGGGCGCCACCTCCTCCTTCAGCGCGCCCACCAGCTGCTGGCGCCGCCAGCGGTTGCGAAGCGCAATGGCGACCGCGCGCTTGGCGTCGTGCTGGCCGACGATGAAGCGGTCGAGTTCGGAGACGATTTCGCGGGGGGAGAAGGTGGTCATGGGGAGGGTCCTGGGCGCCGGGCGTCCCGGTCGTGAGGGTTCGGCGCAGAAAGGGTCAGGCCGCGTCGAGGCTTTCGACGACGATGTTGCCGTTCGTATAGACGCAGATCTCGGCGGCGATCTGGAGCGAGCGCCGCACCATCGCCTCCGCATCCATGTCCGTGTCGGCGAGCGCTCGCGCGGCCGCGAGGGCGAAGTTGCCGCCGGAGCCGATTGCCATCACGCCGCCCTCGGGTTCCAGCACGTCGCCGGCCCCGGAGAGGAGGAGGCCCACCTCCCGGTCGGCGACGAGCATCATGGCTTCGAGGCGGCGGAGATACCGGTCCGTGCGCCAGTCCTTGGTGAGCTCCACGCAGGCGCGGGTGAGCTGGCCAGGATGCTGCTCCAGCTTCGCTTCGAGGCGCTCGAAGAGCGTGAAGGCATCCGCGGTCGAGCCCGCAAAGCCGCCGATCACCTCGCCCTTGGCGAGGCGGCGCACCTTCCGGGCGTTGCCCTTCACGATCGTCTGGCCGAGGCTCACCTGCCCGTCCCCGCCGATGACGACGCGGCCGCCCTTGCGGACCATGAGGATCGTGGTGGCATGCATGCTGGGAGGGGCGTCGGTGGCCAAAGGCGGGAACTCCGTAAGGACGGGTCTCACTTAAGCATCGGGCCGGAGAAGTCCAACGCAGGTGGCGTTTCGCCGCCCGCCGGTTCTTCGCCTTTTGACGGAGCATCCCGGATCGGCTCCGCGGCGGGTAGCGTTTCCCGGCTCGGCTTGGTAGAACGCGCCGCTTCTCCCGATGGAAGGACGAA
This sequence comes from Microvirga sp., assembly GCA_036562855.1. Lineage (GTDB taxonomy): Bacteria > Pseudomonadota > Alphaproteobacteria > Rhizobiales > Beijerinckiaceae > Microvirga. The sequence continues at coordinate 121,712 of DATCJK010000049.1, forward strand.
ACCTGATGCGCGCCGCGAGCGTCAGCCGCCGCACCGCCGAGACCGATGTGTCCGTGTCCGTTGCCCTCGACGGCACCGGCAAGGCCGAGATCGCCACCGGCGTCGGCTTCCTCGATCACATGCTCGAGCTGTTCGCGCGACACGCTCTCGTGGACCTTAACCTCAAGGTGACGGGCGACCTCCACGTGGACCAGCACCACACCACGGAGGATGCCGGCATCGCGCTCGGCCAGGCCGTCCTGCAGGCGCTCGGCGACAAGAAGGGCATCGCTCGCTACGCGGATATCCACCTGCCCATGGACGAGACGCTCTCCCGGGTGGCGCTCGACATCTCGGGCCGGCCGTTCCTCGTATTCCGCACCACGTTCCCGACCGAGAAGATCGGCGTGTTCGACACGGAGCTCGTGCGCGAGTTCTTCCAGGCCTTCGCCATGAACGCGGGCATCACGCTCCACCTCGAAACGCTCTATGGGGCGAACAGCCATCATATCGCCGAAAGCCTGTTCAAGGGGGTGGCCCGGGCCCTGCGTCAGGCGATGGCGACGGACCCGCGCGAGGGGGGCCGCGTTCCCTCCACCAAGGGCAGCCTATGACGGGCATGGGCCGGCATACTGCTTTAAGGCAGGAGTGGGTTCCCTCCACCAAGGGCAGCCTGTAAGCGGCCGCCGCGAAGCCGTTGAGGCTTCCCGTGCATCCGGCCCGCAACATGAAGGTTGGGCGATGAAAACCTATACCCTGCATCTGCCGCGCGACGGCGACCCGGGCGACCGCGAGGCGCTCGAAGGGGCCGAGCTCGTGAAGGACGGCTTCTCCCTGGGCGCGTTCGTCTTCACCTTTCTTTGGTTCTTCGTGCAGCGCCTGTGGCTCGCGGGCCTCCTCGTGCTGCTGTTCCTGGTCGTTCTCCAGGTGGCGCTCGCCCTCCTCGACGTGCAGCCGGCGGCGGCCCTTGCGGCGCAGCTCCTCGCCTCGCTACTCGTGGGTCTTGAGGCCAACGCGCTCAAGCGCTGGACCTATGGCCGCCACGGCCGGCCGGCTATCGACGTGGTGACGGCCGACGACGAGGAGGAGGCCGAGCTGAAGGCCTTTGCCCGCCAGCTCGGCGCCGAGCCCGCCCGGCTTCCCGCCACGGGCGCGCCTGCGCCTCGGTCCGTGCCGGTCTATCGCGGGCCTGAGCCGGTGATCGGCCTGTTCCCCGACCCGGAGACCCGCCGATGAGCGTCGCGATCATCCTTTCCGTCGCCGGTCGGTCCTGGATGGAGACCCGCCGATGAGCGTCGCGATCATCCTTTCCGTCGCCGGTCGGTCCTGGATGGAGACCCGCCGATGAGCGTCGCG
>DATCJK010000050.1:0-220177 GCA_036562855.1 Microvirga sp.
ACAGAGTTCACACCCTGGCGTTTCCACCAGAGATGAGCTCCAAAACGTGACCGATCAATCGTCTCTTGTGACACTCCAAAGAGCGTCCGCAAGGACATCGCCGTCCACGCTTCTCTTTCTTTCTTCACTTGTCAAAGAGCATGACACCAAACGGTGTCGAAACCTTCAGGAGGCCAATGCACCCGCTGCCGGTTTGAACCGGCGCTGGTTGCCTGCCTCTTCAGGAAGTCACGAAAGCCAGCGCCTCAGCGCCCGCTCCGTTGATGGAAACTATTTAGACCTGCGCGCCCCCAATGTCAACAGCAAATTCGAAAATGCTAGAAGATAATCTGACGTCGTATCTCTAGTCGCCAAGTACAGATAAAGCAAAATTGTTCGCAGAAACCATCTGTTTCTGCGTTGTCGCTGCGTCAGCCTATTCGGCCGACCCTGATGATGTTTGTGCCAGAGGAGCCGCTGAACGGGTCCGGACGAGTCCAGAGTTCAGGCTCATGTGTATTGCCCCAAACAGCCAAGCTCGCATCTAAGCCCAGAGCTTTAGAGCCCTCGGGCAGCAGTGCGGCGACGCGAAAGCACCCCCAAGCAATGGCTCGGGAGCCGACAATCAGGCTGTCTGGAAAGAGCACCGGCTCGCACATGCGGCGCGCCGGGAGCGGGGACATAAGCGACCCGCAGCCCCATTGCAAGAGGGTTGGATGCCCTCCTCATGCTGGCGATCTAACATGCCCTCGCAAAGACGGCAGAGAGGCCGGGTTATCTGCGAGAATAGCTAAAGACGCCAACGGCCACGTGGTCAGCGAGGTGCGCGTACATCCGGCATCACATCACGGCTCGTAGCCATCTCTGGTCATTCGGAAAGCCTGACCAGTGTAGACATAAAATGGGGAGGAGGGCGGCGTTATGCAAGCTCCTGCGAAGCAGCAGTTGAATGCGCATCTCCGCCACGCACAGAGAGCACGACTGCTGTCCTACTAGGCCAACCAGCTTCTGCCCTGCTTGAGGTCCGCGGCGACCGTCACCATCTTACAAGTGTGGGCACTCATGTGTTCCCGCGTTTCAACGGTCCACTCGCAGTACTGCTGGCAGCGACCTTTGCAGGATCTCCGCTCAAGGTGAGCCTACGCAACACAAGTTTGGCGAACATCAAGACGCAGGGCGAAGAGCGAAAGCACCCTAGTAGGCAATCGACGTCCCCCGCGTAAGCGTCGTGCAGAGCGAACACCTAGCAGTGCGATCTGACAACATACATCACATGGCGGAAGAGCGCTAAGAATAGCAGCCGCGCTCAAGTCTGCCGTGTCCATTGGAACGGTCAATGTCTCGAGAATCTAGAGATCTAATCAGCATCAATCATCTGCCAGGGCTTCTCCTGGCCAGCATGGACGAATGCGAGCAATGGATTGAAGCTGGCCTGATCCCGGTTGCTGATCGGAGCATGACCCGCGCGTCGGGAAAGGGCGATGGTGCGCTCTTGTTCGATCCCGAGTTCGTCGCGCAGCTTGCCACCGAGGTCCCCGCCTGGCGGATGCGCACCGGAACTCGCGACGTTAATCGCAGCGCCCGAGCAACTTTCAATCACAGAAGCGCTGGATATGGTGCGAAGAAAGGGCTTGCGACAGCATCCGGCGACGAGCCTTCTCATGGGCGCCGGCAGAGCATCCTGGCGTTCGTCCGCAAAGACACTAGCATCTATATCGCTGAAGATATCCGCCGGTCCAATCATGGTCCAGGAAAGCTTGGCCGTGAGTTTGTCGGGTACCGTGCCGTCTTCGCCCACCCGATCTCAGTCCTGCCCGGCAGTGACCCCACCGAGATCCTCGTGGAGTTTGTCTTTGCCGAGCCCGCCGGGGTTGCGGCGGTCGTCTTGTCGTCGGCGAGGACAAGCCGCGAGCAGATTGCTTCGGCGGCAGAGGTCCTTAACGCTCGGCTGCTCGATCTGCGGGATGCCACCCTCGCATCGTGTGAGCAAGAGGTTGCGAACTGGCGTGACGAACTCGGCACCTATCTTGCCACCTACGACGATGCGGCAGAACGGGAAGCTGTCATTGGCAGCATCAGGTCGGCGATCGAGAACCTCGACCGGGTTCATGCTTCTGACAAGCACGGTCCGGGTGGGGCTGGGCGCAAACTCCGCTCGTTGCTTGATGATCTTCGCTCGCAAGCAGTGGCCAAGAGGCTCCGGCACCTGCGCGAGGCGCAGATCCGGGAGGCCTCGGGCTATGAGCGCTATGCAGCCATCTTCCCGGTAGCTAGGTCGCTTGACCGTAGGTTCGTCTTCCTGGCTGGCCCAACCAACTCGGGCAAAACGTACGAGGCGCTCAAGCTCGCTAGTGAGGCGGAAACGGCCGAGATTCTATCGCCGTTGCGCCTGTTGGCTCTTGAGCACTTCGAGCGCATGGGTGAGGGGGGGCTAGCCGCAGGCATGGTCACGGGAGAGGAGCGTATCCTCCCCGATGGGGCAACACATATTGCCCGCACGATCGAGACCCTCGACCTGCACCGTCCGGTCGACGTTTGCGTCATTGATGAGGTCCAGATGCTTGGGGATCCGAGCCGTGGTTGGGCATGGACCCAGGCGGTCATTGGAGCGCCTGCGCGTTTTGTGGTTCTGACCGGTGCGCCGGAGGCCATCCCGCTCGTGGAGCACCTGCTGGCAATGACCGGAGAGTCACTGGAGGTTCGGATCCTCAAGCGCAAGGGCAAGCTGAACGTTGAAGGCACGCCAGCGAAGCTAGAGAGATTGTCCAGGGGCGACGCCGTGGTGGCGTTCTCCAGAAGGGATGTGCACGACCTGCGAGCCCGGCTCGTTCAGGCTGGGCGAACCGTCGCGACCGTGTATGGGGCCCTAGGCGCTGAGGTCCGCCGCGCAGAGGCTGCCCGCTTCCGGAATGGCGAAGCAGAAGTGCTTGTGGCGACGGATGCGATTGGTATGGGCCTGAACATCGGTCCCCTGCGGCGGGTCGTCTTCTCGACCCTCCGCAAGTTCGATGGTGTGCAGGATAGGCAACTCACGGCCATGGAGATCAAACAGATCGCCGGCCGTGCAGGCCGCTTCGGCCACCATGATGAAGGGCTTGTGACAGCCCTGGCTGAAGTAGGCTCGTATGCGCAGGTCGAAACCGTGCTCTCGAATGCGTTGACCAGAGAGGCCGTCAAGCTCCGCGGCAAGGCCTACGTGCGGCCCAATCAGGAGACGGTTCTTTCGGCCAGCGAAGTACTAGGAACAGACCGACTTGGTCGTGTTCTGCGGCACCTGTATGATACGCTCGTAGCCGGGCACCCAGATCTCCGGATGGCTGACATGGAGGAGATGATCGAACTCGCCTCCCTCCTCGACACAGTGGATGCCCCCATCCTCGACCGCTTGTCCTATGCAATGGCGCCGGTTGATGCGCGTGAGCGGATGGCAGTTGAGCTACTTCTTGATTGGGCTCGGCAGCATGCTCGGGGTGCGCAGGTGCGGCCACCGAACTTCGGCGTGAAGGCTGACCTGCTCAAGCTTGAAGCTCGGGTGAAGATCGCCACGACTTGGCTATGGCTCGCGCAGCGGTACCCCGAGGTTTATGAGGACGTAGCGGCAGTCGTTGATCTGCGGGCGAGCCTGAACGCCCGGATCGAGCAGCAGCTTGTTTCAACCTCCGCCGCAAGGCGCGGGAGACCAAACGAGAAGCATCAGACGAGCAAGGGCGTGAAGGGGAAGCCGCGCAAGCACAAGGGACGGAAGAGTCTTCACAGCCCGAGCGAGGCATAACGTTTCCGTCTTTGAAGGGAGAAAATCCCATTCTGTGACATGGGGCAAAGGGTTCGCAGCCACCTCCGGCTATTGCAGCTACGCTGGGGAACACCCAATCTGCCGATGATCTAGAGCCTTGCGGCAGCCTTTTGGTCCCGCAGCTGGGGACCGTCTGCAGACGACAGGTCCTATGCACGGCTACTTCTCAGGCACTGGGGAGGCGGCCCTGGGGTTCCGCTTCATCAGTTTGGATTATCACAACTTCGTTGAGAGGATTGGGTTGGTCGGTGGTGCCGAGATTTTCACCAACGACATCGCGGTAGTCTTGAGCTGATCCGCCGCTGCCATAACCAGCCAAGTCGCCGAAGTCGCGGCCGCTTGGGCCCGATACGAGCCCAACGTTTGAGTTGTCCTCAACCGACTTCGCAGCGTCTGAACCCACGCGGCTTGAGACGTTTCGGGTTGGCACCATTGAGGCACAGCAGCCCTCGTAGGGGAAAATCGCTAGGCTAGTAGCTGCTGCACCTCCGCAATTCTGAAAGGCGTCAGCCTTGCGAGGGGCAGCCTCCTACAGGATCGACTACCCTAGATCGAACTGTGAAGTTTGTGACCGTGTGACACGAGTTCGATCAGGCACTTAGCTCTTGTGACTGGCCTGTGACCTTTGTGACCTGCCGTTCACTTCATTCTGCCGAATAGACCCCTCGCGGCACGCATCAGATCGCGCGCTGTGCGCTCCACCTCGAGTGCCTCGCAGGTGAAGCGACCATGGCGGTAGTTGCCATTCGCCTCACCCTTCGGGGCTCCGCTCCCAATTGAGCTCCCATGCATCCGGCACCTCGTGCGCCCATTCACCCTTGGCGAGCGGCACGGGATCCCGCTCCGGGTCTTGGCTCCACACCGGGGTGACTGGTTGAGCCGTGAGGGGTCGCGTTGCCTCTGCCTCGGGTGCATGGGGTTGATCCTCCTTTTTCCTCCGCCCCTCACCCCGGGGCCTCTGACCCACATTGCCGACGATCGCTTGGCCACCCGCATGAACGTGAACGTGCTCGACGGTGACGTGCTGGTTTCCGCCCCGCCGAAGCTTCGCCAGAGCCTCCACCTGGCCGGTGTAGGTGCGCAGGAGCTTCGTTGCGAGGGTGCCGGCGGCCTCGAGAACCTCGATATGGCCGGCGGTCCGGGCGCGCTCCAACATGGTTACGGCAAGGCCATGCGTAGCCGCCATTTGCACCGCGAGTGCACCCTCGACCTCGTCCCGGGGCCGGAGACCCGCCACGATAGCCAGCATCGCATTCACGGCCACCATACGGTCCGGTAGGGAAGCGTCGGCCTTGGTCGCCCCGACCAGCACCTGGATCTGCTGGAGAGCAAAGTCGATCGAGCTCGAGCCGAAGGAGGCGGCGAGGTGAATGAGCCACCCCCGCTCGTCCGTGTGCGGCGCGCGTACGTCGATGCTGCCGCGGGCACCCTGCACGAGTTCCACCCGCACGCCGCGCGGCTTGCCGGCGAGGGTCTCCATTGCGGCCTTGATCGACTGCCCCTCTCGGGCTGTCGGAGATGTGCGCGGGTCCGCGCCGCCCGGTTCGGCTTCCTGCTGCTTAGGGCGCGTCATGCTGCGCCTCCTGATTGGGGTTCCAGTAAATCGTGCCGTCGCTCAGGAGTGCGTGATCGCGCGAGAGCCGGACCACCCGGCGCCCTCGGAGCGCCGAGATCAGTCCATCAGTCAGCGGGCCATCACCGAACACAAGCCGATCCGTCCAGCCGAGCGGCCCCAGTGCTCCGCCCCAGACCGCATAAAGGTGAGCGGCATCATCGATGAGCTGCCGGTACAGGCCATCCTCCACCTCTCCCACGGCCACGAGATGCGAGCTGAACCGAGCAATGACGTTAGCCCTGAGGACGTCAACGAGGCCGCGGGCAGCGGTGAAGGCGCCCGCAGGCGCCGTCACAAGGGTCACAGCACGTTCCGAACCGTAAGCCTCTGATCCTGCAGCGGTCACACCGTCACAAGCGACACAGACGTTTCGTGCAGCCTCGCGATCACGCGACCGGCCCGGTAGGTGAGAGGTCGAGGGGAGGTGCTTCATTCGCTCTCCTCCAGGACTGCGTCCGCGTACACAGCAACAAGAGCGTGCTTGGTGTCGCCGACCCGCTTGGTCAGCCGGTAATCTTCTGCGTTGGTGGTCAAAAGAACGCCGCGCTTGGCCAGCATGCGGGCAAGGTCGGAGGGGCGACCGCACTGGCCCACGACTTCCTTCCAGCCGTTAGCGGTAAAGCCAAATACCACCCGGCCCTCGTGGTTGAAGCGGTAGCCCAGAAGATCCCGGATCGGACCCTGCTGGAGGGGCCGCTCGTCGTGACCCTCTGTACCCCGGCCGATGTGACGGAAGCGGCTCTCGACATCCTTCTGGATCACCTCGCGCACAGCCCCGAGCGCCTGGAGCAGCTCGCCCGAGCCATTACCGCCGCGCTGCTCGCGCCAACCCGCAAAGCACGCACTTGCCGCCCACTCGACCTCACCCTCAGCCCAGGGCAGCCCGAGGTAAACCCGCGCCAGCTCGCCCGCCGCCGCCACAAGAGCCAGGCGCTCCGCCACACGCACGATCTGACCATCCGGGTTCTTGCAGGTGGCGAGAAGGCGCTCGCTGATCGCCTTCATCATCTCGCGGGCGGTCTTCGCCATGCCCTCCGGATCGGCCGCAAGTGCCGCGACGAATTCAGGGCCCGCCGTGCCGTAAACCTCGAGCGCTACCTCCTTCAGGCTCTTGGCAAAGGCCGCGGGCTCCACCCCGTACGTGATCTCGAACAGCCCGAACCCTGCACCGGCATCGGCCGGAACGTCGATGATGCGCACCGTCTGGCCGGCCTTGACCGGTTTGCCGCCCTCCCGGATCTTGTCCGCGAGCGTGACCTCACCGGTGGAGAGGACCTGCACACGCCACTCGTGGCGGGGCTGGCCTACACCCTTGCGGTTGGCACGCACTTTACCCTGGCCGTTGGCAAGCATGTAGCTGGTGGGACCGACCTTCGCAGGATCGAACTCGCCAAGCTCATCGAGCACCAGGATCGTGCCGGAATGGGCTTGGGCAACGCTCTCGAGGGCATTGTCCGTCGACCGCCAGGTCTGGATGAAGCCGGTACGGCCACCGCCGCCCCACACGCTGCCAGCGAGCACCGCGAGGGTGGTCTTGCCGACAGAGGAGGACCCATAGAAGTGGAAGCCGCCGCCCTCGCCCTGCAGGAGGTCGTTGAGCGGGCCCGCGAACGCCGCCGCAAGGGCCAGCAGAAGACGCGAGTTGCCTGCGCAGGGCTTGGCGACGCGCTCCTTCCAGTCTTCGAGCGTGCCCTTCTGGGCATAGTGCGCGGCGTCCGCCTCGCCGTGGTAGATCACCTTCTCGCCGGGGTAGTCGCCAATCGTGACATGCGGCAGGACGAACACGTGATCGAACCAGCCGGCGCGGAAGACGAGGCGCAGGCGCTTCACGCACTTCACCCCATACAGCGCCTGCTTAAAGAGGCGCAGGCTCTCCCGGCTGGACTCGATGAGGAGCCCGCGCGCCACGAGCGGGCGCAGGGCGTCGACGCTCTCGCCGATCAGATCGGCACGCTGAACAAACCCGACATGCTGACGGGCGTCCTGATCATTCCACTCCAGGCAAATGGACCAGCTGCCGTTCTTCGGATCGCGGCCAAGCCCGACCACCCGGAACGGACCCGAGATGCGGGTGCGCTTGCCGTTGCTCGGAGGCGTGTACCAGAGACCGTCGGTCTCATGGCTGAAGCCGGGCGGGAAGATCACGTCGTCGGGCGTCACCCCGCAGGGTGCCACGTCATCAATGTTGATAAGGTCGTCCATTGCCTAGCCCCCTTTGACGAGGGAAGCCGAGATGACGATCTGCGGCGGCTGCAGGGTGAGCCGCTGCTGCAGCTGCTTGCCAAAATCGAGATCGGCAACGGCGAGCCGCGGCACACCCGCCACCTCGAAGGCGGCCGCGTCCCAGTCGAAGATCACCAGCCCTCGGCCGCGGGCCTCAAGCCACTGGGGCACCGTCTCGTACACCATCGGCACTGGGTCGGGGTCGAGGTTGGGACGCAGGAGCCACTCCTGGCCGAGCGCCCACGCCACACCGTCCAGCGTGCCGATGCGACCGCTCTGCGGGCTCCAGGCGACGATGTCGATCGGGATGCCGCGCGGGGTGCAGATGAGGAACAGCAGCGCGAGCTCGCAGCCCGCGAGAGCCTCCGGGTCGTCCTCGCTGATGAACGAGAAGCGGTTGAGGCGCTCGAAGAACACCTCAGCCACACGGGCGCACACGAGCCGCAGGTAATACGCCAGCAGAGGGTCCAGCCCGAGAACGCGAAGATCGATCTCATCTACGGGAGGCAGGGCGTCGAAGATGGTCTCGAGGTAGGGGAGGTTAGCGTCATCAGCCATGACGCACCTCCGCAGCCGTGCCGGTGAGGGGGCGGCACTCGCGCGCCGCCACCCAGTCGATGAGATCACCCAGCTTCCAGCCGAGCTTACGTTGGCTCAGCTGGATGGGCGCGGGCACGCCGCCGCTGCGATAGAGGCGGCGGAAATGCGGGACGCTGAAGTTCAGGTAGGCCGCAGCCTCAGCGGTGTTAAGGACCTTGTGACGCGCAAGATCCGGCAGATTGGTGAGGACCAAGTCGTCCGGAACGGGCGGAATGCGCACCCCGGACTTCAGCTTCAGGTTGGACATACAGCACCTTCGTGATCACCGGGTGTTCCCGGGTGTCACAAAGGGTCATCAGCGCACTTGCAAGTAACAGGGGGGCTTAATTGCAAAGTGCGAGCGCCAGCTGCACAAGGCCCCCTGCGACAGTTTCAGAGCCCTTGAGCCGTCGTTCGGCGGGAGCGGCTTTGATGCCATCCACGATGCCTGGCAACTTTTGCGCAAACAGCCGGAACGCCTCACTATTTAGGACATCACCGGCACGGTGCTGGCGCTCCCAATTCAACAGGGCTTTCGAAAGCTTCACGCCTTCGTTTCCGCTAAATCGATCCAGCTCCGGGTACTTTCGAGCGAGATACTGGGCTGCCAGTTGGCGCTTGTACCCACCGGCAACCAGCGCCGCGACGGCTAGAGCTGCGAACGCTCGGCCTCTTAAGTCTTGTGTGGAGCTTGGAGGCCGGTTCGCGGTCCGGCTGGGCTTCAGCACCGGATGTACGGTTCCGAGGTCAAGATCTTGCAGCATCTCAGCAAGTAGATTAATTTGAGATCGTTCCCACTTGAGCCCTATCAAGTGTAGAAATTCAGAAATTTCTGTGAGCGCCTCAAAATATTGAGCTCGTTGTGCCAAGCCGTCATTAGGCTTGGAGGCTAGAACTGCTGCGATCCCAATCTTGAATTGCCTTAGGGCGACAGCCTCTGCCACGGTGAATTCGAGGTTTGAAGGCTCATCATCTGCCATGAGCTTATCCGGTGGGTTCTGGGGTCTGAGGTTGCAGGTCACCTGCCCAACGCTCAAGGGCCTCGCGCTTTTCCTTCGCGTAGGTCGCTCTGTTGTAGATGCCGGCCACACCGGCCTTATGGCCCGAGACATGGTTGAGCACGGCTTCGACCACATGCGGCAGGGTTCCGGCTTCCGCCATGCGCGTTGCTGCCGTGCGGCGCAGGTCGTGCACCCGCCAGGGCCGCACCACCTGGCCTGAGGCGGCAATCCGCCGGTCGAGTGTGGCTTTGGCTCGGCTCCACCCCTGAAACCCGCCTTGGCCCTCGCCGAACACATGCGCCCGACCTGGCCGACGCGGCACGTCAGAGAGGATGGTGAGGGCAGGGGAGCTCAGCGGCACCTCGTGGGCGATGCCGTTCTTGGCGCGCTCTTTTGGGATCGTCCACAGAGCCGCCTCAAGGTCGACCTCAGCCCAGCACATGCCCCCGACCTCCTCGCGACGCTGACCGGTGAGGATCAGAAGGCGTAGGATGCGGCCGTAATCGTCATCCCGGCAGGCCTGCCAGATGAGGCGAAGTTCAGCCTCGCTGATCACATGGTCACGGGCTACCTCCTCGGTAGCCTTGTTGGTGCCAACCACCGGGTTCTGCTCGACCAAGCCCTCGCCCATGGCCCAGGAGAACAGGGCAGAGAGCGAAGCTCGGGCGCGGTTCGAGGCAAACCTGCCATTCTCGTCTGCGATCTCACCAAGCCGGGCGGCTACTGTGGCGCGGGTCACCTTGTGGATCGGCAGCGAGTTGAGAGGAGCCCATGCTCGGGTGAGGTGCCGTTCCACCTCATCGAAGCTGCGGGGCCGGAGGCGCTCCTTGGTACGTCGCAGATAGCACTCGGCTACATGAGCGAAGGTAGAGGCAGCGCGGACCCGGGCTTCCTTCTTTTCGGCCTGCGGATCGCCACCAAGCTGCACCTTAGCGAGGACTGCCTTGGCGGCCCGGCGGGCATCCTCTAGGGGGAGGGTGTCGGCCCGGCCGAGGGTCTGGCGCTTGGTGTTGCCGTGAACACGATATTGTACGACCCACTGCCGAGAGCCCCCGGCATTTACCCGCAGGCCAAAGCCGGGCAGGGCCTCGTCCCAGACGATCTGATAGGCTTTGCCGGGTGGCGGTGCGACAGCGGCAAGCGTCTGGCGGGTGAAGCGCATCGGACCTCGTCTGGTAAGCGCCTGGTAAGCACACAGGTGCTCACGCGTGAGCGCTAGTAACCACGTCAGACTGGAGGTAAGCCCGTCAAAGCGAGGGAAAACAAGGCTTTCTGATCACTTATGAACAGGTATGAGGATTGTGCGTCTCGGGCTACGAATCTGGGGGTCAGAGGTTCGAATCCTTTCGGGCGCGCCATTTTCCATCACGATAGACGGATAGAAGCCGCGGGGGCGTGGTGACGCCCGCGCGGCTTGTCCTGCCTGGACTATGCGGCCGGATACCTCGGGCCCGGCGTCCTATTTGACGATCCGTACCTTCTTCTCCGCCGTCTTGATCAGCTTCGGGCAGGAAACGATCAGGCGGATATCGTCGTAGTCGCGGTCGCTCGATCCCGTGGGCGGGCGATCCTCCCAGCCGAAATAGAGAAACTTGCCCTCGGCGCAGCTGCCGGAGGCCGTCTTCGGGGTGCGGCCGGTCTCGTGGTTGTTCGGCAGGATGCCGCCCTCGCTCTTGGGACGGCATTGGCGATCCGTGTCGCACAGGATGGTTTCCAGAATCGGATTGGAGACCATGTCGATCGGTGTCGTGGAGCCGTTCTTGTGCACGGCTTCGCCGACCATGTTGTTCGTCTGGACCCGCGAGCCGGGATCCATGGTCGTATCCGTGTAGTACTCGTATACGGTCTGGTCCTTGCCTTCCCACTTCTTCTTGTCGGAGCGTGCGTTGCGCACGTTGCGCAGCTTGTAGCTGATGAGCTCGCCGGCCTTGCATTGGGGCAGGGCGTTCTTGCTGTAGTCGAGGCCAGGATTGCCGTTGTCGGCAATCGCGGTCATTTCGCGGCGTCCCTTGTCGGGGTCGTTCTTCCGCTTCGGGTCGTAGCAATACATGTAGAGGCGGTTGTAGTCGGCCGCTTCCGGCGAGAGCTGCGAGAGGGTCGGCGGCAGCGTGGCGAATTGCTGCGGGATGCGGTTCACGACCGTCTCCACCGCGACGGGCGTCTTGGGCAGCATGCCGGGCACTGCCGAGAGAATCGCGTTGTGCACATCCGCGCTGATCGTCACCCGATAATTGCCGCTGTCGATCCATTTGCCGTCAATGGCAAGGCCGGTGATGCGCTCGCCGTATTTGTCCTCGATCTTCGCCCTCGCGGCTGCGATCGCCTGGGGCGAGAGGTCGCTGGTGTCGTTGCTCGCCACGGTCAGCGCAGCCACGTCGCTCTGCGCGCGCGCATACTCCTTGAACCCCGTCGCCTGCGTGTAATCGACGGCGACGCCGACGAAGCCGAGCGTTGGCAGGAGCGAGAGGGCGAAGATCACGGCGACGTTGCCGCGTTCGTTGCCCGTGAAGGCGGCAAGCTTGCGGCCCACGATGCGCTGGGCGACGCTCATCGGATTGGTGGTCATGAGTTCTTTCCCGTCGGGCACTTCTTGCCGTCGTACTCGACCTGATCGTCACCCCTCGCGGGTTGAGCCATGATTTCGGTCAGGCGGATCTCGCCGGTGATCGCGTCCCCGACCATGGGCTTGTAGAGGTTCTCCACCTCCGTGAGCGTGAAGCTCATCCCTGGCACGTCGAACCCGGCCGGCAGCGTCGAGATCAGCTCGTTCTCCGCCCGCCCATGGCCGAGCGCCTTGCCACGGCCCTTGGACTTGCGGCTCCAGCACACACGGGCCTCCACGTCGGGCTTTGCCTTGGGGCCTTTCCCGTTTCCGCCGACCTCGCGGACGACGACACTCGTGATGGTGACGGTAAGGTCGGAAGCATCGAACGGAGCCAGGATGGTGTTGCCGACGGCCACAACTTGCTCGAGCGTCTGAGGATCGAGCTTGGACGAGCGCCCCATGATGTCGGACATCATATGCGTTGCGATCGTCACCTTGCGGTCCATCATGAGGAGCGTGGTGACCTCGGTGGTGCCAAGGTAGAGCAGCGCCATGACCGGCAGGATGATGGCGAACTCCACCGCGGCGGCGCCGTCCGCGGCTTGCGGAAAGCGGCCGAGCCTGCGCAAGGCGCGGTGCATGGATGAGGTTCCGAGCGTCGAGTGAGGTATGGGGTGGGTCATGGGCGCACCTCAGAACGGTTCTGTCTTGAAAGCCGCCGACGCCATCACGAGGCGCCGATTGCCGTTCAGGTTCGAGAGGTAGGGAGTCATCATGGCCATGAAGACGGTCCGCGCCCCCGCGACGCGCACGAGAACGTAGGTGTCACCCGGTGCCGTCTGGTACTGGCCGAAGCTTGGATCGATCTCGCCGTCCTTGATCGGCGCTGTGAAGCCGCCGCTCGGGAACGTCTTGTGGGTGCTGATGTCCACCTTCAGGGTCGCCTGACAATCGAACAGCGTCACCCTGCTGCAGACATCGTTCTTGAAGTGCTGCTGCAGCGTGGCGGGGTCGGACACGGACTGGTGGGTCTGCTGGAACTCGCCCGTGTAGAAGCGGCGCGATGCATCCGCGACCGCGTTCTCCAGGATCTGCGTCGAGAAGAAGACGAGCGCCGTCTCGAAGATGGCGGACAGCATCAGGAAGAACGGTGCCGCCACCATCGCGAACTCGATGGCCGCGGCACCGTCGTCCTTGCGCCTGAAGACGCAGGCGAGCCGGCGCCAGCGGCGCCACGGGGCGCCCCCGGGACCGCATGCAGCAGAAGCGTTACGATTGTGTCCCATGGGTTTGCCCCAGTGACGATACGTAAAACTTGTCTTGTCTTCTGGCCTTCTAAGGAACGGTTTGGCGAATCGCTCAAATTTGATCGATCAGGCTCATTCGCGCGCAAAAGCAAGCTGTTCGACGAAAGCGAGGCGTCGATCAGCCGGCTGGATGTATGTCGAACAAGTGCGATGCGAGCCGGGCGGCAATCACGCGACCGCGTCGCGCGCGGCTGCGCGGCGGAAGCGCCAGTCGGGCCGGACGCTGCGCACCATCATCATCTCGCCCACATTCTCCGCGGTGAGAAGCCCCACAAGCTGGCCGTCGCCGTTCACCACCATCAGGGCTGGAGCCTTGGATGTGTTCAGTTCCGCGAGGGCCGGCTCGAAGGGCTGCCATTCGCGCACGGTGGGAACGTCTCGCGTCATCACCTCCAGGACAGGGGTCTGCGGGCTGCCGCGGCGGAGCGCCACGATCAGTCCGTCACGGGTGAGGAGACCGCGCGCCCGGCCGGACCCGTCGACCACGGGGAACTCCTTTTGCGAGGTGCGCAGCATGAGGTCCACCGCATCGTCGAGGGTGGAGGCGGGCGAGAGCGCCTCGAGCGAGCTGACCATCACGGAACGGACGGGCAGCGATTGGGTGCCGTCCCGGAACGCCACATGCTGCGCCTCGGCACTTGCCGACACGTAGATGAAAAGGCCGATCACGATGAGCATCGGATTGGTGAAGAGGCCCACCAGGGCAAAGAGGAAGGCGGCGCCCTGGCCGATGCGGGCCGCGATCCGGGTGGCGTCCACGTGCGACATGCGCATGGCGAGCAGCGCCCGCAGCACGCGACCGCCATCCATCGGAAAGGCCGGAATGAGGTTGAACACCACCAGGAAGATATTGGCGGCCGCAAGCCGCGCGGTGAGCCCGAGCCGCGGGTTCTCCATCTCGGCCATGGCGGCGCCGTCGAAGCCGGTGCCGATGAAGAGGATGAGGATCGCGGCGATGACGACGTTCACGGCGGGACCCGCGAGGGCGACCGTCAACTCCTCGCGCGGCTTGTCCGGAATGCGCTCGAGGCTTGCGACGCCGCCGATGGGCCACAGGGTCACGTCGGGGGTGCGGATGCCATAGCGCCGCGCCGCCAGGATGTGACCGAATTCGTGAGCGAGGACGCAGCCGAAGAGCAGCACCATGAACAGCACACCCTCAAGAGCCGCCGCCTGCCCACCCTGCCGCCACTGGGCGGCCCCGATCCAGACGATGAAAAGGAGGAACGTCACGTGCAGGCGCACGACCGTTCCGGCAATGCGCGCAATCGGAATGGACCACAGCATCCGCAACTCCCGCGAGGGATCGAGGCACGGCGCGGCCCTGGGGCAGGGCCGCCGCAAGCGCCTGATCGACGAGGGGTCAACGGCAGGCCCGACGCCCGGTTCTCCCGCTGGCGCGGTTCATAGTGCCGCAAAGGCGTCCGCATCGGGCGGGCGCCTCAAGCCGAGGCGCTGGCGCACCGCATCGATGGCCATGCGCCTGTATGGGGAGCGCTTCTGGTCGAGCCGCTGACGCACCGCGTCGATGGCCATGCACTCGTACTGGCCGGCGCCCCTAGTCGAGGCGCTGGCGTACCGCGTCGATGGCCATTCGAAGATTGGTGACGGCAAAATCCACCGCGTCGGCCTCGGCCTCCATGCTGGCGCCGTTGAACACGATGTTCTTCGCATCGCGCACGAGCTGCTCCTCCAGATCGTCGAGCCAGATCCCGCCCCGGCCGCCATGGGCCTGCGCCAAGGCGCAGAGAGTCTGCTGCAGGCCGGCGGTGGTGGCCGCAAGGGCCGTGACCGCGCTCAGCCCGTCCGCACTCACCCGAATCGTTGTTTCCTGTCCCACGACGCACTCCACCAAGACCATCAGGCTTGAGTGAAACGCGGCTGGCGCCACTCGGGTTCGTGCTTGACTGTGCGGCTCTCGGCCGCCTGCTCTTCGCGAGCGAGGGACTCCCCAGCGGCGCGGCGTGCGGCGTTGCGGCGCAACTTGACGCGGAGCCCGTCTCTTTGTCGCCTCAGATTGGGTCTAGGCCGGCGACTGGTCTCCAGGAACGAAGTCGAGCCCCCATGTCACGCTCTCTCGCGCTCATCCTTGCCATCACCCTCGGCCTGCCGGTTCTGTCCATCGTCGTCCTCGCCGAGGTTGCCGGCGTGCATACGGACCTCCTGCGGGCCTTTCTCAGCGGGGGCGTGGTCTTCGCCTTCGTGACGGCCGCCATCTTCGAGGTGCGCCGCCTTGCGGGGCTCGATGCGCCTCTGGCGGCCGAGCACGCCCCGGCACCGGTCGGCACGGCCCAAGAGCCGATCATCGTCGCGCCGCCCGCGGCCGACACCGCAATGCCCATCGTGGTCGACACGCCGGTGCAGGGTCCCGCGGTCGAAACGCCGCCTGTGCCGGCCGCCGCCCCGGCGGAGCCGATCGTGGTCGCCGCGACCTCCGTCGCCGCCGAGACGCCGGCAAAGCGCACCCGGCGCAAGGCGGCCGGGCCAACCCTGTCCGCCGTTGCCTCCCTTGAGGAGGGCACGAAGCCCGCGGGCCGCGCCCGGAAGTCGGCCCCGAAGGCGTCGTAGCCAGCCCTCGGCCTCCCGTCAGCGGCGGCAGGCGAAGGGGAGGAAGGTGCTCGCCGTCCCGGCGTTCATGGCCGCCATGACCATGATGTTGGCGAGATCGAGCTCCTCGGCCGAGCGAGGGCACACATCGGCCCTTGCGGTGCAGCCTGAATCCATGAAGGCCTGGTGCCGCTCCATGAAATCGGGCCCGAGGCCGCGCGTGCCGCGGCGGGCGAGCGCCTGACTCCAAAGGCTCCTGTAGCGGCGGCACTTCTCCTCGGTCCAGGAGGACGACCTAGGGTCGGCGCGAGGGTCGATCACGGGCGCGGGACGACCATCCTGAGCCAGGACCGGCACCGGATGGCAAAGGGCGAGCAAGAGGGCCAGCACGGCGGAGATCTGCGGGCGGGGCATCGGGGCTCCTTGGCAATCGAGCACGGGCCGATGGAGCGCGGGCGCGCATCCGTCAAGGCACAGGGCCGCGCGCCTCCCTTGCGCCGGGAGCAGTCCCCGCGCTCATCGCGAGCCGCTGGCCGCCTTTGCCATGGCCTCGAACACGAAGGCGTGGCGCCGTGCGAGGGCATCCACGTCGGCCGAGTAGCCGCCGCCCACGACCGCCACGAGGGGAATGCCCCGTTGGCGCGCCTCACCCACCACATAGGCATCGCGCGCCCTCAACCCCTCGTCGGAGAGCGCAAGGCGCCCGAGCTTGTCGTCCCGGTGGGCATCGACGCCCGCATTGTAGAAGACGAGGTCCGGCATCAGCGCGTCGAGAAGGCGGGGGACATGCGCCCGCAGGACCTCGAGATAGGCTCCGTCCTCCATGAGGTCGGGCAGCCCGATATCGAGGTCGCTCGGGATCTTGCGCACCGGATAGTTCTTCTCGGCATGGACCGAGAAGGTGAAGAGGTTGGGGTCGTCGCTCAGGCAATCCGCCGTGCCGTCGCCCTGGTGCACGTCGAGGTCGATGACGAGGGCGCTTGCGATGGCGCGATCGGTCTTCAGGGCCTTGGCGGCGATGGCCACGTCGTTGAACACGCAGAACCCGGCGCCAGTCTCGCGCTGTCCGTGATGGCTGCCGCCGGCGGTGCTGCCCGCAAGGCCGTGGCGCAGGGCAAGATGCGCCGCCAGTAGCGTGCCCCCGGCCGAGGTGCAGGCGCGGCGCACCACGCCTTCGTCCACCGGCAGGCCGATCCGCCGCTCGATGTCCCGGGGCACCGAGCAGCCGAGCACCTGATCCACGTAAAGGCGCCGATGGGCGAGGGCGATGATCTCCGCCGGAGCGGCGCGCGGCTCCACGAAGCCGGTCGGCGCGTGTCCCGACTCCCGCAGGACCTCGGCGAGACGGCCGTATTTGCGCATGGGAAAGCGGTGCCCCTCGGGGAGGGGCGCCTCGTAGGCCGGGTGGGAGACGATCGGAACGGTCATGGGCCCCAATTGGGGCAGGCCGGACCCTCGAACAGGCGGCCGCCGCGCCGGGGCGCGCGGCTGACGATCAATGCGGCAGGGAGGGGCGGGTCCAGCGGCCCGCGTCCGGGTCGATGTCGAGGGCCGGAACGAAGGCGAGGCTCACGCCTTCCTGGTCCCGACGGACCTCGAGAAAGATATGGCCGTCCTCCTCGCGCTCCTGGATCTGGTCCGCGATGAGGCCGAGGATATGGAAAGGTAGGTCGCTCAACGTTGCCCCCGTTGCGCTTTTGGCCTGTGGTCCATGGGTTCGCCCATGGCGGATCAGCCGCATCCATGCGGTCTTGGCCGGGGCGCGTAACCCAAGGGATCCGTCGCCGCAAGTCCGACGAATGACGCAGGCTCACGCCGCAGTGGCGCCTGACGCCTGCCGGGCCGGGCAGACCCTGCTCCTAACGGGAGCGTGCCGACGCCGTCACTCCTCCCGATTGTGGGCAAAGGTGCGGGCCTGCGGCAGGGGCGGCAGCCATGGCTCCCGGCGGACGGCCCAGAGCTCGTGTGGGGGCTCCAGCCCGTTCGGCGCCTCGTCCAGGGAGCCGAGCTTGATCTCCGCCTCGCCGGCCTCCAGCGCAAAGAGCCGCGACCCGCAGGCCGGGCAGAACGGACGACCCTCATGGCTGCGCGTTTTGCCCGTCGCGGCGAAGGCCGCGATGGGCCGGGCCCCGAACGCGGTGAACGGGGTGCCGGATGCCCGCGGCAGGTGGCGCAATGGCACAGCCCGGCGCGCAGGGGCTCCCCTCGAGGGTGAAACGCACGCGCCCACAGAGACGTCCGCCGGTTCTGGTTCGGGCCGTCCGGGCCGCGCTCCCTCGCATGGGCGCCGCTGAGCCCGGTGCAACCCTCTTGCGGCCCGCTCCGCGATCGGCGGAACGCTCTCTTCAGGTTAAGGCGAGGCTCACGTTGCGTCAGGTCCGTCGATCAATTTGATGAGAATTGTCCCGGAGAATCGCCATGCCCGCCGAATTGATCGCGCCGCGCTTCATGTGCAGCAGCTGTGCCGTGCCGTCTTTCGTGATCATCGGACCGATGAGCGATGCCGCCGCCGTGCGCTGCGGCTGCTGCGAGGCCGAACTCGGCTCCTGGTCGGTCATGGCGGCTGAGATCCGTGCAACCCTCGCCCGGCGATCCGACCGCAACGCTGCGAGCCGGCGCACGGCGCGGCCGACCCTCCGGCGTCGGGGCGCCTAGGTCGGCGCACGCCGCGCTGCGTCGCTGGAGCAGCGGGGCATCGCCTCCGGGCGGGAAGTCTTGCCGAAGGCTCGGCCGCGGACCGTCGCGGCCCCATATCTTTCCACAGCTCGACCAGAACCAGCGCCTCCCGCGGTGAGTTGATTCAACAGATCAAGGCCGGAGGAGGTCGGCCATGCGCAACGTTCAGAACTATTGCCTGACTTACTGGCGCGAGGCGCTCATGTCGCTCTCGTTCGCCCTCATTGCCTCGGTGATCGCAGCGCCGTTGTGGCTGTGACGACTGTGCTGCCGCCCTGTTCGCTAAGAACGACGCCGCGTCGTTAACCGTTGATTTACTCTTTTGATGCGGTGCCGCGTCCCGTCGGGTAATGACGGGGGCACCAGAGAGGTGACTGGCCCGGGCGGCTCGCCGTCCGGGCGCCTTTCACCGGCATTCACCCTGCGAGAGTCATCGGCTGTGATCGCGCTGTTTCGTTCCGTGCTCGGCGTCGCCCGCGCGCCCGCGCCCCATCGGGTCGACCTTGCCCTCGGCCGATCCGTTCTCGTCCGTGCCTATACGCGGCCGATCATCCTGCGACGCTGATCGGCGCCTCTGAATAACGTTGCCCCGCAACGCGCGGCTGCTTGGTGTTGCGCGCCGGTGTGGCAATGGCGACCGGCGGATTTCATTGACCGCCGTGCCTGCTTTGCTATCGAGCCTTCACGCGCGCCATGCGGCTTCGATTCGACCGCCTGCGCGGCGAATGCGACGAGCCCGTCGCCGACCCGGAGGGAGATGCAGCATGACACAGAAGGGTCTGCCTGATCACGTCGTGTTCGACTCCTTCGCCATCGCCGAGGACGCGCCCGGCTTTTCGCTGTCGGTGGTGGCCGACGCGAGCCTTAACGAGGGCAGCCTGCCGGACGTGACCCTGGCACTCGGGCGGGCCGACGAGCCTCGTCCCGGGCCCGAGCGCCCCGCCTGCGTGATCATCCCCTTCCCCAGCCGTCAGCGCTCGCGCTAGGCGGTCCTGCACCTTCGACGGTGATCTCGCGCCGCGGCGCTGAACCTGCGTCCCCGCCCGTTCTGTGCCGCCTCAAGGGGCTCTGGCTTTTGCCTTGGGATGGCGTAGAGATCAGCCCATCTCAATCGGGCGGGGTTCCATGAGCGAAAGATCCGAACCGCGGGGCGAGTTGACGGTCCGCACCATCGCCATGCCGGCGGACACCAATGCCAACGGCGACATCTTCGGCGGCTGGGTCATGTCGCAGATGGACCAGGCCGGCGGCATCGCGGGCGTCGAGCGCGCGCAAGGCCGTGTCGTCACGGTGGCGGTCGAGGCCATGCACTTCATCCGCCCGGTGCGGGTGGGGGACGTCCTGTGCGTCTACACGCATGTGGAGCGGATCGGCCGCACCTCGATGACCATCGCGGTGGAGGCCTGGGCGCGCCGGTTCCAGACCCGCGCCCGCGAGAAGGTGACCGACGCGACCTTCACCTTCGTGGCCATCGATCAGGATGGAAAGCCGCGCCCGATCCCGCAGGATGCGACCGGCGCGCCGGCGGCGTCGCAGGGGCAGGGGTAATCTCGAGTCGTCTCTTACGGGCAGAGGTAGCCGTCAGCGTCCGCCGCGCAGACGGCGCCGTTGGGCAGCACGAGCCCACCCGCTGCGTTTCGGCGCACGACGGCACCGTTCGGCAGCGTGAATCCGCCATCCGGATTCACGTCCACATCCGTGCCGTCCGGAAGCGTCAGTCCTCCGGCCGCATTGGCGGCGATGCGGCGGGCGCTGGTCGAGGGCGCCACCGGCGGCGCGGCCATGGGCCCCGGGATGGCGGGGGCCGGCAGGGCGACGACGGGCGTCATGGGAGCCTGCGCAGCCGGTTGCAGGCAGCCGGCGAGCGCCAGCGCTGGGAAAGCCACCATCCAAGCCTTCGACACCACACTCATCTCCACAGTCCCTCGCCTCGTTAGAGCGACGGCCTTCCGGACCGCCCCCGATCAACGACCGCAAAGCGCGGCAGTTCCTCCGCGCCCAATGGGCGGTCCCGCACGCGAGCCTGGGCTGCTCGTGGGACCACCATGTGCGGCGGGTCTGCCTTGCATGGGTCTGATCCCGCACGCGAACGGGCGATGCGCGTCGACCCGATTAACCATTCCTTAACCTTCCGATTGCGGGCCGCACAGGACGAGCGCACCCTTCTTTCGTCGTGACGTTCCCAGGAGGGGATGATGCGGTTGGATTGGGTGTCAGTCGTTGCTGCGGGATTGCGGATCGCCGGTGTGGTCGACGAAGGAGAGCGGTCCGAGGCTGCCGCCGCGGGACGTCCGCCCTCACCTCCGGCGGAGCGGCACCTGCGCAGCCGAGCGGCATCCTCGGAGGCGAGTCGTCGAGCGCTGAGGCGGCGTTGGCGCGGTGCGCCGCTCGCCGCAGGGTCAGACCGCATCGGCCTTCGCCGCGCGGCGCATCACCTCACCGCAAGCAGCCTCGCGCGATGTCTCGCGCTGGCCGCGCTCGGGATCGGTTTGTTGCTGATGCTGCCAGCCTGACGACGCCATCGACGTGGACTTGGCGCCCCGCGCATTCACGACAGGACGAGAGCATGATCAAGGCCGATCCACCGCATCCCGTTCGACCGACGCACGCGGCGCCGGGGAGCGCTCGCCCATGAAGGTCGCCGTGCTCGTCTGGCTTACCTGCGCGGCGATCTACGTGGAGCTGCTCGCCCGAGCCGGGCGTCCCTCCCGCTCCATCGAGCCCGGCCGCTGGCTCGGCTCCGCGATCCTCTACGGCGGCCTCATCGCGTCGCTGCTGTGGACGATCACCCTGGCCTGGCTGGTCGCGCGGACCCTGCGCGATTTCGATCTAATCATTCGGTGAGTGCGAGCATGCGCCATCGACCTGGATCACACGGCACTGCGAGCGCGCCCGGCGGAAGAGGGCGGGACCGCTCGGCCCGATGCCCGCGACGGCTCGCTCGGGCGGCCCATGTTGTCGCGACGGTGCTGACTTGCGCCGGATGCTCCGGCTCCATCAGCCTGTTCACGTTCGAGAGCCGCACCGCGGCCATCGAAGTCGATCGCGCGGCCCCGCGGATCCGCGCCATCGAGCCCGGGCGGCCGGTCGTCGTCGACGTCAATAACGGCGAGTGGCAGGTGGTCGGCCTGGTGCCGTTCGGCCCCAGCCTGCGTCTGCAGGTCGAAGGTCGCTGGAGCGCCTGGACCAGCAATCCCCTGTGGCTCGGATCGGCCGAGACGATCCTGCATGTGCGCTACCGCGCGCCCGACGGTCGGCTGCGCCAATCCCGCTACCCGTTCTCCGATCGGGCCCGCCCAGGCGACGTGATCGAGGTGCGGCTCGATGACGACCCTTACGAGGACAACCGATCCTATCCGAACGATCCGCTGCGCATCGTCGCCCACATCGACTAGGAGCGCCGGCGATGCGAATGTCGCACAGCAGTGGACAACTCGCCGGGGCCTGGAACATGCGGCCAGGCTTGGCGGTTGACCGACCGTAGACATGGTTCTCCCTGGATGAACTTGGAGCCTGAGGCCGCAAGGCCTTCAGGCTCCTTTCTTGTGGCCGATCCTCTCGGAGAAGGGCCCAGGGTCAGCGGCTTGCGGTGGTGAGAGCCGCGCCGATGCCGACGAAGGTCGCGCCCGCCGCCCTGTTGAACCAGCGGCCGTGACGGGCGAGCCAGGGGGCGATCCTCTGAGCCATCACCGCAAGGAGCAGTTCGTACGCGATCTCCACAACGACAAAGGTGCCGCCGAGAACGGCGAGCTGCGCCCAGTAGGAAACGCCCGGCACCATGAACTGAGGCAGGAACGCCGCAAAGAAGATGAGGGCCTTCGGGTTCGACACGGCGACCAGAAAGCCCTGGTTGAACATCCGCAGCGGCCGAGCCTCCCGGGCCGCATCGGCGGCGGCCAGCGACACCACCGGAGCCGGCGCCCGCCAGACGCGGATGCCGAGATAGACCAGATAGGCGGCGCCGATCCATTTCGTGATCGTGAAGGCCCGCTCCGATGCGGCCAGGAGCGCCCCCATGCCGGCAAGCGAGGCGGCGATGAGGACGAGAAAGCCGAGCGCTCCGCCAAGCACGGTCGATACCGTGGGGCGGAAGCCGAAACAGGCCCCGTGGGTCAGGGAGAGAAGCCCGTTCGGACCAGGCGTGAGCGACAGGGTCACGGCGGCGGCGCAATAGACCAGCCAGAGTTCGAGGCTCATGGTTCACCCAAGGCGATAGGGGCGCCAGGGGCGCCCGGTTCCCAAGCCTAGCGCATGCGGGCGGGCTCCGGCGAGGGGCGGCCCTCCCTCGTTCTGCCGGACAGGTCCCCGCGACCGGGAGCAGGTGGTTCAGCCGTCCCGCGCTAAGGGTGCAGCCCTTTCCGGTCGGCGCGACGATCCGTTGGACTCCCTCCGCCTGCGTCGATTGGGCCGGAAATCAGGGGACGGGCTTATGATCTATTAAGACCGGCCCACCTACTCTGCCGGGGCATGCGCTTCATTTGGGGCGCGGCCCGGCTCCCGAGCGCGCCCATGGACATGCTGGCAACGACCGAGGCAGAAAGCCTCCCCCGGGACACCCATCCGTACTCCATGGAGGCGGAGCGCCTCGCCGCGCTTGAGGGCCTCGCCATCGTCGGGACCGGTCCGGAGGAGCATTTCGACGCCCTCGTGCGGCTTGCCTGCCATGCGTTCGCGGCACCCGTCGCGCTGATCTCGTTCATCGACAGCGAACGGCAATGGATCAAGGCACGGAGCGGGGCCGCGCCCGGCGAGATCGACCGCGCCCACTCCCTGTGCGCTACGGCCATCCTCTCCGACGACGTCACCGTTTCCGAGGATGCGGCCCGCGACCCCCGTTTTGCCGACAACCCGTTCGTGACCGGCGAGCCCGGAGTGCGGTTCTATGCCGGTGCGCCGCTCTCCCTCACGTCCGGCCTGCGCGTCGGCGTGCTGTGCGTGATCGACCACAAGCCGCGGGCCTTCGGACCCGACGATCGGGCCAGGCTCAAGGATCTTGCCGGCATCGTCGAAGCGCATCTGCGCCTGCGGCACGAGAAGGGGCTGCGGGATCGGGAGGCGGCGGCCGCCGCCGAGGCCGAGGCGGCGCGTTCCGAGAGCGAGGCCCGCTACCGGGCTCTCGCCGACGTGCTGCCGCAGAAGGTCTGGATCAGCACGCCGTCCGGAACGGAGATTTACCGCAACCGGCGCATGGATGAATATTACGGCGTCGTCGGGCCCCGGCTCGCCGACCGGGTGGCTTTGAACCATCCCGATGACGCCCCCCGCATGTGGCGCGACCGGCAGGCCGGCATCGCAAGCGGGCAGGCCTTCGAAAGCGAGGGGCGGCTGCGCCGCAAGGACGGCGAGTACCGCTGGCACCGTCTGGTGCTGACGCCGATCCGGGACGGGGAGACGATCACCGGCTGGCTCGGCACGGCCCTCGACATCCATGAGATGGTCGAGGCCAAGGAGGCGCTGAGGCACACCGCCGACCTTCTGCAAATGGCGCAGGAGGCCGCCGGGGCCGGCGTGTGGGAATGGGACATTCCGGCCCGCACCGTGCGCCTCTCCCGCGAGGCGGCCCGGATGCATGGGCTGCAGCACCATGCGGCGATCCACATCAGCTCCCAGGGCTGGCAGCAGCTCGTCGATCCTCGCGACCTGCCGGCCGTGCGGGCGGCGGCGCAACGCGGCATCCGCACGGGCCGAACCTATTCGGTGGAGTTTCGCGTGCCGACCGAGGGCGGCGGCACGCAATGGGTCGTGAGCTTCGGCCGCGTCCTCTACGACGAGCGCGGCGAGGCGAACCGCATCATCGGGCTCAACCTCGACATCACCGCCCGCAAGCTCGCCGAAGAGGCCCTCCGGGTCAGCGAGGAGCGGCTGGCCCTCGCCGTGGAGGCCGCGCAGGACGGGATCTGGGACGTCGACATCGAGACCGGCACCTTCTGGCGCAGCGAGCGCTGGGCGGCGCTTTTGGGCTATCCGCCCTCGCAGGTTTCGGCGGACGTCGCCGGGTGGGATACGCTGATCCACCCGGATGATTGCGACGAGGCGCGCCGTCGCTTCGCGGACCATCTGGCGGGGCGCACGCCGATCTACGAGTTCGAGCACCGCCTCAAGCATCATGACGGGTCGTGGATCTGGATCGTCGACAAGGGACAGGTGGTGTCGCGGGACGAGACCGGGCGTCCCTTGCGAGCCGTGGGAACGATCAGCGACATCACCACACGCAAGGAGGCGGAGGCCGCGCTCTCGGCCGCCCTGAAGGCTGCGGAGGCGGCGCAGCGCCTCGCCGAGCAGGCGAGCGCCGCGAAGTCCGAGTTCCTGGCGACCATGAGCCACGAGATCCGCACGCCCCTTGCAGGCATCATCGGCTATGCGGACCTCCTCCTCGACGACGCGCGGCTCCATGCGGACCAGCGTCACCGGCTGCAGGGCATCAAGGCCGCCGGCTCCGCTCTGCTGACCGTGGTGAACGACGTTCTCGACTTCTCGAAAATCGAAGCCGGGCAGATCGAGCTCGATCCGCGGCCCTTCGCGCTCGCAGGCCTCGTCGACAATGCGTTCTCGCTCGTCCAGGTGCAGGCACAGCGCAAGGGCCTCGACCTGCAGGTGGCGATCGGCCCCAACCTCCCGCCGCTCCTCATGGGCGACCAGGACCGCCTGAGGCAGGTGCTGCTGAACCTCCTCAACAACGCCGTGAAGTTCACGCCGACGGGTCATGTGAGGCTCGAGGTGACGGGGGAGGGCGTGGCGGATGGTCTTTGCCGCCTGCGCTTCTCGATCTCCGATACGGGCATCGGCATCCCGCCCGACAAACGCGATCGGCTCTTCCAGCGCTTCTCCCAGGTGGACGGATCGATCCGCCGCGAGTTCGGCGGCACGGGCCTGGGGCTTGCGATCTGCAAACGCCTCGTGGAGCTCATGGACGGCGCGGTCGGGGTCGAGAGCCAATCCGGGCGCGGTTCCACGTTCTGGTTCACGGTGGCCCTGCCCATCGAGAACGGCGATCTTTCAGAGGCGGCGGGTGGCGAGACGCCGGCGCCCCGCCGCCGGCCGGTGCGGATCCTCCTGGCGGAGGACAACGAGATCAACCAGGAGATCGCGCGGGCCGTGCTCGAGGCCGCCGGCCATGTGCTGCACATCGTATCCGACGGCGCCCAGGCCGTCGCCGCCGTGCAGGCGGCGCCCTACGACGTTGCGCTCCTCGACATCCAGATGCCGACCATGGACGGCATCACGGCGACGCAGCACATCCGCTCCCTCGACCATCCCTGCCGCTCGATCCCGATCATCGCCATGACCGCGAACGTGCTGCCGCAGCAGATCGCGGAGTTTCGGGCCGCCGGCATGGATGCCCATGTGGGCAAGCCTTTCAAGCGCGACGAACTCTACGCGGTGGTGGAGCATTGGGCCGATCGCCGTCAGGCCGCGCTCGCCCCGGCCTGAAGCGCCGCAGCCGCAGGTGGCGGACGGCGCCTGGTCCTCCGATCAGCGGATGAACAATTCCCTGGGCCCGGCAACGCAGCGATAGCCGACGAAGCATTGGGGCGTGTCCGCCGCCGGCGCATAGGCCGTCTCGGTATATTCGTTCGCGAGGCAGAAGGTCCGGTCGCGCACGAAGCGGTCATAGGTGTTGGGGCCGGTGCCGAGCACCACGGCCCCGCGGGCCGCGACGAGCCTCTGGCTCGCGAGGCAGGGCGCTTCGGGGGTGGACGGGCGGGGTTGGGCCAAAGCCGCCGACGGGAGCGCCGCGCTCACGGCGGCAAAGAGGAGCGCCGCCACGCCTGCCGCTTGAAGCATCCGGTTCATGAGCTTGCCTCCCTGGTTCCAGCGCCGCCGCAGCCGGGGGGGCGCGACCCGCCCCGCGCCGAGGCCTCGGAGGGTAGCGTTCAGGCCCCCGGTGCCCAGGGCCGTGGCGCAATTGGACGCAGGCGGCGAACGCCTGGGCCGGCTCTCAGGCCTGCCATGCCGGGGGTGACTCAAACGGGCCAAATCGCTAGGGTGCCGCCGCAATCCGCACCCATAAGCGGTGGCATCTCGGGGGCGCTGGAAGCGGAATGAACCTGCTCGAACGCCTGAAGCGCGATACACGACCGGCCCATGATCGGATCGAGCGCGCGGTCAATTTCGAACGCTCCACCGGATCCCTGTCGGCCTACCGGGCGCTTCTCGTCCGCCTCCATGGGTTTCATACGGCCTGGGAGGCGGCGGTGGACGCCGCCCACGCCGATCACGTCCTGCTGAGCGGACGGCGCAAGGCCTATCTCCTCGACCGCGATCTGCGGGCCCTCGGCTACACGCAGGCCGAGATCGCCACGTTGCCTGTCTGCGGCGCTCCCATGCCGGTCGAGATGCAGGCCGCGGTTCTGGGAAGCCTCTATGTGATCGAGGGCTCGACCCTCGGCGGCGCCGTCATCGCTCAGGCCGTCGAGCAGCGCCTGGGATTGAGCGCCGATACGGGCTGCGCCTATTTCCGGGCCTATGGACGCGACGTCGCGGCCCGGTGGCGGGACTTCGGGGCGGTGCTGCTCGCAGCCTCCTCGCCCGCAACCGACGACCTTGTGATCGCGGCTGCGGATCGCACCTTCGCCCTCATGCAGGATTGGCTCTGCGAGGCCGAGCCCCTGGCCCTTGCGGGGTGAGCCGATGAACGTCCAGAACCCAGCTCCGGATCTCGATCTCACGGCCTGCGACCGGGAGCCGATCCACATCCCGGGCAGCATCCAGCCCCACGGTTTTCTCATCGCGCTCGGACCCGACGGACGGATCGCCGCGGCGAGCGCCAACACGAGCGTTTTTCTCGGCGTCGAGGCCACGGCGCTCGTCGGCCGTGATCTCGCCGATGCGCTGCCGGCCCTCGGCGGTCTCGTCGGCGCCGATTTCACGGACCTCGAGATCGGGAGCGGCGCCCGCCACATCCGTACGTTCTCCGTTGCGGCGGCGGGCGGCGAGCGCATCCTCGACGTGATCGCGCATCGCACCGAGCAGGCCGTGATCCTCGAATGCGAGGAGGTGCCGAACGGCGCGACGGTCAGCCTCGACGAGCTCTACCCCGGCCTGCGCCGCTTCGTGGACGACCTGCAGGGCGCGGGCTCCGTGGCGGATCTGTGCCAGCTCGCCGCCGACGAGGTCCGGCGGATCACCGACTTCGACCGGGTGCTGGTCTACCGGTTCGACCCGCAATGGAACGGGACCGTCATCGCGGAATCGCGCAACGAGGTCCTGCCCTCCTATCTCGACCTGCGCTTCCCGGCCTCCGACATCCCGGCTCAGGCGCGCGAGCTCTATCGCCGCAACCGGCTGCGCATCATCCCGGATGCGAGCTACCGGCCGGTTCCCCTGGTGCCCCAGGTGCTTGCGCCCCTCGACCTCAGCGATTCCGCGCTCCGCAGCGTCTCGCCGATCCATGTGGAATACATGCGCAACATGGGCACCATGGCGTCCATGTCGATCTCGATCCTGCGCGAGGGGCAGCTCTGGGGGCTGATCTCCTGCCACAACAGGGCCGCGCACCGGGTGCGCCTCACGGTGCGCAACGCCTGTGACTTTCTCACTCAGGTCTTCGCGCTCCAGGTGGCGGCGCGGGAGCGCGCCGCGGATGCCGACCAGCGCATGCGCCTCGGTTCCGTCCGGGCCCGCCTCCTCGCCGCCATGGCGGAGGAGGACCGCTTCATCGACGGGCTCCTGCGGCACCCGGCCGAGCTGATGAATCTCGCCGATGCCCAGGGCGCCGCGGTCGTGACGGGCGACCGTTGCTGGTGCCTTGGCGAAACGCCGGGGGAGGACACGGTCCGCGCCCTCTACGATTGGTTGTCCCAGAACCACCGGGAGGACGTGTTCGCCACGGACGCCCTCGGGGAGATCCTGCCCGAAGCAACAGGCTACGCCGACCGGGCCAGCGGGCTCCTCGCCATCTCGATCTCCAAGATGCATGCGAGCTACGTGCTGTGGTTCCGGCCCGAGGTGGTGCAGACGGTCAAATGGGGCGGCGATCCGACGAAGCGGGTCGAGGAGGGCACCACCCGGCTCCATCCGCGGCGCTCCTTCGAGACCTGGAAGGAGACCCTGCGCGGCCGTTCCCTGCCCTGGGAGACGACGATCATCGACGCCGTGAAGGAGCTGCGCAACGCCATCGTAGGCATCGTGCTCCGCCGCGCCGAGGAACTGGCCTCCCTGAGCGACGAGTTGCAGCGCAGCAACAAGGAGCTCGAGGCCTTCTCCTATTCGGTGTCCCACGATTTGAGGGCGCCGTTCCGGCATATCGTGGGCTATGCGGAGCTCCTGCGGAAGCAGGAGGGCGCCCATCTGTCGGAGCGCGGCCAGCGCTATGTGGACACGATCATCGATTCCGCCCTCACGGCCGGGACGCTGGTGGACAACCTCCTCAGCTTCTCGCAGATGGGCCGGACCACCCTCAAGCCGCGCCTCGTCCCCATGGGCACCCTGACCCAGGAGGTGCGGGACCGGATGGCGCCCGATATCGGGGAGCGCCGCATCGATTGGCGGATCGCCGACCTGCCAGCCGCCTACGCGGATCCCATGATGATCCGCCTCGTCCTCGAAAACCTTCTCGGCAACGCGGTGAAGTACACGCGCAACAGGCAGACCGCCGTGATCGAGATCGGGTCCTACCGGGAGGAGGGCGAGGTCGTCTTTTTCGTGAGAGACAATGGCGTCGGTTTCGATATGCTCTATGTGGGCAAGCTGTTCGGGGTCTTTCAACGCCTCCATCGCATGGAGGAATTCGAGGGAACCGGGATCGGGCTTGCCAACGTGCGCCGCATCGTCGAGCGGCATGGCGGGCGAGCCTGGGCCGAGGGGGCCGTCGATCGCGGCGCAACCTTCTACTTTTCCCTGCCGGACAGAGGAGCGGCCTAGATGCCGGAACTGAAGCCCATCCTTCTGGTCGAAGACAACCCGAAGGATGTCGAATTGACCCTGGCGGCTCTCGAGCAGAGCCAGCTCGCCAACGAGGTCGTGGTGGTCCGCGACGGTGCGGAGGCGCTCGACTTCCTGTTTCGGCGCGGCCCTCACGAGAACCGCAATACGAGCGACCCCGCCGTGGTCCTGCTCGACCTCAAGCTCCCGAAGGTGGACGGGCTCGAGGTGCTGGAGACCGTGAAGAAGGACCCGGCCCTGCGTCCGACGCCCGTGGTGATGCTCACCTCCTCCCGCGAGGAGAGCGACCTTGTCCGGAGCTATGAACTCGGGGTCAACGCCTTCGTGGTGAAGCCCGTCGGATTCCGGGAGTTCTTCGACGCGATCCAGGACCTTGGAGTGTTCTGGGCGATCCTCAACGAGCCGCCGCCGCGCAACCGGTTGCCGGGGCCT
The DNA here is from genome assembly GCA_036562855.1 of Microvirga sp. Taxonomy (GTDB): domain Bacteria; phylum Pseudomonadota; class Alphaproteobacteria; order Rhizobiales; family Beijerinckiaceae; genus Microvirga. The sequence goes on from DATCJK010000050.1 coordinate 29,582, forward strand.
TGATGGATCGGGCGGCGACCGAGTTCGATCCCGTGCTACGCATCCTCCTGCTGGAGGACAGCGCGCTCGACGCCGAGCTCGTGACCGAAGCCTTAACCGGGCTCGGGTTCGAGACGACGATCCACCGGGTGATCGCGGCCGACGAGTTTCAGGGTGCGGTCATGGAAGGTGGGTTCGATCTCATCCTGGCCGATTACGTGCTGCCTGCCTTCGACGGGCTGAGCGCGCTCACCATGGCCCGGCGGTTCACCCCTTCTACGCCCTTCATCTTCGTCTCCGGCACCCTCGGCGAGGAGGTTGCGGTCGAGGCGCTGAAGCGGGGCGCGACCGACTACGTGCTCAAGCAGCGCCTCGAGCGTCTGCCCGCCACGATCCTGCGGGCGCTGGCCGAGGCGCGGGAGCGGCTGGAGCGGCAGCGCGCCGAGGAGGCCCTGCACAATCTCCTGGAGGAGCGCACCACGCTCCTCAACGAACTCGACCACCGGGTGAAGAACAACCTGCAGCTCCTCCTCTCCCTCGTGAACATGGAGATCCGGCAGGCCGCCCATCCGGATGCCCGTCAGGCTCTGGGCCGGGTGAAGGAGCGCCTCCAGGCGCTCGCCGCCGCCCATCGCGAGCTCTATGACGGCCGCGGCGCGGACCGGTTCGATGCGGCCGCCTTCGCACGAAGCCTGTGCGAGGAGCTCGCCTCGGACCTCAGCAACGTCAAGGTGCGCACGCAGTTCAACATCGAGCGGGTCGAAGTGGAGGCCGGGAAGGCCGCCCCCATGGCGCTGCTCCTCAACGAGATCGTCGTCAACGCCCTGACCCACGCCTACGAGGACCGGCACGGCAAGCTCATCCTGACCATGCGGGTGGAGGACGGCCAGATCTTCTTCGAGCTCGCCGACGACCATTTCACCCCGGCCGAGAAGGAGGCCGCGCGGAGCTGCACCACCGGCGTCATCCTCAACGCGCTCGCCCGCCAGCTCAACGCCCGGGTGACTTGGCCCGAGGAACCCGCCGTGCTGGTGCGGGTGACGATGCCCGCGCAGTCCGCGGCGGTCCAGCCCGCCTACGCCTGACCGGCGGTCCGCGCGGGCGGCTCAGGGCCCGCGCCGGTGCCGCCTAGAAGGTCAGCTCGGCGATCGTGATCCGGTTCTCCGCGGCGGGCCAGGCCCGCGCCACGATCCTCTCCTCGTTGAAGATCCCCACCACCGCACGCCCGACCTCGCCGGCCGGCAGCCGCACGGTCGTGGTCGCGTCCGTCGCCACTCCGGGCGTCACGTCCTTCGGCTCCTGTCCATCGAAGATCACGATATCCCGCGGCAGCCCGAAATAGCCGCGTGGCCGGGTCATCAAGACCACGGCCCCGGCGCCCGCATCGGCCTGGCCGAGGGCCCGGCCCGGGCGCAGGTGCACGATCGAGGACGAGCGCGGGAAGGGCGAGCGGTAGATGTGCGTGACAACCTGCCCTGGCACCGCGAGAACGAATTCGAGGCTCCAGTCGGGTGCGACCTCCGCGGGGCCCCAGCGCCCGTCCGCTCCGGTGGTCCGGCGCAGGACCGCCTCCCCGAGGCGCTCTCCGGTCTCGGGCGACACCCGGTAGAGCTCCACCTGCGCGTTGGCCACGGGCCGGTTCGTCGGCGCGCCGCCGCCGACACCCGTCACGAGCCCGTCGAGGGTCACGCGGGCTTCAGGCACGATGGCAATGCGATCCGGCTCGCGACCCGCGATGAAGCGGTACATCTCCCGGAAGGCGCGGGGGTGGAAGCCGACCTCCCGGTGGTCGAGCTGGCCGAGCGCGATGTTCGTGGCGCCGCGCAGGGCAGGGCCCTCCGGGGTCACCCCGGTCGGGACGCCCGGCCGCCCGAGGAGGCGCCCATCCGCCTGCGCGAACTTGTCGTTGCCGTCGCTGCGCAGGGTGAGGAAGGCGGTGCCCGGCACCACGTCGGTCTCGCCAGCATTCAGCTTCTGCAGGAAGGCGCCGCGTCCGTTGAACTCGCTTCCCGGGCTCGCCTCCCAGGCGAACACCCCTCGGTTCGGCGTGCCGGTCAGCACCGCATGGCTCACCTGCGCGGCGCCGCCGTTCTGCACGAGGTTGCGCACCGCATAGCCGCCGCGGGAATTGGCGACGAGCGCCACCCGCTCGGCTCCCGTGCGCCGCCGGATTTCCTCTACGGCGCCGGCAAGTTCCCGCCGCTGGTCTTCGGTCGAGGAGCGGTCCGCCTGCGCGACCGCGTCGTCGGCTCGCGCCAGAGGATCCGTGAAGTTGATCGCATGGAGCCGGTCGCGGGGCACCCCGTTCGACTCGAAGCGCCACAGGGTCGTGAGCCAGAGGGCCGCGTGGTCTCCGTTGCCGTGGGCGAACACGATCGGCGGCAGGCCGGCGCCGGACGAGGCGGGCGCCTGCGCGCGAGCCGCCCGGGCGAGGGGAGGCGCCAGGGTTGCGACGGAGGCGAGAGCGGAGGCCCGAAGGAGGCTGCGGCGGGACAGCGGCATGGGTGTTTTCCAGATTCGGATGGGATCTGGACGATAGGAGCTGCCGGTGCCCGGGTCACCTCCCTTAGAGGAAGATCGATACAACTCGTGTTCGAAGCGTAGAAGTGGATCCTTGTTTGTCGTTTTAAGGCTACAATCGGCATGTGTGACAGCAGAACAAGCCATTGTAGATGATGAAGCGAACGCAAAACCGGCTGTCATAATCTCGCCTTGAACGGGATAGACTAGCGCGTCCCAGATAATAATCAGGGAATGCGAACCAATGAACAAGAAGTTCATCGCTGCGGCGACCGCCATCATCACGTTGGTTGGCAGCGCTTTAGCCTCAGACGCTTTCGCCCAATCGGCCCGCACCGCGCAGGCGGGAGGCGGTTCGGCGCTGCAGCGGGGGCCCGCCTCTTGGTACGGGCCGGGCTTCCACGGCCGGCGCACCGCGAGCGGCGAGATCTTCAATGCGGGTGCCCTGACGGCCGCCCACCGGACGCTGCCCTTCGGCACCCGCGTGCGGGTTCGCAACGAGCGCACGGGCCGTTCCGTGATCGTGCGGATCAACGATCGCGGTCCTTACGCCCATGGCCGCATCATCGACCTGTCCAAGGGCTCCGCGCGCCTGCTGGGCCTCAGCGGCGTCGCCACCGTCTCCCTGATGCGGGTCTGAGATCCCGAGCCGCTTTGGGCCGGTCGCACGGAGCCACCGGCCAAGAAAGTCGCGCCGTCGATGCAGGATCGAGGCTCGGCCATGGAACTTGGCCGAGGCCGGCGCGCGTTCTCCAGCACATCCTTGGCGATGGCTGGTGGAGAAGCGGTATGGTTGCGGGCTCACGTGCCGCACGAAACAAAGCGGGTTCGGTTCTGACGGCACTCGGCCTCGCGCTGGCCTGCCCGGCAGGGGCGCAGACCCCGGCGCCGGCTCAGCCGGCCGCGGGCGGGTGGGTCGATCCGCCTGCGGATATCGCTCCGCCCCCGGCCGCTCCGGCCGCGCCCGAACCCGCGTCGCCACAGGTGGCTGCGCCGACGCCGCAACGGCCCCCTGCCGTGGTGGCCGATCAGCCGCGTCCGCCCGCGCGCGAACAAGCCCGGGCTCCTGAACCCCCGACAGCCCCGGCGCGCGAACAGGCCCGGGCGCCTGAACCGCCCGCGGCGCCCGTTCGCGAACAACCTCGCGAGGCGGAGGCGCCCCGTGCCCCGGCCCGCGAAGCGGCGCCAGCCCCCCGGGCGCCGGCACAGCCGAGCGTCGCCGAGCGAGCGCCGCGTTCAGCCCCAAGCCGCGCCGCGCAGCGCGCCGAGGCTGCCCGGGATTTGGCCCTTGATTATCTCGCCTTCTGGTCCGCCTCGAACGCGGAGGCGCTGCAATCGACGCCTGAATTCTACACCCCCCGGGTGACGTTCCATGGGCGCAGCATGAGTGCGCAGGCCCTCTTCGACGAGAAGCGACGCTTCGTGCAGCGCTGGCCCGTGCGGGATTATCGGCACCGGAGCGACAGCATCCGCACCGCCTGCGACCCGGCGGGCGATTCCTGCACCGTCCGGTCCGTCTTCGACTTCGACGCCGCCAACCCGGCCCGCAGCCGCCGCTCCCGGGGCGTCGCGACGCTCGAACTCGTCGTGACCTTCGCAAACGAGCGCCCGTTCATCGCCGCCGAGAGCAGCATCGTTCACGATCGCGGCCGGTCCGAGGCGAGCGTCTCCTTGGAGGAGACTCCCGATGAGTGAGTTCGTTCGTCCCGGCATTCAGGTTCACGACACCCCCACGAGCGCCGCCTCCAACACGGCGCCTCACGGCGCTGCCCCCGGCGCCGCATCGGATACGGCATCGTCGAACACGGCCGCGTCCGTCATCGAGCGGACCCGGGCGCTGATTCGCGAGGCGGTGACCCGCGCGCAGCCGATCCCCGAGGCCGAGAGGGCCCTCGAACTCATCGTCGAGGCCTCCGTTCGGGCTCGCGACGAGGATGGCCGCCTCGCGGTGACGGTCATCGACGACGATGGTCACCCCCGCGCCGCGCCCGGCGGCGCGCCCATGACCGTGGCCGATCTTCTGGGCGAGATGCGCCGCACGCGGCCGACGCTGTTCCAATCCGCCGAGGCAAGGACCTCGCAGGCATCGGCGCCAGCCGGGCTCGAGCGCGCAACGGCGTCCGCGCCGCCGGTCCCTGCCGCGCAAGTACCGGAGCCCGCGCCAGCGCCCCGCGATTGGATCCGCCTCGACGAGCGGCCTAGCCCGATCGGTCGCCTGGGGAGCCTCAAGGATATCAGCCTAGGGGGCCGGCTGCCGCAGATCGGCCATTTCGGGGCTGCCTTCCGGGCCGGAGCCGGCGCCATCCGCGGTGCCGTGGGCCGAGCGCGCGAGGGGGTGCTTCGGGGCATGGCGGACCGGACGCGTCGTGGGACCGAGAACCGTAGCGGGCGAGCACCGGATGCGGCGCCGGCCTCCCACCTGCCGTGGCGGGCCCTAGCCGCCGGAGCCGTCGCTCTGGCCCTGGCCGTCGGCCTTGGAACCTGGGCATTTGTCGATCACGACGGCGACCCGGCGGCCGAACCCGCGGTGACCGGGGCCGTGACGAGCCGCAATTCGGGCGCGGGCCAGCAGACCGCGCAAGCTCCGTCGCCCGCGGCGCAGCCCACGCAAGCCCCGGCCGCAGTACAGCCTCAGGCCGGCGGAGTTCTCCGGGGCGTACCCGAGGTGCTCGATACCACCACCATGGAGGTCGGAGGCCGGGTCATCCGCTTGTTCGGAGTCGAATGGGCGCGGGGTGGCGCCGCCGAGGACCTGACCCGCTACATCGCTGGGCGTGAGGTCCAATGCCGGGAGGCGAGCGGCGACGTCTACCGGTGCGAGATCAACGGGCAGGATCTGTCCCGGGTCGTGCTCTTCAATGGCGGCGGCCGCGCCACGGCGGATGCGACGCCGGAACTCAAGGCGGCGGAGGCTCATGCCCGCGCCGCCAAGTCCGGGGTCTGGTCGCGCTGAGGTCGCGCGCGACGCGGTGCGCGATCCCGCGTGAGGTCAGCGTTCGCCGGGCGTGGCCAGGCGGTGAGGCGGCTGCTCGATCCGGCGCCGTCCCCGCTCGACCGCATGGCGCTGCGGCTTGCGGCGGGTGATGGCGGTCTCCGCGGGGGCGGGCTCCCGGCGCGGGGAAAGCCGACCATCGTCGGCCAGAGCCCGGGCGATCTCGCTCAGGAGTTCGCCCCAGGTGCCGAGGGTTTCGCCGCAGGTCCCGCACGTGATCGGAGCTGCCGGCCGCAAGGCCCCTCGGGCCTCGATGGTGGCGGTCTCGCAACGGTGACAGCGGAAACGACCGATGGGTGACGACAACATGGATATGCCTCGCCGCCGCTGGCCATCCCAAGTCGCTGTCTGGCGCTGCTGGGGGAGCGGTCGAATGAGCTAAGCTTAACGTAGCGGAAGAGGCCACTCATCTCCCATTTGGGGTATGCGCCAGGAAATACTGGAATTGCATAACAGGGGGGCGCTCTCGCGAAGAGCGTTGTTCTGCGCCAGATTCCGACTTCCGTGCCCCAGGCCCGGCCACGGCCGCGTCGGCGCCGGCCATGCGGGACGCGCAGCGGGGGTAGCGAACGGATCGGCGCGTCGTGACTGATTCGCGCCTTACGGCAGGACCGCCTTGGGGTCGAGCGCTGCCGTCGAGCGGCCTGGACGGCGCAGGAGCCATGCGACGACCGCCACGTTCACGAGGTTCCACGCAAGGCCGTTGGCGAAGGCCGCCCGGTAGGAGCCGGTCAGGTCGAAGATGAAGCCCGAGAGCCAGCCGCCGAGGGCCATGCCCACAAGGGTCGCCGACATGACGAGGCCGACCCTTGTGCCGGCCTCCTTGCCCGAGAAGAACTCGCGCACGATGAGCGCATAGCTTGGGACGATGCCGCCCTGGAACAGGCCGAAGAGGGCGGAGATCACGTAAAGGGACGTGAGGCCCTCGAAGAACAGGTAGAGCAGCAGCGCCAAGCCCTGCAGGCTCGATCCGAGCAGCAGGGTCGCGACCCCGCCGATCCGGTCCGCGATCCAGCCCGAGGCGATGCGGCTCACGATGCCGAACCCCAGCATCAAGGAGAGCATCTCGGCGCCGCGCGCCACGCCGTAGCCCAGATCCCCGCAATAGGCGACGATGTGCACCTGGGGCATCGCCATGGCGACGCAGCAGGCAAGGCCCGCAGCCACCAGGACACCCTGCAGGGCCCGGGGCGACAGGCCGGTTTCCGTGCGGCGCGCCGCCGTCGCGGTCTCGACCGCCGCGCTCTCCGGAGCCGGCGGCGGGCGGCGCAGCAGCAGGGAGAGGGGCAGCAGCGTGGCGACGCAGAAAAGACCAATGCCCACATGGGTCGCCCGCCAGCCGGCGCTGTCGACGAAATGCTGCACGAGGGGCGGCCAGAGGGTGCCGGCGAGGTAATTGCCGGAGGCGCATAGGGCCACGGCGATGCCGCGGCGCTGCCGGAACCAGTGGGTGATGTCGGCAAGGAGCGGGCTGAAGGTCGCCGAGCTGCCGAGCAGGCCGATCAGAAGGCCGTGGACGACCGCGAACTGCCACAGGCTGGTGGCGAGGCTCGTGCCCACGTAGCCAAGGCCCAGCGCGACGGCGCCGATGCCCACCGGCACCGCGACGCCGAACCGGTCCGCCAGCCGGCCCATGAGGACGCCGCCGAACGCGAAGCCGAGCATGGTGAGCGAGTAGGGGAGGGAGGCGCCGGCCCGCGCGACGCCAAAATCGGCCTGCACGGCGGGCAGCACCACGACCACCGACCACATGCCGACCCCGCCGATGGTGCTCAGAAGGATCGCGAGGGCGAGGCGGCGCCAGGAGGCGGGGGAATCGGCCTGCGGAGCCGTGATCATCGATCCCCGAACAGGCGGTCGCCCTGCTCGTCGATGATCTGCTTTGCCTTGCGCACCGAGAAGTCGATTGCCTCCTGACGGGACGCATGGGTCTCGGCGCGCACGAAGCGGTGCTCGCGGGGGCCGTCCGGGAAGTCCTTCTCGATCACGCCCGCGGTCTGGTGCTGGCCCCGGGAGGGATAGGGCGCCGGCCGGATGCGGAAATCCTTGTAGGGGACCGCCTCCTCGACCTGGGGCGGGGCCTCGCCTGCGCCACCGAAGAGGCGTCCGACCAGCGACTTGACGAAGGATACCATGCGGGGCTCCGAAACGGGACCGCCGCCCTCCGACGGGGGCGGCGGTGCTGCAAGCGATAAGCCCGTCCCCGGCCGATCGCAACGCTCTCTTCGCGCGGGCGCCGGGGCGAACGGCCCGGCGCCCGCGTGGAGGCGGCTAGTTGCCGATCGCCACGCCCTCGCGGCGGCTATCGGCACCGCCGACGAGACCCGTCGGGGTGACGACGAGCGCCTGGATCCCGGAGGTCTGCTCGATCACCTGCACCGGATGGCCCTTGGCCTCGAGCGCGGCCTTCCAGCCCTCCGCCTCGGTGCCCTTCTCGAGCTCCGTCGCCGCGTTGCGGCTGCCGATATTCGGCAGATCCACCGCCACCTGCGGGTCGAGCTTCCAATCGAGGATGCCGACGAGGGTCTTCGTCACGTAGTTGATGATCGCACTGCCGCCGGGCGAGCCCACCACGGCGTAGAGCTTGTTGCTGCCGTCGAGCACGATCATCGGCGCCATGGTGCTGCGCGGACGCTTGCCGGGCTCGACCCGGTTCGCCACCGGCTTGCCGTCCTCCGTCGTGGCGAAGGAGAAGTCGGTGAGCTGGTTGTTGAGAAGGAAGCCGCCCTTCGTCATCTGGCGCGAGCCGAAGCCGCCCTCGATGGTGGTGGTCATCGACACGGCCCGCCCGTCGCGGTCGACGATCGCGATATGGCTGGTGCCGAACTCGATGCCCTCGGAGCCGCCCCAGTGGAAGGTGCGCTGGAAGGGCGGATTGCCGGGCTGCGCCTTGCCCATGCTCTTGTCCGGGCTCATCAGCGCCGCGCGGGACTTGATGTAGTCGCGATCGATGAGGCCGCGCACGGGCACGCTCACGAATTGCGGGTCGGCCAGGAAGAGGGCCCGGTCCGCATAGGCGAGGCGTCCCGCCTCCGCGATCCAGTGCACCGCGTCGGGGCCTGGCTTCATGGCCGCGAGGTCGATGCCCTCAAGCATGCCGAGGATCTGCAGAACGCCGATGCCGCCGGAGCTCGGGGGAGCCATGCCGCACAGGCGATAGGCGCGATAGGGCCCGCAGACGGGCTCGCGCTCCTCGACCTTGTAGGCCTTGAGATCGTCGAGGGTCATGTCGCCTGGATTCGTTGGGTGGCTTGTGACGGTGGCGACGATGTCCTGGGCGATCTCCCCCGTGTAGAAGGCCGCCGATCCGTTGTCGGCGATGGCGCGCAGGGTCCGGGCGAGGTCCGGATTCTTGAGTACGGAGCCGATCGCCTTCGGCTTGCCGTCCGCCTCGTAGAAATAGGCCTTCGCGACGGGATTCGTGGCCAGGAACTGGTCCTGCGCGACGAGGCCGCCGAGGCGCGGCGAGATGGTGAAGCCCTCGTCCGCGAGCTTGATGGCGGGTTCGAACAGCTGCTTCCAGGGCAGCTTGCCCCAACGCCGATGGGCGGTCTCCAGCATCCGCACCACGCCCGGCACGCCCACGGACCGCCCGCCGACCACGGCGTCGTTGAACTTCATGGGCTGCCCGTCGGTAGTGAGGAAGCGCTCGGGCTTTGCCGCGGCGGGCGCGACCTCGCGGCCGTCGAGGGTGGTCACGGCCTGTCCGTCCCAATGGACCAGAAAGGCGCCGCCGCCGATGCCGGAGCTCTGCGGCTCCACGAGGGTGAGCACGAGCTGCACCGTGATGGCCGCATCGACCGCGCTGCCCCCGGCCGCGAGAATCTGCCGGCCGGCCTCGGCCGCCAGCGGGTTCGCGGCCGCCACCATGTCCTTGGTGGCGGTGCCTGCCTGCTTGGCGGTCCGGCCAGTGGCGGCTTCGGGCGCCTGAGGCGGCGCGAGCTGGGCCTGCGCCATCGTCGCCGCGAGGGGTGCGAGGCCGATGAGACCGGCCCCGATCAGACGGCGCCAGGGAAAGGGTTGCGCTTTCATGGGATCTCCCTCCGGAGTTCTCGGTCTCGGGGCGACCGCACGGAGCGCGCCCCGATTTGACCTTGGGAGAGTAGACCTGGATCTGGCACCAGCGCCACCCCATGGAGGAAGGGTGTTGCGTGAGCGGGCGCAGCCGGCGCGTGACCACACTCCTGCCGTTCTCACGTGGGATGATTCGACTTCATGGTCGATGCGACGGAGAGGAGGACTGCATGCAGCCGTTCAACTTGTTCCGCACCAAGGGCCGCGATGCCCTGTTCTGCGCGGTGCCCGAGGCGCGTTCGGTACCGCCTTTCCTCACCGGGCAGCAATGGGTCTATACGGGCCGGCTGAGCGACCCGCGCGAGGCGCCGATCGGCTTCGACGACCGGGCTGCCGCCACAGGCGTGCGCTTCAACGGCTTCTATCTCTTCTCAGATTTTCGGGGTGAGCCGCGGGTCTGACGGCCTGCGGTCCTAACGATCCCGGCCGTTCCCCTCGCCGCGACCGCCCCCGTTCTCGGAGCCGCCTCCGCGATCCGAGCGACCCTCGCCGCGCCCGTCCCCGCGGCCTTGGCCATTGCCTTCGCTCCGGCCCTCGCCGCGGCCGCCTCCCTGCCCATTGCCTTGGCCGTTCCCTTCGCCGCGACCGGAGGCGCCGTCGCCCCTGCCTCCGCCCGAAGGGCCACCCCCCGCGGAGCCTGGACCTGCATCCCCACGTCCCCCGCCACCGGAGCCCGATCCGCCTTGACCGGACGAACCACCCTGGCCGGATGAGCCGCCTTGCCCGGAAGCGCCGCCTTGGCCGGAACTGCCTCCTTGGCTCGACGGGCCTGCCTGAGCCCCCGAACCGCCGGACGGGCCACCGACCCCGCCCGCTCCGTCGGACGACCGGCCGGCCCGGCTCTCGCTCGCCGCAGGCGCTCCCACGGCCGGGCTGCCGCTTCGGCTACGGGCCTGCCGACCCTTGATGGCTTCGGAGACCTCCTCGGCCCAGAGTTTCTGCTTCTCACCCTCTATGGGAGTGGACGACGAGGCTGCCTGGGCGCTCGGAGCCGGATTCAAGGAGGCGGACGCCAGAACGAGCGTCAGGACGAACGACGCGCTGAGGCGTCCGGCGAGCCAAGGGCTGGCCGGATGAACTTGCGGGCTCGAGGAGGCCTGCCGTGTCGCCATGATGGGGTGTCGCGTCTCCCAAACCGTGCCGGTTGTCGGCCCCGGACACGATGTTCGCCGTCGCACATAGGGGAGCCGTGCCGGACTTCGAGGATAGCCGGCTGCGTTTGATCGCCCCTTGTGGATAACCGGGCAACCATGGCCACGGAGCAGGGGCTGGCCGCGCCCCATGAGGCCAGTGCATAATGCGGGCGAAGCCGGGTGGATCAGCGCCCCGAACTTGACCTACGATGCGCGTCCCTCCTCTCCCGAGCCGCTAGGTCGTCGTGGGTTCGCCTCTTTCCTTGATCGGGACCATCACCGCCGCGGCGACGCTGCTGCAGGCGTCGAACGGTCTGTTCACCGCCCTTCTGCCCCTCCGCATGCAGGCGGAGGGATTTTCCGTCCTCGGAATCGGCATCGTCGCGGCGGTCTATGGGCTCGGCTTTGCAAGCGGCTGCTTCGTCGCGCCGGTCTTCGTGCGGCATGTCGGGCATATCCGCGCCTATGCGAGCCTCGCGGCCGTGGCCTCCGTGGTGGGCCTGGCCTTCACGCAGGCCGAATCCGTGGCGGCCTGGGCGATCCTGCGCGGGCTCATCGGCTTCACGCTCGCGGGGCTGTTCACGGTGATCGACGGCTGGATCAGCGCCCGCACCACGGCCTCGCACCGGGGCCGGATCCTCTCCTTCTACATGGTCTGCACGAAGCTCGCCCTGATGGTGTCGCCGCTCGGGGTGACCTTCGGCAGCATCCAGGCGGACGGGCTCTTCATGGTGGTGAGCGCCATCATGTGCCTGTCCCTTCTGCCGGTCTGCGCGACCCTCACCGAGGAGCCTCCGGCGCCGCGCACCGTGCGGGTGGAGTTTCGCGGGCTCTTCGGCACGGCGCCCTCGGCGGTGATCGGGGCCTTTTCGGTCGGGCTCATGAACGGACCCGTGATCGCCATCGCGCCGGTCTACGGAGTGAACATCGGGCTCAGCGCCGATCAGGCGGCCGGCCTCCTCTTCGCGCTCCAGGGCGGCAGCCTCCTGCTGCAATGGCCGCTGGGCTGGCTGTCCGATCATTCCGACCGCCGCTGGGTCATTGCCGGCCTCGCGGCGGGCACGAGCGCGGTCTCGGCTCTCATCGTGATGGCGGGAGCGGCGACGCCGGGATTGGTCCTTGCCGCCTTCGCCCTGTGGGGCGGCCTTGCCCTTTGCATCTACTCGGTGTGCATCGCCCATGCCTGCGATCTCGTGGAGCCCGACCGTATCGTCCCCACGATTTCGACGCTTCTGGCGTCCTGGGCCATCGGTGTCACCATCGGGCCGTTGCCGGGAGCGCTCGCCATGCAGGCGATGGGTCCCGGCGGGCTGTTCGTCTATTCGGCCGTGACGGCATTGGCCCTTGCGGTGTTCGTGATCCTGCGCATCGCCCGCCAGCGCCGCGCCGTGCCCCGGGGCGGCTTCGTGGACCTGTCGCCGACGAGCACAGCCGCGGCCGGCATGAGCCCGCGCGCAGAGGGCCCGGCTCCCGCAACCGACATCGAGGCGGCCGAGGCCGCGGCACAAAAAAGCCCGGCCTGAAGAGCCGGGCTTCCGACGAGGCGCAGGGCGTCGGCTTTAGAGGTTCGCCGCGAGCCGCAGCGCGGTGACGTTCTCGTACCGGTCGAGCCGCTTGTCGATCATGTCGTCGATCTTGTCGTACACCTCGGCGACGGAGAGCTGCCGGGTCTTGCGGCCTGCCTTGGCGAAGAAGAGAGCCTTGTTGGCCCGCGCCGCAGCCGGAAATACCCGGGCGCCGCTCTGCTTCGGCTTGTCGTCGAGGAGCGACATGAACTTGCTGGCGCTGTCGACCCCGAAGAAATGCGCGAGGTAGAATTCCGACCGGTTGATCCGGCGGCCGAGGCGGCGCTCGATCTTCGAGCGGTCGCGCTTGGTCATCTCCGCCGCCATGAGGGCCGACAGATAGGGGTCGCGGCGCAGGCCGAGCACATGCTCGCGCATGGTGTCGTCCGCGATGCTGAGCTGGCCCTGAGGTCCCTGGATCGCCTGGGCCTCCGCTTCGAGCCCATGGCGCTCGCCGAAGCTGCGGACGGCTTCGAGCCAGGTGGAGCTGATGAACTGGAACAGGCCCTCGGCCGAGGAGGTGCTGGCCTTGTTTGACGGGATGAAGCTCGATTCCTTGTCGGCCAGCGCCATCATGTAGACCGGGTCGACACCGGTGACCTCGGACGCCCGGAGGATGGTCTCGACGATCCAGCGCGGCACGCGCATGTCGTCGAACTGGAGCAGTTCGTTCGGGTCGGCCGCGGGACGCGGATCCGTGGTCTTCACATAGGCCATCGGCGCCGACGCGGTCTCGAAGAAGTCCGAGTCCACATCGGTCTCCTCGAAGTCCTCCGCCGAAGCGGCCGCGTACTCGGCCGGCTCCTCGACGGGCACCGGAATCAGGATGGGCGCCTCCGCGACGAGATCGATGCCCGGCAGCACGATATCCGCGATGGATGGGGCGGGCGCCTCAACCACGGGAGCCTCGATCTCGGCGGCCGCGAGGTCGAGCGGCGGAACCGGCTCAGGCAGGGTGATCTCGACGAAAGCAGGCGCGGTGCCCTCGATCACCAGCGGCTCAACGGCCGGAACGTCGACTTGGGGAAGGCGGATGTCCTGGGTGTCCACCGGGCTCGCGCTAGCCGGGCCAATGGCGGCGCCGGCCGAACCGAAGGTGAGGAGGGCGCCGAGGCCGAGACTGGCGGTCAGCTGGCGGAACTTCTCCGTGGAACGGGAGTTGGTGATGGAGTGGTTCAGCGCGCTCTGCGGCTGGAGCCAGTGAATCGCGTCGTCGCGATCGCAAGCGTCGTGAGACGCCGTCATCCGGTCAGTCATGAATGCCCCCGCAATGGCCGCGTCGCCTGTCTGGTTGGCGCGCGATCCGCTTTTGGATTCGATTGCTGGGAGGGTTCTGGAAGCGCGATATGACCAGAATGGGTCAGCTTGAGCATGGGCCGGGCGCTCCCCTCACCGGCGCAGCAGCCCGCTGTCCGGTTGATGCAAGCGTCAGGTTGTAACCGTCACCGGTTTCCTAACGCCCCATTCAAGCGCGACTTTGTTTCATCGATAAGGTTACCAAAACGCAAAAGACGTCTGTTATCTTTGAATTTTCTGACGAGGATGCCGTGGCTTGCGAGATGCTGGAACCACCCTTCCGCATCGGCATGGGCAGCGAGCCGGAAGAGCCGTGTACCCCCTTCGATCCTGAATCCGACCGCCACCAGCAGTCTATCAAGCTCTGCTGCAAAAAGTTTTCGCTCGCGCTTCTGAACCTCCAGCCACGCTCGGTCCGAAAGGGCCTGCGAGCCGATCGCGAGAGCTGGGCCGGAGACTGCCCAGGGCCCCGATTCCTGCCGGATTCGCTCCGCCAGTTCCGGTGCCGCCACCGCAAAGCCAAGCCGCAATCCGGCGAGCCCATAGGCCTTGCCAAGCGAGCGCATGACCACGATTCCCGGCGCGTCGTGCGGAGCGACGCTGGCTTCGTCCTCGAGATCCGCGAAGGCCTCATCGACCACGAGCCACCCGCCACGTGCCGCCAGGATCCGCCCTGCCTCCAGGAGGCGCCAGTCCGGGATGACGCGGCCATCGGGGTTGTTCGGGTTGACGGCGACGACGACGGCGGGGTCGCGCGCCAGCGCCGCATCGAGGTCCGGCGCCTCCTCCACGGCGTGGCCGGCCCGGGCCCAGCAGCGTCCATGCTCCGAATAAGTGGGGGCGAGCACCACGACCCGGCCCTGCGGGCGCAGGCGCGGCAGGATCTGGATCAGGGCCTGCGACCCGGACACGGCGGCGACACGAGCCGGATCGCTGATCCCGTAGGCCTGGGCCGCGACGGCTTCGAGAGCCGCCGCCTCGGCCGGGGAGGGCAGGCGGGCAAAGGCCTCGATCGGCGGCGGCGTGAAGGGATAAACCCTGGGATTGATGCCCGTGGAGAGATCGAGCCAGGGCTCGGGCGCTTCCGGAAACTGCGCCTTTGCGGCATGGAGGTCTCCGCCATGCTCCATCGATCGTCCTTCCCGTGTCCTTGAATACCGTCGTTCCGGCCGTCCTGTGGATCGCACTCGTGGCTCTGGCCGTCGAGGCCGCTTTCGGCTATCCGGCCGCGCTTTTCAACCGGTTCGGCCATCCGGTCACCTGGATCGGACGCGTGATCGCGTTTCTCGACCGCTCCTTCAACAGCGCCGACCGGACTTTCGCGCAGCGGCGTCTTGCGGGCGTTGCCGCCCTTCTCATCCTCCTTGCCCTCGTCGGTGTCGTGGCGCTCGTGGTGCAGCTGGGGCTGGAGGGGCTCTTCGGCGTGTTGGCCCTGCCGCTCACGGGGATTTTGGCGAGCAGCCTTTTGGCCCAGCGCAGTCTCCACCAGCATGTGGCGCAGGTCGCGGCAGGTCTCGAAGCCGGACTTGCGGAGGGTCGCCGAGCCGTGTCCCAGATCGTCGGGCGCGATCCCGACACCCTCGACGAAGGCGCCGTGGCACGGGCCGCCATCGAGAGTCTCGCGGAGAACTTCTCCGACGGGGTCGTGGCGCCGCTCCTCTACACCGCAGTCGGCGGCCTGCCCGGAGGCGCGCTCTACAAGGCGGTGAACACCGCCGACAGCATGATCGGACACCGCACTCCGCGGCACGAGGCCTTCGGCTGGGCGGCGGCGCGGTTCGACGACCTCGTCAACCTGCCGGCCTCGCGCCTCGCCGCCTTGTGGATCGTCGCCGCGGCGGCGCTCCTCCCAGGCTGCGACCCGAAGGCGGCCTGGGCGGCCGTGCGGCGGGACGCGCGCCATCATCGCTCGCCCAATGCCGGGTGGCCCGAGGCGGCCATGGCTGGAGCGCTCGGTCTCAAGCTTGCGGGGCCGCGGGTCTATGGGGGCGTGACGGTCGAGGATCGCTGGATGGGCGAGGGGCGCGCCGCGGCCGATGCGGGTGACATCCGCCGGGCGCTCCGCGTCTATCGCACGGCGTGCCTCGTTCAGGCCGCGACGCTCGCGGTGCTCGTCACCGCCTGGCGCATCGCCGCGTCATGATCCTTCGCGTCACGCTCGCCGCTCTTGCGCTCGCGGCGCTCGTCAATGGAGCCCTCGCGCAGGCGTCCGTTCGCCCGCAGCGCATCGTGTCGCTCAATCTCTGCGCGGACCAGCTCCTGCTGGCGCTGGCCGATCGCCAGCAGATCGCATCCTTGAGCCCGCTCGCCCGCGACCCGTCGCTGTCGTTCCTCGCCCGCGAGGCCGAGGCGGTGCCGATCAATGGGGGACGGGGCGAGGCCATCCTGATGAGCGGTGCCGATCTCGTCCTCATGGGCCGCTTCGGCTCCCACCTGAAACGCGAACTCCTGGAACGGCAGGGGCTCGCCGTCATGGCGCTCGAACCCTGGCGCAGCCTCGACCAAGGTCGCCAGCAGATCCGCGCCGTGGCGGGGCGCATCGGCCATCCCGACCGGGGCGAGCGTCTGATCGCGGCCATGGACGCGGCGCTCGCGCGCTCGCGCGGCATCGTCGCCGGACGGCGCAGCATTCTGACCGTCTATCGCCGAGGCTATGTGGCGTCCGAGGAATCCATCACCGGCGAGATCCTGCGCCACATGGGCTTCGCGCTGCACCAGGAGGCGCTCGGTCTGAGACGGGGAGGGCTGGCGCGTCTCGAGAGCATCGTGGCGATGCCCCCAGACTACGCGCTTCTCGACGAGGCCTCCGAGCGGGCGGTGGACAACGGATCCGCGCTGCTCGTCCATCCGGCCTTTCTCGACGCGGTGCCGCGCGAGCGCCGGCTCACAATTCCGGGCCATCTCACCATCTGCGGCGGTCCCTCGACGCCGCAGGCCATTGAATCCCTGGCCGCAGAAGTGCGCGCGAAGGTGCGTTGACGGCAGCGCGGAGCGATCAGAGCCCGGCGCGGGCGATGGCGAGAAGGCGGTCGATGTCGAGATGGGCGGCGAGGTGATCCGCGAGATCGTCGAGCGTCCCTTCGATCGTCGTATCGTAGGCCAGCCCATCGAAGGCGGCGCCAGGCCGAAGACCCTCAAGATACGCGCGGCGAAATGGATCCGTGGCGAACAGGCCATGCAGATAGGTGCCGACCACGCGCCCATCCGCGGAGGCAGCGCCTTCCGGCGCATCGCCGAGCCGGAAGGGCGCCCGCGCCGTGTCCGGGCCCTCGGTACGACCAAGATGGATCTCGTAGGCCGACAAGTTTTCGCCGCTCGCCGCATGGCGCGCCGTTACCGGACGCACGGTCTTGTCGCCCGTCAGAACCGTGTCCACGGCGAGGAGGCCAAGACCCTCCACGGTGCCGGCCACACCCTCGATGCCATCGGGATCGGCGATGGTGCGGCCGAGCATCTGGTAGCCGCCGCACAGGCCGAGAACCCGGCCGCCGCGGCGGTGATGGGCCTTGAGGTCGATGTCCCAGCCCTGCTCCTTGAGAAAGGCGAGATCCGCGACCGTGGCCTTCGAGCCCGGCAGGATCACCAGGTCCGCATCGGCGGGCAGCGGGCGCCCGGGCGGCACGAGCGTGAGCGCGATCGCAGGATCGAGCTTCAGGGGATCGAGGTCGTCGAAATTGGCGATGCGGGGCAGGATCGGGCAGGCGATCCGCAGGGCGCCCCCGTCGCGGCGCGGCGACGAGGCAAGATCGAGCGCATCCTCCGCCGGCAGGTTGCGGGCCGCCGCGAACCAGGGCACCACCCCGGCCGAGGGCCAGCCGGTGAGGCGCTCGATGGTTGTCACACCTTCATCGAAGAGGCGCACATCCCCGCGAAAGCGGTTGATCAGAAAAGCGCGCACAAGGGCGCGGTCTTCTTCCGCCAGGACCGCGTGGGTGCCGACGAGGCTCGCGATCACGCCGCCGCGGTCGATATCGCCGGCAAGCACCACCGGCACGCGCGCGGCCTGCGCAAAGCCCATATTGGCGATGTCGCCCCGGCGCAGATTGGTCTCCGCCGGACTGCCCGCGCCTTCCACGATGACGAGGTCCGCGCCGCGCCCGACCTCGCCGAAGCTGTCGAGCACGTAGGGCATGAGAGCACCCCGGTCGCGGCCGTAACTCGCCGCCTCCAGCTGTCCGAAGCGGCGCCCCTGCACGATGATCTGCGAGCGCCGGTCGGTCTCGGGCTTCAGCAGAACGGGATTCATGTGCACATGGGGCGCAACGCACGCCGCGCGCGCCTGCAGGGCCTGGGCCCGTCCGATCTCGCCGCCTTCCACGGCGGCGGCGTTGTTCGACATGTTCTGCGGCTTGAAGGGCCGCACCGCGAGGCCCTGGCGCGCGAAATGGCGACACAGGCCGGCAACGAGGAGCGACTTGCCCACATTCGACCCCGTGCCCTGGATCATGATCGCGGGAACGCGGCTCATGCGAGGTTTATCGCCAGGGCAGGGGCCGGCTTGATCAGAATGGGGCACCCGGCGGTGACGAACAGAACCGCGTCGCACGCCGCCGCAACCCGCTGGTTGAGCCGCCCTTGAGCGTCGCGGAAGCGGCGGCCGAGCGGGGTCGCCGGCACGATGCCATGGCCGACCTCGTTCGAGACCAGCACCACTGGACCAGCGACCGCAGCGAGAGCGGCTACGAGCGCATCCGTGGCGGCGTCCACGTCCTCCTCGGCCAGCACGAGGTTCGAGAGCCAGAGCGTGAGGCAATCCGCCAGCACCACGCGGCCGAGCGCGGCCTCCTCGGCGATCGCCTGCGGGAGCGCGCGCGGCTCCTCGCGGGTTCGCCAGCCGGTGCGCTCGGCCTGATGGAGGGCGATGCGCTCGCGCATCTCGTCGTCCCACGCCTGAGCGGTCGCGACGAACACGCGGTCGAGCCCGCTCGCTTCGGCGAGGCCCTGCGCGGTACGGCTCTTGCCGGAGCGGGCGCCTCCGAGCACCAGGATCCTGCGATAGGTGATCATCCCCGTGCGGTTAGCCGCCCGGGGCCGACGACGCAATGGGGCGGTCCCATGGGCCGATCGGCACGCTGGGTTCCGGTCCCGTCCTCACACCCGCTCGATCAGCACCGAGATGCCTTGGCCGACCCCGATGCACATGGTGGCGACGGCGCTTTTCAGCCCAAGCGTCTCCAGGGCGTTCACCGAGGTCATGGCGAGCCGGGCACCGGACATGCCGAGCGGGTGGCCAAGCGCGATGCCGCCCCCGTGCGGGTTCACGTGCTCCCCGTCATCCGGCAGGCCGAGCTGGCGCAGAACCGCGAGAGCCTGGGCCGCGAAGGCCTCGTTGAGCTCCACGAGGTCGATATCCGCGATCCGTCGTCCGGTCCGGTCCATCAGCTTCTGGGTGGCGGGCACAGGACCGATCCCCATCACCCGCGGCGGCACACCGGCCGTCGCCATGGCGACGATGCGGGCCCGGGGCGTGAGCCCATGGCGCCGGGCGGCCTCCTCGGAGGCGATCACCAGGGCGGCGCCCCCGTCATTGACGCCGGACGCGTTGCCGGCTGTCACGGTCCCCGGGTTGCGGAACGGGGTCTTCAGCTTGGCAAGGGCTTCGAGCGTGGTGTCGGCGCGGGGATGCTCGTCCCGGTCGACGACTGTGTCGCCCTTGCGGCCCTTGATCGTGATCGGGACGATCTCCCGGCCGAACACGCCGGTCTCCTGGGCCCTCACGGCGCGATGCTGGCTCCGCAGCGCGAAGGCGTCCTGGTCGGCGCGGGAAACCTGATAGTCCTGCGCCACGTTCTCGGCGGTCTCCGGCATGGAATCGATGCCGTATTGCTCCTTCATGAGCGGGTTCACGAACCGCCACCCGATGGTGGTGTCGTGCATCTCCGCCTGCCGCTGGAAGGGCTCCGTCGCCTTGCCCACGACGAAGGGCGCGCGGGACATGCTCTCGACGCCGCCGGCCACGATCAGGTCCGCCTCCCCGGTCTTGATGGCGCGGGCCGCGGTGCCGACCGCATCGAGGCCCGATCCGCACAGGCGGTTGATGGTGCTGCCCGGCACGTCGGCCGGCAGACCGGCTAGAAGCGCGGCCATGCGCGCGACGTTGCGGTTGTCCTCGCCGGCCTGGTTCGCGCAGCCGTAGATAACCTCGTCCACGGCGCTCCAATCAACGGAGCCGTTGCGCTCCATCAGCGCCCGGATCGGGTGGGCGGCGAGGTCGTCGGCGCGAACGGAGGAGAGGCTGCCGCCGTAGCGGCCGATGGGGGTGCGGGCGAAGTCGCAGATAAAGGCATCACGCATGGCTTGAGCTCGCTCGGCTGGATACCGCCCGTTCTAACGAAGCGCGCGCGGGATGGCTATCCCGCCTACGGGCTGAGCCGTTCGCATCGCCTCTTGCATTCGCAATTTTCCAAGATCAATCTGTGCCCCTCCGCTCGGCCTGGGCGCACCGGAGCGATCTTTTCCATCTGGGAAATGCCCCAATGAAGGAAATGTGACTTTCGTAAGCCGCCTCGGCTTGTCTAACGTCCTCGCCTCGCCTGTTCGATCAAGGACCGCCGCGAGCGGCTTCATCCTTCGTCCTGTGTACCAGAAAGGTATTCTCGCGTGAGCGGCTTCACTACTCGTCCCGAGATCGACGGCACGTTCGGTGTCGTTGCCTCGACCCACTGGATCGCCAGCGCGGTCGGCATGGGCGTCCTCGAGCGGGGCGGCAACGCGTTCGATGCGGGCATCGCCACGGCCTTTACGCTCCAGGTCGTGGAGCCGCATCTGTGCGGCCCCGGCGGCGACGTGCCGCTCATGCTGCATGACGTGAAGCGCGGCACGCCCGAGGTGATCTGCGGCCAGGGGCCGGCGCCCGCGGGTGCCACCATGGAGCATTACAAGGGATTGGGGCTTGACCTCATCCCGGGCACGGGTCTCCTCGCGCCCTGCATCCCCGGCACCTTCGACGCCTACATGCTGGTGCTTCGCGACTACGGCACCGTCGGTCTCGCCGAGGTCCTGAACCCAGCCATCCATTATGCCCGCCACGGCTATCCGCTCGTCTCGCGCATCTGCAGCACCATCGCGACGGTGAAGCAGCTCTTCCTGGAGCACTGGACGACGTCCGCCGCTGTCTACCTGCCCGGCGGCGAGGTGCCGAAGCCGGGCACGCTCTTCACGAATCCGGCGCTCGCGGACACCTACGAGCGCATCCTGCGTGAGGCCGAGGCCGGGGGCGGCAGCCGCGAGCAGCAGATCGAGCGGGCCCGCAAGGTCTGGTCCCAAGGCTTCGTGGCCGAGGCCATCGACCGGTTCTGCCGCACGCAGGAGGTCATGGACGTCACGCAGCGCCGCCATCGCGGCGTGCTCACCGGACAGGACATGGCCACGTGGGAGGCCACCGTCGAGGCGCCGATCGGTTACGATTACGGACGCTACCGGGTGCTGAAGACGGGGCCGTGGACGCAAGGCCTCGCGACGCTCCAGCAGCTCGCGATCCTTAAAGGATTCGGGCTCGACGGGCTCGACCCGGCCGGGCCCGACTTCATCCATCTCCAGGTGGAGGCCGCGAAGCTGGCTTTCGCGGACCGCGACACCTTCTATGGCGATCCGGCCTTCGTGAACGTGCCGGTCGAGACCCTGCTCTCGGATGCCTACAACGCCGAGCGGCGCAAGCTCATCACCGACCGCGCCTCCATGGACCTGCGGCCGGGCTCCATCGAGGGCTTCGGCAAGCTCATCGATGCCCGCGCCGTGCTCGGCAAGCGCGAGGCGGTGAGCGCCAGCGGCGTCGGCGAGCCCACGGTCGGCCGCATGGGCCAGAGCCGCGGCGACACGGTGCATTTCGACATCATCGACCGCTGGGGAAACATGATCGCGGCAACGCCTTCGGGCGGCTGGCTGCAATCCTCTCCGGTGATCCCCGAGATCGGCTTTTGCCTTGGCACCCGCGCCCAGATGTTCGTCCTCGACGAGGAGCATCCGGCGGCGCTCGCGCCCGGCAAGCGCCCGCGCTCGACATTGTCGCCCACCATGGCGCTGCGGGACGGCGAGCCGTACCTCGCATGGGGCACGCCGGGCGGCGACCAGCAGGATCAGTGGATCCCCCAATTCTTCTTGCGCCATGTCCATGCGGGGATGAACCTGCAGGAGGCGATCGATGCGCCGGCCTGGCACACGGAGCACTTCCCCTCCTCGTTCTGGCCCCGCACCTCGCGGCCGGGCGTGGTGGTGGTGGAGGGCCGGGTGCCGGAGGCGACCGTGGAGGAGCTGCGCCAGCGCGGCCATATCGTGGAAGTCGGCGACGACTGGTCCGAGGGCCGCCTCACGGCCGCTTCCAAGGACGGCGTTCGCCTGAAGGCTGCCGCGAATCCGCGCGGCATGCAGGGCTATGCGGTGGGGAGGTAGGGCGTGACCTGGTCCATTGTCGCTCGTGACGAACAGACGGGTCAGATCGGCATCGCGGTCTCGACTTGCGCCTTTGCGGTCGGTGCCCGGGTGCCCTTCATCGCCACGGGCGTCGGCGCCGTGGCGACGCAATCCTTCGTGAACCCGTTCTACGGCTATCGCGGTCTCGAACTCCTGCGTGCCGGCGCGACGGCCGAGGACGCCATTCGCATCCTCACCGCTGCCGACGACGGGCGCGGCCAGCGCCAGGTCCATGTGATGGATCGGGCCGGGCGCTTTGCGGCCTATACGGGTGATGGCTGCGTCGAGTGGTGCGGCCATCTCATCCGCGACACCTTTTCGGTCGCCGGCAACATGCTGGCCGGCCCGCAGGTGATCGAGCGAACGGCGGATACCTACGCAGCCTCGCGCCAGCAGCCTTTCGCCCAGCGCCTGCTCACGGCGCTGAAAGCCGGCGAGGAGGCGGGCGGCGACAAGCGCGGCAAGCAATCCGCCGCCCTGCTGATCCACGACGAGGAGGAATATCCCTTCCTCGACATTCGCGTGGACGACCACGCAGATCCCTTGGGCGAACTCGCGCGCCTCGAGGAAGTCGCGCGCGGTCGCTATCTGCACTACCGCAAATTCATGCCCTCCCGCGCGAACCCGGCCGGCATCGTCGACCGGGCGGAGATCGAGCGCCGCATCGCGGAATCCATGGCCGCCGAAGCCAAGGGGGTCGCATGAGCGCGCCCCTCCTGGAGCTCCGCGATCTGTCGGTCGTGTTCAACGGGCAGGATGGCCGGCGCACGCACGCGGTGGACGGTGTCAACTTCTCGGTCGAGCGGGGCCGCACCCTCGGCATCGTCGGCGAATCCGGTTGCGGCAAGAGCGTGACGTCGCTTGCCATCATGGGCCTCCTGCCGAAGGGCGCCGCGGAGGTTTCGGGCAGCGTCGCCTTCGACGGGCAGAACCTCCTGACCCAGCCGGACCGTGTCCTGCGCGATCTGCGCGGGGACCGGATGGCCATGATCTTCCAGGAGCCGATGACCTCGCTGAACCCGTCCTACACGGTGGGCGATCAGATCGTGGAGGCGATCATCCGCCATCGGCGCATGAGCCAGGCGGAGGCGCGCGAGCGAGCCATCGAGATGCTGCGCCGCGTGCGCATCCCGAACCCGGAGGCGCGGTTCGACGATTACCCGCACCGCCTGTCCGGCGGCATGCGCCAGCGGGTGATGATCGCCATGGCGCTCGCCTGCGACCCGCAGCTTCTCATCGCCGACGAGCCGACGACGGCTCTCGACGTGACGATCCAGGCGCAGATCCTCGACCTCATGCGCTCCTTGCGGGAGGAGGGCGGGGCGGCCATCGTGCTCATCACCCACGATCTTGGCGTCGTGGCCGAGGTCTGTGACGAGGTGGTCGTCATGTATGCGGGTCAGGTGGTGGAGCGGGCGCCCGTCGAGGCGCTGTTCCGCTTCCCGCAGCACCCCTACACGGTCGGTCTTCTCGGCGCCCTGCCGCGGCTCGATCAGAAGCGCCCGCGCCTTGCCGCCATCGAGGGCTCGGTGCCCAACATGAGCGCGCCGCCTCAAGGCTGCCGCTTCCAGGCCCGATGCCCATTCCGCATCGCCCAATGCGCCGAGATGCCTCCGCTCGCGGAGGTGGAAGGCGGTCACCTGTCGCGCTGCTGGCGGGCGCCGCTCGAAAGGCTCGTCGCATGAGCGCTCGTCTTGCGTCTCGCATATCCGGACGGGCGTCTCACGGAAGGTCGTTCGCATGAGCTCCGTTCTAGAAGTGCAGGATCTCGTGAAGCACTTCGTGGCGAAGCGCTCGGCCTTCGGCCGACCGCTCGCCACCGTGAAGGCGGTGGACGGCGTCACGTTCACCCTGAAGCCCGGCGAGACCCTCGCCATCGTCGGCGAATCCGGCTGCGGGAAATCGACGGTGGGGCGCCTCGTCATGCGCCTCATCGATGCGACCGGCGGCACGGTCCGTCTCGACGGCGCCGACGTGACCACTCTCGACGACCGGGCGTTCCGCCCCTATCGGCGCCACATCCAGCTCATCTTCCAGGATCCGTTCGCTTCCCTCAATCCGCGCATGACCGTGGGCGAGATCCTGTCCGAGCCCCTGATGCTGCACAACGTGGTACCGGCGCGCGAGCGCCGGGAGCGTGTGGCGGAGCTGCTGCGCATCGTCGGTCTGCAGCCGCATCAGGCCGCGCGCTATCCTCACGAGTTCTCCGGCGGCCAGCGGCAGCGCATCGTCATCGCCCGCGCGCTTGCGGTGGAGCCCAAGGTGATCGTCTGCGACGAGGCTGTCTCGGCTCTCGACGTGTCGATCCGCGCGCAGATCCTGAACCTGCTGAAGGATCTCCAGGCGCGGCTCGGCCTCGCCTACATCTTCATCTCGCACGATCTGGGCGTGGTGAAGCACATCGCCGACCGGATCGCCGTCATGTATCTCGGCCGCATCGTGGAGACCGGGCCGGCCGATCAGGTCTTCGCCGACCCGCGCCACCCCTATACGCGGGCGCTCCTCTCCGCGATTCCGGTGGCATCGCCGACCGCGCGCCGGGAGCGGCGCATCCTGCAAGGGGATGTGCCAAGCCCCATCAATCCTCCGCCGGGCTGCCACCTGCACACCCGCTGCCCCTATGCGGCTGATCTCTGCCGCCGCGATCGGCCCGCCCTCGACGACGACGGATCAGGACATGCGGCCGCCTGCCATTTCTGGCGGGACCTGCCCTCCGCGAAGGACAGCCTGCCGGACGAGGGGCTGGTCGATCCGCGGCTCGAGCGTCTGTTCGGCGCTTTCGCCGGAGCGGGCCCGTGAACCCGCGCCGGGCCATGGGACCGATCGAACGGGCGGCATCGAAGCTGGCCCGCAATCTGCATCCTTTACCAGAACAGGCAGCCCCGAACGCTGCCGTGAACCAGGGAGACTACCGATGAAACGGATGATCGCCGCAGGGCTTCTCGCGGCAACCGCCCTCGCCGCGTCCATGGGCGCGGCCGGCGCCCAGACGACGCTCCGGATCGGCCTCAACGAGGACCCGGACGTGCTCGATCCGACGCTCGCCCGCACCTATGTGGGCCGCATCGTCTTCGCCTCGCTCTGCGACAAGCTCTTTGACATCGACGAAAAGACGAACGTGATACCGCAGCTCGCGCTCTCCCATGAGACGCTCGACGACGGCAAGACCATGATCATCAAGCTGCGGCCGAACGTGAAATTCCACGACGGCGAGCCGATGGACGCGGAGGCCGTGCGCTATTCCCTCGACCGGCACCTCAATCTGCAAGGCTCGTTCCGCAAGCCGGAGCTTGCGGCGGTCGACAAGGTCGAGGTGGTGGATCCGCTCACCGTGAAACTGTCGCTCAAGACGCCGTTCTCACCCCTGCTTTCGCAGCTCACGGACCGGGCCGGCATGATCGTGTCGCCGAAGGCGGCGAAGGAGGCCGGCGACAAGTTCGGTGCAAAGCCCGTCTGCGCCGGACCCTTCAAGTTCGTGGACCGGGTGCAGCAGGACCGCATCACCCTCGAGCGCTTCGCCGACTATTGGGACAAGGACAAGATCAAGATCGACCGGGTGGTCTTCCAGCCGATCACCGACGGCACCGTGAAGCTCGCGAACCTCAAGGCCGGCCAGCTCGACCTGATCGAGCGCCCGCTCGCCACCGATCTTGCCGAAATCCGCTCCAACCCGAACCTGAAGCTCGTCTCGCTGACGGATCTCGGCTTCAACGGCATGTGGATCAACCTGAGCAAGGGAGAGCCTGCAAAGAGTCCGCTCGGCCAGGACGCGCGGGTGCGCCAGGCGCTTGAGCTTGCCATCGACCGCGAGGCCCTGAACCAGGTGGTGTTCAACGGCGAATACGTGGTGGGCAACCAATGGGTCAGCCCCGACAAGCCCTATTACCAGGAGAAGTTTCCGGTTCCGAAGCGCGATGTCGCCAAGGCGAAGCAGCTCCTCAAGGAAGCCGGCGTCACGGGTCCGCTGAGCGTCGACTTCATGGTGCCGAACACCACCGAGGCGAAGGCGACGGCCGAGGTGATCCAGGCCATGGCGGCCGAGGCCGGCTTCGACATGAAGATCCGTCTCGTGGAATTCGCGACCGGCCTGAAGGAGGCGGAGGACGGACGCTATCAGGCGTTCCTGCTCAACTGGTCCGGCCGCACGGATCCGGACGGCAATCTCTACATCTTCATGAAGACGAAGGCGCCGCAGAACTATGGCGGTTACTCCAGCCCGGTCGTGGATCAGGCACTCGACGAGGCACGGCTCAAGAGCGATCCGAAGGAACGTAAGGCGATCTACGAGAAGGCCGCCGAAGCCCTCCTGAAGGACAACCCGTACCTCTACCTCTATCACCGCAAGGTGCTGATCGCGCATTCCAACAAGGTGGAAGGCTACCGCCAGATGCCCGACGGCCTCGTGCGGCTGCACGGCGTCTCGATGAAGAAGTAAGGCGGGCCACCTCCCGCGAGGGAGGGGTCGCTACGCAGCGCCGGATGAGGGCGGCACCGTCGCCCTCATCCGGCGGGTCCAAGGCAAGGTCGCGCCACTCGACGCCGTCGCGGGTCCCCCCTGATCCGCGCCGGCGGCGCGACCTCTCCCGAAAGGGGAGAGGCGAAGATGTTCACCCTCATCGGCAAACGCCTGATCCAATTGCTGCCGACCCTGTTCTTCGTGTCGGTGCTGATCTTCATGCTGCAGCAATTGCTGCCGGGCGATCCCGCGCTCATCATGGCAGGCGAGGAGAAGGACCCCGAGGTGATCGAGCAGATCCGCCGGCAGTACCGGCTCGATCAGCCTCTGCCGATGCAGTACCTTTATTGGATCATGGGCGTGTTCACCGGCGATCTCGGCGAATCCATGCGCCTCAAGGTCTCCGTCCTCGACCTCATCGCGCAGAAGCTGCCCGTCACCCTGCAGCTTGCCGTCATGGCGATGGTGATCGCGCTCGTGATCGGCGTCTCGGCCGGCATTGTCTCCGCGGTCAAGAAGGACACCTGGATCGACTACGCGGTCAACGTCCTGTCGCTCTGGGGGATCTCGACGCCCAACTTCTGGCTCGGGATCATGATGATCTTCCTGTTCGCCGTAACCCTCGGCTGGCTGCCGGCGTCGGGATACGTGCCCCTGTGGGAGGATTGGCGGCAGAGTCTCGCCACCACCATCATGCCGGCCTTCGTGCTCGGCAATTCCATCGCCGGCGTCATCATGCGCCACACCCGCAGCGCCATGCTCCAGGCCCTTCAGAGCGACTACGTGCGCACCGCGCGGGCCAAGGGCCTCTACGAGCGCCGGGTGGTGCTGAAGCACGCCATGCGCAACGCGCTCACCCCCATCATCACCCTCGGTGCGCTCGAATTCGGCACGCTCCTGTCGGGTGCGGTGCTCACCGAGCAGATCTTCACCATCCCGGGCTTCGGCAAGCTCATCGTCGATGCGGTGTTCAACCGGGACTATGCGGTGGTGCAGGGCGTCGTGCTCGTCACGGCAACCATCTACATCGTCCTGAATCTCCTTGCCGATATCGGCTACATTCTCGTGAACCCGAGGCTCCGTACGTGACCGAAACCGCCGCTCCCATGGGCTTCGACACAGTCAAGCCAGGATCATTCACGTGACCGCGACCGTCGCTCCTCCGCCGCCTCTCGTCGAGGCCGCGATCGAAGTGGAAAGCCCGGGCCGCCGGGCGCTCCGTCGCCTTGCCCAGCGCAAGGGCGCCATGGTGGCCCTCGGCGTCATCGTCGTGCTCGCCCTGCTGGCGATCCTCGCCCCCTACATCTCGCCCTACGATCCCGCGCGCCAGAGCTGGTCGGCCGTCCGCAAGGCGCCCTCCATGCTGAACTGGTTCGGTACCGACGAGGTCGGGCGCGACATCCTCACGCGCATCCTCTACGGCGCCAGGGCCTCCCTCTCGGCGGGGGTGATCTCGGTCGGGATCGCTCTTGCCATCGGGGTGCCGGTCGGGCTCCTGGCGGGCTATGCGGGCGGGTTCATCGACGGGATCATCAGCCGCTTCACGGATGCGATGCTGGCCTGCCCGTTCCTCATCCTCGCCATCGCGCTCGCGGCCTTCCTGGGGCCGAGCCTCAGCAACGCGATGATCGCCATCGGCATCACGGCGACGCCGATTTTCGTGCGCCTCACCCGGGGGCAGGTGCTCACGGTCAAGGCGGAGGATTACGTCGAGGCGGCGCGGGCGGTCGGCAATCCCCATTGGCGCATCGCCTTCCGGCATATCCTGCCCAACGTGCTGCCGCAGCTCCTCGTCCAGGCGACGCTCACCATCGCGACCGCGATCATCGCCGAGGCTAGCCTCTCGTTCCTCGGTCTCGGCCAGCAGCCGCCCGCGCCCTCCTGGGGCTCCATGCTCAATTCCGCCCAGCGCTTCCTCACCAACGCACCCTGGATGGCCGTGTGGCCGGGGCTCGCCATCTTCGTGACGGTGCTCTCCTTCAACCTCCTGGGCGACGGCCTGCGCGATGCGCTCGATCCGCGCTCCAAATAGGAATCGCGCGCCTAGACGATCCAGGCGATCGTCGCGCCAAGGAGAACGAGCCAGAGCCCGACGATCACGGCGGCCGCAGCGCGGCTGCGCGGCAGCCGGGCACCCCGGTCGGCTCGGCGCCGGTGCTCGTCCAGAACGGCGGGCGGGATGAGCCGCATCACGAGCCAGAGGCCCGCCGGCACGAGGATGAGATCGTCAAGGAGGCCGAGCACCGGAATCACATCCGGAATGAGATCGATGGGGCTCAAGGCATAGGCGACGACGCACAATCCCAGGACCCGCGCCGCCACCGGCGTCCGGGGATCGCGGGCCGCGTGGAACACCGCGACGAGGTCCTGCTTGAGACGGCGGGCCCAGCCGCGCATGCGGGCCAGCATCGGATGGGCGGCCCCTGCCATGGATCCGTCAGAGCGCCAGGCGGTCCAGGGGCAAGGCCATGTGGATGACGAGCCCCTCCGGGCGCCAATGATGCTCCAGCGTGCCTCCGAGCTGGCCGGTGATGCTCTTGCGCGCGAGCTGCGAGCCGAAGCCCTCGGGGCCGCGATCCGTCGGCACCGGCGGCCCTCCCGACTCGGTCCAGGTGAGATACATCATGTACTCGTCGTCGTCGCACGTGATGGTCAGGCGGCCGTCCTCGGCGGAGAGGCTGCCATACTTGGCCGCGTTGGTCGCGAATTCGTGGAGCACGAGGGCGAGGCTCGTGGTGGTGTTGGCGCCGATCGCAATCTTGGAGCCGGACACGACGATCCGCCCATCGGCGCCAGCCTCTCCATAGGGTGCCAGGATCGCCCGGGCGAGCTGATCGATCGTGGTCGCCTGTCCGCCGTGCTCCGGCATCATCGCGGGCCGCACGAGTTCGTGGGCACGAGACAAGGCGCCAAGGCGCCCCCGCAGGGCTTCGGCCATCTCTTTCGGGGTCGCTGCGGTTCGGGCCGTCATCGAGACCATGCCGCTCGCGATGGCAAAGAGGTTCTTGACCCGGTGATTGAGTTCCCGGGTCAGGAGCTGCTGGGCCTCCGCCGCCGTGCGCCGCTGTGTGACGTCTCTCAGGACGCCCGACATGCGCACCGCCCGGCGGTTGGCCCCTTCGCCCGTGAAGAATGTCTGTCCCCGCAGATGGAGCCAGCGCAAGGACCCGTCCTTCGGCGCGAAGATCCGGTATTCCACGTCGTAGCGCCCGTCGGACCGGGGATCGAGGGCGGCTGCCATCATCTCGCGGACGCGCGGCTGGTCTTCCTCGTGGATGCGGTGGAGCATCTCCTCCGTGGGCAGGCTGCGAATGCCGTGAACCTCGATTCCGATGATGTCGCAGGACCGCTCGTCCCAGCTGATCACCCCGCTTGCGATGCCCTGGTCCCAGGTGCCGAGCTCCGCCGCCTCCAGGGCAATCCGGTGCTGCTTGTCCAGGCGCCGCAGGGCGTCCTCGGCGCGCTTTTGTGCGTCGATGTCGGTGCAGGTGCCAAACCAGCGCAGGATCGCGCCATCATCGCCCCGCATGGGTTGGGCGCGGCCGAGAAACCAGCGATAGCGCCCGTCGACTCCGCGAATCCGGTGTTCGATCTCGTAGGGCTTGCCGGCGCTCAGCGCCCGATCCCACCGGGCCTTCGCGGCCTCCTGATCCTCGGGATGCACCACCTGCAGCCAGTCCTCCGGTCCCGCTTCCGGATCCCGCCTGAGGCCGGTAAATTCATACCATTTGCGGTTGAAATAGCGGTGGTGCCCGTCCGGCAGGGTGATCCAGACAAGGTGAGGCAAGCTCTCGGCCAACAGCCGGAACTGTGTCTCGTCGTCGTGCAACGCCAAATTGTCCCCCATGGCGTGTGTCGGACCTGCTTCAGTGTAGCTTGCACCCTGCGGCAGCACCATAACGGGCCCGCGCCCGAATGTGGAGCCGAACTTAGCTCTAGCGCAACAGGACTTCGCGCAAGCTCCGGCGCCTGCCTGTGCACGGTTGCATGGCAAAGGCCCACCGGCCGGCGTGAAATCCCCGATGCAGGGTGGCGCATCGGCATCCAAGCCTTTACATGCGGTGGGCACGCCGACCGACACGCGCCGGCACCCCGATCCCCGCGTCCGCCGGCGGCAACTCGTCATGATGGTTCGTCCCGCTTCTGTCCGCTCCCTCCGATCCGGCCCTCCGGCGCGGCGTGGCGAGCGTTCGGTCATCGAGGGCGGCCGATGAACGACCTTAGTGCCCCGGAGCCGCAGGCCGCGTCGGGCCGCTCCCGGAACCGGCGCTTCGCCTGGATCGGGACGGCGGCGAGCATCCTGATCTTCGCCGCCTCCCTGGTGGTCCTGTGGAACATCGTTCAGGAGGTCGACCTCGCCGAGCTGCGCGGCGCGTTCACGGCCGCGAGCCCCCGCCAGATCGGCCTCGCAGTGCTGTTCACCGTGGTCTCCTACGGCCTTCTCACCTGCTACGACGCTCTGGCCCTCAGGCAACTCCAGGTGAAGGTGCCCTACCGGACGACGGCGCTTGCCTCGTTCACAAGCTACGCGGTGAGCTTCACCCTCGGCTTCCCCCTGCTCACCGCCGGCACGGTGCGCTACTGGATCTACGCGCCCCGGGGGCTCTCCACGAGCGTGGTGGCGAGCCTCACGGTAATCGCCGGCATCACCTTCTGGCTCGGCATGGCGCTCGTGCTCGCCTGGAGCCTCATCAGCGAGGCAGGGGCGCTCGCGGCGCTCGTCTACTACACCAACATCAAGATTAACCAGCTGATCGGCCTTGCGACGGCGATCCTCGTCTTCGCCTACATGGTCTGGGTGTCCATGAAGCGCCGGGCCGTGCGTATCCAGGGCTGGCGCCTCGAGCTGCCCGGCTTTCGCCTGTCGCTCGCGCAGATGCTGATCGGAGCTGGCGACGTCTGCGCCGGGGCGGCGGTCCTGTTCGTCCTCCTGCCAGGCGGCCACAACATCAGCTTCGAGACCTTCCTTGCCATCTATGTGGGCGCCGTGATGCTGGGCGTCGCGAGCCATGCGCCCGGCGGGCTCGGGGTCTTCGAGGCGACGATCCTGCTCGCGCTGTCGAGCTATCCGCGGGAGCCGGTGCTGGGGGCGCTCCTTCTCTATCGGCTCTGCTATTATCTGGTGCCCTTCGTGGTCGCCCTTGCCATGCTCGGCACCTATGAGATCCTCAACCGCATCCGTTCCAGCCGGCCGGTCTTCCAATCGGATCGGATCGAGATCGCCCGCGACGAGGACGCGTGAGCGCATCCGCGGCCCCTGGGCTTGAGGTTCCGGCGCCGGGCGAGGCATAGAGGCCCTATGAGCAACCCCGGCAGCGACCCCAGCGGCGATCCCGCCCACCCGGCGACCGACCGCGACCCGAGCCGCCGGGCGGCCGTCCGCGGCGCGTTCTTCGCCAGCGCGGTTCTGGTCGCCGTGGCCGCAGCGCGCGACCATCTCGACGGCTGGCTCCTGGCCGGAGCCATCCTGGCCGTGGCGATCAGCGCCTACGCCCTTTCGGAGCGCGACGGCGGCCGCAGCCTGCGGGTCCGCCAGCGCCGCGAGGCTCCCTCGTCCGGAATCGCCGACGCTCTTCTGGCAGCCGTGCCCGATCCCCTGATCCTGGTGGACCGGCGCGCCGTCGTGATCGAGGCGAACGAGGCGGCGCGCACGCTGCTCCCGGCCCTCAAGACCCGGCACCCCCTGTCCTTCGCCCTGCGAAGCCCCGACGTCCTCGATGGGATCGAGGAGGTTTTGGCCTCGGGGCATCCCCTCAAGGTGGAGTACATGGAGCGGGTGCCGACGGAGCGCGTCTTCGAGGTGCAGATCGCGCCCCTCCAGATCGAGCCGGCGACCCAGGAGGTCCAGGCGGGGGTCGTCCTCTTCTTTCGCGATCTCACCTCGGCCCGGCGCCTGGAGAGCATGCGGGTGGATTTCGTGGCTAATGCAAGCCACGAGCTGCGCACCCCGCTCGCTTCGGTCCTCGGCTTCATCGAGACCCTGCAGGGGCCTGCCCGCAACGACCCGGTGGCCCGGGAGCGCTTTCTCGAGATCATGCGCGGCCAAGCCCAGCGCATGACGCGCCTCATCGACGATCTCCTGTCGCTCTCCCGCATCGAGATGCGAGCCCATATGGTGCCCGAAACCCGGGTGGACCTCGTCCCGATCGTCGGCCACATGACCGACCTCCTGACGCCCCTCGCTCGGGAGCGGGGCGTCGCGATCGAGGTCGCCGTGCCCCTGGAGCCCGTCTGGATCCGCGGCGACCGGGACGAACTGCTGCGGGTGACGGAGAACCTCGTCGAGAACGCCATCAAGTATGGGGAAAGCGGCGGCCGGGTGGCGGTCGGGCTCGCGGTGCGGCCGGACGGAGACCAAGGCCGGGCCGAGCTCTCCGTGCGGGATTTCGGCCCCGGCATCGCCCCGGAGCACCTGCCGCGCCTCACGGAGCGTTTCTACCGGGCCGATGTGGCCCAGAGCCGCGAGAAGGGCGGCACCGGGCTTGGGCTCGCGATCGTCAAGCACATCGTGAACCGGCACCGGGGCGAGCTCGCCATCGAAAGCGAGCCGGGGCAGGGCGCCCTCTTCCGCGTGACGCTGCCCCTGGAGAGCCCGCCCACACCCTGAACGGGACAGCTAAAAGCCTGATCCGCAAAGCGATCTTGGTCCAGGCTCCATTATCGTCAAACGGCAGACGATGGAGCCCCCGGAAGGCGGTGCAGGTCCACAGCGTGTCATCCAACTGTCACGGAGGCGTCATAGACCCGTTTTCCAGACGGTCTAGCAACTCGCCGCGCGGCCTGCCGAACATCCCACGGGTCCAAGGGGACCCTCGCCGCGCCCGTCAGAACAGGGAGACGTTCCGTGAAAATTCTGTCTTACGCCTTTGCGGCCGGCCTCGCGGTCGCGTCCATGGCGACCCCCGCCGCTGCCGCCGAGATCACCGGCGCCGGCGCTACCTTCCCCTTCCCGGTCTATGCCAAGTGGGCGGAAGCCTACAAGAAAGAGACCAACAACAGCCTGAACTACCAGTCGATCGGCTCCTCCGGCGGCATCCGCCAGATCCGCGCCAAGACCGTGGATTTCGGCGCGACCGACGCTCCGCTCAAGGGCGAAGAGCTCCAGAAGGACGGGTTCGTGCAGTTCCCGACCGTGATGGGCGGCGTCGTGCCGGTCATCAACATCCAGGGCGTCGAGACCCGTCAGCTCAAGCTCACGGGCGAGGTTCTGGCCGACATCTTCAACGGCAAGATCAGCAAGTGGAGCGATGCCAAGATCGCCGGGCTGAACCAGGGCGTGAAGCTGCCCGACGCCACGATCACCCCGGTCTACCGTTCGGACGGCTCGGGCACGACCAGCGTGTTCACCACCTATCTCTCCCAGGTCTCCGAGAGCTGGAAGAGCGGACCGGGTGTCGGCGCCTCCGTGCAGTGGCCGGTCGGCCAGGGCGGCAAGGGCAACGAGGGCGTGGCCGCGCTCGTGAAGCAGGTTCCGAACTCGATCGGCTATGTCGAGTACGCTTACGCCAAGCAGAACAACATCCCTTACGCCCAGCTCCAGAACAAGAACGGCAAGTTCGTGGCGCCGGACGACAAGACCTTCCAGGCCGCGGCCGCCAATGCGGATTGGAAGTCGGCTCCGGGCTTCGGCATCTCGCTGACGAACCAGGCCGGCGACGAGGCTTGGCCGATCACCGCTCCGACCTTCATCCTGGTTCCCAAGAACCCGGAGAAGCCCGAGCAGGTGGCCGAGGTGCTCAAGTTCTTCGACTGGGTCTTCAACAAGGGCGACCAGATGGCGGTCGAGCTTGACTACGTGCCCCTTCCGGCGGCTCTCAAGCAGCAGATCCGCGACACCTGGAAGGCTGAGATCAAGGGCAAGGACGGCCAGCCGCTTCTCAGGTCTTAATTCAGGCCTTATGTAGCCGACTAGAAACGGACCAGGCGGATGGTTGCCTTGACTCAAGACCTTGTCATGACGCGCACGGACACTGTCCGCCGGTCCTCCAAACCGACAGCCGACCGGCTGTTCCGCCTCGCGAGCCTGTCATCGGCCCTGTTGGTGCTGATGGTGCTCGCGGGGATCGTGGCCTCCATGATCTATGGCGGCCTTCCAGCCTTCCAGGAATTCGGCTTCGGGTTCATCACCTCGACCGCCTGGGACGTGAACCGGGACCAATACGGAGCCTGGGTCGCCATCGTCGGCACCCTGTCCTCCGCTTCCATTGCCCTGATCATCGGGGTGCCGATTTCACTGGGCATCGCGATCTTCCTGACACAGCTCTGCCCGGCCTGGCTCAAGCGACCCGTCGCCACCACGATCGAGCTTCTGGCCGCCGTGCCGAGCATCATCTACG
This sequence comes from Microvirga sp., assembly GCA_036562855.1. Classification (GTDB taxonomy): domain Bacteria; phylum Pseudomonadota; class Alphaproteobacteria; order Rhizobiales; family Beijerinckiaceae; genus Microvirga. Next base: position 64,342 of record DATCJK010000050.1, read on the forward strand.
GCATGTGGGGCCTCTTCGTCTTCGCGCCGCTCTTTGCGAAGTTCGTGCAGATCCCGACCTCCCAGCTCGTGGAGGGGATTCCCTTCTTCGGCACGGTGCTCTACTCGCGCGTCCCTTCGGGCGTCGGCGTGCTCACCGCCGGGATCATCCTGGCGATCATGATCATTCCCTTCATCGCCTCGATCACCCGCGACATCCTCGATCAGATCCCGACGATCCTGCGCGAGAGCGCCTATGGGATCGGCTGCACGACCTGGGAGGTCGTGCGCCACGTGCTTATGCCTCAAGCCGGCGTATCGATCATCGGCGCCGTGATGCTGGGCCTCGGCCGCGCTCTCGGCGAGACCATGGCGGTCACTTTCGTGATCGGCAACGCGAACCGCCTTTCCGCCTCGATCTTCGATCCGGGCTCCACGATCGCCTCTCGGATCGCCAACGAATTCAACGAGGCCCTGGGTCTCCAGCTCAACGCCCTGATGGCGCTCGGCTGCATCCTCTTCCTCGTCACCTTCACCGTCCTCGTGATCGCGCGCATCCTCATCGCGCGGGTCCAGACCCACTAGGGAGCGCCCTGATGGACGCCGCCACTCCATCGAACCTCGCCGCTCCGGTCGCCTGGGGGCGGGTGCGCCGCGGCCGCCATGTAGCCGACCAGGCGCTGAAGATCATCTGCACCGTCTTCACGATGCTCGGCGCCCTCGTGCTCGGCTGGATCCTCATGATGCTGTTGGTGGAGGGCTTCAGCGCCCTGTCCCCGGCGGTCTTCACGCAGGTGACGCCGGGGCCGGGCACCCAGGGCGGTGGCATCGCCAACGCCATCGTCGGCAGCCTCATCCTCACCTTCCTCGGCATCGTCGTCGCGACGCCCGTCGGGGTGCTCGCGGGCACGTACCTCGCCGAATACGGCAAGGGCTCGAAGCTCGCGGAGGTCATTCGCTTCCTCAACGACATCCTCCTCTCCGCTCCGTCGATCCTCATCGGCCTTTTCGTCTACACCCTGATGGTGCAGCCCATGGGCGGCTATTCGGGCTGGGCGGGCGGCGTGGCGCTCGCCATCATCGCGACGCCGGTGATCGTGCGCACCACGGAGGACATGCTGCGCATCGTGCCGGGTTCGCTGCGCGAGGCGGGCGCCGCGCTCGGCGCGCCCATGTCCACCGTGATCATGAGCATCTCCTGGCGCGCGGCCCGCGCCGGCATGCTGACCGGAATCCTGCTGGCGATGGCCCGTATCGCGGGCGAGACGGCGCCGCTTCTCTTCACGGCGCTCAACAATAACTTCTGGTTCAAGCCGAACCTGATGGGCGGCGTCTCCAACCTGCCCGTCATGATCTACCAGTTCGCCCTCGCGCCCTACCAGAACTGGCGCGAGCTTGCCTGGGCGGGCGCGCTTCTGATCACCCTATCGATCCTGGCGCTCTCCATCGTGGCCCGCATGTTCCTGAAGAAGGACGGCGCCCGGTGACCGCCCGCACCCGCCACGCCCCTTTGACCTTTCGCATGAAGGATAGCGCTCGATGAGCCCCATCGCCATCAACGCTTCGAGTTCCATCGGCTCGTCCGCGACCGCGGATGCGACCGCCCCGGTCCGCATCGCGGTTCGAAACCTCAACTTCTACTACGGCGATTTCCGCGGCCTGAAGGATATCAACCTCAACTTCCACGACCGCCAGGTGACGGCGCTCATCGGGCCGTCGGGCTGCGGCAAGTCCACGCTGCTGCGCACCTTCAACCGCATCTACTCGCTGTATCCCGATCAGCGCGCGGAAGGCGAGATCCTGCTCGACGGCCGCAACGTCCTCTCGTCCTCCATCGACGTGAACGAGCTGCGCGCCCGTGTCGGCATGGTGTTCCAGAAGCCGACGCCGTTCCCCATGTCGATCTGGGACAACATCGCCTTCGGCATCCGGCTGTACGAGAAGCTGCCGAAATCCGAGCTCGACGATCGCATCGAGGAGGCGCTCCGCAAGGCGGCCCTCTGGGACGAGGTGAAGGACAAGCTCCGCCAATCCGGCATGGGTCTGTCCGGCGGCCAGCAGCAGCGCCTGTGCATCGCCCGCACCATCGCGCAGCGCCCGGAGGTGATCCTGTTCGACGAGCCGACCTCGGCCCTCGATCCGATCTCGACCGGCAAGATCGAGGAGCTGATCGAGCAGCTTCGCTCCGAGTTCACGATCGTCATCGTCACCCACAACATGCAGCAGGCCGCCCGCATCTCGCAGTTCACCGCCTTCATGTATCTGGGCGAGCTCGTGGAGTTCGGCGAGACCACGAAGATCTTCATGAACCCGAACAAGAAGCAGACGCAGGACTACATCACTGGCCGCTTCGGCTGATCGTCCTCAACGCCGGTAGGATCCCACCATGTCGGAACATATCGTCAGCTCCTACGACGTGGAGCTCCAGGACCTGCGCCGCCGCATCTCGGAGATGGGCGGGATCGCGGAGAAGATGCTGGTGGACAGCATCACGGCGCTGGTGCGCCGGGACACGCCGCTCGCCCAGGCCGTGATCGCCGCCGATACGCGCCTCGACGTTCTTCAGCGGGAGGTGGAGGAGCACGCGATCCTCATGATTGCCCGCCGCCAGCCGCTCGCCGTGGACCTGCGCGAGACGATCTCGGCGATCCGCGTCTCCGGCGACGTGGAGCGGATCGGGGACCTTGCGAAGAACATCGCCAAGCGCGCCCTTGCCATCGCGAGCCAGTTTCAGTCGCAGAAGATGGTGTCGGGCATGCAGCACATGGCCGATCTCGTCCAGGGCCAGCTCAAGGACGTGCTCGACGCCTATTCGCAGCAGGAGGACGAACGCGCCCTCGATGTGTGGCGGCGCGACGGCCAGATCGATGCGCTCTACACATCCCTCTTCCGCGAGCTCCTCACCTATATGATGGAGGACCCGCGCAACATCTCGTTCTGCGTCCACCTCCTGTTCTGCGCCAAGAACATCGAGCGCATCGGCGACCACACCACGAACATCGCGGAGACGATCCATTACCTCGTCACCGGCGAGACGCTGACGATCGAGCGGCCCAAGAACGACCGCTCGAGCTTCGCCACCCTCGACATCGAAGCGTGACGAAGGGCAGGAGCGCATGGGAACGCGGGTTCTGATCGTCGAAGACGAGGAGCCGCTCACGCTGCTCCTGCGCTACAATCTCGAGGCCGAGGGCTACGAGGTGGACAGCGTCGCGCGCGGCGACGATGCGGATGTGCGCCTGCGCGAGCAGTTGCCGGATCTGATCGTCCTCGACTGGATGCTGCCGGGCCTCTCGGGGATCGAGTTGTGCCGCCGCATCCGGGCGCGCCGGGAGACCGAGCGCCTGCCGGTCATCATGCTCACCGCCCGGGGGGAGGAAGGCGACCGGGTGCGGGGCCTCGCCACCGGCGCCGACGATTATATCGTCAAGCCTTTCTCGGTACCGGAGCTTCTGGCACGCGTCCGGGCGCTGCTGCGCCGCGCCAAGCCGGCCCATATCGCCAATCTTCTCCTCGCCGGCGACATCGAGCTCGACCGGGAGACCCACCGGGTGCGCCGCGGCGGCAAGGAACTGCATCTCGGCCCGACCGAGTTCCGCCTCCTCGAATTCCTGATGCAGAGCCCCGGCCGGGTCTTCACCCGCGAGCAGCTGTTGGACGGCGTCTGGGGCCGGGATGTCTACATCGACGAGCGCACGGTCGACGTCCATGTGGGCCGCCTGCGCAAGGCCATCAACCGGCCCCGCAAGCCCGATCCGATCCGCACCGTGCGCGGGGCCGGCTATTCCTTCGACGAGACCTTCGCCAGGGCCGAGTAGGCCGGACGGTCGGATCGCGCCTGAAGACCCGGCCTCCGGATAGGCTCCGCCAATGAAAAGGCCCCGGCGCGGCGCGCCGGGGCCTGAATTCGTCCATGTCGCGTGCGCGTCAGGCCCGGATCGCGAGCCGGCGGTCGCGCTTGCGGTCGGCGACCGGCTGATAGGCGATGCGGGAGTGATGGCTGCAATAGGGGAGGCCCGTGACGGAGCGGGCGCCGCAGAAGCGGAATTCCGGCTTCGTGGGGTCGCCCATGGGCCAGCGGCACATGGATTCCCGCAAATCCATGATGGTCACACGCTCGGACATGGGTACTGCGACGTCGTCCATCGTGTGTTCAACGACCGGCTCCGCCACAAGTTGCACGGGCACGGGCGCCAGCACCACGTTGCTGCGCGGCGTCGCCTGGGCGATCGGCGCCGGGGCGCTCGGCGCCCGGGTGGCCTTTCGGGGGCGCTGCGGGGCGGCGGCCTTTGCCTTGCCACGGCCCGAGAGCCCGAGGCGATGCACCTTGCCGATCACCGCATTCCGGGTCACACCGCCGATCTCCGCCGCGATCTGGCTTGCGCTCAATCCATCGGACCACAGCTTTTTTAGCTGCTCGACCCGTTCGTCCGTCCACGTCACGCCCGCATCCGTCATTCCCACCGCCTCCTTCAGGGCAATCCTCGTCCCGGAATCCGTCGTGCCTCGCGGACAGAGCACTGTCCGACCGCGTTGCAAGGGTCGTTCCTTGATGGGTTTGAGGGCCGCCGCACGGCTGTCGTAATCGACGGATTGGAAACTACTAGATGCGGTGACTCCGGCGCAAGAGTCGCCGGACAGGGCATGTCGTTTTCCCCAAGGAACTCACCCTCGGGCCTCGGCCGAACCTGATGAAACGCTTCAATTCTCTTGAATTGACAAGGGATTCAGGGCGGCTAGAATTCCGTCAGTGCCGCCCCTGCCGGGCGGCGCTTTTGTTTTCGACCGGTCGGGCTGCGACCTTGGGTCCTGATCCAGGGTCCCGGCCCTGGCCGTTTTGTCGAAAAAGGCTCCGCGGGGCCCGGTGGCAGGACGGGACCCGCCCAAGTTTGCGTTCAAACCCCAAAGTTCAAGTCCAAACCCTGGGCCCCGGGTTCGACCCCCGGACCCGACCGGAGACCAGACCGTGACCTCGCCGTTGCTGCCCACCTATGCGCGCGCCGACGTATCCTTCGAGCGGGGCGAGGGGCCCTGGCTCGTGGCGCGAGGAGGCGAGCGATATCTCGATTTCGGCGCCGGCATCGCGGTGAACGCCTTGGGTCATGCCCATCCGCACCTGGTCCAGGCCCTGACCGAGCAGGCCGGCAAGCTCTGGCATACCTCGAACCTGTTCAAGATCCCGGAAGGGGAGCGCCTCGCTCAGCGCCTCGTGGACGCAACCTTCGCGGATGTGGCTTTCTTCTCCAATTCGGGGGCCGAGGCCAACGAGGCCGCCATCAAGATGGCCCGCAAGTACCATGCGGCGAACGGCCAGCCCGAGCGTTTCCGCATCGTCACCATCGAGGGCGCCTTCCACGGCCGCACCCTCGCCACCATCGCGGCGGGCGGCCAGAAGAAGTATCTGGAGGGCTTCGGTCCCAAGGTCGAGGGCTTCGACCAAGTGGCCTTCGGCGACCACGAGGGCCTGAAGAACGCCATCACCCCCGAGACCGCCGCCATCCTGGTGGAGCCGATCCAGGGCGAGGGCGGCATCCGCCCGATCCCGACCCAGTGCCTGCGCGGCCTGCGGGAGCTGTGCGACGCCAACGGCCTCCTTCTCATCTTCGACGAGATCCAGACCGGCGTCGGCCGCACCGGCAAGCTGTTCGCCTATGAATGGTCGGGCATCGCGCCCGACATCATGTCCGTCGCCAAGGGCATCGGCGGGGGCTTCCCCCTCGGCGTGTGCCTTGCGACCGCCGAGGCCGCGAAGGGCATGACGGTGGGCACCCATGGCACCACATTCGGCGGCAACCCGCTCGCCATGGCGGTCGGCAATGCCGTTCTCGATGTGGTTCTGGCGCCGGGCTTCCTGGAGCGGGTCGAGCGGATCGGGCTGCTCCTCAAGCAGCGGCTCGCGGAGTTGAAGGACCGGCACCCGGCGGTGATCGCCGAGCTGCGGGGGCAGGGGCTCATGATGGGCCTCCGCACCCAGGTTCCGAACACCGAATTCGCGGTGGCGGCGCGGGACCAGAAACTTCTGGTCATCCCGGCGGGCGACAACGTGGTTCGGCTGCTGCCGCCCCTCGTGATCTCGGAGGACGATGTGGCGCAGGCGATCGCCAAGCTGGAGGCGGCCTGCAACGCCATCGAGGCGGAGCTCAAGGGCATGGCTCAGCGGGGAGCGGCCGAATGAGCGCCCGTCACTTCATCGATCTGTCCGATTTTTCCGGCGCCGAGCTGCGCCGGGTCCTCGACGCGTCGGCGTCCATCAAGTCGCGCCGCCGCAAGGGCGAGCTTGCCGCCGAGCGCCCGCTCGTGGGCAAGGTGCTGGCCATGGTGTTCGACAAGCCCTCGACCCGCACCCGCGTCTCCTTCGATGTCGGCATGCGCGAACTGGGCGGCGAGACCCTCATGCTCACGGGCAAGGAAATGCAGCTCGGCCGCGGCGAGACCATCGCCGACACGGCGCGGGTGCTCTCCCGCTACGTGGACGCGATCATGATCCGCACCCTCGATCACGAGATGGTGGTGGAGCTCGCGCAATACGCGACCATTCCGGTGATCAACGGTCTCACCAAGCTCACCCATCCCTGCCAGATCATGGCCGACGTGCTCACCTTCGAGGAGCATCGGGGCTCGATCCAGGGTCGGACCGTGGCCTGGGCCGGGGACGCCAACAACGTGCTCGCCTCCTGGGTCCATGCGGCCGCGAAGCTCGACTTCACCCTCAGGATCGCCTCGCCCCCGGAACTTGCGCCGCGGCCCGAGCTTTTGTCCTGGGCAAAGTCTGAGGGAGCCCGGATCATGGTGACAACCGATCCCTTCGAGGCGGCCGACAAGGCCGATGCGATCGTGACGGATTGCTGGGTGTCCATGGGCGACGAGGACGAGGGCCGCCGTCACAATCTGCTGAAGCCCTATCAGGTGAACGGCCGTCTCATGGGCGTTGCCGACAAGGACGCGATCTTCATGCATTGCCTGCCCGCCCACCGGGGCGAGGAGGTGACGGACGAGATCATCGACGGACCCCAATCGGTGGTGTTCGACGAGGCCGAGAACCGCCTTCACGCGCAAAAAGGCATCCTCGCCTGGTGCCTGGGAGCGGTGCCTGCATGAGTTCCGCCGCTTTCGAAGGGGCTGACGACGTCGTCCTCCCCTTCTCCGTCGAGCCGCTGGATGTGCGCGGGCGCGTCGTGCGCCTCGGCGCCTCCGTCGACACCATCCTCACCCGCCATGGCTATCCGGACATCGTCGCCCGCGCGCTCGGCGAGGCCGCGGCGCTCACGGTGCTCCTCGGCTCGTCCCTCAAGTTCGAGGGACGCTTCCAGCTCCAGACGAAATCCGACGGCCCGGTCGAGATGATCGTGGTCGATTTCGACGCGCCCGACCGCCTGCGCGCCACCGCCCGCTTCGACCGCGAGCGGGTCGAGGCCCTGCCGCCGGGCACGAAGACCGCGGAGCTTCTGGGCCAGGGCATCCTTGCGATGACCATCGACCAGGGCTCGGACCGCAGCCGATACCAGGGCGTCGTGGCGCTCGAGGGCCAGGGCTTCGAGGAGGCGGCGCACCAGTATTTCCGTCAGTCGGAGCAGATCCCGACCCGCGTGCGCCTCGCGGTGGCCGAACAATTCGAGGCCGGCCGGCATGCCTACCGGGCGGGCGGGCTCCTGATCCAGTTCCTGCCGACCTCCCCGGAGCGCCAGCGCCAGGCCGATTTCGCGCCGGGCGACATCCCGGAGGGGCACCCCTCGAACGATCTCGCGATGCCCACGGAGGACGATGCCTGGGTCGAGGCGAAGGCGCTCGTCGAGACCGTCGAGGATCACGAGCTCATCGACCCGTCCGTGTCGAGCGAGCGCCTGCTCTATCGCCTCTTCCACGAGCGCGGGGTCAGGGTCTTCGACGCGCAGTCCGTCCACGAGGAATGCCGCTGCTCCCAGGCACGCATCATGAACATGATGCGCCGCTTCTCCCCGGAGGATCGTCGCGACATGGTGGGCGACAATGGGCGCATCGGTATCACCTGCGAGTTCTGCTCGCGGGTCTACGACCTCGATCCGAAGGACGTGGAAGCCGAGATGGCGCAGCCCGAGACGCGCTGATCGCCGAAGGACGTGGAAGCCGAGATCAGCTTAAGATGCGCCGGTTGCCGACGGACGTGTGAGCCGAGGACGCGCCGATCGCCGCCCGGCCTCATGATGAGCACGAAAGCCGAGTTGGCGCAGCAAGACGCGCTGATCGCCGTCAGGCTGCGCAGGCCTTCGCGAGGCGGCGCATGAAGGCCGCGCCCGCCTCGAACTGCTCAAGGGTGATGTACTCGTCCGGCTGGTGAGCCTGGTTGATCGAGCCCGGTCCGCAGACCACGGTCGGCAGCCCCGCCGCCTGGTAGTGGCCGGCCTCCGTGCCGAAGGGCACCGTATCGGTGTTGTTGCGGCCCGCAATGCGCTTGGCGAGCACCTCCGCGGCGGAGCCGGGCTCCGGCGCGAGGCCGGGCACCGAAACCTCGAGTTCCGTCTCGATGCGGCCGAAATCCCCGAAGCGGTTGAGGCGCTTCAAGGCGACGTCTTTCGCGAAGCGTTCCAGCCGCGCGGGGATCTCCGCCGGATCCTGGCTCGGCAAGCCTCGGAACTCCCAGTGGAAGGTGCATTCCTTCGCCATGATGTTCCGCGCGGTGCCGCCCTGGATCGTGCCCACATGGACCGTCGTGTAGGCCGGATCGAAGCGGCCGCTCGGATCGGTGCGTTCCATCATCTCGTCGGCGATCCGGTTGAGCTCGCCGACGAGTTCGGCCGCCGTCATCACGGCGCTCGCGCCGAGATAAGGCTTCGACGAATGGGCCTCGAAGCCGTGGACGGTGGTGCGGAAGGTCACGACGCTCTTGTGCGCATCCACGACCGCAAGCTCCGTCGGTTCGCCGACGATCACGGCCTCCGGTCGCGGCAGGTCGTGGCCGAGGCGCCGGATGATGTCGATGACCCCAAGGCAGGTGGTCTCCTCGTCATAGGAGAGCATGATGTGGATCGGCGTCTTCAGGTTCGCTGCCAGGAATTCCGGCACCAGCGCCAGCGCGAGCGCGTCGAACCCCTTCATGTCGACCGCGCCGCGCCCATAGGCGCGCCCGTCCGCGACCCGCAGCGCGAAGGGATCGCTCGACCAGGCCTGACCCGCCACCGGCACCACGTCGGTGTGGCCCGAGAGCACGATGCCGCCGCGATCCTGCGGGCCGATGGTTGCGTAGAGCGCCGCCTTGTCTCCCGCCGCGTTGGGCGCGCGCACCACGGGCACGCCCCAGCTCTTGAGATAGGCTTCCACGAAGTCGATCAGCGGCAGGTTGGACTTGTCGCTCTCCGTGTCGAAGGAGACGAGCTTCGCCAGCATCTCGATCGGCGTGTAGGGCTGGCCCTGGATCATGAACCGCAAACCTCACCGGGCGGCGGGCGCCGCCGGAACTGTCTAGTGAACGACGCGCCTTCGGTCGGGCATGTCGAGGGAAAAGGCTGGGATCTCCGCATCGAAGGTCTCGCCCGAGGCGGTGACCATCGCGTAGGTGCCCTGCATGGTGCCGTTCGGGGTCGGAAGCGGGCAGCCGCTCGTATAGTTGAAGCTCTCACCCGGCTCAAGGACCGGCTGCTTGCCGACCACGCCGGCGCCCTGAACCTCTTGGACCTGCCCGTGCCCGTCCACGATCCGCCAGTGGCGAGCGATGAGCTGCACGCGCTCGAGGCCGAGATTGATGATCTCGACCGTGTAGGCGAAAAAGTAGCGCCCATCGTCGGGGGACGATTCCTCCGGCATGAAGCGCGGCGTCACCGTCACGCTGATGCCTCGGGTCACGGCCTTGTACATCGGGCTCCTCGGCGGAATATCGGGTGCTCGGGCCTCGGCCCGAAGGATCGCCCTGTGTGGTAGTGCGGCGCCTGGGGCCCGTCAATCTAGGCGGGGTCGCCTGCCGGTCGGTCCTGATCAAGGGCCTGTGAGCGGCGACCCGCCCGAGGGGACAGGAGCTGGGCGCCATGGTAAGGGCCCCTCCCATCGGTGCCGGGACAGGGGTTCGGAATTCGCATGCTCGACGGATGGATGCGCCGCCTGATCGACCCGCCCCTCGACCGGGCCGGCGCGGCTCTGGCGCGGATTCGCGTGTCCGCCGATCTCCTGACGCTTCTCGGCCTTCTCACGGGGCTCGGCGCATGCCTGTTCGTGGTGCTGCGCTTCGATGCGCTGGCTCTCGCCCTTCTGATCCTCAGCCGGATCCTCGACGGGCTCGACGGCGCCACGGCCCGCGCCTCGGCGCAGACGGACCGGGGCGGGTTCATCGACATCGTGTTCGACTTTGCCTTCTATGGCGCCGTGCCGCTCGCCTTCGCGCTTCGCGATCCTGAGGCCAATGGGGTGGCAGCAGCGGTTCTGCTGTTCTCGTTCTACGTGAACGGCGCCAGTTTCCTTGCCTTCGCGGCCGTGGCCGCAAAGCGCGGGCTCGAGAGCAGGGTGCGGGGGATCAAGTCGATCTATTTCACCGCTGGGCTCGCGGAGGGCACGGAAACGATCCTCGTCTTCATCGCCATGGCGGCCCTGCCGGCCCACTTCCCGGTCATCGCCTATGGGTTCGCCGGCCTCACCCTCATGAGCGCCATCGCCCGGGTGGCGCTCGCCTGGCGGGTGTTCCGGGACGAGCCGGACGAAGGGGCGGCGCCTTGATCGGCGGTTAGGGGCAGGCCGGACCGGGGGTCAGCTGACCGATCTCGCGACCAATGGGTGGTGATTTCTGCGCGTGTCCGGGGTCCCCTCTGGCGTAAAATGCTCTAGAGGAGAGGGCAGGGACGAATGGGGTGAAGGCGCGCATATGGTGGCGTTGAAAGACGGTATTCAATCGGCCGAGGCCATTCATCGCCTGCGCGAGGCGGGTGTCATTCGATCCGTATCGCCCTTCGCCTCCGATCAGGTGCAGCCCGCAAGCCTCGACCTGAGGCTCGGGAGCCGCGCCTTCCGGGTGCGGGCGAGCTTCCTGCCCGGGCGCCAGCGCCGGGTGGTCGACCAACTCGCGAGCCTGAGCCTCCACGAGATCGATCTCACCCAGGGCGCCGTGCTCGAAACGGGCTGCGTCTACATCGCCGAACTGCAGGAGAGCGTCGCGCTGCCGGGCGACCTCTCGGCGGCCGCCAACCCCAAGAGCTCCACGGGCCGGATCGACGTGTTCACCCGCGTGATCGTGGACCATGCGCAGGAATTCGACGCGGTCGATGCGGGCTATGCGGGCCCGCTCTATGCGGAGATCTCGCCGCGCACGTTTCCGGTTCTGGTGCGCACCGGCACGCGCCTGTCGCAGCTGCGCCTGCGGCGAGGAGACGTGCGTCTGTCCGATGCGGAGCTTCACGCGCTCCATGCCCGCGAGCGGATCGTGACCTCGGCGGAACCCTCGATCCAGGACGGGGTGGCGGTGAGCGTCGATCTGGCGGGGTTCGGGGCGGAGCGCCTCATCGGCTACCGCGCGAAGCGCCACACGGGCCTCGTTGACGTGGACAAGCCAGGCGCCCACCCGGTCGCCCATTTCTGGGAGCCGCTCTATGCCGACGAGAGCCGCACCCTCATCCTCGACCCGGGCCAGTTCTACATCCTCGCCTCCAAGGAGGCCGTGCATGTCCCGCCGGATTATGCGGCCGAGATGGTCCCGTTCGATCCGCTGGTCGGCGAGTTCCGGGTCCATTACGCCGGCTTCTTCGACCCAGGCTTCGGCCACGCGGCCGCGGGAGGCTCAGGAGCCCGGGCGGTGCTGGAAGTTCGCTCCCGGGACGTGCCCTTCATCATCGAGGACGGTCAGATCGTCGGCCGCCTCGTCTACGAGCGCATGGCCGAGGTGCCCCAGGTGCTCTACGGGGCGGGCGCCGGGTCCAATTACCAGGCGCAGGGGCTGAAGCTCTCCAAGCATTTCCGCTGAGGCGGCAGGCGGCCCGACGAGCGCTTCGAAACGGGCCTGCCCCGGGCTGCTGCCCGAGGGGGGCTTGCCCAGGGCAGGCCGAGCCCGCTATGGATAGGGCTGCGCGGGTGTAGTTCAGAGGTAGAACGTCAGCTTCCCAAGCTGAATGTCGTGGGTTCGATTCCCATCGCCCGCTCCAATCTCCCCTCCATTCCATCATTGCGGCCGACCGGCAGTCCGGCCTCGCCTCGTGAGCGCGCCTGCGGCTCGGGGCGCGAGATCTGCCGGCGCTCCTCTAATGAGCCCCCATCAACGAGAAAAGCGCCCTCGAGGGGCGCCTTTGCTGGGCCGGGGCGGCGTATGTCGATGGATGACGGGCTTTGCCAGCCTGGACGCAAGGGGCCGCGCCTGAGGGGCGGTCCCACGGGCCGGTCCTTAGTTCATGGGTCCCTTGAGGAGCTCCAGGATCTTCAAGGCGAGCGGCCAGGGCACGTCGGTGTCCACATGCAGGCGCGCGCGGCCTTCTCCTAGATCCTCCAGACGGATCTGGCTCTGGGCCTCGGCACCGGGGAGCTGCGCCAGTTCGGCGGCATCGCCCTCTGAGAGCAGGTCGTCGGGCTCGATTTCCAGAACCTTGCTCAGAGCCTCCACGTAGCTCATCCGGCGCGGGAAGGTCTTGGCATTGGCGTATTGCCAGACGCTGACGCTGGAGAGACGCGCGCTGGCCGGCAGGTGCTCCCGGGCGCGGCGGGCGGTTTCCTCGTAGGTCAGGCCCCGTCGGTCGATCGCCGCCTGAAGACGCTTGGCGAATACGGCCTTGTTGACGGGCGATGGGCGGCTTTCAGCGGCCATCTCGATGAACTCCCCTCACAAATTTATTGGTGGCGCCGCGGTGGCAACGCCGGCGGTAAGCGATTAGGACCGCATTCCGACCTCAACGACCCTAATACGGTCTGCAAAGAAAGTTGCCTCTCCATATAGGGAGGGTACGCTTTATTTAATTGAATGTATGTTAACGGGATCCGAATGCCTTTTGTTCAGGGCCTTCCCGGCGCAATCTGGTCTCCTCCGTGCCCATCGGTCCTTTGCCGGAAAATCGCGCGAATCACTCCACCGAGGCGGCAGACCGACATTCTATGGCGTGTTTCAACGCTTCAGAACTGTCCCAAGGGAGGAGGGCGGACGCGCGCTTCCGGCCGAGTCGCTCCGGTCCAGCCCCCGTTTGGCGGGCGTTCGCCTTCCCTAATGGTCGGCCTGTGCCTTTCTTTGCGGCAGCAACGCTCTTCAGTCGTGCATTAAGCATGATTTGTTAGCGTCCTTACGAATATTAATTAAAAATTAAAAATCGTGTTGATTTTGCGGCGAGGTTTTGCAACCCTGCTCAGCAGACAAAGACGCGGGTGTCCCAAGAACCGCGCCATGTTCGATTGACAATCAGGAGACTTTTTATGCTTCGAGCGGTCACGTTCGCGGCGTGGGCTTTGCTCGCCCTCGCGGCACTCACCTTAATCGCACAACCTCTCAGTATCGCCTCGCAACTGGCGCTTGGCACGGTTGGCCTCATCCTCATGATGGTCATCCGCGTCCTGCGCCTGGACGGTTTCTGGAAGCAGCTCTTCTTCGCAGTCGGCGGCATGCTCGTGCTGCGCTATGTCTACTGGCGCACCACCAGCACCCTGCCGTCTCCCAACGAGCTGCAGGACTTCATCCCCGGCGTCGTTCTCTACATCGCCGAGATGTATTGCGTGGCGTTCCTCGCCATCAACCTCTTCGTGATCGCAAGCCCGATCAACCGCCGGCGCGCCCCCGCCGTCACCGATCAGAACGCGCCGACGGTGGACGTGTTCATTCCCAGCTACAACGAGGGCAAGGAACTGCTCGCCGCCACCCTCTCGGCCGCCAAGGCCATGATCTATCCGGCCGGCAAGCTCACCGTGTACCTCCTCGACGACGGCGGCACGGACGAGAAGGTGAACTCGGACGATCCGGAGGTCGCGCACGCCGCCATGGAGCGGCGGCTCGAACTGCAGAAGCTCGCCCGGGATCTCGACGTCGTCTATCTGACGCGCTCGCACAACCAGCATGCCAAGGCCGGCAACCTGACGAACGGCCTTGCCCATTCGACGGGCGAGTTCGTCGCGGTGTTCGACGCGGACCACGCTCCGTCCCGCGAGTTCCTCCTCGAGACGGTCGGGCACTTCCGGAACGACGACCGGCTCTTCCTCGTGCAGACGCCGCACTTCTTCCTCAATCCGGATCCGATCGAGAAGAACCTCGCCACCTTCAGCCGGATGCCGTCCGAGAACGAGATGTTCTACGGCCTCATCCAGAAGGGCTTGGACAAGTGGAACTCGGCCTTCTTCTGCGGCTCGGCGGCGGTGCTCCGGCGCGCGGCCCTGGAAGAGGCCGGCGGCTTTGCCGGCACCTCGATCACGGAAGACGCCGAGACCGCGCTCGAACTCCATGCGCGCGGCTGGAACAGCCTCTACGTGGACAAGCCGCTCATCGCGGGCCTCCAGCCCGAGACCTTTGCGTCCTTCATCGGCCAGCGCTCGCGGTGGTGCCGCGGCATGATCCAGATCCTGCTGCTCAAGAACCCGCTCACCAAGGCCGGCCTGAGCGTCGCGCAGCGCATCTGCTACCTGTCGAGCTCGATGTTCTGGATGTTCCCCGTGACCCGGGCGATCTTCCTGCTCGCGCCGCTGATGTACCTCTTCTTCAACCTGCAGATCTACAACGCGTCCATGGACGAGTTCATCGCCTACACGGCGGTGTACCTTGCCGCGGCGCTCGTCATGCAGAACTACAACTACGGCCGCTTCCGCTGGCCGTGGGTGTCGGAACTCTATGAGTACGTGCAGTCGGTCTACCTGCTGCCCGCCATCATCAGCGTCATCCGCAATCCCCGCCGCCCGTCCTTCAACGTCACGGCGAAGGGCGTCACCACCGACGAGGACCATCTGTCGAGCCTCGCCTGGCCTTACTTTGCGGTGTTCGGCCTTCTCGTTTGCGGCGTGATCGCGACGATCGTGCGCCTCGACTACGACCCGGAAGCGCGCGGCCTCCTCATCATCGTGGGCCTGTGGAACGCCTTCAACCTCGTCATCGCCAGCGTCGCCCTCGGCGTCGTCTGCGAGCGGCGGGAGCGCCGGCGGATGCAGCGGGTGCCGATCAACCTGCGGGGCGTCCTGCACCTCGACGAGGGCAGCCTGCCGGTGGTCGTGGAGGACATCTCCCTTGGCGGCCTGAAGCTGCGCCCGATCAGCGTGTCGGCGAAGATCCCGGTCCGCAAGGAGGTGGCGATCTCCCTCCAGGTCGACGCGAACGGGCAATCCCTCGGCGGCCTCAAGGGCAAGATCGTGAATGCCCGCGCCGACGGCTCTGCCCGGACCTACGGCCTGATGTTCGGCCAGCTCGAGCCCGTGGATTACAAGGTCCTCGCCGAGCTCATGTACGCGGATCTCACGCTCCTACGCCGGGTCCGGCAGGCCCGGCAGCGCGTGCGCAGCCTACTGGCCGGCACGGCCCAGATCTTCGTCTGGGGTGCCCGGCACAGCGTCCGCGCCCTGTTCTTCGTGCTCTTCCGCCGGGGCACGCGCGCCGCTCCGACCACGGCCACCGCCAATTGATCCCGTGGCCGCCGCAAAGGCGGCCACTCCCCTCCCTTTTGAAGAGGAGCGTCCCATGCGTCTCGCTCACCTATTGTCCGCCTTTGCCCTGGCCACGGCGCTCACCCCCGCCAACGCGGCCGAAGTCCAGAAGCCCTCGCTTGGGAGCCTCGTGGCCCTCAACCAGAAGACCGTCGAATCCCGTCGTCCGCTGCCCCTCGGCTCCGACGACTGGCGCTTTGGCGGAGAGATCGGCACCCGCGTCGTGCCCATGTACCTGCTGCCCTCCGAGGCGACCCGCGCCGCCAAGGTGCGCGTCTCCTATCTCAGCGCCGTGTCGGTGATGCCCGAGGTCTCGCGCCTCACGGTCACCGTGAACGACACCGTGGTGGGGGAGCGCTACGTTCAGGCCTCCAGCCGGCCCGAGGCGCTCACCTTCGACGTCCCGGTTGGCGTGCTCGAGCCCGGTTACAACGCCGTGCGCATCACCGCGCGCCAGGTGCACCGGGTCGATTGCTCCCGTGAGGCGAGCTACGAGCTGTGGACGCAGATCCTGCCGGAGCAGAGCGGCCTCGTCTTCCAGGCGAGCCCCGCCGAAATCCGCGACGTCCGCGATCTGCCCGCCGTGCGCCCGGGCCGTGACGGCGCCGTGCGCATCCGCGCCCGCGCCTCCTCCGGCATCGACGCGGACAGCCTCCAGCGGGTGTCCCGCGCCGTCCAGGCGGCGGTTCTCGCCGGCCAGTTCTCCCGTCCCGTGGTCGAGGTGAATCCGGAAGAGAGCAGCGAGCCGGGCCTCGACATCGTCGTCGGCACCGATGCGGTGGTGGAAGGCCTCGTCGGCCAGCGTCCCTCCGGTGCGGGTCCGCGCCTGCAGATCGCCCACGACGTCCAGTCCGATCGCGTGCTCCTCGTCGTGACCGGCTCGAGCCGTGACGATGTGGAGACCGCGCTGCAGCAATTCGAGGCGATGGCGCGGGGCGATCAGAAGCTCCTCGGCACGCCGGCGGGCTTGCGCGCCCTCACCGCCGACCAGGGCCGTCAGGTCTCCGGCAGCGAGACTGTCTCGCTCGCCTCCCTCGGCTTCGAGACGCAGCGCTTCGGCGGCCGCTACTACCGCCAGTCCGGCAACATCCAGCTGCCCGCCGACTTCTATCCGGGCGATTACGGCCGCATGACGCTGAGCCTCGATGCGGCCTACGGCGCCGAGCTCGCGCCCAACGCCAAGATCAACGTGCGCGTCAACGGCACGCTCGTCAGCACCGTGCCGCTGCCGAAGGGCGCCGGCGATACGCTGAACGGTCGTCAGGCCTACCTGCCGCTCTCCGCCTTCAAGCCCGGCCTCAACAGCATCGACGTGGAAGCCGATACGGCGACCACGGGCGACGCGGAGTGCAGCGCCACCTCGCAGCTGAGCCAGCGGGATCGCCTGCTCCTCGCCAACTCCACCGATATCGAGGTGCCGAAGCTCGCACGCATCGGCACCTTCCCGAGCCTCTCCTCGATTCCTGCAGGCGGCCTTGCGGCGCCGGCGGGGGCGAATGGCCTGCAGATCTACCTGCCCAACCCGAACGGGGATTCCATCGAGGCCTCCCTCAGCCTCGTCGCGAAGATCGCGGCGGTGTCCGGGCGGGCGACGCCGGTGACCTACGCTTTCGATCGCGTCGCCGAGACCACCTCCCACGTGATCGCCATCGGTGCTCTCTCCGACATTCCGCCGGCGACGCTCGAGGCTGCCGGCCTCAACGTCGAGAGCCTGCGGCGGCTGTGGCAGGGCGGCGAGCCCGCGGCAGAGCCGGCCGAGCCCAAGCTGCAGACGTCGAGCAGGGGGTTCCGGGTGGCTGCGGTCGGCAACGACTTCACCCTCCAGGCCCAGGCGGTGCTGCCAAATCCGGCGAACGAGGGCGCAAAGCCCCTCGGCTCCAGCCTGACCGAGCCGACCCGCGCCACGTCGTCCCCCGCCGACACCACCCTGTCGACCGGCGATCTGACCTCGCGGGCCTTCGCCTGGTTCCCGGCCCAGCGCGCCTGGATCGAGGACACCCTGCGGTCCGTCTACCGGATCGATCTGCGCAAGCGCAGCGTCACCACGGACGTGACCGACATCGCCTCCGCCAACTCGACCCTCGTCATCAGCCAGGGCGCGACCCCCAAGGCGATGCAGACGAGCTGGCGCTCCAAGGTGATCCCGGAGGTGACCTCGGCCACCGTGTTCGTCGCCCCCAACAGCGAGCTCCTGCGCGCCAGCATGACCGAGGTCCTGAACAGCGGTCTGTGGCAGCAGCTCACCGGCCGGGCCGCCGCCTACGACCGCAAGGAGGCGTCGATCAGCTCAGGCATGGCGGACGTCACCTGGTTCGTTCCGACCCAGACGCTGTCGCCCGGCAACCTGCGCCTCATCGTGGCAGGCTGGCTGTCGCAGAACGTGCTGTTCTACCTCTCGGCGCTCATCCTCGTCGTGACGGTGCTCACCACCTTCACGTACCGCCTGGTGAAGACCTCGGGGGTGCGTGAGTCATGACCCCGATCGTCCGCACTCTTGCGGCGCTCGTCTTCGTGGCGGCCGGCCTCGCGCCCGCCGCCGCGGAGGACCGCAGCCGCCAGGCGCTGACGCCCCCGCCCGACCTTCAGGCCGAGCAGGCGCGTCTCGACAGCTCCGTTCCGTCCTGGCTCGAACAAGCCTGGACCAGCTACAAGGCCCGTTTCGTCGTCGACGGCCGGGTGATCGACAACGTCAACCGCATCACCCATTCCGAGGGGCAGGGCTATGCCATGCTCATCGCGGTTCGGGCCCAGGACCAGACGGGATTCGATCAGATCTGGCGCTGGACGAGGCGGGAGCTCTTCGTGCGGGGCGACGACCTCGCCTCCTGGAAGTGGGAGGAGAACGCCACGCCGCGAGTCACCGACCAGAACAACGCCACCGATGGGGACATCCTCATCGCCTGGGCGCTGGTCGAGGCCGGGGAGCGCTGGAAATCGGCCGAGTACGTGGATGCGGCGCGCCGCATCGTCAGCGCCATCGGCCGCAAGACCCTGGTCCGCAGCCCCTTCGGCCTCCTCATGCTGCCGGGTGTCGACGGCTTCAAGGAAGGCCAGCAGCCGGACGGCCCGGTGGTGAACCTCTCCTATTGGGTGTTCCCCGCCTTCGACCGGCTGAAGGGGCTCTCGCCGGAGATCGATTGGTCCGATGTGCAGGCCACGGGCCTGCGCCTCATCCGCAACAGCCGCTTCGGGCCCATGCGCCTGCCGGCGGACTGGACGGCGATCGGCGCCGGCAACCCGCAGCCGGCCCGGAACTTCCCTCCGCGCTTTGGCTACAACGCGGTGCGGATCCCCCTCTACCTCGCCTGGGCGAAGCTCAACGCCCCGGCCAATCTGCGGCCCTTCGCGGGCCTGTGGAACGAGACGCTCGATGTCGGCCCCTTCGAGATCGACCTCACCAGCGGCTCGGCGCTCACCACCTTCGGCGGCACCGGCTTCAAGGCCGTCGCCTCCGTCGTGAGCTGCGCCCTCGACCGCCGCAAGATCCATCCCTCCGTCCGCTCGATCGCGATGGAGGACTACTATCCGACCACCTTGCACATCCTGTCCCTGATCGTCCTGCAGGAAAGGTATCCAGAATGTCTCTGAAGCCCGCCACCCTCATCCTCGCCGCTCTCATGAGCACCACCGCCCTCGCGGCCCTGGCGGTCGAGCCCACCTGGACCGGCCTTGCCGACAAGGCTCCCGTGGCGGCTCCCGCCGCGACGGGCGCGGTTCCGGTCTTCTCCCTCGGCGAGCCCACCGGGCGCGTGCCGCTCGGCGAGCCGCGCCGGCCGACCGGGCTCGAGGGCGCCGCTCCCGTGCGGGCCGCGGGCCTGCCCCGGGCCACCGGCGTCCCGAAGGCGCCGACCCCCGTCGACGAGAGCGCCCTGCGCTACTACGCGTCGCAGAACGACACGGCGCGCGTCGCCGCCGAGATCCGCCGCATCAAGGCGCTTCACGCCAATTGGGAGCCGCCGCAGGACCTCTTCGAGGGCGTGCGCGACACCGCCGAGGAGCAGCAGCTCTGGGCGCTGTTCGCGGAGGGCAAGCTCGAGGAGGTGCGGGCCGCCGTCACCGAAATCCAGGAGCGCAACCCCAACTGGCGTCCCTCGCCGGATTTCGTGACGAAGTTCGAGCAGTCGGAGGCGCGGCTCACGCTCGTGGAAGCCTCCAAGGTGAGCGACCACCAGCAGGTGATCGCCCTCGCCGAGGCCCGCCCGAGCCTTCTTGCCTGCACCGAGATGGATGTGCTCTGGCGCGTCGCCGAGGCGCTCGTTCACACGGCGCAGCCCGACAAGGCCTTCGAGCTGTACCGGTTCGTGCTCACGAAGTGCAGCAACCCGCAGGAGCGCCTCGCCACCGTGCAGAAGGCGTCCGCGCTCCTCAGCGCGCCCATGACGGAGCGGCTCATCGCGCTCGGCAGCCGGGCGGGCGAGAAGACCACCGCCTTCGAATCCATCCGCCTCGACATGGTGCGCCGGCGGATCGGCGAGGCCATCGCCAACCCGGGCGCCGACCTGAACGCGGCGGAGATGAAGAGCTTCGAGCAGCTCGTGGAGCAGCGTCGCTCCACGAACGATGCGATGCTCCTGGGCTGGCACCGCTACGCGAAGAAGGACTTCGCGGGCGCGGCGCAGTGGTTCAAGCTCGGCATGTCCTGGGAGCAGCATCCCAAGGCGGTCGAGGGCTACGCCCTCACGCTCCGGGAGCAGGGCGCGCTCGCCGAGGCCGAGAAGATCACCTACGAGAACCGCAAGCGCGATCCGCTCATCGAGAAGCTCTACGTGGAGATTCTCGCCACCGAGCTCACCAAGCATCCGGTGAGCGCCGTCGAGCCCGCTCGTCTCACCCGCTTTGAGCAGGTGGTGGAGGAATCCCGGTCCGTCGTCGGATCGCAGGCCCTCGGCTGGTACTATTACAACCGCGACACGGCTCAGCAGGCGAATGCCTGGTTCAAGCGCTCGGTTGCATGGGAGCCCATCGAGTCGAACGTGCTCGGCCTGGCGCTCTCCTCCAACAAGCTGAAGGACCGGGCGGCCTTCAAGGCGGTGATCGCCGAGTTCGGCGCGCGCTTCCCGGCCGTCGAGGGGCTCAAGAAGTTCGACGTGGTCACCAAGGTGGCGGCGGCTCCGGCCCGGCGCAATCGCGCCTCCGGTGGAGGCGGCGGTGGCGGTGGCGACTCGGGTTCGGCGCAGGAGGCGGTCGCGCTCTTCAAGAACGGCCGCTACGGCGACGCGCTCGCGGCCCTCGACCGCCGCGGTGGTCCGGCCCGCGAGGATCAGGGTCTTGGCCTCATCCGCGGCTGGAGCCTCTATCACCTCGGCCAGTGGGACAAGGCGCGGGAGCACTTCGCGGCTCTCGACCGGCGCCAGTCCACCCGCGAAACGCAATACCGCATGCACTACGCCCGCGAGCGGGCGCTGCCGTCGCAGTTCCGGGCCGACTGAGCCGGGCCGCCATGGGGCGGGGGAGAGGGACCCCCGCCGCAATTCAGGGCCGTCAGCTGCGACGCTAGCGCGAGGCGTAGACCTGGTCCGCCTTCCTGCGCACGGGGCAACCTGAGCCTCCTTGGGACGAGTGGCTCGCAGCGACGACCTGAAAGGGGAGGGGCCGGACCTCAGGGGCCGGCCCCTCCTTCGCGTCTATCTCAGGCGCGACCGCCGTCACGAAACCCACCCTCGTCGCGAGGGCCGCCCCGGGATGCCAGCCTCACCCCTGTCCCTGCCCGCATGGGAGCAAGGGGGCGTCCTTCGGCCGGTATCCGCTTCCCGCCGTTGCGGGTCTCGTTAATCCCGTTAGCATGAGCCCAGGCCCGCCGGGCCGCCGGTGCTCTGAGGCACCGGCGCGAGAGCGGGTTTCACGGGAGATACGCTCTTGAAACGCATCCTCACGCGGGCCCTCGCGCTCGCCGCCACCGTATTCGCCGCGGCTCCGGCCCTCGCTCAAGCCTGGCCGAACAGGCCGATCTCGCTCATCGTGCCCTTCGCGGCCGGCGGCGGGACCGATGCCTTCGCGCGGCCTCTCGCGCAGCAGCTCGAGACGCAGCTCGGCCAGCGCGTGCTCATCGACAACCGGGCGGGCGCCGGCGGCAATACCGGCGCGGCGGCGGCCGCGAAGGCGACGCCCGATGGCTACACGTTCTTCGTGGGCGCGACCCATCACGTGATCGCGCCCGCCATGTACACGAACCTGACCTACGACCTGCGCAAGGACTTCATCCCGATCGCGATCATCTCCGAGGTGCCTCACGTGGTGGTGGTGGCCCCGCAGAAGGTCCAGGCCAAGACCCTGCAGGAATTCGTCGCCGCCGCGAAGGCGAGTCCGGGCAAGTTCAACTACGCGTCGGCGGGCGCCGGCACGGCCCACCATCTGGCGGGCGAGATGTTCAAGCTCCTCACGGGCACGAGCCTCGTCCACGTGCCCTATCGGGGCGCCGGCCCCGCCATGCAGGACCTCGTCGCCGGCCAGATCGACATGGCGTTCGACGGGCTCGGCAGCTCGGCCGGGCAGATCGCCGGCGGGCAGATCCGTCCGCTCGCCGTCGCGGCGCGGGAGCGCGTCAAGGCCTTTCCCGACATTCCGACCGCCGCCGAAGCCGGGGTGCCGGGCTACGAGGTCGCGACCTTCTACGCGCTCTTCGCGCCCAAGGGCACGCCCGACGAGATCGTCCAGCGCATGACCCGCGAGCTGCAGACGGCCTTCAAGGCGCCTTTGATCCAGGACGCCTGGAACCGCCAGGGCTCCGCCATCCCGACCCTCACGGGGGCGGAATTCGGCCAGTTCGTCTCGGCCGAGATCGACCGCTGGGCGAAGGTGGTGAAGGATGCCGGGATCAAGCTCGGCGAGGTGCAGTAAGGCCGAGCGGTCCCGACACCGCTCCTCGACGACGTGGCGGTGAAAGGATGCCGGGATCAGGCTCGGCGAGGTGCAGGAGGGCCGTGCGGCCGCTGCGCCGCTACTCGATGACGATGCGCGGCGCGGCCCTGGTCGCGCCGCCGCCGGACAGGGTCGCCCAGACCTGACGGGCGATGTCGCGGTAGAGGCGGCCATGCGGGCCGTCCGGGTCCACGGCGACCACGGGGCGGCCCGCATCCGACATCTCGCGGATCTGCATGTTCAGCGGCACCTCGCCGAGGAACGGCACGCCGAGGCGCTCCGCCTCGTGGCGCGCGCCCCCATGGCCGAAGATGTGGCTCGTCTCCCCGCAATGGGGGCAGACGAAGGTGGCCATGTTCTCGACGATGCCGAGGATCGGGATCTCCACGCGCTTGAACATGGCGACGCCCCGGCGCGCATCGATGAGCGCGAGGTCCTGCGGGGTCGAGACGATGACGGCGCCCGCGAGCGGGGTCGCTTGCGCCATGGTGAGCTGCGCGTCGCCGGTGCCGGGCGGCATGTCGACCACGAGCACGTCGAGCTCGCCCCAGGCGACCTCGCGCAGCATCTGCGTGATCGCCGACATCACCATCGGCCCGCGCCAGATCATGGCCGCCTCCTCCTCCACGAGGAAGCCGATGGACATCACCTTGAGGCCGTAGCCGTCCATGGGTTCAAGGATGCGGCCCTGGAGCACCCGCGGCTTGCCGTGGATGCCGAACAGCTTCGGCACGGACGGACCATAGATGTCCGCATCGAGGAGGCCCACCTTCAGCCCCTGCGCCTGAAGGCCGAGCGCCAGGTTCGCCGCCGTCGTCGACTTGCCGACGCCGCCCTTGCCGGAGGCCACCGCGATCACATGGCGGACGCCCGGGATGAGCTGCGCCTTCGCGGAGGGCGCGCTCTGCGGCCGGCCGGGCGTGGGCTGCGGGCTCGTCGCCGGCGCCTTGGAGGGCGCCCGGTCGGCCGTGAGGCTCGCGAACACGCCCTTGACCCCAGGCAGGCCCTGCACGGCGGTCTCGGCCGCCTGCCGTACCCGCTCCATGGCCTCGGCCTCGGCGGGCGCGATGGCGATGGAGAACATCACCCGCGCGGCCTGATCCACCACCACCTCGGAGAGGCGCCCGGAGGCCACGAGGCTGGTGCCGGCGGAATCCACGGGCACGGTCGAGAGGGCCTGCAGCACATGTTCACGGGTGATCGCCACGATGGGGTCTCCTGAGGCCGCCCTTTGCGCGGCCGCCCCTGATCTATAGGCTTCCGACCGGCTCGTTAAGGGCCATGCTCTCGAGCCCCCGTCGCAGGACAGGACGGATCCCCATGCGGGACCTCTTCTCGATCGGCCATGGGGGCGCATCCATCGACGCCGACCAAGCTCGGTCACGGGCCGCGGCGTGGCCTCGGCTCATGAGGGAACGCCATGCCCGACCTGTTCACGATCGGCTACGAGGGCGCCGACCCGGCGGCCTTCCTCGCGACCCTGCAGGAGGCAGGCGTGTCGGTGCTCGCGGATGTGCGGGCGGTGGCGCTCTCCCGCAAGCGCGGCTTCTCGAAATCCGCCCTGCGCGCCTCCCTGGAGGAGGAGGGGATCGGCTACCGGCACTTCAAGGAACTCGGAACCCCCAAGGCGGGACGCGAGGCAGCGCGGGCCGGAGATGCGACGACGTTGAGGCGGATCTATTGCGACGAGGTCCTGACGGGGGACCCGGCCCGGGAGGCCATGGACGCGCTCGTCGACCTTGCGGCCCGCCAGCCGGTCTGCCTGTTGTGCTTCGAGCGCGACCCCGCCCTCTGCCACCGCCGGCTGCTTGCCGAGCGGCTCGCGCCCAAGGGGTTCCGCGTGGTGGATCTCACGATCGCTTGAAGCTCGCGCGCGAGCGTTACGGCGGCCAGGCGCCACCATTGTGCGGTGGCACCCATGAGGACCAGGCGCGCGGAAGCGCTCCCTGGCGCGGGGCCCGGGAGTGCGGTGTCGGGACCGAGCGTTTGGCGATGATCGGCAGGGCTCGATCATCGCCAAACGCTCGATCAGCGCGAGCTGGAGCGGGACCGCACGGGGCGGGTCAATCGCAGCGGCTACGATCCAGCCCGATGTCCCGCAGCAAGCGGTCGTCGAGCTGGCTCTTCAGCTTCTCCAGCGACGTGGGAATGAGGAACGCCCGGACAGGGAACACCGACGGCGGCCGCGCCGCCGGCAGGAACTCAAACCGGACCGTCAGCCCCGCGAGGGGCAAGGGGAACGTTACGTGTCTCATCGAGGTCTACAGCCATAAGAAACAGAAGGGAGAACATGCTGACGGACGTGCGAAGTCGCGCGGTCATGAGACGCCTCCCTTGGGCTGCAGATCGGTGATGAAAGTCCGTGACTGGCGGTCGGTGACCGAAGGCTCAGTGACGGAGAAAACCAGATTCCTTCCCGCGGGAGGTGAGCGTGCTAAGTCGCATATTCATCAAGACGCCTCCCTGATCTGCGGGTGAATCGGACCGCTTCGCGAGCGGGGCCGCGTCTATACCTCAGGTCCCGAGGCTTGACCATACCCTCCTGCGCAAAAAGCGCGCAGGCGCCGCGGGCCGGCGAGGCGCGCCCCCGAAACCAAACCGTAGCTGATCCGTTGTCCCGATGGCTCTTCACCGGCCGGCGGACGCCGGCCGCATGCCGCGCCGCGCGCGGCGCCGTTTCCTCTAGAGGAGAGATCGATGCATCAGCACGGCCACGACGATCCGAAGGCGCAGAAGCTCTACGCCATGATCAAGGACATGAAGATCTGCATGATGACGACCATCGACACCGATGGGATGCTGCACACGCGGCCCATGCACAACCAGGAAGCCGACGAGCACGGGGACCTGTGGTTCTTCACGCAGATCCAGAGCCCGAAGATCACCGAGATCTCCCGCGACAACGAGGTGAGCCTCGCCTATGCGGATCCCTCGAAGCAGCACTACGTTTCCGTCTTCGGCACCGCCGAGATCGTGCGCGATCGCGCCAAGATCGAGGAGAAATGGTCCGAGGGGATGCGCGCCTGGTTCCCGGAGGGCAAGGACGACCCGCAAATCGCGCTCATTCGCGTTCACCCGGTCAAGGGCGAGTACTGGGACAGCCCCAATTCCACCGTGCTCCACCTCTACGGGACCGTGAAGGCGGCGATCACCGGCAAGCCGCCGACGGAGCTCACCGAGCAGGAAAAAGTGAACCTCAAGGGCTGATCGCCCGGCCGAGGACACAGAATGCCGCCGGCGTAAGTCGGCGGCTTTTTATTTGTAATTATACTGTTGCGAAAGCGGCTTGTACCTTAGTGCCAGCACAAGGTGCTTGAACTTACCCAGAGGCAGCCTCACCATTCCACCGTTCACAAGGCCCAGGAATCGGGCCAGCGCGGAGGAAACCATGAAGAAGGTGCTGCTCGCCGCCGTTCCGGCGATCGTTCTCGCGTCTCCTGTCCTCGCCCAACCCGCCGTCCAGTCGCCGACGGGCAATCTCGACCGCCTCGGGGCCTTCCAGGCCACCGGCACCGAGGAGCCGAAGCCCATTCCTCAGGAGGGCCGTCGCGCGGACTCGATCCGCCGCAACCTCGAGAAGATCAAGCTGCCGCAGGGCTTCAAGATCGATCTTTATGCGATCGTGCCCGATGCCCGTCACATGGCGGTCGGCCCCAATGCGGGCGTCGTGTTCGTCGGCACGCGCAAGAGCAACGTCTATGCGGTCACGGATCGCGACAAGGACCGCATCGCCGACGAGGTGAAGGTGTTTGCGCCCTCCGTCGCCATGAAGATCCCGAACGGCGTGTGCTTCTCCCGCGACGGCGTGCTCTATGTGGCCGAGCAGAACCGGGTGCTGCAGTTCCCGGCGGCGGAATTCTTCTACGAGGGGCCTGACGTCGCCGCCTTCCAGGTGCTCAAGCAGGGCGAGCTCATCCCCGCCGCCGAGGAGAGCTACAACCACACCGCCCGCACCTGCCGGATCGGCCCCGACAACAAGCTCTACATCTCGCTCGGCCAGCCCTTCAACGTGCCGCCGAAGGAGAAGATGGACCTCTACACCAAGACCGGCATCGGCGGCATCGTGCGGGTCGATCAGGACGGCAAGAACAAGGAGGTCTATGCGACGGGCGTGCGCAACTCGGTCGGCATCGAGTTCAACCCCGCCGACCGCACCCTCTGGTTCACCGACAACCAGGTGGACGGGATGGGCGACGACCAGCCCCCCGGCGAGATCAACCGCGCGACCCAGATGGGCCAGAACTTCGGCTTCCCCTATTACGGCGGCGGCACGACCCGCACGGTCGAGTACAAGGACGACCAGGTGCCCGCGGGCGTCGTCGCTCCGCAGGCCGAGATGGCGGCCCATGCGGCGGATCTCGGGCTCGTGTTCTACACGGGCAACCAGTTCCCGCAGCAATATCGCGGCGGCCTCTTCTCGGCCCAGCACGGATCCTGGAACCGCACGAAGCCGGTGGGCGCGCGCATCATGTTCACGCCCATCAAGGCCGACGGCACGGCCGACAAGCCGCAGGTCTTCGCGGAAGGGTGGCTCACGGAGAACGGCGAGTATCTCGGGCGCCCCGTGGACGTGGCCGTGCTCCTCGACGGCTCGCTCCTCGTCTCCGACGACACGGCGGGCGCGATCTACCGCATCTCCTACGGCCAGTGATCATCTCCGGCCGGGCGCCGCAGGGCGCCCGGCCAACCCGGGAGACCGCATGAAGGCCCATTCGCTCATCGTCGCGCTCGCCTGCCTTGCCGCCGCTCCGTCCTGGGCCGCGGATGCCCGGGCGGGGCGCCAGAAGGTCGCCGGCGTGTGCCAGGCCTGCCATGGCATGGACGGCCTGTCGAAGAACCCCGAATCCCCCAACCTCGCGGGCCAGATCGAGAACTACTTAGTCAAGGCGATCACCGAATACCGCAGCGGCGAGCGCAAGAACGAATCCATGAACATCGTCGCCAAGGAGCTGAGCGACGACGAGATCGCGAACATCGCCGCCTATTATTCGTCCATCCAGGTGGACGTGATCCCCCCTTGAGACGCAGCGGCCCCGCGGCCCGGGATCGCGTGGGCGTGCCAATCGCGTGGACAGGGCAGGAATCGGGCGGACAGGTCGTGGGGCGGGGCTATACTGAGCCCCTTCGTTCGGCCTGCCCGGTGAACCCATGCACCTCCTCCTCGACCGTTTCGCCTCGCCCATCGGCACGATCCTCCTCGTCTCGGATGGGCAGGCGCTGCGCGCCCTCGACTTCCACGACCACGAGGAGCGCCTGCACCGGCTGCTCGAACGGCAATACGGCGCCGTGACCCTGACGCGCGGCCCAGTCCCGCAGGCGATGACCGGCGCGCTCGCCGCCTATTTCGCCGGCGACCTCGAGGCGACGGGCGCCATCGCGGTGGAGACCGGCGGCACACCGTTCCAGCGCCGCGTCTGGGCGGCCCTGCGTTCAATCCCCGCCGGCACGACCACGACCTACGGAGCGCTTGCCGCAGAACTCGGACAGCCCGGCGCCAGCCGGGCCGTGGGCTTGGCCAACGGGGCCAATCCGGTCGGCATCGTGGTGCCGTGTCATCGGGTGATCGGCGCGAACGGATCGCTCACGGGTTTCGGCGGCGGGCTGCCCCGCAAGCAGTGGCTCCTGGAGCACGAGGGTGCCCAACTCGGCCTCTTTCGCGGCACCGCCGCCTGAACGATCCCATCTCAGGAGATATCATGGACCAGATCACGACCAGCAAAGCCGACGCCTTCCACGCGCTCCATGCGCCCGGCAACCTGCTCATTCTCGCGAATGTCTGGGATGCCGGATCGGCCCGCGTCGTCGAATCGTGCGGCGCGAAGGCTCTCGCGACGAGCAGCGCCGCCGTGGCCTGGGCTTGCGGCTACGCCGATAGCGGCGCCCTGCCACCCCGGATTCTCGCCGAGGCGGTGCAGTCCATCGTGCGCGTGATCGCGGTGCCCCTCTCGGTGGATGCGGAGGACGGGTATTCCGACGATCCCGCCGCCGTCGCCGAGACCGTCGCGGCCTTGATCGACGCGGGCGCGGTCGGCATCAATCTCGAAGACGGCGCCGGCTCCGCCGATGCCATGGCGGCCAAGATCGAGGCCGCGCGCGAGGCCGCCGGACGGGCGGGCGTGAACCTCTTCGTCAATGCCCGCTGCGACCTCGTCCTTCGCTCCCCCGACAAGCCCGACCTCGTGGAGGACATCGTCCGCCGGGCGGAGCGTTACCGCGGCGCCGGCTGCGACGGTCTGTTCGTGCCGAGGCTCGCCGATCCGGCGGCGATCCGCGCCGTCGTCGCGGGCATCGGCCCGCTGCCCCTCAATCTGATGGCGGTTCCGGGCCTGCCGGACGCTGAAGGCCTCAAGGCCCTCGGGGTGCGTCGCCTGTCGGGCGGGTCCGCGCCCGCCGAGGCCGTGCTCGGCCTCACCCGGCACCTGGCGACGGAGTTCATGCGGGACGGGCGCTCGGACGTCCTGTTCCGGCCCGAAAACACCACCTGGTCCGCCATGAACGGGCTGTTTGCATAGCACCTCCGCCTCCAGAGGCCGCCCCAAGCCTTCCCGCCACCATCCCGCTCCGCTATGGTCCCCTCCTTCGAGGCAGCGGAGTGAGCGGCGATGGTCGACATCGCGACACGGGTCTACAACCACACCTGGAAGATCGACCCGATCGTCCGGTCCGTGCTCGATACGGACTTCTACAAGCTCCTGATGGCCCAGACGATCTTCCGGCGTCACCGGGACGTGCAGGTGACCTTCGGGATCAAGAACCGCACCACCCGGGTGCGGCTCGCCGACATCGTGGATGCGGGCGCGCTGCGCGAGCAGCTCGACCATGTGCGCACGCTGTCCTTGAGCCGGGGCGAATCCACCTGGCTGCGCGGCAACACCTTCTACGGCAAGCGGCAGATGTTCTCGCCCGAGTTCATCGCCTGGCTCGAGACCTTCCGCTTTCCCGAATACCTCCTGGAGAAGGAGGACGGCCAGTACGTCCTTACCTTCCACGGGCCCTGGATCGAGACCACCATGTGGGAGATCCCGGCGCTCGCCATCCTCAACGAGCTGCGCTCCCGCGGCGTGCTGGAGGCGATGGGCAAGTTCGAGCTGCAGGTTCTCTATGCCCGCGCCATGACCCGGGTGTGGGAGAAGATCCAGCGGCTCAAGCAGTTCCCGGATCTCTCCATCGCCGATTTCGGCACGCGCCGGCGCCATAGCTTCCTGTGGCAGGATTGGTGCGTGCAGGCGATGATCGAGGGGATGGGGCCCTCGTTCCTCGGCACCTCCAACTGCCTCATCGCCTTCAAGCGCGAGGTGGAGGCGGTGGGCACGAATGCCCATGAGCTGCCCATGGTCTATGCGGCGCTCGCCGATTCCGACGCGGAGCTCGCAGCAGCGCCCTATCGCGTGCTCGAGGATTGGCAGGAGGATTACGAGGGCAACCTGCGCGTCATCCTGCCCGATACCTACGGCACCACGAATTTTCTGAAGAACGCCCCCGCCTGGGTCGCGAACTGGACGGGCATCCGCATCGATTCCAAGGACCCGATCGAGGGTGGGGAGGAGGCGATCGACTGGTGGCTCTCCCGCGGACAGAACCCGAAGGAGAAGCTCGCCATCTTCTCGGACGGGCTCGACGTGGACGTCATCCAGGACATCCACCGGCACTTCGCCGGGCGCATGCGCATCGGCTACGGCTGGGGCACGCTGCTCACCAACGATTTCCGCGGCCTTGCGGCCGATGGGGGGCTCGATCCCATCTCCATCGTCTGCAAGGTGATCTCCGCCAACGACCGACCCGCCGTGAAGCTCTCCGACAATCCCACGAAGGCCATGGGCCCGCGCAGCGAGATCGAGCGCTACAAGCGCGTGTTCGAGATGGGCGTGCAGACGGCGCAGCCGGTGCTCGTTTAGCCTCCATCGCCCTTGAGGGGAGGGTGCCGGCCACCGTGACCGAACCGAACCCCAACCTCCCTGCGGAGCATCGCATGACCAGAACCGTCGATCTCAATTGCGACATGGGCGAGGGCTTCGGCCCCTGGCCCATGGGCGACGACGCGGCGATGCTCGACATTGTCACGTCCGCGAACGTGGCCTGCGGCTTTCACGCGGGCGACCCGCAGATCATGTTCCGCACGGCGGAAATGGCGAAGGCGAAGGGCGTGGCGCTCGGCGCCCATCCGGGCTTCAACGATCTGTGGGGCTTCGGGCGCCGGCCGATCCGCGGCGACAGCCCCGCCGAGATCGAGCGCATGGTGGCCTACCAGATCGGCGCGCTCCAAGGGGTCGCCGCGCTCGCCGGGTATCGCGTGAGTTACGTGAAGGTGCATGGCGCCCTCAACAACATGGCGAACGAGGACGAGGCGCTGGCCATGGCGCTGGCCCGCGCAGTGAAGGGCGTCGATCCGGCGCTCGTCCATGTGTGCATGCCGGGCCTCCCCATGGAGCGCGCCTCCGAGCGCATCGGGCTTCCCGTCGCGCGAGAGTTTTTCGCCGACCGCACCTATGAGGACGACGGCACGCTCACGAGCCGCAAGAAGCCGGGCTCCGTTCTGCATGACGCGGAGGCCGCCGCGCAGCGCGTGCTCCAGACGCTGCGGGACGGCGCGGTGACGAGCACGTCCGGCAAGCGCATCCCCGTCGCGGTGGACACCATCTGCGTCCATGGGGACGAGCCGAGCGCCGTCGCCATGGCGCGCACGGTACGGCGCGTGCTGGAGGAGAACGGCTTTCGCATCGCGCCCTTCGCAAGGCCATGATGAGCGCGTTCGAGGATCACTTCTCCACCGGCTCGGCCGATTACGCAGCCTACCGCCCGACCTATCCGGCCGCCCTCGTCGATGCGCTCGCGGATCTTGCCCCCGCCACCGACGCGGCCCTCGACGTGGGCTGCGGCACCGGGCAACTCGCGGTGCTGCTCGCGGCGCGCTTCCGCTCTGTGATCGCGACCGATGCGAGCGCGCAGCAGATTGCGCAGGCGGTGCCGCAGGAGCGCGTGAACTACCGCGTCGCTCCCGCCGACGCGAGCGGCCTTGCTGGCGCCAGCGTCGACCTTCTCACCGCCGCGCAGGCGGCCCATTGGTTCGACCTCGACGCCTTCTATGCGGAGGCCCGCCGTGTGCTGCGGCCGCGCGGAATCCTCGCACTCATCACCTACGGCATCATGCGCGCCGACGCGGCGCTCGATCCCGTGATCGCCCGGTTCTACTGGGATGTGATCGGCCCCTATTGGCCGCCCGAACGGCGCCACGTGGAGCAGGGCTACCGCGCCTTCCCATTCCCGTTCGAGGAGATCGCCTTGCCCCCGCTCGCCATCGAGGTGCGCTGGACCCGCGACGACCTCTTTGGCTACGTGGATACGTGGTCGGCCGTGAAGGCGGTCGAAAAGGCCCTCGGCCGCGAACCGGTCGAGGCGCTCCGCCGGGACGTGGCCGCCGTCTGGACGGATCCGGAGGAGCGCCGCACCATCCGCTTCCCGTTGTCGGGCCGGGTGGGGCGGGTGACTTGAGGCCGCGACCGACTGGACGAGCGCACGCGTCCCGGCATCACCTTGCAGCTCCGGCGAGGAACGGTCGAAGGGCCGCGAGAGTCGCCTCGGGGGCTTCTTCGGCCAGGTAATGCCCGCAATCGATTCCGTGTCCCTGCACGTCGCCTGCCCAGTCGCGCCACACGCCGAGCACGTCATAGAGGCGCGGCAGGATACCCGTGTTGGCCCAAAGCGCCTGCACAGGGCAAGCGATGCGCCGCCCTGCCTGCCGGTCGGCTTCGTCGAGGACCCTGTCGATCCCTGCGCCCGCCCGGTAATCCTCGCACATGGCGTGGATCGTGGCGGGGTCGCTGAAGCAGCGCCTGTACTCGGCCAGTGCCGCCGGATCGAACATGTGCCGACCACGGCGAAGATAGAACACATCCGGGTCGCCCGCGATCAGCCGCTCGGGCAGCGGGTGCGGCTGCGCCAGGAAGAACCAGTGCCAGTAGCCCAGCGCGAATTCCGCTTCGGTGCGCCCGAAATGCTCGCTGGTCGGCAGGATGTCGAGCACGGACAGCGCCGTGACGCGGTCCGGATAGTCGAGGGCCATCCGATAGGCGCAGCGTCCGCCCCGGTCGTGGCCGACCACGGCAAATCGATCAAAGCCCAAGGCCTGCATCACCTCCACGCAATCTTGGGCCATCGCGCGCTTGGAATAGGGCTCGTGGTTGTCGGACGTCGGAGGCTTGCTGCTGTCGCCGTAGCCGCGCAGGTCCGCGCAGACGACGGTAAACTCCGCTGCCAGCGCGGGCGCGATCCGGTGCCACATCACATGGGTTTGCGGATGCCCATGGAGCAGCAGGACCGGAGGGCCGCTTCCGGCGTGGCGAAGGGCAATCGTCGCGCCCGACGTTGCGATCTTAGTGAAGGTGAAGCCGCCGAACATCGCGTTGCTCAATCCCGCACCAGTTCCATCCGGTTCACGTCCACGAGCCCCATATCGGTGATCTTCAGGTGCGGGATCACGGGCAAGGGCAAGAACGCGACCTGGAGGAAAGGCTCGGGGAGGGTGACGCCGAGGCCCCTCGCGGCGTCGCGCAAGGGGTGAAGGGCATCGCGCACGGCCTCGTAAGGCCGGTCGCTCATGAGGCCCGCGATGGGGAGCGGAAGCTCCGCCCGCACGGTGCCGCCGGAGACCACCACGAAACCTCCCTCGATATCGCGCAGCCGGTTCACGGCGATAGCCATGTCCGCGTCGTCCGCGCCGACGACGCAGATGTTGTGGCTGTCGTGGCCGACCGAGGAGGCGATGGCGCCGCGTCGCAAGCCGAAGCCCTTCACGAAGCCAAGGCCGATATTGCGGTTGATCCCGTGCCGCGCCACCACGGCCACCTTCGCCACATCCTGGGCGTGGTCGATGCCGGACGAGGGCAGGGCGAGGCGCAGATGCTCGGTGATGATCTGGCCCGGGATCACGCCGACCACCGAGGTCTCGCCGCGGGAGGGAGCCTTGCGGAAGTCATCGGCCGAGACCCGGTCGATCCTCACGCTGCCGAGGCCCACGGGCGCCACCGCCTCGCGGGTGGAGAACAGGGCGTCGTCCACCACGCGGCCGGCGCTGATCACATCCGACACGGCGCAGGTCGCGAGATCGTCGAGCAGCACGATGTCGGCGCGCTTGCCCGGCGCGATCATCCCCCGGTCGCGCAAGCCGAAGGCCTGCGCGGCGCTCAAGGAGGCCGCCCTGTAGGCGGCCAGCGGATCGCAGCCCCGTGCGATCAGCGAGCGGATCATGAAGTCGAGATGCCCCTCCTCGGCGATATCGAGGGGGTTGCGGTCGTCCGTGCAGAGCGCGAGGAAAGGCGATGTGGCGACGGAGAGGACAGGCGCCAGCGCGTGGAGGTCCTTCGACACGGACCCTTCGCGGATCAGCACCGTCATGCCCTTGCGGATCTTTTCGAGCGCCTCCTCGGCGGTCGTGGTCTCGTGGTCCGTGCGGATCCCGGCGGCGATGTAGCCATTGAGATCGAGCCCGCGAAGGAGCGGGGCGTGGCCGTCCACATGGCCGTCCGAAAAGGCCTCGACCTTCGCCAGGCAATCCGGATCCGCGGCGAGAAGGCCGGGAAAGTTCATGAACTCCGCAAGGCCGATCACCTTGTCGCGGCCCTTGTAGCGCACGAGATCGGCGGCGCCGATGCGGGCGCCCGCGGTCTCCAGATGCGTCGCCGGCACGCAGCTCGAGAGCTGCACGCGCAGGTCCATGATCGTGCGCTCCGCCGCCGCGAGGAAGTAGTCGAAGGCCTGCGTCCCGATCACGTTCGCCATCTCGTGTGGGTCGCAGATCGCGGTGGTCACCCCGTGGGGCAGGACGCAGCGGTCGAATTCGTGCGGCGTGACGAGGGAGGATTCCACGTGAAGATGGGTGTCGATGAAGCCCGGCACCGCGATGCGCCCGCGGCCCTCCACGATCCGCCGCGCCCGGTAGGTCCCGTAGGTGCCGACGATGGTGTCGCCGCAGATGGCGATATCCGTGCGCGTCAGCGCCCCCGTCACGAGATCGTAGAGGCGCACATCGGCTATGACGAGGTCGGGCTCGGCGGCGCCGCGTCCTTGGCCAATGCGTCGCCGCAGCGTCGCGGCATCTGTCCTGGTCGTCATGCCACCTCGTCGGAATGGGCCGCGGGAGCCGCGGCGTCAGCCGCCGAGCATGGCCGATCAGGCAACCCCCCGGCAAGCGCCCCGGTCGTTTGGCCCGGTCGATGCGAAGGGAAGGGGCCCGGATGCGAACGCGAGCGTTGCTCCCCGGCGGGGGATGCTCCTACGCGAGACCGGAAGGGAGCGGCATCCGGGCCGAAGGGCGGGACTGGCGCCTACCAGCTGCGGCGCTCCCCGTTGTCGATGTGGATGATCCCGTTGCGATAGACCTTGAGGCCCCCGACCTCGGGCCGCGAGCGCAGGAACGCCAGGACCCCGCGGGCGCGGGTCCGGACCCTGAAATCGATGGCCCGGCAGGACAGGTGCAGGGACTGGCGGGCGCCGCCGGCCCGCCAATTGCGGCCCCGCGAGCGATGGGTGGATTCGACGCTCACCGGGCCGAACCGGGCCGCCACGGCGGCCACCACGGATTTCAGGTCCCCTGGCACGCAGCGCGTGGGGGCGCTCGACCGCAGGGTGATGCTGCCGTGCTGAACGTAGTCGTAGAAGCCCGACAGGGTGCGGGCGAGGGGGGAACTGCTCCCCGGCAGGCTGCCGGTGGTCTCTGGGGAAGAAGTGTCGGGCAGGCTGACATAGCTGCTCCGCGGTAGCCCATCGCTTTCCGCGAAGGCCGGCATGGCGGCTGCGAGACAGGCGAGACTGGTGAACGCAACGAACCGGGACGCGGCACGCGGGCGGTTGGTGCTCATCTGGGATCTCCCCGAGCTGAGCCCCCGGGGCGGAAGGATGAGGAACCCCTCCGTAGGCATTCGCCTGTTCTTGGCCGACGAAGCCGGCAGTACTGTCGCTACAGAACGAGCGAAGACTTAAAGCCGTCATCGGAGAAAGCAAGCCTAGTTCGGAGTGTTTATCCTTCCATCCACTTCGAGATCGAGAGTGTAACTTTGTTTATTGTTATAACATATCGACGACATCTTTACGGAAGTGCGCCAATGCTCTGTCCCTGTGACGACCTTGCGAAGCGGGGTCCCGATCCACACATTTCACGAGGAACGCCGTGACGTTCGCGGCGCTGGAGGTTGAGAATGAAAGCTTCGCAGAGTGCGGTTTTCGAGGCCCTCAAGACGGCAGGCCCCAGCCGCGCCGACTCGATCGCCCGCATCACGGCGCTGGCAAAGCTTCTGGACAGCGCCTTCCTGATCCCCGGCCTCAACCGCCGGGTCGGCCTCGATGCCATCATCGGCCTCGTGCCGGGCATCGGCGATGCCATCTCAACGGCGCTGGCGAGCTACATCATCTGGGAGGCGCGCCAGCTCGGCGTGCCGCGCTGGAAGATCGCGCGCATGATCGGCAACGTCGCCGTCGATACGGCGATCGGCGCCATCCCGGTGGCGGGCGACGCGTTCGACCTGTTCTTCAAGGCCAACCAGCGCAACATGCGCATCATCCACGAGCACCTGAAGATCGCGCCGAAGGAGATCGACGGCACGGCGGTGCGGCTCGAGGAGCGCTGACCCATGCGGCGTCTCGTTTGGATTTTCGGCTGGATTGCCATCGCGCTCTGGTCGCTCGTGGCCTGGATCTCCTACGGGCTCCTCGACGTCGTCGGGGGCTTCGCGACGCGCAATGCGGACCGGGTGATCGATTATCCGGAAGGCGTCGAGTTTCTCGGCTGGGCGCTCTCCGCGCTCCAGGGTCTCGGCGGCTTCGCGATCGTGGCGGTCTGGGCGCTCGTCTCGCTGGCGATCCTCGCGGCGACGGCGGTGGCGGCCAGGGTCCTTGGCGCCGTCGCGGGCTCCTCGCGCCATGGAGGCGGCGCCTATCGGTCGTTCGACCCGAACCGCGGTCGCGAGGCCTATCCTCCCATGGATCCGCGGCGCGGGAGCGGCGGGGGCGGACTGCCCTCCGCCGTGCGCGAGGTGATGCGCCGGATCGATCGCCGCTAGGCGGCCTTTGAAACGATCAAAGCCGGTCCCTTGGGACCGGCTTTTTTTATTGAGGTCTCGTCGGTGGAGCCCCGCCTCAGCGGTGGCTCGAGATGAATTGCTTGAAGCGCTCCGAGCGGGGCGCGCCGAACACGTCCGCCGGCGTCCCTTCCTCCTCGACCACACCCTTGTGCAGGAACACCACGCGGCTCGACACGTCTCGGGCAAAGCTCATCTCGTGGGTCACCACCAGCATGGTCCGGCCTTCCTCGGCGAGCGCGCGCATGACGCGCAGCACCTCGCCGACGAGTTCGGGATCGAGCGCCGAGGTCGGCTCGTCGAAGAGCATCACCTGAGGGCGCTGGGCGAGGGCGCGGGCGATGGCCGCGCGCTGCTGCTGGCCGCCCGAGAGGTGGGAGGGATACTGGTTGCGCTTGTCGACGATGCCGACCTTGGCGAGCAGCTCCTCGGCCTCCGCGATGCACTCGGCCTTCGGCCGCTTCTGCACATGCACGGGCGCCTCGATCACGTTCTCCAGGATCGTCATGTGGGACCAGAGATTGAAGCTCTGGAACACCATGGCGACGCGGGTGCGGATGCGGTCCACCTGGCCCCGGTCGGCGGGCTCCATCCCGTGGCGGCCCTTTTTGAGGCGGATCTCCTCGCCCCCGATGCGGATGGCGCCGGAATCCGGCACCTCCAGCATGTTGATGCAGCGGAGCATGGTGGACTTGCCCGAGCCCGAGGCGCCCAGGATCGAGATCACGTCGCCCTCGCGCGCCTGGAGCGACACGCCTTTCAGGACCTCCAGCGAGCCGAAGCTCTTGCGCAGGTTGTCGACGGAGACGGCGGGCTGAGCGGACACGACAGGAACTCCGTTAGACATGGGCGGCCGGCGATTGGATGACGAGCGGACCGAGGCGCGGGGCGTCCGGCCCTGGCCGGCGCCGTGCGGGGTTTGGACGAGCGAGGCGATCAGACATGGGCGGCCTCGGCCAGCGGCGCCTTGATCGCCGACGGGTGGCGCAGATGGGGCGAGAGCCACCATTCGATGAGCTGGATCACGCGGGTGACGGCGAAGTTGAGGACGAGATAGATCGCGCCCGCCACGATGAAGATCTCGATCGCCCGGAAGGTCTGGGAGATCAGCTTCTGCGCGATGCCCGTCACCTCCATCATGGTGATGATCGAGGCAAGGGAGGTCGCCTTCACCATGAGGATGATCTCGTTCCCGTAGCCCGGCAGGGCCTGGCGCACCGCGATGGGGAAGATGATGCGGCGGAAGAGAAGAAAGCCCGACATGCCGCAGGCCCGCGCGGATTCCACTTGGTTCGCGGGCACCGCCTGCAGGCCGCCGCGGATGATCTCGCTCGCATAGGCCGCGGTGTTCATGGTGAGCGCCAGCACGGCGCACCAATAGGCCTCCCGGAAGAAGCCCCACAGGCCCCATTCCTGCAGGACCGGGCGGAACTGTCCGAGGCCGTAATAGATGAGGAAGATCTGCACGAGGAGCGGCGTGCCGCGGAACACGAACACATAGGCGCGGGCGAGCCAGTCGAGGGGGCGGATTCCCGACATGCGCATGAGCGCGAGCAGCATGGCGAAGACCGCGCCGAGGCCGACCGCCGTGAAGGCGAGGTTCAAGGTGAGCGGCAATCCGGCGAGCAGCGCCATGAACGTTTCGCCCATGAAGGAGAGATCCATCAGGCGGTCCTTCCTTCGGCGCCGAGATTGACGAGGGTGCGGTCCATCAGGCTGCCCTCCGGACGCCGCGCAGGGAGCGGTCCTCCGCCTTCTGGAACAGGATCGTGGAGACCCAGGTGATGAGAAGGTAGAGGGCCGCCGCGGTGAGATAGAAATCGAAGGGCCGGCGCGTCGAGCCCGCCGCGATGTGCGATTGGCGCAGGAGCTCCACGAGGCCCGTCACGGAGATGAGCGCGGATTCCTTGAGGACGAGCTGCCACACATTGCCGAGGCCCGGGATCGCGTAGCGCAGGACCTGCGGGGCGATGATGCGGCGGAACATGAGGAAGCCCGGCATGCCGACGGATTTGGCGGCCTCGATCTCGCCGCGCGCCAGCGTCTGGTAGGCGCCGCGGAACACCTCGGCCTGGTAGGCACCGGAGACGACGCCGATGGCGATGGCGCCGGTGGCGAAAGCGGGCACGCCGATGAAGCCCTCGGCGCCGAACAGGCTGCCGATCGCGCCGAGGGCGGCGCTGCCGCCGAAATAGAAGAGATAGATGATGAGGAGGTCCGGCACACCGCGCAGCACCGTGGTGTATCCGTCGGCCAGGGTGCGGGCGACGATGCTCCGGGAGAGCTTCGCCCAGGCGACGCCCGAGCCGATGAGCGCGCCGGCCAGGAAGCCGCAGAAGGCCACCGCGAGGGTCATGCCTGTGGCGATGAGGAGGGAATAGCCCCACCCGCGGGGACCGAAACCGATCAGCTCGAAATAGGGAATCTGCTGCACGTTACATTCCGTCGCGTCCTCCCCGGCAGGAGCGCCGGGGAGGGGATCCGTCACGTTTCAGGTCTGGGGCTTCGGGTCGATCTCGAGCCCATGTCGCGAAGGCATCGCGGCGCCGTCAGGTCTGCGGCGTCGCGTTGATCTTGAACCACTTCTGCGAGAGCTTCTCGATCGTCCCGTCCTTCACGGCGCTCTGGATGGCGCCGTCGAAGAGGGCCTTCAGCTCCGCGTCCTGCTTGCGCATGCCCACCGCGACGCCGCGGCCGAGCACGTCGCCGCGCACGCCCGCTCCCGCGATCACCATGTCCTTGAACTCGGCCTTGTCCTTGGTCGCCATGAGGGCGCCGTGGCCGGCGAAGATCGCGTCCACGCGGCCCGCCGTCAGGTCGAGGTCGTGCTGCTCGGTGGTCTTGTACTCACGGATGGTGATCGTGTCCTTGAGGTACTTCTCCAGGAACTGCGCGTTCACGGTGGAGCCCTGCACGCCCACGGTCTTGCCCTTAAGGATGGGCTTCCAGGATTCGATGAGCTTCTTGGCGCCCTCCGCGTCCTTGTCGAGGGCGACCGCCGTGCCGGTGCCGGCGAGCTGCGCGAGGGGCGAGTCCTTCATGACGCCCCAGCCGTGGGGCGTGGAGGCGTAGGGCTGCGAGAAGCCGATCACCTCGAGGCGCTTGTCGGTGATGTTCATGCCGGCCATGATGGCGTCGTACTTGCCGGCATTCAGGGCCGGGATGATGCCGTCCCAATCCTGGGCGATGACTTCGCACTTCACCTTCATGCGGCCGCAGAGCTCGTTCGCGAGCTCGACCTCGAACCCGTCGAGCTTGCCGCCGGGACCGGTGAAATTCCACGGGGCGTAGGCGCCCTCGGTGGCGATCTTCACGCTCTCCCACTTCTTGGCCTGGGCCAAGGCGCCCGTGGCCGCAAGAGCGGAAGCGAAAATGCCGAGGCCAACGATCCTGATCAGCTTCATGCCTGTTCCCCTGTCTCTGGCCGCCTTCGGGCAGCCTGCGATGGTTGCGTCCCAGCCCTCGGCCGCCTTCGGGCGGCCTGCGGCGGTTCCGACCCGGCGTCCGTCTCTCTCGGCCGTGCCGGGTTCCGCCCCGCTCTGCGGCCGCCTTCGGGCGGCCCGTCGTGGTCCGACGAGGACCCTAGCAGAGAATGGGAGGCCGCGCACAAGCCCCCTGACGGCGGAAGGCGAGGTGATTGTTGATGATTTCGGCCCCACCCACGAAAAAGGGGCGCGGCTCGCGCCGCGCCCCTTTGATTGGGGAGGTCCCGCTCAGGCGAGCGGATCGACGGGGCGGTAGAACCCCGTCGACGGCGTCGCCGCTCAGCTGATCGGGGTCACGTCGATCTTGAACCACTTCTCCGACAGCTTCTTGATGGTGCCGTCGGCCTTGGCGGCCGCGATCGCGTCGTCGAACATCTTCTTGAGGTCGGCGTCTTCCTTGCGCATCCCGGCGCCCACGCCCGGGCCGAGGAGGCCGCCGGTGATGGACGGGCCGACGATCACGTAGTCCTTGAACTCCGGCTTCGCGACGGTGCCGATGAGGGCGGTCGCGTCGGCGAGCACGGCGTCGATGCGGCCGGCCGCGAGGTCGAGGTCGTGCTGCTCGGTGGTCTTGTACTCGCGGATCTCCGCGGTGCCCTTCAGGTACTTGTCGGCGAAGGCGGAGTGGATGGTCGAGCCCTGGACGCCGACGGTCTTGCCCTTGAGCAGCGCCTTCGTGGCCTCGATCGCCTTTTCGGCCTCGGCCTGGTTGCTGGCGAGGCTGAACGCCTGGCCGGTGCCCGGCATCTTCGCCATGGGCGAGGCCTTCGCCACGAGGTAGCCGTTCGGCGAGTTCGCGTAGGTGTTGGAGAAGGCGATGACCTCCTTGCGCTTATCGGTGGCGCTCATGCCGGCCATGATCACGTCGTACTTCTTGGCCTGGAGAGCGGGGATGATGCCGTCCCAATCCTGCGCGATGACCTCGCACTTCACCTTCATGCGGGCGCACAGGTCGTTGGCGAGGTCGATCTCGAAGCCTTCGAGCTTGCCGCCGGCGCCGGTGAAGTTCCACGGGGCATAGGCGCCCTCGGTGGCGATCTTCACCGTTTCCCACTTCTTGGCCTGCGCGGCCGCGCCGGACACCGCGAGCGCGGAGCCGAGGAGGGCGAGGCTGATGGCCTTGATGAGCTTCATTGCGTGTTCCCCTGGTTGACGGGCTCCCTCGAGAGCCCCAGTCCTTGATCTTGGTGTGCTCATGGCGCGAGCCCGACGGGCCCGCGCGACGCACCAAAGTAACCGCGAAAGGGGTCCCGATGGCAAGCCCGCCCCGCGGATCGGTTGAAAATCCCAAGGCGAGCGGTCTAGACCACCTTCACCCGGATTTCGCCGAGCCCCGCGATGGCGCCCGTCATGGTCTCGCCCCGGGCCACCGCCCCGACGCCCTCCGGGGTGCCCGAGAAGATGACATCGCCCGGCATCAGCTCGAAATAGGTGGACAGGTACGCGATCTGCTCCGCGACGGACCAGATCATGTCGGCGAGGTCCGCCTTCTGCTTTGCGGTCCCGTCCACGGCGAGGCTGATGGCGCCCTGGGCCGGGTGCCCGACGCGGCTTACCGGGTGGAGCGGTCCGACCGGACCGGAACGGTCGGCGCCCTTGCCGAGCTCCCAGGGACGGCGCAGGGCCTTGGCGTCGTCCTGAAGGTCGCGCCGGGTCATGTCGAGGCCGACCGCGTAGCCGAAGACGTGGTCGAGCGCTTGGGCGACCGGGATGTCGCGCCCGCCCCGGTGGAGCGCCGCCACCATCTCGATCTCGAAATGATAGTTGTTCGTCCGTGGCGGGTAGGGGTGTTCGGCGACCGCACCCTCCGGCACGGGCTGGAGGGCGTCCGCGGGCTTCATGAAGAAGAAGGGCGGCTCCCGGGTCGGGTCTCCGCCCATCTCGCGGGCATGGGCCGCATAGTTGCGCCCGACGCAATAGACCCGGCGGACCGGAAATAGGTCGTCCGATCCGGCGATCGGCAGGGCCGGCACGGCCGGGGCGGGAATGACGTAGGACATGGAGGAGGCCCCTGTGATGATCCGCTCCTGTAGCGCAGGCGGTGGGGTGGCGCCATGGGCCGCGTGTTCCTCTCCCCTTTGTGGGAAGGGTTTTGGGGGTATCGGCTCCGGACCCATGCCGGTGTGGCGCCCACACATCTACGAGCGAACCTCACTCCCGACGCATGACGGCGGACCAGCCAAGCGCGAGCCTCACCTCCCCACGCATCACGCCTGTCCAGCCGGGCGTGTGTTCCCCTCCCCCTTGTGGGGAGGTCGAGCGAAGCGAGGGTGGGGGTGTCGGCTCCGGACCCATCCGCGTGTGGCGCCAACACCCCCACCCGCCTGCCGGCACCCTCCCCACAAGGGGGAGGGGAGCAGATCCGGCAGCCGAGTTGGGTGGAGAGGGAACACACGCGAGGCAGCCGCGACGTGTCGGGGAAACGCATCCGGCAACCGAGATGCGTAGAGAAACGGGAGCCGCGCTTATACCGTCGCGAGCCGCTCTCCATGAAGCGCCGACCTGTCCCTTCGAAGGATCGGGTGTGGGCGCTACTGACCCATCGCATGCAGCACGATCTCGCGCCGGTGCGGGCGGTCCCGGTGCTCGATGAGGTAGAGGCCCTGCCAGGTGCCCAGCGCAAGGCGTCCGTCCGTGACGGGAACGCTCAAGGACACGCCCGTGAGCATGGTGCGGATGTGGGCCGGCATGTCGTCCGGGCCTTCGAGATGATGCACGTAAGGGGCGCTGCGCGGCGCAAGGCCGTCGAGGGCCGTCATCAGATCGGTGCGCACATCCGCGTCCGCGTTCTCCTGGATCGTGAGGGAGGCGGAGGTGTGGCGGCAGAACACGGTGAGGAGGCCGTGGCCGATCCCGGTCTCCGCCACCCAGCGGGCGACGGGCGCGGTGATCTCGGTGAAGCCCGGGCCGCGCGTCTCGACCGTTAGGAGCCCCGATGCCTGGCGGGTGACGGCGCCCTCGTGCATGGTCTCCACCTTCATTCCTCGCTCCGCTCTCCCTTCAGCACCGCCGCCACACGACCGTGCGCGCGATCCTCTCCACCTTCATTCCTCGCTTTGCTCCAGCGGGTAGACCTCCTTCTCGCCCCGAACCAGGATCTTCTCCAGGGTCTCGAGCCGGTCGGCTTCCGCCGCCGGCTTGTCCCAGCGGATGCGATGGACGCGCGGGAAGC
The DNA here is from genome assembly GCA_036562855.1 of Microvirga sp. Taxonomy (GTDB): domain Bacteria; phylum Pseudomonadota; class Alphaproteobacteria; order Rhizobiales; family Beijerinckiaceae; genus Microvirga. The sequence continues at coordinate 107,447 of DATCJK010000050.1, forward strand.
GCATGGCGACGCCGGATTTGTGCCGGGTCGAGCGCTGCAGGCCCTCGAAGGCGATCTCCAGGACGAGGCCCTTCTCCTTGCCGTATTCCACCTCCCGCACCGGCCCGAAGCGGTTGACCGTGTGGTTGCGGACGTAGCGATCGAGCTTCACCAGCTCCTCGTCCGTGAAGCCGTGGTAGGCCTTGCCCACGGGCACGAGCTCGTCCCCGTCCGGGCCCTCGCGCCAGACCCCGAAGGTGTAGTCGGAATAGAAGGACGAGCGCTTCCCGTGCCCGCGCTGGCCGTACATCATGACCGCATCGACGAGGTAGGGATCGCGCTTCCATTTGTACCAATAGCCCTTGGGCCGCCCCGGCAGGTACGGGCTGTCGGCGCGCTTCACCATGCAGCCCTCGATGGCGTCCGCGTCCGGGCCCGCGCCGATGGCGGCGGGATCGGCCCGCGCGGCGGCGAGATCCTCCCACGTCTCGAAGGGGATCATCGGCGAAAGGTCGATGCGCGGATCGTCGAGGCGGGCGACGAACGCCTCCAGCCGCCGGCGGCGCTCGCGGAAGGGGAGGGCGCGCAGGTCCTCCTCGCCCTCCGCCAGGATGTCGTAGACCCTCAGGTGAGCCGGATATTCGGCGATGAGCTTCGGGGTCACGGCCTTCCGGTTCAGGCGCTGCTGGAGCACGTTGAAGCTCTGCACGCGGCCCTCGCGGACGATCAGGAGCTCCCCGTCGATGGCGCCCTCGAAGCTGAGGGCTTCGACGAGGTCCGGGAAGGCGCGGGAGACGTCCTCCCCGGTGCGCGAATAGATGCGCCGGAGCGGCTTGCCGTCGCCGGCGTGCCCGGCGACCGCCTGGAGGCGAATGCCGTCCCATTTCCATTCGGCGAGGAAGCCGGGCGCGTCGAGCCTTTCGAAATCCTCGTCCTCCAGGGGATGCGAGAGCATGGGCGGGCGGAAGGGCGCCGGGTTGCCGGATTCCGGCTTCGGCCCGCGGCCCTCGACCCAGGCGAACAGGCTCTCGTAAGGGGGTTCGAGCCCGTGCCAGATCAGCTCCACCTCGTCGGCCTCGTAGCCCCCGAGCTGCGCCACCGCGGTCTTGGCGAGGCGCGCCGAGACGCCGACGCGCAATTCGCGGGTGATGAGCTTCAGGAGCGCCCAGCGCCCCGCCTCGTCGAGGGCATCGAGCCATTCGGCGATCTTCGCGGGAAGGTCGCTCTTGGAGAGAGTCGCGAGGGTCTCGACCACCTCGGTGATGGTGGGGACGTGCGGGGGCGGGTTGTTGTGGCCGATGGCGGGAGCATCCCCATCGGCTGCCGGGGCAGAGGGCTTCGCCGGCCAGATCAGAGCGGTCGATTCCGCAAGGTCGCCCACATAATGGTAGCTCATGCGAAAGAGCACCGGATCGACCCGCTCTTCCACGAGGCCGCGGATCAGGTTGGGCTTGGCCTCCTTGAACATCAGCGCGTCGGTCATGGCGGCGAGCGCATGGCCCCGGTCGGGATCGGGCGTGGTCCGGAAGTAATCCATGAGAAGCCGCAGCTTCGCGTTGCGGCGCGGCTCGTACATGAGCCGGTCGAGGAGGGCGGCGAAGCGGTTCATGCGCGCTCTCCCTTGGCGGGCCGCTTCTTCGATGCGCGTGGTGCCTTCGCCTTACCTTCTTCGGCTTCCACCTCCTGGGCCAGGGCAGTGTCCTCCTGCGAAGCAGGCTCCGCCTCGCCCTCGTCCCCGTAGCCGAGCATGTGGAGGGGCCGCGCCTTGATGCCGTTCGTGAGGCACCAATGCACGAGGGCATCCTCCTGGCCGTGGGTGACCCAGACCTCGCCGGCGCCCGTGTCGAGGATCGTGCGGCACAGATCCGGCCAGTCGGAATGGTCGGAGATCACGAGGGGCAGCTCGACGCCCTTCTGCCGGGCCCGGGCGCGGACCCGCATCCAGCCGGAGGCGAAGCAGGTGACGGGATCCGGGAACTTGCGCGACCACAGGTCCTGCATGGAGGAGGGCGGGCAGAGCACGATGGCGCCCGCGAGCTTGCTCCGCTCCGCCGCCACCACCTTCGGGGTCTCGCCGAGGGGAATGCCCTCGCTCTTGTAGAACGCGGTGAGCTTTTCCATCGCGCCGTGGAGGTAAATGGGCGGCTCGTAGCCCTCCTCGCGCAGGAGCGCCATCACCCGCTGCGCCTTGCCGAGCGCATAGGCGCCGACGATGTGCGTGCGCTCGGGGAACAGCGCCACGGAGGCCAGGAGCTTGCGCACCTCGCCCCGGGTGTCGGGATGGCGGAAGACCGGCAGGCCGAAGGTCGCTTCCGTGATGAACACGTCGCAGGGCACGACCTCGTAGGGACGGCAGGTCGGGTCCTCGGCGCGCTTGTAGTCGCCGGACACCACCACCCGCGTGCCGCCCGCCTCGATGGCGATCTGCGCGGAGCCGAGCACGTGGCCGGCGGGCGTGAAGCGCACGGTCGCGTCGCCGAGCCGCATGGCCTCGCCGAGCCGCGCCTCTTGCGTTTGGTGCGCGAAATCCTCGCCGTAGCGCAGCCCCATGATGAGGAGCGTCTCCCGCGTCGCCATCACGTGCCGGTGGCCGGAGCGCGCATGGTCCGAATGCCCATGGGTGATGAGCGCCCGGGGCACGGGACGGATCGGATCGATGTGGAAATCCCCGAGCGGGCAATAGAGCCCCTGCGGGGTCTGGGTGAGGATGTCGGTGGAACGCAGCGCCATGGCCTTGCGCATATAGGGCGCGCGGCTCGTCTGTTGACAGGGCGGGCGGGATTCCGCCATGGCACCCGCCATGCCCGACCTCCTCCGCTCCTCCGGCAACGTCCTGGCGGACCGCCGCTATGCCTACGCGAAAGGCGCCTTCGACGACGGGGATTTCTCCACCGCCGCCGACCTTGCCGCGCAGGCCGTGGAGCTCGCCCCGGATTTCGCCCCGGCCCATGCGCTGCACGGCCGGGCGGAGGCGGCGCTCGGGCGGCGCGAGGCGGCCGTGGCGGGCCTCAGGCGCGCCGTCGCCCTCGAGCCCGACGATCCCATGGGCGTCCGGATCGACCTCGCCCAGCTCGGGGCGCTCGCGCCCGAGGAGGCGGTGACGCCGACTTACGTGCGCGCCCTCTTCGACGATTACGCCCCGCGCTTCGACCGGCACCTGACGAAAAGCCTGAACTATCGCGGCCCCGAACTCCTCGCCGACGCCCTGCGGCGGGCGGCCTCCAAGCGCCTGCGGGAGCCCAGCCTCCGCCTCGTCCTCGATCTTGGCTGCGGCACGGGCCTGATGGGCGCGGCGCTGGAGGACCGGGCGGCGCGGATCGAGGGGGTGGACCTCTCCCCGCAGATGCTGGCGCGCGCGGAGAAGACCGGGGCCTACGCGGCGCTCCACGAGGGCGAGCTCGTCTCGTTCCTGCAGGGACGCGCCGAGGGCGAGGCGGACGGGATCGTCGCGGCGGACGTGTTCGTCTACATGGCCGACCTGGCGCCCGTCTTCGCGGAGGCCCACCGGGTCCTCGCCCGCGGCGGCTTCTTCGCCTTCACGGTCCAGGCGGGCGAGGGGGACAGCTACCGGCTCGGCGAGGATGCGCGCTACGCCCATGGGGAGCGCTACCTGAGCGCGCTCGCGGAGCGCACCGGCTTTGCGATCGTTCTCTTCGAGGCGGTTTCGACCCGCGAGGATCGCGGCCAGCCGGTGCCGGGATTCCTGCTCGTGCTGGAGCGCGCCTGATCACACCTGGCTCGGCATCGAGGGATGCGGCGCGCCCTCGTAGCAGCCGATCACCGATTGATCGAAATCGATGATCGAGCCGGTCATCATCCCGGATTCGCCGCTCGCCAGGAACGCGACCGCGCGGGCCACTTCCACGGGATCGAGCAGGCGCCCGAAGGGCTGCTCGGCGGCGGCTTTGTCGAGCCAGCCGTCCTGCGCGTCGTGATAGGTGCGCATGATCCGGTCCTCGCCCGGCGTGTTCATCCAGCCGATGTTGAGCCCGTTCACCCGGATGCGCCAGGGCATCAGGCTGAAGGCGGCGTTCTTGGTGAGCGTCGCGAGGGCGCCCTTGGAGCCGCAATAGGCGGAGATGAAGGGCTGGCCCCCATGGGCCGACATGGACAGGATGTTCACCATCGTGCCCTGGATGCGCTCCCGCCGCATGAGCGTCGCGGCGTCCTGCATGAGGAAGAAGGGCGCGCGCACGTTCACCGCGAACATGCGGTCGAAGAGCTCCGGGCTCGTGTCGAAGAGGGTGCCCCGGTCCGTCATGCCGGCGGCGTTCACGAGGGTGTCGACGCGCCCGAACACCGCATCCGCCCGCGCCACCACGGCGCGGGTCTCCTCCACGCTGGCGAGGTCCGCCTTCACGAATTCCGTGCGGCAGCCGAGGCCCGTGAGGCCCTCCGCCACCGCCTGCCCGCGCTCCGCGTTCCGCCCGCAGATCACGAGGCCGCGCGCGCCGCGCTCCGCGAGCAGCCGCGCGATGGCCTCGCCGAGGCCCTGCGTCCCGCCGGTGACGACGGCGACTGTGTCTTGAAGGGAGAGCGGCTGGGACATGAGGGCATCCGGTCAGTGGGGGCCGCTACACTGATCGGACGGCGACGCGGCGGCAAGCGGGCTCCGCCGCCATGCACAGGCGAGCGCCCGTGGCGACGCACCGACCTGACGCGGGGGCATGGGCGTCCTATGTTCCTCCCGTGCCGAAAGCCTCCGCCCCCCTCCTGCCCGACCGTTTCCGCCGCTGGTTCGCAAGCCGCGGCTGGGAGCCCCGCCCGCACCAGCTCCAGCTGATCGAGAAGGCGAGAGCCGGCCGCTCCGTGCTGCTCGTAGCCCCGACCGGCGCCGGCAAGACGCTCGCCGGGTTCCTGCCGAGCCTGGTGGAGCTGGCGGACCAACCCGCGGGCCCCAGGGCGAAGGGGGAGGGGGCCAAGGCCGAGCGCAAGCTCCACACCCTCTATATCTCCCCCTTAAAAGCGCTCGCGGTCGATATCGCCCGCAACCTGGAGGCGCCGGTCCAGGAGATGGGCCTTCCCGTCCGGGTCGAGACCCGCACGGGCGACACCGCGGCCCACAAGCGCGCCCGGCAGATCGAGCGCCCGCCGGATATCCTGCTCACGACACCCGAACAGCTCGCCCTGCTCCTCGCCCACCGGGAAGCCGCGGAGCTGTTCGCGGGGCTCAAGCGCGTGGTGCTCGACGAATTGCATTCCCTCGTCACCTCGAAGCGCGGGGACCTTCTCTCCCTCGGGCTCGCGCGGCTCCACCGCATGGCGCCGAACCTCACCGCCGTGGGGCTCTCCGCCACCGTGCGGGAGCCGGACGAGCTCAGGCGCTATCTCGTCCCGCAAGCGCCTTCGGTCTTGGACGTTTCTACCCTTGTGGGGCAGGTGGCGGTGACGGCTCCGGTGCCGGAAGCCTCAAGCGCCACGATCCCCTCCCCCCTTGTGGGGGAGGTGGCCCCGAAGGGGTCGGAGGGGGGTGGCGCTTCGCAGAAGCGCTCGCGGAGCGAACGGGTCGTAGCCGCAGCAACTCAAGAGGTTGGCGCCATACCCCCCTCTCCAACTCTCCCCCACAAGGGGGGAGAGGGCCTGTTGGCGGGTGGGGGCTTGGACGGCGCAGCCGGCCGCGTCACGCTCGCCGATCTCGTCGTCGTCGAGGGCGGGGCCCGGCCCGATATCCAGATCCTCGAGGTGGATGCCCGCTTGCCGCTCGCGGGTCACACGGCCTCCGCCTCCATGCCCGCGATCTACGACCTCATCCGCAAGCACAAGACGACCCTGGTCTTCGTGAACACGCGCCTTCAGGCGGAGTTCGTGTTCCAGGCCCTGTGGAACCTCAACGACGAGGGGCTGCCCATCGCGCTCCATCACGGCTCCCTCGATGTGGGCCAGCGGCGGCGGGTCGAGGCCGCCATGACGGAGGGGCGGCTGAAGGCGGTGGTGTGCACCGCGACCCTCGATCTCGGCATCGACTGGGGCGATGTGGATCTCGTGGTGAATGTGGGCGCCCCGAAGGGGGCCTCGCGGATCATGCAGCGCATCGGCCGCTCGAACCACCGCATGGACGAGCCCTCGAAGGCGTATCTCGTGCCCGGAAACCGCTTCGAGATTCTCGAATGCCGCGCGGCGCTCGATGCGGTCCACGAGGCCGCGCAGGACACGCCCGATGCCCGCATCGGCGCCCTCGACGTCCTGTGCCAGCACGTGCTCGGCATGGCCTGCGCCGAGCCCTTCGAGATCGGCGCGCTCTTCGACGAGGTGCGCTCCGCCGCGCCCTATCGCAACCTCACATACGAGGAGTTCGAGGCCGCCGTCGCCTTCGTGGCGACGGGCGGCTACGCCCTTCGCGCCTATGAGCGCTTCGCCAAGATCGTGAAGGGCAAGGACGGGCTCTGGCGCGTGCGGGACGGGCGCGTCGCGCAGCAATACCGGCTGAATGTGGGCACCATCGTGGAATCGCCCATGATCAAGGTGCGCATCGCCCGCGCCTCGAAGAAGCGGCCCGGAGCCGTGCTGCCCCGGGGCGGGCGCGTGCTCGGGGAGATCGAGGAATATTTCGCCGAGACCATGACGACCGGCGACACCTTTCTCTTTGCGGGCGAGGTGCTGCGCTTCGAGGGCATCCAGGAGGACGAGGTCCTGGCCTCGCGCACCAGCGCCGGCACGGAACCCAAGATCCCGTCCTACGCGGGCGGCAAATTCCCGCTCTCCACGTTTCTCGCCGAGCGCGTGCGGCAGATCCTGTCCGATCCCTTCGAGTGGGATCGCCTGCCGCCGCAGCTCACCGACTGGCTGCTCCAGCAGCGTCGCAGATCGGTGGTGCCGGGGCCGCGCGATCTTCTGGTCGAAACCTATCCGCGCTCGGGCCGCTACTATCTCACCTGCTTTCCCTTCGAGGGGCGCCTGGCGCATCAGACCCTGGGCATGCTGCTGACGCGCCGCCTGGAGCGCGCGCGCCTCAAGCCCCTCGGCTTCGTCGCGAACGATTACGGGCTCGCGGTCTGGTGCATGAGCGACATCACCGCGGCGGCCGGGCGGGAGCCGGGCTTCATCGAGGCCCTGTTCGACGAGGACATGCTCGGCGACGACCTCGAGGCGTGGCTTGCGGAATCCGCGCTCATGAAACGCACCTTCCGCTATTGCGCCGTCATCGCTGGGCTCATCGAGCGCCGCTTTCCGGGCCAGGAGAAGACCGGGCGCCAGGTCACGATCTCCACGGATCTCGTCTACGACGTGCTGCGCAAGCACGAGCCCGACCATGTGCTCCTGCGCGCCGCGCGGGCGGATGCGGCAACCGGACTCCTCGACGTGAAGCGCCTCGGCGTGATGCTAAGGCGCATCCGGGGGCGAATCATCCACAAGCCGCTCGACCGGGTGTCTCCCTTGAGCGTGTCCGTCATGCTGGAGATCGGCCGCGAGCGCGTCTACGGCGAAAGCGCGGACGAGATCCTGGCCGAAGCGGAGGCGATGCTGCTCGACGAGGCCCTGGGCTGACCAGGGCCGCCCCGTTGTCGCTCGCCCCCGGTCCAGCCTTGGCAGAGGACCCGCCCCGGGGCATGGAACGGGAAAGAGTGCCGCGTGGTCCCTCTGCGCAAGAACAAACAGACAACGGCCGAGATCGGCCTCGGCGATCTCGCCGCGACGCTCGATCTCTCCGGCGCCATGATGCTCGCCGACGAGGGCGCGCTCCTGGTGGCGGACCTGCATTTCGAGAAGGGATCGGCGTTCGCCCGGCGCGGCCTGTTCCTGCCGCCCTACGACACCCGGGAGACCCTGGCCTCCCTCGCGGACGTGGTGGCGCGGTTCGACCCCAAGGTGGTGATCGCTCTTGGCGACAGCTTTCACGATATCGGCGGGCCCGAGCGGCTGGGCGATGAGGAGCGCGAGACCCTGCGCCGGATCCAGACCGGCCGCGATTGGATCTGGGTCACGGGCAACCACGACCGGATCCTGCCCGGGAGCATCGGCGGCGAGGTGGTGGCCGAGATGGCGCTTGCCCATCTCACCCTGCGCCACGAGCCGGAGGAGGGCGCCGCCACGGAGGTCGCCGGGCACCTGCATCCGGTCGGCAAGGTGGTGATGCGCGGGCGCGGGGTGCGGCGGCGCTGCTTCCTGACCGACGGCAGCCGCTGCGTGATGCCGGCCTTCGGGGCCTATGCGGGCGGGCTCAACGCCTGCGACGCGGCCTTCAAGCCGCTCTTCCCGAACGGCTTCACGGCCCACCTCATCGGCACCGAGCGCATCTTCGCCATCGCGAAATCGATGCTCTGCCGGGACTGAGTTAGACTCGACGGAGAGCGTTGCGGAGCCTGATCGATCAAGCCTTTGCCGAGGAGCGCGGCCTGACGGTCTCGGTCAGAATCCGGCCACCAGAAGCGCGAGGCCGGCGCCGGCCGAGAGCCCGAGGCGCAGACGGCCGAACCAGGTCGGCGCGTCGCCCCGGCAGACGAGGCCGTAATCGAGCAGGCCGAGGGCGACGACGAGGGCCGCGAGCGCCCGCAACTCCCAGGGAGCCGGCAGGGCGAGCGCCGCCCAGGCGAGCAACTGCGGGACCACCGAGATCAGGTATTCCCGCCGCGCCCGGCCCTGGTCCTCCATGGCGACGGCGAGCCCCCAGCGGATGCCGCCCAGGAACGACAGGATCAGCGCGCCGTAGCTTGCGAGCGCCAGCCGCAAGAACGCGTCCGACCATCCGAGCGGCGACCACCCGGTCGCCACCATCAGGGCAAGGCCCGCGAAGGGGATCAGCCCGCCGATTCCCAGCAGCAGCGGGACGGTTGGGATGGAGCGGTCGGCGAGGGTGTCGGTGGCCATGGCCACGACCTATGGCAACCACCCGGGAGAGCAAGCCGCCAAGCTCGCCTGCGACGCCTTGCCCACAGGGATTGGCGGTTCGATTGTATCCCTCCAACGTGGGCGATTGCAGAACCACCGCTGTCACCCCGGGGCTGCGCAGCAGAGCCCGGGGTCCATAGCCACCAACGCCAATCGGACCGCACCTCGCTTCCTCAGGAGAGAGATCACGCAGCTCGGTTCTGTTGTGTTTATGGATCCCGGGCCCGCCTGCGGCGTCCCGGGATGACGGTGCGAGAGAATGCAGCCCTCAATCCCGCCGGAACACCACGCTCGCGAGATAGCCGAAGAAGAGCGCCAGGAGCGCCGTGGCGCCGCCATAGATCGGCGCGAGGTCCCGGGCGAACTCGCCCATTTGCTGCTCGAAGCCGATCTTCACGAGTTCGAAGCTCGTCTGCGTGCGGGCGAGGATGACGGTGTCGGCGAAGAGCGTGACCTCCACGTCGTAATTGCCCGGCGGCGCCGTGGCCGAGAGCGGGATGCCGGCCCGGAAGATGGCGGGGGTCAGGAAGGTGACGCCGCGCTCGCTGTGCGAATAAAGGCCCTCGCGCATCTTGAGGCGCAGCAGCGCCTCGCGGAACGGCTCGTCGGCGGTGCCGCGGTCGTTCGTGAAATCCGCCCCGAGGACGATGGCGTCGAGGCCGATCTTCTGACGGTGGCGCACGCCCTCGCCCGTGATCTCGTCGAGAGGGCGCGAGGAGAGCACGCTCAGGTAGGACGGCGCGTCGGGAAATTTCTGCTGTTCCTGATTGATCCAGACGGGGCCGAGAGGCTCCTTCTCGCGCACCACGAGGGACTGGCGCGGGCCGCGGACCGTGATCACCACCTCGTAGGGGGCGGCCCTCGCGACGGTCTGCGCGTCGCGCTCGATGGCGCCGAACACGGCGATGGAGGTGCCCGTATAGTTCGACGAGATCAGCACCCGGTGGCTCGAGAGCGAGGTGATCAGCGTCTCGGCCGTGGTCGGCACCGCGCTCAGGGCAAGGACACATGCGGCGAGAAGCGCCCGGGAGTTGAGCACCCGGTGCCTGGAGAGCGATGTGATCAGCGTCTCGGCCGCAGCCGACGCCGCGCTCAAGGCGAGGAGCAGCCTCATATGCGCGTCTCCTGCACCGTGATCGAGAACGGCTCGTTCGGGCGCAGCACGAGCTCGATCGCAAAGCGCAGGCCGACCCCGAGCAGGAGGATCGCCAGCAGGAAGCGGAACAGCTCCGCCCTGAGATTCCGCCCGGCCCGCGCCCCGAACTGAGCGCCGAACACGCCCCCCAGGATGAGCAGGATGGCGAGGACGATGTCGACCGCCTGGTTCGCCACCGCGTGGAGGATCAGCGCCATCAGGGTGGTGCACAGGATCTGGAACTGGGACGTGCCCACCACCACGGCGGTGGGCACGCGGAAGACGTAGAGCAGCGCCGGCACCACCATGAAGCCGCCGCCGATGCCGAGAAGCGCCCCCGAAAAGCCGACGAAGAGCGCGAAGGCGATGATCGGGATCACGCTCACATAGAGCTTCGAGCGATGAAACCGCATGCGCAGGGGCAAGAAGAGATAGGGCGCGTGCGCCCCGGCCTGTCGGCGCGGCCGCGCCTTGCCGCCGCGGCGGCTCGACCAGAACTCGCGGATGCTCTCGCGCATCATGAGCGAGCCCACCACCGTGAAGAGGGTGACGTAGGAGACGACGATCACGAGATCGAGCTGGCCGGCCCGCCGCGCCGCCGCGAAGAACCAGACGCCGAGCACGGAGCCGACGAGACCGCCGGCGACCAGCACGCCCCCGAGTTTCAAGTCGAGGCTGTTGCGCCTCAGGGCGCCGATGGCGCTCGTGGTCGAGGAGGCGACGATCTGGGCCGTCTGGGTGGCGACGGCCACGGCCGGCGGGATGCCGAGGAAGATGAGGAGCGGCGTCATCAGGAACCCGCCGCCGATGCCGAACAGGCCCGAGACGAAGCCGACCGCCGCCCCGAGCCCAAGGATGAGCAGGACGCTGACCGGCATCTCGGCGATCGGCAGGTAGATTTGCACGCGTCTTCCTCCGTGGCCCGGGGAGGGCCACAGGTTCGTTCAGATCGGGGTCACGCCGGAGCGCGACGGGAGAATCCCGCTCCCGGCTCGCGGGGCGGGATCGTGACCTTTAAGGGCTCCGTCGTGAACACAAGCTGACACGGATCGTTCCGTCCCGCTTGTCATGGGAGCGGGCCAGCCCCCGCGCCGATGCCGACCGTTCGGTCCGGTTCGTCCTGGTCCGGATCGTCCTGGCGGCACCGGACCCATGCCCGCTCAGGAGCGCCCGGGGACGCGGGCGGCGGCGGCGCTCCAGCTCTGGGCGGCCGGCACCACGACCTCGTTGGCGGCGCGATCGGTGGGCCGGGCCCGCCAGGCCGCCACGAGGGCCTTGGCGCCCGGGAGGTCGGCGGCGGGGAGGCGGCCCGCCACCTCGTCGCGCTTCGCCTTCGCGTCCTCGTCCCCCTGCGCCGCCGCGAGGGCGAACCACTTGTAGGATTGGGCAAGGTTCTGCGGCGTGCCCAGCCCGCGGGCGAGGAGAACGCCGAGATTGTACTGGCTGTCCTTCAGCCCGTGCTCGGCCGCTTCCAGGAACCACCGGCTGGCGGCCGCATAATTCGGCTTGCCCTCCATGCCCTCCGCGAGCAGCACCGCGAGATTATGCATGGCCTGAACATGGCCGGACGCCGCAGCGCGCTCGTACCAGGCCCGGGCGGCCGCCGGATCGCGGGCGACGCCGGTGCCCTTGTCGTGGATGGAGCCGAGACGGAACTGGGCCGGGACGAGGCCGGCCTGGGCCGCCTTGTCGTAGAGCTTGGCCGCAAGAGCCGGATCCCGCGGCAGGCCGCGGCCGTCGCTGAGCCGGGAGGCGAGTTCGTAGAGCGCAGCCGGCTCTCCGGCGGCGGCCGCCTGGCGCAGCGCGGCCGGAACCACCTGCGGAAGGTCCTCGGCGACGACGGGCTCGGTCTTCTTGGTGAACGCGGCCGCCTGGCCCATCGCGGCATCGGCCGGGATGATGGGAGCGGGCTCGAGCAGGCTCGCGGTCCGATCGGCCGCCGGCGATTCCGCCGCCACACGAACGGATTCGGGCGCTGCCGGCGCGTTGGCCGGCTTTGCCGCCGCCAGTGCCGGTGCCGCCGCTTCTGCAGCCGCTGCCTGGACCGGCTCGTCCGCCGACCGGAACAGGGAGGCTACCTGGGCCGACCCCGCCACCAGCACGAGCAGCGCGACGCTGAGGAGAAGCGGACGGCGGTGGCTGTCGAAGGTCTGCCGGATCCGCTCGATGAGGGTCTGGTTGGAGATCGGCCGCTTGGCCTCGTCGGCGCCCTCCGCGCCCTCGGCCTTGGCCGGGATCTCCGCGCTGGCCGCATGGGTGGCCCGGCGGGCCGCCGCGATGAAGTTGGCGCGCACGCTGCCCGGATCGTCCTCCTCGGAGGAGGCGAGGGACGCGGCCGGAGCCTGCGGCGTCGGAGCTGGGATCGGGGAATGCCGCGGCGCGCCGGGCTCGATCAGCACCTCCTCGGGCTCCGCCTTCGGGGCGGGCGCCTCGTTGGTGGGGCTTGTGATTTCCTCGGCCTGGGCGATCGCCACCTTGTGGAGCTTGCGCACCGCGCTCTCCAGGCGGGCGGCCGGACTCGTGTCGGCGGCCCCGAGCACCTGAGCGGCCGGGGCGCTCGGCCCCCGCATCACCAGCGTTTCGAGGGCGTTATGCACGGCCTTCAGGGTCGCCTGCGTGCGCTTGTCGGCGCTGGTCTGAAGGGCTTTCAGCTCCGCAAAACCCTGCCGAATGGCCTCGAGATCGTCGGCTTCCCCGGCCTGCACCTCCTTGAGGGCGGATTTCGCGGCACGCTCGGCGATCATCGCCGCCTCGCCGCGCAGGGTCTTGACGTGAAGCAGGGTCTCGGCGAGGGCGTGCTGCACCGGCTCCGCGGAGGCCTGGGCGAGCCTCCGCGTCAAGGCTTCGAGCCTGTCCTCCAGAGCGTCGAGCGTGCCGGGCGAGGCAGCACCGCGCTCGAGCTTGTCGTGCACGGCGCGCAGCATGATCTCGATCGGAGCCGTATCGGCCTGCTCCCCGATCTGACGCAATCCGTCCTCCAGCCGGTCGAAGCGGTCGAGGAACGGCTGTGGCACCGCACCGGCCTGGCTGGCGAGGGCATCCAGTCGGCCCGAGAGGCGTTCGGCAAGCGAAGCCGTCTCGGCCGTCACTCCGTCGACCCGACGGGCCAGCCGATCCTCAAGCCCTTCGGCCCGGCCGGACAGGTCCTCAAGGCGTGACGACAGCCGGCTCTCGAGCCCCTCCGCCTGCCCCGACAGATCCTGAAGCCGGGACGACAGCCGCGCGATGAGGTCCGCGACGGGACCTTGGGGCTCCGCCCCGCGGGCGGCGAGGGCGCCCATCTGGGCAGCGAGCCGCTCCAGCATCGCGCTTTGCGGCGCAGCACTCTGCGCTTGCTGCACGGCGAGCTGGTCGACCCGGTCCGCAAGGCGCGTCATGAGGGCCGCGACCGGTGCCGAGGGCTCGGTCCGTTCGGTGGCCGCGGCGGTCAGCATCCGCAATTCGCCGGAGAGCCGCTCCACAAGGGTCGAGACCGGCGCCGAGACTTCGGCGCGCTGGGCGGAGAGCAGGGCGATCTGGTCCGACAGGGAGCCGATGCGGTCCGTCAGCGGCTCAAGGTCGATGGGCTCAGGCCGGCTCATCAGCAGGTCGAGGCGTTTGCTCAGGCTCTGGAGCTGATCCGGGATCTCGCGGGACGTGGCCGCCTCCTCGGATCGGCGCACGGAGGCCCGCACCTCTTCGAGGGAGCCTTTCAGGGCCGCGAAATCGCTCGCGCTCACCTGCTGGAGCCTCAGATCCGCGATCTGGCGGCCAAGCGCTGAGACCTCGTCCGCAAGCGCATCGATCCGGTGGGGGTCGGCCATGCGGCCGAGCGCCTGGCGCATGTCGGCGACTTGGGCGTTCAACACCTCGAGGGTGGCGCGGTCGATGCCGCTCGCCGCAATGAGGTCGAGCCTTCGGGTCAGGCTGTCGACCTCGCTGGAGATGCGCTGGTGCAGCCCTTGGGCGAGGTCGGAGGAGAGGTTGTGGACGTAGGAGCGGAGGTCCGCGACGGTGCCGGCGAGCGCCTTCACCTCCTCCTGGTGCCGGGGACGGGTCATCTCCGCGGCCAGGAGCCGAACGCTGCGTTCGAGGGTGGCGACTTCGTCCCGGGTGGCGAGATCCGCCAGGGTGCCCTGGAGACGCCCGATATCCTGCTCGATTCCGTCGAGGGCTGGGCTCCAGCGGTCCGGCTGGGGTGCGTCGACACGCTGGTTGAGCCGGGTGACGTCGGCTTGGAGGCCGGCCAGCGCCTCGGCGAGCGGGCGCGGCACTTCAGGCCGGTGCTGGGCCTGGCGCTCGATCCCGTCGAGCCGCTCCCGGATCGACTCCATAAGGGTGGGGTACTGGGCGTTCACCTGCTGCTCGATCCCGTCGAGGCGCTCCCGGATCGCGCCGAGCGCTTCGGTGAGGGCCGAGGCGATCTGGTCCTGCTGCTCGGTGGCTGCCCGGCTGGTCTCGGAGAGACGGGTTTCGGCGGTCTCGATCCAAGCCGCGATGGAATCGAGGGCTGCGGCGGTCCGGCCGGCCTGCTGGGCGGCCTCCCGCTGCTCCTCGGCAGCGGCTGCGGCCAGGATCGCGTCGAGGTCCCGGTTCGGCCGGCGCCGCGTAGCGTCGTTGATCCGGGCGATGGCGCCCTCAAGCCCGTTATCGGCCGGCCGGCGCGGCCGGGGCGGAGCCACCTGGCGCGCCCGCTCGGCCAGAGCGGCCGCGATGAGGTCGTCGAGGCCCGGCCCTGACTTATGCGCCTCCGCCCCCGCGTCTTGCGGGCCGAAATCGTCGATGCCTGAGGGGACGTTCCGTCTCATAAAGCCGCGCTCGTGGGAGGGGTCCGACACCGGCTGCTGTTCGTGATTCGGGCGAATCACGAACGGATTCCGTGCGGATGAACCGTGGCGGCAGCTTTCGATCCCCATGGTAAAAAAGGGGTTAAGGGGCCGGCTCGTCCCGACAGGCTCCAATACGGGCCGAAAACCGGCCAGATTACCGTTAGTAACCTCCCCTAGGGGCCGTCTTACTCCCGTTCGGGTAACTCAGCAGCAATACGTGCTTGAGACCGAAGGCGATTTGGCGATAAAGTCACACACAGCCGTTTCGGCTGGCCGATATAAACTGTCCAAGCACTCAAGCTTTGGGCAACAACCGACACAAGTGGTGGGCATCATGAGCATTGAGCAAAACGACCAGTCTGCGTTGGCAGCGGCCCGTCGGGCCGACCGTCCGAAGACCTACACGATCGGCGACCTCGCCCGTGAGTTCGGCGTTACCCTGCGTACCCTTCGGTTCTATGAGGACCGGGGTCTCCTCTCTCCCCGCCGCGAAGGCACGGCCCGCATCTATGATGCCCGTGACCGCGCCCGCCTCTCCGTGATCCTGAAGGGCAAGCAACTCGGCTTCACCCTGACCGAGATCCGCGCCATGGTGGACGAGCAGGTGGGCGGCGAGGATTCGGCAGCGAATCTCAAGCTCTCCATGGCTCAGGTCGAAGACCAGATCGCCCATCTCGAGCAGCAGAAGGTCGAGATCGAGCAGGCGCTGAATGAGCTCAAGGCTCACCGCGACAGCCTGGTCAAGGCTGCTGCCTGATCCCAATATCCTTGGGGCTGCGACCGGCGAAAGCCGGGTCCGGCAACGATACGGCCGTCCCTCAAGGGGCGGCCGCTTTCGTTTGGCGCGCCGGAATCTCTCGGGGCGCCTCTTCCTTTGCAGGAGGGGATAGTTTATATGTGAACTATCTCGCGGGGCCGGCCTGTTCGGCCTCGTGAAAAGGAACGAGAGGGCCAGCCCGAGCGCCTCGGTGCCCTGGTCCCGCTGTCTGGAGGACTCCGATGCCGAGCTACAAGGCCCCCGTCGACGACGTCACGTTTCTTCTCAACGACGTCTTCCACCTTGAGCGTTACAACAACCTGCCCGGCTTCGCGGACGTGACCCCCGACACGCTTGAGGCGATCGTCGCCGAGGGCGCCAAGCTCTGCGAGGAGGTGTTCGCGCCCCTCAACCGCGTGGGCGACTTGGAGGGCTGCACCCGTCACCCGGACGGCTCCGTCACGACGCCGAAGGGCTTCAAGGAGGCCTACAAGGCTTACGTCGAGGGCGGCTGGATGGGCCTTTCGGCCCCGGAGCAGTATGGCGGCCAGGGCCTGCCGACGACCCTCAACACCGTCATGCAGGAGTTCGTCTCCTCCTCCAATCTTGCGCTCGGCATGTATCCGGGCCTGACCCAGGGGGCCATCGCGGCCCTCGTGGTTCACGGCTCCGAGGAGCAGAAGCAGACCTACCTCCCTAAGATGATCGAGGGTGCCTGGACCGGCACCATGAACCTGACGGAGCCCCATTGCGGCACCGATCTGGGGATGCTGAAGACCAAGGCCGTGCCCAACGGCGACGGCTCCTATGCGATCACCGGCACCAAGATCTTCATCTCCGCCGGCGAGCACGACATGGCGGAGAACATCGTCCACCTGGTGCTTGCCCGCATCGAGGGCGCGCCGCAGGGCACCAAGGGCATCTCGCTCTTTGTGGTGCCAAAGTTCATGGTCAACCCGGACGGCTCGGTCGGCGAGCGCAACGGTGTCATGTGCGGCTCCATCGAGCACAAGATGGGCATCCACGGGAACTCCACCTGCGTCATGAACTATGACGGCGCCCGCGGCTGGATCGTCGGCCAGGAGAACCGGGGCCTCGCCGCCATGTTCGTGATGATGAACGAGGCGCGGCTCGCGGTCGGCATCCAGGGCCTCGCTCAGTCGGAGGTCGCCTACCAGAACGCGGTCGCCTACGCGAAGGACCGCCTCCAGGGCCGCGCGCTCACGGGCGCGAAGAGCCCGGACAAGCCCGCCGACCCGATCATCGTCCACCCGGACGTGCGCCGCACGCTTCTCTCCATCAAGGCCTTCAACGAGGCTGCCCGGGCGCTCGCCATCTGGACGTCCCTCAAGAGCGACGTCGCCCACCGCTCCGACGACGAGACGGAGCGCCAGCAGGCGGACGACCACATGGGCCTCATGACGCCCATCGTAAAGGGCGTGCTCACGGATCTGGGCTTCGACAATGCCGTGAAGGCCCAGCAGATGTTCGGCGGGCACGGCTATATCGAGGAATGGGGCATGTCCCAGTTCGTGCGCGATGCCCGCATCGCCATGATCTACGAGGGCGCGAACGGCATCCAGGCCATGGACCTCGTGGGCCGCAAGCTCGCCAAGGACGGCGGCCGGGCGATCATGACCTTCTTCAACGAGGTCGGCGCCTTCTGCCAGGAGAACGCGGGCGACGAGACCCTGAAGCCCTACGTGGCCCCGCTCCAGCAGGCCCTTGGCCATCTTCAGCAGGCCACCATGTGGTTCATGAACAACGCCATGGCAAAGCCCGACAATGCAGGGGCCGGCGCCTACGACTACATGCACCTCTTTGGCCTCGTCGCCATGGGTTATATGTGGGCGAAGATCGCCAAGGCGGCGAACGAGAAGAAGGCCAAGGGCAACGGCGTCGCCGAGCGCATGGACGCCAAGCTGCTCACCGGCCGCTTCTACATGGAGCGCATGCTCCCTGAGACCGGCTCCCTCTTCACCCGCATCCAGGCGGGCTCGGACGCCGTCATGGCGATGCCGGTCGAGGCCTTCTGATTGCGTCCCCTCTCCCATGAGGGAGAGGATTAGGGTGAGGGCGGTAGCGCGGCCGTCGCAGCGGATGCTTCCTCACTCGGCTCACTTCCATTCGCCGACCTTTCCCATGCCGGAAAGGTGAGAGGAGACTCCCATGGCTGACGCTTTCATCTACGACGCCGTCCGCACCCCCCGCGGGCGTGGCAAGGCCGACGGTTCGCTGCACGAGGTGCCGGCGGTCGACCTTTCGGTCACCACGCTGAGCGCGCTTCGCGAGCGTAACGACCTCAATCCGATGCATGTGGAGGACGTGGTCCTCGGCTGCGTCGATCCGGTGGGCGAGGCGGGCGGCGACATCGCCCGCGCTGCGGTGCTGAAGGCGGGCTTCGGCAAGGAGGTGCCGGGCGTGCAGATCAACCGCTTCTGCGCCTCGGGTCTCGATGCGGTGAACCTCGCGGCCGCGCAGGTGATGACCGGCATGAAGGACGTCACCATCGGTGGTGGCGTCGAGAGCATGTCGCGCATCGGAATGGGCGCCTCCGGCGGCGCCTGGCCGGTCGATCCCGGCATCGCGATCGCCAACTACTTCCTGCCCCAGGGCATCTCGGCCGACCTCATCGCGACGAAGTACGGCTTCTCCCGCGACGACGTGGATTCTTATGCGGTCGAGAGCCAGAAGAAGGCCGCCAAGGCCTGGGACGAGGGGCGCTTTGCCAAATCCGTGGTGCCCGTGAAGGACATCAACGGCCTCACGATCCTGGGACGCGACGAGCACATGCGGCCGCAGACCGACATGCAGTCCCTCGGCCAGCTGAAAGCCGCCTTCGTCCAGATGGGCGAGATGGGCGGCTTCGATGCGGTCGCCATCGCGGCGCATCCGGATATGGAGAGCGTCAACCACGTGCACCATGCGGGCAACTCGTCCGGCATCGTGGACGGCGCCGCGGCGATCCTCATCGGCTCCAAGGAGGGCGGCGCCAGGATGGGCGTGAAGCCCCGCGCCCGCATCCGCGCCTTCGCCTCCATCGGCTCGGACCTCGCGCTCATGCTCACGGGGCCCGTCGACGTAACGGAGCTCGTGCTGCGCAAGGCTGGCATGACGAAGGACGACATCGATCTTTTCGAGATCAACGAGGCCTTCTCGGCCGTGGTGCTGCGCTACATTCAGGCGCTCGAACTGGACCCGGCCCGTGTGAACGTGAATGGCGGCGCCATCGCCATGGGCCACCCGCTCGGCGCCACGGGCGCCATGGTGCTCGGCACCGTGCTCGACGAGCTGGAGCGCACCGGCAAGCAGACCGCCCTCGTGACGCTGTGCGTCGCCGCCGGCATGGGCACGGCCACGATCATCGAGCGCGTTTGAGCGGACGAGGGGAGAAAACGACCATGACGACCTTCACCAATTTCCGCTTCGAGGTTGACGGCGACGGCATCGCGCTCGCGACCTGGGACATGACGGGCCGCTCCATGAACGTCATCACCCCCGAGGTGATGGAGGAGCTGTCGCGCCTCATCGATACCGTGGTGAATGACGCGGCCATCAAGGGCTGCGTCGTCGCCTCGGGCAAGGAGGCCTTCTCGGGTGGCGCCGACCTCACCATGCTCCAGGGCCTCGGCGCCGAATATGCGCGTCTTGCCAAGGAGCGCGGCGAAGAGGCGGCCATGAGCTACTTCTTCGAGGAGAGCCGCAAGCTCTCGCTCCTCTATCGGCGCCTTGAGACCTGCGGCAAACCCTTCGCGGCGGCGGTGCACGGGGTGTGCCTGGGCGGCGCCTTCGAGCTGGCGCTCGCCTGCCATCACCGGGTGGTGTCGGATTCCGACGCCACGCGCGTCGGCCTGCCGGAGATCAAGGTCGGGCTCTTTCCGGGTGCCGGCGGCACGCAGCGCGTGGCGCGCCTGATGCCGACGGGCGATGCGCTTCAGATGCTCTTCAAGGGCGACCAGATCCGCGCGCTCATGGCCCGCAACATGGGCCTGGTGCACCAGGTCGTGCCGCGGGACCAGATCGTCCAGGCCGCGAAGGATTGGATCAAGAACGGTGGCTCGGCCGAGGCTCCATGGGACGCCAAGGGCTACAAGCTGCCCTCGAATAAGGTCTATTCCCCGCAGGGCATGCAGATCTGGCCGGCCGCCAATGCCATCTACCGGCGCGAGACGCAGGACAATTACCCGGCGGCCTACGCGATCCTGGAAGCGGTCTATCAGGGGCTCCAGCTCCCCATGGATCTCGCCCTCAAGGTAGAGTCGCGCTGGTTCGCCAAGATCCTGCGCTCGAAGGAGGCGGCGGCGATGATCCGCACTCTCTTCGTCTCCATGCAGGAGCTGAACAAGGGCGCGCGTCGGCCGAAGGGCGTCGAGGCGACGAGTCTCAAGAAGGTCGGCGTCGTCGGCGCCGGCTTCATGGGCGCGGGCGTCGCCTACGTCACCGCCAATGCGGGCCTCGAGGTCGTCCTCGTCGATCGCGACATGGAAGCGGCCGAGAAGGGCAAGGCCTATTCCCACAAGCTCATGTCCGATCAGGTCATGAAGGGTCGCGCCAAGACGGCGGACCGGGACGCGCTCCTCGCCCGCATCACCCCCTCCGCCGATTACGCGGACCTCAAGGATTGCGATCTCGTCATCGAGGCGGTGTTCGAGGATCCGAAGGTGAAGGCCGAGGTGATCCAGAAGGTCGAGGCGGCGATCCGTCCCGATTGCATCTTCGCCTCCAACACCTCGACGCTCCCCATCTCCAGCCTCGCCAAGGGCTCGAGGAACCCGGGCCAGTTCATCGGCATCCATTTCTTCTCGCCGGTGGAGCGCATGATGCTCGTGGAGATCATCATGGGCGCCGACACGGGTGACAAGGCGCTTGCCGTCGCCCTCGATTATGTGCGCGCCATTAAGAAGACGCCCATCGTCGTCAACGATGCGCGCGGCTTCTTCGCCAATCGCTGCGTGGGCGCCTACATCCTGGAAGGGCACCTGATGCTCACCGAGGGCGTGCCGCCGGCGATGATCGAGAACGCGGGCAAGCAGGCCGGCATGCCGGTGGGGCCGCTCTCCCTCAACGACGAGGTGGCCATCGATCTTGCCCTCAAGATCGTCAAGGCGACCAAGGCTCAGGTGGGCGAGGCCGCCATCGTACCGGCGCAGGAGGAGCTTCTCGTCCGCATGGTCGAGCATGAAGGCCGCCTCGGCCGCAAGAACAAGAAGGGTTTCTACGACTACCCGGAGAACGGCCCGAAGCGCCTGTGGCCCGGCCTCAAGGGTCTGCAGAAGCAGCATCTCGAGGCCGAATTCCTGGATATGCAGGAGTTGAAGCAGCGCCTTCTCGTGACGCAGGCCCTGGAGGCCGCGCGCACGGTGGAGGAGGGGGTCATCACCGATCCCCGCGAGGCCGATGTGGGCTCGATCCTGGGCTTCGGCTTCGCGCCCTATACGGGCGGCGCCTTGAGCTACATCGACTTCATGGGCGCCAAGGCCTTCGTGGAGCTGTGCCACAAGCTCCAGGCGAAGTACGGCGACCGCTTCGCGCCCCCGAAGAGCCTCACCGACATGGCGGCATCGGGCGGCACGTTCTACGGTCGCGCGGAGGCCAAGAAGGCGGCGTGACAGCGGGCCTCGTCCGGGTGAGGGGTCCACATGCGAAGGGTGGCGGCCGAGGGGGGATCCTTGTGGGAACCCGCTCTCGCCCCCTTCACCCGGCCCGCTGCGCAGACCGACCTCTCCCCATCGGGGAGGGGTGCACCCCCGGAGACCATCCATGAACCCCTTCCCCATGCTCGCCCACTACAATGCCTGGGCCAACGGGCAGGTCTATGCGGCCGCCGCTGGGCTCTCCGATGCGGATTATCGCGCCGACCGGGGAGCGTTCTTCAAGTCCGTCCACGGTACCCTCAATCACCTCCTCGTCGCCGACCGACTCTGGATGAGGCGCTTCACCGGGACCGGCGAGGCGCCGAGCCGGCTCGACGCGATCCTGTACGAGGACTTCTCCGAGCTGCGCGCCGCCCGCGAGGCGGAGGATCGGCGGATCGTCGCCTATGCGGAGGGCCTGACCGAGGAGAGCCTCGGTGGGACGCTCCGCTTTCGCACCATCGTCAACCCGACCGATATGGAGCAGCCGCTCGCGCCGGCGCTCCTCCATTTCTTCAACCACCAGACCCACCATCGCGGGCAGGTGCACGCGCTGCTCACCGGCCTTGCCGGCGAAGCGCCCTCCATCGACCTCATGATCTACCAGCGTCAGACCGGCGCTGGCCTGAAGGCGCTCTGAGACGGATCCGTCATGCATCTCCCCACCCACCTGCGATCCACTGAGCCCAGGCCATGAATCTCTGGCTGCGCCTTCTTCACCTCTTCCTCACCGCTTTCCGGCGCCCCAAGCTCCAGGCCCTCGACGTCTCGCGCCTCTCCTTCCGCGTGTGGCCGCACGACCTCGACACCTCGCTCCACATGAACAACGGCCGCTATTGGACCCTCATGGACCAGGGCCGCGCCGATCTGATGATCCGCACGGGACTGTGGCGCGCGATCCTGAAACACGGCTGGACCCCTGTCGTGAGCGCGGCCAAGATCCGCTTCCGGAGGGAGCTGAAGCCTTTTCAGCCCTTCACGTTGGAGAGCCGCGTCATCACCTGGGCCGAGACCTGGATCGTCATGGAGCACCGCATGGTGACCCGCCGCTCGGATGGGTCGCAGATCGTGAACGCCGTCGCTCTCGTCCGCGCCGGTCTTTACGATCGCAAGGCGCGCGCGTTCATAGCCGTGGACCGCCTGTGGGCCGAGATCGGCGAGCGGCTCCCGGCGCCTGTGCCGAGCGCCGACGTCGAGGCGTTCCTGGCGGCCGAGGAGGCGATGAAGCGCGCCGCCTGAGCTGGAACGGCCGGGAGACTTGACCGCCGCGGCCGCGCGGGCAAGTGTCCGCGCACCATGTCTCGCCCCATCGACTATTATTTCTCCCTCGTCAGCCCCTGGGCCTATATCGGCCACGCGCCGTTCATGGACATCGCCCGGCGGCACGGGCTCGTCGTCAACTACAAGCCGGTCTTCCTCGGCCGCGTCTTCTCGGAGACGGGCGGCTTGCCGCTCGCCCAGCGACATCCGGTGCGCCAGCGCTACCGCCTCGTGGAGCTGCAGCGCTGGCGGGAGAAGCGCGGCCTCGACTTCAACATCCAGCCGAAGCACTGGCCCTTCGACGTGTCGCTCGCCGACCGCTTCGTGATCGCGATCCAGGCCGCTCAGGCCAATCCCGAGCCTTTCATGGCACGAGCCTTCCGGGCGATCTGGGAGCAGGAGCGCAACTTCGCGGATCCTCAGGTCATCCTTCAGGTTGCAGCGGATGTCGGCCTCGACGGCCCCGCGCTCATGGAACGCGTGCAGGGCGCGACCACCGAGGCGATCTACGCCCTCAACCTCGAGAATGCGGTGGCGAACGACGTGTTCGGCTCGCCCGCCTACGTGCTCGATGGCGAGGTGTTCTGGGGCCAGGACCGCCTCGATCTCCTCGACGACGCGCTGACCAGCGGCCGCCCGCCCTTCACGCCGAGCCTCTGAAGGATCGGCTCTACTCCGCCGCCACCCGGCTCGCCCGCCACTGGGCGAGCAGGGCTCGCAGGGCGGCGGGCTTCACAGGCTTGTTGAGGATGTGGACGTTGAGGGCCGTGGCCGCATCGCGGACGGCGGGCGTCCGGTCGGCCGTCACGAGCACGGCCGGCATGTCCACCTTCATCTTCCAGCGCAGCGATTTGATCACGTCGAGGCCGTCGCCCTCGTCGAGATGGTAATCGGCGACCACCGCCTCCGGCACGGACTTCATGCTCCGGATGACCTCGAGGGCGCCCTTGAGGTCGGCCGCCACCATCACCTCGCAGCCCCAGCCGGAGAGGAGGCGGCGCATGCCCTCCAGGATGGCCGGTTCGTTGTCGACCGCGAGCACCCGAAGGCCCGAGAGGGGCGTTGCCGGCGTGCGCGGCGTCTCGAGCGGCGTCAAACTTGCCGGCAACGCCGCGACCACCGGCACCTCCACCTGGAACACCGAGCCGCGCCCGGGTTCGGAGGTGAGGCGGATCGGGTGCTCGAGCACCCGGCCGATGCGCTCCACGATGGAGAGACCGAGCCCCAGACCCCGCGCCACCTTGGCGCCCTGATCGAGACGCTGGAACTCCCGGAACACCACCTTCTGCTTCGAGGCTGGGATGCCAAGACCGGTGTCCCAGATCTGCAGCATGAGGCGCCCGTGGCGCCGCCGCGCCCCGACGAGCACCCGGCCCGAGGGCGTGTACTTGATGGCGTTCGAGATCAGGTTCTGCAGCAGGCGGCGGATCAGGCGGCGGTCCGAGCGGATGGTGAGGGAAGGCGCGATGAAGGTGAGCTTCAATCCCCTCTCGCGCGCCACGGGCTCGAACTCGCGTTGGAGCTGTCGGAAGATCTCCTCGATGCGGAAGCTCGACCATTGCGGCTTCATCGCACCGGTATCGAGGCGCGAGATATCGAGGAGCGCGGTGAGGATTTCCTCGACCGCGTCGAGAGAGGCGTCGATGTTCTCGGCGAGGGATGCGTCCCCGGCGTCCCGGTCCCGCTCGACGAGGGAGGTGGCGTAGAGGCGGGCGGCGTTGAGGGGCTGGAGGATGTCGTGGCTTGCGGCCGCGAGGAAGCGCGTCTTGGAGATGTTCGCCTCCTCGGCATCGGCCTTGGCCAGCGACAGGGCTTGGTTGAGGCGCGTCAGTTCCTCGGTCCGTTCCCGGACGCGCTGCTCCAGCGTCTCGTTGGCGCGCTTGCTCGCCTCCTCCTGAGCCACCGTCTCGGTCACGTCCGTGTAGGTGGTGACGAAGCCCCCGTCGGGGAGCTGGTTGGACCGGATCTCGATCACCTTGCCGGACGGCACGAGCTTGAGACGCACAGGCTCGATATCCTGCACGAAGGATTGCAGACGCGTCTGCACGAGTTCGTTGATGAGGCCATTCCCATAGGCCCCGCGCTCCGCGTTGAAGCGGATGATCTCATCGAGCCCCGTTCCCACGCGCACGAGGTCGGGGGGGAACTCGTAGAGGTCGATGAAGGCTCGGTTCCACGCGAGGAGGTTGAGGTTGCGGTCGAAGACCGTGATGCCCTGGCGGGCATGGTCGATGGCGTGCTGGAGAAGGTCGCGGCTGTACTGGATGGCCGCCGAGGCATCGTCCAGAAGCTTCAGGGCCGTCTTGGTCGAGACGTTGCGCCGCCGCAGGAGAAGCGACAGGGCAAGCCTGGACGAGGAGGCGCCGATGGCCGAAGCGAGCAGGTGCTCCGCATAGCGCAGCAGGTGGATGTCGGCGAGGGCTCTGCCCTCCAGCACCTGGCCTCGGCTATGGGCGAAGCCCTGGAAGGAGCGGGCGGTACGCTCCTCCCCCAGGTATCGCGCAACCGTGGTGCGCAGCTCGTCCACCGTGATACTTGAGCGGAAGAGACGAAAACTCGGGGCGATGGAAAGATCCGGCTCTCCCACGAAGGCGTTGGCCTGGAGCCGTTCCAGGGCGCTTGCGGGCTTGGCCAGGGAGAAAGCCACATAGGCAAGGATGTTGAGGCCGAGGCTCCACACCACTCCATGCGTGAGCTGGGGCATGCTGAAGCCGAGCAGGGCCGTCGGCTTGAGAGCTTCGATCCCGAACGGCCCGACGATCATCAGGTCCGACCAAAGGACGCCCTCCCAGACGAGGCTCGGGAGCAGGAGCGTATAGACCCAAGTGGCAAAGCCGATGGTGAGGCCGGCGCTTGCCCCAAGGGCGGTGCCGCGGGACCAGATGAGGCCGCCGAGGAAGGCGGGGGCGATCTGCGCGATGGCGGCGAAGGAGAGAAGGCCGATCGCGGCGAGCGCCGCCTCGCCGGCCGCCCGGTAATAGGCATAGGCCAGCAGCAGCACGAGGACGATGGCGACGCGGCGCACGCCCAGCACGAACCCGCTGAGATCCGTGGGCTGCGGACGCTGCCCGGAGCGCTGATAGGCGCGCCGCCGCAGCATGATCGGCAGGACGAGGTGGTTCGAAATCATGATCGCCACCGCGACCGATTCGACGATCACCATGGCGGTCGCGGCCGAGAGGCCGCCGAGGAAGGCGGCGAGCGCCACGCCGACGGCCCCCTGGTGGAGCGGCAGGGCCAGGACCGTCATGTCCCGGTCGATGTGACCCTCCGGGAAGCTCGCGAGCCCGGCGAGCGCGATCGGGATCACGAACAGGTTGATGAGAATGAGGTAGAGCGGGAACAGCCAGGCCGCGCGGCGTACGTCCTCGACGCCCCGGTTCTCGACCACCGCCATATGGAATTGCCGCGGCAGGAGGAGCGCCGCGCAGGCGGAGAGGACCGTGAGAGTGATGAGGCTGCCGATGTCGGAGGAGCGCAGCGCGATCGAAAGATCGAGGTTGCGGGCCGCAAGGCTCGCCGACAATCCGTCGAAGCCGCCGAACATCCAGAAGGTCACGTAGGCGCCGACCACAAGGAAGGCGACGAGCTTGACAACGGATTCGAGCGAGATCGCGACCATGAGGCCGTCCTGGTGCTCGGTCGCATCCGTATGGCGGGTGCCGAAAGCCACCGCGAAGCCGGCGAGCACGGCTGCGACGAGGAGGGCGAGATCCCCGAAGATCGATCCGCTCACGCCCAAGGTGGTGCCCTCCGGCGAGGCGAAGAAGGTGCCGATGGAGGCCGAGACCGCCTTCAGCTGCAGCGCCATGTAGGGAATGGAGCCGACCACGGCGATGAGCGAGACGAGCGCAGCCACCCGCTCGCTCTTGCCGTAGCGGGCGGCCACGAAATCCGCGATCGAGGTGATGTTCTGCGCCTTCGCCACGCGGACGACGCGCCCGACGAGGGCATGCCCGAGGCCGATGACGAGGATCGGGCCGATATAAATCGTGAGAAAATCGAGGCCCGAGCGGGACGCCAGGCCCACCGATCCGAAGAAGGTCCAGGAGGTGCAGTAGACCGCGAGCGCCAGCGCATAGATGGTGGAGCGCGCCCGCCCGCGCATGAGGCCTCGCCCCGACAGATCGCCCCAATGGGCGACCGCGAAGAGAAGACAGAGGTAGACGAGGGCCGAGAGGACGACCGCCCAATTGGCGACCATGCGGGGTTCCGGGGTTGAGCCTGAGCCTCCAGCGTACCGGGTCTTTCGGCCGTGCGCCATCGGGGCAAGGTGCGCCTCAGCGTCCGCCTCCGCTTGAGGTGTATCCATCACGGCTATCGATGGGATCCCTCGCATCTTTTGATGAGCGCGCGGCCCCGCTTGCCTTGCAGGCGCGGACGCGCGATGCCTGTCCGCCCTCGCCAGGAGCCCGCCGATGAACGCCCCGATGCCGACCCCCTCCGTCCTGAACCTCCGCCCGGAGGCAGAGCAGGCACCGTCGAGCGGCATCGTCGATGTGTTCAATTACGGGCGCAATCGGGAGGGCCTCATCCCGCTCTGGGTGGGCGAGGGCGACCTGCCGACGCCAGCCTTCATCTGCGAGGCCGCCACGCGCTCCCTTCAGGCCGGCGAGACCTTCTACACCTATCAGCGCGGCATTCCGGATCTGCGCCAGGCGATCGCCCGCTATTGTGGCGCGGTCTACGGCCGTGACATCGACCCGGAGCGCTTCTTCGTCACCGCAGGTGGGATGCATGCGGCGCAGATCGCCATCCGGATGGTGGCCGGAACGGGCGACGAGGTGCTGATCCCAACCCCGGCCTGGCCGAACTTCGCCGGCGCCATCACGGTCGCGGGCGCCCGCCCGGTGGCGGTCCCGATGACTCCGGATCAGCAGGGCTGGAACCTGGACCTGGAGCGCCTCGCCGCTGCTGTGACGCCCCGCACCCGCGCCATTCTCATCAATTCGCCCGCCAACCCCACGGGCTGGACCGCGAGCATGGCCGAGCTCGAAGGGATCCTGGCCATCGCCCGGCGCCGGAACCTTTGGATCGTAGCCGACGAGATCTACAACCGCTTCGTCTTCGACCCGGCGCTCACCTTGGGGACGGGCCGTACTCCCTCGTTCCGGGATGTGATGAACGACGAGGATCGCGTGCTCTTCGTCCAAACCTTCTCGAAGAACTGGGCCATGACCGGCTGGCGGCTCGGCTGGCTCGAGGCGCCACCGGCGCTCGGCCAGGTGATCGAGAACCTGGTTCAATACTCGACGTCGGGGATCCCGGTTTTCGCTCAGCGGGCCGGCATCGCGGCCCTCGACGAGGGTGAGCCCTTCATCGCCGATCAGATCGCCCGTGCCCGCCAGGGCCGGTCCATCGTGGGCCGACTGACCGAGACGGGGCAGGTCGAGCTGCCGCCGCCGGCCGGCGCCTTCTACGCCTTTTTGAAGGTGCGCGGAGCCGGGGACAGCCGCCAAGTGGCGACGCGGCTCATCGACGAGGCCAATGTGGGGCTCGCCCCCGGTTCGGCCTTTGGCGAGGGCGGGGAGGGCTACCTTCGCCTGTGCTTCGCCCGCAAGGCGCCGGACCTCGAGCAGGCAGTGAGCCGCATCGCGGTGGCCCTGGCCCGGGGGTGACGGCGCCAAGGTCTTGGCGGGCAAGGGCGCTGAGCCGGCTCAGCACCCTTGTCTAAATGGTGATGAAACTTTGTTTATGTTGCCTTTGGCGCGTCCGCGTCCCTAGAATTCCACGATGGACCTCGGATCCCCACGCCGATGACGGACCACGCCCGCTCTGAGAGCGCGACGCCGTCCGTCTCGGATGTGCGCCTCGCCATCGTCCTCGATACCGCCGTCGATGGCATCATCGTCATGGACGAGACGGCCACCATCCTCATGTTCAACAAGGCCTGCGAGCGGATGTTCGGCTATGCGGCCTCCGAGGTCGTCGGCCGGAACGTGGCCATGCTCATGCCGCCCGAACATGGCGTACATCACGACGGTTACGTTTCCGCCTATACGAGAACCGGTCTTCGCCGCGTCATCGGCATCGGCCGGGAGGCCAGCGGGCGTCGCAAGGACGGCAGCTTCCTGCCGCTCGACCTCTCGGTGGGCGAGGCCATCACGCCGGATGGGCGCCAGTTCATCGGCATCCTGCGCGACATCAGCGCCCGCAAGGAGGCGGAGCGGCGGGTCAACGAATTGCAGGCGGATCTCATTCGCCTCGCCCGCATCTCGGCCCTCGACGAGATGGGCCTTGCCCTGGCCCACGAGCTGAACCAGCCCCTCACGGCCATCCTTCTCTACCTGCAGGCGGCGACCCGGGAGCTCGAGCGGATCGAGGAGGACACCCGGACCCGGATCATCCTCGACAAGGCCCGCAAGGAAGCCCAGCGCGCGGGCGCCATCATCCAGCGCATCCGGCACCTCGGCGAGAAGCGGGCCCTGGAACGCCGGGTGATCGATCTCAATGCTATCGTCGAGGATGCGGTCGATCTCACGCTCATCGGCCAGGATCGCGCCGTGCGCATCGTCCGGGACTACCAGGAGGATCTGCCGCCGATCGAGGCCGATCAGGTGCAGATCCAGCAGGTGATCGTGAACCTCGTCCGCAACGCATTCGATGCCCTGCGCGAGCACCATCACGCGCAGATCGTGATCTCCACCCGCCTGGAGGACCGGCACGCGCTCATCGCGGTCACCGACAACGGCGGCGGCATCCCGCCGGACAAGCTCAGCGACCTGTTCCAGGCCTTCAAGACGGGCAAGCGCAACGGCATGGGGCTTGGCCTCGCCATTTCCCGCACCATTGTTCAAAGCCACGGGGGCGAACTCCTCGTGGATCCCGGCGGCGGCGGGCAGGGAGCCCGCTTCACGGTGAAGCTGCCTCTCGGCGCCGTCACCGGGGCAGACGACACGGAAGAGACGGAACTGAGCATCGGCTAGACCCAGGGTATAGTGTGAGGACGGGCAGGCGCCGGGCTCTTCGGCGTGAAGGGAGGTTGCAGCGACATGCAGCAGCGCGAGAACGATCCGCTTCGCGGCGACAGCCTCATCATCGCCGTCGTGGACGACGACCCGGCCGTCCGCGACTCCCTTGCCACCCTGTTCGAGATGGAAGGCTTTCAGGTGCACAGCTTCGGCACCGGCGACGCGTTCCTGCACGCCGCGACGCAGCTCAAGGCCGACTGTCTCCTCCTCGACGTGCACATGCCGGCCCGCTCAGGGCTCGACGTGCTCGAGGCCGTGGGAGGGGCCCGGTACCCGGCGCCGATCATCATGATCTCGGGCCAGAGTGACATCCCGATGGCCGTGGCAGCCATCAAGGCCGGCGCGCACGACTTCATCGAGAAGCCTTTCGATGCGGAGGCGGTTATCGAGCGCATCCGGGAGGCCGTGCGCAAGACCCGCGAGCGTGCGGCCGTCACCCCGGCCCGCCGCCGCTTCCCCGGGGCCGATACCCTGACGCCCCGGGAGATGGAGGTGCTCGATTGCATCGTGGACGGCGCCTCCAACAAGGAGGCGGGCCGCAGCCTCGGCATCTCGCCCCGCACCGTGGAGGTGCACCGCGCGCGCATCATGGAAAAGCTGCGCGCCCGCAACACCGCGGACCTGATGCGCATCGTGCTGAGCGAGGGAGATCATTGAAGCCTTGGGGCCGTTCGTGCGCGGGTCAACCCGAGAGGATGCCGAGAACGAAATCGGCGCGAGCGGCGACAGGGGTCTTCGGCAGCGTGACCACCTCGTATCCAAGGAAGGGGAACACCGTTTCCAGCCGTCCGTATTCCGCCAGCGCGGCCTCGAATCCGTGTCGTCGCTCGGCATCGGTCGCATAGATTTCGGGCCAGGGCGGGGCCATGAACACGCGCCGATGATAGCGGTGCGCGGCTCCGAGAGCCCGCAGCACCGGCTCTCCCGTCAGCGTCTCCAAGGCTGAGGCAGCATCGATCAGGCCTCGGTCGAAGAACACCCATTCGGCATCAGGCTGCGCGGCCTGCCTGTCCGCAAGGGACACCGCAATGGCCCGGCGCGCAAAGGCCACAGGGTCAACCCATGGAAGAGCCTTGCCGCCATTGTCGCGCTCCTGTGCCACGATCCGGCGTCCGGGTTCGTCCACGACCGGATGGCCGCGGCTCCGCAACGCGGCGAGAAGCGCCGACTTGCCGCCGCCCGAACAGCCGGAGATCACGACGAAGTTCTCGCTCAAGGCGGTGCCCTCCTTCGATGGTGTTGGGATCCCCGTTCGATTGCACTTGCGCGACCCGCAATGCCCGCTCGATGGAGGGGAAGAACGCTCAGAGCTGTCTCGACGAAGCGCATGGATCGTAGCGACACGGACTTGCGGCCGCAACGGCCAGACCCGGACTCGATCGTTCCATCCGTCCTCGGCGGCATGGCGGCCCCGCTCTCCCGGCATTTGACCCGGCGCATCCCCCGGCCCATTGATCGGATCGTGACCCTCGCTGCCCTTCTCCCGCACGCCGTCCAGATCCTGGTGGCCGCCCTTGGCGGTCTGCTGTTCCATCTCGCCGGGGTTCCGGCCGCGTGGCTGTCCGGGGCGGTCGTCGCGGTGGTGATCTGGGGGGCGCTCGGCCAAGCCCGTCCGGTCCCGAAGCCCGTCGGCGATCTGGCCATGCTGCTGTCGGGCGCCACCATGGGCGCCGCCGTGACCCCGGAGGCCGTCGGCGCCGTCGCCCGCTACCCGATGAGCCTCGTCATCCTGGCGGTCGGCGTGTTTGCCATCGCCGGCGCCTCGATGCTCTGGCTCACCCGCGTTTCCGGCTGGCGCCGGGACGATGCGGTGCTGGCCTCCGTGCCCGGCGCCCTCTCGACGGTGCTCGCCGTCGCCGCCGACCGGAACGCGGATGTGCCGGCCATCGCCATCGTGCAGAGCTTCCGCCTCTTTGTCCTCATGGCGTTCTTGCCGAGCATCGTGGTGCTCATCGGGGGAGGGGACGGCACCATGCTGCTTGGCCAGGGCCAGCCGGTGGCAACGCCCGTCGGCCTTGCCCTGTGCCTCGGCGGAGGGCTCGCGCTAGGACTCCTGCTCGAAAGGCTCGGCGTGGCGGCGCCGATCCTGCTCGGCACGGCCCTCGTGGCCACCGTTCTCCATGCGGCCGATCTCGCGCCTGGCGTGGTGCCGCCGGTCCTCGCCACCGCCGGGCTCGTGCTCATCGGCCTTTTCATCGCCGAGCGCTTCCGCACCCTGCAATGGACCTCGATCCGTCGCCTCGTGCCCGCGGCCCTTGGCTCCTTCACCCTCAGCATGGTGGTTGCGGCCCTGTTCGCGGGGCTCGCGGCTTGGTTCGCCCGGGTGGGCTTTGCGGACGCTCTCGTCGCCTTCGCGCCGGGCGGCCTCGAAGCCATGATGGTGCTCGCCCTGGTGCTCGGCCTCGACCCCCTCTATGTGGGCGTCCACCATCTCGCCCGCTTCCTCGGGATCGGCTTTCTGGTGCCGTTCGTGGTGGCCTGGTTGCAGCGCGACGGGTAGGCTTCCGTTGCGGTTCACCTCGCGCGCTCATCCCCAATGACTGCGCGACCGGTGAGGCCGCGCTACTCGCCGCGGCGCAGGCGCTCGATCGCCTCCATGCGCGGCTTCGCGGTGGTCCACAGGCGCTTGGTCACGGCGCCTACGAGAGCCTCCACCACGACGAGGAGCGCGGCCGAGGAATCCCAGTTGGACGGAGCCGCCACATGGGCCGGCAGCACGTGCCGCGCCACGCGGGCGAGCGGCGACAGCCATTGATCCGTGAGGAGCACCACGGTCGCCCCCTGGCGCGCGCCCGTCTCCCCAAGCGCGATCACGTCGTCCTGATAACGGCGAATGTCGAAGGCGACGAGCACGTCGCGGCGGCCGATCCCGATGACCCGGTCGCGCCAGAGGGCCGGCTGACTTTCGATGAACTGCACGTCCTCGCGCAGGATGCGAAGGTGGCTCTCCGCATAGCGCGCCACCGCGCCCGTGAAGCGCCCGCCCGTGAAATGGATCCGCCGCCGCTGGTCCGCGAGCAGGGTCACGACCGCGTCGAACTCCGCCGGCGCCACGTTCTCCACGGTCGCGCGCAGGTTCGCGATCACCGCCTCGGCGAACGGCGCCAGGGCCCCAGCCTTGGCGCCGCCGCCCAGGCTCGCCTTCCCAAGCGGCGACAGGAGCTGCGCCTCGAGCTCTTCCCGCAAATGCTTCTGGAACTCGGGAAAGCCGGAGAAGCCCAGCCTCGTGACGAACCGGAGCACCGAGGGCGCCGAGATGCCCGCCCGGCTGGCGAATTCCGCCACCGTGCCGAGCCCCGCGAAGGGATAATGGCTCAAGAGCAGATGCGCCGCGCGCTTCTCGCTCGGCGTGAAGTGAGCGATCTCGATGCGGATCCGTTCCGCCAGGCTGTGCGGCTCCGCCGGCGTGCGTCCGCTGCGCTTCAACATGGCACTCCTCCTCTCGGAACCGGACGCGATCGGGCAGGCGCATGGGCCTTCGGCGTGACGGGCCCGTTCTGCTCGTGAGCGGCACATGGGGCCAGCGCGTGTTCGCCGGGCTCGATCATCCCTGTCCTCCCCGTTCACAGGCCCCCTCTCTGCCCGGAGGGGGCCTTGCGTCATCCACAGGCCGGGTTGACGGCTCGGGGAAGCTGTATCAAAAATTTCAAACATAAGAAAACAGAACGGACCGTAACCAACCGTTCAATCCACCGGGGGTGGGCCGCAGGGTGGCCCAGGGGAGTGGTGCATGGCGATGGCGAGCCAAGCGAGCGCGAAGCCGGCGAGGGCGGCAGGCCCTTCGGAACCGGTGGCGCGCCTCGACAACCCGGCCGGCCGGTCGCCCGTTCTCCTCATCTGCGAACACGCCTCGAATCGTCTGCCGGAGCGCTACGGCACGCTTGGCCTCGATGCCGCGGCGCTCCAGAGCCACATCGCATGGGATCCGGGGGCGCTCGGCGTCGCCCAGGGCCTCGCGCGGCTGCTCGACGCCCCGCTCATCCACGCGACCGTCTCTCGCCTCGTGCTCGACCTCAACCGCGAGCCCTCGGCGGAGGACTCGATTACCACCTTGAGCGAGCGCACGGCGGTGCCCGGGAACGAGGGCCTTGGGCCCGACGAACGGGCGCGGCGGGTGCGCGACGTGTACGATGCCTTCCACAAGGCGG
Source organism: Microvirga sp. (assembly GCA_036562855.1). Lineage (GTDB taxonomy): Bacteria > Pseudomonadota > Alphaproteobacteria > Rhizobiales > Beijerinckiaceae > Microvirga. The sequence continues at coordinate 140,964 of DATCJK010000050.1, forward strand.
TGGATGCCTTCGTCGCGACGCGCCCGCCGGCGATGCCCCTCAAGGCCGTGATCTCCGTCCACTCCTTCACCCCGGTCTATCGCGACGTAGCGCGGCCCTGGCACGTGGGCCTCATCCACGAGGCCGACCGCCGCATGGCGCTGTCGGTAGAGGCTGGGCTTAAGGCTGACCCCGCGCTCGTCGTCGGCATGAACGAGCCCTACAGCCCCGCGGACCGGGTGTTCCACACCCTTGACCGTCACGCGGTGCGGCGAGGGCTCGCGCCGCTCATGATCGAAATTCGCAACGATCTCATCAGGTCGCCCCAGGATCAGGAATCTTGGGCGGGACGGCTCGCGCCTCTCATCGCTCAGGCTTTGGGCGCGGTCTGACATTCAGCTCCGGCCCTTTAGAGGGCCGGGACGACATCAAGAGAGCCCGGGCGCCTGACGCACCGAGCCAAGCCAGAGGGACCCCGGCGCCGCGTGTGCCGGGCACAAGATCACAGGGATCATTTACGGCGGAGGAACTTCGATGTCGTTGGGACAAAGCAGTGCGGGGATCAGGACACCGGCCGGTGCGCAGGGCACCGGGGGCGTGACCTACACGAAGGTCGGCGAGGAGTATTTCGAGGCGCGTAAGCTGAAGCGTCATGCGCGGGTCTGGTCGCTCTGGGCTCTGGGCGTCGGCGCCGTGATCTCCGGGCATTACTCCGGCTGGAATCTCGGTCTCGCCAACGGCTTCGGCTCGATGGTCTTCGCCACCATCATCATCGCCGTCATGTATCTCGGCCTCACCTTCTCCCTCGCCGAGATGTCGCCGGCCCTGCCCCATACGGGCGGCGCCTATTCCTTCGCGCGCACCTCCATGGGGCCCTGGGCCGGATACGTCACCGGCGTTGCTGAGAACATCGAGTTCGTGCTCACGCCAGCCGTGATCGTGTACTTCATTGGCACGTATCTCACCGGCATCTTCGAGACGTCGCCCGCCTTCCAGCCCGTCTATTGGGTCATGGGCTACGCGCTGTTCGTGGCGCTCAACGTCGTCGGCGTGGAGCTGTCCTTCCGCGTGACCGTGACCGTCACGCTGATGGCGCTGGCGGTGCTCGCCTTCTTCTATGTCTCCGTACTGCTCTCGGGCCAGCTTGACATCAACCGCTGGGCGCTCAATGTGGGGCCGGGCGGAGCGGAGCTGCCGAACGGTGGCGGGTCGTGGCTGCCAAACGGCTTCTACGGGGTCCTCGCCTCGCTACCCTTCGCGGTGTGGCTCTTCCTCGCCATCGAGCAGCTGCCGCTCGCGGCCGAGGAATCGCACGATCCGCAGCGCGACATGCCGAAGGGCATCATCGCGGGCATCTGCACGCTCATCCTCTCCGCCTTCCTGGTGCTCTTCCTCAATTCCGGCATCGCGCCGGGCGCGGCGGGCGTCGGCAAGTCAGGCGAGCCGCTCCTCGACGGGTTCCGCACCCTGTTCGGGTCCGGCGCCGCGAAGGTGCTGGCGGCGGTGGCACTCGTCGGCCTCATCGCCTCCTTCCATACGATCATCTTCGCCTATGGGCGGCAGATCTACTCGCTCTCCCGGGCGGGCTACTTCCCGAGCTTCCTCTCGGTGACGCACGGCACCCGCCAGACGCCGCATCTCGCGCTCATCGCGGGCGCGGTGATCGGCCTCACGGTGATGTTCATCGTGTGGTTCTCGGCCGGGGCCGAGGCGGGCGGCGCCTTCATCGGCGGCACGCTCCTCAACATGGCGGTGGCCGGCGCGATGCTCGCCTACTTCATGCAGGGCATGAGCTACATCCAGCTCAAGCGGAAGTTCCCTCACATCAACCGCCCCTATGTGAGCCCGTTCGGCTCGGCGGGAGCCATGCTCACCATGGGCATCGCCGCGGTGACGCTCGCGTTCCAGCTCACGGATCCCGTGTTCAGGAACGGCGTCATCGGGGTTGCCATCTACTACGCGGTGATGATGGCCTACTTCCTCCTGGTCGGACGCAACAAGCTCATCCTCTCGCCCGAGGAGGAGTTCGCCATGTCCAAGGGGACGAGCGAGTACAAGTCTGTCTGATGCGATCGATCGCGGGGAGCGCGGCTCGCTGCGCTCCCCCACTCATTGCCGAGGAGTCGTCGCTGCCATGAACGCCCCCACCAAGATCGCCACCGACACGCCCGCGATCCACAACGCCGCGGATGCGGTGGCCTATGTGCGAAGCCGCAACCTGCCCTTCGTGAAGGTGGGCATCACCGACGTCGACGGCATCATGCGCGGCAAGTACATGGCGCGCGACAAGTTCGAGTCGGCCCTGGAGAAGGGCTTCGGCTTCTGCGACGTCGTCCTGGGCTGGGACTCGAACGACCAGCTCTACGATAACACGACGCTGACCGGCTGGCACACCGCCTATCCGGACGCCTCCGTGCGCCTCCTGCCGGAGACGATGCGCCTCATCCCCTATGAGAACGACCTGCCTTTCTTCCTCTCCGAGTTCGACGGCTACGCGGAGGCGGCCTGCCCCCGCGGCGTGCTGCGGCGCGTTCTGAAGAAGGCAGCCGATATGGGCTTTGCGGTCTCGGCCGCGGCCGAGTTCGAGTTCTTCGTCTTCGAGGAGACGCCCCATTCCGTGCGCGAGAAGGGCTATCGCAACCTGAAGACCATCACGCCCGGCTTCTTCGGGTATTCGATGCTTCGCGCCGGCGTGCACGCGGACTTCTACCACGAGCTCCTCGAGACCGCCCGCACGATGGATTTCGAGATCGAGGGCCTGCACACGGAGACCGGGCCAGGGGTACTAGAAGCGGCGATCCGTGTCGACGATGCGCTTGCGGCCGCCGACAAGGCCGTTTTGTTCAAGACCTTCACCAAGATCATGGCCCAGCGCCGGGGCTGGATGGCGACCTTCATGGCCAAGTGGTCCCGTGACTGGCCCGGCCAGTCGGGCCATCTCCATTCGTCCTTGCGCGACATCAAGAGCGGGAAGGGCGCCTTCTATGACGCCGCCGACAAGCACGGCATGTCTCGGACCATGCGCCATTATGTGGGCGGGCAGCAGCAATTGATGCCGGAACTGCTCGCCATGGTGGCCTGCACGGTGAACTCCTATACCCGCCTCATCCCAGGCTATTGGGCGCCGACGGATTCCGCGTGGGGGGTCGAGAACCGCACCACGGCGCTTCGCGTGATTCCGGGCTCCGAGAAATCACAGCGCGTCGAGTATCGGGTCGCTGCCGCGGACATCAACCCGTATATCGCGCTTGCGGCCGCCATCGGCTCGGGCCTCTGGGGAATCGAGAACGAGGTGGATCCCGGCGATCCGATCCAGGGCAATGCCTATGCGGTGAAGCACCCGAAGAGGCGCGCCTTGCCGCGCTCTCTTGGGGAGGCGGCCGAGCGCCTGCGCGCCTCGAAGGCGGCGCGCCAGCTCTTCGGCGACGTTTTCGTGGATCACTACGCAGCGACGCGCGAATGGGAGCAGCGCGAGGCCAACAAGGCCATTACGGATTGGCAGCTCTCCCGCTATTTCGAAATCATCTGATCCCGAACTCACATACGAGTTCGAGACCAGCTTAAACTCCCTCGACGTACGAAAATCTCGAAATCGTCTGATCCCTTCCAGGTACGCACCGCATCATGGCCAGCACGGATATCGTTTGCATCTCCCCCATCGACGGCAAGGAACTGGTCCGCCGTCCTCTTATGAGCGACGCGGCCATCGACCAGGCCATCGCGGCGGCCCGCACGGCGCAAGGCGCGTGGCGCGCCGTGCCGCTGCCCGAGAGGCAAGCGGCCGTGCTGCGCTTTCTCGATGCGCTGCTCGCCATGAACCAGGAGGTGGTGCCCGAGATCGCCCAGCAGATGGGACGCCCCGTGCGCTACGGCGGTGAGTTCCGCGGCGTCGAGGAGCGCACCCGCTACATGGTGCGCATCGCCGACAAGGCCCTTCGCGACGTGATCCCCGACGACGAGCGCCCAGGCTTTCGCCGGGTGATCAAGCGCGAGGCGGCTGGCATCGTGCTGGTGATCGCGCCCTGGAATTATCCCTATCTCACGGCGGTCAACACCATCGTTCCGGCGCTGGTGGCCGGCAACGCCGTGCTCTTGAAGCACGCCTCGCAGACGATCCTCGTGGGCGAGCGCTTCCAGACGGCCATGGATCAGGCCGGGCTGCCGAGGGGGCTCTTCCAGAACCTCGTGCTCAGCCACGACCAGACGAGCCGTATCCTCGGCGCCGGGCTCGTGGATCATTGCAACTTCACGGGCTCCGTATCGGGCGGACGCGCCATCGAGCGGGCGGCCGCCGGCACCTTCACCTCGCTCGGGCTCGAGCTTGGCGGCAAGGACCCGGCCTATGTGCGGCCGGATGCGGACATGGCCCATGCGATCGAGAACATCGTCGATGGAGCCTTCTTCAATTCCGGCCAGTGCTGCTGCGGCATTGAGCGCATCTATGTGCACGAGAGCCGCTACGATCAGTTCGTGGAGGGCGCGGTCAACCTCGTGAATGCCTACATCCTCGGCAACCCGCTGGAGGAGGCGACGACCCTCGGACCCATGGCCCACAAGCGCTTTGCCGACCTCGTGCGCCGCCAGACCGCCGAGGCGGTAGCCGCCGGAGCGAAGGCTCATATCGACGCGAAAAGCTTTGCGGCCGATACGGGCGACACAGCTTATCTCGCCCCGCAGGTGCTGACCGGCGTCACCCATGACATGGAGGTGATGCGGGAGGAGAGCTTCGGTCCCGTCGTCGGCATCATGAAGGTGCGGGACGACGAGGAGGCGATCCGCCTCATGAACGATTCCCCCTACGGCCTCTCCGCCGCGATCTGGACCTCGGACGTCGAGGCGGCCGAGGCCATCGGTGCCCGCATCGAGACTGGCACCGTCTTCATGAACCGCGCCGACTATCTCGATCCGGGTCTCGCCTGGACGGGCGTGAAGGATACCGGCCGCGGCGCCAGCCTCTCGACGCTGGGCTACGATTCCGTCACGCGCCCGAAGAGCTACCACCTGCGTCAGCTCTCCTGATCTCGTTTTCAACCCGCTCCCATTGTCTGAAAGCCCGTCATGAACGCCACCGTCGCCGCTACCTCGCCCCGCTCCAACTGGAACTACCCGACCGCAATGCGCTTCGGCGCCGGCCGCATCGCGGAGCTGGCCGAGGCATGCAAAACGGCTGGGATGAGCCGGCCGCTCCTCGTCACCGATCCCTTCCTTGCCACGCAAGCCATGACCGGACAGGCCATGGCGCTCCTCAACGAGGCGGGCCTTAAGGCGGCAATGTTCTCCGAGATCAAGCCGAACCCGGTGGAGACCAACGTCTACAAGGGGCTCGAGGCCATGCGGGGCGGCGGGCATGACGGCGTCGTCGCCTTCGGTGGCGGCTCCGCGCTCGATGCCGGCAAAGTCATCGCCTTCATGGCAGGCCAGTCCCGGCCCATGTGGGATTTCGAGGATGTGGGCGATTGGTGGACCCGGGCGGATCCGAAGGGAATCGCCCCCATCGTGGCGGTGCCGACGACGGCCGGCACCGGCTCGGAGGTCGGCCGCGCGGGCGTGATCACGCAGGAGGCGACCCACACCAAGAAGGTCATCTTCCATCCGCTCATGATGCCGAAGATCACGATCTGCGACCCCGAGCTCACGGTCGGCATGCCGCCGCACATCACCGCCGGCACGGGCCTCGACGCGCTTGCCCATTGCCTTGAGGCGTATTGCTCGCCCTCCTATCATCCGATGGCGGAGGGGATCGCGGTCGAGGGGATCCGGCTCGTGAAGGAGTATCTCCCACGCGCTTATCGCGACGGCGCGGATCTGGAAGCCCGGGCGCACATGATGTCGGCCGCCGCCATGGGCGCCACGGCGTTCCAGAAGGGGCTCGGCGCGATCCATGCGCTCTCCCATCCGGTGGGAGCGCTCTACGACACCCATCACGGGCTCACCAACGCCGTCTTCATGCCCTACGTGCTGGTCTACAACCGCCAGGCCATTGAGGCGAAGATCGAGCGGCTGGCCGCCTATCTCGGCCTGCAATCGCGATTCGATGCCTTCCTCGATTGGGTGCTGGCTCTGCGCAGCGAGCTCGGCGTGCCGCACACCCTGGAGGGGCTGAAGATCGGCCCCGAGCGCTTCGACGAGATGGCCGCCATGGCGCCGGACGATCCGACGGCTGGCGGGAACCCGGTTCCGGTCACCAAGGAGAGTGCCCGGCGTCTGTTCGAGAATGCGCTCGCAGGACGGGTCTGACCCGGTCCACGGATCAGGCTGCGGGGCCCGAATATGACAGCATCCTTGCTTGTCACCCATCGGGGCCTCGCCTAGCCTCTTGGAAGGCAAATCACGCGCCGCGGCATCGTCTCGATCCCACGGCGCGGGGGTGCAAAGGACAGGAGCGCTGGACACCAGAATCCGGCGCCAGGGAGGAAAAGCGGTGGAAGGCATGCGGCTAGGGCCGAAGGCTTGTTGCACCCGATGGCGTAAGCCATGCGCTCCGGCGCTCGCGGGCGGGGGCGGCGCATGACGCTGGTGCTCGAATCCGTGCGCAAGGATGTGGGCGCCGAGACCCATATCCGCGACGTGTCGCTCACCCTGGAGCGCGGCTCCCTCAATGTGTTGCTAGGCGCGACGCTCGCGGGCAAGACCTCCCTCATGCGTCTCATGGCGGGGCTCGACGCGCCGACGAGGGGCCGGGTGCTGGTGGATGGACGCGACGTCACCGGCCTTCCCGTGCAGCGCCGCTCCGTCGCGATGGTGTACCAGCAGTTCATCAACTACCCGTCCCTGAACGTCTACGAGAACATCGCCTCGCCACTCCGCGTCGCCCGTCTGCCTGGCGCCGAAATCGAAGCGCGGGTGCGCCATGCGGCCAAGCTCCTGAAGCTCGAGCCTTATCTCGACCGCAAGCCTCTCAACCTCTCGGGCGGCCAGCAGCAGCGCACGGCCATCGCCCGGGCGCTCGTGAAGCGGGCCGATCTCGTGCTGCTCGACGAGCCGCTCGCCAATCTCGACTACAAGCTCCGCGAGGAGCTGCGTGAGGAGCTACCGCGCATCTTCGCGGAGTCCGGCGCGATCTTCGTTTATGCCACCACCGAGCCGCAGGAGGCGCTGCTTCTTGGCGGCAACACGGCGACCCTCTTCCAGGGCGCCGTCGCTCAGTTCGGGCCGACGCCGCTGGTCTACCGCCAGCCGCGGGATCTCCTGAGCGCGCAGGTCTTCTCCGATCCGCCGCTCAATACGCTGCGCGCCGAGAAGGCTTCAGGCCGCGTGCAGCTCGGCACCGGCGGCTCGATGCCGGCCACGGGCGCCTTCGCGACCGTGCCGGACGGCGCCTACACGATGGGCTTTCGCGCCCACCATCTCGGCCTCGACGGGCCGGCGCCCGGCGCCATCGCCATTCCAGCGACCGTATCCGTGGCAGAGATCACGGGCTCGGAGAGCTACGTGCACCTGGATTCCGGCGAGCACCGCTTCGTCGCTCTCGTTCTGGGCGTGCGGCGCCTCGAGCCCGGCGCCGCCGTCACGGTCTCCCTCGACCCCTCCCGGGTCTTCCTCTTCGACGCGGCGGGGCGCCTTGCCGGCGCCGCCCTCGCGCAGGCGGCGTGAGGCAGCGATGGCCCGCATCATCCCCGACCATCTCCGTCCTTCGCCCCGTACAGCAGCCCAGGCCGGCCTCGCCCCGGGCCGATCCACCCGGATGAGGTGACGCAGCCATGGCCCGCATCACCCTCGACCGTCTCGCCCATGCCTACCGCTCCGATCCGAAGGGGCCCCAGGATTACGCCCTCAAGGAGGTCCACCACGTGTGGGACCAGGGCGGGGCCTATGCGCTGCTCGGCCCATCCGGCTGCGGGAAGACCACGCTCCTCAACATCATCTCCGGCCTCGTGCGGCCGACCCGTGGACGCATCCTGTTCGACGACCGTGATGTGACGGACTTGCCTACGGAGGCGCGCAACATCGCGCAGGTGTTTCAGTTCCCCGTGGTCTACGACACCATGACGGTGCGCGAGAACCTGGCCTTTCCTCTCAAGAACCGGGGTGTCCCCCGTGAGGCGGCGGGCCGGCGCGTGGAGGAGGTCGCGCACATGCTCGATCTCACCCGCGTCCTCGACCGCAAGGCGCGCAACCTGACGGCCGATATGAAGCAGAAGATCTCGCTCGGCCGCGGCCTCGTGCGCCCGGACGTGGCGGCGATCCTTTTCGACGAGCCGCTCACGGTCATCGACCCGCACCTGAAATGGCAGCTGCGCTCCACCCTGAAGGAGCTGCATCGGTCGCTCGACCTCACCATGATCTACGTGACCCACGATCAGACCGAGGCGCTCACCTTCGCCGACAAGGTGGTCGTCATGCATGACGGCGCGGTCGTGCAGACGGGCACCCCGGACGAGCTCTTCGCCCGTCCGGCTCACACCTTCGTCGGACATTTCATCGGCTCGCCGGGCATGAACGTGCTGCCCTGCCGGGTCGAGGGGCGCACGGCCTATGTGGAGGGCGAGCCGATCTCGCTCGCGCTGGCCTATCCGAGCCTCCCGTCGGCCGGTCGCATCGAGCTCGGCATCCGCCCTGAATTCGTGTCGCTCCAGGCCAAGGGGCAGGGGCTCCCCGTACGGGTGCGCCGGATCGACGATATCGGTCGCGCGCGCATCGCCCGCGTCGAGATGGCGGGTCGTCCTATGGCCGCGAGCGTGCCTGAGAACCTGGCTGTCGATGGGGACGAGGCATCCCTCGTCATCGATCCGCGCCACGTGCACATCTACGCCGATGGACATCTGGTGCCGGGGGAGGCGCGTTGATGACCGTTCCGTTCGCCCGATCGCTCGCGTTGGAAGGGAAGGCGCGCTGATGGATAGGCCGCTCAACAACCGCGCCTGGCTGCTCGTCCTGCCGGTCTTCGGCATCGTCGCCTTCTCGGCGATCCTGCCGCTCATGACGGTCGTCAACTACTCGGTCCAGGACACGTTCGGCAACAACCAGTTCTTCTGGAACGGGGTGGGCTGGTTCCAGGAGCTTCTCGACCCCTCGAAGGAGCTCGGCGGCCGCTTCTTCGACTCGCTTTGGCGCAACCTTCTGTTCTCCGCGATCATCCTGAGCATCCAGGTGCCGCTCGGCATCGTGGTGGCGCTCTCCATGCCCCGCGAGGGCTGGACGGTCGCGCTCTGCCTCGTCCTCATGGCGCTGCCGCTGCTCATTCCGTGGAACGTGGTCGGCACCATCTGGCAGGTCTTCGCCCGCGGCGATATCGGCCTTCTCGGCTGGACCGTGAACAGCCTCGGCATCGACTACAACTACGTGTCCGATCCCCTCGACGCCTGGATCACGATCATCGTCATGGATGTGTGGCACTGGACGAGCCTCGTGGCGCTCCTGTGCTATGCGGGCCTGAAATCCATTCCGGATGCCTATTACCAGGCCGCCCGCATCGACGGCGCTTCCCGCTGGGCGGTGTTCCGTACGATCCAGCTACCGAAGATGCGCCGCGTGCTCCTCATCGCGGTGCTCCTGCGCTTCATGGATTCCTTCATGATCTACACGGAGCCCTTCGTGCTCACGGGCGGTGGGCCGGGCAATGCCACCACCTTCCTGTCCATCGATCTCGTCAAGCTCGCGCTCGGCCAGTTCGACCTCGGCAAGGCGGCCGCCATGTCCCTCGTCTACAACCTGATCATCCTGGCCCTGTGCTGGGTGTTCTACACGGTCATGACGAACGTGGACGCCGAGAAGAAGGAAGTCGAGGCATGAGCGGCGCTGCGATCATCGATAGGCCGAAAGCGGCGGCGGCGCCGGCCAGCGCGAACAAGGCTGTGGCGACGCCCTGGATCAACGGCCGGGCCGTGGTCATGACCCTCTATCTCGTGTTCCTGATCCTGCCGATCTATTGGCTCGTCAATATGAGCCTGAAGACGAACACGGAGATCACGACGACGCTCACGCTCTGGCCTCGCGAGATCACCTTCGACAACTACGTGAAGATCTTCACGGACCCGAGCTGGTACGGCGGCTACATCAACTCGCTCACCTATGTGGCCATCAACACGGTGCTGTCCATCGCGCTCGCGCTGCCTGCGGCCTATGCCTTCTCGCGCTACCGGTTCCTAGGCGACAAGCACCTCTTCTTCTGGCTGCTCTCGAACCGCATGGCCCCGCCCGCGGTCTTCGCGCTGCCCTTCTTCAACCTCTATTCGGCCATCGGCCTCTTCGACACGCACTGGGCCGTGGCTCTGGCCCATTGCCTCTTCAACGTGCCGCTCGCCGTGTGGATTCTCGAGGGCTTCATGTCGGGCGTGCCGCGGGAGATCGACGAGACGGCGGCGATCGACGGGTATTCCTTCCCACGCTTCTTCGTGAAGATCTTCATGCCGCTGATCGCCTCCGGCATCGGCGTCGCGGCCTTCTTCTGCTTCATGTTCTCCTGGGTCGAGCTCCTGCTCGCGCGCACGCTCACGACGGTGAATGCAAAGCCCATCGCCGCCACCATGACGCGGACGGTCTCGGCCTCGGGGATGGATTGGGGGCTGCTCGCGGCTGCGGGCGTCCTCACCATCGTGCCGGGCGCGCTCGTGATCTGGTTCGTCCGCAACTACATCGCCAAGGGCTTCGCCCTGGGCCGCGTCTGAGGAAGTCCAATGACCGCTTGCCGCAGCACGATGTCGGAGGTTGCGCCGAACCGTCTCAAAGGAGCCTCCCATGCCTGATTTTGCCTGGATGGCCTGGACTTGGCAGACGGGCCTCTTCTTCGCAGGCATTGCCAGCCTCCTGCTGCTCATGACGCTGCTCGCCCTGTGGCGACCCGAGACGGAGCGTGTGGGCGTGCTGCGCATCGCAACCACCCGAGGCGACCGGCTGTTCATCAGCCTGCTCGGCTCCGCCTTCATCCATCTTGCCTGGCTCGGGCTCGTCGGCCCGGATCTATGGCCCGCTTCTGGTCTCTCGCTTCTCTACGCGGCGGCGGTGTTTCGCTTCGTGTGAGGGGGAGGCCCAAACTGTCTCTTCGGCGGAAAGCCGGACGAGAATGGCCGGTTCATCGGACCGGCCGGTCAACTTGGGAGGAAATAATGGCTTTGTCTCAAAGGCATTTGAAGCATCTCGTCTCTGCGAGCGCGCTTGCGATGGCGCTCGGCACCGGCACGGCCTTCGCGGATATGGAAGCCGCCAAGCGCTGGGTCGATAGCGAATTCCAGCCCTCCACGCTCTCGAAAGAAGAGCAGATGAAGGAGATGGAGTGGTTCATCAAGGCGGCGGCGCCCTTCAAGGGCATGGAGATCAACGTCGTCTCCGAGACCATCACCACCCATGAATACGAGGCCAAGACCCTCGCGAAGGCGTTCTCCGAGATCACGGGCATCAAGCTCACCCACGACCTCATCCAGGAGGGCGACGTGGTGGAGAAGATCCAGACGCAGATGCAGTCTGGCCGCAACATCTACGACGCGTGGGTCAACGACTCCGATCTCATCGGCACCCATTTCCGCTACAAGCAGGCCGTCGCGCTCGACGATTGGATGGCGGGTGAGGGCAAGGACGTCACGAACCCGAACCTCGACATCAAGGACTTCATCGGCCGCTCCTTCACGACCGCGCCCGATGGCAAGATGTACCAGTTGCCCGACCAGCAATTCGCGAACCTGTATTGGTTCCGCTACGACTGGTTCCAGCGCGCCGACCTCAAGGAGAAGTTCAAGGCCAAGTACGGCTACGACCTCGGCGTGCCGGTGAACTGGTCCGCCTATGAGGACATCGCCGAGTTCTTCACGAACGACGTGAAGGAGGTCGACGGCGTCAAGGTCTATGGCCACATGGACTACGGCAAGAAGGACCCGTCCCTCGGCTGGCGGTTCACCGATGCGTGGCTCTCCATGGCCGGCAACGGCGACCGCGGCCTGCCGAACGGCAAGCCCGTGGACGAGTGGGGCGTGCGCATGGAAGGCTGCCGCCCGGTCGGCTCCTCCGTGGATCGGGGCGGCGACACCAACGGCCCGGCGGCGGTCTATTCCATCGCCAAGTACATCGAGTGGCTCAAGAAGTACGCCCCGCCGCAGGCGAACGGCATGACCTTCTCGGAGTCAGGCCCCGTGCCGGCGCAGGGCAACGTGGCCCAGCAGATGTTCTGGTACACCGCCTTCACGGCCGACATGGTGAAGCCCGGCCTGCCGGTGGTGAACGCGGACGGCTCGCCGAAATGGCGCATGGCTCCCTCCCCGAAGGGCGCCTATTGGAAGGACGGCATGAAGCTCGGCTACCAGGATGCCGGTGCCTGGACGCTCCTCAAGTCGACCCCCGTCGAGCGCCGCAAGGCGGCCTGGCTCTATGCCCAGTTCGTTACCTCGAAGTCGGTCTCGCTGAAGAAGAGCCATGTGGGCCTCACCTTCATCCGCGAGAGCGACATCTGGCATCCGTCCATGACGGAGCGGGCCCCGAAGCTCGGCGGCCTCGTGGAGTTCTACCGCTCGCCGGCCCGCGTGCAGTGGACCCCCACGGGCAACAACATCCCGGACTATCCGAAGCTGGCTCAGCTGTGGTGGCAGAACATCGGCGATGCCTCGTCCGGTGCGAAGACCCCGCAGGCGGCCATGGACTCCCTCGCGGCGGCGCAGGATGAGGTGCTGACCCGCCTCGAGCGCGCCAATGTCCAGGGTGAATGCGGTCCGAAGATGAACCCGAAGGAGTCCGCGGAGTTCTGGCACGCCAAGGCCGAGAAGGACGGGACGCTCGCCCCCCAGCGCAAGCTCGCGAACGAGAAGCCGAAGGGCGAGACCATCGACTACGACACGCTCATCAAGAGCTGGCCGGCCACGCCTCCGCGCGGCTAAAGCCCGTAATGGATGACGAGAGGGGAGGGGCGAAAGCCCCTCCTTTTTCTTTGGGGTGACGCGTTACGACGCCGCGCGGCGGGTGCGCGCCTCGAGGTGCTGCCAGAGCACCGGGTCCGCGAAATGCGCGATGGTGTCGTGGGCTCCCGCCTCGCGCAGGTCCGCGTCCGATACGCCCGTGAGCACGCCGAAGGTGTGGATGCCGGCGCGGCTGGCGGCCATGACGCCGGAGGGCGAGTCCTCGAAGGCGACCGCGTCGGCGGCGTCGACGCCGAGCTTTTCGAGGGCTGCAAGGTAAGGCATCGGGTGGGGCTTGCCCTCGGCCACGTCCTCGCGGGCGAGCATCACGGGAAAGCGGCCTTCGAGATGCAGGGCCTCGACCGCATGGGCGAGGTTCAGCCGCGGCCCGTTGGTCACGATGGCGAGGGGCAGGCCCTTGCCGTCGGCCCAGTCCAGGAGTTCGGGCAGGCCTTCCAGCGGCGCGAGGCTCGTCGCCAGCTTACGGAAGAGCGCCTCCTTCTCGTCCGCCATGCGCGCGAGCTCCTCGGGCGTGCGGTCGGGAAAGAGGTCTCCGAAGATGCGGGCATTGGTCTTGCCGACGACCTGTCGCCGGTAGAAGGCATGGTCCACCGTGAAGCCGTGCGGCTCCAGGATTCTGGCGAAGGCTTGCATGTGCACCGGATCGCTGTCCATCAGCGTCCCGTCCACGTCGAAGATAAGGGCTTTGAGCGGCGTCATGGCCCTGTGCTAGGCGCTTCCGCGCCCGGGCTCAACCCTTCGGAACGGGAGGGAGGGTATGCGAATGTGTAGTCTCCCTCCGCAGGAGGGGCGCGTCACGCGATGGTCACGCCCCCGTCCACAACCACGACTTGCCCGGTCATGAAGCTCGCGGCCGGGGAGGCGAGGAACGCGGCGACCCCGCCGATCTCGTCGGGGGCGCCGATGCGGCGGAGCGGCGTGGTGCGGTTGCGCTGCTCCAAGGCCGCATCGTCTTCCCAGAGGGCGCGGGCGAAATCCGTCTTGATGAGGCCCGGCGCGATGCAGTTCACGCGCACGTTCCTGGGGCCCCACTCCACGGCGAGGTTGCGGGCGAGCGCGAAATCCGCCGCCTTCGAGATCCCATAAGCACCGATCACCTCGGTGCCCCGCAGGCCGGCGATGGAGGAGACGATGATCACGGCGCCGCCTCCGCGCTCTGCCATGCCGGGGATGACGCGGTTGCAGAGCCACAGATTGCTCTTCACATTCGCGCCCATGATCTTGTCGAAGGCCTCGTCCGTGAGCTGGCTGAGCGGCCCATAGACCGGGTTCACGGCCGCGTTGCAGACGAGGACGTCGATGCGCCCGAAGCGCTGTAGCGTGCCATCCACGAGCGCCTCCACCTCCGGCTTGCGGGAGATGTTGCAGGGGATCACCTCCGCAACGCCGCCCTTGGCCCGGATCGCCTCCGCGACCGGCTCGCAGGCCTCCGCCTTCCGGCTCGACACCACCACGCTCGCGCCGAGCGATGCCATGGTCTCGGCGATGGAGCGGCCGATGCCGCGGCTAGACCCTGTAACGACGGCGACCTGACCCGAGAGGTCGAAGGGCGATGTCATGCGGCGCTCCTCGCATTCCACATTCTGCAAACACTGCGGCAACGGGAGTGTGGGCGCGTCCGGCGTCCAAGCCTGAGCTCGCAACGATGAAAACCCGTCATGCGGCGCTCCGGTGCGCGGTGGATTTTGCCATGTACTTCCCCAATTCCACCTTGGCGATGGTCTCCCGGTGCACCTCGTCCGGCCCGTCCGCGAGGCGGAGCGTGCGGGCATGGGCATAGGCGAAGGCGAGGTGGAAATCCTGGCTCACGCCGGCCGCGCCGCAGACCTGGATGGCCCGGTCGATGACCTTCAGGGCCACGTTGGGCGCCACCACCTTAATCATGGCGATCTCGGCGCGGGCCGCCTTGTTGCCGACCTCGTCCATCATGCGCGCCGCATGCAGCGTGAGGAGCCGCGCCTGATCGATCTCCATGCGCGACTCCGCGATCCAGTGGCGCGTCACGCCCTGGTCCGCGATGGTCTTGCCGAAGGGCGAGCGGGAGAGGGCGCGGCGGCAGAGCGTTTCCAGCGCGCGCTCCGCGACGCCGATCTGGCGCATGCAATGGTGGATGCGCCCGGGTCCCAAGCGCCCCTGCGCGATCTCGAACCCGCGGCCCTCGCCGAGGAGAATGTTCGAGGCGGGCACGCGCACGTTCTCGAACAGCACCTCCGCATGGCCGTGGGGCGCATCGTCGTAGCCGAACACGGTAAGCGGCCGCACGATGGTGATGCCTGGAGCATCCATAGGCACCAGGATCATGGATTGCTGCTGGTGCTTCGCGGCGCCTGGATCGGTCTTGCCCATGAGGATCGCGATCCGGCAGCGCGGGTCCATGGCGCCGGATGTCCACCACTTGCGCCCATTGACGATGTAGTGATCGCCGTCGCGGCGGATTTCCGCCTGGATGTTGGTGGCGTCCGACGAGGCGACATCGGGCTCGGTCATGGCAAAGCATGACCGGATCTCGCCCGCGAGCAGCGGCCTCAACCACCGCTCCTGATGTTCCTTGGAGCCATAGCGGACGAGCACCTCCATGTTGCCGGTATCGGGCGCCGAGCAATTGAAGCATTCGGCCCCGATGGGCGAGCGGCCCATTACCTCGCAAAGTTGACCATACTCCGCGTTGGTGAGGCCGGCGCCGAGTTCGCTCTCGGGCAGGAACAGGTTCCACAATCCGGCGGCCCGGGCCTTCGCTTTCAGCTCCTCCATGATCGGGGGAATCTGCCAGCGGGTCGGACCCTCGTTGAGCTGGCGCTCGAACAGGTGTTCGGCCGGGTAGACGTGCTCGTCCATGAAGCGCGTCACGCGCTCCTTCAGATCCGCGGCGCGCGGGCTCAAGGGAAAGGACATGGGACGCGCTCCTGTCAGGCCGCGATGAGGCTGCCGGCCTCGGCCACGCGGCCGAGATGGTGGTCGGCGTCGCCGAACTGGGTGTCGATCATGGTGGCGCGCTTGAAATAGTGGCCGACCTTGTACTCCATGGTGACGCCGACGCCCCCATGGAGCTGCACCGCCTGCTGTCCGACAAAGCGGCCGGAGCGGCCGATCTGCACCTTCGCGGCCGCGATGGCGCGGGCGCGCTCCGCGGCGTCCGGCTCCTCCACCATCATGGTGGCGAGCATCGCCATGCTGCGCGCCTGCTCCAGCATCACGAACATCTCCACGGCCCGGTGCTGCAGGACCTGGAAGGACCCGATGGTGACGCCGAACTGCTTGCGGGTCTTGAGATAATCGACGGTGAGCGCGTGCATCTCATGCATCGCGCCGACCGCCTCCGCGCAGAGCGCCGCCATGCCCTCGTCCACGATGCGCTCCACGAGCGGCAGGGCGCCTTCGGGATCGCCGATCACGGATTCGGGCCCGACCGTCACGCCCTGAAGGCTGATCTCCGCGGCCCGCATGCCGTCCTGCGTCGGGTAGCCCCTGCGCGACAGACCGGCAGCCTTGGCGTCGACAAGAAAGAGACCGATGCCGTCTTTGTCACGCCGGCTGCCCGCGGTGCGGGCGGTCACGAGGATCGTGTCAGCGCTGTCGCCCTGGAGAACCACGCCCTTCTCGCCATCGAGAACGTAGGCGCTCCCGTCGCGGCGAGCGGTCGTCGCGACATCGAAGAGGTCGTACCGGGATTGGCGTTCCGTGTGGGCGAGCGCGAGGGTATGCGAGCCCTCCACGATGGCGGGGATGAACCGCGCCTGCTGCTCCGCGCTTCCCCCATGGCGCAACGCGCCGCCGCCGAGCACGACCGTGGCAAGATAGGGCTCGAGAGCGAGAGCGCGGCCGAAGGCTTCCATGACAATCATGGTCTCCACGGGCCCGCCGCCGAACCCGCCCTGCTCCTCGGTGAAGGGGAGGCCGAGGAGGCCGAGTTCCGCATATTGCGCCCAGATCTCCCGGCTCCAGCCCTCCTCCGCCTTCTGGTAGCTGCGGCGCTGGTCGAAATCGTAGCGGTCGGCGAGGAGCCGATCGACGCTGTCCTTCAGGAGGCGCTGTTCCTCGGTGAGGTCGAAATCCATCGTCGTTCTATCCTTCCCGGACGTGCAGTCGCTGTGCCTCGGTGAGGTCGAAATCCATCTTTGCTGCCCTTGCTTAAAGACCGAGGATCGCTTTCGCGATGATGTTCTTCTGGATCTCGTTGGAGCCGCCGTAGATCGAGATCTTGCGCCAGTTGAAATAGGTGGGCGCTGCGGCGCCGGCCCAATCGGGACCGATCGGCGGCTCGTTCCAGCCCTCGTCCGGCTCCTCCTGGTAGGGGAGGGCGTAGGGGCCGACCACTTCGAGAAGAAGCTCTGTCGTAGCCTGCTGAATCTCGGAGCCCTTGATCTTGAGAATGCTGGAGGCGGGATCGGGCTTGCCCCTCTCGCGCCGGCTCTCGGCCGCCACGACGCGCAGCTGCGTCATCTCGAGCGCTTTCAGCTCGATCTCGACGGCCGCGAGCTTTTCGCGAAAGCGTGGGGTCTGGATCAGCGGCACCTCGCCGATGCGCTCCAGGCTCGCCAGCTCGCGGATGCGCTTCAGGCGTGCTTTCGAGATGCCGATCCGAGCGATGCCCACGCGCTCATTGCCAAGCAGGAACTTGGCATAATCCCAGCCTTTGTTCTCCTGACCGACGAGGTTCTCGACCGGGACGCGCACGTCGTCGAAGAACACCTCGTTCACCTCGAGCCCCCCATCGATCGTCTGGATCGGACGAACGGTGATGCCGGGCGTCTTCATGTCGATGAGGATGAAGGAGATGCCCTCCTGCTTCTTCGCCGCCATGTCGGTGCGGGCGAGGCAGAAGATCCAATCCGCGTGCTGGGCGAGGGTCGTCCAGGTCTTCTGCCCGTTGATCACGTAGGTGTCGCCATCGCGCTTCGCAGTGGTTTTGAGCGAGGCGAGATCGGAGCCGGAGCCGGGTTCCGAGAAGCCTTGGCACCACCAATCGTCGAGGTTCGCGATGCGCGGCAGGAAGCGGCGCTTCTGCTCCTCGGAGCCGAACGTATATATGACGGGTCCGACCATGCTGACCCCGAAGGCAAGCGGCTCAGGGGCGGGCGCCTGCTGCAGCTCGTCCCGGAAGATGTATTGCTGCACTGGGCTCCAGCCCGTCCCCCCATGCTCCACCGGCCAGTGCGGCACCGCCCAGCCCTTGGCATTGAGGATCCGCGACCAGGTGACGAGATCGTCCTTGGAGGGATGATGCCCCATGATCATCTTGTGGCGGATGGTCTCCGGCAGGGCATTGCGAAAGAAGGCGCGCACCTCCTCGCGGAAGGCGTTCTCTTCGGGGGTGAAGCGGAGATCCATCTTTGGAAGTCCTCGATTGAGCTGGTGATGTGTTCGGGTCAGGACGCGTCAGAAGGGGGAAGAGGCGCTCTTTTTTCGATTGAGGCTCGGATCCATGCGTCGCTGTCCCTGACGTTTGCCGGAGAGTGACGCGTCAGGCGATCTCGAAGAGACCCGCGGCGCCCATGCCGCCGCCCACGCACATGGTGACGACCGCGCGCTTTGCCCCGCGCCGCTTGGCCTCGACGAGCGCATGGCCCGTGAGCCGCGCTCCCGACATGCCATAGGGGTGGCCGACCGAGATCGCGCCGCCATTCACGTTGAGCTTCTCAGGGTCGATGCCGAGCCGGTCGCGGCAATAGATCACCTGCACGGCGAAGGCCTCGTTGAGCTCCCACAGGTCGATGTCGTCCACCGTGAGACCGTGGCGCTCCAGAAGCCGCGGCACCGCGAAGACGGGGCCAATGCCCATCTCGTCCGGTTCGCAGCCTGCCACTACGAAGCCGCGGAAGATGCCGAGAGGTTCGAGGCCGCGCTTCTCGGCGAGCTTTGCATCCATCACCACGCAGGCGGAGGCCCCGTCCGAGAGCTGGCTCGCATTGCCGGCGGTGATGGTTTTGCCCTCGCCGCGCACGGCTTTGAGGTTGGCCAGGCCCTCCGCATTGGTGTCCGGGCGCGGGCCCTCGTCCTGCGCCAGCGTCACCACCTTGTGGGAGACGGCGCCGGTCGCCTTGTCGACTAC
The DNA here is from genome assembly GCA_036562855.1 of Microvirga sp. Taxonomy (GTDB): domain Bacteria; phylum Pseudomonadota; class Alphaproteobacteria; order Rhizobiales; family Beijerinckiaceae; genus Microvirga. The sequence continues at coordinate 159,831 of DATCJK010000050.1, forward strand.
CGCCATGCGGGTGGTGATGGGCGCGATCTCCGCGTCGAAGCGGCGGGCCTGCTGGGCGGCGGCGGTGCGGCGCTGGCTCTCCAGACCGTAGGCGTCCTGCACCTCGCGGGAGATGCCGTAGCGCGCGGCCACGGCCTCGGCCGTGTCGATCATCGGCAAATACACCTCGGGCTTGATCGCCATGAGGCTCTCGTCGATGGCGCGGAAGCTGTTGCGGTGGTCGTTCTGCACGAGGCTGATCGACTCGACGCCGCCGGCCACCGCTGTCGTGACTCCATCGAACAGGATCGAGCGCGCGGCCATCGCGATGGATTGCAGGCCCGAGGAGCATTGCCGGTCGATGGTGGCGCCCGCCACCCCGATCGGGAGACCGGCCCGCAGGAGGGCCTTGCGGGCGATGTTCCCCCCCGTCGATCCCTCCTGCATGGCGCAGCCCATCACCACGTCCTCCACCTCGCCCGGGTCGATGCCAGCGCGCTCGACCGCGTGGCGGATCGCGTGCGCCGCCAGCGTCGCGCCGTCCGTGTCGTTGAGGGCGCCACGGTAGGCCTTGCCGATGGGGGTGCGGGCGGTGGATACGATGACGGCTGCTGACATGGGATTTCTCCTGGAATCGAGGTCAGGCGCTTTCGCGCGTGGGGGCGTGGCGCTGGCGCTCCTCCTCCCGCAGTTCCACCTTCGACAGCTTGCCGACCGGGGTGCGGGGGAGGGCGTCGCGAATTTCGAGCGCGGAGGGCATCTCATGCCGCCCGAGCTTGTCGGCGAGGAAGGCGCGCAGCTCGTCGAGGGAGAAGGGCGCGGCGCCGCCGCGCAGCTTGACGAAAGCCTTCGCGGCCTCGCCGCGATAGTCGTCGGGGATGCCGACCACCACGCATTCGTCGACGGCCGGGTGCTCGTAGATCGCCTGTTCGATCATCTGCGGGTAGACGTTGAAGCCGCCGCAGATGAGCATGTCCTTCTTGCGGTCCACAATGAAGATGTAGCCGTCCTCGTCCATGCGGCCGATATCGCCGGTGAGGAACCCGCCCTCGGCGAACGAGGCCGCGCTCTCCTCGGGCCTGTTCCAGTAGCCCTTGGTTACATTCGGGCCGCGGATGCGCAGCTCCCCGACCTCGCCGATGCCAAGCACGCGGGTCGGATCGTCGAGGGACACCACATCCATCTCGATACCGGGCAGCGGCACGCCGATGGAGCCGAACTTCGCGGGGCCTCCCTTCGGCAGGTTGGTGCCGGCCGGCGAGGTTTCCGTCATGCCCCAGCCGCCGCCGAGGCGATGGCCGGTCAGGCGTTCGAAGCGTTGTGCGACTTCGACGGGGAGCGGCGCGCCGCCGGAGCCGCAATAGGTGAGCGAGGAGAGATCGCGCGTCTCGATGCCGGGCAGGTTCGCGAGCGCGATCCACATGGTCGGCACGCCCGGAAAGGAGGTGGCGCGCTTCACCTCGATGTCGTGCAGCATCGTCTCCACGTCGAACCGCATCCGCAGCAGGATCTCGTTGCCGCAGCGGATCTGGCGCAGGAGGATCGTGGTGAGGGCGTAGATGTGGAAGAGCGGCAGCACGCCGATGACCCGGTCGGCTCCTGGACGCGACAGCCCTTGCCCCTCGAACCAGGCATCGTAGATCGACACGGCGGCCGTGAGGTTGGCGTGGGTGAGCATGGCGCCCTTCGGCAGGCCCGTGGTGCCGCCGGTGTATTGCAGCAGCGCCACCGCCTCCACATCCAGCGCCGGCCAGTGCTCAGGGATCGGCGCATCGGCGATGAAGTTGGCGAAGCTCACCACGTCCGGCCGCGTGGGCAGGGGCATCGTGGGAGCCGGTGAGGGTCCGAAGGCCGCATCCTCGCCCACAATGATCCGGTCGATATGTCCTGCATCGAGCAGCTTCACGGCCATCGGCAGCATGGAGCCAATGTCCGTGGTCACAAGCACGCGCGCGCCGGAATCGGCGAGCTTGTGGGCAAGCACACGCTCGGAATCGAGCGGGCTCAGATGCGCCAGCTTGGCGCCGGCCTTGGCGCCGCCGAAGAATGCGTAAGGGTGGTATGGCGTGTTCGGCAGATAGATCGCGAGGGTCTGCCCATTGCCGATGCCGTCACGCAGGAGGGCCGCGGCCATACGGTCGGCCTGTGCCGCGATCTCGGTGAAGCTCAGATGCCGGCCTCGGAACTCGATGGCCGGCCGGTTGCCGAAGCGGCCCGCCGCCTCGTCGAGAAGTGCCGGCAGCGTCGAGATGCGGATCGGCGCATCCCAGCTCACGCCGGGCGGATAGGACCGTTCCCACACGAAGGGACGCGCGCCCGTCATGGGCGCCTCGGCGCACAGGGCGCGGGGCCGGAGCGGTCCCCCGCAATCCAGGCCGGCATCGTCATCGGCGTTTCCATCCAGGTTCCGCTGTGCGAAACTGAGTTTTAGTATTTGACCCGAACGGTAGGAACGGGCGAGACTCTTGTCAACGACCGAAGGACCGATCGAGACCGCCCGTGCCGCGCTCAGCCGATCCCCCGCGCATTCCCGCCGCACCACCACGCGACGAGCGCAAGTTCGTGACGGCGCTCGCCCGTGGTCTTGAGGTGCTGCGTGCCTTCCGGCCCTCCGACGGGGTGCTCGGCAATCAGGAGATCGCCGCCCGCACGGGGCTGCCGAAGCCCACCGTCTCGCGCATCACCTACACGCTCACTGAGCTTGGCTACCTGACGCATCTGGAGCGTCTTGGAAAATACCAGCTTGCGCCCACGGCGCTCTCCCTCGGCTACGCGGCGCTCGCCAATCTCGGCATTCGCGAGGTGGCGCGGCCGCATATGCAGGCGCTGGCGGATCTGGCGGGCGCCTCCGTCGCGCTCGGCAGCCGCGACCGGCTCAGCATGCTCTACGTGGCCCATTGCCGGAGCGCCGCCGCCGTGACGCTGCAGCTCGAGCTCGGCTCGCGCATTCCGCTCGCCACCACCGCCATGGGCCGCGCGTATCTGGCGGCGTTGAGCGAAGCCGAGCGCGCGCCGCTCCTCGCTGCGCTCGCCGAGCGTCACGGACCCGATTGGCCGGCCATCGAGGCCGGCATCGATCAGGCTGTAACGGATTATGCCAAACGCGGCTTCGTGCTCTCCGTCGGCAGCTGGCAGCCCGACGTGAACGCGGTCGGCACCGCGATCCGCCCAGCCGACGGATCGGGGCTCTTTGCCTTCAATTGCGGCGCGCCGGCCTACCTGATCAGCCGCCGGCGCCTCGAAACGGAGATCGGGCCGCGTCTCGTCGCGATGGTTCGCACGATCGAGGGGGCACTCGGCGGGCGGACCGGCGCGGGAGGGCAGGCGGCGTGAGGCTACAGGGCAAACATGCGATCGTGACAGGCGCGGGCAGCGGGATCGGCCGCGCAACGGCCCGTCTCTTTGCCCGCGAGGGCGCGGCGGTGCTTGCTGTCGACCTCCACGAGGACGGCTTGCGCGAGACGGCGGCGGGCGCACAGGGACGCATCGAGACGCTCGTCGCGGATGTGGGCGACGAGGCCGGGGTGCAGCGTTTCGTCGGGGCGGCACTGGACCTGTTCGGCGGGCTCGACGTGATCCATGCCAATGCGGGCGTGAGCGGCGGCGAGGCGCCGTTCTTCGAGACCTCCGTGGCACTGTTCCAGGAGGTGCTGCGGATCAACCTCATCGGGCCGTTCCTTGCCATCAAGTATGGGGCGCCGCATCTCATGGCCGCAGGAGGCGGCTCCATCGTGTGCACCGCCTCGGTGGCCGGGCTTCGGGCCAATGCGGCGGGCACGCCCTACAGCGCCAGCAAGGCGGGCGTGATCAGCCTCGTGCAGAGTGCGGCCAATGCGCTCCACGGCACGGGGGTGCGCGTCAACGCCATCTGCCCCGGCCTCATCGAGACCGGCATGACGCAGCCTCTGTTCGAGGCTGCGCGGGCACGGGGCTCGGAGGGGCGGATCGGTCAGCTCAACCCGCTCCTGCGTGCCGGCGTCCCGGAGGAGATCGCCGCCATGGCGCTGTTTCTGGCGAGCGACGAGGCGTCCTATGTGAACGGCCAGGCGTTCCCGGTGGATGGGGGCCTCTCCAGCACGCTGCCCTTCCGCCACCAGCGCAGATAGCGCTTCACCACGATCACAGGTGACGCCGACCTATTCCATGGTCACGACGATCACGGGTGACGCCGACCTATTCCATGGTCACGACGATCACAGGTGATGCCGGACCTATTCCATCGTCACGACGATCTTGCCCATGGCCTTCCTGGCCGCGAGCGCGGCGATGGCTTCGCCGGAGCGCTCCAGGGGAAAGCGGTCCGAGATGGTGGGGCGGATCCGTCCCTCGGCGTAGAGGCGCATGAGCGCTTCGGTATTGGCGCGGTCGGCCTCGGGAAAACGCCGCGCGAACTCGCCCCAGAACACGCCGACCACCTGGCAGGATTTGAGGAGGGCGAGATTCAGCGGGAGCTTGGGGATGCCGGCTGGAAAGCCCACCACGAGGTGGCGACCCTCCCAGGCGATGGCGCGCAGGGCCGCCTCGCTGTAATCGCCGCCTACAGGATCGTAGATCACGTTCGCGCCGCCCTTGCCGCAGGCGCCCTTGAACAGGTCGGCGAGCGCCTTGGCGCCCTCGCGGTCGAAGGGCCCGGCCGGATAGACCACGCCCTCGTCGGCTCCGTGCGCCTTGGCGAGCGCCACCTTCTCCTCGGACGACGCCGCGGCGACGACGCGGGCGCCCATGGCCTTGCCGAGTTCGACGGCAGCCAAACCGACGCCGCCCGCGGCGCCGAGCACCAGCAGGGTCTCGCCAGGTTCGAGCGAGGCCCGGTCCTTCAATGCGTGGTAGGAGGTGCCGTAGGTCATGATGAAGGCGGCGGCCTCGTCGAAGGGCATGGCATCCGGCACGGGCACGCATTTTCCGGCGGGCAGCGCCAGGCGCTGGGCCAAGCCGCCCCAGCCCGCAAAGCCGATCACCCTGTCGCCGACGCGAAGGCCCTGCACGCCCTCGCCGAGCGAGTCCACGATCCCCGCTACCTCGCCGCCCGGCGCGAAGGGGCGCTGCGGCTTGAACTGATAGCGGTCCTCGATGATGAGCACGTCCGGATAATTGACCCCGCAGGCCATGACCCGCAGCACGACCTCGCCGGGGCCGGCTTGCGGGTCGGGCCGCTCCTCGATCACCAGGGTCTCGGGCCCGCCGGGCGCATGGCTCATCACCGCTTTCATGGTCGCTCCTTCGTGCTGGCCGAAGGCTCGCAGAGGCGCCGCTCATCGACAAGCCGGTCTTTCGAAAAAATGGGACTTCCCCCGATTGGGGCGGACTTTATAAAGGCAGGGACGCGCAAGAGCGGAGCATACCGCTCGTGAGAGGGAGGAGCCCCGCCGTGGCCGCGATGCGGGCCGGGAACGGGCTGTCCCCCGCAGCAAGGAGGCCTGGGCCCGCACGGCAGGAGCGGAGCGGGCCGCCCGTGAGAGGGAGGAGCATGAAGTGACCGCCGTGAACCCCGTCGTCGCCCTCGAGACCGAAGGCGAGATCGCCCTCCTCGTCGTGAATTCGCCGCCCGTCAACGCGCTCTCCGCCGCCGTCCGCGACGGGCTGAGCCAGGGGCTTGGCCAAGCCCTCGCCCATGATGCCGTGAAGGCGGTGGTGCTCATCTGCGCGGGCCGCACCTTCATCGCGGGCGCCGACATCTCCGAGTTCGGCAAGCCGCCGCAAGGGGTGAGCCTGCACGATCTCAACGCGCAGGTGGAGGGCGCCGCGAAGCCCGTGATCGCCGCGATCCACGGCACGGCGCTCGGCGGCGGGCTGGAACTGGCGCTCGCCTGCCATTACCGCGTCGCGGTGCCCTCCGCCCGGTGCGGTCTGCCCGAGGTGAAGCTCGGCATCGTGCCGGGGGCCGGCGGCACGCAGCGCCTGCCGCGGCTCGTGGGGCCGCAGCGGGCTCTCGAGATGATCACCTCCGGCGAGCACATGCCGGCCAAGGCCGCCCACGAGGCGGGGCTCGTGGACCTGCTCGCGGAGGAGGGGCAGCTGCGCGAGGGCGCCGTCGCCTTCGCGCGCCGAATCCTCGCGGAGGGGCGGCCGCTCCGGAAGGTGCGCGACCAGAACGACAAGCTCGTGGCCGAGCCCGGCCTCTTCGAGCGCTTCGCGCAAGCGAACGCCAAGCGCTTTCGCGGCTTCGAGGCGCCGGAGGCCTGCATCCGCTGCGTTGAGGCCGCCGTCACCATGCCCTTCGACGAGGGCCTCGCTTTCGAGCGCGAGACGTTTCTGAGGCTCGTCTCCGGCACGCAATCGAAGGCGCAGCGCCATGTGTTCTTCGCCGAGCGCCAGGCCGCGAAGGTGCCGGACGTGCCCGACGATACGCCGACGATCCCGATCAAGAGCGTGGGCATCGTCGGCGCCGGCACCATGGGCGGCGGCATCGCCATGAACTTCCTCAATGCGGGCCTGCCCGTCACCATCGTGGAGACGAAGGCGGAGGCGCTGGAGCGTGGCCTCCAGGTGATCCGCCGCAACTACGAGACCACCGCCAAGAAGGGCCGCCTCACCATGGCGCAGGTGGAGGAGCGCATGGGCCTCCTCACCGGCACCCTCGATCTCGGCGCGGTGCGGGATTGCGACCTCGTCATCGAGGCGGTGTTCGAGACCATGGCGATCAAGAAGGAGGTGTTCTCCAAGCTCGATCGCATCGCGAAGCCGGGTGCGATTCTCGCCACCAACACGTCCTATCTCGACGTGAACGAGATCGCCGCCATGACGACGCGGCCAGGCCATGTGCTGGGCCTCCACTTCTTCTCGCCCGCCAACGTAATGCGCCTCCTCGAGGTGGTGCGCGGCGACGCCACCGAGAAGCCCGTGATCGCCACCGCGATGCAGCTCGCCAAGCGCATCGGCAAGGTCGCGGTTCTGGTGGGCGTGTGCCACGGCTTCGTGGGCAACCGCATGCTGGCCCAGCGCCAGCGCGAGGCGAACAAGCTCATCCTGGAGGGCGCCATGCCCTGGGACGTGGACCGGGTGCTCACCCAATTCGGCTTCCCCATGGGCCCCTTCGCCATGAGCGATCTCGCCGGTCTCGATATCGGCTGGCAGCGGGAGCATTCGCGCTCCGGCAGCGTTCGCGACATCCTGTGCGAGATGGACCGCCGCGGGCAGAAGACGGGCTCGGGCTTCTACGATTACGACGAGAACCGCACCCCCATTCCCTCGCCCGTGGTGGAGCGCATCATCCTCGATTTCGCGGCTGAGCGCGGGGCCGGGCGCCGCGCGATCCCCGACGAGGAGATCCTGGAGCGCTGCCTCTATCCGATGATCAACGAGGGCGCCAAGATTCTCGAGGAGGGCAAGGCCACCAGAGCCTCCGACATCGATATCGTCTGGATCAACGGCTATGGCTGGCCGACCTACCGGGGCGGCCCGATGTTCTATGGCGACACGGTCGGTTTGCCGAAGGTGCTGGAGCGCATGCGCCGCTTCGAGGCCGAGCTCGGCCCCGACTTCAAGCCCGCCGCCCTGCTGGAGCGCCTTGCGGCGGAGGGCAAGGGGTTTTCGGATTTGCGCTGATGGTGGGTGGAGGTGAGCGCCTTGCGGCGGACGGCAAGGGCTTTGCGGATTTGCGCTGACGATGAGTGGAGGTGAGCGCCTTGCGGCGGACGGCAAGGGGTTTTCGGATTTGCGCTGACGGTGGGTGAAGGTGAACGCCTTGCGGCGGAGGGCAAGGGGTTTTCGGACCTGCGCTGACGGTGGGTGAGGGTGAACGCCTTGCGGCGGATGGCAAGGGGTTCTCGGATTTGCGCTGACGGGCGGGTGTCACCTCTCCCCGGTGGGGAGAGGTCGGCGCGGAGCGCCGGGTGAGGGGAGAACCTCCGAACCGACAGGACGGAGATGACGGCCCTCACCCGCCGGCCCTTCGGGCGGCGACCTCTCCCGCGCACGGGAGAGGTGAAGGGCGCAGCGCTTTCCGTACTTTACCTCTCCCCGGTGGGGAGAGGTCGGGCTGCGTCAGCAGACCGGGTGAGGGGAGAACCGCCGCGCCATCCGGATGGCGCGCGGCAGCCAAGGAGAGGCCAACGGTTGGTCAAGGATCGGATGCGCGGAAGGGTTTGCGCTCTTGATGAGAGCGGCCCCTTTTCCGTGGTCGTCCCCACGGCAGGGGCTGAAGCAACTTGAGGGGGCGTGGGACGCCGGGCCGCTCAAGGGTAGAGGGAAGCAAAGGCGAGCCGCCCAGCGTCCGCACGCACGGCGTCTTGTCGATCGGTCGGCTCCGCACCACCGGGTCTGCTGTCGGAGGAGCCCAAGGCCGGTTACCGGGATACGGATCGCAGCCAGAACCCTCACGACGGCCGGCCCGGCACCAGGGCTGCCAGAACTCTGTCGTAGTGCAGAGCGGGCGGGCCTCTTGGGTCCAGCCTCGGGTCACCCCTTGGCTGGCCTGTGCCGACACGAACCCCCGAGCCTCTGGGTCGCGTTCCCCAGAGCCGCAGGCGCCGATCCTCACCCCGCCACCACGACGCCTCGCGAGAGCGCCCCTCGGTGGGTGAGGACAGCCGGGATATGGCACAGGTTAGGAGGATAGTCAAGAACAAAATGGGAACGACATTTCGCAGACTCAGTCCTATGAGGCTGCTCGATGCCGGCCACGGCCGAAGAGGTAAACGCCGGATTGAGCTTAAAGGCCTCTTGCAACTTAAACCAGACCTGTATTGGCTAGGGTTCTAAGAGCCTGAATGGATCATCATTGAATAAGAATGGGTGGCATCGCTGATGAAGGTCATTGCAAAGAGCCGGGCGTTAGACAAAATCTACAAGCGCCGTGACCGCTATGAAATTCCTGACTGGCAACGCGAACACGTCTGGGACGACCCGAAGAAGCAGGAGCTTATTGACAGCATTCTTCGAGGATGGCGCCTGCCGAAGTTCTATTTCTTGAAAACAGAAAGGGACCCTGAATCTTACGAAATCGTGGATGGGCAGCAAAGACTCATGTCAATTTATGAGTTTTTTGATAATGTCTTACCTCTGTCTGAGCGATCAGCAGAGGATTACGGAGGATCATATTACAAAGATCTTCCATCAGATGTGTCTGATGCATTCGATGATTTAGAAATCGACTATGATGAAATCACTGAAGCAACCGATGAGGAGATCAAACTATTTTTTCAGAGATTGCAACAGGGGCTTCCACTTACTAGTAGCGAAAAGCTGAACGCAGTTCACAGTAAGCTGCGAAATTTTTGTAGAGTCATTGCTAATCACACATTTTTCACGAGCAGAGTCAATTTCTCGAACAAGAGGTATGCACATTTCGATGTTGCTGCAAAAGCAGCAGCTATACAAATAGAGGGCCTAGAAGCAAGCTTGCGGTTCGACGATCTAAGAATTCTGTTCGAGGATCAAAAGCATTTCTCTGATAGATCGTCTGCAGCGAAGCGTTTGAACGCAACGCTTGATTACTTAAGCGACGCCTTTCCCGCAAAAAGTTCAGCTCTGCGCAATCGCACTATCGTTCAATCGGTGATTACATTGGCATCAAGGATAGTTGCAACTGGAAAGGCCTCAGGTACGGAGCGTCGGTTCCGAAATTTTGTAGATCAATTTACATCTGAACTGGGCAGGCAGGTTGAACTAGGGCTCAATGCAACCAATCAAGACTTCTTGCGTTTTCAACGGTCCGTGAGCGCCAACGTGCGCGGAGGAACTCATACCAGAGAGACCATTCTACTTAGGAGATTGCTTCAGTTTGATGCTCAATTTCTTGAGATTTTTGACCCTACTGTAGTTCAGGAGAGTGGTATATCTGAAGAAGTAAAGCGGGCAGCTGACGAAATAACTTCACTTGTAAGCAGCGTGAATATTGTATATTCGGCTAAAACAGGGAAGGACTTGATTAAGTTGACAAACAAAACAACGTCTTCTCTTGTGAATTTAGGGCGTGTGATTAAGAAGTATCCGGCTTACAAAGAATACATAGAAGGGCTGTATTTCACATTATGGGAAGGGGTCGGGGAGAGAATGGGAGAAGAAATTCCCACCTCTTTCCGAGATATAAATTCTCTCAGAACCGATCTCCAACATGACCTCGATCATGGTAAGAAGAAAAGCGTTGTTGCGAAACGCAAGAAGATCGCGTCAGTTTTCGAGAAATATGCAGGTTCCCCCACCCCTTCTACCGTCACTTCGGAGCACTTCGCCGTCTTTCAGGCAAGCTTGCTGCAACAAATTGAGCTGGACATGCGCAGTATTCTTGAGAGTCTAAAATCAGAGGCGCAGCCAGTCGTGCCTGCTAAACCTGCTTCCAACGCTAGCATGAAATCTGGACGTCGGCGTGCGCCGATCGAATCTTAGCTTGTAGATGTCGGCATGAAAGCCTTGGAATGTGCGGGGGGGCGCCGCTACCGCCCCTTCCGTCCCGTACATTTCAGCTTCTGCCCCGCAAACTCCTGCTTGCTCCGCCCCGTTGGGCCGCTCGCGCCATGTAGTCGGCACCTCAGGGTTGGCGGCGACCGTGCCGCTGAGACTGGCATGGCGAGCGCAGGTGTGCTTTCTGCGCTGCGTCATGTCTGGTCCCGCCGACACGCCTGAGACTGCAACCGATTCCCGCACTCCCCTTCGGTTTGCTGTAATCCTCGCTGTCCCCGCCGCGCTCCTCGCCTTGCCCCTGCTCGTTGTAACTCTCGGCGTCATGCGCTTCGAGTTCGGAGCGTGGAACCCGCTGGTGCTGTGGCTCGTTCGTGGGACCTGGACGGATGGGATCGCGTTGATCGAACCGGATTGGGCGAGCGTCGTCTATGACAGCGAGCCGGCAGACGGGCCGGGTGTCGGGACCTTGCGCACGACCTATCGCACGCGCGCCGCGTCCGACGTTGTGCTGGAGCGCTTCACGCATGGCTGTGCCCAGATCGGCCTGACCGCGGGGGCCGATCCGAGTCCAGATCGGGACGGAGGCGTGCTGCGTTCCTGCGCGCAGGACGACCGCGTGATCGTCCTCCAGGTGACGGGGCAGGATGTGGCCGTCCGCGAGGACGTGCCTTAGGCTCTCTACCGCCCCTTCCGCCCCTTATATTTTGGCTTCTGCCCCGCAAACCCCTGCGTGCTGCGCCCCGTGGGCCGTTCGCGCCACGTGAGCGGCACCTCGCGGTCCGTTCCCGGCCCCATGTTGTCGAGGTCGGGTTTGCGGATGCGGGTGCCCTCGTCGGTGGTGCCCTTGCCCTGGGGGCCGTAAGCAGTGGGCGTTTCCTCGCCGCGCTCGCCGGCGGCGGCGGGGGGCAGGTTGGCGCTGCGGCCGTATTTGCGGCCGCCGCCGTAGCGGCCGGCTTCGCGCTCCACGTCCTGCTGGCGGGCGAGGGGGTCGTCGCCGATGGCGAGTTCCGTGGCCTGGAGGCGCTTGAGCTCGTCGCGGAGGCGCGCGGCCTCCTCGAATTCGAGATTGGCGGCGGCCTCGCGCATGCGCTTTTCCATGTCGGCGATCACGGCCTTGAGGTTGTGGCCGACGGTGACCTCCGCGAGGCCCGTATCCACCTGCACGTGGTCGCGCTCGTAGACGCTCTCCAGGATGTCGCCGATGTTCTTCTTGATGCTTTCGGGCGTGATGCCGTGCTCCGCGTTGTAGGCGAGCTGCTTCTCGCGGCGGCGGCTCGTCTCCGCGATGGCGCGCTCCATGGAGCCGGTGACGTGATCCGCATAGAGGATGCAGCGGCCCTCCACGTTGCGGGCGGCGCGGCCGATGGTCTGCACGAGGGAGGTCTCGGAGCGCAGGAAGCCCTCCTTGTCGGCATCCAGGATGGCGACGAGGGCGCATTCGGGAATGTCGAGGCCCTCGCGCAGGAGGTTGATGCCGATGAGCACGTCGAAGGCGCCGAGGCGCAGATCGCGGATGATCTCGATGCGCTCGATCGTGTCGATGTCCGAGTGCATGTAGCGCACGCGCACGCCGTTCTCGTGGAGGTATTCGGTGAGGTCCTCCGACATGCGCTTGGTGAGCGTGGTGACGAGGGTGCGGTAGCCCTTCGCGGCCATCTCCTTCACCTCGCCCAGGAGGTCGTCCACCTGGGAGCGGGCGGGGCGGATGTCGATCACCGGGTCCACGAGGCCCGTGGGGCGGATCACCTGCTCCACGAAGACGCCGCCGGTCTGCTCCATCTCCCACTTGGCCGGGGTCGCCGACACGTGGACCGAGGGCGGGCGCATGGCGTCCCATTCCTCGAAGCGCAGGGGCCGGTTGTCCAGGCAGGAGGGGAGGCGGAAGCCGTATTCCGCCAGCGTCGCCTTGCGGCGGAAGTCGCCTTTGTACATGGCGCCGATCTGCGGCACCGTCACGTGGCTCTCGTCCGTGAAGACGAGGGCGTTGTCGGGCAGGTATTCGAACAGGGTCGGCGGCGGCTCGCCGGGCTTGCGGCCCGTGAGATAGCGCGAATAGTTCTCGATGCCCGCGCAGGAGCCCGTGGCCTCGATCATCTCGATGTCGAAGGTGGTGCGCTGTTCGAGACGCTGCGCCTCCAGGAAGCGGCCCATGCGGGAGAGCTCGTTCACCCGAGCTTTAAGCTCCTCCTTGATGCCCTTGACGGCCTGCTGGAGGGTGGGGCGCGGGGTCACGTAGTGCGAGTTGGCGTAGACCTTCACGAATTTGAGGTCGTTCTGCTTCTTGCCCGTGAGCGGATCGAACTCCACGATGCTCTCGATCTCGTCGCCGAAGAGGCCGATGCGCCAGGCGCGGTCCTCCAAGTGGGCCGGGAAGAGCTCGATCACGTCGCCGCGCACCCGGAAGGTGCCGCGGGCGAAATCGTTCTGGATGCGCTTGTATTGCAGGGCCACGAGGTCGGCGATGAGCTGGCGCTGCTCGATCTTCTCGCCCACCTTCACCGAGAAGGTCATGGCCGTGTAGGTCTCCACCGACCCGATGCCGTAGATGCACGACACGGAGGCGACGATGATCACGTCGTCGCGCTCGAGCAGCGCCCGGGTCGCCGCGTGGCGCATCCGGTCGATCTGCTCGTTGATGGAGGATTCCTTCTCGATATAGGTGTCCGACCGGGCCACGTAGGCCTCGGGCTGGTAGTAGTCGTAGTAGGAGACGAAGTACTCCACCGCGTTGTCGGGAAAGAAGCTCTTGAACTCCCCGTAGAGCTGGGCCGCCAGCGTCTTGTTGGGCGCCAGGATGAGCGCGGGGCGCTGCGTCTCCTCGATCACCTTCGCCATGGTGAAGGTCTTGCCCGAACCCGTGACGCCGAGCAGCACCTGGTCGCGCTCCTGGCGGTTCACGCCCGCCACCAGCTCGCGGATCGCGGTGGGCTGGTCGCCGGAGGGCTTGAACTCGGATTTCATGGTGAAGGGGATGCCCCCTTCCGACTTCTCCGGCCGGGGCGGGCGGTGAGGCACCCACGGCACCCCGTTCCTGAAGCGCGGATCTCCCTCGGTGAGAAGCTGGGTGAGCGCCGCCACCGTCGCCGACACCCCATCCGCCGCGAGGCCCGCGATGTCCGCCCCGTCGTCCGTCACGTCCGGCCCGTCGTCGCCGCCCTTGAGGCCGAGCTTCTTCGCCAGCGCCGGGTCCACATCCGTGACGCTGCCATGGGCGTAGGTTTCCTGCGCCCGCTCCGCAAAGCCCGCCGCCTCCTCGCGCTCCCGGTTCACGGCCGGGTTGAGGAGGTCGGCCAGATAGGTGTCCAGCGGCTTCAGCTCGGGCTTGGAGGCCTTGCCGGTGGAGAGCTTCGCGGCCTTCGGCTTGGCGCCCTTGGAGCCCTTGGCCGAGGTTCCCTCGGGGGCCTCGACCGCACTCGGCTTGGCGCCCTTGGAGCCCTTCGGGGGCGTGCCGTCTTGAGCCGCGGCCTGTGCCTTGCCGGCCTTCGCGCCGGACGATGTGTCGGGTGATTTCGCCATTTGGAGAATATGGCGCGTCGCGTGCCGGGAATAAAGGGTGAACGACGTCTCAGGGTGGTCGAAGGGCCGCCTTGTCGCCCCACCTGGATTATGCAACGTCTGGGTTATAAGACAAAGACCATATCCTTGAAGTGGCAGGCCCGCATGGAACCCTTCAGTCTCGCCAACGCCACGTCCCTGGACGACGAAGCCCTCCTGAGCGGCCAGTTCTGGGGGGAGCTTCGCGTCTTTCTCGCGGTCGCCAAGGCCAAGTCCTTCAACCGGGCCGCCGAGGTGCTGAACACGAGCCAGCCCACCGTAAGCCGGCAGGTGAAGCGCCTCCAGGACCAGATGGGCTCGCAGCTCGTGGTGCCGACCCAGAACGGCGTGAAGCTCACCGCCAAGGGCAAGGCCCTCGCCCAGGCTCTCAGCCGGCTCGACCAGTCGCTCTACGCCATCACGAACGACCTGCGGGCCGAGACCGAGGAGGCGGAGGGCATCGTGCGGGTGAGCATCACGGACGGGCTCAACACCTTCTTCGTCGCCCCCGCGCTGGCGGATTTCAGCGCCGAGCACCCGAAGGTCCAGCTGCATCTCAAGTCGCCGACCAACCTGTCGAGCCTGCGGGAGAACCGCACCGACATGATGATCGGCTTTCGCCCCGTGGAGGGCGCGGAAATCGAATGCCGGGAGCTCGGGACCATCCATTTCATCCCGGTGGTGGCGAAGTCCTACATCCAGCAGCACGGCATCCCGACCCGCGCCAATGCGGGCAGCCACGCCTTCCTCCAATCGGCACTCTTCGAGACGCCCCTCTGGGAGCCCTGGAACGAGCTCGTGGCCCAGGCCCGCACCTCGACGACGTGCGACAACTCCATGGCCTATGGGATGCTGGTGAAGGCGGGGCTCGGGATCGGCCTCCTGGGCAGCTACACCGTGGTGGAGCCCAATGCCGTGCCCCTCGACCTTGGGGTGAAGATCTCCGTGCGGCTCTACGCCCTAGCTCTCGCGGAGCGCCTGAACGCGCGGCCCGTGCGCCTCGTCTTCGACTGGCTGAGCGAGATCTTCGGCCCCGCCAATCCGTGGTTCCAGCCCGAGTTCCGGCTGCGCCATCCGCCGAACCGCTTCGATGCGGGCATCCGCCTCCTCTTCAACGTGTGACCGATGGCCCCCGGCGGGCCGGAACGGGATGATGCGGGCGCCGCTCTGGGGCGGCGCGGGCAGGCCCCGCGCCTCGAGATACAGGCGGCTGATCGTCTCCGAAAAGCCGAGATAGCGGTTCGCCGCGTCCTCGAAGAGTTCGGCCAGCTCCAGGGGCAGGTCCGCGCCCTGGAACAGGAGCTTCTCGAACATGGCCGTGTGGAGCGTCACCACCTGCTCCATATGCCGGCGCAGGGCCTCCTCCAGGGGCGCCGCCTCGGCCGGCGGCGCGGGCCACGGGAAGGCCGCCTCGGGCGGCGGCACGAAGGGGGCGTCGCTCATCGGCGGGCCTCGAACTCGGAGGCCGTGTCCCACGCGCCCTCGACCCGGGCGATCACCGCGGCCTCGGTGTCCGGCGAGATGGCGTTCTGCGGCGGCGTCAGTTCCTTGACGATCTCCAGATAGGGCTCCTCGTGGCCCTCGTAGAGCATGGGCGCCTTGCCGGGGACGATCTGGAAGCCGAGCAGGGCCCGCCACAGGCGGGCGAGCTTCGGGCTTGCATGGGTGATCACCCGGTCGTAGCCCTTGCGGGCGATGTGGTCGAAGATGAACTCCGCCGAGGTCCTGATGGTGCGCGGATCCCGCCAATCCTTGCGAAAGCAGGTGCGCTCCATCTTGGCGAAGTCCTTGAACCAGCGGATCCGCGAGGCGCCGATGGGCTCCTCGCCCGCATAGACGATCACGTGCGTCGCCTGATAATCGTTGCCGTCATAGGCTTGGCGGGCCGGCATCGCGGTGTCCTCCATGAAGGCAATGGCCCGGACCGCGTAGACGTGCAGAAGCTGCTCCGGCGTCGTCACGATTTCGGTCCGGATGAGGTTGTGCTGGCGGGCGCTCTTCAGGGAATCGGTTGGGATCATTCTGGAAAAGCCCTGTAATAAGAAGCCGGTATGGTCTCCAGATTCACGATCCCGACGCCGCCGTGTAGTGGCGAATATCTGGGGCGGTTCTACATCAGCGTTGAACGGATGCGGTTCATGTCGTCAAACAACAATCATGGTGCGGGTGTCCTGGCTGAGCTATGCCGGGAAGCGGTTGAGCAGTGTGGCGGCGACTGGACCCGGATCCGCGCCTACCTGAGGGAACGCGTGGCCCAGATGTCCCGGGAAGAGAAAGCCCTCTGCGACACCGAGATCGAGCGGATTCTGTCCTTTACGCCCCAGCGGCAAAGCCGGCCTCATTGAGCGCCGGAGCCGGGCTCCTCCTCTCGAATCCGAGCGGAGCCCGGAATTCGGTGCGCCGACGAGCCGTCTGCCGCGGCGTTTGGGGAGCGGATCACGGCCCGACCCTTGAGCGGAGCAGGCGGCATTGAAGACCGTGAACACCAAAGGCGAGACCAAGAAGGCCCCGAGCCACACCGACCGGCATGTGGGAACGCGCATCAGGGCCCGGCGGCTCGCCACGGGCCTGAGCCAGGAGAAGCTCGGCGAAGCCCTCGGGGTGACGTTCCAGCAGGTGCAGAAATACGAGAAGGGCACCAACCGCGTGGGCGCGGGGCGGCTCCTCGAGGTCAGCAGCATCCTGGGCGTTCCGGTCTCCTACTTCTACGAGGGGATGGAGACCGAGGGCCGTCGCGGCTCCGGCGAGCCGAGCGCCACCGGGATTCTCGACACCCCGGAAGGCCACCGCCTCGCCAAGGCCTTCATGGCCATCAAGGATCCCGCCCTCGCCAAGAAGGTGGTGGAACTGGTGGAGACCATCGGCGGCCTCGGGCGCTAGTGGCCGCCGAGTACCCCTGGGCTGCGCGAGAGACGCCCACGATCCGATGATCGGCATCAGCCCTCGACCCGCGACGCACGCGGCCGAGGCTTACCCTTAAGTGGCGAGCCGCGCCGCGAAGCGTCCGCCCGGCAACGCGCTCACATGGCCATAGCGGGCGAGCGTGTGCAGCACCTGCGCGACTGCTTTGCTTCCATGATGAAGCACCGGCGCTTGTAGAGGTCGATATATCGGGGATGGTGGGACGGGTCGCTGTCCCGTCGGCGCACGGCGCGTTCGAAGACATAGTCGTTGTGGCTGGGCTCGGCGGCGGCGGGCTCGGGCTTGCCGACGCCGATCACGTCGCAAAGTTCCCTCAGGAAGGAGTGGAAGTTCGCTCGCTCGGCGCCGCCTTCCCGCCCACCCCACCGGCCGATGAAGGCCTCGACCTGCTGCCCGACCTCAGGCGATTCGCTTGGCGGTGGTCCCATAATCGCGTCTGCTCGTAGAACGTGTACTAGGGCATCACTCAACCAAAGGTAATAACATGGCGTAAAAGCCCGGATCACGCGGGGAAATCGCCGCCATTCGCTCCGCCCATGGCTCCCCGCTAGCTCCCACCCCAAAATTCTGTAAGGTAACTCTGCCCGCTCGTTGCGGACTCCCTCCCGCTCCTGCATGAGACCTCAGTGAACCCCGCGCTCCCCTGGGCCCGCACCATTGCCGGCATCCAGTTCGACCGAGACGAGGCCGGATTCGGCCAGGAGGCGCTGTCGGCCGTGCTCGACAACGTGCCGGTGGCGCTCGCCGTCACCATGGGACCGGAGCAGCGCTACGTGTATGCGAACCGCCTAGTGCGCGACATGCTCGGGGGCTGGGCGCCCGATCTCATCGGGCGCAGCTCGCGGGAGGTCATGGGCGCCGTCACGCCTTCCCAGGTGTGGGCGAAGCGCGAGCACGTGTTCACGACGGGCGAGCCGCAGGAAATCGCGGCCATGGACATGCGCGGACCCAACGGGGAAAGCCTCGGGTTCTGGGACATGCGGCTATTGCCGGTACATGACCTTTCCGGCCGCGCCATCGGCATCCTCACCATGGGAGTCGACGTCACCGCGGAGGTGAAGGCCCGCGCGGAGGCCGAGAGCCGCGCCCGCGACGCGGCCTATCACAGCGAGCGCCTTGCGCTCGCCATCGACGCGACGGAACTCGGCCTGTGGGAATGGGATGCGCGCACGAACCAGACCTTCTGGTCCGGGCACCAGCGCGCGATCTTCGGGCTGCCCGCCGGCGAACCGCCCTCCTACGAATTCTGGGCGGAGGCGATCCACCCGGAGGACCGGGAGCGCGTGGTCGCCGCCGTCGGCTCCCTCATGGACCCGGCCTCCGGCGGGTATCTGCGCCTGGAGCATCGGGTGCTGCATGCGAGCGGCGAGGTGCGCTGGGTGCTCGCCCGCGGGCGCATGTTCTACGACATCGTGGACGGGGAGAAGCGTCCGAGCCGCATCCTCGGCACCGTGCTCGACATCACGGAGCGCAAGCAGGCCGAGGAGGAGCGCCTGCTCCTCGCCCGCGAGCTGAACCACCGGGTCAAGAACCTCTTCGCGGTGACGAGCGGCCTCGTGAGCCTCACGGCCCGGTCCGCCAAGACCCCGAAGGACATGGGCATCGCCTTGCGCGGACGCCTCGACGCCCTTGCCCGCGCCCACGATCTCATCCAGCCGGTGATCGGCGAGGAGGGGGTGGACCGGGCCGCGTCCCTGCCGGATCTCGTGGCGACGGTGCTGGCTCCGCACCGGGACGGCGCCGAGGAGCGCCTCGAGACCGGAGGGCCGGGCGTTGCCCTCGGCTCCAACGCCGCGACGGCCCTGACTCTCGTCCTCCACGAGCTTGCCACCAACGCCGCCAAATACGGCGCCCTCTCCGTGGCCGAGGGCCGCCTGGCGATCCGGTGGCATCTCGACGGCGACAAGGCCGTGCTCCATTGGACGGAGCGCAGCGGCCCGCCCGTGGAGGCTCCGACCTCGCAGGGCTTCGGCTCGCAACTGGCGGAAAAGAGCGTCACCGGCCAGCTCGGAGGCGAACTCGCCTACGATTGGCGCCCCGAGGGTCTTTCCGTCACGATCGCGCTGCCCCTCGCGCGCCTCGGGCGCTGAGCGGCTCCATCCTCCGCAGGCAGCCTATCGCGGAGCGCACCCGGCGCAACCGGGCGCCCTCAGGCGCAGAACGAGGTCGGGCCCTGGAGATAAGCCTCCAGGCGCTCGCATTTGGCTTGCCCGTTCTCGGTGCCGGGCCGGGGTTCGGCTGCCCGCACGAGGGGCCGGTCGTCGGCCGTGGAGGTCGCGATCCGCAAAGCCGCGAGGGCGGCTTGCAGGGCCGAGCGTTCCGGGTCGGGCGGCGGGCTGGGAGTCGCGGTCATGAACGAACCTTTTCGAGCCGCTGAGGGCCGATCCGAGCGGAGTGTGATCGCCTCCCGTGACTGAAAAATGGCAACCCGCCTTCAGGCCGCCGCTCCGACCCGCGCGGACCGTCGCGCCTTCGGTGACGGAACGACGGCACCCGCGGCGGCTGGAGCGCCGCGGGTGCCGGACCGGGCGCGCCGCTTGATCAGGCCGGCAGCAGAACGGTGTCGACCACGTGGATCACGCCGTTCGATTGCAGCACGTCCGGGATCGTCACCGTGGAGCGGCCGCCCTTGGCATCGGTGATGACGAGGCGATTGCGGCCGGCAAGGCTCAAGGTGAGGGTCTCGCCCTGCACGGTCTTGAGCATCGCCTGGCCGCCGCCCTGGCGCACCTGCGCCATGAGATCCCTCGCGGTCAGGCGCCCGGGCACCACGTGATAGGTGAGGATGCCCGTGAGGGTCCGCTTGTTCTCGGGCTTCACGAGGGTCTCGACGGTGCCCTTCGGCAGCTTGCCGAAGGCGCGGTTCGTGGGCGCGAAGACCGTGAAGGGCCCCTGCATCTGCAGCGTATCCACGAGGCCCGCGGCCTTCACGGCGGCCACGAGGGTCGTGTGGTCCTTCGAGTTCACCGCGTTCTCGACGATGGTCTTGGAGGGGAACATGGGCGCGCCGCCCACATTCTTGGTTCTCTCCTGCGCAAGAGCCGGCGCGGCGAGGGCAAGGATTGCGGCAAGCGTCAGGATGCGAAGCTTCATGGGCGTGTCCCCTTCGTGATCGTCGGGCGAGCCGCCATGGATCGGCGGCGGGGCCGATGGCCGGCCCTCGCAGCGTCTACCCGGCGCCGGTCCCGCCGGATGCACCATCACGAAAACGTCAGCGCCGGCCTCCCGTTGAGGGAAGGCCGGCGCTGGATGTCGGGCGGGACTTCAGGTCGCTCGCCTCGCGCGGATGCGCAGGGCGAGGCGGGCCGTCACAGATGCCAATCGAAGGCCGAGAGGCTCGGATTGCCCGGTGTCGCCTGGAACCCGAAGCTCACCGATTGGCCGACCGCGATCTTGTCGTTCCAGGCGGCGTTGCGGATCACGTAGGTGTCGCCCACGTGGCTCACGATCTCCGCGTTCCAGATGTTCACCACCTCGAAGGGCATGTGCACTTCGATGGTCCAGTCGTCGACCAGGGTCGCGCCCGCGTTCTTCACGTCCACATTCGCCGTGAAGCCGGATCCCCAGTTGTTGGCGATGGTGACGGTGGGCGAGAGAACGTCATCCCCGGTCGGCGGCGGCGGCGGAGGAGGTGGGGGCGGGGGCGGCGGAGCCGCAATCACGCCGTCGTCGTTCACGATCGTCGCCACGGCGGTGCCGTCGCCGATGGTGGCCTTGGTCGGGTTCGAGAGCACGAGCGAGAACTGCTCGTTGCCTTCCGCCGAGCCGTCGCCCTTCACCGGCACCGTGACCACCTTCGTGGTCTCGCCCGGCGCGAAGGTGACGGAGCCCTGCACGCTCGTGAAGTCGTCCGCGCCGGCGCTGTCGGCCACGGTCTTGTACTGCACGGTCACGGCCTCCGCGGAGGGCGCGGAGAGCTTGATCTGGAACGCGGCCTGGGTGACCCCGTCCACCGTCGTGCCGCCGGTGCCCGGCGCCACCGGATCGAGGTCGAACATGATGGGTGTGAGCTCGCCCACCTTGTTGGTGTGCACGCTCGTCCAATCGTCCTTCAGGATGCCGCCCGTGTCGCCCGAGTTCGGATTCCAGGACCACCAGGTCCAGCTCATGCCCTCCTGGCCTGCCGGGATGTCCCGGGTGCCGTTGGCATCGAAATCGCCGGCGAGGTAGGCCTGGATCTTGTCGAGCCAGGCGACGTCCTTCGGATCGGTGAGCTTGGAGCCGAACTCGCCGAGGTAAATCGGCGCGATGTTCTGCTTGTAGATGTAGCCCCACATCTCATCGAACTTCTGGGGCAGGTTGTTCGGGAAGTTGGCGTCGTTGAACCAGGGCTGCCCGTAGATCGAGTTCGGGTAGTCGTGGGGCGAATACACCACCTTGTTGGGGGTGTTGAGCGTCACCGGGCGGTCCTTCACGCCCATGAGATTGCCGCCCCACCAGTAATGCTGGCCCGCATGGGCGTCGACGCCCTCCACGAAGATGAGCCAGTTCGGGTTCTTGGCGTGGATCGCGTTGCCGGCCTTCTCGGCGGCCGACGCCCAGGCGTTCCAGGTCACGCCGCCATGGGGCTCGTTGTGAAGATCCGCGCCGATGACGGTGGGATTGCTCTTGTAGCGGTCCGCGAGCATGGACCAGTTGTCGATCCAGCGCTGCTCGGAATATTGCGCGTTGTACCAGAGGCCATTCTCGTTGGCGCCCGCGCCCGCGCTGCTGCGATGGTGATCGAGAATGATGCGAAGCCCGAGCTGGCCCGCATAATCCACGATCTTGTCCATGATCTGCAGGCCGTTGAGGCCGTTGAGATCCGCGTTCTTGCCGTAGTCGATGCCGTTGGGGCGGCTGCCCGCATCGAAGAGCTGGTCGGAGAAGGGCAGGCGGATGGCATTGAAGCCGAGATCCGCCATCTGCTTCATCATCTCCTTGTAGTTCCGCGCGTGCAGCCCGTCCGGCGCATAGCGATCGGATTCCATGCCGAACCAGTTGATGCCGGCGATCTTCACGGACTTGCCCGTGCTGTCGACGATCTGGTTGCCCTTCGTGGAGAAGAAGCCCGCGGCCGCGCCCCCGCCCGGCGTGGTGGTCGGGTTGCCCTCGGTGACGGTGATGTCGGCGACGCTCAAGGTGGGCAGCACCGGCGCCGGCGCCGCATCGTCGTTGGTGATGGTGGCGACGCCCTCGCCATCGGCGATCGTCGCCTGGGCGGCGTTCGAGAGGAGGAGGCGGATGGTCTCGTTCGCCTCCACGAGGGTGTCGCCCTGCACGGTGACGTTGACGGTCTTCGTCGTCTCGCCCGCAGCGAAGGTGAGCGAGCCGGTCGTCGCCACGTAGTCCTGGCCCGCGGTCGCGGTGCCGTCGGCCGTGCCGTAGGCGACCGTGACGGGGGCGGTCGCGGCAGCCGAGAGCGATACCGTGAAGGCGACAATCTTGGTGCCCGCGTTCCCCTCGGCCACGCTTGCATCCGAGACGCGGAGCGCCGGCAGGGCCGGGGCCGCCACGTCGTCGTTCTGCAGGGTCATGACGCCCTGCGCATCGGCGATGGTCGCCTTGGTGGCGCCGCTGAGATTGAGCGTGAAGCTCTCGCTCGTCTCAACTGCGGCGTCGCCGAGAATCGGAATGGCGACCGTCTTCGTGGTCTCGCCCGGAGCGAAGGTGAGGGTGCCGGATTTCGCGGTGTAATCGCTGCCAGCCTTCGCGGTGTCGTCCGCGGTCCCATAGACCACCGTCACGGTCTCCGTGGAGGCCTTGGAGAGCGACACCGTGAACGAGGCATCCTTGGTGCCGTTGCCCTCCACGATCGCAACGTCGTTGACGGCAATCGTCGGCAGCGGCGCGGGAATCGGCGCTTGGCCCTGGCCGTTGACCAGGATCCCGGTCGGGTCCGGGACGGTGCCGGTGGCCGAGGCCTGGAAGCCGAAGCTCGTTGAGGCATTCGCGCCGATCGCGCCGTTCCAGGAGGCGTTGCGGATCACGTAATGATTGCCGACCTTGCTGACGATCTCGGCGTTCCAGATGTTGGTGATCGCAAACGGCGCATCGAACTCGATGGTCCAGCCATTTGTCGGGTTCGGATTCTGGTTCTGGATGGACATAGAACCGATGAATCCGGAGGACCATTGGTTCACGACATCGAAGTCGGCAAGATAAGGCATGTCAGGCCCCCTGTTTGGATGCTCGGTTACTTTGTAACTCTGAGCATCAACCTGAATGTGAGGTACGCTGTACGCCGCTAGACCCGCGCAATGTGGCACAACTGTGGGGATTAAATGTTAATCAATTTTAGGACGGGTTAAGCATCTGCGATCACTGAGCTTTGGCGCAAACGCGCCCCTCACGCGGTCGTGCCGGGCCGAGTCCCGCGTGGGCGAATCAGCAAGGCTTTCCAGTGGGGCGGCAAGGCCCCCGCCGGCGTCCCCCAAGGCTCGTTCGAGCCCCAGGCTAGACGACGAGGAACTCGCCGAGACCGAGGGCGAGACCCGGCTTCACCAAGGCGAAGCGGACCTGCGCGGCAGCGCCGGTTCCGTCAGGGTCGTAATAGAGAACGCCGGCGTCCCGGTCGTAGATCACCCGGTCGGTCTCGTCGGCGGCGGCTGGCCCCACGGTGAACATGGAGGCCTTGAGCTTTGCGGGTTTCGTCACCGAGCCGGCCTTGCCGAGCCCTTTGAACACCGCGTTGTCGAGCCAGAGGCTGTCGTCCTTCGCCACGTAATCCGTGATGCGGTCGACGTTCGAGATATCGCTCGGCTTGGTGTTGAAGAGGAACTTGTCCTTGCCCTTGCCGCCTGCCAGCGTGTCGTGGCCCTGGCGTCCGGCGATGATGTCGTTGCCGCCCATCCCCTTCAGGGTGTTCTTGCCCGCGTTGCCCGTGATCTCGTTCGCCGTGTCGGATCCGGTGAGGGCGAGGTTCGCCTTGGAGGAGAGGCTGAGGAAGCGCAGCACCTCCACCTCGGCGCTGCGGCTCAGGGCGTAGGTGACGGTGGAGAACACCGTGTCCCAGCCCTGGCCCGGCCCCTCGACGACGACATCGGCGCGGTTGTCCACATAGTAGGTGTCGTTGCCGCCGAGCCCTTGCATCGTGTCCGCGCCGCCCCGCCCGTCGATGTGGTTCGGGCCCGCGCTGCCGGTGATGACGTTGTTCAGTTTGTTGCCGATGAGTTCCACGAGGTAGGTGCTGTTCGGATCCGCGGACTGGAGATGCTCCACGTCGTCCGTGAGGGTGTAGCTGATCCAGCTCTGAACGGTGTCCGTGCCGGAGTTGAAGTTCTCCCAAACCTTGTCGCCGGTGCTGTCCACCACATAGGTGTCGTCGCCGGTGCCGCCTTCCATGGCGTCCTGGCCTTCGCCGCCGTAGAGAAGATCATTGCCCGAGCCGCCCTCGAGCTTGTCGTTCCCGGCCTCGCCGTAGAGCTTGTCGTTGCCGTTCTCTCCATTGAGGGTGTCGTTACCGGCTCCGCCGATCAGCGTGTCGTTCCCGTCGCCGCCGCCGATCTGATCGTTGATCGGCGTTCCGATGATCTCGTCGTCGCCCGATGTGGGGATGCCGATTTCGCCCGGTGGAACGGTGCCGCCCGGGAGCATCGAGTAGATGCGCAGGTACTTGTTGCGATCGACCTTGTACCAATCGTCCTGCAGGATGCCGCCGGTATCCGACGAGTTCGGGTTCAGCGCCCACCAGGACCAGCTGATGCCCTGATTGCCGGCCGGAATGTCGCGAGAGCCGTTGGTGTCGAAATCGCCGCCGATATACTGCCGAATCTTGCTGAACCAGGCGACGTCGCGCGGGTCCTGAAAGCGGCTGCCCATCTCACCGATGTAGATGGGGGCGATGTTCTCCTTGTAGATGTAGCCCCACATCTGGTCGAAAAGGCCCGGCAGATTATCCGGGAAGTTGGGTGCGAAGGTCCAGGGCTGGCTCCAGTAGATGGAGTGTGGATAGTCGTGTGGCGAGTAGACGACCCGGTCCTTCACGTCGAGAGAGACCGGCCGCTCGCGGACGCCCATGAGGTTGCCGCCCCACCAATAGCTCTGGCCGTTATGCTCCTGCACGCCCTCGACGATGATGAGCCAGTCGGGGTTGATCTTGTGGATTGCGTTGCCGGCCTTCTCGGCCGCGGCCGCCCACGTATACCAGTTCACGGAGCCTGAAGGCTCATTGTGCAGGTCGGCTCCGATGACCGTCGAGTTGCCCTTGTAATGCGCGGCAAGCTTTGTCCAAAAGCTGACCCAGCGGTCCTCCGTGTAGGCAGTTCCCGGGATGTACCAGAGCCCGTTCTCCGCCGCTCCCGCACCCGCATCATTGCGATGGTGATCGAGAATCACCTTCATCCCACGCGCGGCAGCGGCGGTGACGATGGCGTCGAGAATATCGAGGCTCGTAAGACCGGCGAGCTCCTTGTTGGCATTGCCGGTGTCGAAGGAGCCCTGGCGCGGCTTGCGCCCAGGGTCGAGAAAATCGGTGGAGAGCGGAATGCGCAGCGTGTTGAAGCCGAGATTCGCCATCTGGTTGATGATGTCCGCATAATTGCGCACATGCAGGCCGTCCGGCACGAAATTCGGGGTCTCGAACCCGGACCAGTTGACGCCGCGGATCTGGAACGGCTGGCCGTTTTCGTCGAGGATCTGGTTGCCCTGGGTTCGGAAGCCGGCCATGCGATTCGCTCCAATGGGGCGCGGAAAACCCGGAGACCGGTCCTTGCCCTGCAGCGCCTCTACGGCGCCGCTCTTTCAGATTGTTAATTTATATAAAGTGATTTTTAATATCGTCTAGGTCAATGGCTAAGATTCATCCCCAGGGTAAACGCCACGATCGCGTGAGGTACTGGCGAGCCGGATGCAGGTCGAACGGGAGGAGGGCGCTCCGTGCGTCAGTCGCGCTGTTCCCGCTGAGCGGATACGGCGGCGCGGAGGGCCGACCATTACCGGAATCTCGTGATGCTTAGCCGGGTCTGGGTCGTTAACCCAAAATGCCCCTACGGGAGATCGACCATTTACAATTCATTTGCGCTAAGTTTAACTTAGTTTCGCTGTCGCAGTCGCCGAGACACGGCCGGGCTCAATGGGCCCGCCACGAGCTAGGGCATGGCGAAAACGGCAGCCTGGGGGTCTAAGATGCTGACGTTCGCCTGTTTCTCGTGTAAATCGCCGGCCTTCAAGCTCGAAGGCGACCTGACGGACGAGACCCAGGCCCGCTGTGTCGGCTGTGGGGCTCCCCTCGGGAGCTGGGGCATGCTCCGCCAGCAGCTGGAGACTCGCCTCACCAACCTGGAGTCCCGCGCCAAGTCGGCGGGTCGCCACCCTGTCCTGAAACTCCGCCCGGTGGCCGTATCGCGTTAAGGCACAGGCCGGCGTGCGGTTCTGTGTGGGGGGCGGCGATCCTCCTCGACGATTGCTGTGGGAGCGCTCGCTGTAGTGTTGAGACCGACGTCTCCGCCTTATCCACAGCTGCATAAATTATATTAATTAAAAGTTTGCAATTAAGGCAACCTGCCTTAAAGTGAGGCGTCGTCGGAGCTGCCTCGTCCCGGCCCTCCGCCCCACTCCCGCCGTCAGGAAGCGGGAGCCCCGGCCCCTGCGCCGCAACAACAAGCGTACGCGTACAAGCCTCGTCTGAGACGGGATCCCTTTCGGCCGTCTTGGCCGCGCCGTTCAGACCCACATGCAGCAGAAGGCGGCTCGCACAGAACAGCCGCCGTTCACGGGACAGGAGATCCACATGGCACTTCAGAGCATCCGCTTGCGCACCGCTGGCGAGTACGGGGGCGAAGGCCTCGATATTTCCACGAATAACCAATCCACGATCATCGACCTGTCCGGCTCCGACGCCACGGGTCTGACCCTGAACCGGCTCAACAACGATCCGGTCCTGGGCTTCCAGTACAACTACCAGAACAATGTCCAGCCCTGGCAGACCGGTCAGATCCCCGCCTACTTCATGGGCGGCAACCCCCTCCGGGGCAACGACGCGATCCAGGGCGGAGACGGGAACGACACCTTCTTCGGCGGTGCCGGCAATGATCGCCTCGACGGGAACGGCGGCAACAACTTCCTCGTCGGTGACAGCCTGTTTGGGCAAGGGTTCGGCGGCGGCGCGAACCTTGTGGCGAACGGCTCCTTCGAGGAATTCGTTTTCAACCCTCCATTCAACGGTGAATTCTACAGCGTTCCAACTCCCAACGGCTTGGCGAACTGGAACTCGAACGCTGCGCCTGACGACGTGGTCGAGTTAGTAACTTCGGCGCATGGGCGCGGCACGCCAACGGCTGGAAACGTCTGGCTCGATATGGATTCGTCGGCTGGCAACGTGACCATCAAGCAGATGATTGGTGGCCTTGTGACCGGCGGCCTCTACGTTCTTCGTTTCGATGCGAACGAGTCCGATGCAGCAACATCTGGTGCAGGTGACTCGATGCAGGTGAACTTCGGTTCGCTCAACCAGAATGTCGACCCGCAAAGTGGCACCGCCTTCAAGGGCTATGAGTACCTGACTGTGGCGACAGGGGTCACGACAGAGTTGAGGTTCGAGGGCCTCGGATCGCCTGACTTCCAGGGCGTCGGGCTCGACAATGTGCGCCTCTACGATCTGTCCGATGCCGAGGGCGGCATGGGTGACGGCAACGACCGTCTCACGGGTCTTGGCGGCAACGACACCCAGATCGGCGGCGGCGGCAACGATGTGCTGAGTGGGAACGGCGGCAGCAACACCCAGTATGGTGGCGCGGGCACCGACCTCATCACCTCGAACGGCGGGGCGGGTTCCATCCAGGCCGGTGGTCGCGGCGGTGACACGATCTACGGCAGCGACGGCGCCGACACCGTCGGCGGCGGCCGGGACAACGACTTCATCCGGTCCAACAACGGCAACGACCTCGTCTCGGACGGCGACGGCCGCGACTTCGTCGATGCAGGCGGCGGCAACGACCGCATCCTCCTCGGCGCAGGCGACGATCAGGGCGTGTCCGTTCAGGCGCTCTTCGAGAACGGCAACCCCAACACCCAGGTCACCCAGGGTGGCGAGGTTCAGATGGCCGGCTTCTACGGTGGCAGCGGCGCCGACACCTTCGTGATCAACGGGGCCTTCGGCAACGATACGATCTACGACTTCCGCTTGAGCGAGGGTGACACGTTGCAGTTCAACGACGACGGGACGCCAGGCTCGATCGTCGGCTCGTCGGTCAATGGCGCCGACCTCGTCCTGCAGATCGACAGCGACGGCGTCGGTGGTGCTGACTCGACGCTCACGCTCTTCCAGTACGTCTACAACAACGGGCTGAGCGCGGTCGCAACCTCGACGTCGATGACGGCTGATGACGGCTTCTTCCTGATCTGAGAGCGGGCTCGACGAAAGAGCCCGCGGCAGGAGCGTCCTGCCGACACGCAATGAGCGGCGGCCCCAAGGGGCCGCCGTCTCCGCCAGGCAGCGGACCTTCCCGATCTGCCAGGCCCACTCCCGCTCTCAAGAAACGGGAGCCCCGGCCTCACCGCCGCAACAAAAGAGTAAGTGCGTTCCAGACTGGTCCGTGCGGTCCCGCGGCTGTTTTCCCGTGTCGTGCCGGACCCCACCAACAGCAACCGACATCCAGGAAGAACTCTCGAATGGCTCTCCAAAATATCAATCTCCGCAACGGCACGAAAACCGGCGGACTGAACATCAACACGGATAACGCGGGCACCGTCGTCACCCCGGGCACGTTGAACGATCTGGCGAAAGCCATTCCCTGGTTCCAGTACCACTACCAGCTCGCCACCCTGAGCGACCTCCTCGACGACGCCAATCCGTTGGTCGGCGACGACATCATCACGGGCCTCGAGGGCAACGACTTCTTCGTGGGCAGCGCCGGCTCGGACCAGCTCCACGGCAACGGCGGCAAGAACTTCCTCGTCGGCGACGAGCTTGGGGACGGCGCTGGCCTGACGAACCTGGTCAAGAACGGCTCTTTCGAGAACTTCAGCCTGGATGGGGCCGGCATCTTCAGCAACTATGCGCTAATCGCTCGCCAGGAACTCACGAATTGGACGATCAGCAGCTCGAACCCGAGCGATACGCTGGCCGAGCTGCAATTCGCCGATAACGCGACCTATGGCACCACGACCTTCGTCAATGCCGGACGCGGCGTTCCGACGGATGGCAAGGCGGCCCTCGAACTCGACAGCACCAACAACTACACCATCTCGCAGACCGTCACCGGCCTCGTCGCGGGCGCGGACTACGTGCTGCGGTTCAAGGCCAACGACCAGGCCTCCGGGGGTGGCGTCGACGTCGCCGTCAACGGCGCCGTTACGTCGTTCGATCCGGAAGGCATGGCCTTCAACGAGTATCAGGTGATCGCGAAGGCCGATGCCAACGGCATGATCAACCTGAGCTTCACCGGAACGGGCAGCGCCAACAGCCTGGGCGTCCTGATCGACGACGTGCGCATGCATGCTCTCGCGGATCTCTCCAGCGCCGGAAGCGGCAATGACACGCTCACGGGCGGCAGCGATGCCGACACGATGGTGGGCGGCGGCGGCAACGACGTGATGCATGCCAACGAGGGCAATAACAGCCTCTATGGTGGCGACGGCAATGACAACATGACGGCGGGCAACGGCAACGACCTCGCCTACGGCGGAGCCGGCAACGACGTCATGCATCTGAACGGCGGCAACAACCGGGTGGACTCCGGCGCTGGCAACGACCTCATCACCACAGGGGGGGGCAACGATTCCATCGCCGACGGCCTCGGCGCCGACACGGTCTATGCGGGTGCGGGCAACGACGACATCATGATGTCGTTCAACGAGCATACGGCTGGGCCGGGCGCCAACGACGACTTCTGGGGGAATGCCGGCGCGGACCGCTTCGTCCTGTGGACCGACCACATGGGCAAGGACACCGTCTACGACTTCCGCCTCTCAGAGGGCGATCAGCTGATCGCCGGGTCGGGAGACTGGAACAATCCCACCTTCATGAGCCAGATCCTGGCGAATAGCTATCTCGACCTTGCTCGGGTCGACGGCGGCGATCTGAAGCTCACCTTCAACGGCAACGCGGCCCACTCGCTCACGCTCAAGTGGTTCTTTTGGAACAACGCCAATCCGGAGAACGGCGGTCCTAACTGGGGTGGTGCCCAGAGCGGTAGCCTCAGCGGCGCACTCGAGGAGTCGATCGCGAACGCGATCTTCAACGTGTACGTTCCCGCGCAGTACGACTTCGCGTGACGCACTCAACGCGGCGGCCCCACGGGGCCGCCGTTTCCACTCAGGCTCGGGCCTACCCGTTCTGCCAGCCGGCCTCACGCCCGGTATTGGCATCGCGAAGGGCGTGGCGGCGGTCGGCGAGCTTGGCGAAGGCTTCGCCGAGGCCGGAGAATTCGATAGCCCAAATCATGAGCACGATGCAGCCGAAGATCAGGGTCAGGTCGCTCATCTGGCATTCCTCGCGTCGGGGCGTTCATTAACAAACTGCCCGCCATTCGTTAACAACTCCCTAAACGAACGGGGCCGGCGCGAATCGGATCCCAAATGGCTGATTTTTGCCGTCTCGCGGCCTCGGCGGCTCGCGAACGATGCGACCTTGGCGGTCGCCGGGCGCGCAAGCGGGGCCGGGCTGCGGGGAGGCTTCCCTCCGCCCGGCATCGGCCATTTCCCGCGCGAGGGTGCGCCCTCTACCGATCAGCGTCCCTGCGGGGCGGCATGGCCCCTCAGAAGAGGCTCACCGCTCCCGCGACGGCGAGGTAGCGGGCGCCCTTCGCCAGGAAGACGAGGATGATCACGAGGGCGAGGTTGGCGCGCATGATCCCGGCGATGATGGTCAGTGGGTCGCCGATGAGGGGCACCCAGGACATGGCCAGGGTCCAGACGCCCCAGCGCTGGTAGATCTGCGAGTACCGGTCGAACTTCTCCTTGCTCAGGGGAAAGCGCGGGTGGTCCCGGTAGGAGGCGAAGAACCGGCCGATCGCCCAGTTCAGGACGCTGCCCGCCAAGTTGCCCACCGTCGCGACCAGCACGGCCACGAGCACGGGCGCGGCCCCCATGGCGATCACGGTGCCCAGCACCACCTCGGATGTGCCGGGCAGGATCGTGGCTGAAACGAAGGCGGAGCCGAAGAGCCCGGCAAGGGCGCCGATGGAGCCATATTCCATATGCTGTGGTCTCCCGAATGGCGCCAGGACCGGCGCGAGGATCGCGAAGGCAGGGGGCCGGCGCGAAGCGCGCCGGACTTGCGGAGCGCTCCTCAAGGCGCAAAAACGAGGAATGCGCAAGAACCCCCTGCTGCCGTCCACGCGTTTCGCCCGGCCCAGTGAGGGAATCGACCGTTTGAACGGGCCCCGGGCCGCCCCGGTTCCGCGGGTGGAGCGGCATCCGATTCGGCCATGCGCGCCCGTCCAACCCTTGTCCCGCTTCCGGAGGCGCCCATGACGGCCCAGGCCACCCAGACCGAAGCGGAACCCGCTCCCCTTCCGCCGGCGCTGCTCGACGCTCTCGTCGCCCATCTGGGCGCCGCCCATGTGCTCACGGCTCATGAGGACCTGGAGGGCCATATCGTGGAGACCCGGGGCCTTTACCGCGGCACCGCCATCGCGGTGGTCCGCCCGGGCTCCACGGCGGAGGTCGGCGCGGTGATGCGGGCCTGCGCGGCCGCGAAGGTGCCCGTGGTGCCCCAGGGCGGCAATACGGGCCTCGTGGGCGGCGGCGTGCCCCATGGGGGCGTGGTGCTCTCCCTCGCCCGGCTCGACCGCATCCGCGAGGTGGACCCGTTGAACGCCGCCATCACCGTGGAGGCGGGCTGCATCCTCAAGCACGTGCAGGAGGCCGCCGAGGCCGTCGACGCGCTCTTTCCCCTGTCCCTCGCCTCCGAGGGCTCGTGCCGCATCGGCGGGAATCTCGCCACCAATGCGGGCGGCACGGCGGTGCTGCGCTACGGCAACACGCGCGATCTCGTGCTCGGCCTCGAGGTGGTCCTGGCGGATGGCCGCGTGTGGAACGGGCTCAAGGGCCTGCGCAAGGACAACATGGGCTACGACCTGAAGAACCTGTTCATCGGGTCCGAGGGCACGCTCGGCATCATCACGGCGGCGGTCCTCAAGCTCTTTCCCAGGCCCAAGGCGCGGGTTACGGCCTTCCTCGGCTGCGCCTCGCCCCATCAGGCGCTCGCCCTGTTCGAGCGCCTGCGCAAGGCGGCGGGCGATCAGCTCACCGCCTTCGAGTACATCCCGCGCTTCGGGCTCGACATCGTGCTGAAGCACGGCCATGGCACGGTGCGCCCGCTGGAGGGCGATCACCATTCCTATGCGCTGGTCGAACTCTCCTCGCCGCAGGAGAACGCGGACCTGCAGGACACGCTCGAGGGCGTGCTCGGCGCGGCCCTGGAGGACGGCATCGTGGAGGATGCGGTGCTCGGCTCCAGCGAGAGCCAAAACCGGGCGCTCTGGCGCCTGCGCGAGAGCCTCTCCGAGGTGCAGCGCCACGAGGGCGGCTCGATCAAGCACGACGTGGCGGTGCCGGTCTCGCGGGTCGCCGCCTTCATCGAGAGCGCGACGCGGGCCTGCGAGGCCGCCATGCCGGGCATTCGCGTCTGCGCCTTCGGCCATTTCGGCGACGGCAACATCCACTTCAATCTCACCCAGCCGGTCGGCATGGAGAAGGCCGCCTATCTTGGCCAGTGGGAGCGCTTCAACCGCATCGTCCATGACATCGTGCACGGCATGAACGGCTCCATCGCCGCCGAGCACGGGATCGGCCTCATCAAGCGCGACGAGCTCGCCCTCTACAAGGACCCGGTCGCCCTGAGCCTCATGCACAGCCTCAAGGCCGCCCTCGACCCGCAGGGCCTGCTCAATCCCGGCAAGGTGGTGGCCGTGGGGGAGGGGCTCCCGGCGGCGCTGCCGGGGCGGACGTCCTGATCGGGGATCGGAACCACCACCCTGCGGGAGGCAGCGCCGGTCTGCCTCTCCCAGCCTGTGCGGAGAGGCAAGGGCGGGAGCCCCGCTGATGCGGCCCCGGGGTGACAGCCCCTTCCGAAACTGGCACCCAGCAGCATCACCCCGCTCCCGCCTCGGCCGCCAAGGGGAGCGGCACACCACCCGAAAGGATCGCCATGAAGAGCCTCGACATTGTCGCCATCGGCGAGCCTCTCATGGAGCTCGCCGAAGTGGAGCGCGGGGGCGAGCGTCTCTACCTGCCGGGCTTCGGCGGCGACGTGTCGAACGCCGTCATCGCGGCGGCCCGCCAGGGCGCGCGCACCTGCATGATCACGGCGCTCGGCGACGATGCCTTCGGGCGCGCCTTCCTCGATCTATGGGACCGGGAGGGCGTCGACCGCTCCACGGTGATCCGGCGCGAGGGCGGGCGCACGGGCGTCTATTTCATCTCCTACGGGCCGGAGGGGCACGAGTTCTCCTATGCCCGCGCCGGCTCCGCCGCGAGCCTCATGACGATCGCCGACCTGCCGCTCGCACAGATCGCCGCGTCGCGGGTGCTGCATGCCTCCGGCATCAGCCAGGCGATCTCGCAGGATGCGGCCGACGCGGTCTTCGCCGCGATCCGGCACGCCAAGGCGAACGGCACGGTGGTGAGCTACGACACCAACCTGCGCCTGCGCCTCTGGCCGCTCGATCGCGCCAGAGCCGTCATCCACGGGGCCGTGGCGCTCGCCGATATCGCGCTGCCCGGCCTCGACGATGCGCGCCAGCTCACGGGCCTCGACCGGCCGGAAGACGTCTGTGCGTATTATCTCGGCCTCGGCTGCCGGATCGTGGCGCTCACCATGGGCAAGGCCGGCACCATGGTGGCGATCCCGGAGCGGCGCGAGGTCATGCCGGCACGTCCCGTCGATGCGGTCGACGCCACCGGCGCGGGCGATACCTTCGACGGTGCGTTCCTCGCCGAATGGGTCCTGCATGGCGACCCGTTCCGCGCGGCGGCCTATGCCAACGCGGCCGCGGCCCTCTCCACTCTCGGCCAAGGCGCCGTGGCCCCCATGCCGCGCCGGGCGGAGGTGGAGACGTTCCTAAGGGCGTGAGCGCCGCTGCCTCGTCGGCGCTGTCCCCAAACGAAAACGGCGGGCCCTTCGGCCCGCCGCTTCCCTCGTCTCGATACTGGTCGCTTAGCGACGGCCGCCCGGCAGGCGGCTCGCGGTGGCGAGGTGCTCCTGCAGGTGCGGGATCACCGAGCGCGCATAGTTCACCATCGCCGGGTCCGTGCCGGTCTGGGCATAGGCCTGGTACATGGCGAGCGTCTCCGCATGGGCCATGCGCTGCATCTGACCGTAGAGGCGGTCGAATTGCGGGCCGCTGGTGGCGGCGAGCTGGTTCAGCATCGCGGCCTTGCGGGCGTCGAGCGGAACCGCCGTGCGGATCGGGGCCGCGCTCACCGAGCCCGTCGCGTCCACGCCGGCCGCTGCGCCGGTCGTCGCGCCGATGCCGGCGCCAACCGCCGCGCCCACCGGGCCACCCACCAGTGCGCCGACGCCGGCGCCCGCGAGCGTGCCGGTCACGGCGCCGCCGCCGGCGCCCGGAGCCGCCGAAGCCGCGCCCGTCGTGGCACCCGCGCTCGCGCCGATGCCGGCGCCAACCGCCGCGCCCACCGGACCGCCGACGAGAGCGCCGATGCCCGCGCCAGCGAGCGCGCCGGTCACCGTGCCGCCGACCACCTCACCGCCGGCCCCATAGACGGCCGTGCCGCCGTTGAGCGCCGTGGAGGTGGCGGTGTGGTCGCGGATCATGCCTTCCGCATAGGCGAGAACCCGGGGATTGCGCGAGCGCTCGAGGGCGAGCCGGCTCGTGGCGATCTCGAACGAATCCGACATCATGGCCATCATCCGGAAGGATTCCCGGTCCATCGGGCCGGGGAGGGGCTGGGCCATGGCGGGGGCCGCGAGCGACGCCATCAGGGCCGCGAGGGCAACGTATTTCTTCATGGGAATCTCTCCTGCTTCGGAACAAGCGCACCACCTGGCCAAAGAGAGGCCTGGGCATCCCGAGGCGAACCTTGGGAACCGGGGCGGCTGCGGCACCCCGTCAACGACGAAAGACCTAAGCGGTTCCGCAACGATATGTCTGATCTGTCGAATACAGTCTCGCGGCAGAATATGGCCAAGCTTTATTGAGGCATGTTCTTTGTAGATGCTTGCTTTATTTGGCGGCACGCTCCGCCCGCGCTGGGGCTCCGCGGGGGCGGGAGAGGCCGGTGACGGGCCTGGATCATCCGTCCTGATGGGAGAACCTGCTTCCGTTGCTCGCTTCCATATTCCTCGCTGCAAGGAAGGCGCGCCTCGTCTCCTAGCACTTCGGAAGCCAGCACGAGCGCGGGCTTCACCTCCCCCTTGTGGGGAGGTCGAGCGAAGCGAGGGTGGGGGTGTCGGCTCCGGACCCATCCGCGTGTGGCGCCAACACCCCCACCCGCCTGCCGGCCCCCCCCCACAAGGGGGAGGGGAGCAGATCCGGAAAGGTCGCGATGTGTGCCGGAGGGGCGTGCATCCTGAGAGCGCAGAGGGTCCCTCCTCTCGAAGCCCCGCGAACCGCCCGTGCACCAGGGGAGGTGAGGAGGATGCGCCTCCCGGCGCGATGCGCTATGAGCGGGCACCCGTCCGGAATCCCGCGTGTCGAAGCTCGTCCTCATCCAAGCCCTGCGCGGCCTCGCGGCTCTCGCGATTGCCCTGCTGCATGCGCGGCACGAGGCTGGCCTGCTCGCGGGCGGTCCTGCGCCGGCTTCGGTCGTGCCCTGGGCGGCTGGCGTCGACGTGTTCTTCGTGATCTCCGGCTTCATCATGGTGCACGCCTCCGGGCGCCTGTTCGAGGCGCCTGGCGCGCGGCCGGTCTTTCTCGCCCGGCGTGTTGCCCGGATCGTGCCGCTCTACTGGGCGGTGACGAGCCTCTACCTTCTCATCGCCCTCGCTGCGCCCGCGCTCCTCAACAGCGAGTGGCTCAAGCCCTGGCCGGTGCTCGCCTCGTTTCTGTTCATCCCGTTCGCGCGCCCGGACGGGTTGGTGCAGCCGCTTTATTCGCTCGGCTGGACGCTCAATTACGAGATGGCGTTCTACGTGCTGTTCGCGCTCGTGCTGCCCTGGGCAAGGCGGAGCGCGGTGCTGGTGCTCATCGGGCTTCTGGTCGCGCTCGCGATCCTCGGGCGGGCTGCGAGCCTGCCCCAGCCGCTCGCATTCTGGACGTCGCCGATCATTCTCGAATTCGCCTTCGGCCTCGCCATCGGGCTCCTGCGCGCGGAAGGCGTCGTGCTCGGCGGCCCAGCTCGCGCCGGGCTCGCGCTTGCGGCGCTGGCGGGCTTCGCTCTCGCGCCCGTCGGCACGGATGCGATGCGGGCGCTCGTCTGGGGCGGGCCGGCGGCGCTGCTCGTCGCGGCCGCTGCGCTCGGACCCGACAGGGCCTTGCCGCGCAACGCCGCGACGCGGCTCGCGATCGCGATCGGCGATGCCTCTTACGCGCTTTACCTCGTCCACCCCTTCGTGATCCGCGGCCTCCGGGAAGCGACCGGGCGGCTCGGCATCGAGGGAGGAGGCGCGGCGTTCATCCTCGTCGCTCTCCTGGCCGCAATCCTTGCGGCTCTTGCGGTGCACCGACTGTTCGAGCGTCCCGCCACAGAGGCCCTGCGACGGTGGCTCGAACCGGATGGGCGCCTCAGCCCCGCGCCGCGCGCCTGACCCCCCGCCCGAAAGCAGGACGTCCCGCCTTCAGCGACGTTGGGTCGTCATAGCGCTTTTGACCTGGCCCAGGGACAGCATGCCGAGGCCGCCGATCGTGCCCTCGGGCGTGAGGCCGCGCAGCTCCGCGGTGAGGAGAAAGCCGGTCTCGTCGCGGCCGACGGTGAAGAGGTGATAGCCCGCCTTGTGGGTGAGCGTGCCGCCCCGCGCGGAGGCCGAGGGCGCGCCGATCACCGGGACCGGGCCGCGCGGGCCTTTCAGATGCGCCAGCGAGCCCACATGGTTGTGCCCGTGGAGCACGAGCTCGGCGCCCACGCGCGCGATCATCGCCTCGAAACGCGGCGCGTCCGTGAGATTTCGGCCTGCCTGCGCTCCGCCCACATGGGGCGGGTGGTGGATCAGCACGATGCGAAAGCATTCGCTGTCGCGGGCGAGCTCCGCGAGCAGCGCTTCGGCGGCGGCGATCTGCTTGCGGCGAAGACGCCCGCTCGCCACGAAGGGCAGCGTGGGAATCGCCGAGGACAGACCGATGATGGCCACCGGGCCGCGGCGGCGCAGATAGGGGAACCTGCGCTCGTTCCCGTCGTCGCCCCGGGTGAAGGCGGCGATCTCGTCGAGGAGCCCGTCGAGGGCGCCGGGCACATAGGCGTCATGGTTGCCCGGAACGAAGCTCACCTGCTCGGGCGGCCCGAGGCTCTGCATGAAGATCCGCGAGGTCGGCCACTCGTCGTCGAGGCCGATATTGCACAGGTCTCCGGTGCAGGCGATGTGATCGGGCGCCTGGCTGCGGATGTCGGCGACGAGCGCGGCCAGGATCTCCATGTCGTGGGTCGCCTGCCGCCCACGATGCCAATTGAACCATCCGGTGAGGCGCTTGTTCAGGAGCTCGCGCAGCTGCGGCCGAGGCAGGGGCCCCACATGCGGGTCGGTGAGATGGGCGAGGCGGAAGACGGGGCGCATGGACGGGGACGGGGTCTCCAGTGTCGGGGCAACGCCCCGCGCGGCCCTCGGGTTCTAGGGAGGTCTTAACCCGTCGGGCGTCCGCGATGAAGATGCCGACAGCAAACACCGGTGCGCGATTTTTCGGAGGTCCCGAAGCGTCAGGCGCTTCCGATGAAGATGCCGGCGAGAAGCACCAGCACGCCGCCCACGATCACCTGGAACGCCGCCCTCAGGAAAGGCGTGTCCATGTAGCGGGTCCGGATCCAGGAGATGGCCACGAGCTCCACGGCCACCACGAGCGCCGCGATGAGGGTCGCGACCAGGAAGGCGTTCGGCCAGGTATCCGGCACGAGATAGGGCAGGGTGTGCCCGATGCCGCCCACCGCCGTCATGGCGCCGCAGACGAGGCCGCGCAGCCAGGGCGAGCCGCGCCCCGTGATGATGCCGTCGTCCGACAGCGCTTCCGTGAGCCCCATGGAGATGCCGGCACCCACGGAGGCCGCCATGCCCACCAGGAAGGTCTCCCAGTTGTTCTGCGTCGCGAAGGCGGCCGCAAAGAGCGGCGCCAGGGTCGAGACGGAGCCGTCGATGAGCCCGGCGAGGCCCGGCTGCACGTATTGCAGCACGAAGAGGCGGCGCTGCGCCTCCGTCTCCTGCGCCTCCGCGTCCGGCGTGAGCTGGTCCTGCAGCTCGCCCGCCTTCTGCCCGTGGCCCCGCTCCACCTCCGCGAGGCGCACGAACATCTCGCGCACGCCAAGATCCGTCGCCTGGGCGGCGGCCCGGTCGTAGAAATGTGCGGCCTGGAGCTCCATGAGCTCCGCCTCGCGGCGCATCTTGGGGACGTCGAGATTGGGGCTCCACCACACGGCGCGGCGCTTCAGGAAGCCGCGCACGTCCTCCCGGCGGATCGGGGGCAGGTGCTCGCCGAAGCGGGAGCGATAAAGATCGTAGAGGGATTGCCGGTGCCCGCGCTCTTCCTCGGCCATGGCGTCGAAGAGGCCGGCGGAAGCCGGAAAGTCGGCTCGCAGGCGGTCCGCGAAGCTCTGATAGATCCGCGAGTCTTCTTCTTCGTTGGCGATGGCGAGCGCGACGACCTCGCGCTCCGTCAACTCGGAGAGAGCCTTCATCCCAGCCTCCTGCTTAGAAAGGTTCTAAGCAGGGCCGGAGCGGCTTTCAATGGCTGCGGCGCTTCCTCAAAGAGGAGGCCGGCAGCTTAAATGCGCGCGCTCGCGATGAGCGTCGGCGGAGCGATCCGGTCGCTCGCGGGATGGTTAGTACTGCGCGCCGGGGATCAGCGTCGACCGGACCGCGTGGTCGCGCAGGTCGAGGGAGGGCGACCAGACGAAGCGGGCGGAGCGGTTGAGACGGGCGAGGAGGAACGAGAGAAACATGGGGTCACCTGTTGTGTGACAGGGTTATAGACCTGCGCCGGGCGCGGGACATCTGCGATGTTTCCAGGTCAGCTATGCAGTAGCGGTATGAAGATGTTCATCATCCCGTAACGCTTGGCGATCTGTGCTAGAACACCGGCGATGATCGCACTCCCTCCGTACCCTCCGGCCCCATGATCCCCGGCCGCCATCGCCTCACCGGCCGTCTCGTCCGCTTCGGGCTGCATGCCTATTGGCGGGTCTCCCGCGGGCTGACCATGGGGGTCCGCGCCGCGGTGCTCGACGGGGAGGGCCGCGTCTTCCTCATCCGGCACACCTATACCCGCGGCTGGCATCTGCCGGGCGGGGGCGTCGAGGCCCGGGAGACGGCGCTCGCCGCGCTCGGGCGGGAGCTGGAGGAGGAGGGCCGGCTCGCCCTCACCGGCCCGCCGCAGCTCCACGGGGTGTTCTTCAACGCCAAGGTCTCGGGTCGCGACCATGTGCTCGTCTACGTGGTGCGGGATTTTCGGGTCATCGAGCCAAAGCAGCCGGACCGGGAGATCGCGGAAGCCGGGTTCTTCCCCCTCGACCGCCTGCCCGAGGGCACCACGGGCGCCACCCGCCGCCGCCTCGCCGAGATCCTGGACGACATGCCCCCGGCGCCGACCTGGTAGGAGCCCTTCGGCGAGCCAAATACCGTCTGCGGTTGTGCCGTTTGCGCCCGTGAAGCTTCGCTGCTATGCCAGCCGGACGGGGGTATCAGATGATCAGGACGTTCGGTTCGCGACGACGACAGGGCTGAGCCTCACGCTCAAGCCGCCTGTTTTTGTCGCCTCCTTGAACCGCCGAGTCCGTCCGTGACTGAACTTTCCCTTGTTATTCGTCCCGAGCTGCCCATCGACGCCGATCCGATCGAGCGCCTGCACGAGCGCGCCTTCGGCCCCGGCCGCTTTGCCCGCACGGCCTCCCGCCTGCGCGAGGGCGCCACTAGCCTGACGGAACTCTCCTTCACGGCCCTCGTCGGCACGCTGCTGGTGGGTTCCGTGCGCATGACGCCTGTGCTCGCGGGCGTTGAACCCGCCCTCATGCTCGGCCCGCTCACCGTCGAGCCCGCCTTCGAGGGGCGCGGCATCGGCGGCGCCCTCATGCGCCGCTCCATCGACACCGCCCGCGAGCGGGGGCACACCCTCGTGCTTCTGGTGGGCGACGAGCCCTATTACAGCCGCTTCGGCTTCCGCCGCGTGCCGAACGGCCAGCTCGAATTGCCCGGCCCGGTGAATCCCGACCGCTTCCTGGCGCTCTCGCTGGAGGACGGGGTTTTGGAGCGCGCGAAGGGGCTCGTGACACCGCGGCGGTGAGGTGACGCGGAGCGGTTATCGACCCGCGCGTCACGCATTCCCGCGCCGGCCCTCCGTCACCCAGGTCGCGACCGTGGCGCCGATGAGGAGCACGAGACCGAGCAAACCGAGCGCCAGGGGGAACACCGAGACGCCGCGCACGATGGCGCTTTCGCTCGGGCGAATGCCGATCCAGTCGCCGCCCGCAAAGCGCGTGCCGGAGCGCACGGGCAGGATGCGCGGCACCGTCACCTCCTGGCCGCTCTCCGCCGCGACGCGGCGCACGGAGCCGCCGGTGGCTTCCGCGATGGCGCGCAGGGGCTCTGGGTCGCTGAACACGTCCATGAGCTCCCGCGGGTTCGGAGGGCCGACGCTCACGAAAGCGACGAGATCGCCCGAGCGCAGGGTGTGGAGGCCGAGTTCCTGGCTCTGCACCTGGGTGCTGAACAGGCCGGGCTTCTCCTCAGAGAGCTGGACGCTCTGCTCGCGGCCCGAGGGTGCCGTGACGGTCACGGCATCGGCCGTGTCCTTCATGGTCTGGCGCTCGACGCGGATATCGCGACCCGCGACGCTGGCGCGCAGGGCCTCCTCCTCGAGAGCCGGCTCCTTCATGAGCCAATGGGCGAGGCGTCGCAGCAGGTCGAGATGCGGGCCGCCCTCCCGGAAGCCGCGGGCCCAGAGCCAGGCGTGATCGGAGAGAAGAAGCGCCACGCGGCCCTTCTCTTCCCGTCGCAACACGAGGAGGGGCAGGTCGTTGGCCCCGGACATGAGCGCCGTATCCGTCGGCACCTGCGCGCCGACGATGCGCAGCCATTCGCCCCAGGTCGGCGGCTCCTGCTCGGAGCCCGGCAGCTCGCGGGTGACGGGATGGCGGTCGCCGCGCTCGGTGATGCGCGCCTTGTAGGGCTGCTCCACGACGCGCCCGTCCGGATTGCCGGGAATGATGGGCGAGAGGCGCGTACGGGCAAGGCTCGCCGCGCCCGCGAATTCGGGACCCGCCGCCACCATCACGGCGCCGCCCTCGCGCACGTAGCGCACGATGTTCTCGAAATAGGTGCCGGGCAGGACGCTCTGGTTCGCGTAGCGGTCGAAGATGATGAGGTCGAATTCCTTGATCTTCTGCTGGAAGAGCTCGCGGGTCGGGAAGGCGATGAGCGACAGCTCGTTGATCGGCGTGCCGTCCTGCTTCTCGGGCGGGCGCAGGATCGTGAAGTGCACGAGATCGACGTTGGCGTCCGATTTCAGGAGGTTGCGCCAGGTGCGCTCGCCCGCATGAGGCTCGCCGGAGACGAGGAGCACGCGCAGCTTCTCGCGGATGCCCTCGATGGTCACGACGGCGCGGTTGTTCGCCTGCGTCAATTCGTTGGGCAGCGGCTCGACGTCGAGCTCCACCACGTTCGGCCCGCCATGGTCCACGCGCACCTGAATCGAGAAGGGCTGGCCCGTGCGCACCTGCTGGCGCATGAAGACCTGCCCGTCCCGGCGCACGGTGAGCTGCGCCTGGCCCGTGCCGCCCCGCTCCATCACCTGGGCGCGGATCGTCTGGTCCTTGCCGACGATGCCGAAGCGCGGGGCCTCCAGAAGCTTCACCTGCCGGTCGCGCTCGTTCGGGCGGCCGGTGACGAGCGCATGGAGCGGCGCCTTGAAGCCGAGGCCCTCGATGCCGGCGGGGATGTCGTGGACGACGCCGTCCGTCACCATCACGACGCCAGCGAGCCGGTCCGGCGGCACGTCGGCCAATCCGTTGGTGAGCGCCGTGAAAAGGCGCGTGCCGTCGTCGCCCTCGCCGTCATCCGCATCGATGAAGCGCGGCTCCACATCCGCGAGCGAGCCGAAGCGGCGCTGCAATTCCGTGCGCACCGCATCCGTGATCGCCGGACGGTCGCCGAGAGTCTGCGAGGTGGAGCGGTCCATAACCACTGCGACGATGTCCTTCACCTTCTCCCGCTCCTCCTGGACGAGGGATGGGTTCGCGAGAGCGAGGAGGACGAGACCGAGCGCGGCGGCGCGGATCACGGCGATGGGCCCACGGGAGAAGAGGGCAAGCAGCGCGAGCGCGACCGTCGCGGCACCGAGCGCCCAGAGGGCGTAGACGGGGATGAGGGGAGCGAAGCTGATCGAAAGCAAAGGGCTTGTCCTATCGATGGGGCGGGCTCACGGGCGGGGCCGTCCGCGAGCGGTCGTCATCGGCGCGTGGATCCTATTGTCCCAGACGCTCCAGCAGGGCGGGCACGTGCACTTGGTCGGCTTTGTAATTGCCGGTGAGGGCGTACATCACGATGTTCACGCCCCCGCGGAAGGCGATCTCGCGCTGGCGCGGATCCGCGCCGACCGTCGGGTAGAGCGCCTCGCCGCGCCGCCCCACCGCCCAGGCGGCCGCAAAGTCGTTCGAGGTGATGATGATCGGAGAGACGCCGTCGCCGGAGCGCGCGGGGCGCCGCTCGTCGCCTTCCGTCTCCGGGGGCAGGGCCTCGACCCAGGTCTGGCCCGTGGCGTAGCGGCCCGGGAAGCCTTCGAGGATGTAGAAGGTCTTGGTGAGCACGTGGTCCCGGGGCACGGGCTCGAGCTCGGGAATGTCGAGGGTCGCGAGCATGGTGCGCAGGTACTGCGCCTCCGGGCTCCCCGTGCCGCCGGGGCGGGCCGACATGGCGTCGCGGGTGTCGAAGATCACCGTGCCACCGCCCTTCATGAAGGCGTCGAGGCGGCGGATCGCGGCCTCGGAGGGCTGCGGGCGACCGGCGACCACGGGCCAATACAGCACGGGGTAGAAGGCGAGTTCGTCCCGGGCGGGATCGACACCGACGGGGTCGCCGGGCTCGAGGGCCGTGCGGCTCGCCAGGATCTGCGTCAGCCCCGTGAGGCCAGCCTTGCTGGTGGCGTCCACCTGGGCGTCGCCCGTGATCACGAAGGCGAGCCGGGTCGCAAGAGCGGCGTCCACGCTCTCGCGGCCGGGCGGAGGCGGCGGGGTCTGGGCATGGCTCTCGCCCGGCACCCCGACCAGGGTCGCCATGAGCGCGATGGCCGCGGCGGCACCGGCCCGGCGCATGCGCCCGAACAGGTTCGTGAGATGGCCGCTGAGCCAGAGGGAGGCGAGCGTATCGGCGAGGAAGAGCACCAGGGCGAGGGTGAAGAGCGGCGCGCGCAGATCGATCGTGCGGGCGCCCTCGATGCCGCTGATCCGGGCGTTGAGCGGGGCGTAATCGAGGGGCACGATCCGATCTCCCGATACGAGGGCATTCACCGCGAGGCTCGAATCCACCGGGCCGTAGAAGCCCGGCGGGTGCTCCTCCGACGAGCGCTTCGCGTAGTCCCGGGTCACGGCCCGGGCGGTTGCCGGAGGCGAGGTGAGAAGGCCGAAGCCGTCGAGGGTGAGCCGCGGCGCGACCGTCTGCGTGCCGGCGTTGCGCGCCTCCGCGCCGATATCGTCGGGCGCGCCGGCGAGCGCCACGGTCCGGCGCAGCATGTCCACGAAGAGACCCGAGAGCGGCAGGTTCGACCAGGTGGTGTCCGCGGTGACGTGATAGAGCACGATCAGACCCTCCCCGCGCTTGTCCGCCGTGACGATCGGCGTGCCGTCCACGAGAGACGCCCAGGTCTTCTGCGCCAGGTCCGCATCGGGCTCCGCCAGGATCTGGCGGCGGATGCCGATCTCGCTCGGCACGGGCAGCCCGAAATAGGGACTCTCGCGGGTGAAGGGCGCGAAGGTGCGGGGCGAGTCCCAGGAGAGGGTGCCGCCGATGCTGCGCCCGCCGCGGCGCAGGCGCACGGGCACGAGCTCGTCGTTGCCGGCGGCGAGCCGCGAGCCCGCAAAGCGCAGGAGCAGGCCGCCCTGCTCCACGAAGGCGTTCACGCGGCCGAGGGTCTCCCGGTCGAGGCCGCCCACGTCGGCCAGAACCAGCACGGAGACCTGCTCGTCGAGGAGCTGGCGCACCGCATCGGCCACGCCGCCGCGGCCCTCGCGGACCTCCGCATAGGGCTGGAGCGCGCGGGCGATGTAGTAGGTTGGAGCGAGAAGGGGCTGCGCCTGATCGGCTGTGCCGCCGAAGACGAGCCCGACCCGGCGTCGCTTGCCGCGATCGTCGAGCAGGGTCACGGCGCCGGCCGAGCCCTCTCCGAGGATCTCGATGCGGGCGATGGAGTTGCGTACCTCGATCGGCAGCTCGAATCTGGCGGAGGCCTCCGTGGCGTTCGCCTCGAAGGTGAAGCGCGCATCGGCGAGCGGCAGGTTCTTGAGGTCGAGGGCACGGACGACGCCGGTATCGCGCCCGTTCGCCTCCGCGCGGACGATCCGCGCCGCGAACTGCCCGCCGGTGGTCTCGACGCCCGCGAGCGCGAGGGCGGGAGCGCGGTCCGACTTGAGCACGGTGATCCGCCGCTCGCTGGTCATGCGGGCCAATCCATCGATGAAGGCCTGCGCGTCAACGCCGCTGACCCCGTCGCTGATCCACACGATCTCCGCATCCGGCGTCGCTTCGAGGAAACGGCGGATGCCCTCGAGATGCACGGCCCGGTCGGGGAGA
Organism: Microvirga sp.; assembly: GCA_036562855.1. Taxonomy (GTDB): domain Bacteria; phylum Pseudomonadota; class Alphaproteobacteria; order Rhizobiales; family Beijerinckiaceae; genus Microvirga. The sequence continues at coordinate 204,406 of DATCJK010000050.1, forward strand.
TGGGGCAGGGGCTTGAAGGTGCGCAGCCGCTCCAGCGCCACGCCGGGAGGCGCGGGCTCGATCGCGGTCGCCCGCTCCGCCGTGCCGAGGACCGCCACGACCCGTCCCTCGCGCCCGGCCGCCTCGACCCGCTCCACGGCGATCGCCTGACGCTCGCGCCAGTCGTGGGCGGCCGCAAAGCCGTTATCGACAAGAAGCAGGAGGGGTCCGCGGGCGCTGTCGGCGGCGGACGGGTTCCATACGGGCCCGGCCGCCGCGAGGATGAGGAAGGCGGCGAGCGCGAGACGGATGAGGAGAAGCCACCAGGGCGTGCGCGCCGGCATCTCCCGCTCGGGCAGCAGGTCCGCGAGGATGCGCAGGGGCGGGAAATCGACACGCTGGGGCTGCGGCGGCGTGATGCGCAGGAGGAGCCAGATCGCGGGCAGCGCGGCCAGGGCCGTGAGCACGAGGGGCGCCGCGAAGGTGAGGGGAAGGCCAAGCATGATCTATCGCCCTCCCGGTCGACCTGAAGGAAACCGCGTCACGGCGCCGGAAGCCTGACGGGCGAGGAGGGCGGCCATGACCTAGCGCCCTCCCAAGGTGGTGCCGCGGCTCGTGGTCACCAGGGTCATGAGACGCAACGCCGCTTCGCTCGCCGGCCGGTCCGTGCGGTGGATCGTGAGGGTCCAGCCCCGGCGCCGCACCAGGTCGTCGAGCTCGGCCCTGTGGCGGGCGATGCGCTCCCGATAGGCATTGCCCCAGGAGGCGGCATCGCCGATCCGCAGGCTCAGGCCCGCTTCGAGATCGTGCAGGATCGCCTGGCCCTGGAACGGGAAGGTCTCCTCCACGGGATCGACGATCATCACCAGATGGCCGCGGGCGCCGGTGGCCGAGATGCCCTCGACGGCGGTGGCGATCTCGTGGACGGGACTGAGAAAATCGCCGATGAGCACCGCCTCGTCGAGGGTCGCCACGGGCGCGCCGGGGGGAAGGTCGTCCTCGAGGGACCAGCGATCCGCCACCAGGGTCTCGGCGATCTTCTCGGTGATCTGGCGGGAGGCTCGGGGCGGCATGAGGCCGAGCAACCCCACGCGCTCGCCCACCTCCACGAAGGCATTGGCGAGGGCAAGGCCCAGCACGAGCCCGCGCTCGATCTTCGAGGCCTGGGCGAGGTCCGACACGAAGCCCATGGAGGCGGAGCGGTCGATCCACAGCCACACCGTATGGGACGCCTCCCATTCCCGCTCGCGCACATAGAGGCGGTCGTCGCGGCCGGAGCGGCGCCAATCCACGCGCTGAGCGGATTCGCCCGTCACGAAGGGACGGAACTGCCAGAAGGTCTCGCCGGGACCCGCGCGCTTGCGGCCGTGGATCCCGTGCGAGAGCGTCGCGGCGACGCGCCGCGCCTCGAGCACGAGGCGGGGCATCCGCTGGGCCAGGGTGAGCGCGTCGGTGGTTTCCTGACGGCCGGGCGAGCGGGCTTTGGTGGGGAGGACCCGGACACGGGCCATGACGGGCGCCTTACCCGCGCAGACGGTCGGTCAGGCGGCCGATCACGCTGGAGAGGCTCTCGCCGTCCGCCCGGGCCGCGAAGGTCAGCGCCATGCGGTGCTTGAGGATCGGCTCCGCGAGCGTGATCACGTCGTCCACGGAGGGCGCGACGCGGCCTTCGATGAGCGCGCGGGCGCGCACGGCGAGCATCAAGGCCTGCGACGCGCGGGGCCCCGGACCCCAGAGGAGGCGGTCCGTGATCCCGCCCGTGCCCTCGCTGCCCGGACGGGCGGAGCGCACGAGATCGAGGATGGCCTCGACGACGGTCTCGCCGACGGGGAGGCGCCGCACGAGGCGCTGCGCGTTCATGAGATGCTCGGCGTTCATGACGGCGGAGGGCTTCGCGTCGTCCGCGCCCGTGGTCTCGATGAGGATGCGGCGCTCCGCGTCGCGGTCCGGATAGGCCACGTCGATCTGGAGGAGAAAGCGGTCGAGCTGCGCCTCGGGGAGCGGATAGGTGCCCTCCTGCTCGATCGGGTTCTGGGTTGCGAGCACGTGGAAGGGCTTGGGCAGGTCGTGCCGCTCGCCGCTCACGGAGATGTGCTGCTCCTGCATGGCCTGGAGGAGCGCCGATTGGGTGCGGGGGCTCGCGCGGTTGATCTCGTCCGCCATGAGGAGCTGGGCGAAGATCGGCCCCTTCACGAAGCGGAAGGAGCGGCGCCGGTCGGCGCCCTCGTCGAGGATTTCGGACCCGAGAATGTCGGAGGGCATGAGGTCGGGGGTGAACTGCACGCGCCGCGCATCGAGGCCGAGCACGGAGCCTAGCGTCTCCACGAGCTTCGTCTTGGCCAGGCCCGGCACGCCGACGAGGAGGCCGTGGCCGCCGGAGAGCAGGGTCACGAGGGTGAGATCGACCACCTCTTCCTGGCCGAAGATGACCGTGTGGATGGCGTCACGGGCGCGCCCGATGGTCTCAAGCGTCGCCTCCGCATTGCGGACGATGGCGTCGTCCAGGGCGGTGGGCGCTTGAGCGATGCTGGCCGTCATGAAGGGTCTCCCTATCAACCCGCTGTCGCCGCCCCAGGATCAGTCTGCCGCTCTTCGCGGGTGCGAGGCAAGCGGGTCGATGAGCCGCAGACCGGTGGTCTGCTGGAACCTCGGAGGTGATCCACGCCGTTGAACGGAGACGGGAACCGGCCTTCGAACCTGGACGCAGGGCTGCGCGTCTCCTAAGCGTAAGCAACTAGTCATTGATCCTGCAACGTCGATCCCGGCCCTTTCACTTTTTTGTGCTCCTCACCGATGACCGGCTCTCCTCCTCCTTCCGCCAGCTTGGCCCCCGGCAGCACCGCCGGCGCGGCTCATGACGGGCGCCTATCCCGCGCGTGGCATCGGGGAGCGGCCCCATGACAGACGCGCCCGCTCCCCCCGAAGGCGCTCCCGGCGGCGCGCTGGCGCGGCTCGTCTCAGCCCTCGACGGGGAGGGACGGCGCGGCCTTCCGCCTGTGGAGCGCTGGAATCCCGCCTATTGCGGCGAGATCGACATGCGCATCGCGGCGGACGGGACCTGGCACTACAACGGTTCGCCCATCGCCCGCCCGGCCCTGGTGCGCCTGTTTTCCACGGTGCTGCGCAAGGACCCGGAGCGCTACGTGCTGGTGACCCCCGTGGAGCGGGTCGGCATCACGGTGGAGGACGTCCCGTTCCTCGCCGTCGAGATGGCGGTCGACGGCGACGGCGAGGCGCGCCAGATCGCCTTTCGCACCAATGTGGACGATCTCGTTCAGGTCGGCCCCGACCATCCGCTGCGCTTCGAACGGGACGCCCATGACGGGGTCAGGCCCTATGTGCGGGTGCGCGGCGACCTATGGGCGCGCCTCACAAGGGCGCTCGCCCACGATCTCCTCGACCTTGGCGAGGAGCGGGAGATGAACGGCCAAGCGATGTTCGCGGTGGCTGCGGGCGGCGCGTGGTTTCCCATCGCGCCGGCCGCCGAGCTGGACGGCCCCGCATGAGATCGACGAGTCTCGACGGCGCCGACATCCTGGCCATCGCCCGCCAGCGCCTGCGACCGAAGCCGCCGGATTTCGCGGATGCGCTCGCGAACCCCCGGGGCGATCACACCCTCGATGCGGTGCCCCTCGCCCTGCCTCTCGATCCCAAGCCCGCGGCCGTGCTCGTGCCCGTGGTGCTGCGCCCGCATGAGCCGACCGTTCTGCTCACGGAGCGCGCCTCCGGCCTTCGCCAGCATTCGGGCCAGATCGCGTTTCCCGGAGGGCGGGTCGATCCGGAGGACGGCTCGGTGTTGGAGGCCGCGATCCGCGAGGCCCGGGAGGAGATCGGCCTCGACCGCGGCTTCATCGCGCCGCTCGGCTATCTCGACGCGTATCTCTCCACCACCAACTACCTGGTGACGCCCGTGGTCGCGGAGGTGGAGCCCGGCTATCGGCTCGATCTCAATCCGGAGGAGGTCGCCAGCACATTCGAGGTGCCCCTCGGTTTCCTCATGGATCCGGCGAACCACCAACTCCATTCCAAGGAATGGAAGGGACGCCTCAGGCGCTACTATGCCATTCCGTTCGGCGAGCGCTACATCTGGGGCGTGACCGCAGGCATCATCCGGAACATGTACGAAAAGGTTCTTGGCGCATGAGCCGGGCGCTTCAGGCCCGCATGGATGCTGCCATAGCGGACGAAAGAAGCGTCGCGGCAGGAGGCCTGTCGCGTCGGTGGAGGGAGTGATCGTCGCATGAGTCGCGTTATTTTCGGCGAAGCGCTCCTGTTCTTCCTGCCCTTCGTCGCCTTCGCCCTCTATCTTCTCTTCCGTCGCCGCAATCCGCTCTCCTGGTCCTCCTGGAGCGACCAGACCGCCTGGCTGGTGATCGCGGGCCTCGCCTGCACGATCGTCGCCCTCATCATCGGCGGCGTGACCGCGGACCGGCAGACCGGGGCCTTCGCGCCGACGCGGATCGAAAACGGACGCGTCGTGCCGGGGCAGTTTCGGTGACGAATACCCTCGATCGCGAGGGCGTACTCGCTCTCCTGCGGCGTCCCCGCCTTGCTCGTCTCATGGCCGTTCTCAACGGGGGCGGGGAGGAGACCCGCGTCGTCGGCGGCGCCATCCGCAACGCGCTGCTTCGGCGACCCGTGATCGAGGTCGATTGCACCACCACGGCGCTCCCCGACGAGACCACGCGGCGGGCCCAGGCGGCGGGCCTCAAGGTGGTGCCCACGGGCATCGAGCACGGCACCGTTACGGTGATCGTCGAGGGCGAGCCTTTCGAGGTCACCACGCTGCGGGAAGACGTGGAGACCGACGGGCGGCACGCGGTGGTTCGGTTCGGGCGCGATTTTCGCGCCGATGCGGAGCGGCGCGACTTTACCATCAACGCCCTGTCGCTCGGGGCCGACGGCGCGCTCCACGATTACACGGGCGGTGTCGCGGACCTTGCGGCCGGGCGGGTGCGCTTCATCGGCGAGGCCCGCCGACGCATCCGCGAGGATTACCTGAGGACCCTGCGCTTCTTCCGGTTCTTCGCCGAATACGCGGCGGGCGCGCCCGACACGGAAGGGATGGCGGCGGCGATCGCCGAGCGCGAGGGCCTGGGCATCCTCTCGCCCGAGCGCATCCGGGCCGAGATCCTGAAGCTTCTCGTGACGCGCCGGGCCGCGCAGGCCGTGCGGGTCATGAGCGATGCGGGTTTCGTCGCCCTCCTGTTCGGGGGCGTCGCGGAGATCGGCCGGTTCGAGCGGGTGGTTGCGGCCGAAGGGGAGGCCGATCCCGTGCGGCGTCTCGCGGCGCTCGCGGTCCTCGTGCCGGAGGATGCGGATCGCCTGCGGGAGCGCCTGCGCCTCTCGAACGAGGAGCACCGGCGCCTGCTCGCCTACGGCTTGCTTGTCCCGGTCCTGAAGACCCGCCCCATCCCCCTCGACGGCGCGGCCCTGCGTCCGCTCGTCGCCGAGCACGGGGTCGAGGCGGTGGCGGATGCGCTCCTTGCGCTCGGCGGGGAGCCCCAGCCGATCCTGGCGCCCGACGCTCTTCCGGCGCTCGGTCGGCTGCGCTCCGGCGAGGAGCCGGTTCCGGTCTTTCCGCTCAAGGGAACGGACCTCCTCGCGGCCGGCATCGCGCCGGGCCCCGCCATGGGCGAACTCCTGCGCCAGGCCCGGCAGGCTTGGCTCGCGGCAGGCTGCCCGGTCGATCCCGCGATGGCGCAAAGCCTGCTGGAGCGGACGATCGACCGCGCGGCGGGCCTCGCGATTCCGACTCGTCACTGAGAAAGAATTCTTGTAGACCGGAGGCTCAGGAGAGCATGCCGGTGTCACGGGCCCCCAAAAAACCTGCCGACCTCGCCCGCCGCCTCGCGGGGCGCGGCTCCGACGAATCCGCCGGCACCTGGCGCCGCGAGAGCTACCGCCTGCCCCGCAACGAAGCGCACGCGACTGCCCGCGACTGGTTCGAGCGCTATCCCAAGGCCGCCTACACGACCGAGGTGGAAAGCTGGCGGGTGCTGGAGAACGGCCTCGTGGAGTTCACCATGCGGCGGATGCCGAGCGCGGATTGAGGCGGAGCGGCTTCGCCGCGGCTTTTTTCACTGGGTCCCGGATCGGCGTGCGCAGAGCTGTGCTCTGCTCCCTTGTCCGGGAAAGGCCGTTCAGGGTGTGATCACCCTCTCACCCCTTTCCCGGCCAAGTGCAGCGCAGCGGAACGCGCAGCCGGGATCCAGAGCAAGAAAGCCGCCGCGCAGCGGCACCGTCTAAGGCCAGCGCACCGTCGGCGGCATGGAGGAGAGGATCGACTCGATGTTGCCGCCGGTTTTGAGGCCGAAGATCGTGCCGCGGTCGTAGAGGAGGTTGAACTCCACGTAGCGGCCGCGCCGCACCTGCTGCTCGTGCCGGTCGGCCTCGGTCCAGGCGGACCCCACATTGCGTCGCACGATCTCGGGATAGACGCCGAGAAACGCCTCGCCGACCGTGCGGGTGAAGCCGAAATCCTCGTCCGGGTCGCCCGACCAGTGATTGTCGTAGAAGATGCCGCCGATGCCGCGGGGCTCGTTGCGGTGCTTGAGATGGAAGTACTCGTCGCACCAGGCCTTGTAGCGCCCGTAATCGGCGGAAGGGTGCCGCTCGCAGGCCTCCTGCAGGGCGCGGTGGAAGGCGACCGTGTCGGGATCGTCCTGGGTGCGGCGGCGGTCGAGCACCGGAGTGAGGTCCGCGCCGCCGCCGAACCAGGCCCGGGTGGTGACCACGAACCGGGTGTTCATGTGAACCGTGGGCACGTTCGGGTTCCACGGATGGGCGATGAGGGAGAGGCCCGCCGCCCAGAACCGCGGATCCTCTGCTGAGCCCGGGATCTGGCCCCGGAATTCCGGGGCGAACTCCCCATGGACCGCCGAGACGTGGACGCCCACCTTTTCGAAGACGCGGCCGCGCATCATGGACATGACTCCGCCGCCGCCTGGGGCGCCGGTGTGGTCCGTCCGGGTCCAGGGCTTGCGCTCGAACCGGCCCGCATCCGCGCGGGGAGCCTCCGGCGCGAAGGGGCCGGTGGCCTCGTCCTCCAGGGTCTCGAAGGCGGCGCAGATCCGGTCGCGCAGGGCGGCGAACCAGACGGGGGTTTCGGCTTTCAGGCGGTCGACAGTGTCCATGAGGCGCTCTTAGCACAGCTCCCGTCGTCAAGCGCCAGCCCGTCATCTGCGCTCGGAGGCTCTCAGCCGGGCTTTGGAAAGCCGCCGGTCTGCCGGAGCGCCTCGCCGAGGATCATGGCCGCCGTGACGGCCACGTTGAGGGAGCGCAGGCCCGGCTGCATGGGGATGAGGACCCGGGCATCCGCGGCCCCGTGGACCTCCTCGGGCACGCCCGCGGATTCCCGGCCCATGAGGATCACGTCGCCGGGGCGATAGGCGAAATCCGTGTAGGGGAGGGCGCCCCGTGTGGTGGCGAGGACGAGGCGGTGGCCGGTTGCCATGCGCCATTCTTCAAATCTTCGCCAGGAGACATGGCGGGCAATGGCAACCCGGTCGAGATAGTCGAGGCCGGCGCGGCGCAGGTTCCGGTCCGACACGTCGAAGCCCGCAGGCTCCACGATCTCCACGGGCACGCCGAGGCAGGCCGCCATGCGCAGCATGGTGCCCGTGTTCTGCGGGATGTCGGGCTGGTAAAGGCCAAGACGTGGCATGGGCTGCGTCTTCGGCTCCGGGCGCGCCGCCGTCAAGGGACCGCGGGGCGGGTCCGGGTGTTTGAAACGCTTCGCGGGCCTGTCTGTTAACGAGGGGCCGCCGGGCACAACGGCTTGTCTACTCCGCTACCGAGGGGCGCCGGGCCAAATCCGAGCGAGGAATGCAATGTTTCAGTGGCTTGAGCGCCGGATCGACCCGTTCGCGCCCTTCGACGACACGAAGATGCCGCCCCAATCCGTCTGGGGCTTCGCGGTCTATTACCTCACGCCCATCAAGGGCTGGCTCCTCCTCATCTTCCTTACGAACCTTGCCATCGGGAGCCTGGAATCGGGGCTCTTCTTCCTGATCGGCTGGTTCGTGGACCTTCTCTCCCAGAACACGCCCGACCAGGTCTGGGCGAACCACGGCAACTGGCTCATCGGCGCGGCGCTGCTCGTGCTGCTGGTGCGGCCGGTCCTGCACTTCGTGCACGAGGCCATCGTCAACCAGGCTATCGTGCCCCAGACCACCAACATGATCCGCTGGCGGACGCACAGCTACACGCTCGGCCACGCGGTCTCCTATTTCCAGAGCGATTTCGCCGGACGACTCGCCAACCGCATCACGCAGGCGGGGCCCGCGCTCCGGGAGGCGGCGGTCGAGATCATCGACCGGCTCTGGTACGTGGCGATCTACGCCTTCACGGCGCTCGCGGCCTTCTCGACCACGAGCGTCTGGCTCGCGCTCCCGACGGTGGGCTGGATCGTCGGCTATTCGGCGCTCATCTGGTACTTCGTGCCCCGCGCCCAGGTGCGCTCGCGCAATAACGCGGACAAGCGCTCCATTCTCGTTGGCCGCATCGTGGACAGCTACACCAACATCCTCACCGTGAAGCTCTTCGCCCGCGGCGCCGAGGAGCGCTCGGCGGTCCGGGAGGCGGTTGCGGCCCACACCAAGGCGTTCCTCCATTCCCTGCGCCTCATCACGGGCGTCAACGCGGTGCTGCAGATCCTCAACAGCACCTATCTCGTCCTCACGGCCGGCATCGCCGGCTGGCTCTGGGCACAGGGGGAGATGACCCCCGGCGCCATCGCGGCCGGGCTCGCGCTGGCGCTGCGGCTCTCCACCATGTCGGGCTGGGTCATGCAGGTGGTGCGCGGGGTGTTCGAGAATATCGGCATCATCCAGGAGAGCATGGAGACCATCGCCCGGCCTCACGCGATCCTCGACGCCCCGGCGGCCCGGGAGCTGAGGGTCTCCAAAGGCGAGGTCCGCTTCGAGAAGGTCTCGTTCCATTACGGCCGGGAGGAGGGCGTCATCGAGCGGCTCGACTTCACGATCCGGGGCGGCGAGAAGATGGGCCTCGTCGGCACGAGCGGGGCGGGCAAGACCACCATCACCTCGCTCCTCCTGCGTCTCCACGACCTCGACGGCGGGCGCATTCTCATCGACGGGCAGGACATCGCGGAGGTCACCCAGGACAGCCTGCGGCGGGCGATCGCGGTCGTGACCCAGGACACCTCGCTCCTCCACCGGTCCATTCGGGACAACATCGCCTATGGCCGGCCCGGCGCCACGGATGCGGAGATCGAGCGGGCGGCCCGGCTCGCCCATGCCCACGAGTTCATCCTGGAACTCGAGGACCACCGCGGCCGGCGGGGCTACGACGCCCATGTGGGGGAGCGGGGCGTGAAGCTCTCCGGCGGGCAGCGCCAGCGCATCGCGATCGCCCGGGTGATCCTCAAGGACGCGCCGATCCTGGTGCTCGACGAGGCGACCTCCGCCCTCGATTCCGAGGTGGAAGCCGCCATCCAGGAGGCGCTCGCCACCCTCATGGAGGGCAAGACGGTGATCGCCATCGCTCACCGGCTCTCCACCATCGCGGCCCTCGACCGGCTCGTGGTGATCGACAGGGGCGACATCGTGGAGGAGGGGACCCATGGGGAGCTCCTCGGGAGCGGCGGGCTTTATGCCCGGCTCTGGCAACGGCAGTCCGGCGGGTTTCTGGGCGCCGACGAGACCGGTGGCGGCCGGGCGGCCCCGGAGCCGGCCCGCACCCCTCAGCCCACCACGGCCTGACGGCCCCAGCTTATCTCGGCCTCACAGCCCCACGGCCCGATGTCGCGCCCCCGCCGCGGCTGCGACCGCGCGGCCCGGTTTTGCCCAGCGAAGTGCCTGATTTTGCCTGCCCTTCCTATGGACAGGCGAGCTTGAGCATGTCAAAGAGCGGCCGCGCGGCGACGCCCAGTCGCATTGCGCGCGCGGTGGCGCGTGTGTTTGGTCCGTCGGTCAAACATCGCGCCTTGTGCCCCAAAGATTTGAGGCATGGACCAGACGCGCGGTTCTCGTTCGAATCTGCATGCTGGAGAGCCAAGTGGCCGAGACCACCACCGCCGCCGAACCCACCCGGCGAGACTTCCTCTACATCGCCACGGGCGCCGCTGCCGTTATCGGCGGCGCGACCCTCGTGTGGCCGTTCGTCTCGTCGCTTGCCCCGGATGCCGCGACGGTCGCGGCCGGCGCGCCCGTGGAACTCGATCTCACCCCCATCGCCGAGGGCCAGATCGTGAAGGTGTTCTGGCGCGGCAAGCTGATCTTCGTCCGCCACCGCACCGCCGACGAGATCAAGGCCGCCCAGGACGTGAACATCGCGTCCCTGAAGGACCCGCAGCCCGACACGGCCCGCGTCAAAGAGGGCAAGGCCCCGTGGCTGGTCGTCTACGGCAACTGCACCCATCTTGGATGTGTGCCCCTCGGCCAGCAGGGCGAGTACAAGGGCTGGTTCTGCCCGTGCCACGGCTCGGTGTTCGACACCTCGGGCCGGGTGCGCGGCGGTCCCGCCCCCACGAACCTGCCGATCCCGCCCTATACCTTCGTGTCCGACACGAAGCTTCTCATCGGCGCGGGCGAGACGGCCTAAGGCGCTGCGGACACCATCGATCAGGCGACATCCATGAGCTCACATCCCACGACTTACGTTCCGAAGAGCGCCTTCGCCAAGTGGTTCGAGAGCCGCTTGCCGATCGTCGGCCTCATCCACTCGTCCTTCGTGGCCTTCCCGGTGCCGCGGAACCTGACCTATTTCTGGACCTTCGGCGCGGTCCTCATGTTCATGCTGATCTCGCAGATCGTGACCGGCGTGTTCCTGGCGATGTACTACACGCCGAACGCCGCCATGGCCTTCCAATCCGTCGAGCACATCATGCGCGACGTGAACTATGGCTGGCTGATGCGCTATCTGCACGCCAACGGCGCGTCGATGTTCTTCATCGCCGTCTACATCCACATCTTCCGGAACTTCTACTACGGGTCCTACAAGGCCCCCCGCGAGATCCTGTTCATCCTGGGCGTCATCATCTTCATCCTGATGATGGCCACGGCCTTCATGGGCTACGTGCTCCCCTGGGGCCAGATGAGCTACTGGGGCGCCACCGTGATCACGAACCTCTTCTCCGCCATCCCGCTGGTGGGCGAGACCATCGTGACCTTCCTGTGGGGCGGCTACTCGGTCGGCAACCCGACCCTCAACCGCTTCTTCTCGCTCCACTTCCTGCTGCCCTTCATGATCTTCGGCGTGGTTATCCTCCACGTCTGGGCGCTGCACGTCCCGGGCAACAACAACCCGACCGGCATCCCGATCAAGCAGGGCAAGGACGCGGTGCCGTTCCATCCCTACATGACGGTGAAGGACGGCTTCTCGCTGGCGATCTTCCTGATCTTCTTCGCCTGGTGGGTGTTCTACATCCCGAACTATCTCGGCCACGCGGACAACTACATCCCGGCGAACCCCGCCGTGACCCCGGCGCACATCGTCCCCGAATGGTACTTCCTGCCGTTCTACGCGATCCTGCGCGCCATCCCGGACAAGCTCGGCGGCGTCATCGCTATGTTCTCGGCGATCATCATCTGGTGCTTCCTGCCCTGGCTCGACACCTCGCGGGTTCGCTCCACCGCCTATCGTCCGCTCTACAAGCAGTTCTTCTGGGTGTTCTTCGCGGTCTGCGTGCTCCTCGGCTGGCTCGGCGCCAAGCCGGCGGAGGGCTGGTACGTGATCGCCTCGCAGATCTGCACGGCGTACTACTTCATCCACTTCCTCGTCATCCTGCCGGTGCTCGGGTTCATCGAGCGTCCGCTGCCGCTGCCCAACTCGATCCTCGACTCGGTGCTCGGCGTGCAGAAGAGCGGGGCCGGGATGCCGGTGGGAGCCGCCGCCGAACCGAACACCAAAGGCTGATCGCGAGCGCTGAGGACAAGAACATGATCAAGCGTACCCTCCTCGTCGCCGCGGCCGTTCTCGGCCTCGCCTCTCCGGCGCTCGCCGCCGGGGAGACCCCGGTGCCGCCGCAGGTCTCCTGGAGCTTCCAGGGGCCCTTCGGCACCTTCGACCGGGCCCAGCTCCAGCGCGGCTTCAAGGTCTATCGGGAGGTCTGCGCCTCCTGCCATGGCCTCTCCTATGTGGCTTTCCGCAACCTGTCGCAGCCCGGCGGCCCCGAGTTCTCGGAAGCCCAGGTCCGCGCTCTTGCGGCGGAGTACAAGATCCAGGACGGCCCGAACGACGCCGGCGACATGTTCGAGCGGCCCGCCCGCCCGGCCGACCGCTTCCCGGCTCCGTTCCCGAACGAGAACGCCGCCGCGGCCGCGAACGGCGGCAAGGCGCCGCCCGACCTGTCGCTCATGGCGAAGGCCCGCACCTACGAGCGCGGCTTCCCCTGGTTCGTGATCGACGTGTTCCGCCAGTATTCCGAGAACGGCGCCGACTACCTCACGGCCCTTCTCAACGGGTACAAGCCGGCCCCGCAGGGCTTCACCGTGCCGGAGGGTGGTCACTACAACGAGTACTATCCCGGCCACGTGATCGCCATGCCGAACCCCTTGAGCGACGGCCAGGTGGAGTATCCGAAGGCCGAGGACGGCAAGGCAATCGTGCCGGAGACGGTGGATCAGTACGCCCGTGACGTGACGGCCTTCCTGGTCTGGACCGCGGAGCCGCATCTCGAGGCCCGCAAGCGCCTCGGCTTCCAGGTGATCCTCTTCCTCCTCCTCCTCTCGGGTCTCCTCTACTTCACCAAGAAGAAGATCTGGGCCCGGGTCGGCGGCGAGATGGACGGGCATGCGACCCCGCCCATGACGCACAACCCCTGATCCCGTCGCGGATGCGATGCGAGAAGGCCCCGGTCAACCGGGGCCTTTTTCGTCGTGGGGCCCTGTGGAAGGCGCGCCTTGTGCATTGAACCGCGCGCAGCCGGGCCCAATACCCCTCCCATGACCGAACCCTTCCGCCCCATCGCCGACGACCTCTGGGGCCGGCCCTGCCTGGCGATCCACGTGCAGCCCGGTTTCGCCCCCGGCGCGCAGGAGCGGCTGCACGCGCTGCAGGGGCAGGCCGCGGCCCTGTGGCCTGGGGCGCTGCACCGGGCGCCGGCCCATGCGATCCACGTGACGATCTATCCGCTCGTTCCCGTGCCGGACGGTTTCGACAAGGAGGCCCATTGGCGGGCCGTGGAGGCTCCGATCCGCGCCATCCTCGCGGAACTCTGCGCCGATGCCCCCGCGCTCACCTTGCGTTTCAACCGCCTGAAGGTGACGCCGGTCGGGCTCATCGCGGTCGCCGAGGAGGCGACGGGTCTTGTCGCCCGTATCCGCGCCCGCATCCTCAGCGACCTGCCTCCCCCGCCCGGGCGCGAGCATGTCCACTACGATCTCGTCCACACCACGCTCGCCCGCTTCGCCTCCGCGGACCCGGTGCCGCCAGAAGCGGTCGCGGCGGTCGAGAGCCACCCCGTGGCCGTGAATGCGCCCGTGGACCGCATCCGCTTGTTCCGGGAGACGCTGTTCCCCTGCATCGTGGGGGAGGAGCTGGAGACCTATCGGCTGCGCGACGGGCGCTGACCGGGCGCTGGGACTTGGCGCCAACGATGCTGCCGTTATGGTGGCGCCGCAGAGGAGACAAGGAATGACGAAAGCGGTGCTGGGCGTGATCGGCGGGTCGGGCGTCTATGACCTGCCGGGGCTTGAGGACATGCGCGAGGAGCGCATTTCCTCGCCCTGGGGCGAGCCCTCCGACGTGCTGCGCATCGGGCGCATCGGCCAGACCCCCATCGCCTTCCTGCCCCGCCACGGGCGGGGCCACCGCCTTTCCCCATCCGACATCAACTATCGCGCCAATATCGACGTGATGAAGCGGGCGGGCGTCACGGACCTCGTCTCCGTCTCCGCCTGCGGCTCCTTCAGGGACGAGTTTCCGCCCGGCTTCTTCGTGCTGGTGGACCAGTATGTGGACCGCACCGTGCGGCGCGAGGGTTCGTTCTTCGGGCGGGGCTGCGTCGCCCATGTGCCGATGGCCCACCCGGTGGGCCCTCTGCTGCAAGGCCGCATCGCGGATGCGGCGGCGGCCGAGGGCATCCCGTTCCATCGCGGCGGCACTCTCGTCTGCATCGAGGGACCGCAATTTTCCACTTATGCGGAATCCGTCACCTACAAGAACCTCGGCTACGACGTGATCGGCATGACCGCGATGCCGGAGGCGAAGCTCGCCCGGGAGGCGGAGATCACCTACGCCACCATCGCCATGGTGACGGATTTCGACTGCTGGCACCCGGAGCACGACGCCGTGGACGTCGCTTCCGTGGTGGCGGTGGCCCGCGCCAATGCCGCGAAGGCCGCTCAGCTCGTCGCCCGCGTCGCACGCGACTTCCCGGCCGAGCACGAGCCGTGCCCGGCCGGCTCCGACCGGGCGCTCGAAGGGGCCATCATGACCGCGCCCTCGATGATCGATCCGGAGCTGATGACGAAGCTCGATGCGGTGGCGGGTCGCGTGCTGAAGGGATGAACGGGCGCCAGGGAGGCCTTCACCCTCGGTTCAGGAGCCCTCCGGCCTCATGGGCGTTGACACCGCCGGACAGCGCAGGAGGCCTCATGAGCCGTATGATCACCGTCACCACCGCCGCCCTGCTGATGATGAGCGGCGCTGCTCAGGCCGGCAACACCTCGTCCAACTCGAGCTCCAATTCCTCGAACGGGGTCCATACCCGGGTCGACACGATCATCCGCGACGACGGGCGCGGCCGCAGCGTCTACGAGGAGCGCCGGGTCTACCGCGAGCGGGCCTCCCGCGGCCAGCCGCGCCTGCGCCGCTGGCGGGACGATGACGACGATTGAGCGATGGCGGCAGCCTGTGGCGGGGCGCCCTATCCTCGGTTAAGGTCCGCGCTTCTCCTCAAGGCAGAGCCATGGACCCGCGCCTTCTCAACGACCTGAAATCCGCGATCCGCTCCATTCCGGATTACCCCAAGCCCGGCATCGTCTTCCGGGACATCACGACCCTGCTCGGCGATGCGCGGGCGTTCCGGCGGGCCGTGGACGAACTCGTCTATCCCTATGCGGGCGGGCGCGTGGACAAGGTGGCGGGCATCGAGGCCCGTGGCTTCATCCTGGGCGGTGCCGTGGCTCACCAGATCTCCGCCGGCTTCGTGCCGATCCGCAAGAAGGGCAAGCTCCCGCACGAGACGGTCCGCATCGCCTATTCGCTCGAATACGGCGTCGACGAGATGGAGATCCATACCGACGCCATCGGGCAGGACGAGCGCGTGGTGCTCGTGGACGACCTCATCGCGACCGGCGGCACGGCGGTCGCGGCCGTGAACCTGCTGCGCCAGATCGGCGCCAACGTGGTGGCGGCCTGTTTCGTCATCGATCTGCCGGATCTCGGCGGCGCCCAAAAGCTGCGGGAGCTCGGCGTGGAGGTCAGGACCCTCGTGAGCTTCGAGGGCCACTGAACCTCGTCACCCCTCCGCTTGCAGGAGCAACCCTCACAAAGCCGTGCTGGTGGTGCCCTTCATCAGGATCGGGCCCGTGGGGCGGCCGGTCGGGGAGCCGGTTGCGGGTTCGAGGGTGATCTCGAAGAGCTGGTTCGGGCCGGTGCGCGGAAGGTTCTCCACGTTGAGCCGCACCGTGCGGGCCTCGTCGATGAGCCCGATGGAGACCGGCCCGCGGGCGCGGTCCCACAGGGTCCAGATTTCGAGGGCCCGGCCTGGCGGCACGGGGATGCTCTCCAGCGGGATCAGCTCCGCGCTGCCATTCGCAAAGGCGTTCACAACGGCGGCCGGCCGGTTCTGGTCCGTGAGCAGGACGGCGATCAGCACCGGTTC
>DATCJK010000051.1:0-31294 GCA_036562855.1 Microvirga sp.
ACAGAGTTCACACCCTGGCGTTTCCACCAGAGATGAGCTCCAAAACGTGACCGATCAATCGTCTCTTGTGACACTCCAAAGAGCGTCCGCAAGGACATCGCCGTCCACGCTTCTCTTTCTTTCTTCACTTGTCAAAGAGCAGCATCAGAAGATGCAAACACGTCCCGGAACAGCAGATCGCCCTGGAAGCCCAGAACCACCCTAGCAGCTGTTTCAGGAAGCGCCGGTGCGCCGCGTCAGCGGCAGCGCCGTGATGAACCTGATTTAAGTTCATCGCTTCCGTCTGTCAACACCGGTCCGAAACTTTTTTCGATCCGATCTCAACCCCCACCCGGAGGCAGGCGCTTCAGCCAAAAACAGGTTCTTGTCCGACCGAGGTCGGGCAGAAGGCCCGGCTTTTCCGAAGAAGCGTTTGACGCCGTCCCGCGTTCAGCGGCGGCGTCGATGGGCGTCTTATAGGCCCAACCCTTTTCGGGTGTCAACACGGCACATGAAGTTTTTTTGACGGCCTGCTCGGGACCTTGGCTCCCCCTTGCGCGGAGCAGCTCCAGAGCCCCTCGGAACAGCGCAGCAGGTCCACGCTCTCCCGGCTGTTGGAAGAGTTGGCCACCTCGCGACCGAAGACCGTTAGACGCTGCGGCGTCACGCGGAACGCTCCGGCCGTCGTGGCACCGGTCCTTGCTCTATATAGGGGCCATGCCCAGACCTTGTGGACGCCGGAGCCCCTCCGCCGCGTTCCGCCTCACTCCGGTCACAGTGGCGCGCGACGACGCTCGGCAAAGGCGACGCTTCACGGGTGGGAGGCGGCGCATTGATTCTGCCACCCGCTGCAGGCATGGTCCCTCCGATGCTCATCCGGCGCCCGGCCCCGCGGCCCTCTCTCGATGATTGCTCCCCCCTCGACCGGTGCCCGGCACCGGTCCCGGCGAGCATTCACCGTCGGGCGCCCGCGCCTTTCCTCAAGCTGTCGTGACGCCTCCATGAGCAAGCGACATTCCAACGGACAATCCCCGGCCCGCATCGACACGGCCCCCCTGCCCCGGTCGGCCTATGGGATCGATCTTGGCCACGAACCGCCGCTCAGCACCACCGGCGCCGATGCCGCCGATGTGGACCGGCGGGATGTGAACCTGCGCTGGCTCGGCGCAAGCGTGCTCACCGGGATCACTGGCGGCGCGCTCATCGGAGCCTCCATCTATATCGCGCTCGAGGGCGCCACGATCTTCGCCCAGCCACCGGAGCGCGCGATCGCGAGCCTGCCACGGCCGGCCGGCGAGGAGCGCACCCCCGCGGCTCTGCGCAAGGCCGACAAGCTCAACCGCTCTGCCGTGATCGCCTCCGCGAAGCAGACCTTCAAGGCGCCGATGACGATTCGCGTCGGCGACCGTGAGGTGATGAAGCAGCGCCAGTTCGTCCGCGTGGCGACGAACCTCTCCTTGAATGCCGGCACCTACGCGACCGACATCCCGCCCTTCAACCCGCTGCGCCTCTTTGCGGAGGAGAACGGCGAGCGCTACGTCGAGCCGACGCCCGAAGTGGCGGATGCGGACGTCTCGGTGGTGAAGAGGGATCTCACGCTGCTCACTGTGGAAGCCAGCGCGCCAGCCCTGTCGGACGAGGACGTGGCCGCGATCCTGGAGGAGGAGCGGCGCCTCTCCCTGGAAGCGGGGCGCCGGGCGCCGGTGCCGATCCCAGCCCAGCAGATGCTGTCCCGGACCCTGCGCCAGCCGAGCGGCCTCGGCGCGGCTCTCAACTATGCGGCCATCACCGACACGCCGTTCAACACCATCGAGGTTCGCGTCGTCCCGGAGAACGTGACGAACCTGGCCAAGGCGGAGACCCGGGGCGATCCGCTCCTCGAGGAACGAGACATCGTCCTCAAGAAGGGCGAGACCCTGGAGATGGCTTTGCGGGCCTATGGGTCCAACCCGGAACAGGTTCGCTCCATCACCACGGCGCTCAGCGCTAAGGTGAAGGTTGCCGGTCTTCCCGAAGGCCAGCGCATCCGCGTTCTCATCACCCCCGGGCCCCGGCCCGGCGACGGCCGGCAGATCGTCCGCGTCGTGCTCTTCGGCGAGCGCGGCATCGAGGGCATCGCGGCCGTGAACGACCGCGGCCAGTTCGTCTCCGTCACGCCGCCGACCGACGACACGGACCAGCGGGTCGCCGCAACGGCCGAGGAGGAAGAGGACAACGATCAGGGCGGCGTGCGGCTCTACGAGAGCCTCTATGAGACCGCGCTCAAGAACGACCTGCCCCGCCAGACCGTGGACGAGCTCGTGCGCATCTTCGGCTTCGACGTGGATTTCCAGCGGCGCGCGGCGCCTGGCGACACGTTTGAGATCTTCTATGGCCAGGACGATGACGGCGGCGCGCCCGAGGTCCTCTACGCGGCCCTCTCCGTCGGCGGCGAGCCCCGGCGCGTCTATCGCTACCAGGGCGACGACGGCATGGTCGACTTCTTCGACGAGGCCGGACGCTCGCTCAAGAAGTTCCTCATCCGCAAGCCCATCTCGGACGGCATCCTGCGTTCGGGCTTCGGCTACCGCCGGCATCCGGTGCTCGGCTATTCCAAGATGCACACGGGCATCGACTGGGCGAACCGAATCGGCACCCCCATCGTCGCCGCCGGCAACGGCACGGTCATCAAGGCCGAGTGGGATTCAGGCTACGGCCGGCGGATCGAGATCCAGCATCCCAACGGCTATGTGACGGCCTACTCGCACCAGTCGCGCTTTGCCGCCGGCATTGCGCCAGGCGTGAGGGTCCGCCAGGGCCAGGTGATCGGCTATCTGGGCAATTCCGGCCTCTCCACGGGCCCGCACCTCCATTATGAGGTGATCGTGAACGGCCACTTCGTGGACCCGATGAAGATCCGCCTTCCCCGCGGCCGCGAACTCGACGGGCGCGCGCTCGCCGAGTTCAAGCGCCAGCGCGAGCAGGTGGACGAGCTGATGCAGAAGGCGGGGTCCAGCACCCGCCTCGCCCAGCGCACCGAAACGCGCTGACGGCGACGCATGCTCGAATCCGTCGCGATCGTCCTGCCGGTCTTCGGCCTGATCGGGATCGGCTACGCGGCGCGCCGGATTGGCCTCGTCACCGACCGCACCGGCGAGGGCCTGTCGGAATTCGTCTTCGCCCTTGCCGTGCCCTGCCTCATCTTCCGCACGCTCGTGCGCGCGGAGATCCCGGCCGTGCAGCCCTGGGGCTACTGGATTTCCTATTTCGCGGGCGTCGCCGTGGTCTGGGGGCTCGCCATGCTGGCGGGACGGCGCTTCTTCGGGCTTGCCGGGACCTCCGCGGTGGTGGCCGGGTTCTCGGCTGGCCAGGCCAATACGGTCCTGGTCGGCATCCCGATGATCCTCAAGGCCTATGGGGATGAGGGCGCGGTGCCGCTCTTTCTGCTTCTCGCCGTGCACCTGCCCGTCACCATGACTCTCGCGACCCTGCTGGCCGAGGGCCGGAAGGCTTCGCCGCTCGCGATCCTGCGCCGACTCGTCACGCATCCCATCATCATCGGGATCATTGCCGGCTCAGCCTTCCGCCCCGTTGCCGGCGCGGTGCCGGCGCCCTTCTGGCAGGTGGTGGACCTTATCGGGAGCGCCGCCATCCCCTGCGCGCTCGTCGGCATGGGCATCGCGCTCCACCGCTATGGGCTGGAGGCTGGATGGAAGCTGCCGACCCTGATCGCCGGGCTGAAGCTCGGGCTGCACCCGCTCGTGGTCTACCTTCTCGCCACGCAGGTCTTCACCATGCCGCCGGCCTGGGCCGGCGTTGCCGTGCTTTTCGCCGCCTGCCCATCCGGCATCAACGCCTATCTCTTCGCGGAACGGTACGGAGAAGGCGTCGCGGTCGCCTCGAGCGCCGTCGCGCTGTCCACGGCGCTGGCTCTTGGAACCATCATCATCTGGTTGCAGGTTCTGGGGGTCGGATGACCCTCAAGAGTTATTGCCTAGCCGCCGTACTCGGCTGCAGGCTTTGGGGAGGGCGATAGCCCCCAAGGATCGAAGCCGAGCCGCCGGATGATGTCCTCCGCCGTGACCCCGCGTGCCCTGAGATCGGCGAGCGACTCGGAGCGCAGACTTTTCGAGAGCTTGTCGCCCTCCGGGGCACGGATGAGGCCGTGATGGTGGTAGGCCGGGACCGGCAGCCCTAGGAGCGCTTGGAGCAGCCGGTGGAGATCGGTCGCGGCTTCGAGATCCTGGCCTCGCACCACATGGGTCACCCCCTGCAGGGCGTCGTCCACCACCACGGAGAGGTGATAGCTCGTGGGGGTCTCCTTGCGCACGAGAACCGCATCCCCCCAGCGCTCGGGCCTCGCCTCGGCGATCCGCTCCGTCCCATCCAGGTCGAAAGCCGTGAAGACGAGCGGCCCGGCTCCGGCGGCGGCCTCGTCCATGCGCAGCCGCCAGGCATGGGGCACCCCTTTGGCGATCAGCTCCGCGGCCTTGGCCGAGCCGAGGTCCCGGCAGGTGCCGGGATAGAGCGGCGCCCCATCCGGGTCCCGGAGCGCGGGCAACCCCGTCGTGGCCTCGCGGTGCCGCGCCGCCTCTCCGAGGGCGCCGCGGGTGCAGAAGCACGGATAGAGAAGCCGCCGCTGCCGCAGCGCCTCGGCGGCGCAGCGGTAATCGGCGAAATGGTCGGATTGCCGACGGATGGGTTCCTCGAAGGAGAGCCCGAGCCAGGCGAGATCCTCGTGAATGGCCCGCTCGAAATCCGGTCGGCAGCGGGTGGTGTCGATATCCTCGATCCGCAGCAGAAGGCGCCCATGGAGCCGCCGGGCAGTCTGCGCATTGAGGAGAGCCGAATAGGCGTGGCCCAGATGCAGGCGCCCGTTTGGGCTCGGCGCGAAACGCAGGACGGCTTGGGTCACGGGCGGATCGGACTCACGGCAAGGTGCGGGTTGCGCCGCAGGCCGGATTGGGTACAGGGCGGAGCATGGGACAAGCACCGACCATCCTCGATTCAGACGCGGCGCTCAAGGCGGGGCTGGAGCGTCTCGTGACGGCCGACGCCGTTATGGCGCGCCTCGTCGAGGAGGGCGCCCTCCCCCGCCTGCGCAAGCGCCCGGCCGGCTTCGAGGGTCTCGCCTGGATCGTGGTTGGCCAGCAGGTCTCGACTGCGAGCGCCGCCGCCATCTGGGGGCGGGTTCAAGAGGCGCTCGGCGCGGTGACGGCGCAGAGGATCGCCGCTGCGAGTGACGAGGAGCTTAAAACCCTCGGCCTCTCGGCGCCCAAGATCAGGACCCTGCGGGCGCTCGCGGAGGCGGTCGGATCGGGCGCGCTGCCGCTCGGCGACCTGGCGGCCATGGATGCGGAGGCGGCGCACGGCCGTCTCACCGCCGTGAAGGGTATCGGCCCCTGGACGGCGGACGTTTACCTTCTCTTCTGCCTTGGCCATCCCGACATCTTCCCGGCGGGGGATCTCGCTCTTCAGGAGGCGGCCCGCGCGGCCCTTCGGCTTGAGACCCGGCCCGACGCCAAGGCCCTGGCCCGGCTCGCGGAACGCTGGCGGCCCTGGCGGGGCGTCGCGGCTAAGGTGCTCTGGTCCTATTACCGCATCGTCAAGGCTCGGGAGGGCGCGCCTATCGCGCCCTGACCGGCTCGCCTTGCCCTTACTCCAAAGCCTCCGGGAGGGAGCGACCCGACCGGCCCGCCTTGCCCCGGGCGAATGGTCTCCTTAGCTCTGGACGACCCGCCTTCCCGCTCCCGGAGATCTCCTGCATGGCTTCCCTCGACGGCCCGCGCCTTCCGCCCGCCTCGGGAGAGGCCAAGCAGCTCGTGGTGTTCCTCCATGGCTATGGGGCCGACGGGAACGACCTCATCGATATCGGCCGGCAATGGCAGCGCTGGATGCCGGATGCGGCCTTCGTGGCGCCGCACGCGCCGGAGCCCTGCGGGATGGCGCCGGTGGGGCGGCAATGGTTTCCCCTCACCTTCCGTGACCCGCACGAGCGCTGGCGCGGCGTGAACCACGCTGGTCCCGGCCTGGATGCCTATCTCGACGCGGAGCTCGCGGCCCATGGATTGCCCGCCTCGCGGCTCGCCCTCGTGGGGTTCAGCCAGGGCACGATGATGGCGCTCCACGTAGGCCTGCGGCGCCGGGAGGCGCCCGGCGCCATCGTGGGGTTCTCGGGGATGATCGTCATGGAGGAGGGCCAAGGGCCGGAATCTCTCGTCGGCCAGGTGCGGTCGAAGCCGCCGATCCTCCTGGTCCACGGGGATCAGGACGACGTGATCCCGGTCGAGGCCCTATTCCTGACGACCGATGCCCTCAGCCAGGCGGAGGTGCCCTGCCAATGGCACCTCTCGGCCGGGATCGCCCATGGGATCGACGGGGAGGCACTCCGGCACGGGGGAATGTTCCTGCTGCAATCCCTCGGGCTGCCTTACCCTGCGGCGTGAAGCCGGGCCGGTCTCAGGCCCGCGCCGCCTTCAGGGCAGCCTGGGCGCCTGCGCGCAGGAACACCGTGTCGCTGCCGACCGCGATGAGGTCGAAGCCCTGCCGCATGAGATCGGCCGCCCGCTCGCCCGTATGGGCGTAGATGCCGATCCGCTTGCCGGCCGCCCGGGTCCGGGCGAGCGCATGGGCGACAGCCCGATCGACCTCCGGATGGAGGGGATCGACGCCGGCACCGTTCGTGAGCGCGATGGAAAGATCCGCCGGGCCGATGAAGATGCCGTCGATGCCGGGCGCCGCCAGGATGTCGTCCACGATTGCAAGGGCCTCGCGGGTCTCCACCATCGCAAAGGACAGGCCGATGTCGTTCGCCTGCTGGAAATAGGCTGGCGGCTGCAATCCCGAGAGGGCCGTGGCCCCGTGCGGACCCCAGCTGCGCTCGCCGAGCGGCGGATATTTCATGAAGGCGCCGAAGCGGCGGGCATCCTCGATGGTGTTGATCATCGGGGCGATCACGCCCGAGATGCCGGAATCGAGAAGCTTCGAGGCGGTGGCGAACTCGCCGACCGGGATGCGGGCGAGGGCCGGCTTGCCGGCGCCCGCGATCACCGGAATGGCCCGCAGGGTCGCCGCGAGGTCGATCGCGCCGTGCTGCATGTCGAGGGTGACGGCGTCGAAGGCCTCCCGGGCGAGAATGCCGGCCACCGCCGGCTCGGGAATGCCGCACCAGGCGGTCAGGAGCGGCGAACCGGAGCGCATGCGCTCCGCCAAGGCGGCGACGGTCGACATGGAAATCCTCGAGGCGGGAGGGGTGCGGCCGCCCGCAGGCGGCCGGCGAAGCGGGCGTTCGGGACCGGGCGGGCTCAGCGGCCCGCCTGGATCTCCGTGACGGCCTGGCCCATGAGCTGGTCCATCTGGCGGCGGAGCTCGCCATCGGACAGGCTCTTGCCGGCCCCATCGAGATCGGCGCGCACCTTGCGCAGGACGTCGTCGTCGCCGGCTTCCTCGAAATCGGCCATCACGACGGTCTTGGCATAGGCCTCCGCCTCGGCCCCAGAATGGCCCAGCTGGCCGGCGGCCCATAGGCCGAACAGCTTGTTGCGGCGGGCCGTGGCCTTGAAGCGCAGCTCCTCGTCGTGGGCGAACTTCTTCTCGAAGGCGTCCTTGCGGTCGTCGAAGGTCGTCATGGAGTCCCCGATTATGGTATTGGTCAGGTGCGGACCCCATATAAAGACAGGGTTGGTCCTGCACCAGCCCAGCCGCCCGGAGACCGCCTCTTTTTTGGTCTATCCGGCGCAGATCCCAAGGTTTTCCAGGCCTCGTTGTGCTCTGCCCGTCGATCGGGTAGGTTGCGCGCGAGCCGGGATGCCGGTCCCTCGACCGCATCCCGTGCCAGCCGCGGATCTGAAACCTCAATTCCAGGAGCCACGGCCTTTATGGATTTCCTCAAACCACGGTATGTGCCTATGAACCGCCGCCGTCGCATCTACGAGGGCAAGGCGAAGGTCCTCTACGAGGGCCCGGAGCCCGGAACGCTCATCCAGCACTTCAAGGATGACGCGACCGCCTTCAACGCCAAGAAGCACGAGATCATCGACGGCAAGGGCGTGCTGAACAACCGGATCTCGGAATACATCTTCCAGAATCTCAACGATATCGGCGTCCCGACCCACTTCATCCGCCGGCTCAACATGCGCGAGCAGCTGATCCGGGAGGTGGAGATCATCCCCCTCGAGGTGGTGGTGCGCAACGTGGCGGCGGGCTCTCTCGCCCAGCGCCTCGGGCTCGAGGAGGGCACGCAACTGCCCCGCTCGATCATCGAGTTCTACTACAAGAACGACGCGCTCGGCGATCCGATCGTCTCCGAGGAGCACGTGACCGCCTTCGGCTGGGCCACGCCCCAGGAGATCGACGACATCATGGCGCTCGCCATCCGGGTGAACGACTTCCTGTCGGGCCTCTTCCTCGGCGTCGGCATCCGCCTCGTGGACTTCAAGATGGAGACCGGCCGCCTCTGGGAGGGCGACCTGATGCGGATCGTCGTCGCCGACGAGATCTCCCCGGATTCCTGCCGTCTCTGGGACGTGAAGTCGAAGGACAAGCTCGACAAGGACCGCTTCCGCCGCGACATGGGCGGCCTTGTGGAGGCCTATACGGAAGTGGCCCGCCGCCTCGGCATCCTGGCCGAGAACGAGAAGCCCATGACGGGCGGCCCGCGCCTCGTCCAGTAAGGCTGTCTTCACCTGGAAAGTGCTTCGATGCCCGGCCCTGCGCCGGGCATCGGCGTTTTGAGCTCCTTCCCCGCCCCGCCCTCACGCATCGATCGCCTGATGATCCACCGCCCTCCCCTCCGCCCCTTGCTTGCCGGCGCCCTCCTCGGCGCCCTGATGGCGGGGCTCGCCGGGTGCGGCTGGTATCCCCGGCCCATCGCGGGGGTCCCGCCAGGCGCGCCTTGGATCCACCTGCCGGTCGGTCGCTTCCTTGCGGAGGACCGGGCGGAGCCCGAGGCTCTGGCCCTGTGTCCCCGCCCCGAGTGCGGACCGCCCCTTGCGGTCGGCGTCGTGCGGCTGACCGGGGCCGAGGCGGACCTTGCGGAAGCGGTGCTGGCGCGGCCGGATCGGCTGGCCGAGGCTCTCGCCGAGGGAACGCTCCGCCCCACTCGCGGACGGCCCCCATCCAAGGTGCGGAGCACGACGAGCGCCACGCGGCTCACGATGGGCGAGGCCCGAGGCTTCTCCCTTGCTCTGAGCCGCCTGGACGGCAGCCGCGCCGCCTTCGGCGCCGCGCTCGGGCGACGGCTCGGCGATACGCTCACAATCGTGCTGGTGATCGGCGAGGACCCGTCGGTCGTGGAGCGGACGGCCCGAGACGTGGCGGCGGGCCATCTCGCCTCCTGACCGCGACTTGGTGGAATGCGGCCCGGCACACGTTGTCTGAAACGGCCGGAAGCCTTATGGCGTACCCATCCTGATCGGCACGGAACCCATCCCTGCCGGAGGCCTAAGCGGACTTGATCCCGACCGGCATGGAGCCGAACCCGATGAAAGCGCGTGTTACCGTCACCCTGAAGACTGGCGTCCTGGATCCCCAGGGCAAGGCCATCGAGGGGGCGCTGAAATCCCTCGGCGTCGAGGGGGTGGCGAGCGTCCGCCAGGGCAAGGTCTTCGACGTGGAGCTCGACACCGCCGACCGCGCCAAGGCCGAAGAAGCCCTCAAGGCCGCCTGCGAGAAGCTACTGGCGAACACGGTGGTCGAGAACTACCGGGTCGAGATCGCCTAAAGGCTCGCCGCCCGTCGCAAAGTTTCTTCCTGACTGAGGGCTCCCCATGAAAGCCGCCGTCGTCGTCTTCCCGGGCTCGAACCGCGAGGGAGACGTGCTGAAGGCGCTGGCTCAGGCTGGCGCCGAGGTTCAAAAAATTTGGCACGCCGAAACCGCGCTGCCCTCCGGCACCGACCTCGTCGTCCTGCCGGGCGGTTTCTCCTATGGGGATTACCTGCGCTGCGGAGCCATCGCGGGCCGCGCCGCCGTGATGGATGCGGTGCGGGCTCACGCAAGCCGCGGCGGTAAGGTGCTCGGCATCTGCAATGGCTTCCAGATCCTGTGCGAATCGGGGCTTTTGCCGGGCATCCTGATGCGCAATGCCAATCTGAAATTCATCTGTCACCGCCAGACCCTGCGCGTCGAGCGCGCCGATACGGCTTTCACCCGCGCCTATGCCGAGGGCCAGGTGATCGACGTGTGCGTCGCTCATGGCGAGGGCAACTACACGGCGGATACGGACACGCTCGCCCGCATCGAGGGCGAGGGGCTCGTGGCCTTCCGCTATTGCGACGCCCAGGGGCACGTGACCGCGGATGCGAACCGCAACGGCTCCATGAACTCCATCGCCGGCATCTATTCGGACAGTCTCAACGTCCTCGGGATGATGCCGCATCCGGAAAACCTCATCGACGACCTCGTCGGCGGCACGGACGGGCGCGGCCTGTTCCAGAGCCTCATGGCGGCCTGAAGGACCACGCGATGTGCAACGCCGTCGAGATCGCGCCCCCGCTGGTGAAGGGTGCGAACTGACCATGCACAATACTGCCGAGACGACGCCCCAGCTGGTGAAGGACGAGAACTGACGATGCGCAACGCCATCGAGATCACGCCGCAGCTCGTGAAGGAGCATGGGCTGAAGCCCGACGAGTACGAGCGCTTCGTCGCCCTCATCGGCCGCACCCCGACGCTCACGGAGCTCGGCATCGTCTCGGCCATGTGGAACGAGCACTGCTCCTACAAATCCTCGCGCCTGCATCTCAGGACCCTGCCCACCAAGGCGCCTTGGGTGATCCAGGGACCGGGCGAGAATGCGGGCGTCATCGATATCGGCGACGGCCTTGCCTGCGTCTTCAAGATGGAGAGCCACAACCACCCGAGCTTCATCGAGCCCTACCAGGGCGCGACGACCGGTGTCGGCGGCATCCTGCGCGACGTGTTCACCATGGGCGCGCGGCCCATCGCGGCGCTCAACTTCCTGCGCTTTGGCGAACCGGACCACCCCAAGACCCGCCACCTCGTGTCGGGCGTCGTCGCGGGGATCGGCGGCTACGGCAATTCCTTCGGCGTGCCCACCGTCGGCGGCGGCATGGGCTTCCACCGGCGCTACAACGGCAACATCCTCGTCAACGCCATGGCGGTGGGTCTCGCGAAGACCAACGAGATCTTCTACGCCGCCGCCACGGGCGTCGGGAACCCGATCGTCTATCTCGGCTCCAAGACCGGGCGCGACGGCATCCACGGCGCCACCATGGCCTCCGCCGAGTTCGACGATGCCTCGGCGGAAAAGCGCCCCACCGTTCAGGTGGGCGACCCCTTCGCGGAAAAGCTCCTGCTCGAGGCCTGCCTCGAGCTGATGCAATCGGGCGCCGTCATCGCGATCCAGGACATGGGCGCGGCCGGCCTCACCTGCTCGGCCGTGGAGATGGGCGCCAAGGGCGACCTTGGCGTCGAGCTCGATCTCGACCGGGTGCCCTGCCGCGAGGAGGGCATGACCGCCTACGAGATGATGCTCTCGGAAAGCCAGGAGCGCATGCTCATGGTGCTCAAGCCCGGCATGGAAGCCGAGGCCGAGGCCATCTTCCGCAAATGGGGCCTCGATTTCGCGATCATCGGCCGGACCACCGACAGCTTACGCTTCGTGGTGAAGCACCGGGGCGAGGTGATGGCGGACCTGCCGATCAAGGAACTCGGCGACGAGGCGCCCCTCTACGACCGGCCGCACCGGGCGAACACCTACCAGCCGACCATCGCGCCGGAGAGCGTGACGCCGCCGGTCTCGAACGGCGAGGCCCTGCTCAGGCTCGTCGGCTCGCCCGACCAGTGCTCCAAGCGCTGGGTCTGGGAGCAATACGACCACCTGATCCTCGGCAACACGGTGCAGATGCCGGGGGGCGACGCCGCCATCGTGCGTGTGCTCGATGGGCCGAAGGGCCTCGCGCTCACCACCGACGTGACGCCCCGCTATTGCGAGGCCGATCCCGTGGAGGGCGGCAAGCAGGCGGTGGCGGAAGCCTGGCGCAACATCACGGCCGTGGGCGGCCTGCCGCTCGCCGTCACCGACAACCTCAATTTCGGCAACCCGGAGCGCCCGGAGGTAATGGGCACGCTCATTGGCTGCATCCGCGGCATCGGCGAGGCCTGCCACGCCCTCGACTTCCCGGTCGTGTCCGGGAACGTGTCGCTCTACAACGAGACAAACGGCCAGGGCATCCTGCCGACCCCCACCATCGGCGGCGTCGGCCTCCTCGACGACGTGACCGTCCACGCCACCCTCGCCTTCAAGCGCGAGGAGGATGCGGTCGTCCTTATCGGCGCGACGCGGGGCTGGCTCGGCCAGTCGATCTATCTCGCGGACCTGTGCGGCCGCGAGGAAGGAGCGCCGCCGCCCGTGGACCTTGCGGCGGAGAAGCGCAACGGCGACTTCGTCCGCAACCTGATCCGCTCTGGCCAGGTGGACACGGTCCACGATTGCCAAGACGGCGGCATCGCGGTGGCGCTCGCCGAGATGGCGATGGCGGGCGGAATCGGGGCCATGGTCACGGCGGCCCCCGAGGGCGTGCCGCTCCATGCCTTCCTCTTTGGCGAGGACCAGGGCCGCTACCTTCTCGCCTGCGATGTCGACCAGGCCGCAGATATCCTCTACGAGGCGAACGCCCTCGGGATCCCGGCTCTCATGCTCGGCCTCACCGGCGGGCGCTCGTTGATTCTGCCGGGCAACGAGACCATATCGGTGGCGCAGTTGAAGGCCGCGCACGAGGCGTGGCTGCCGGATTACATGGCCGGCAAGGCCGCTTGAGGGGATAGACTTTCATGCCGATGGATGCCCGCGAAATGAGCGGTCAAACCCGCCAAGCCGCCTGAGGAGAGCGATACCGATGCCGATGGATGCCCGCGAGATCGAGAGCATGATCAAGGCCGCGATCCCCGATGCCCAGGTCGAGATCAAGGACCTCGCGGGCGACGGCGACCACTACGCCGCGACCGTCAGCTCCGCAGCCTTCAAGGGCAAGAGCCGGGTGCAGCAGCACCAGATGGTCTATGCGGCGCTGCAAGGCCGCATGGGCGGCGTGCTCCACGCCCTTGCGCTGACGACGGTGACCCCCGACAATTGAGGAATGACAGCCCGGCGCCTTGACTGCCGCGGACAGGAGAAGCCCATGACCGATTCCCATCAGGCGATCGACGCCGAAGTGAAGTCCAACGATGTCGTGCTCTTCATGAAGGGCACTCCGCAATTCCCCATGTGCGGCTTCTCGGGCCAGGTGGTCCAGATCCTGAACTATCTCGGGGTGCCCTATAAGGGCGTGAACGTTCTCGAGAACGAGGGCATCCGCCAGGGCATCAAGGATTATTCCAACTGGCCGACCATTCCCCAGCTCTACGTGAAGGGCGAGTTCATCGGCGGCTGCGACATCACCCGCGAGATGTTCCAGGCGGGCGAGCTCCAGCAGCTGATGACCGAGAAGGGCATCGAGGTGAAGCAGAGCGCCTGAGCGTCTTTCGCCTCTAACGACCCCAAGGGCGCCTCCGGGCGCCCTTTTCTGTTGGTTCGCCCACCCGCAGCGTGCGACCGGACGGCCTTTTCTTTTGTCGCATAGGCGCTTCGGGTCTTTTCCGGCACTCTGTTGCGATGCCGGCAGAGCCGGCGGCGCCGACCACCAAAACAAACGGCGGCGCCTCCAAGGGGGTATCCACCATGATCGAGCAGAGCTCGAACGTCGTGCCGTTCCGGAAGGCGCCCGCCGCGCCCGCCCGTCATCCCAAGGGGCTGATGGAATCCGTCTATGCGTCTGGGTCCGTCGCCATCCCGGCAGACGACGTCGCCACCAAGACCGCCGCCGTGATGCTGCAGGCCCTGGGCTTCCTTGTCGTCGAGGAGATCCTGGCGGATGGGACTCCGCGCCGGCTCGACCGGGGAGAGACCCGTCAGGCGCTCCACCGGCCCTGGCGCCTGTCGAAGCCGGGTTTTGGCGGCATGCCGGGCCGGCCCGACGGGGACGGGATCTTCCTGAAGACCTGAGCGCGCGTCAGGAGCGCGGCGCCTCCAACGCGGCCCGCACCAGCGCCTTGGCATCCTCGCTCGCCCATTCGGCCGGGCCCTTCAGCACGCCGATCTCGCAGCCAGCGGCGTCGATGAGCAGCGTCGTCGGCAGGCCGACCACGTGACCCGAGCGCTGGAGCACCTGCAGGAGCTTGCCGGACGGATCCGCGTAATAGGCGAGGTTCCCGATTCCGTTGTCCTTCAGCCAAGCCTTCGGTTTCTCCGTGTTGCGGGTGTCCACGTTGATGGCGACCACCTCGAAGGCCTTGCCGCCAAGATCCGCCTGCAGCCGGTCGAGGGCCGGCATCTCCTCCCGGCAGGGCACGCACCAGGTGGCCCAGAGGTTCACGAGCACCGCCCGCCCCTTGAAGGCCTCGAGGCCGAGGGGGCGCCCGTCCGGACCCTCGAAGGTGACGGCCGGCGCCGGACGGGGCGTCGCGGTCACGGCCAAAGCCGCCACCTGCCCCTTGGCGAAGGGCTTCACCCGCTCGGCCACCGGAACGGCGGCCCGGCATTCCTGCGCGACCGCCGGACCCGATCCCGGCAGCCCGGTCCAGGCGACCGCCGCGGCGGCGACGCCGACGAGGAGAGTTCCGAGGGCAGCAAGGCGGAGGCGGTTCGACACGGGTGCGGTCCAAGCGGCGGAGGATACGCCTGATGTGGACTCGATGCGCCGCCTGCTCAAGCCCTTCGTTCCCGTCCGTGGGGCACGACGGATCACGATCCGGCGTGTGCCGTGGTGATGCAGATGGTCCACAGCCGCCCCCTCGCTTCCCCGACAGGTTCCCGATATGGTGCGCCCGTTTTCCGGAGCGTTTGATGTCGCCGAGCCTGCCTGCGTCCCGAGTTCTCGCCGCCGCCCTCGTGGTTCTCGCCCTTGCCGCCTGTGGGCGCCGAGGGGCGCTGGAGGCGCCGCCGGACCCGGCTGCCGCCGGGAGCCAGGCCGGGCAGACGGCCGCCGGCACCCCTGGCGAGCCGGGCGCGGACGCGACCCTGCCCTCGCCGGTCGGCACGCCCCGCAAGGGCGGCGGCCGAAGCGGTTTCGTCGTGCCGAAAGAGCCCTTCATCCTCGACCCGCTTCTCTAAGACCTGCTCATGCACCATTTTGCGTATCGCAACGGCGTGATGCACGCCGAGGGCGTCGATCTTCGCACGATCGCGGAGGAGGTCGGCACGCCGTTCTACTGCTATTCCTCGGCGACGCTGGAGCGGCATTACCGAGTCTTCGCGGAAGCCTTCGCGGATACGGATGCGCTCGTCTGCTACGCCATGAAGGCGAACTCGAACCAGGCGGTGCTGAAAACCCTCGGGCGCCTCGGCGCCGGCATGGACATCGTCTCGGGCGGCGAGTTGCGGCGGGCGCTCGCCGCGGGCGTGCCGGGTGAGCGCATCGTGTTCTCCGGCGTCGCCAAGACGCGGGACGAGATGGCCCTCGCCCTCGACAGCGGCATCCTCTGCTTCAACGTGGAATCCGAGCCCGAGATCGAGGCCCTGTCCGAGGTCGCGGCCTCCAAGGGCATGACGGCGCCGGTCTCGATCCGCGTGAACCCGGACGTGGATGCCAAGACCCACAAGAAGATCTCGACCGGCAAGTCGGAGAACAAGTTCGGCATCCCGATCGCCCGCGCCCGGGAGGTCTATGCCCGCGCGGCGCGCCTCAAGGGCCTCGCGATCACCGGCGTCGACATGCATATCGGCAGCCAGATCACGGATCTCGCCCCTTACGACAACGCGACGGCGCTCTTGGCGGAGCTTGCCCGCGACCTCATGGGCGACGGGCACCGGCTTCACCACATCGATGTGGGCGGCGGCCTCGGCATCCCATATCGGGAGGACAACGAGCCCCCGCCGGACCCGCAGGCCTATGCGGCCATCATCAAGCGCCACACCAAGGACCTCGGCCTGAAGCTGGTCTTCGAGATGGGGCGCCTCATCGCCGGCAATGCGGGCATCCTCGTCACCAGGGTGATCTACGTGAAGGAGGGCGCCGCAAAGCCCTTCATCATCGTGGATGCGGCCATGAACGACCTCATCCGCCCGACGCTCTACGACGCCCATCACGACATCAAGCCCGTGCGGGAGCCGGGCGACGAGCCGCGCATCCGCGGCGACGTGGTCGGACCCGTCTGCGAGACCGGGGACTACCTCGCCCTCGACCGGGAAATGCCCGCCGTCGCGGCCGGCGACCTCCTGGCCGTCATGACGGCGGGCGCCTACGGGGCCGTGCAGGCCTCCACGTACAACACGCGGCTCCTGGTGCCCGAGGTTCTGGTCCGCGAGAGCGATTATGCAATCGTCCGGCCGCGGCCCGCTTACGAAGACGTGATCGGCCTCGACCGCATCCCCGCCTGGCTCTGAGCCGCGCCGCCGCGGGCGCGACAAAGGCATAACGCTCCCCCAGCCCTTGAGCCCCGCAGCGGCCGCGCACGAATCTGTGCGCAATTGACCGCTGGTCAGGGGACGTTCGCGTGCTACCTTTTGGGCCAGGGGAGCGTTATGCGCAGACGTCTGCGCGAGTGGGAGACGCCTGCATGGCTGACAGCCCGAGCCCGGTGTCACGGCCCGAGAACCCGGAAACGGGCAAGGGCAAACGGCCCCAGGACACCCTCCGAAACCGGCTCGAGGGCCTCGTCGGGCGCGCCCGCTGGACGCTCTGGTGGGAGCGCGCGTGGCCCCTCCTGTGGCTGCCGATCACCATCGTCCTCGTCTTCCTCACCGCCTCCTGGCTCGGGCTGTGGCTCGATGCCTCGCCCTTCACCCGGTCCATGGGCCTCGGGCTCTTCACGGCGGCCTTCGTCCTGTCCCTTTACCCGCTCGCGCGCCTGCGGCTGCCCGGGCGCACCCATGCGCTCGACCGGCTCGACCGGGATGCGGGCCTGCGGCACGGCCCCGCCCGCACCCTCGACGACAGCCTCGCCATGGGGTCGAGCGATCCCGGCACGCGCGCCCTCTGGGATCTGCACCGCAGGCGCGCCGAGGCGGCCGTCTCGCAGCTCAAGGTCGCGGCGCCCCGCCCGGACATGCCCAGGCGCGACCGTTTCGCCCTGCGCGCCGCCGGCGTCCTCGCCGTGGTGGCCTCGGCCTTCGTGGCGGGTCCCGAGGCCGGCACCCGCCTTGGGGCTGCCTTCGACTGGCGCGATCCAACCGCGGCCCAGCCCACCTTCCGGGTCGATGGCTGGATCGATCCGCCGCTCTATACCCGTTCCCCGCCCCTCATGATCGACCTCGCCGCCGGCGAGCAGCGCCTGCGCGCGCCGGTGAAGTCCACCGTCGTGGTTCGGGTTGCGGGCGAGGGCGACGTGTCCATCACCCCGGGCCCGGGCCTCACCGCCCTGCCGGCCGCGCAGAACCAGCGCGCGGACCTGCGCGAGCAGCGCTTCACCCTGGAGGGCGACGCGGAACTCTCGGTGCGGACGGGCCTTGCGAGCGGCGTCAAGCTGAGGGTCGAGGCCATTCCCGACCGGGCGCCCGAGATCGCGTTCACCGGACCGCCGGAGGTGAATGCCCGTGGCACCTTCGAGATCCTGTACCGGGGCCAGGACGATTACGGCATCACGGCCGCCGAGGCGCTCGTCGACAAGGGCGAGGGCTTCAAGGGCCGCCGCAGCCTCGTGCCGGCGCCGCAGATTGCCTTGACGGTGCCCACCGAAGGCGGCGAGAGCGCGGAGACCCGGGCTCCCGTCGACCTCACGAACCACGCCTGGGCCGGTGCCCGGGTGAAGATGACCCTGCTCGCCAAGGACGAGGCCGGGCAGGAGGGCCGCAGCGAGGCGATCGACTTCACGCTGCCCCAGCGCCCCTTCACCAAGCCGCTCGCCAAATCCCTGGTGGAGCAGCGGCGCAAGCTCGTGCTCGATCCGGACGACCGCCGGCGCATTCAGGTCGCGCTCGACTCCCTCCTCATCGAGCCTCAGCGCTTCACCCCGCAATGGGGCGTGTTCCTGGGCCTCAGGGCCGGCACGGAGCGCCTGCGCCGCGCCAAGACGGACGCGGATCTCGTGGCCGTCGCGGACTGGCTCTGGGAGATGGCGGTTCAGATCGAGGACGGCGACCTGTCGAGTGCGGAGCGCGATCTGCGCGCCGCGCAGGAGCGTCTGCGCGAGGCCATGGACCGGAGCGCGCCCAGCGAGGAGATCAAGCGCCTCACGGACGAGCTCCGCCAGGCCATGGACCGCTTCCTGCGGGAATTCGCGGAGCGCATGCAGCAACAGCAGCGCAACCAGCAGGCCGAGAACCAGCAGGCTCCTCCGGACCGGGTGATCTCGCAGGACGACCTCAACCGCATGCTCCAGCAGATGGAAGAGGCCATGCGCCGCGGCGACATGGCCGAGGCCCAGAAGCTGCTCGAGCAGCTGCGGCAGATCCTGGAGAACCTGCAGACCGCGCAGCCGAACCGCACCACCGATCCGCTCAGCCGCGAGATGAACCAGGCCATGCAGGATCTCGACAACATGGCCCGCGAGCAGCAGGGCTTGCGGGACGAGACCTTCCGCAACGGCCAGGAGCAGCGGATGCAGCAGGGCGAGCGCAATCGCCAGCAGCGCCAACAGGGCCAGCGCGGTCAGCAAGGGCAGCAGGGGCAGCAGGGGCAGCAGGGGCAGCAGGGGCAGCGCCAGCAGGGCCAGCGCGGTCAGCAGGGACAACAAGGACAGCAAGGGCAGCAGGGCCAGGAGCAGGCGGAAGGCCAGCAGGGCCAAGAGGGGCAGGGTCAGCAGGGTCAGGGCGGCCAGCAGGGTCTCGGCCAGCGCCAGCAGGCCCTGCGCGAGCGGCTCGAAAACCTGCAGCGGCGGATGCGCGGCATGGGCATGCAGGGCGAGCAGGGTCTCGCCGATGCGGAGCAGGCCATGCGCGAGGCCGAGCAGGCCATCGGCCAGGGCCAGGACGGCCAGGCCGTGGATGCCCAGGGGCGCGCCCTGGAAGGGCTCCAGCGCGGTCAGCAGGGCATGGCCCAGCAGATGCAGGGCATGCAGGAGGGCGAGGGCCAGGAGCAGGCCGATGGGCAGCAGCCCGGCCAGCAAGGGCAGCAGCAGGGCCGCGGCCAGGCCTCCCAGCGCGACAACGACCCGCTCGGGCGCCCGACGCGCAGCCGTGACTTCTCCGACGGCCGCGTGCGCGTGCCGAATGCCGGCGAGTCCGCCACCCAGCGGGCCCAGCGCATCCTCGAGGAGCTCCGGCGCAAGCTCGGCGATCCCATGCGCCCGCGGGAGGAGCTCGACTATTTCGACCGCCTCCTGCGCCGGAACTGAGGCCGGGCCGGAACGAGCCGCCGATGGCGCGGGACGTCCAGCCCTACCTTGCCGCAAAGCACCTCGCGGCGCCGGCGACCGAGGCCGAGATCGAGAATGCGGCCCGCCGCCTGCGCGTGCCGCTGCCCGCCGACTATGCGCGCTTCCTCCAGGTCTCGAACGGCTACGCGGCGCCGATCGGTCAGGGCTACGCGGAATTGTGGCCGGCGGATCGGCTCGGCGCGATGAACGAGAGCCTTGGCGCGGCCATCGCCGGATCGGGCATCGTGCTGATCGGGTGCGATGGAGGTCCAACCGGGTTCGGCTTCGCGCAAAGTCCGGAGGGCACGGCCTACGGATCCCTGCCCCTGGACGGTTCCGGCCCGACCGGGGCCTGGCGGCTCCTCGGCCGCTCCTTCCATGAACTCATCTACAACATCTTCACGGGCCGAGCGGCCCACCCCCTTGCCGCGACGCCTCCACACCCCCCACAAGGCAGCCTATGAATTCGGTCATCGACGTTCTCGTGCCCATCGCCGTGCTGGCGGTTGCGGTGGTTCTCCTCATGGGCCTCTTCAACATGCTCCGCGGCGGCAGCGCCAACCGGTCGCAGCAGCTCATGCGCATGCGCGTGCTTCTGCAATTCATGGCAATCATCGTGATCATGGGCGTCATCTGGTGGAAGGCGCTGTAGAAACAGCGATCATCGCCACCGCGCCGCCGGGCGAAAAGCCTTGACGGAGTAGCGGTCGACAGGCTTCGGGAACCCCGCTCCGCGGTGGACGACGAAACCCGCGTTCCGTTTTGGCACTTCCCAAATCAGCTCGTTTATAAGACAAGGTTAGTCATGGAGCGGCGCATGCGCCGCCCACGTTTGCATCTCAATCGATAGGTATCCCATGCGTGTCGGCCCGATCGTCGGCTTGAGCCTTCTGATCGTGGGAGCGACCGGTACGGGTGCCGTTGCGGCAGAGACCGGCAAGCGAGCCCGCCCGAACGCCGTGCCCGCCGCCGAGCGCCCGAGCCTGCTCTCCGAATTTCGCTTCGGCTTCTCGGCCCAGGACCCATGGGGCCCCGAAACGGGCTCCGGCAACGTGACGGGCGAGCTGCTGCTCGCCAAGCCGTTCACGGCCGCCGATCTGTTCACGAGCTACTTCATCCCCCGGCCGCATATCGGCGGCTCGCTCAATTTCGGGGACAGGACGAGCTTCGCCTATGCGGGCCTCACCTGGTCCGTCGACATCACCCCGCGGGTCTTCGTCGAGGGCTCCTTCGGCGGCGCCGTCCATAACGGCAGCACCAGCCCCTATTTCACGCCGCCCAACCGGCAGGCCCTCGGCTGCTCCCCGCTCTTCCGGGAATCCGGCTCCATCGGCGTCAAGCTCGCCGGCAACTGGAGTCTCCTCGCCACGGTGGAGCACCTCTCGAACGGCGGCTCCTGCGCCGAAAACCGGGGTCTCACGAATATCGGGGCGCGCCTCGGCTACTCCTTCTGACGGCGCATCGCCGGGGCGCTCACCCGCCCGGCAGCCCTGCCGCCACGAACGCGCCGCACGCGCCCTTGTGAGGGGAGAGCCCGCGAACGGGCTTGACGAACGCCCCCGCCTGCCTTCGGTACGGGCCTGACCCACGAACCCGAAGGCCGCAACCCCCATGGTCGTCTTGAACCGCATCTACACCCGCACGGGTGACCAGGGCACCACCGCGCTCGCCACCGGCGAGCGGCGCCCGAAATACGATCTGCGCATCGAGTCCTACGGTACGGTCGACGAGACGAATGCGTGCCTCGGTCTGGCCCGCCTGCACACGGTCGGCCATGAGATCGACCCGATGCTGGGGCGCATCCAGAACGACCTCTTCGATCTGGGCGCCGATCTCGCCTCTCCGGAGACCGACAAGCCGCTTGCCTGGGAGCCGCTGCGGGTGACGCAGGCGCAGGTCGACCGCATCGAGCAGGAGATCGATCAGCTCAACGCTCACCTGGAATCGCTGCGCTCCTTCGTGCTCCCCGGGGGCACGCCGGCGGCCGCGGCCCTGCATCTGGCCCGCACCGTGTGCCGGCGCGCCGAGCGGCTCGTGGTGGAGCTTGCCGCGCAGCCCGGCGAGACGGTCTCCCCGGCAGCGGTGAAGTACCTGAACCGGCTCTCCGATTTCCTCTTCGTGGCGTCCCGCTACATCAACGACAAGGGCGCCCTCGACGTGCTCTGGGTTCCGGGGCAGAACCGTTAGGAGCAGACGCCGGGGCGTTTGGGTCGAAGCCGCGTCAGGGGAGCCGGGGACAGCCCTCGCGGGCCGTGCTATGCCGTTCCGGAACCCTCCCCGGAGCGGGCCCATGTTTCTTCCCCTGCACGACGGCGTACCGCTTGCGCATATGCGGACGCCCGCGGTCGCGCGCCTTCTCATCATTGTCTGCGTCCTCGCCTACCCGCTCACCTTCTATGGCCCAATCGGCGAGGATTGGGTGGTGGCCGGGTTCGGGCTCATCCCGGCGGTGCTGTTCGAGACCGAGGCGCTGCCCGAGGGCCTGCCCTTCGTACCCGAATGGGCGACCCTGTTGACCTCCGTGTTTCTCCACGGGTCCTGGCTCCACCTCTTCGGCAACATGCTGTTTCTGTGGGTGTTCGGCGACAACGTGGAGGATGCGATGGGGCACCTGCGCTTCCTCCTCTTCTTTCTGCTCTGCGGCGCCGTGGCGGGGCTGACCCATGCCTTCATGGACCCGGAATCGACACGCCCCCTCATCGGCGCCTCGGGCGGGGTGTCCGGGGTCGTCGCGGCCTACCTCATTCTCTATCCGCGGGTGCGCATGTGGGCGCTGTTCCTCAACGGGCTGCCGCTGCGCGTGCCGGCCTTCTGGGCCATCGGCTTCTGGTTCGCGCTCCAGCTCGTCTCCGCCTTCTTCGGGGGCGACGAGGCGGTGGGCTGGTTTGCCCATCTTGGCGGCTTCGTGGCGGGCGCTATCCTCATCCCGGTCATGCGCAAGCGCTACGACCCCGTTCTGGCCCGGGTGGAAGCTCGGGGCCTGCGCGAGGAACCGAGCGCCTGAGAGCGGACCTGCCCGCCGCCGCCCGATGCGGTCTGCCGGGCCGGGCGGCCGCGTCGCGTTGACAATGCCTTAGTCCGATCCGGCCCTGCCAAGCCGGGCTTCGGATCGCGGCGACAACGCTATGGCCCAATCCGGCCTTGCCAAGCCGGGCGGCCGCGTCGCGTTGACAATCCGGAAGGGCGGTCGTTACGGTCCCGCTCCGCTCAAAGCCTCCCAGGGCCTCGCGCCTGCCGGCCAAGCGCCGGGCCGCGGCCGCCCCTGACCTTCGAATGAGGACGAAATCGATGAAGATCCTCGTGCCCGTCAAACGGGTCGTCGATTACAACGTGAAGATCCGCGTCAAGCCGGACGGCTCGGGGGTCGACCTTGCCAACGTGAAGATGTCCATGAACCCCTTCGACGAGATCGCCGTCGAGGAGGCGATCCGTCTGAAGGAGCAAGGCAAGGCAACCGAGATCGTGGTGGTCTCCATCGGTCCGCAGCAGGCCGCCGAGACCATCCGGACCGCGCTCGCCATGGGCGCCGACCGGGGCATCCTGGTGAAGACCGACGCGGTGGTGGAGCCCCTCGCGGTGGCCAAGATCCTGAAGGCCATCGCCGACCAGGAGAGCCCGCAGCTCGTGATCATGGGCAAGCAGGCCATCGACGACGATTCCAACCAGACGGGCCAGATGCTCGGGGCCCTGACGGGCTGGCCGCAGGGCACCTTCGCCTACAAGGTGGCGGTCGGCGACGGCGCCGTCGACGTAACCCGCGAGGTGGACGGGGGCCTGCAGACCGTGGGGCTGAAGCTGCCCGCGATCGTCACCACGGACCTGCGCCTCAACGAGCCGCGCTACGCCTCGCTGCCCAACATCATGAAGGCGAAGAAGAAGCCCCTCGACGAGACGAGCCCCGAGACGCTCGGCGTATCGGTCGACCAGCGCCTGAAGGTGCTCAAGACCGTCGAGCCCGGCGGCCGCAAGGCCGGCGTGAAGGTGGGCTCCGTCGCCGAGCTCGTGAACAAGCTCAAGGTGGAGGCCGGCGTCCTGTGATGACGCCCGGCGCCGCGGGAACGCGGCGCCCGACCGCCCCGCTCCGATCAAGGATTGTCATCCCATGACCACGCTTCTGATTGCCGAACACGACAACACCCAGCTGCGCGACGCGACCCACAAGGCCCTCACGGCCGCCAAGGCCCTCGGCGCGCCGGTCCATGTGCTGGTGGCGGGCTCCAATTGCCGCGCCGCCGCGGATGCCGCCGGCCGCCTGGAAGGCATCGAGAAGGTGCTGCTCGCGGATTCTCCGGCCTACGACCACATGCTGGCCGAGCCGACCGCAGCCCTCGTGGCCTCCCTCGCCGGACCTTACGACGCCGTGGTCGCGCCGGCGACGACCACGGGCAAGAACGTGATGCCCCGCGTCGCGGCCCTCCTCGACGTCATGCAGATCTCCGAGATCATCAAGGTGGTCTCCCCGGACACCTTCGAGCGGCCGATCTATGCGGGCAACGCGATCCAGACCGTGCAATCCACCGACGCCAAGAAGGTGATCACCGTGCGCACGGCCGCCTTCCCGGCCGCGGGCGAAGGCGGGCAGGCCGCCGTCGAGACGGTCGGCGCCACGGAGGATACGGGCATCTCCACCTTCAAGGGCGAGGAGATCGCCAAGAACGACCGGCCGGAGCTCACCTCCGCCAAGATCATCATCTCGGGCGGCCGCTCCCTCGGCTCCTCGGAGAACTTCACCAAGTACATCGAGCCCATCGCCGACAAGCTCGGCGCCGCCATGGGCGCCTCCCGGGCCGCCGTGGATGCGGGCTATGCCCCCAACGACTGGCAGGTCGGCCAGACCGGCAAGGTGGTCGCGCCCGACCTCTACATCGCGGTGGGCATCTCGGGGGCCATCCAGCACCTTGCCGGCATGAAGGATTCCAAGATCATCGTCGCGATCAACAAGGACGAGGAAGCGCCTATTTTCCAGGTTGCGGATTACGGCCTGGTCGGCGACCTTTTCACGCTCCTGCCGGAACTCGAGCAGGAACTCGGCAAGGCTGGATCCTGATCCGGCCTGTCCACCAGAACAGATGACAGAAACGGTCGGGGCCAGGAGAACGATGGGCATCGAGATCAAAACCGTCGGCGTGATCGGCGCCGGGCAGATGGGCAACGGCATCGCCCATGTCTGCTCCCTGGCGGGGCTCGACGTCCGCCTGAACGACCTCTCCGAGGACAAGATCAACGCGGGGCTTGCCACCATCAACGGCAACATGTCCCGCCAGGTCGCCAAGGACGCGATCTCGGACGCCGACCGCCAAGCCGCTCTGGCCCGGATCCGGCCGGCCGTGTCCTATGACGACCTCGGCGCCTGCGACATCGTCATCGAGGCCGCGACCGAGAACGAGGAGGTGAAGCGCAAGATCTTCCAGGCGCTCTGCCCCTCCCTGCGCCCCGACGCCCTGGTCGCCACCAACACCTCCTCGATCTCCGTGACGCGGCTCGCCGCCTCCACAGACCGGCCGGAGCGGTTCATCGGCATCCATTTCATGAACCCGGTGCCGGTGATGCAGCTCGTGGAGCTCATCCGAGGCATCGCGACCGAGGACGCGACCTACGAATCCGCCAAGCAGCTCATCGTGCGCCTGGGCAAGACCGCGACGGTCTCGGAGGATTTCCCGGCCTTCATCGTGAACCGGATCCTCCTCCCGATGATCAACGAGGCGATCTACACGCTCTATGAGGGCGTGGGGTCGGTCGAGGCCATCGACACGGCGATGCGCCTCGGCGCCAACCATCCGATGGGCCCGCTCCAGCTCGCCGACTTCATCGGCCTCGACACCTGCCTCTCGGTCATGCAGGTGCTCCATGAGGGCCTGGCGGACTCGAAATACCGCCCCTGCCCCCTCCTGGTGAAGTACGTGGAGGCCGGCTGGCTCGGCCGGAAGACGAAGCGCGGCTTTTACGATTATCGCGGAGAGAAGCCCGTCCCGACCCGTTGAGCGCGGCGAGGACGCGCCGGCGGTCCAGGACCGGGCTGATGCGCCGCTTTGCGCGGATCGGCTTTACGGTTTCGTCAGCCCAGGCGCCCTATCCTGTCTCCTACGACCAGGAGGGTTTCCCATGTCCGATTCCGCCGGCATCGCCAGTGCCTGGAGCTCAGCCCGAACCGATTCCCGCCAGCAGATGATGGAAATGGTGAGCCTCAAGCAGCAGGCGAAGGCCGAGCAGGCGGTCGTCGCCATGATCGAGGCCGCGACGCAGCCCGTCCGCGAGGCACCGCCTCCCGAAGGCCAGGGCCGCCACGTGGACGTGCGGGCCTAAAGGCCGACGCCCCTCTGACGCCGCTGCCGGCCGCCCCCTTGATCCGGGGGCTTATCCCCATC
The DNA here is from genome assembly GCA_036562855.1 of Microvirga sp. Taxonomy (GTDB): domain Bacteria; phylum Pseudomonadota; class Alphaproteobacteria; order Rhizobiales; family Beijerinckiaceae; genus Microvirga. Next base: position 25,615 of record DATCJK010000051.1, read on the forward strand.
AGAATCGCTGTGCATGCGTCATCGGCGGCCGGCGATGGGAACTTCACAACCCTGTCACAGTCTTTGTAGAGTAGGGATCAAGATCAGGAATCGGCTTCTCCAATCGGAGGAGGTTGAGTGACGGTACACGTCCAGCCTGTTGTGCGACCGGATGCATGTCCGGCTCTCGTGCTCAATGCCGATTACCGGCCCTTGAGCTACTACCCCCTGTCGATCTGGTGCTGGCAGGACGCCATCAAAGCCGTCTTCCTCGACCGGGTGAACATCGTCTCGGAATACGACAAGACGGTCCGAAGTCCGACCTTCGAGATGAGACTGCCCTCGGTCGTATCCCTGAAGACCTACGTCAAACCGTCCCGGCACCCGGCCTTCACGCGCTTCAACGTTTTCCTCCGCGATCGCTTCACCTGCCAGTATTGCGGCACTCGGGACGACCTGACCTTCGATCACGTGATCCCCCGCTCCAAGGGCGGGCAGACGACCTGGGAGAACGTGGTTGCGGCCTGCTCCCCCTGCAATTTGAGAAAGGGCGACCGTCTCCCCCGGGAGATCGAGATGTGGCCCCTTCAGCGGCCCTACGCCCCAACCCTGCAGGACCTCCATTCCAACGGCCGTCTCTTCCCCCCGAACTACCTCCACGACAGCTGGCTCGACTACCTCTACTGGGACAGCGAGCTGGAACCCTAGGAAACGCCGGCTCGAGCCCCCTGCCGAGACAGCGAGCTGGAGGCCGAGGAGGAACGGGCCAGAGCGCGTTGGATCAGGCCGCCCGCCGGCGCAGCACCCAGGCGATCAGCGCCGCGAGGGCGAGCGAGATCACCACATTCCAGCCCGCGAGCGACAGGCCGAGGAAGCGCCAGGCGGCCTCCGTGCAGCTGACGACCCGCGTCGTCTCGAGCTGCTTCATGAAATCCTGCATGGAGCCGGCGCTCGGCGCCGGCGTTCCCCCGCAATCGCTCGGCCCAGCGAAGAAGCCCCACTCCACCCCCGCGTGGTAGGCGCCGAGACCCGCGCTCACGAGGAAGACGAGGGCAAGGAGGGCGAGCGCGATCCGGATCCAGCGCGGCGGCAGGAACGCTGCGGCGAGCGCGAGCGGCATGGCGACATAATAGGGATTGCGCTGGACAAGGCAGAGCTTGCAGGGCCGCAGGCCGAACCCGTGCTCGAACACCAGCGCGCCGCCGATCGTCGCGGCGGCGGCGGCCAGAACCACGAGCGCCGTGGCGCGGAGCGTATCTAAGCGGAGCATGGCAGGGCTCGCGATGCGCGCCGGACGTAGGCGGAAGCCAGCGTCCACTCAGGGAGGCGTTCGAGCATGGAGACGGAAACCCTCGGGACCGGACGGGGATCGTCCCCGTTTGGAGCGTCTTTGAGCACAAGGCGACTTTCATGGCGAGAGCCGACGGGGAGACCGGCGGCCGCAGGCGGCCCGTCAAGAAGGCTGCCACATTGACCCACCGCGAGCGCGCGTGATACCCGATCCTCCGGGCCCCTGTGGCGGAATTGGTAGACGCGCTCGACTCAAAATCGAGTTCCGCAAGGAGTGCTGGTTCGATCCCGGCCAGGGGCACCACTATATTATACAAGGGCTTGCCCCTCTTCGACCCACCTGGGAGCGCATCAAACCGCTCTCCATGTCGGCACCATGTCGGCACGGTGGACCAAATTGCCATGATGCGAGAATCTTTGAAGGCTGACCGCTAGCACCGGACGGAATTCACTTTTGTCGGCTCTGCCCTCGCTGCACTTGCCCTCGGTTGGCGATTTGCATGAGTGACCGATGCTCGATTACAAGAGTGGACCAGAGCGCTAAGGCAGGCCAGGCCGAACGTGGGCCGTTCCGCAGCCACAACCCGACATCAAGCAGGGTAGCTCCATGAAGGAGTCCCTAAGGTCTACAGCGGCACAAACTGGCAACAGACGTGGCAGAGCTGAATTCGGGACTAGCTGGTGATTAGGCGCACTTAAGATCCGACGGACCCGAGGGGTGAATGCAGCAGGCTCGTACCATTACCGGCCACCTCCGGCTTTATGCTCTTGCCTTGGCCCTGCCCATTGTCCTGATGAGCACCCTCGTCGGATGGGCCTACCTCCAACAAGAGGCAAGCCGCATCGACCGCGTAGCCGAGGCACAGGTTGCTGCAGTTGCATCAGAAATTGAGAATAAACTTGAGGGACTTCGGAGCGCTCTCACTGTACTATCCGTCAGCCCAAGCGTTCTTTCCGGCGATGTGGAAGAAATACGGAGGCATCTCCAAGGGATAAAGATGCCTGAAGATTTATGGTTTGTCGTGCGTGATCCAAGCGGTCAGCAGATCATGAACACTAAACTGCCAACTAGCGCTTCTCTTCCGAAATTTTACTCAGAGGGTGATGATGTCATCTTCGATCATGGCAAAACATACTACGCCAATTTGATCTGGGGCCCCGTTGGCCAAACTTGGATCACCGGAATCGCCATCCCAGTTCGTTCGCCGCCTGGCGGTGAAGACATCAAGTACTCACTCAGCGTGATCATTCCGGCTGCGTATTTTAAGCAGATTTTCCACCGTGTACCGAAGGGCTGGATCGTTGCGGTCAACGATCGCAACGGTTCGATTATCGCCCGCTCGCAATCGCACGACGAGCGGGTCGGCAAACCTATGTCCCGGACTGGTTGGGAGGTCACAAAGAACGTACCACCCGGGTCGCAAGGCCTTTGGCATAATGTGTACAGTCTCGAAGGAATTAGAGTGCAAGGCGCCTATTTGCGGATGGCGAGCACAGGTTGGCTGGTTGGCGTTTCAGCTCTCCCTGAAGTGTATGAGTTACCCCGACGTTCAATTCTTCTAGTCGGAGCGGTAGCCGCAGCTATCGCGCTCCTCTCAGCCGCCCTGATTGCCTTTGTCATGGGGAGGCGAATTACAGAGGCTATCAATGTGCTCCAGTCCAAGGCCGCAGCTATGCGCGATATGCGCAACATCGACTTGCCACCCACATCACTTCAGGAGGTGAATGCCGTTGCTGGCATCATGAAGGAGACAACACATGTGCTGCGCAGGCGTGAGGAGCAGCAGGTAACGCTGATTCAGGAGTTGAACCATCGGGTGAAGAATACACTTGCGACGGTTCAGTCGATCAGCCGCATGACGATGAGGAACTCGGCTGATCTCGCTGCCTTCGACCAGGCGTTCTCGGCGCGGCTGCTGGCTCTATCGGCCACACACAACTTGCTGACGGTCTCAGCGTGGTCTGGTGTTGATCTGCACGAACTGCTCACAGTGGAACTGAAGCCCTTTCAGTCAGCTCGTGTCTTGTTCTCTGGGCCACAAGTCACTTTACCGAGCAATGTGGCGATTGCGCTCGGGATGGTCATTCACGAGATGGGCACCAACGCCGCAAAATACGGAGCACTCAGGAGCGACGAGGGGGAGGTCCGCGTTGATTGGGTGTTATCTCAGAACGTGCTGGAAATCAGGTGGCGGGAAACGGGCGGAGCACCTGTTGTTCCTCCTGTCCAGACCGGCTTCGGATCCCGTCTAATCGAGCAAACCATTCTTCGGGAACTCCAGGGCACCTTCGAGCGAACGTTCGATAGCGCTGGCCTTCGGGTGGTGTTCAAGATCCCCATTGGGATCACGAGCGATGCCAAAGAGGGCGAAGCGGCATGAGTAGGGTCGGCTATTGGTTCTTAGGCGTGCGGGGTCCAGTAACTGAGTGAAGTTACGGCCGCATTGGCCCCCCCCGAGTGGTCCAATTTCTCTGTCGCAAATGGCTGTGGCCATTGTAGATGCGTTTGCATGACTAGGGGCCCAGGGCATCCGCTCTCCAATGATGATCCCGTTGGAGTACGGAACATTCGATTTAAACTCATTCTTGGAACACGTCGCCCTTCCGCGGCTTCTTGTGAGATGAAGGCGAGAGATAACGGAACAGCTATCCTTCAGCGGGTTTTCAGGAGCCTTGAGCACGAGCTGCCGGCTCGGGTCGCACGGGCCCTCCAGGCTCTTCGCCAGCCGACTGCGCGCTGGACCCGCATTCCGGTTGGCATTCTTCTGATCATCGGGGGCATCTTCTCCATCCTGCCGTTCCTTGGTATCTGGATGTTGCCCTTGGGGCTGCTGCTGATTGCCTATGATGTGCCGTTCCTGCGCCAGCCCGTGGCCCGGTTTACGCTTTGGGGAACGCGTCAGTGGGCGGCTCTCCGGCAGCGGCTCTTTCCAGAAGCACCCAGCTGAATACAGAGCCATGAAACACGACAGAGAACACAGGAGTGAACTGCTATCCAGTTCGTACGTCAGCCCGCTGTTATCGCGTTGATCCGGTATTCGACACGTCCCTATTCGTGCCTCAGCTCCAGATTTAGGGCGCAGCCGCTTATGCGATACCCATGTCCGGTTCGCCCTAACTGGGTTTGCGGCGCTGCCTAGTGCAAGATTCTGACGCTGCTATGCCGGCAGGACGACGACCTTTGTTTTGACCGGTGTACGTGAGTACAGGTGCATCATGTCCTGGCTGAGGAGGCCGACGCAGCCGCTTGTGATGCCTGAGCCAATCGACTCGACATCGCTGGACGCATAGATGGTGTACAGCGTGTAGGCGCCGTTCTGATAAAGATAGAGCGTGCGGGCGCCGAGTGGGTTGTCGAGGCCACCCGGCATGCCACGGGCGTACTTAGCCGCCTCGGGCTGGCGCCGGATCATCTCAGCAGGCGGTGTCCAAGTCGCCCATTCGGCCTTGCGCCCGACATAAGCGTCACCGCTCCACCGAAAACCATCACGACCAACGTTGGCACCGTAGCGGGTAGCGGACCCGTCGCCCTCGACGCGGTAGACATAGTAATTGCCGGGATCGACGATAATCGTGCCGGGTGCTTCCTTGGTGTCGTACTGAACCGTCCGGCGGTAGAATTTCGGATCGACCTTGCTGATGTCAGCAGCCGGTATCGGAAATTTCTCATCGGGCACTGGTCCGTAGACTTGAGCCGCCTCCGCGAGGCTCATGCCGCCGGATGTGGTGCACCCCGCTAGTCCTACTGCGCTGAAACTCCCCGCGGAGCCTAAGAGAAACGAGCGGCGGCTGAGAAGCGCGACTCGATGTTCCGGAGGAGCGGCTTCGTCCATCTTGCCGACAGCAGCATTCTCACCGTCTGTGATCATGACTCTGGCTCCCCCATGCCCCACTTGCGCAACGAAATTCGCTTCGAGCTTCACTCGCTATGCGTCTTGCTGAACTGAGATAGCTGGCACAGGGCTCGATAGGCAAGCTCGGGCGTTCACCACTGAGCACTGCCGCACCCCGCTTAGTCGAAAACGCTGGGCCAAGAACTGCAACAAGAAAAAGAGCGCCACAGGGGGCGCTCTGGTCAGCCATTGGGGCCGAGTTTAGGGAGGAGAACGCGCCGTCATCGGCACAATTCAGATTAGACCGATATGGTTACCAGATCGTTTAAAAAGGTGCCTGTCCCACGCTTGTGCTGCACTCCTCTGACGAGATGCCGGCAGACCAGTTCGTGTTTGTCAGGCAAACGGCGGCACCTCCTGCAACATACTCACGCTCTGGTGCGCAATCCACCAAAGGACCCTTTGAGGTTAAATCCAGAGCGTCCTTGCGGCGGCCCTCCAGAACAATTTGAAGAGAATTGTTGCCGGAGCCCGCCATGTTGATTGAGCCGATTGCCCCTCGTTTCAGCTGCCAGGAT
>DATCJK010000013.1:0-91921 GCA_036562855.1 Microvirga sp.
AGAATTGTTGCCGGAGCCCGCCATGTTGATTGAGCCGATTGCCCCTCGTTTCAGCTGCCAGGATTGCGAGGGCAGCTCGTTCAACGTCACAGGCGTTCTGAACGACGCATCCGTGGTCTGCTGTGGAGAGTGCGGCTCCGAGCTGGGGCCGTGGAGGGACTTTGCTGCCGACGTGACGGCAACCCTGGAGAGGCTTGGCGTCATCCACGTCGAACGGACAGGGTATGCCCGCAGCGACGGGATGCACCGGCGGGTGCCCGCCGGCCGGCGCCGCTAGGCTCACCGATCCCTCCCGGACAGCCCGGGCCTCCACTGGCACTTCAACTCGGCCTGCGCTCCCCTCGGGCCTGTCCCAGTCCGCAGCGATGAAGAATGGCTGCTCGCGCTCCTCCCGCAATTCCGATTGCCTTGCTATGGCGCGGCATTCTGAGCGCCGGCTTCAACATCGATCGGGCGCCCTATTCCCGTCCCAGGGTCCGACAGTCCGGGCCCGAAAGTGCCCGCTCCGAGCGGAGCCGCAGGACGAGGCCGCCGCGGCTGAGCGCGCCGTGCCAGCCTTGCGGGTGATCGCCCGCGCTTTTCGGTCCAGGAGGGCCTTCGTGGCCGAGGCCAGATGCGTGACTTGCATCCCGAGGGTGTCCCCCACCCGGTTGCCGCTCTGACCGCCTTGAAGAGCCGTCCGCTCAGTCGCGCCGCCGGTACGCAGGGAGCCTCCTGCGCTTGCGATAATGTCGCAACGAACGAGACGGTAAGCTGGAATCGACGATGCGCTTCCCGGGATCCGGGCCTGTTCCGTCGCTCCGATCGGCAGCTCAGGTTGAACTCTGGCCTATCCTCGCCCGTTGCTCACCTGGTCCATGTTGGGGTGTGTAGCGCGTGACCGCTGATCAGGAGATGCCTTGGAACGAGGAGCAACGGCTCGCAGCCCTGCGCGCCTACGGCATCCTCGACACCGAGCCGGAGCCGGATTTCGACGACATCGTGCATTTGGCGGCTCACATCTGTGGCACACCTGTCGCTGCGATCAGTCTCGTTGAGGATCGGCGGCAATGGTTCAAGTCCGAGTTGGGGCTCGGCTTTCGCGAGACTCCCATCGAGGTGTCCTTCTGTGCCAAGGCCGCTCTGCGCCCGGGGCTGACCATCGTTCCCGACGCGTCCATCGATCCGCGCTTTGCGGGCAACCCGCTGGTTGCCGAGCACCCACGCCTTCGCTTCTACGCCGGCGCACGCCTCGACACCCCTCAGGGCCTGCCGCTCGGGACCTTGTGCGTCCTCGACTATGTGCCACGCCAGCTCACGACGGAGCAGAAGGATTCCCTCTCGGCCCTCGCCCGGCAGGTCGTCGCGCAGCTCGAACTGCGCCATGCCCTGGCGGATCGCGATGAGGCGCTTGCCGCCAAAAGGCGTGCGGACGAACGGCAGGTGCTGCTGGTGCGCGAGATTCACCACCGCACCCGCAACCAGCTCGCCGTCATTCAGTCGCTGCTGGGAGCGACGGCCCGGGCGAGCCGCACCATCGACGAGTTCTATGCGACCTTCTCGGGCAGAATCACCTCGATGGCGCGGACCCAGGCGCTCCTGACGGAGGATTACTGGCAGACGGCGCCGTTGCGAGATCTGGTCTTGAACGAGCTTGAGATCCACGCCGGCAATGGGAGCGGCAGGGTCGTGCTGAGCGGCCCCGATCTTCATCTCGCCGCCGACCTCGCCGTGCCCCTGAGCATGGCTCTTCATGAACTGGCCGCGAATGCCGTCCGGCACGGCGCGCTCAGTGTTGCTCATGGACGAATCGAGGTTGCCTGGGAGGAGCGCCTCCAGGCCGGCAAACGCTTCCTTGCGCTTCGCTGGCAGGAGCATGGATGCGATCCGGTCGAGGATCCCGCACGAACGGGCGTTGGATCGAAGGTTCAGCGGATGCTCGAGCTCCAATGCAATGCCGAGGTGCAGACGACCTATGCCCCGGAAGGGTTTCGTTTCGATATGCTGGCCCCCCTGGTCGAGCAGCGGCTCGTGCCGACTTATTAGCTTGGCGGGAGTTCACCCGGCATTCACGCCCCGTCAGCATTAGAGGGCATTCGGCGCTCATTGTGAGCGGAGGCCGGACGCCGGTGCACTCCGCCGCCGGTGCAAAGGGGAACGACGGATTCGGATGGAAAAGCTCGACCATGCGCGCCCGATCATACTCCTGGCCGAGGACGAGGCCATCATTGCCCTGGAGCTTGCCGACGCCCTTGAGGAAATGGGGTTCGAGATCGCGGGTCCGTTCACCACGTGCTCTGAGGCGGAGCTGTGGCTGAAGGCGCATCAGCCGTCGGGAGCGATCCTCGACAACGAGCTCAAGGACGGTCCCTGCGAGGTGTTGGCCGGCGACCTGAAGGACCGAGGCATACCGTTTCTCGTCTATAGCGGGCACCGCCGCACCGCGGATCTGCCGCACGTGTTCCAGGACGTGCCCTGGATCGTGAAGCCCATCTCGACGCCGGACCTCGTGAGCGCGCTTCGCTCGGCTCTCCGACCAGTGGGGACCAGCCCTGGTCGAGATTGAAAGACCGCCACGCGCAACACGGGATCGCGCGTGCCTCCCTGGCGGGTCGGGCGCCTGACCGGCCAGGCTCGCTTGGGAACTCGCGCCCCTTCCTCAGGATTAATCACCGAACTCGGTCGAGCTTGGCGGCCGGACGGCGTCAAGGCACCGGCTCGCCCGGCGCACAGGAGGTCAGGATGCGTCGATTTCTTATCGCGACACTCGTCGGCATGGCCCTTGCCGCCCCGGCTGCGGCTCAGACCGCAACGCAGACCGGTCCCGGCACCGCTCCGCGACCGCCGGCCGTGAGCGCCCCGGCGCCGTCGCTCCCCCCCTCGCAAGGTGTTCTTATCGACATCAACTCGGCCTCGCGGGAGGAACTGCAGACCCTCAAGGGGATCGGCACCGCCCGAGCCGATGCCATCGTCAAGGCTCGTCCCTACAAGGGTAAGGACGAGCTTCATCGGCGAGGCATCGTGCCCCAGAGCGTCTACGACGAGATCAAGGACCGCATCGTCGCTCGTCAAAGCTGAAGGGCCGCGTCGGTCAGACCCCTCCTGCCCCCCGGTGCGAGCGCGTGACTGACGCACTCGCGGAGGGTTCGGAGATTGCGGTTCTGGCCGACGACGTGCCCAATGGGCCTGTTCCAGATAGAACGACGGGGCCATCGGCCGTCGACACGGCACCACCGCCGACCACGTCTCGTCATCCGCGTTCGCGAGGAGCATCTGGCACCCGGTATGGGCCCGGGCGATCACTCCCGCTCACCGATGCCGAGGGACGGCTCCCGCCCGGAGCCCTGACGCTCTGCGTCCGCTCGGCCGCTCATGGGGACGGCGTTCGGACAGCCCAGCCGCCGGAACGCTGCCCTCGAACCCGTCCGTTCGCGGATCCTGACATGCGCTCGATCCCGGCGAGCCGGCGGGAGCGGATCTCACGCAGGGCAGGGGGGCTGGAGGGCAACCGCCAGCCGCAACAACCTTGCTGGCTTCCCCTACGTAGTGCTACTGCTACGGTGATCCTCCCGGTCTTCCTTCGGCCCCCAATCCGAGACGCTCTCTATGAACCTTACGGTTCGACTGCTGCTGCTGGTGGCCCTGGCAGTCCTGCCGGTGCTCGGCATCGCCGTTTACAACGAGCATGCCCTGCGCCAGTCCCGCGAGGCCGAGGTGCGGGCGGAGGTCTTGCGGCTGACCACCCAGGCCACCGCCGAAATGAGGCAGATCATCGAGGGGGTGCAGCGCCTTGCTGCGACGCTCAGCCAGACCTCCGTCGTGCAGGAGGCGAGCACAGGCCCTGCCGCCGCTCAGGCCTGTGCCGATTTCCTCGTCAAGCTCCGACGCGAGTTCCCCGGCGACATCGAGGTGGGCGTGGCGAAGCTGGAAGGCGATGTGGTCTGCACCTCTCGCGGGACAACGAACTCCGGGCGAGTGGTGGGCTCTCATCTGCGAAGGGCGGCGGAGACCGGATCGTTCGTGGTGGGCGGCTATGGAGCCGGCCGCGGCGGGGAGCGCTTCCTCAGCTTTGCCTATCCGATCCGCAACAGCGAGGGGCAGACGATCGGAGCCGTGCTGCCGGGGCTCGGCCTTGAAGGACTGACCCGGCGTTTGCGGGAGCGCTTTGCGGGCCTCGAGGTCACGCTGGCGATGGCGGATCGGGATCTGACCTATCTGCTTCGGCTTCCCTCGGACGATACGGGGCTGGTCGGCAAGCCTGCCCGGCCTGAGAGCCAGAGGCTGGCTTCCCTGGCGGACAAGGGACCCTTCGAGGTCGGCGGGAACGCCAATGCTCGCTTCATCGCTGCCATCGCGTCTTTGACGATGAGCCCCGACAGTGCCGGTCGGCCCGACCTTCTGGTCGCCATCGGCCTGTCGCGTGATGCCGCATTCGCTCCCATCGATGCCGCGAGCCGTCGCTCGGTCGTCCTGCTCGTCACGAGTCTCGTCTTGGCTCTCATCGCGGCGATCATCGGGGGGCGCTACTTCGTCAAAGCCCCGATGCAGGGCTTGCTGTCGGCGGCCGTTCGCTGGCGTGAGGGCGACTACTCGAGGAGGATCGAGGTTCAGGGAGGCGAGTTTGGCGCACTCGGGACGGCGCTCAACTCGATGGCAGGCGAGATCGAGCGCCGGGAGCAGCTCCGGGCGACGCTCATCAACGAGTTGAACCACCGGGTCAAGAACACGCTCACGACGGTGCAGTCGCTTGCGGCCCAGAGCCTGCGGGGCAAGGAGCCCGAGCAAGCTCAAGACGCCTTCATGGGCCGCCTCTTCGCCTTGTCCAAGACGCACGATGTTCTCACCCGAGAGAATTGGGGCTTTGCAGCGCTTCGGGAGGTGATCGACGAGGTCACCCGGCCCCATCGCGAGAATGGGCTCGATCGCTTCGAAATCGCGGGTCCCGACCTGAACCTCCAGCCAAGCACGGCCCTGTCGATCTCCATGGCTGTGCACGAGCTCTGTACCAACGCCATGAAGTATGGCTCGCTTTCCGGGCCGGCCGGCCGGGTGGCGATCACGTGGGAGGTCACGCCAGGGACGGAAGCGGAGCACCTTGAGCTTCGCTGGCAGGAGAGCGGAGGACCGCCCGTGGCCGAGCCACAGCACAAGGGATTCGGGACGCGCCTGCTGGAGCGTGCGATCGCGCGAGAGCTGAATGGAAGCGTGGAGATCCGCTATGAGGCAGGCGGACTGGTCTGCATCATCAACGCTCCAATGCCGCGCAACGAGGACCGTCCCGGCGAACGTCCCGCCACCGCGGCTGCCCATCCCCTCACACGGGCAGACATTCAGGCAGCATAGGTGGAAAGTAGTCTGAAGAGCCTACTGCATCCTTGAAGAACGACGACGATGATCGAAAGCGAGCGGCCTCAAAGCTCTGATGGACGCAGGCCGACCGCGTGCCAGCGGCCGCTTTCACGACTGGAGCGATGGGCCCAGTCGATGGGGTTTATGCGGTGGCCTCGCCGCCGTTGATCGCGCGCACGCCGGCCGTTCGACGATGCAGTCGATACGACCTCGACCAGTCACGTGAAGATCCTCGCACTTGGTGGAGGTTCGAGAGTGACGGCTGCTGATCATGTAGCGATCTGAAGCAAGCATGTAGATGCGCTGGACCCTGGTCTGCTCAGCCCGGCGGTGGAATGGGTCTTTCCCGTTTCCAGGCGTCTTATTCCCGAACTCTACAGCAGCCCGCGCGCTGTCTTGTTCTGCCGTCGGAAGCCATGCTCTCCTCGCGTCGAGAGCAATATGGGCGAACTGCCCTGCGTGATTGACCCTTGGTCTGAGGGCAGGCTGAGGAGGGAGCCGAAGCTCGTTCCCATTCTTGACCTCGCCATAGCTCGTACCGTGTCGATACCGGCCCTTGCTCTACTCCGATCGTATGCCGATCCTCCTGAGCCTCGGTGTCCGCCAGGTCCACGCGGAGCCGGAGCTGGGCGTAGCACGTCGCATCAGCCTAACCCCTGCCTTCGACGGACAGCCTCCTCGGAAGACGCGGCGGCTCCGGCTCTGACCACCTAGAAGCGCGCGAGGGCTTCTGCGAGCGGACGTCTTTGCAGGTGGAGAGCCGGCAGCAGCGCCAGGGCGAAGCCGATCGCCACGATGGCGAGGGCCATCAGGATTTCGAACGTGCCGAGCGAGGGCGTGAGGGCGATCCCGGTTTGGCTCGAGAGCCAGCGGCTGATGCCCAAGGAGAGGCCGTATCCTCCGACGAGACCGGTCGCGACCCCGGCCGTTACGAGGGCTGCCATGAAGCCCCAGGCCGTCAGGAAGATGTAGCTGCGCGGTGCGCCGAGAGCCCGCAAGGTCACGTATTGGGGCATCAGCAGCCGCAGGAGGATGAACACGCTGGCAAGGATCGCGAGCAGCACGAGCGCCTGCGTGATGACGGCGAGCACGCTCATGAGCTGTCGCACGTCGCCGACGATCGCATAGAGCTGGATGAGCGCCTCGGCCGGAAAGAAGGCCATGCTCTCGTTCGTCGAGTAGGCTTGTCGCAGCTTGTAGGCCGAGGCGACGCTCCTCACATGCACGACCGCCGCCGGAATGCCCGGGGTGCGCGCCGGGTCGAACGGCGCGCCGATCTGGTCGCTGCCCTCCGGGTGGCCGGATGGCAGCCCGTGAGTGTCCCAGACGAGTTCGACCGGCACGGTGACGGCCCTGTCCCAGGGCGAGCCGGTCGGCTTCATGCGGCCGACCACTGTCAGCTCGACCGGATGGCGGTCGTGGCCGTGGGTGCCCTCTGCGGCCCGGTCCTCGTCCTCATGCTCCTCATGATCGTGGTCGTTGTGGCCGGTGCTCGCCGCACCGTGCGCCGGTCGGAAGGTCTGGCCCACCTTCAAGGGCGAGGCCGAGCCGATCACCGCCTCCTGCCGGCTCCGGAAGGGGCGTCCCTCGGCGAGCCCGCCGGACAGGTGCTCCACCAGCGGCGCAGTCACGCCGACGATCGGCGCGCCGCGGATGTTGTCGCCGAAGGCGAGGGGCGACACGAACGTGGCCTCGGTCTCGTTCAGCAGTCGCGCCGTCGCGGCGGGCGACATCAACCGGGCCGATCCAGGCTGGAGGAACACGGAGGTGAGGAGCGCATCCGTTCTGCTGCCGGGCGCCGCCACCACCAGGTCGAACCGGTCCGCGGCCCGGGCGCTCCCAGTCCTCAAGGCTCGCTCCTGGGACACGATTGCCACGGACAGACTCGTGCCCGCCGCGATCAGGAGAACGAAGGCGAGGGCGCTCAGGCGGTAGCGCCGCAGAGACGCGCGGATGATGAGCCAGGGGTTCATCGGGACGCCGCTTTCCGCTCGATTGCGGGCGCGGTGGCTCCGTCTCCCGCCAGTCGCCCGTCCTGCATCCGCAGGATCACGGCGGCGCCGGCCGCGACACGCTCGTCGTGGGTGACGCAGACCACGATCTTGCCGGACAGGGCGAGGGATTCGAACTCCCGCGCGATCCGCTCCCCGTTCTCCGGATCGAGGCTGGCGGTCGGCTCGTCGGCGAGGATGATCGGCGGGTCGAGGATGAGCGCGCGGGCAAGGGCCACGCGCTGCCGCTGGCCGCGGGAGAGCTGCGACACGGAGCTGGATCGCTGAGGGACCTCGAACCGATCGAGCAGGGCCTTCGCCCGCGTGCGGGCCTCCGCGCCGACCCGGAGCTTCGCGAAGGTGATCGGGAGCACCACGTTCTCGATCGTGCCGAGTTCGTCCATGAGCCGGAAGTCCTGGAAGACGAGGCCGCAGGTGCGGTAGCGCCAGGCATCCCGGCGAGCGGGGATGAGACGCGAGACCGCCGCATCGCCGAAGCGGATCTCGCCGGCGCTCACGGGCATGATGCCGGCGAGCGCATGAATGAGGGTCGTCTTGCCCGAGCCGGAGGGGCCCATGACCGCCGTGAGCCGGCCCGGCGCGAACTGCGCCGTCACAACGCGCAGCGCCTCGACGGGCTCCCCGGCGCTCTCGCGATAGCGGGCCGCGATGCCGTCGGCGATCAGCATCGGCACGGGCATCCCAGCGGTCATGCCAGGGATCATGCCAAGCGGACGACAGCGTCGATGAGCCGGACCCGGCTGACGAAGCCGGTTTCGGAATCGGTCTCGGGACCGATCTCGAGGCGGCCCGTTGTATTGATCACGCGGCCTGGGCTGATGGCCTGCTCGCGCTTGCGCATGCGCACGAACACGATGCTGTCGATCCAATCGCCTTCCGTGGCGCAGAACGGGCAGGTCTCGACGGGCGTGTTCGACAGAATGAAGAAATCCGAGTTGACCTTGAGATGGGGCGCCATGAACCCCTGAATCTCGACGGGTCTACCCTGCAGGGTCTTCGCCTTGGCGGAGAAACTCTGATCCTGCTCGTAGAGCTCGAACATGCGGATCCGCTCGGCGGCGAAGCTCGCGCGCGGCAGGAGCGGGAGGCCCGCAAGTGCGAGGGTGATGGCGCGACGGTTCAGCATGTCAGCCTCCCTGGATCGTCCCTGTCCGAACGCCCGGCCCTTGTGGCGATGCCGCCGTCGACCGGCCGTCTGGGCAGCATACCAACGGGCGACCCCATCATAAAGATCGCACCGTTTCGAAGAGCCGCCCGGGACGCCGGTCCCGGGCGGCTCGATCCTGCCTATGGCATCCCGGTGACGGCGAGGAGGGGGATCAGGGCGGTGTTCATGCCCTTCACGAAGGGTCCCTTCTCCACATCCGCCCACTCGTCGAGAGAGTGGGAGCGGCCGTTCTTCTCGGGGCCCTTCGCGCCGATGGACAGAGCCGGAATGCCAAGGCTCATCGGCATGTTGGCGTCCGTGGAGCTCCAGCTGTAGCTCGGCTTGTAGCCGTTCGCCTCGAGCGCTGCCTTGGTGAGCTGGAAGATCGGCTGGGATTCCGCGGTGCTGCCGGACGGCCGATCGCCGATCAGCTCGGCCTTGACGGTGATCTTCCCCTCCTTGGTGGAACGGGCGAAGTTCTCCGTTTCGGCTGCCTGCTGCACGATGGCGAGCATGCGCTGCTCGATGCGCTTCAGCTCCTCATCGGATTCCGAGCGCATGTCGATCTCCATCGAAACCTCGAAGGGGATTGAGTTCACCGACGTGCCGCCCGTCACAACGCCCACGTTGAAGGTGGTCTTGGGCTTGGCCGGAACGAGGCTGCGCGAGAACACCGAGATGGCCTCCGCCATCGCATAGGCGGGGTTCACGAGGCCGAACGCCCCGTAGCTGTGACCGCCCGGGCCCGCATAGGTGACGCGGTAGCGCTTCGAGCCGATGCCGCCATTGGTGATGCCGGTGACGCCGCCGCCCTCGACGGTGAAGAACGCCTTGATCTTGTCCTTGTACTTGCCCTTCGTGAAGAGATAACGGACGCCGCGCAGGTCGCCGAGGCCCTCTTCGCCGACCGTGCCGACCCAGAGGACGTCCTCCTTGGTCTGGATGTTGGCGGCGTTCATCGCGCGAATATAGCCAAGGTTGATCGCCAGGCTCAGCGTATCGTCGGCGATGCCGGGCGCATGCAGCTTGGTGCCCTGCCGCTTCACGGTCACATCCGTGCCCTCGGGGAACACCGTGTCCAGATGGGCCGAGATCACGACGAACTTGCCGTCCCCGGCCGTGCCCTTGCGGATTCCGAGCACGTTGCCCTCGGGGTCGATCTCCACATCCGTGAGGCCAACATCCTTGAACATCTGCGCGTAGGCGGCGGCGCGCTTCTCCTCCTTGAACGGAGGCGCCGGAATTTCGGTGAGCTTGATGCCTTCCGCGATCACGCGGTCGTAGTCGCCGTCGATGAACTTCAGCGCTTCCTTGTAGGAAGCGTGGTCCATGATGCGTTTGACCTCGTTCGCATGCTGCGTGTCGGCCGTTTGCGCCACAGCGCCACCGGCCATAAGAGCCAATCCGGCCGCTGCGGCCAGGATCATCGCACGACTTCCAAGCGCCATTGCGTTCCCTCTTTGCTGTTGGCGGTGCGATCCGCGGTGCGGTCGCGCCGCTTCCTCCCATTCACCGGCATCGAATCGACGCAAACGTCCGAGGCGCTGCGGGTGATGGGAACGCTAGCAACAAGAGTTGACGCTGAGGCATGCAAAAAGCGCATGATGGCCGGCCCCTGTCCCGCAGGAAAGGAGGGCGGCGAAACGGCCCAAGGGGCCGCACTCCCACCCTGGCACAGCCATGGCGTGGCTGGTAAAGCTTCGGGCAGACGATCGTTTCAAGGGCGGCCCTTCGCGCGGCTGCCCTCCCCACCGTATGGACATGCCATGACCGACAGCGTCACCGACCGCTTCCTTCGCTACGTCGTCATAGACACGCAATCGGACGCCAAGTCGCCCTCGCAGCCGTCCACGGAGAAGCAGAAGAATCTCGGGCATCTGCTCGTGGAGGAACTGCTCGCCATCGGCATCACCGACGCGCATCTGGACGAGCACGGCTACGTGTACGGCACCATCCCGTCGAACAGCCCCAAGAACACCGTGCCGGTGGTGTGCTTTTGCGCCCACATGGATACGGCGCCGGATTTCTCGGGCACCGGCGTGAAGCCGCAGGTGATCCGCAACTACCAGGGCGGCGACATCCGGCTGCCGGGCGATCCGTCCCGGGTGATCCGCGTGACGGATCATCCGGTGCTGAAGGACATGATCGGCCACGACATCGTCACCTCGGACGGCACGACGCTGCTCGGCGCCGACGACAAGGCGGGCATCGCCGAGATCGTGACGGCGGCGGAGTTCTTCCTCAAGAACCCGGACGTGCGGCACGGGGCGATCCGCATCCTCTTCACCCCCGACGAGGAGATCGGCCGCGGGGTCGACAAGGTGGATCTGCAAAAGCTCGGCGCCGATTTCGCCTATACGATGGACGGATCGACGGCCGGCTCCATCGAGGACGAGACCTTCTCGGCGGATGCGGTCGACATCGCCATCGAGGGCGTGGCGATCCATCCGGGCATGGCCTTCGGAAAGATGGAGAATGCCATCCGCATCGCGGGCGCCATCGTGGCGCGGCTGCCGCAGGACATGGCGCCGGAGACCACCCAGGGCCGGCAGGGGTTCATCCATCCGACCGGGATCTCCGGCAAGATGGAGAAGGCTCAACTGAGCTTCATCGTCCGCGACTTCACGGAGAAGGGGCTCAAGGAGAAGGAGACCCTGCTAGAGGAGATCACCCGCGAGGTGATGAAGGCCAATCCGGGCTCCACCTACAGCTTCAAGGTGACGGAGCAGTACCGCAACATGAAGGGCGTGCTCGCCCGCTACCCTGAGATCGTGGACTATGCCGAGGAGGCGATCCGCCGGGCCGGCATGACGCCGCAACGCGGCAGCATCCGCGGCGGCACGGACGGGTCGCGCCTCTCCTTCATGGGCTTGCCGTGCCCCAACATCTTCGCGGGCGGCCACGCCTTCCACTCGCCGCTCGAATTCGTGAGCAGCCAGGACATGGACAAGGCGGTGCAGACGATCATCGAGCTCGCCAAGCTCTGGGAGGAGCGCGCCTAGCGCGCTCGCGCCCTGAACCCGGCTACTCGGCGGGTTGCGGCACGGCCGCGATGATCGCGGCGAGAAGCGCGTGGAGCGCGTCGCGATAGCCGGTGCGCGCGGAGGGCTGGCCCTCGTCGGAGGTCATCGCCACGGTGAGCCCAAGGGCCGGCACGATGTAGAGCATCTGGCCGCCATAGCCCCAGGCATAGCGCACGTCCCGGTCGGCCATGCGGCGCAGGAACCAGCCGTAGCCATAGGCGTCGCCCGTGAAGCGGGATTGCGTGCGCGGTTCCCAGGACCGCGCGATCCAGGCCTCGGGGACGATCTGTCGCCCGTCCGGCGTGCGGCCGCCATTGCGGTAGATTTCTCCGAAGGCGAGGAGCGAGCGTGGGCTCATGGCCATCTGGTTGCCGCCCAGATAGACGCCTTGCGGGTCGCGCTCCCAATCCGCGATGGCGAAATCTGGCACGGGGCCGAGCCAGTCCCGCGCCAGAGCGAGCGTCGGGCTTTTCGCGGCGCGGGTGAGCGCGGCGGAGAGGAGATGGGTGGAGCCCGTGGAGTAGAGCATGCGCCCGCCCGGCTCGTCCTCGAACTCCTCCGCGAGCGCCGCCCGCACCCAGTTCCGGCTCGCCACCCAGCGCCCGTAATTGGCGCCCGAGGTGCGCTCAAGGCCCGTCTGCATCGACAGGCAGTGCCCCATGGTGATCTGCAGGAGGCGTGGGTCCGGATCGGGCGGCAGGTCGGCCTTGAGGATCGATGCGATGGTCTGGTCCGGGCCCTGCAGCACGCCCCGGTCGATCGCGATGCCGACGAGGGCGGAGATCACGGATTTCGAGGCGGACTTGATGTTGGTCGGCGCCGTCGTCGAGCGGCCCCGATAGCCGCGTTCGGCAAGGAGCGCTCCGTTGCGCGAGACGATCACGGTTTCGAGCGGCGTCAGCGCCTCCGCTTCGTCGAGCAGCCTCTTGAGGCGCTCGGACGGGTCCGGCTCGGCCCGAGCCTGGGTGAGAGCCGCAAAACCGGGCGCGAAGGCAAGCGCGCCGGCAAGAAAGGTTCGTCGGTGCATGCCCACGAGATGGGTGCGGCGGGCGGGGGTGCCAGATCGACCGGCGGAACGCTCACCTTATCGTGTTCGCCGGTTCGCCGCGGCCGTGCCGCGGGGTGTTCACGGAGCCCTGGCCGCGCGCCGCTCGCGTTCGCCCGCGTCCTGCCGCTCAGGGCATGTCCCGCACGGCCACGACGGCCGGGCCTGACTTAAGGTCAGCCTCTCCTAAGTATTCGTACGTATTCGTGAAAATTTTAGACATTTTTATTGCCTCTCGGTCAGCTTCGCACCGGTCAGGCATGTAGATCCCAGAACGAGCGGGACTCGCATCGCGGAGGAAGCCATGTTGGGACGGCTCGGACGAGCATCGCTGGACACCGAGGCCAAGCTTTCGGCTCTCGAGCGGTCGCAGGCGGTGATCGAGTTCGACCTCGAAGGTCGCATCCTGACCGCCAACGGGAATTTCCTGAACGCCGTCGGCTACACGCTTCCCGAGATCGCAGGGCAGCATCACGGCCTGTTCGTGGACGAGGAGTCCCGGCGCGATCCCGAATACGCGGCCTTCTGGCGCCGGCTCAAGGCCGGCGAGTACCAGTCCGGGCGCTTCAGGCGCGTGGGCAAGGGTGGCCGGGAGATCTGGATCGAGGCGAGCTACAACCCGCTGATCGGTCGCGACGGCAAGCCATACAAGGTGGTGAAATTCGCCACCGACATCACGCGGCAGATGCAGGAGCAGGCGGACCTGAAAGGTCAGGTGGAGGCGATCCGCAAGGCGCAGGCCGTCATCGCCTTCGATCTCGACGGCACGATCCTGGAAGCCAACGAGAACTTCCTCAACGCGCTCGGCTACGCTCTTCCCGAGATCCAGGGGCGTCACCACAGCCTCTTCGTCGAGCCGGCGCTGCGTGACAGCCCCGACTACGTCGCCTTTTGGCGCCGTCTCAGGAACGGTGAATTCCAAACCGGGCAGTACAAGCGCTTGGGCAAGGGCGGGCGCGAGATCTGGATCGAGGCCACGTACAACCCGATCTTCGATGCGGGCGGACGTCCGTTCAAGGTGGTGAAATACGCCACGGATGTCACCGAGCAGGTGCGCCGCCTCCAGAACCTGCGTCGCATGATCGACCAGAACTTCGGCGAGATCGACACGGCTCTCGGCCTGTCGACCCAGGAGGCCGAGGCCGCCACCCGCGCCACGACGGAGACCTCCGGCAACGTGCAGATGATGGCCTCCGCGGCCGAGGAGCTGGCGGCGTCCGTGGGCGAGATCGCTCAGAGCATGGCCAAGTCTCGCGCCGCCACCGATGCGGCCTCCGCGCAGGCCCGCAGCGCCGGCGAGTTTACCGACAAGCTCGCGGCCGCCACCTCCGCCATGAGCGGGATCGTGGACCTGATCAAGACCATCGCGGGGCAGATCAACCTTCTGGCGTTGAACGCCACCATCGAGGCTGCGCGGGCCGGGGAGGCGGGCCGGGGTTTCGCGGTTGTCGCAACCGAGGTGAAGAGCCTTGCGGACCAGGCCGCACGGGCGACCGAGCAGATCACGGGCGAGATCAACTCGGTCCAGACCGTCTCGAACGGCGTCGTCGACGCGCTCCAGACCATCCGCCAATCCGTCGAGACCATGCAGCAGCACGTGGTGGCGGCCGCCGCCGCCATCGAGGAGCAGAGCGCGGTCACGCAGGAGATGTCCTCCAACATGCAGGGCGCCTTCAAGGCCGTCTCGCACATCAACGGCAATATCGACGCCATTTCCGGCGCCGTCGCGCAGGTGGCCCAGGCCGTCGAGACCACGAAGGAAGCCGCGCGGGTTCTCGCGCGCTAGCTCCATCGCAGGTTTGCACGCCTGAGAGCTGGATGCGGGTTCTCGCGCGCTGGCTCCATCGCAGGTTTGCGCCCCTGAGGGCTGGATGCGGGGGCTTGCGCGCTATATCGGCCGCACCGACGCTCCATGCCCGAGAGACGCCCGTGACATCGCCTGTGATCGGCCTGCCCTGGTATGCCCGCGAGAGCTATGCCCGCCTGCGCGAGCAGATGGCCGACGGAGCGGCCTTGCCCGCCGACTACGATGTCTGGCGCCAATCGGCCGAGCAGAACGAAACGGTCGGACGCGCCTCGGGCCTTGCCATCGTGCGGGTTCCGATCGAGCCGGAGCCGTTCGCCGAATGGTGCCGGGCGAAGGGTCTGTCGCCTGACGGGAGGGCCCGGCAGCAATTCGCGAGGGAAGAGGCGACCCGAGCCTGACCCCGGTCGGGGGCCGCCGCCGGGGCATCGCTGCGATCTTAACCACACCGGCAAAAGATGTCGCGAATGCCTCTTGCCCGGGCAAGCGCTTAGAAACCGATTAAACCTGCTCCTTTACTGATGGACGTCAGTTGACGGAGCATCCCATGAAAGCATTCGTTCTCTGCCTGGCCGCTGCTTTGGTTACCGTAGCGGGATGTGTCGCGGTGCCGGAAACGACCGGCTCCCTGTCGACCAGCGAAGGTGCCGAGCTCGACAAGCGTGCCAATGCGTGGCGGTCCTGTCTCGGGCGGTCCTATCGGGTGCAACTCGGCCTGACCCGCGACCGGGACATGGCGGCGGAGCACGCCTTCCAGGCCTGCGCCACGGAGGAGCGGGCGGCCCTCGACTTCACCATCGCTCGGTCGGGTCTCACCAACCCGGCACAGGTCAACCAGCTCGTCGCCGACGGCAAGGCCGCCATGAAGGCGGGCCTCGTCGCCAGCCGCTGAGGGTTCAGGCCGCCAGGGCCTGGGCGGTCTGCGCCTGGGCGGGCCGGCTCAAGGTGCCAAGGAGCGCCACAACGGCCGCCGGCGCCGCGCGCGCGACCTCGATCACGAGCCCCTGCGGGTCCCGGACCCTGTCCGACTGCGTCAGGACCACGATGGGCTGGCCCGGGCGCTGGCACTGGAACTCGTCCGCCAGGATCGCCTGGTCCACGAGACCCGGAAGGTCGCTCGCCGTCACGAGCCAGTCGATGCCGTCCCGGTGCTCGCGCAGGAGCAGCAGGGCGCGCTCGCCCGTGGCCGCCTGCAGGCAATCGAAGCCGGCGAGGTGAAGCATCTGCGCGAGCAGTCCGCCCGCGATCGGATCGGCATCGGCGAGGATAACGCGGGGGCGAGACGATTGAGAGGCGCGCATCGGAGCTCCGACGGATCGGGAAACGCCGGCGGACCGGCATGGCCCAGAGGTGCCGCAGCATGGTTAACGTTTGGTTAACGGGTGTCGGTCGTGCGCGGAGGCCACGCTACCAGAGCTAAGATTGCCTGAACAACCGGCGCATGATGGTAAAAGTAATTAAGTTGCGCAACTACGTCTCACGCAGAGACGTCACAAACGCAAGTAAACGCGAGCGTGACCGTAAAGTTTCACAGCGTTATTAAGATCATGGTATTATTCGTAAATGCGCTAATATTTTGACGCCGGTGTCTTCCTCTGCGGAATGGCGAAGCTAAGTGCATCCCCATAACAGGAGGACCCGATGGCTCTCGTCACCATCAACAGCAACACCTTTACGCCCGACACCTTCTTCAAGCTGCCTCGACCTGATGGAGCCTCGTCCGGAAACGAGGTGACCTACACGATCACAACGATCGACGGGGTGTTCACCGTCAAGGTCCTGCTCAATGCCGGGATCGTCAGCAACATCAAACTCTCGATCGGCCTAACCCAAGTCGCCGAATTCGACGCCCTCGACGATCTCGGACTCAGCCAGGCCGCTTTTGAAGCCCTTTGGTCCGATACGTCGCCCAATGGGGAGGCAGTCATCCTGGGCCTGATGAAGGGCAATGACAGTGTAGGCTCCGACACGGCCGCGGACCTCGACTTCTTCCTGACGGGCGATGGGAACGACAACGTCACGCTCGGGAGCGGCTCCTCCACCATCAATCTGGGACGGGGCAACGACACCGTCGATGGCGGCGAGGGGTTTGACGTCCTCATCTATGACGGCCCGGACGGCCGTGCCGAGGGTGTAACGGTCACCTTCGCGAATGATAGGGACGGAAAGGTAATATCGAACGAGATCGGGTTCGAAGAGGATACGTTCTTCGGGATCGAGGCCGTCGGTGGAACCTCCAAAAACGACACGTTCATCGGTGCTGCCGGCGCACAAGTCTTCCGCGGCGCCCTGGGCAACGACACCATGGATGGTGGCACGGGGGGTGAGGACGAGGCGGATTACCTGCTTGACGTGGGTTTGGGCGGCGCGGGTGTCACGGTCGATCTCGTTGCCGGAACCGCAACGGGCGGCGCCGGCAACGACACGCTCATGAACATCGAGTTCGTTCGCGGCACTCAGCACGCCGACAGCCTCACCGGCAACGGCGTGGCGAACCGGCTGCGCGGCGAGGGCGGAAACGACGCCCTCGACGGACAGGACGGCAACGACTCGCTCGAAGGCGGCGCGGGCGACGACATCCTCGTCGGCGGGAACGGGGGCGATGCGCTCGAGGGCGGTGTCGGCAACGACACCATCATCGGCAGCACCGCGGCGAGCTTCTCCAGCAGCATCAACGACAAGGCGATCTTCCGCGTGTCGACCAGCGGCGTTCTTTCGCAGACGCCACCGAATGCCGACGGAGCATTCTCGATCAAGCAGAACGGCGCGACCGTGTTCGAAGTTCGCCAGTTGGTGAACGGTGATTTCGAAGTGATGGGCGTCGGCACAGCGGTGGATCTCGGTAAGGACATAGTCTCCAAGGTCGACATCCTTGAATTCATTCATCCGGGCGGCAACATCCAGGTGAATGTCGGCGTGGTGGTGACTGGAACGTCCGATGACCTAACCATCACGGGCGGTGTGTTCAGCAATGCGATCGATGTTCCGGTCGTGCTCGCCGGTGCCACGCCAGCGAAACTCGTGGTGAAGGCAGGCGGCGGCGCCGACCAGATCTCCGGTGGGGAGGGCGGCGAGATCATCGAGGGTGAGGGCGGCGACGATCTCATCTTCGGTCGGGGCGGCGCAGACAACATCGATGGGGGTGCCGGTAACGATACTCTCAACGGCGGTGCCGGTACGGATGTCATTCGCGGCAGTGCCGGATCGGATGTGATCGATGGCGGCGGCGGTGTGGAAGACATCAGCCGCTACGATGTCGTGGGCGCAGGCGACCTCGTGAAGCGCGTTGACGCTGGCGGCGTCACCATTGCGAAGGTCGAGGCGGGTGTCGAGACCGCGCTCTTCCGGGTTACGCGGCCCGGGGATACCTTCGGCGGCAGCTTCCAGGTCTTCGATTTTGCCGACAACTCGACCGATACGGTGACGAATGTCGCCCAGCTGCAATTCTCCCTATCAGGTGATGCAAACATCGAGACCGTGTTCGCGGGCGTGCCGTCCTTAAGCCTCTCGGGCGGCTCTGTCTTCGAGAACAGCAATGCCGGGACCCTTGCGGGCCGGGTGATCGTGACGGACCCGACGAAGGACGATACGGCCCAGTTCCAGCTCCTTGACGATGCCGGTGGCCGCTTCACGATAGATCAGCAGGGCAACCTGCTGACCACGAGCAAAGTTCTCTTCGATTTCGAGCTGGCCACTAGCCATAACGTAACCGTGCGGGTGACGGACAAAGACGGGGTGGTCTCTGATCGGGTCTTCGCGATTGCGGTTCAGAACGTCAATCCGGAGATCTTCTCCGGCACCAACGGCAACGACACGATATTCGGCGGCGCCGAAGCGTCTACGTTGCGGGGCTTTGGCGGCAAGGACTGGCTGTACGGCAACGATGGCAAGGACACGATCAGCGGCGGCTCCAGCGATGATCGGCTTTTTGGCGGTTCGGGCAACGACACGCTGAAGGGCGATAGCGGCAACGACCGGCTCTATGGTGGCACCGGACAGGACACCATGACCGGCAGCTCGGGCAAGGACCGGTTCTACTTCGACGACAAGGAGACGAGCGCGTCGCGGTCGAAGGCCGATTACATCACGGACTTCAAAGGCGACCTTGGCGACCGGCTCTATCTCTCCGCCATCGACGCCAACACGCGAACGGTGCGGGACAACAAGTTCACCTTCATCGGTGAGGCGTCGGAGTTCACCGGTACAGGCCAAGTCCGCTACGAGAAGATGAACGGCAACACGTACGTCTATTACAACAACGACCGAGATGCGGCCGCCGACGGCGTCATCCGCCTCAAGGGAGAGATGGACCTCGCCAAGAATTGGTTCGCCCTCTAATCGCCTGATCTCGGTTCGACATCGAGGCCCGCCCGGCTCTGCCGCGGCGGGCCTTGTCATGTCGGTCGGGCGATTTTGCTTACGGCAGAGGGGCTGCGCCTGCCTCGGCGCATCAGCTCGCGCGGGAGAGAAAGCGTGAGCCGATCAGCCCGATGAGCAGAGCGGCCAAAAGCCCGTACCCGATGCCGCGCAGGCTCGTGGCGTCGTAGCACCGCGCCGAACGCGCGGTCGTCAACTCGCAGAGCAGTTGTCCCAACGTGATCGCCAGATCATCCATGGCTCGCTCCTGGCCGCCTGTCGTCCCGGGCGGAATTCTCGAACGATTGCCGGTGATGGTGGCGGCGAGGCTTCTACGATCCGCAAAAGCGATGTCTCGAATTGGTGCGAATCCGCAAAAAAGCGCGTGTGGGCGTAAAGGATGCCGATTCGGACGAACCCGGTGTCCGACCGGTCGAGGGCCGCACACGAAAAAGCCGCCCGGAGGCGGCCTTTTTGAATGTCTCGCGGGGAGGGGGCGGTCAGCCCTGACGGCCCTGGTCGAGGGCCGATTGCATCGGCTTCACGGTGGAGCCGAGCCAACGGGTGGTGGTCTCGGCCACGTCTTTCCAGTGAGTCGCGGCGGTCTCGTAGACTTGGCGGGCGCCCGTCGCCTGCACGCGGACGGCCTCCGACAGGGAGCCGGCGGACAGAGCCTGACGCCACAGGTCGAAGGCGGCATCGCTCTGGGCCCGCAGGGCCTCGAACACCTTGCCGTTCACCTCGAGGGCGCCGCGGGTCGTGGCGCTCGCGGTCTCCGCCACCGCCTGCCGGAGCTGCTCGGAGGTCGCCTGCGCCTGGGCGTAGGCGTCGCGGGCCCGCTCGGCACCGGCTTCCATGAGGCGCGCCGCTGGGGCGGCCACGGTCTCGGGAACGGCCTTGCCGGCCTTCACGGCCGCGTCCGCGCGCTCGGCGACCGGAGCCAGGGCGGCGTCCAGGGTCTCGAAGGTCGCCAAGGACGGAGCGACCACCTTCGGGGTCTTGGGGGCGGCTGCCTTCGTGGCCAGGACCTTCGGGGCGACGGTCTTGGCGGCCGCCATCGGCTCGGCCTTGAGGGCTGCCTTCGGGGCCGGCACCTCAAGCTTCAGCTCGGGAGCGGCAATCTTTGCGGAGGTGTTCGCGGCCTTGCGGGCGCGGGTGGCGCGCGGCGCCTTCGGGGCGGCGTTCGTCACGGCCTCGGGAGCCTTGGCGGCCTTCTTGGTGGCGCCCTTGGCGGCTCCTTTGGCCGCGGCCTTCTTCGGTTCAGCCATGGTGCTCTCCTCGTCGGTCAAACAGGGCGGCGCGGATCCGCCGCCCGCATCGCGGGCTCACACCCGCCGTCCTCGTCCCCAGGAGGTCACGCAGGGACCCGTTCCGAGGGAGGCGTCCTCGCGCCCGAACGCCTCTTTCGCGTGAAGCCGTCGGGAGTGAAGGCGGCGGGTGGGGGAAGGCGCCGCGCGGGCGGCGCCCGTGCTTACTTCTTCGAAGCGGGCTTCGTGGTGGTCGGCGTCATGGCGCTCTGAGCCATGGAACCGAACTCCTTCATCTGGGTCTGCATGGCCTCGAACTGCTGGCGCACGAACTCGGCCTGGACCTGCATGGCCTCCTGCATGTCGCGGGCCCGCACCATGCGCTGGGCAAGGTCGAACGCGGCCGCGATGTTCTGCTCCGCATAGGCAAAGGTCTTGCGGGTCATGTCCTTGGCGCTGGACTGCACGGTGGTGGCCGAGCCCTCGAAGGTGTCGACGGTCTTCTGGGCGGCACCGATGAAGCCGTCCATGGCCTTGCGGGCCTGCTCGACGCTCTTCTCGGCGAAATCGCGCATCTCGGCGGGGATCTCGTAGTTCTGGTTCTGGTTCTGGTTCGTCGCCATCGTGAACTCCTGCAATACGGTCGAACGGGCACGCCCATTCGGACCTTTTCCTGGCCGATCCTGGCCTTTGTGCAGCGCAATATCACATTGTGCACTGCAACACAACATGGACGGGCGGCAAAAGGCCTCGCTGCCCTGTCCTCATCTTGTCAACGCGAGCGCGGCGTAAAGAGGCGCATGCCGTCAGAGCTCACAGCGCAACGAGGTTGTGACCGAATGGCAGGGGAATGAAGGTGCCCGGAGCCGACCGGCATCTAGGCCATTTCGTTAACCCTAGCATAAAGTAAAGATGGGTTCGGCGGCGATCCCGCATGCCTGGACGGGGACGGCCGCGTTTAGCACCTGTTAAGCAAGACGAGGGGCCGAGAATCGGACAGAAGCTCAGCCGCCGGCCCGGAGCCGACGCCGCTAGGGCTCAGGATGCCGGAGCACATGCCGATCGAGAGGAGATCCCGGGACCGATGAAGGACGCCACCCGGACCATCGAAGCGCTGCTGACAGACCTTGCCGCCGATCCGTCGTTCTCGGCCTTCGTCCGGCCGGAGGCGGGGCTCCTCGTCTGGGACGCCGCCGGAACGCGTCTCCTCCATGCGTCCGACCCGGCGCGCGGCTTGGCGCACGGCCTCGCCGATGCCGACGGGTCGATCCGTCCGACCGCCGTGGCGCCCCGCCTGCGGGCGCTCGCCGGTGGATTGGCGCCCCTGAACGGCATGCGACTGGAGCGCCTGCGCCTCGATCCGGGCCGCCTCGCTCCCCCGCTCACCTGCGCCTGTCGCCGGGCAACGCTCCCGGACGGCGCCTCCGTTCTCGTCACCGCCATTATCGACCCCCTGCCTAAAGGCGCGGCTGCCGCCCCGGTGGAAGCGCCCCCCGCCGCAACGCCGGCATCCGAAACGCAGAGCGATGCGAGCGCCGCCTCTCCCGCCCTGCCGGCTCAAGAGGCCGCACCGGGGCCGGTTGCTGGCGAGCCCGCAGCCTTCACGCCCTCCGGCACCGTCCGTTTCGTATGGCAGGCCGATGCGGAAACACGCTTCCTCCAGGTCTCCCCGGCGCTCGCCGAGGTGGTCGGGCCCATGGCGGCCGACATCGTGGGGCTGACCTGGGCCGAGATCGCCCATTCGGTCGCCGAGGATGGGGCCGATGTGGCCGGCCGCCTTGCGCGGCGCGAGACCTTCAGCGGCCGCACGGTGTTCTGGACTGTCGACAACACCGAGCTCCAGGTCCCGGTCGATTGGGCCGGCATGCCGGTCTTCGGGCCGGACCGGATCCTCACGGGCTTCCGGGGCTTCGGCCTTCTGCGTACCGATGCGGCGCGTCCGCGGCCTGCCGCGGCGCAGCCCGCGCCCAACGCCGACCCGGCTCCCGAGCAGGCGTTGGCGACGGTCGAGCTGGATGCCTCGCCGGCAGGGGACCTGATCCTCTCCCAAGGCGCGCCCATGGCCGATGAGGCGCCCCCCGCCGCCGAGCCTGCGGAGGAGCGGAGCGATGCGCTCACGGACGACGCGCTGACCGAGCACGCCCTTCGTCCGGCCGAGTCCCGCGAGGCAGCTGAAGCAGCGGAATATCGCGGGCCGGACGACCGGGCTGACGCGCCCGAGGCCGATCCGGCGCAGAATGAAGACAGCTGGTTTGCCGGCATTCGCGAGCGGGTCGCCGCCACGTTGTCGGGTGCGAAGGCCGCCATGAAGGGCGAGGCCCGCGACGAGGCGCCTGCCGGGAAGCCGCGCGCCGATCACGGCTTGTCCCAGGAGGAGCGGAGCGCCTTTCGCGAGATCGCCCGGGCCCTCGGCGCTCGCTTCGACGACGAGGCTCCGGCGTCTCCTTCGGCTCAGCCCGTGGCAGCGAACGCGGCGTCCCCCCTGTCTCCCCCCATCGAGGATTCGGTGTTGCCGCAGGCGGCTCCGCCGGCTCGGCACCCGGAAGCGGACGCGGCATCCAACTCTGTCTCCGCTCTTGAGGGCAAGGCGTCGCCGCAGCCGACCGATGAGGCTGGCGCGGCGCTGGTCGTGGCGGGGCCCGTCTCGGTGCCTGCCGCACCGGCCCCTGCCTCCGTTCACAAGGGGGAGGGGATTAACGCCAATCCTGAGGCGATGCTCGACCGGCTGCCGACCGCGATCCTCGTCCACCGGGGCGAGCGGGTGCTGTTCGCGAACCGGGTGCTCCTCGATCTGGTGGATTACGACGACGTGGCGCAGATCGCAGCGGAGGGCGGTCTCGTGCGCCTCTTCCGCGGCAGCCCCACGCTCCTGCGCTCCGACGAGGGCGGCTCGCCGCTCGCGCTCACCAACCGCCGCGACGAGAGCATCGCGGTCGAGGTGCGGCTCTCCACGGTGGAATGGGACGGCCTGCCCGCGGGCCTGATGATGATCCGCAAGGTTCCCGATCTCGACGCGCGCGAGCGGTTGCGCAGCACCGAGGCGGACCTGCGCCTGAAGGATGGGCGCGTGCGCGAGCTCGAGGCGATCCTCGACACGGCGACCGACGGGGTCGTGGTGGTGGACGAGACCGGGCGCATCCTTTCGGTCAACCGCTCGGCGGAAGCGCTGTTCGGTTATGACGGACGCGAGGTGGTGGGCGACGCCGTGACGGTGCTGCTGGCCCCCGAGAGCCACATCGTGGCGCTCGACTACCTGGAGGGCCTGCGCTCCTCCGGAGTCGCGAGCCTTCTCAACGATGGGCGCGAGGTCCTGGGCCGCGTGCGGCAGGGCGGCACGATCCCGCTCTTCATGACCATGGGGTCGGTGAACGATGGGCCGCAGCCCAAATTCTGCGCGGTGCTGCGCGACATCACCGCCTTCAAGAAGGCGGAGGGCGAGCTCATCGCGGCAAAGCGCGCTGCCGAGGAAGCGAACGCCCAGAAATCCGATCTTCTCGCCAAGATCAGCCACGAGATCCGCACCCCGCTCAACGCCATCATCGGCTTTGCGGAGGTGATGCTGGAGGAGCGATTCGGGCCCATCGGCAACGAGCGCTACAAGGAATACCTCAAGGACGTGCACGGCTCCGGCGCGCACGTGATCAGCCTCGTCAACGACCTGCTCGATCTGGCGAAGATCGAGGCCGGGCGCATGGACCTCGCCTTTGCGAGCGTGAGCCTCAACGATCTCGTGGGCTCCTGCGTCACGCTCCTTCAGCCGCAGGCGGCGCGCGACCGCATCGTCATGCGCACGAGCTTCGGGGCAAAGCTCCCGGCCGTGATGGCGGACGAGCGCTCCGTGCGCCAGATCGTGCTGAACCTCGTGTCGAACGCGATCAAGTTCACCGATGCGGGCGGCCAGGTGATCGTCTCCACGGCGATCACCGATCGCGGCGAGGTGGCCTTCCGGGTGCGCGACACCGGCATCGGCATGACCGAGGAGGAGATCGAGGCGGCCCTCGAACCCTTCCGCCAGCTCGCCACCGCCCGCAAGCGCGGCGGCACCGGCCTTGGGCTGCCGCTGACGAAGGCGCTCGTGGAGGCGAACCGCGGCGCGCTGCAGATCTCGTCGAACCCGAACGAGGGCACGCTCGTCGAGGTGCTCTTCCCGCCGACGCGGGTGTTCTCGCCCTCGTAATAATCCGCCCTAGGCCCGGCGGGCCACGAACGTCATGCGTGCCTGATTGTGCCCCATGTTCTGGCGCTGCCGCTCCGCCGCAAAGCCGGAATCCCGCAGGAGCTCGATCAGCTCCGATGGGGTGTATTGGGCAAGCCCCAGCTCGTCGCGGATCCTGCGATAGCTCGAAACGGCGGTCCGGGCGAGACCGAGGAGCGCCGAGCGCACGAAGCCGCCCTTCCAGGCAAAGGCGAGGAGCGCGCGGGCGTCGTTCAGCGGGCTCACATCGGGGGGGATTACGTCGGCCAGCACCAGCCTGCCCTCGGGCTTGAGCTTCCCCCGCCAGAGGGCGAGGAGCGCGCGCAGCTCGTCGAGGGAGAGATACTGGAGGAGGGAGTTCACGACGACGAGGTCGAGACTGCCCTCGGGGATCTGGTTCATCTCCTCCGGCGCGATGATCGCGATGCGCAGCTCGTTGCGGAAGCGGTCGCGCAGACGCTCGCGCACGAGGGGGGCGCCGTCGCAGAGATAAAGCCGGCTGCACCGGGCCGCGACCCGGTTCGCCGACAGCGCCTCGCCGCAACCGTAATCGAGCACCACCGCGTCCGCATGGGGCACGAAGGCGGCGATGTCGTTGGCGACGAGCCAGTAATGCAGAACCTTGTGCCGATCGCTCACATAGATCGGCGTGTCCTGGTTCCAGTAGTCGCGCCAGTTCATCAATCCGTGCCCCGCCCGTCAGGCGGCACCGTGCATTGAACAGGGTTAACCAATCGTAGCGGTGGCCCTCAAACCCAAAGTTTCGTGAGCGGACCCGTGGCCCCGTCCACGGGGTCGTTCGCCGGCAGGGGCACCTTGGCGGCGCCCTGACGGCCGTGCACCACGAGCTTGGGGTCGTCGCGCATCTCGTTGGGCTCGCGGCCATCCGCATAGGCGCCGACGACGAGGAAATCCGCGCTCGCATTTAACAGAGCGTGGGAGACGCCCGCCGGCACCACAACCACGTCGCCCGCCGTGAGGCCGACGGTCTCGCCGTCCTCGCCGCCGAACTTCACCGTGGCGGAGCCCGATGCGATGCCGAGCACCTCGTGGGCGTTGGCGTGGTAGTGGTGGTAATCCTCGATCCCCTCCCGGTTGGCGTTGGTCCAGCCGTTCTTGGCGAAGGTCGCCTCGAAGGCTTGGCCCGGATCCGAGGCCGAGGGCGGAATGGCGCCGCGGCGCACGATGAGGGGGAGCCGGCTGTTCGGCACGAGCCCGTTATCCTCGAAGATGAAGGTGTCGGTGCCGAGAGGAGCGTTGTAGCCGTGGGGCTGCCCGTAACCTTTCGCCTGCGCCATCGCTGCCTGCCTCCGTGATCATGAATCGGAGGGAAGAACGCGCGAGCCTGCGAAAGGTTGAGGGTGCTTCCGCTCACATCGAGAGTGGGGAGGGCGCGCGAAGCGGCGAAGGGCGGAGGATACGAAAAAGCCCAGGCCAGGGCCTGGGCTCGCGCGGTGCGAAGCGTGGCCGCTCAGACGCCCAGCAGCAGGGCCGTCACGGCGCGGTCGATGGAGAGATAGAAGAGGGCGAAGGCGACGAGCGCCGCGACGCCGAACTCCACGGTCTGGTTGTTCATCATGCGCACGTCGCGCAGCACGTCCCGGCCGAAGATCGTCATGAGCCAGGCGGCGGTCAGCACCACTGGCATGGCGAACAGGAACGACCAGGTGCTCTCCACCTGACCCACATTGTTCGGGTCGATGAGCGGGCGAATGTTGCGCACCCAGGGAGCGTAGACGGCCGCATAGAGCGACGTCATCCAGGCGAGCGATACGGCAATGCCGAGGTGAAAGGTGAAGAGCCGGTGCAGGCGGCCGAACGTGTCGGCCTCGTCATCAAAAGTCATGGTTGGAAACCCCCAAAACGAGTGCTTGATGCTCAAGCTTTATGGTTAACCGATGGTTAATCTGATTTGGGGGAGGGTGGCAACCACGAATGCGCTGCGGCCAAGTAGTGTTCAGGCCAAGGTCGAGCGCGATGACTTTAGGGAATGCTTGGGCCTGAGGCTATTGGCAGCCCGGCTCTGCCCCGCCGCGGGCGCGGAGGGGCAGGGCGGCGTCTGGCGGCGGCAGGGCTTTAGGCCCCTTTCGCCTTCTGGTCTTCCATGAGCTGCACGAAGCGATCGAAGAGGTAGTGGCTGTCCTGCGGGCCGGGCGAGGCCTCCGGATGGTACTGGACCGAGAAGGCCGGGCGGTCGGTGAGCGCGATGCCGCAATTGGAGCCGTCGAAGAGCGAGACATGGGTCTCGACCGCGGTCGCCGGCAGGGTCTCGGGGTCCACGGCAAAGCCGTGGTTCATGGAGGTGATCTCCACCTTGCCGGTGGTCTTGTCCTTTACCGGGTGGTTCGCCCCGTGGTGGCCCTGGTGCATCTTCTTGGTGCGGCCGCCGACGGCCAAGCCCAGCATCTGGTGGCCGAGGCAGATCCCGAAGGTCGGGATCTTCTCGTCGAGCAGCTTGCGGATCACCGGCACGGCGTACTCGCCCGTCGCCGCAGGGTCGCCAGGGCCGTTCGAGAGGAAGACGCCGTCGGGCTTCAAGGCCATCACCTCCTCGGCGGTGGCGGTCGCCGGCACCACCGTGACCTTGCAGCCGGCCTCGGCGAGAAGCCGCAGGATGTTGCGCTTCACCCCGTAATCGATCGCGACCACGTGATGCTTGGTGCTCCCGTCCTGCCGGCCGTAGCCGCGGCCGCGCTCCCACGACGTCTCGTCCCAACCGTAGCGCTGGGTGCTCGTCACGAGCGGCACCAGGTCGAGCCCGTCCATGGAGGGCAGGCCCGCGGCCCGGGCCTTGAGGGCCTCGATATCGAACAGGCCGCTCGGATCGTGCGCGATCACCGCGTTCGGCATGCCCCGGTCGCGGATGAGCGCCGTGAGCGCCCGGGTATCGACCCCGGTGATCCCGGCGATGCCGCGAGCCTTCAGCCAGGCGTCGAGGTGCCGGGAGGCGCGCCAGTTCGATGGGTCCGTGATGGCGGCGGCGAGCACGAGGCCGCGCACGCCCGAGGACGAGGCGGCGTTGACGCTCTCCACGTCCTCGTCGTTGGTGCCCACATTCCCGATATGGGGGAAGGTGAAGGTGATGATCTGGCCCGCATAGGACGGATCCGTCAGGATCTCCTGATAGCCCGTCATGGCGGTGTTGAAGCAGACCTCGCCGGTCGCCTCGCCCACCGCGCCGATGCCGAAGCCCTCCAGCACGGTGCCGTCCTGAAGAACGAGCACGGCGGTGGCGCGCGGCTCCTGCCAGCCCTCGGAGAGCTGTCCCCGGGCGTGATTGTCTTGCAGCATCGCTTTGATCTCTTTAAGTCGCAGGCCAAAGGCCATGCGGGACCGGGCCGCCGGGCAGCCTCTTTTCACCGTTGAGGGTGACTTAAGGGGGGCTCATCGGCCCGTCAACGTCCCAGAGCCCCCAAAGCCCTGCACCTAAAGGAGATGCGCCATGCGCGACCGCCTCACGACCGAGATGAAGGAGGCCATGAAGGCCGGCGACAAGCGCAAGCTCTCGACCGTCCGCCTCATGCAGGCCGCCCTCAAGGACAAGGACATTGAGGCGCGCGGCGCCGGCCGGGGTCAAGCCACCGACGAGGAGATCCTGGCCCTCTTCCAGAAGATGGTGAAGCAGCGCCAGGAATCGATCGCCATCTACAGCCAGAACAACCGCCCCGAACTCGCGCAAGGGGAGCAGGAGGAGGTGGACGTGATCCAGACCTTCCTGCCAAAGCAGATGGACGAGGCCGAGACCCGCGCCGCCATCGAAGCCGCCATCGCGGAGACCGGCGCCGCCTCCATGAAGGACATGGGCAAGGTGGTGGGCGTGCTGCGCGGCAGGTATGCGGGGCAGATGGATTTCGGGAAGGCGAGCGGGCTCGTGAAGGAGATGCTGCCGAAGGGGTGAAGGCGCCGGTCCTGCTCTCGATGAGAGAGGCGATCCGCAGCGTCGAGGTTCGAGGGAACCGCCACGCTTCAGTGAGCCGCGCGGCACCCTCCGCCTGCTTTCCTTCGCAGGCCCGACCCCTCTCAACAAGGACAGGTCGGGCGCGGCGCTCTCCACTCCGCATGTCTTTGGAGCGGGGGCGTTGCTTCGAGCCCCGGGGAGGGAATCCCGCTGTGGATTGCGGGCAAAGAACGCATAGAAACAAGTTCCGGCCGCTCGGGCTCGCTTCATCCTCCCCGTGCGCTATCCTTCTCCGTTAAGCCGGACCGCTCATGCGCTACCCGCCGCAAATCCTCGAAGAGATCCGCGCCCGGCTGCCCGCGTCGTCGGTGGTGGGGAAGAAGGTGCGGCTGAAGAAAGCCGGGCGGGAATGGCGCGGGCTGTCCCCGTTCAATGCGGAGAAGACGCCGTCCTTCTACGTGAACGACCAGAAGCAGTTCTATCACTGCTTCTCCTCCGGCAAGCACGGAGACATCTTCACCTTTCTCATGGAGACCGAGGGTCTCTCCTTCCCGGAGGCCGTGGAGCGGCTGGCGTCCGAAGCCGGGGTGCCGCTCCCGAAACTCTCCCGGGAGGACCGGGTCGAGGAGGTGAAGCGCAAGAGCCTCCATGACGTCATGGAATTGGCCACCGCGTACTTCGAGGCCTCGCTCCAGGGCCGTTTCGGCCTGAAAGCCCGCGATTATCTGACGAAGCGCTCCCTCGGACCCGAGCCCCGGGCCCAGTTCCGCATCGGCTACGCGCCCCCGGAGCGCTACGGCCTTCGCGACCACCTCGCGGGGAAGGGCGTGCCCATCGAGATGATGGTGGAGGCGGGCCTTCTCGTCACCGGCGAGGACGTGCAGGTGCCTTACGACCGCTTCCGGGACCGGGTGATGTTCCCGATCTGCGATCTGCGCGGCCGGGTGGTGGCCTTCGGCGGCCGGGCCATGAGCGCGGACGTGCCGGCGAAGTATCTCAACTCGCCCGATACGCCGCTCTTCCAGAAGGGGCGGCTCCTCTACAACTTTCATCTTGCCCGCAAGGCGGCGCATGACCGGGGCACCGTGATCGCCGTCGAAGGCTATGTGGACGTGATCTCCTTGACCCAGGCCGGCTACCCCAACGCGGTGGCGCCCCTCGGCACGGCCCTCACGGAAGATCAGCTCGCGCTTCTGTGGCGGATGTCCGACGAGCCGGTCCTGTGCTTCGACGGGGACAAGGCGGGCCGCAGGGCCGCCTACCGCGCCCTCGACCTCGCCCTGCCGAGCCTCGAATCCGGCAAGTCCCTCCGGTTCGCGCTCCTGCCCGAGGGCCAGGATCCCGATGACCTTGCCCGCGACGGAGGCGGTCCGGCGGTGGAGCGGGTGCTGGCCGCTGCCCGGCCTCTCGTGGACATCCTCTGGGCCCGGGAAACCGAGACCGCGACCCTGGAGACGCCCGAGCAGCGGGCGGGGCTGGAGCGGCGCCTGAAGGATGCGCTCGGGGTGATTCGCGACGAGACCCTCAAGCGCTACTACCGGGAGGAGATCGAAAACCGGCTGGCGGCGCTCAATCCGGAGGGGAGGGGCGGCCGCACGCCGCGGCAGGGGAAGGGCGGCTACGGCCGCGGCTTCCGTGGTCCCGCGCCGCAGGTGCCGAGCCTCCGGCCGACGGTGAGTTCGCGGCTCGCGAGCAGTCGCCTCTTCACGGGAGGCTCGGCCGAGACCCCCCGGGAAGCCATGATCCTGTGCACGGTCCTGGCCCATCCCGAACTCCTGCTCACCCACGCCGAAACCCTGAGCCAGCTTGATCTTCAGGGCCGTGTCGCAACGGCGCTCTGCAACGCGCTCCTCGACATCGCGGCGGGCGGGGAGGCCGTCGAGCCTGAGGTCATGGAGGCCCGTCTCGAGCGCGCGGGCCTGACGGAAGGCGCGGCGGCCTTGCGCGCTCTGGTACGCCCCGGGGACAGCTGGGCCCTCGATCCTCATGCGGATATGGTGCGACTCGAAGACGCATTGCGGCAGGCCATCACCTTGCATCGGCGAGCGCGCACGTTACATACCGAACTTCGGGCCGCTGAACGCGCCATCGCGGAAGAGGACAACGAGGCCAATCTCGCCTGGCTGCGAGAGGTCCAGAACCAGCTCTCCTCGACCGAAGGTGCGGAAGCCGACCTGGACAGCGGGGCTGTCCACCGTGACCACTGACCCGGGGGGTAGGACCCTGCGGGCCCTGGCGCGGCCAAGGCGGAGTGGGCCCAAGCGGGGGGATGGTTAACGGTTGGTCAAGCGACTCACTGTTATGATGGATGGATCGACCTTCGGGTGGTAAGGGCTTCCCTTGCCGCCCCTTTGGCCGCCCGTTCGCGGCTCGCGGCCTCCAATCGGCCGGGGCGCCCGGCACAACACCTTCAAGCGTCTTGCGGTTCCCCGAAACTGCGGATGCCCTAAGACGAGATTGTCGGCATCCGACCGCTCACCCCGGCCCGGATGCGTGGAGACGAAGACAGTATGGCGACCAAGGCGACCGAACGGGACGAAGGCGAAGCTCAAACGCAAGAGCAGCAGAGCGACGGGCCTCTTCTCGACCTCACTGATGCCGCCGTCAAGCGGATGATCAAGCTCGCCAAGAAGCGGGGCTATGTCACCTATGACGAGCTGAACGAGGTTCTGCCCTCCGAGGAATTCAGCTCGGAGCAGATCGAGGACGTGCTCGGTCAGCTCTCCGAGATGGGCATCAACGTGGTGGAGTCGGAGGAGGCCGAGGAAGGCCAGCCGGCCCCCGCGGAGGCCGCCGACGACGAGGAGGCGGAGGGCGGCGATCTCGTGGAGGCCTCCCAGGCCCGCGCCGTCGTGGTGCGCGAGACCACCAAGGAGCCGACGGACCGCACGGACGATCCCGTTCGCATGTACCTGCGCGAGATGGGCTCGGTGGAGCTTCTCTCCCGCGAGGGCGAGATCGCGATCGCCAAGCGCATCGAGGCGGGCCGCGAGGCGATGATCGCGGGCCTCTGCGAGAGCCCGCTCACCTTCCAGGCCATCATCATCTGGCGCGACGAGCTCGTCGAGGGCCGGGTTCTCCTGCGCGACATCATCGATCTCGAGGCCACCTATGCGGGCCCGGACGGGAAGGGCGCTCCCAAGGTGGGCGCCGAGGACGAGCCCGAGGAGGCCCTGCCCGAGGGCGACGTGCCCCCGCCGGAAGGCGAGATGGAGGACGACGACCTCGAGAACAACGTGTCTCTCTCGGCCATGGAAGCCGAGCTGAAGCCGCGGGTGCTCGAGACCTTCGACCGCATCGCCGACAACTACAAGAAGCTGCGCCGGCTTCAGGTGGAGCACGTGGAGCAGCGGCTGCAGAACAAGCAGCTGACCCCGGCCCAGGAGCGCAAATACAAGAAGCTGAGGGACGACATTGTCGGCGACGTGAAGTCGCTCTCCCTCAACAACAACCGCATCGAGGCGCTGGTCGAGCAGCTCTACGACATCAACAAGCGGCTCATCTCCCATGAGGGCCGCCTGATGCGGCTCGCCGAGCATCACGGCGTCGCGCGCGAGGAGTTCCTGAAGCACTACCAGGGCTGGGAGCTCGACCCGAAATGGGTGCTGCGCGTCTCCAAGCTCGGGGGCAAGGGCTGGAAGGATTTCGTCGCCAGGGCGAAGGACGGCATCCACGATCTGCGCGAGCAGATCCACAACCTCGCGAGCGAGACGGGCCTGGAGATCCAGGAATTCCGCCGCATCGTCATGATGGTTCAGAAGGGCGAGCGCGAGGCGCGCCAGGCGAAGAAAGAGATGATCGAGGCGAACCTGCGCCTCGTGATCTCCATCGCCAAGAAGTACACGAACCGCGGCCTGCAGTTCCTGGACCTCATCCAGGAGGGCAATATCGGCCTCATGAAGGCGGTCGATAAGTTCGAGTACCGGCGCGGCTACAAGTTCTCCACCTACGCGACCTGGTGGATCCGGCAGGCGATCACCCGCTCGATCGCCGATCAGGCCCGCACGATCCGCATCCCGGTGCACATGATCGAGACGATCAACAAGATCGTCCGCACGAGCCGGCAGATGCTCCACGAGATCGGCCGCGAGCCGACCCCCGAGGAACTCGCCGAAAAGCTCGCCATGCCGCTGGAGAAGGTGCGCAAGGTCCTCAAGATCGCGAAAGAGCCGATCTCCCTCGAAACGCCGATCGGCGACGAGGAGGATTCGCATCTTGGCGACTTCATCGAGGACAAGAACGCGATCCTGCCCATCGATGCCGCGATCCAGAGCAATCTTCGCGAGACCACGACCCGCGTCCTCGCCTCGCTCACGCCCCGTGAAGAGCGCGTGCTGCGCATGCGCTTCGGCATCGGCATGAACACGGACCACACTCTCGAAGAGGTGGGCCAGCAATTCTCGGTGACCCGCGAGCGCATCCGCCAGATCGAGGCGAAGGCCCTGCGCAAGCTCAAGCACCCCTCCCGCAGCCGCAAGCTGCGCAGCTTCCTCGACAACTGATCGAGGCCGCATCCGGATGCGACAAAGGCGGGCTCATGGCCCGCCTTTTTCATGGCGCCTGCATCCAAGCGCGTCCGCGGCGCGTAATCGCTTGGAATGCTCCGGAGGCTCCCATGCGTGCTTGGCTTGTTCTCGTCGCCGCTCTCCTCATGGCCGCACCCGCGCAGGCGGCGCCGGAGGCGCCGATCCGGCAGGTGATCGAGGATCAGCTTCAAGCCTTCAAGAGCGACGACGCGGCGCGGGCCTATGGCCATGCGGCACCCGGCATCCGGCGGGCATTCCCGTCCGAGGACCGGTTCATGGCGCTCGTTCGGGAGATGTACAAGCCGGTCTACCGGCAGCGCTCGTATCGCTTCGGCGAACTGAAGGACACGCCCGAGGGCCCGATGCAGGCCGTGGACATTCAGGATGCGGACGGCGTCGACTGGACGGCCGTCTATCTCCTGGAACAGCAGCCCGACGGATCCTGGAAGATCGCGGGCTGCACGCTCCTCAAGAAGCCCGGGCAGACGGTCTAGGCTGCTCAGCGAGGCGTCCAGCCTTCCTCGGATCTCATCCCGGCGGTCAGAACAGGAAATCCGACACGTCGAGCGCGCTCTTAGGCTCGTTGAGAAGCGTGATCGACTGGCCCTTGGCCTTGATGATCACGTCGTCCGCGCGCCCGTCCTTGTCCGCATCGGTGCGGCCGATCCGCAGCTTCGCGAAAGAGAGGCCGTTGGAGCGCAGATCGATGCGGTCGACGCCGTTCTGGAAATCGGTGATCACATCGGCGCCCCAGGCGCCCCGGAAGACGAACACGTCCGCGTCCGCGCCGCCCGCGAGGCGATCGTTGCCTGAATCGCCCAGGAGCGTGTCCCGTCCGGCATCCCCGTAGAGCCGGTCGTCGCCGGCGCCGCCCGAAACCCGGTCGTTGCCCGTGCCGCCCCATTCGCGATCCGCGCCCTCTTGGCCCGAGAGGCGGTCGTTGCCGCCAAGGCCCTTGATCGTATCGGCGCCGCTCGTGCCCGCGAGAATATTGGCTCCCCGCGTGCCGGTGATCGTGCCGGGGACGGGCGCCGCGCCGGTCGGGTCCACCCAGTCGAGCTTCACGTTGTGGTCGCCGATGGTGACCTGGTGCGTCACGGGCGCGAAGCCGCCGCCGGAGAACGTAACCGCGTAGGCGCCCTTGGGCAGCACGATGTCGTAGCCTCCCGCGCCCTGCGTGGTCGTCGTGAAGACGGTGCGGCCCGCGCTCACGGCCCGCACATTGAGGCCGGCGAGACCCTCGCCCGGATCGTAGAACCGGTCCCCATCCCGGTCATCGAAGGCGACGCCCGTCAGAAACGAGCCGGTGCCGACCTTGGCGAAGTTCTGCGTGACGAAGGCGCCGTCCCAGCCCTGGTATGGGCCGGTGGTGAAGCCGATGCCGATCTCCTTGAACGCGGCGTTGAGGATGTTCGCCTTGTGCCCTGGGCTGTTCATGAGGTTCGTGTGCAGGAGCTGCACCTCGTCCTGCAGCCCGGCCGGTCCCCGGGTGCTCGCCCAGGCGATGTTCTCCGCCGAGGACCAGCTTCCGGTGAAGTCGAACCCCGCCGAGGTCATGCGCTGGGTCGGTGACGAGCCGGAGGCGCCCGTATGCGAGAACGTATCGGTGTCGATCATCCACTGGCTGTGGCCGTCCGCGGCCACGTTGAGATGGCCGTCGAGCGCGAGCGGCTGGGCGCCTGTTTTGGCGCGCTCCGCATTGACGAGTTCGAGCATGAACTGCTCGAGGGCAGTGGCCTGAGACATGGATGCACCCCTTCAGCGCTGATTGTTATGGTCGCCCTCTCGATCGGAGAGCTATCTGAAGGGATTCTGCCTAAAAACGAAATAAGATAAAGTTGTGGCAAGAATTTTTGCATGAATCATGCTTGCCGCTACGTAAACAACCGGAAGGCAATACGCTGAGAGCCTGGTCATCTGCGTGAACTGCTTCGAACTTACGTAAATTTTTATAAATTAAACATTCGTTTATGCGCGGCTCAGGCTGCCACAGGGCCGGGAGGCCTTCGCCGGCCCGCGATGCCGACGTCGCGTCGATCTTCGCCTCGGCGATCCGCACTCCGTCTTCCCCGCCTCGTCCGCACCCGACGCGCGGCCGTGCCCACGCGCCGAAGGCCCCCGCCATGGCCCCGCGACGGGAAGGGGCCGGCGAACCCAGCTTCCGGGCTGCTATCGGTGGTCCTAAGCCTCGCCTCCAGGCGCCAAGGCGGCTTGGACAATGCTGTCCGGGCCTAGGTCCTGGCCGTTTTCCACATGGAGGATCTCGGCGAGGCGGGAGCGGGCGCGGTTGATGCGGCTCTTGATGGTGCCAAGCTTCGTGTTGCAGATCTCGGCCGCCTCCTCGTAGGAGAAGCCTTCCGCGCCCACAAGCAGCAGGGCCTCGCGCTGATCGGGCGGCAATTGGGCGAGGGCCCAGCGCAGATCCTGGAAATCGAGATAGCCCTGCTGTTCCGGCGCGACCGACAGGCCACCGGCAAGGCGGCCGTCCACATCCTCCACCTCGCGCCGACGGCGCCGGTAGGTGGTGTGGAACTGGTTGCGCAGGATCGTGAACATCCAGGCCTGGAGGTTCGTGCCGGGCTGGAAACGGCTGATATTGGCGAGCGCCCGCAGGATCGCCTCCTGCACGAGGTCGTCAGCCCGGTCGAGATTGCCGGTGAGCGAGATCGCGAAGGCGCGCAGATGCGGGATCGCGGCCATGAGCGCCGACGAGATATCCGGCGACAGCGGGGCCGGATCATCGCCCGCCGGACCGAGCGCCGAGCCCTCGGGCGCCTGGGAGGCGGCGCTGAGCGGCTTTGCAGTGCCGTCCATGCCGAGTTCGGATGGGGTGCATGGCGCTGAGGCCGGGTTGGGCGTGAAGTGCACGTCTGGTCTCGCTGTTCGCTGCACCCTGGCGTTCCGTGACAGGATTGTGGTTCTGGCGGAGGCGCTTGGGCCGGAATAGTCGTTCGGGCAACGACAGATCAGAGCCGAGGACCTGATCTGTATAATCTGGGACGCAATAAAGTCGATACGATGACGTAGAGTTCTACAGAATGTCATTCCGGATCAAGTTCGCATTGATCCAGGTTAGCCATGAACAGAAATCTTCTTCGGTGTTTCAACGCTATAAGACTTGAGCGCGAGCGGCGTGAGGTCGATCGGGAGCGGCCTCGCCGCGCTCCCGCATTCCGGTTCGCCTTCCGCTTCGCTCCCAGGCCCAGGCTTCGCAGCAATCCCGTTTCGCCGCGGGCCTGACCGGCATCCATGGCGTGGAGCCCCCGCAGAAAGGTGGGTGTGGAGGGCGCCGCCCGCTTCACGCGGGGCG
Organism: Microvirga sp.; assembly: GCA_036562855.1. GTDB lineage: Bacteria > Pseudomonadota > Alphaproteobacteria > Rhizobiales > Beijerinckiaceae > Microvirga. The sequence goes on from DATCJK010000013.1 coordinate 35,892, forward strand.
TGACGGGCCTAGGATGGCGGGTGAGTCGCGACGCCGGCGGTCCCGTCCTGGCGCGGACTCTCCGCCGGAAAACGGCGGGACCACACGGATCAACGCCCATGCCCCGGCAAGCCATCGCCGCGGGATGGATGCAGGACGCACACAAAGGACCATTCATGCCCGAGCGGGTCATCAAGGACGAGCAGCCGCGCGTCTTCTTCGACTGCAGCAAATGCCCGGCCTATTGCTGCTCCATCTATGAGCGCGTGGAGGTGACGAAGCGCGATCTCAACCGGCTCGCCCGCTACTTCAAGGTCACGCCCGAGGAAGCCGAGGCGCGCTACACCACGCGCTGGGAAGGCGAGCGGGTGCTCAAGCGCGTCGACGACGTGATCTTCGAGAAAACCTGCATGTTCCTCGACCAGAAGACCCGAGGCTGCACCATCTACGAGGGCCGCCCTGCGGTCTGCCGCGATTTTCCGGGCCGGTCGCGCTGCGCCTATTACGACCTCGTCCAGTTCGAGCGCCGCCAGCAGGACGACGAGAGCGTCGTGCCGGTGGTGAAGATCGTCTTCCGCGATGTGGAGGAGGTGGAGGTCGCCGACGAGGATTCCTCCGAGCGCGTCTACGAGTGGGGCGAGCGGGAGGAGAAGGGCGCCGTGAAGGACACGACGGGCATCGTCGATCCGACGGACGATCCGGCGAAGTAGGAGGACGCCTCCCCGGAAAGTCGGGGAGGGAGCGGGCGCCCTTATTTCCAGGCGTAGTTGAAGCTCACGCTGATGCGCTCGGCCTCCGCCTCGTTCACGGGCACCTCGTGGCGCAGCCACGATTCCCACAGGAGCACGGTGCCGGGGGTCGGGGCGAGATACGCGAATTGCCGGTTTTCGGGGCGCGCCTTCGCCTTGCGGGGCGGCGCCGCCATCATGAAGCCGAGGCGCGGATCCTCGAGCTTGAGGGCGCTCGCGCCCTCCGGCACCGTCACGTAATAGGTGCCGCTCACCACCGAATGCGGGTGGATGTGCGAGGTGTGCACGCCGCCCGGCGGTAGGATGTTGATCCACAGGGAATCGCACACGAGCTTGCGTCCCTGGAGGTCGTAGTCGAGCTCCTTGGCGAAGCCCGCCACATGGCCGTCGAGGGCCTTCACCAATTCGCCGAAGAGCGGCATCCGCCAGGGCAGGTCGTTGAGCGAGGCATAGGAGGTGTAGCCCGGGTACCCGTTCTTGGCGCACCAGCGCTGGCCGGCGGTGTCGTCCTCGGCGATCGAGAGGCAGGCGGCCTCGAGCTCCCGGTTGAGGCGCTCGCCTTTCGGGCCGGCGATCTCGGCCCGGTAGACCTTGGTGACGAAGAGAGTATCGATGCTGGGCATGAGCGGGCTCTAGGCCCATTGCCGGTCCGTTGTCAAAGCAGGCGCTCGACACTCGGCTGCACCGCCCCGCCAGCGTGGGCCTTCGGCGCCAGGCCGGCTCATTGCCCCATGCGGCCCCGCTTGCAACCCGCAGCCGCAGCGACCACCTTGGCCTTTATGTCCACCGCGCCCCAGCTCCAGCAGATCCGCACCGTTCCGAGCGGGGTGAAGCCCGATGGCACGGCCGCGGTCGATCCTGCGATCCTGCCCGGCGCGATCCGCTTGCGCGATTGGATCATGACGGAGGGGCGGACCGTCGACAGCAACACCATGCTGACGGGATTCGCCGAGGGCCTCAACGAGCTCGGCGTGCCGGTGGACCGCATCTTCACGGCGATCGAGGCCCTGCACTCCGAATATGCCGGCATCGGCCGCTCCTGGACGAAGGAGGAGGGGGCGAGCGTGCGCCTCCTGCCGCACGGGGAACGGCGCGAGACGGTCTACAAGGTGAGCCCCTTCGCCCATGTGAACAGCACCGGCGAATGGCTCGTCCTCGATCTGCCGACGACGCCCGACGATCTCTTTCCGGTGATCCCCGACCTCAAGGCGAACGGCTACACCCACTACGTCACGGTGCCGATCCGATTCGTGAACGGTGCCGAGAACGGCATCTCCTTCGCGACCCGGGCGCCCGGCGGCTTCGGGGACGAGGCGCTGAACATCCTGCGCTTCATCATGCCGACCTTCGCCATGGTGACGGAGCTGCGCGCCACCTCGAAGCGCCTCGACGACGTGCTGCGCATCTATGTGGGCGACGAGCCCCACCGGGCGATCCTGTCGGGCGCCATCCTGCGCGGGCAGGTGACGCGGATCCGATCGGCGATCCTTTTTGCCGACATGCGCAGCTACACCCGCAGGGCCTCCACCTTGAGCCCCGAACAGGCCGTCGAGCTCCTGAACGACTATTTCGACTGCATCGTGCCGCCGATCGAGGACGAGGGCGGCCAGGTGCTGAAATATCTGGGCGACGGCCTTCTGGCGATCTTCCGCGACCGGGGCGACGACACGGGCGGCGCCCCGCAATCGGCGCTCTCCGCCGCCATCAAGGGGCTGCAGCGGATCCATGCGGCGAACCAGGAGGGCCGCTTTCCCATGCCGGTGCTGGTGGGCATGGCGCTCCACCACGGGGACGCGGCCTATGGCAATGTGGGCTCGGGCCAGCGCCTCGACTTCACGGTGATCGGCCGCGACGTGAACCTCGCAAGCCGCATCGCCACCCTCAACAAGCAGCTCGGCGAGCCGCTCCTCATGTCGAAGGCCTTCGTCGACCACCTCTGGGGCAACCCCCACCGCCTCGGCGCCTACGAGGTCGACGGCTTCGACGAGCCGATCGAGATCTACCGGCCGTTCTGAAGGGCGGGGCGCCTCTGGATTGCAAGGCCTGACCCGACCCTGTTACAAGCACCCGCCCTCGGCCCCTCCCGCCGCTCGCCCCGCGAGCCTGCGTGGCGGCCCGGCTGGGCCCGTAGCTCAATGGTTAGAGCCGGCCGCTCATAACGGTCTGGTTGCAGGTTCAAGTCCTGCCGGGCCCACCAATGTTCTCAATGAGTTAGATGGAGCATTTGCGCTGTCTGCAGGCACATGGCAATGAAACGGCGTTGCCGGCTTTGCGCCGAACTTCACACGTGTTGCCAGTCGATAATTCATGAGCTGGATTGCGTATCTTCAACGTTCAACTCATACCACAAGCTCCCGCCGCCTAAAGGGCGAGGTTCAGGTAGAAAGGCCCGGGCTGTCCTTCTGAGAAAGTGCTCAGCATACGTGCTGCCGTAAACCACCGACGCTTTCGGGTTCTTTAGAAGGTAAGCATAAAGAAGGTATTGTTCAGTCCAATAGATATGATGGTCGCGCGCCCAACTGATAGGCATTCCAAACGGAAGAAATATATCATGCGAGTGCACCATGATCCGATGCTTTATCGCTGGAAGCAGGTGTAGGTAGATGTAGAGGCAGTCACTCCCAATCTTGACGGTATGCGTCGAGTCGATGAACAGCACATCGGCGTCATTCACCAGCTTTAGGAATTCCAGCTGGTTGATACTTTGTATCGGGCGCTCGATCAGCTGCTTAACTGAGGCAACCGATTTGAGAAATGGGCGGGGATAGGGCTCGATGGCCACGATCTCTCCATGGCCGTTCGCTCGTAATGCGGCGTCTGCAACAAGGGTAGAGAACCCACTACCGATTTCGACAACTCTTTTTGGTTTCAGGTGACGCAGCATGCAGTAATAGGCTACGGCATCGCTGTTTGTGAACTGTGAGTTGTTCCAGAAAAAGCCGCCTGGAGCGTTCTCGTCCGCGTCTTCTGGACCACTCAGTTCAGACGCGTAGGGCAGAAGGTTTTCCATAAAATCGGACAAACGTTCTTGCGAGAACACTTCGTGGTAGATCGGAATAGGCTGCTCGCTTTTCACCTCAAACGTAGACTCAAGATCCGACAGTAGCGGAATGGACGAGTAGAAGTTGGCAGGAGTGATGTTGACGCCACTCTCCTGGACGGCCCTCCTCCTGGGTATGGGAGCCCACAGCATATTCTGTGCGCCTGAAATGAAATCTGCCCCTGGCCCCTCTTGAGGCGATGGCGACTGGTCGAGAAGCGATTGAGCCGCCAGGAGTTGCCGTCCAGCCACAGCTTGATCGTAGCTCTCGAACTCGTGTCGGTTTCCAGCCGTGCGAACATGTTCTACGACAAACCTACGGCTGTGCAGACAAGTGATCGTCCAGTCCTGCTCTGCGGCGGTGAGAGCGTCCGTCTTGGGGCCGTGTGGGTCTGATGCGTTGTTTGTCATCGGTGATCCAGGCACGTTGAAGTGCAGTCGGCGGTCCCAAGGAAGGGCGATCTGCACAAGGGCTGAGCTTGGCCCATGGCTACACCATCCGCCACGACCATCGCTAGTAGCCCCTTTGCGGTACTGAGCGTCGCGCGATCGCTAGCTGAAGGGTCAGGGCGGGCATGTCGGCGTAAGAGCGAAGGTTAAGAACGGCTGCCCGGTCATCGATCATCAACATTTATGCGGCCTTCGCCGAGACGTACCCGGCGCCCGATGGTCAGCCAGTTGCGCCGGCTTCGAGCGGGCCACAGCCTAACGTTTAGCGTTAGCGGCCAAGAGCCTGCCTCACAGCTTGAGCGCCACGAAGCGAAACGGAGCTGCCCCGAGGACGACCGGGGCAGCAATCTGCACCCTGCATGCCTATGCCTTCTCGGCTTATGCTGTGGGGATTGGTTGTCTTACTGAGACTTACAGGGCGCAAGAGCACGCTCATAGCGGTCCGATTGCACGTTCAAACCCTGCCAAAACCCCACTGTCCTGCCAATAAACGCACAGCGCGGCCGGGCTCCGTGAGCCAGCGGCCGCGCCAGAGAGTCCGAAGCGGGTCTCGCCCGCCCCGTTCACCACACGCTAGGCAGGTGTCCGTCGTCCCCGTCGCGGCGGTCGCGCTTGCGGGAGGCGTACCAGGCGTAGCCCGCGACGCCGGCGAGCAGCGCGCCCGCGGCGAAGAGATAAGGGGTGTAGTCGGTGCGGTTGCCGGCGAAATCATGCACCTCGGGGCGGGCGTGGAGCAGGTCCTCGGCCCGGGCCACGTTGCCCTCCCTCACGCGCACCTGCACCTCGAAGGCCTCGTCGTTGCTGTGGAGGCGGTGCAGGCCGATGCTGCTGCGGGCAAAGCCGCCTCCCGCAAGGCGCTCGGCAGCGCGCTGGGCGGCGCGGCGGTTCGGGAACACGGCGGAGGCGGTGGTGGATTGCGGCATGGATCTCTCCTGAACGGGCCCGGACGGGCCGGAATGGCAGGAGGTGAATCCGCTTCGCCCGGCCGAGGTTCCCCGGCCGCTCCCGAGGCTGCCGCGAAACAGCCCGCCTGCCTGCTTCATCGACGTCCGTTCTGAGGCCCGAAGGCTCTCGGAGAAGTCCGCCGGTGCCCGCGATCACCCTTGATCGTGTGGCTGGAGGAAGCTCGGAACACTGCGTCGGAGCCCGCCATTAACCTCCATTGCGAGCCAAGGAGGCCCCCATGCCAGAGGACACAACCAACGACCGTGCCGGAGCGCCCCGGACCGAGCGACCCGACTCGAACGGCACCAATTCCCGCCCGAGGGACGAGACCATCTCCCAGACCGGCCCGGGGATCCCGGACGATACCGGCCATGTGGTTGAGATCTCGCCGGAGGAGGAGAAGCGCATCGAGCAGAGCATCCGGAAGCTGTGAGGCCTCGCCTCCCGCCGGTGGGAGTGGAGAGCGCGGCGGACAGGAGGAGTGGCGGCGCGAGTGCGAAGTCCGGGCGACCCTGAAGCTCTCGGCCGCTGATCAGCAGGCTCAGCTCTAAGGAGCAAAGGACGGTTCCGGCCGACGCGGCATCCTAGCCATCGGGGGAGCGAGGGCGGTCGACCAGCTCATCTTTCGAATTGCACGGCTGAAGGGGATGTGACCGGCAACGAGTAAATTAGCGCCCCGACCGCCTCCGACATAGGGCTGTAAAACTGAACGGAGAGCATGAATCTCTACAGATTCGACTCTGCATTTCCGAAGTTGACCGTGATTTTTCTATAAATAAATCAAACGTTCCCATTGTTAATAGACTCTAAAACGTGCGAGGCTCTGCCCGCCGCGCCGCCAACCTGCATCGGCCAATAAGAACATTGCGAGTTCCGACTTTGCCTTGGATCAACCATCCCGAGGGGGAATACCTATGACTTTCGAACGTTCTATTGAGTTCACCATTCCTGGCACCAAGGGCGCGCCGGGTGTCAAAGTTCGTATCGTCGAAGCTGACGGCAAGCTCGTCTTCACCGTGGACGTTCAGGACAACCTCGCTGCCATAGCCGACCTGCGCGGCTTGTTCTTCGACCTGAACGACACCTCGAAGCTTGCAGGCCTGACTTTCACGGGTGGCGGCGGGCAGATCGTCGAGATGCAGGGCAAGGCTGGCGCCATCACTGATCTGGGCAATGGCGCGAACATGAGCGGTGCCCGCAAGGGTGGGTTCGACGTCGGGCTCGAGTTCGGCAGTTCCGGCATCGGCGCGAGAAAGGCGGACCTCAGCGGTCCCATCAGCTTCACCCTAGACAACACCGCTCACAACCTCACGCTCGATGATGTCGCCAACACGTTGTTTGGCGCTCGCCTCACCAGCGTTGGCGCGCCAAACGGCGCCCGGAGCGATAGTGCCAAACTCACCTTTGTCGCGCCTGCCGCTCCTGATGCTAAAGCGGATGCCTACACCATCTTTGAGGATGGTCAGGTGGACGCCGCCACTCCCTCACAAGCTCCTGTTGGCCAGGTTTTCCAGGTTCTGAGGAACGATACGGATGCGGATGGGAACATCCTGACCATCACCAAAGTCGATGGTGCTCAGCACGGAACGGTGCTGATCATCGATGGCGACGACGCTGACACGCTTGTCGGTGATGCGATCCTCTACACGCCGGATGCCGACTATGCGGGTTCGGACAGCTTCACCTACGCCATCACAGACAACGCTGGCGGTACTGATTTTGCCAAAGTCGACGTCACGGTGACTGCTGTCGCTGATGTCCCCACCCTAAGCTACACGATTCAGCCAGGCAGCACTGTCAATCAGGTGCGGCTGTTCGTGACCTCAAAGCAGACCGACGCTGACAGCTCCGAGTTCATCGACCGCATTGAGCTCTCCGGCATCCCCGCAGGGGTGATCGTCACTCAGTCCTCCGTCAATCCTGGCGAGGAGCCTGACGAGCTGGTTCACGAGTTCGTTCTGACGCTACCGATCAACACGGATATCGACTTCAACCTTGGTGTGACCTCTGTCTCGAAGGAGACGACGAATGGCGACGAGCAGACCGCGTTTGTGAGTGTGCCGATTGTGGTGGAGCACGAACTCACAAATCAGGCGACCACCTTCCAGGCCGTCGATCAGAGCATCTGGAATACGGGCGGGCAGTTCACCTTCACCGATGATCGATTTCTTGGAATCGACACCTCCTGGGACAAATCTGGCGGCAGCTTCATCTACGGTGCAACCAGCGGGCACCTGAAGGCTGGCTTTCAATCAACGTTGGTGTTCGAGGGCGGCGAAATCGATGCCAGCGCTCCGTACAACCTCAGTTTCGAGACCAATTACAACAAGGCCACTGACGTCCTATTCCTCACCGCCGACGCGACACTCGGAAATGTAACCTTCATGACAGAGGGTCCCGAGGGCAGCTATAACCTCAACTTCATCTTCGATTTCTTGATGAAATATAAGGCTGGGCTCGATTTCGGCGAGCTTGGAACATGGGAGTTCTTTGATAGCAAACTTGGGCCGATCACCGCCAACGAGAGCATCATCGATATCGACAGTGAGGATCTGAGCTATGAGTTCGAACTCCCGGCTGGCTTTTCACTTGAGATCGCTTGGCCGACTGTCAACACAGCCAGCTCGGGATCGACGAGCAGTGGCGCGACGTCCCAGGGCGCGAGCAACAACTTCCTCGAGCTTGGGTTGGATGTTGACGATCTAGTGTTCAGCATCCTGAAACTTCCGAATCCGTTCAACATTCCTATCGACATTGCCGTTGCCGAGGGAAGCGCTGAGCTGATCGATCTTGATCTCTCGGCGGGCCTGAATTTCCTACAAAGTTTCGCTTTGGAAATCGGCAGCCTTACGGGTGAGATCATCTTCGAAGATGGCTTCAAGCAAGCCTTCAACTTCAATGACAGTATCACTCTGAATGACGCCTCCTCGCACGATAAGAACAACGATGGTGATATCGGCTATCAGATCATGCTGAAGCCAGCGGCGACCCTGAACAACAATACCGACCTCGGCATCAACTTCGGGTATCAATTCGACGCTCTGAAGGCGAGCGGTAGTTATGATGTTGGGTTTAAGAGCGGCGCGATTGATCTAGGCCCGATCTTCACGGCGAAGGACACGTTCGATCTCGCCAGCGTTGACCTCTATAACACCACCTTCGGCGTGAACTTCGGAAGCCAGAACTATTCGCTCTTCGCCTAAGGGATCGTTTGGCGCGAATTGATCTTGACCCGCCCCTCAGCAAGGGGCGGGTTTTCTGTTACGGCTGTGCAGGTGCGGCCATTCCTTTGATTTTTAAACACTTGGTTGATGCAGAACGGCGTCGACACTTGGGAGGCCGCGCGCTTCGTTGGCATGTTCGAGCGGATGGCCGAGCGCGTCTACGGTCGGTATCGCCCCGACTTTCAGACGAAGGCCGCCGACCGGATCACGCGCAAGCGCCAAGCGTAAGTGTTGCCGTGAACCTGCAAGCGATCCGCGGCTACCACCGAAAGCCTTGAAGTAAGTGGTGAGCCCGGCCGCGCTTCTCTGCCAAGCTGTCCTTAAACGTACAGGGAAACAGGCGGCGTCCATCGGTCACGTCACGCTTGGTTCTCGCGTATCGTTGCCGCGAACGAGGGAAGCGGGCGCTTAAGCCGAAGCGCACAATTGTACCTGCGGGCCACGTTGCGGATCGCCCCGCGAGAACCACACACTAGGGCCCAGCCGCTGTCTCCCTCGGCGGAGCTTTCCTTTTCGAAGCCCCATGAACGGCAAAACCGCTATCTCTGAGCTCACGGGCCAGCCCGTCAGCACCTCATAGGAGCCTGAGAGGCGATGCCCGCCAAGGGGAAGGGGGCTGGCTCCGGGTTGCCAACCCGCCCCGGCCTATGCCCAACTCCCGGCCCCTGTTTCGAGCCTGCGAGAAGCCGCCATGAACGTCCAAGCCCCGAAGCCCGCCGTCGCGCTCACCTTCGAGGAGCGCCTCGACCGCTTGGCCGAGGTGGCTGTGCGGGTGGGGCTCGGCCTCAAGCCGGGGCAGGAGGTGGTGGTCACGGCGCCCCTGGAGGCCGTGCCCCTGGTGCGGCGGATCACGGAGCACGCCTACCGGGCGGGCGCGTCCCTCGTCACCACGTTCTTCTCCGACGAGGAGGCGACCCTCATGCGCTACCGTTTCGGAGCCGAGGAGGGCTTCGACACGGCCTCGGGCTGGCTCTACGACGGCATGGCGAAGGCCTATGCGAACGGCGCCGCGCGCCTTGCGGTGCTGGGCGACAATCCAGGTCTCCTGGGCGGGCAGGATCCCGACAAGGTCGCCCGCGCCAACCGGGCGCGCTCCAAGGCCTATATGCCGGCCCTCGAGCAGATCGTGAACTACAACACCAACTGGTCCATCGTCTCCGCGGCGACGCCGGCCTGGGCGAAGGCCATGTTCCCGGAGGAGCCCGAGGGCGTCGCGGTGGCGCGCCTGTGGGATGCGATCTTCGCGGCCTCGCGGGTCGATGCGGCGGATCCGATCGCCGCCTGGGCGGAGCACAACCGCGCCCTCCAGGGGCGCACGCGCCTCCTCAACGACAAGAACTACGCGGCCCTGCGCTTCACGGGGCCGGGCACGGATCTCACCGTCGGCCTCGCGGACGGGCACGAATGGGCCGGCGGCTCGACCCTCGCCAAGAACGGCGCCACCTGCAACGCCAACATCCCCACCGAGGAGGTGTTCACCACGCCCCACAAGGACCGGGTGGAGGGCCGCGTGCGCAGCACCAAGCCGCTCTCCTACAGCGGCACCCTGATCCAGGACATCGAGGTGCGCTTCGAGGGCGGACGCATCGTCGAGGCCAGGGCATCGAGCGGCGAGGCGGTCCTGCGCAAGGTGCTGGAGACCGACGAGGGCGCAAGCCGCCTCGGCGAGGTGGCGCTCGTGCCCTTCTCCTCGCCCATTTCGACAAGCGGCCTTCTTTTCCTCAACACGCTGTTCGACGAGAACGCGGCGAGCCACATCGCGCTCGGCCAAGCCTACAGCAAGTGCCTGGTGGACGGCTCCTCGCTCTCCGAGGAGGAACTGGCGCGGCGCGGCGCCAACAAGAGCCTCATCCATATCGACTGGATGATCGGCTCCGACGAGGTGGACGTGGACGGGATCACGCAGGACGGCCGCGCCGAGCCCTTGATGCGCCGGGGCGAGTGGGTGAGCTGAGGAATTCGCCTGTCCGGCTGGAAGAGGTGAACCCTTCCCCGGTGCCCCCTCTGTTCGGGGAGCTTGGAACCCGGCCCGGGACCCTTCTATGTGAAGTCGATCAGGATCGGCCTGAGACCGTGGGGACACGATGACGATCTTGCTGGAGGCGCGGGTTCCGCGCACCCTGGACACGCTGCTGCGTGAATGGGCGCGCCCCGAGCATCGGGGGGCACGGCTGGAGGCTTGGCTCTTCGAGGACGAGGCGGACCGTCGCCGGGGCGAGGAGCGCTTTGCGTCCGTGGGCGTCAATGCCCGCCTGCGCAGCGCCTACAAGCCTCTGGTGCACGCCTTCCTGGAGGAGATCGAGTGCGAGGGCCTGCGCCAGGCGACGGTCGTCTATCCGGTGCATCCGGAGGCCGATCCGCGCCGCTTCCTGCTGGAGGCCTATCCGCTCTCGGCGCTGCTGGACGGCGTCTCCGTGGTGTTCGAGCCCGGCGGGCCCGACACCGCTTATCGCGTCACCGCGGAATGCATCGACAACGGCGCCCTCGACGTGACGGTCTTTGCGCCCAACCGGCTCCATGCCGATCCCGTGGGCCGCACGGTCCTGTCGCCCACCGGCTGGCTGCGCGTGACGGACCGCCCGGACGGCGCGCCGGACGTGGACGAGCGGCTGGAGACGGAGGTCGAGGCCGTGTTCGCGGCCGTGATGAACGCGATCGAGGGCCATGACTGGCCCGTCGAGGAGCCCACCTGCGAGCGGCTCGCCATCGACGTGACGATCCCCGGAATCGAGCGGTCCCTGCGGGTCGGCGAGGAGGTGATCAGCACCCGGGAGGCCCTGCACGAGGACCTCTACTTCTCGCTCCTCGACTGGTTCCGGCACCGCGCCGGCCGCTCCCTCGACGACCGCTCGATCCAGCCGGGACAGATCGTGCCCGACATCCGGCCAAGCGATGGGGACGCGCAGGTCACGGTGGCCCTGCGGCCCCACGGCGCCCCGGACGACCCGCCGCGCCCCGAGCAGGATCTGCCCCGCGCGACGAGCGCGCTCGGCCTCTACCAGATCCACCGGGAGATCGCGGCGCTGGCGGGCGAGCGCTTCGAGGCGCGCTCGCGCCAGGGGCGTCCCGTGCGGGGCCTCCACCGCAGGGGCCAGCGGCCCCCGGTCGTGGTGAGCGCGGGCCAGCATGCCAACGAGACCTCGGGCGTGGTCGGGGCGCTACGCGCCGCGCGGCTCCTCCTCGCCGACGCGGAGGCGGACCTCACCCTGATCCCCGTGGAGAACCCGGACGGCTACGCGCTGCACGGGCAGCTCTGCGAGACCAATCCGCGCCACATGCACCATGCGGCCCGCTACACGGCCCTCGGCAGCGATCTCGAATACGGCCCCGAGGACCGGCGTCCCGAATACAGGGCGCGGGAGGAAGCCTTCCGCCGCTCCGGCGCGAAGCTCCACGTGAACCTCCACGGCTATCCGGCCCATGAATGGACGCGGCCCTTCACGGGCTACCTGCCGCGCAGCTTCGAGCTTTGGACGATCCCGAAGGGCTTCTTCCTCATCCTGCGCCACCACCCCGAATGGGCGGAGCATGGGCGCTCCCTCGTCACGGCGGTGGCGCGGGGGCTCGCGGCCGTGCCGGGACTCGTCGCCTTCAACCGGCGCCAGCGGGAGCTGTGCGAAATCTATGCGGGCGGAAACGGCTACGAGGTGATCCACGACATCCCGTGCCTCATCGCCGAGGACACGCGCCATCCGGTGCCGCTCACCCTCATCACCGAGTTCCCGGACGAGACCATCGAGGGCGAAGCCTTCCGCTTCGCCCACACGGTGCAGATGGCGACGGTGCTCGCCGCGGAAGCCGCCCATGCGGCGCTGCTCGCGGCGGAGGAGGTGGCGTAGGCCACGTCTCCTGCGGGGAGAGGTCGGCGCGTGGCGCTGGGGTGGGGTGTCGGTGCGGACCGTTGGCTTCACTTTCCCCGCGCATCACGCATGACCAGCTGAGCGCGTGTTCCCCTCCCCCTTGTGGGGAGGGGCGAGGGGTGGGGGTGTCGGCTCCAGACCCATCCGCGTTGGCGCCCACACCCCCACCCGCCTGCCGGCACCCTCCCCACAAGGGGGAGGGGAGCAAACCAGGCAACCGCAATGCGTGCCGGAGGGGAGCAGGCGCTCCCCCACTCCGGAGGCCCCTAAACCGCCACCCAGGCCGCCTTGCGCTGGGACGAACGCACCGCCGCTTCGATAAAGCGAACGCCGCGCAGGCCGTGATCGACCGTCGGCACCTGCGCGCTGAACGGATTGGGCGCGCGGTTCTCGATCCGCGCCGCGATCTGCTCCGCCACATCCGTGTAGATCTGCGCGAAGCCTTCCAGATAGCCTTCCGGGTGACCCGAAGGGATGCGGGAGGCGGCCTTCGACACGTCGTCGGCGCCGGCCCCGTTGCGGCGGATGAGGCGCGGCGGCTCCCCGAGGGGCGAATGGACCAGAAGGTTCGGGTTCTCCTGGTGCCATTCGAGACCTCCGCGCTCTCCATAGACGCGGATGCGCAGGCCGTTCTCCTGGCCGGCCGCCACCTGGCTGCACCAGAGCATGCCCTTGGCGCCGCCCGCAAAGCGCAGCATCATGTGGGCGTTGTCGTCGAGCCGTCGCCCGGGCACGAAGGCGTGGAGCTCCGCCGCCACCTCCGCGACCTCGTCGCCGCAGATGAACTCGGCGAGGTTGAAGGCGTGGGTGCCGATATCGCCCACGGAGCCCGCGGGGCCCGATTTCGTCGGGTCCGTGCGCCAGGCCGCCTGCTTCTGCCCGCTCTCCTCCAGCGGGGTCGCGAGCCAATCCTGCGCGTATTCCACCTGCACCACGCGGAGCGCGCCGAGCGTCCCGGCCTCGATCATGGCCCGCGCCTGCCGCACGAGCGGGTAGCCCGTGTAGTTGTGCGTCACCGCGAAGACGAGGCCGGACTCGTTCGCGAGCTTCACGAGTTGCTCCGCCTCGCGGCGGGTCGTCGTGAGAGGCTTGTCGCAGATCACGTGGATGCCGGCCTTCAGGAAGGCCTTGGCGGCGGGAAAATGGGCGTGGTTCGGCGTCACGATCGCGACCGCGTCGATGCCGTCCTTGAGGCGCTTCTCCCGCCGCGCCATCTCGGCGAAGTCGCCGTAGACCCGGTCCGGCTTGAGGAGGAGGTCCTGGCCTGAGAGCCGCGCGCGCTCGGGGTCCGAGGAGAGGGCGCCCGCCACGAATTCCCAGCGGTCGTCGAGGCGTGCCGCGATGCGGTGCACGGCGCCGATGAAGGCACCGCGCCCGCCGCCCACCATGCCGAGCCTGAGGCGGCGGTTGAGGGCTGTGGTGTCTGATCCGGTGATCGCCATGGGATCCTTCTACTCCGCCGCCTTCAGGGTCTCGGTCAAGCCCAGCATGCGCCGGTTGGCCGCCTCGTCCGTACCGCCGGCGGCGAAATCGTCGAAGGCTTTCTCCGTGACGCGGATGATGTGGTTGCGGATGAACTCCGCGCCCTCGCGGGCTCCGTCCTCCGGGTGCTTGAGGGCGCATTCCCATTCGAGCACGGCCCAGGAATCGTAGTCGTACTGCGCGAGCTTGGAGAAGATGGCGCCGAAATCCACCTGCCCGTCGCCGAGCGAGCGGAAGCGGCCGGCGCGGTTGATCCAGCTCTCGTAGCCCCCATAGACGCCGACGCGGCCGCTCGGGTTGAACTCTGCGTCCTTCACATGAAAGGCCTTGATGCGCTCGTGATAGAGATCGATGAAGGCCACGTAGTCGAGCTGCTGCAGGAGAAAGTGGCTCGGGTCGTAGTTGATGCAGGCTCTCCGGTGCCCGCCGACCGCGTCGATGAAGCGCTCGAAGGTGGCGCCGTCATGGATGTCCTCGCCCGGATGGATTTCATAAGCCACGTCGCAGCCCGCATCCTCGAAGGCGTCGAGGATCGGACGCCAGCGCCGGCCGAGCTCGTCGAAGGCGGTCTCCACGAGACCGGCGGGGCGCTGCGGCCAGGGGTACATGAAGGGCCAGGCGAGCGCGCCCGAGAAGGTCACATGCGCATCGAGGCCGAGCCGCCGGGAGGCCTGGGCCGCCAGCCGCATCTGGTTGATCGCCCATTCGGTGCGGGCCGCCGGGCGCCCGCGCACGTCGGGGGCCGCGAACCCGTCGAAGGCCTCGTCGAAGGCCGGATGCACGGCGACGAGCTGGCCCTGGAGATGGGTGGAGAGTTCCGTGATCTCGAGCCCGTGCTGGCGCAGGGTGCCCTTCACCTCGTCGCAATAGGCGTCGGAGGTGGCGGCCTTCTCGAGATCGAACAGGCGCGCGTCCCAGGAGGGGATCTGCACGCCCTTGTAGCCGAGCGAACCGGCCCAGCGGCCGATGGCGTCGAGGGAATTGAACGGCGCGGCATCGCCGGCGAATTGGGCGAGAAAGAGGGCTGGGCCCTTCATGGTCTTCATGGGGAATGGCTCCGTCATCACCTCGCCCGGGAAGGAGAGGTCGGCACCCGCAGGGTGGCGGGTGAGGGGGGATGCGCGACCTGTGCAGGTCGAGGCTCCGCCCTCACCCCTCGCTTCGTTCGGACCTCTCCCTTAGGGAGAGGCGGTCCTTAGAACGGCGAGTTCGGGAAGTAGTGCTCCTTCGCGTTGTCCTTCGTGATCAGCTGCGCGTTGAGCACGTAGGTCCCGCGCATGGGCGCGCCGGTGAAGAAATGCGCCGCGGTGACGCCCATGGCGGTCGAGATCATCGACGGCGGGTAGGAGACGTTGGCCGGGTTCATCTTGTCCCCGTCCATCACCTTCTTCACCATCTCCTTCATGCCGGCGCCGCCGAGCACGAACTTGATGTCCTCGCGCTTCGCCTGGCGGATCGCCTCCATGGCCCCGAGCGCCATGTCGTCATCCGAGGCCCAGACCGCGTCGATCTTCGGGTGCTTGGACAGGAAGTCCTGCATCACCCGGAAGGCGTCGTCCCGGTTCCAGTTGGCGTATTGCTTATCGATCACCTTCACGCCCGAGCCCTCGAGGGCCTTCTCGAAGTTCGACACGCGCTCCTCGTCGATCACGGTCGGGATGCCGCGGAAGACCACCACGTTGCCGGTCTTGAGGGTGTCCACGAAGTACTTGCCCGCGACGCGCCCGAATTCCGGGTTGTTGCCGGCCACGTACACGTCCTGGATCGACGGATCCTTCAGGCCGCGGTCGACGACCGTGATGAACGTGCCGCGCTTCTTCACCTCGCGGACCGGGTTCGTGAGCTCGTCGGAGTTGAAGGGCAGCACCACGAGGGCGTCGACCTTCTGGGCCACGAGATCGTCGAGGGCGTTCGCCTGGGCGGCGCCGTCCGGCGAGGTCTTCACGATGACCTTGAGGCCCGGATAGCCCTTCTCCAGCGCCTTCGCGGTCTCCTGCGCGTGATAGACCACGCCGCCGGTCCAGCCGTGGGTCGCGGCCGGGATCGAGACGCCGATCGTTACGGTCTTCTGCTGCGCCATCGCGCCCGTGGCGAGCCCGAGCGTCAGGCCCGCGAGTGCTGCTACTTTGATTGCCGTGCCCTTCATGTGTTCCTCCCGAGTGTTGATGTCGGGCCTTGTGGTCCGGCTGGCCCCGCCGGTTCTACCGCCCTCGGTGCAGCGAGCGCTGCACGAGCATGGCGATGATGATGATGGCGCCCTGCACCGCGCCCACGAGAAACTCGGAGACGAAGTTCGACAGCACCATGATGTTCGCGACGAGCTCCAGGATCACCGCCCCGACGACGGTGCCCCACACGCGGCCGATGCCGCCCCTGAGCGCCGTGCCGCCGATGACGACGGCCGTGATGGCCTGAAGCTCCCAGAGAAGGCCCGTGGTCGGCGTGGCCGAGCCGAGGCGCGGCACGTAGACGAGAACCGCGATGCCGACGCAGATGCCCTGGATCACATAGGTGAGCGTGCGCACGCGCCCGATCGGCACGCCCGAATAGCGCGCCACGTCCTCGTTGGAGCCGAGCGCCACCACGTGCCGGCCGAACGCCGTCTTATAGAGGATGAGCGCAGCGACGGCGGCAACCGCCAGGAACACGATGATCGGGATCGGGACCCCGAACACGCTCCCGAAATAGACCGGCCGGTAGATCTCGCGCAGTTCGAGGTTGCGCATGGTGATGGTGCCGCCCGCGGCGAGGAAGATCACGAGCGCCCGGAAGATGCCCATGGTGCCGAGCGTCACGATGAAGGGCTCGATGCGCCCGAAGGTGACGACGAGCCCGTTGGCGAGGCCGCAGGCGGCCCCGACGCCCAAGGCGACCAGCATGCCGAGCGCCAGGGTGGAGGCGTCCGGCGTCCCGAGCTTGTTCAGCGTCAGGATCATCAGGCCCGCCGTGAAGGCCGCCATGGAGCCGACCGACAGATCGAGCCCGCCGCCCGCGATCACGAAGGTGGCGCCGACCGCGATGATCGCGATGAAGGCGGAGCGCGTCACCACGTTGAGGATGTTGGAGGCGGTGAGGAAGTCCGGGTTCACGAGGGCGCCGACGACCACCAGCACGGCCAGCGCGATGAAGGGCG
The DNA here is from genome assembly GCA_036562855.1 of Microvirga sp. GTDB lineage: Bacteria > Pseudomonadota > Alphaproteobacteria > Rhizobiales > Beijerinckiaceae > Microvirga. The sequence continues at coordinate 52,754 of DATCJK010000013.1, forward strand.
AGAGAGCCCGCATGTCGAGGGCGGGCCAGCGGCGCTCGGCGGTTTTCGGGAGAACGGTTTCCGTCATGCGTGTCCCGCGGCGATGGCCGCCGCCCTTTCCTCGTGTACGCCCGTGGCGAGAAAGACGATGGCATCCTCGGAGAGATCGGCCTGCGCCACCTCGCCGGCGATGCGGCCCCCGCGCATCACGAGCACCCGGTGGCAGAGCCCGATCAGCTCCTGCATCTCGGAGGAGATCACGACCACCGCGCGGCCTTCCTCGGCGAGCGCCGCGATGAAGCGGTAGATCTGCTCCTTGGTGCCGATATCGACGCCGCGGGTCGGCTCGTCGATGATGACGACGCGCGGCTCCACCAGCATCATCTTGGCCAGCAGCAGCTTCTGCTGGTTGCCGCCGGAGAGCTGGCCGGCGAGCAGGTCCTTGCGGCGGGTGCGGATGTCGAAATCGCGGATGGCGTCGTCAAGGGCCGCGTTCTCGGCGGCCACGTCGATGAAGGAGCGCTTGGTGAAGCGCTCGAGCGCCGCGAGGGTGAGATTGGTGCGCAGGTTCTGCTGGAGGAGAAGGCCGCGCCCCTTGCGGTCCTCCGAGAGATAGACAACGCCCGCCGCCATCGCCTCGCGGGCGTTGCGAAAGTGAACGGGCTTGCCGTTCAGGGTCACGGCCCCGCGCGCGGGGCGAAGGCCCATGATGCCCTCGAAGAGCTCCGTGCGGCCGGCGCCGATGAGGCCGCCGAAGCCCAGGATCTCGCCGCGCCTCAGCGTGAAGGACGCCTCCTCCACATGGCCCGGCACGCTCATGGCCTCGGCCCGCATGGCGATCTCGTCGGAGGCGGTGGCGGGCTTTGCCGGATAGAGCTTCGACATATCCCGCCCGACCATGAGGCGCGCCATCTCGAGCGGCTCCAGGCCCTCGATGGGGCGGGTCGCCACGAGGCGCCCGTCGCGCAGCACCGTCACCTGGTCGGCGATGGCCTTCACCTCGTTGAGGCGGTGGGAGATATAGAGAACCGCCACCCCTTGCGCCTTGAGACGGCGGATGACCGCAAAGAGGCTTTCAGCCTCGACGGGCGTCAGGACGGCGGTCGGCTCGTCGAACACCACGACCCGGTGCGGCACGAGGAGCGCGCGGGTGATCTGGACGAGCTGCCGGTCGGCGATGGAGAGGCGGCGCACCTCCGTCTCGGGGGCAAGGTGCGACGCGCCGAGTTCGGCGAGCGCCACACGGGTGCGCTCGCGCATGGAGCGGTCGTCCATGAGCCCGGAGCGGGTGACCTCGCGACCGAGAAACAGGTTCTGCGCGATGGTGAGATCCTCGGCGAGAAGGATCTCCTGGTGCACCAGGACGATGCCCCGGCGTTCCGCATCCACAGGCCCTGAGAAGGAGACGGGCTCCCCGTCGAGGAAGAGGGCGCCCCGGCTCGGGGGCAGGTGGCCCGAGAGCACGCGCATGAGGGTCGACTTGCCGGCCCCATTCTCGCCGATGACCGCATGCACTTCGCCCGCCTCGAGGGTGAGCGCGATGTCGCTCAGAACCTCGATCGGTCCGAAGGATTTCGAGATGCGCTCTGCACGAAGAACGGTCATGGGCCCGTCATTCCCGCGATGAAGCGCTTCACGATGCGCTTGGCACGAAGAACAATCATCCGTTGCTCCACGCAGGGCGGCGGAACGGGAGGCGCTCGGCACGAAGAACAGCCATCGGCTCGTCCGGCTTGACGGGGCGGCGAAACCTTCCGCGGCTTGCGGAAGGAACGAAGGGGCGCGTGCGCGCGGTCAGCCGACTGGGATGGGTGGCGTCATGGTTTCCTCCGGACTGGGGCCCTCTGGCGGGGCCTTGTGCGACCCTCGCGGCGTCTCTCGACGGCCCGCGATGTAATCGATTACATTGAGTGTAGCGCAACGGAATGGGCTGTCAAACCGGTTGACAATCCCCATCGCCCGGAGGCTCTACACGGTGATGGACGAGCTGGATCGGAGAGGCGAGGGGGGTGCGCGGGCGGCGCGCATCCAGGACGTCGCCCGTCTCGCCGAGGTCTCCACCGCCACCGTCAGCCGCGCTCTCGCGACGCCGGAGCGCGTCTCGCCGGAGGCGCGGGCCCGGGTTCTCGAAGCCATCGCCAAGGTCGGCTACGTGCCGAACCCGGCCGCCCGCACCCTGCGTTCGCAGAAGTCGAACATGGTGCTCGTCGTCCTGCCGAACCTCGACAACATCTTCTTCTCCCGCATCCTGCGCGGCATCGAGGAGGCGCTCTTCGAGGCCGGCTACGGGATGATCATCGGCGATCTCGACGGCTCGCCCGACAAGGAGGCCCGCTTTGCCGCCTTCACGGCCGCCGGCCAGGTGGACGGCGCGCTTCTCCTCAACGGGCACCTCTTCGGCCAGACCCGGGACGGGCGCGGCCCCGCCGCCAAGACCGGCGTGCCGCTGGTGGCGCTCTGCGAGGCGATTCCGGGCGCCGACATCCCGCAGATCGAGGTGGACAACCGGGCCGCGGCGCGGCGCATGACGCGCTATCTCGCCTCCCTCGGCCACCGGCGCATCGCCTATCTGCGCGGCCCCGAGACGAACGTGCTCGAGCGCGAGCGCCACCGCGGCTACCGCGACGGGCTGAAGGACGAGGGGCTCGCCTTCGACCCCGCGCTCGTCCTCCCCGGCGATTACAGCCTGGAGGCCGGCGCCGCGGCCGGGGCCGCGATCCTCGCCCGGCGCGAGCGGCCGAGCGCCGTGTTCTGCTCCAACGACGAGATGGCGATCGGCCTCATGCGCACGCTCATCTCCGGCGGCCTGCGCGTGCCGCAGGACATCTCGGTCGCGGGGTTCGACGACATCGAGTTCGCCGCCATGGTCGAGCCCTCCCTCACCACCATCCACCAGCCGCGCCGGGCGCTCGGGCGGCAGGGCGCCCATGTGCTCATCGACCTGCTCAACGGCCGCGAGGCGCCGCCACGGGTGCGGCTGAAGACCGAGCTCGTGGTGAGGGGCAGCACCGGCCCGGCGCCGCGTTCGGCGACGAAACGAACGGCGAAGCCATAACGTCCGTCGCCGTCGCCACACCGCTGGTGCCGCTTCGAGGCAACGTGAACCATATGGGCCGACCGGCTTGTTCGCTCCAAGCCAGGGGGGATGGGCGGAACAACCCCGCTCCCCCTGCCGTTTGTGACGATTCCGACCCGTCACGGAGGCTCGCGTTCCATGCCGCGCTTGTCGTTCAAGGAGAAGGAGGGCGAGGGGGCGATCCGCGATGCGATCGCGACCGTGAAGGCCCATGGGGAGCGCCTGCCGCCCATCGCGGACGAGGCCTTCGGCGCCGCTTTCGACCGTTTCGCCGATGCCAAGGTGGTGCTTCTCGGCGAGGCGAGCCACGGCACGTCGGAATTCTACCGGGCCCGCGCCGCCATCACCCGACGGCTCATCGCGCATCACGGCTTCACCGTCGTCGCCGTCGAGGCGGATTGGCCGGATGCGGCGCGCATCGACGCCTATGTGCGCCACCGGCCCATCGGACCCCTGGACGACGATGCCTTCGCGCGCTTTCCCACCTGGATGTGGCGCAACGAGGAGGTGGCGGATCTCGTCGAATGGATGCGCGCTCACAACGCCGGCAAGCCCGAGCCGGAACGCGCCGAGTTTCGCGGCCTCGACGTCTACAGCCTTCAGGCCTCGATCGGAGAGGTTTTAGGCTATCTCGACAAGGTGGACCCGGAGGCGGCGGACCACGCGCGCGGCCGCTATGGCTGTCTCAGCCCCTGGCAGGGCGACCCGGCGCGCTATGGGCGCGCGGTGGTCACCGGCCAGAAGAAATCCTGCGACGCGGCGCTGCTGAAGCAGCTCCAGGACATCCTCGACAAGCGCATGGAGTATCTCTCCGCCGACGGCGGCGAGGCGTTCTTCGATGCGGTGCAGAACGCGCGCATCGTGCATGCGGCGGAGCACTATTACCGCATCATGTACGAGGGCTCGACGGAGTCCTGGAACCTGCGCGACCGGCACATGTTCGACACGCTCCAGCGGGTGATGCGGCATCGCGGTCCGGGCGCCAAGGCGGTCGTCTGGGCGCACAATTCCCATATCGGCAACGCCGCCGCGACCGCCATGGGCTGGCAGGGCGAGTTCAATATCGGCGAGCTCTGCCGCACCGCCTATGGCGACGAGGCGGTGCTCGTGGGCTTCGGCACGGATCGCGGCACGGTGGCGGCCGCGAGCGACTGGGACGAGCCCATGGAGGTGAAGCAGGTCCGCTCCGCGCGCCCCGACAGCCACGAGCGCATCTTTCGCGATACGGGCCTCGGCTGCTCGCTCACCGATTGGCGCGGCCACACGAAGCGCGAGTTGATGGACGCGCTCGCCCGCCCCCGCCTGGAGCGCGCCATCGGCGTCATCTACCGCCCGGAGACGGAGCTCTACAGCCACTACTTCGAGGCGGTCATGGCCGAGCAGTTCGACGCCTTCGTGTGGTTCGAGGACACGAAGGCCGTGACGCCGCTCGGTGCCGGGCACGGCAAGGGAATGCCGGAGACCTATCCGTTCGGGCTGTGAGGGCTTTTCAGCCCGTGAAGCGTCCGAACACCACTTTCGTCTCCCCGTAGTCGCGCCGCTCGATCTCCTCGAAACGCTCGGGCAGCGAGACCTCGACGCCCTGCGCCTCCTCCACCACCACGAGCGCATCCGGCACGAGCCAGCCGCCCGCGGCGCAGGAGGCCAGGGCCTTGGGCGCGAGGTCCTTGCCGTAGGGCGGGTCGCAGAAGACGAGGGAGAAGGGGGCGTTGGGGGCGGCCCCGCCCATGCGGGTGGCGTCGCGCTTGAAGAGGCGCGTGGCGCCGCCGACGCCGAGCGTCTCCACGTTCGCGCGAATGAGCCCGCGCGCCTGCGCGCCGTCGTCCACGAAGAGCGCGAACGCCGCGCCGCGCGAGAGGGCCTCGAGCCCCATGGCGCCCGTGCCGGCGAAGAGGTCGAGGACGCGGGCGCCCTCGACGGGGTCGTCATAGGAATGGGCGAGGATGTTGAACAGCGTCTCGCGCAGGCGGTCCGAGGTCGGACGGATCGCGTCCGATTGCGGGCCCGCCAGCGCGCGGCCGCGATGGCGCCCGCCGACGATCCTCATGCGTCAGCCCTCACGAGCGACGGCCGCGCGGCGGCCCCTTGGGTCCGCCCCGCGACGGGCCGCCGGGACCACGCCCGCCGCCGCCAGGACCCCGGTCCGGGCCCTTGCCGGGTCCTTTGCCGCTGCCGCGGCCGAAGCCGCCGCCTTCCCCACGAGGGCCGCCCTTGAAGCCGCCCTTCGCGCCACCGCCCGGCCGGTCGCCGAAGCCGCCGCGCGGCGCGCCGCGCCCTGGCGCATCGCCCCGGGGCGGACCGCGACGGGGACGGTCGTCGCTGCGCCCGGCCCCCTCGTCACGGCTGCGGAACGGGCGCTCGCTGCGCCCAGCCCCCTCGTCACGGGACCGGAATGGGCGGTCGCCACTACGGGCTGGCCTTGCATCGTCGCGGCTGCGGAACGGACGGTCGCCCCCACGGGCCGGACGGGCGTCGCCGCCACGGGCAGGACGGGAATCGTCACGGGACCTGGCAGGGCGCGCATCGTCACGGGGCCGGGCCGGACGGTCCCCCGCCTCCCTTGGGCGACGCGGGCGATCCTCTCCGCGCGGACCGTCATCCGCACTGCGCGGACGGCGTGGGCGATCCTCTGCGCCACGGGGGCGCTCGCCATCGGGCCGCGGACGGCGTGGGCGGTCATCGGCCGAGGGCGCCTTGCGGGCCCGGCGATGGGTGTCTTCGGCGGGAGCGGGCTGGCTCACCAGACGCTCCACCAGCACCTTGCGTCCCTCCGCGCCCGCGATGGCGCCGACGCGCTCGCGGGCGCGTTCCGCCGTGGCGGCGCGGGCCTCCTTCGGATCGGCGCCGCGGCGCGGCTTCTTGGAGATGCGGGCCTCGCCCTCCTCCTCGCCGGCACGCCAGACGCTGCGCTTCGGCTCGAGGCGGGAGGGCTTCTTCGGTGCCTCCTCGGGCTCCTCGCGGCGACCGCGCATCGGGCGGTCCGAGCCACGCTCGTCGTCGCGGCGGCCGCGCATGGGACGCTCGCCGCGCTCCGGCCGCTCGTCACGATCGCGCCGGGGGCGCTCCTCGCGCTCAGGCTTTGCGGGCTTGCCGAAGGGCGCGATCGGCTCGCGCACGGGGCTTTCGAAATCGACGCCCGCCTCTGCGGCGAGCGCATCCCCAAGCTGGTCCTTGAGCACCCTGGTGCGCACCTCCTCGACGAGACCCGGCTCGATATCGCCGAGCTGGAAGGGTCCGAAGGAGAGGCGGATCAGCCGGTTCACCTGGAGGCCCAGATGCTCCAGGATGCGCTTCACCTCCCGGTTCTTGCCCTCGCGAAGGCCTAAGCTGATCCAGGCATTGTCGCCCTGCAGCCGGTCGAGGCGCGCCTCGATGGGCCCGTATTCCATGCCGTCGATGGTGACGCCGTCACGCAGGCGGTCGAGATCCGCCTGGTTCACCTCGCCATAGGCGCGCACCTTGTAGCGGCGCAGCCAGCCCGTATCGGGATGGGCGATCACCTTGGCGAGGCCGCCGTCATTGGTGAGAAGCAGGAGCCCCTCGGTATTGATGTCGAGGCGGCCCACGGCGACGACGCGCGGCAGTTCCTCGGGCAGGTTGTCGAAGACGGTCGGGCGGCCCTCCGGGTCGCGGGCCGTGGTGACGAGGCCGCTCGGCTTGTGGAAGAGCCACAGGCGCGTGCGCTCCTTGGCCGGCAGGGGCTCGCCGTCGACGGTGATGGTGTCGGCCGCCGTTACGTTCACGGCCGGGCTGTCGAGCACCTTGCCGTTCAGGGTCACGCGGCCTTCCGCGATCATCGCCTCCACGTCGCGGCGGGAGGCGATGCCGGCGCGGGCGATCACCTTGGCGATCCGGTCCTCCGTGGGCTCCGCCGCCACGGCGGGCTCGGGCGCGGCCGCGCTGCGGGGGCGCTCCTCGCCAGCGCGCGGGGCGCGATCGGGGCGGGGCCGGTCGGCACCGGGGCGAGGGGCGCGGGCCGGGCGCTCGCGGTCTTGGCCGAAACGGGGGCTGCGTTCCCGGTCACTGCCGGCACGCGGGCTGCGCGCGGGACGCTCCCGGTCGCCACCGGGGCGCGGGCCGCTCTCAGAGCGCTCGCGGTCGAGGCGCGGGCGGTAGGCGCGCTCGCCCTCTTTGCGTTCGCGGATCGGGCGCTCCTCGCCGTCACGGCTGCGGAACGGACGGGCCTCTCCGTCGCGGGGCTTGCGTGCGGGGCGCGTGTCGCCGTCACGGCTGCGGAAGGGGCGGTCGCCCGCGGCGCGCGGCTTGCGTGGACCATCGCCTTCACGGCTGCGGAACGGTCGCTCGTCCCCATCGCGGCTGCGGAAGGGCCGATCCCCGGCCGGGCGCGGCTTGCGCGGTCCGTCGCCGCTGCGGGCGGGGCGGTCGTCGCCGGCTCGGCCGCCGGCGGGCCGGCTGCGGTTTCCCTCGGAGCGGGCACCCGCCGGGCGGCCCCTTTCTCCATCGGAGCGGCCGCTTCCGGTGCGGCCTCTGTTTCCTTCGGAGCGGCCGTTTCCGGTGCTGCCACGTTTCCCTTCGGAGCGGCCGTTTCCGGTGCTGCCACGGTCAGAGCCCCCGCGTGGCGGGCGGCCCCGGCGATCGTCGTCGTTGCTGTCGGTCATGTTGGCCTGATAGCAGAGGAGCCAGGGAGAAGCGAGGGACAGCGCGCAAGACCGATGGACGAGACGAGGCCCGATCCCATGAGCGTCGCCTTCGAGGAGGCCCGCCGCGCCGCCGCGCGCGGGGAGGTTCCGGTGGGCGCCGCCATCGTGAAGGCGGGCCGGGTGATCGCGTCCGCCGGCAACCGCCCGCGGGAGCTGCGCGACCCGACAGCTCATGCGGAGCTTCTGGCCATCCGCCGCGCTTGCGAGGCATTGGGTGACGAGCGGCTCACGGATTGCGATCTCTACGTGACCCTCGAACCCTGCACGCTGTGCGCCGCCGCCATCTCCTTCGCCCGCATCCGCCGCCTCTACTTTGCGGCGTCCGATCCTAAAGGCGGCGCGGTCGAGAGCGGTGTCCGCTTCTACGAGCAGCCCACCTGCCACCACGCCCCGGAGGTCTATGGGGGCTTGCGGGAAGGCGAGGCGGCCGCGCTGCTGCGGGGGTTCTTCGGGGGGCGGCGCTGACGGCGCTCCCTCGCGTCTAGGCGCGCAGGAACGCTTCCAGGGCCGCGAGCGTCGCGGCCGGGTTTTCCTCCGCCACGAAATGGCCCGCCTCCACCTTGGTCCCGGTGGCTTGCGGCGCGAAGGTGCCGCGCCAGGTGTCGAGGGCGGACTCGGTCGCGCCGGCCGTGAGGTAGAACTCGCCCCAGATCACGTGGGTCGGGCAGGCGATGCGCCGGCCCGATGCGAGGTCGGCTTCGTCGGCCTCGAGATCCCGCGTCGCCCCGGCGCGATAATCCTCGCACATGGCATGGATGCGCGTCGGCTCGTTACAGCTCTGCCGATAGGAGGCGAGCGCCCGCGGATCGAAGGCGTCGAGGCTCTGGCCCGCCGTCCATTTCGCCAGTAATCCCTCGAAATAGGGAAGGGGATCGCGGGTGATCTCATCCTCCGGCGTCGGGTAGGGCTCGGAGAGGAATCCCCAATGGGCCGCGGGCTTGGCGCCCGAGCGGATGCCCTCCCAGACGCGGATCGTCGGCAGGATATCGAGGAGCGCCAGGCGCTCGACGCGGCCCGGATGGTCGAGGGCGAGGCGGTAGCCCACGCGCGCCCCCCGGTCGTGCCCGACCACCGCGAAGTGCACATGGCCGAGCGCCTCCATGACGGCGATCACGTCCTGCCCCATGGCGCGCTTCGCGTAGGTTTCGTGCGCCTCGTCGCCCCGCGGAGCCGAGGACCAGCCATAGCCGCGCAGGTCCATCAGAACCACCCGATGCGTCCGCGCGAGGGCTGGAGCGAGGTGGTGCCACATGGCATGGGTTTGTGGAAACCCGTGGAGCAGGACCACCGGCGGCCCGCTGCCGGCGGAGCGCGCGAAGATGCGCCCGGCTTGCGTGTCGATCCAATCGGGCTCGAAGCCCGGGAAAAGGTCGTCGCTCATCGCCGCTCCTTGTCGATCATCCGCCATCCGCTTTCGCGGCAGGGGCTCTCACTCGTTCAGGCGCCCCGCTCCACCGCCCGCCAGCCGATGTCGCGGCGGCAGAATCCCTCCGGCCAATCCAGGGCATCGACGCCAGCATAGGCACGGGCCTGGGCCTCGGCGACGTCGCGGCCGGTGGCCGTCACGTTGAGGACGCGCCCCCCGTTGGCTTCGAGCTGGAGCGCGCCCTGCCGGGTGCCCGCATGGAACACGGTGACGCCGGGCAGCGCCTCGGCGGCCTCGATGCCGCGGATGGGCGAGCCCTTCTCGACGGGGCCCGGATAGCCCTTCGCGGCCATGACCACCGTGAGCGCCGCCTCGTCCGACCAGCGGGCCTCCACCGTGTCGAGGGCGCGGTCCACGGCGGCGAGGAGGATGGCCGCAAGGTCGCTCCTGAGGCGGGGCATCAGCACCTGGGTCTCCGGGTCGCCGAAACGGGCGTTGTACTCGATGAGCTGGGGCCCCGACGCCGTGAGCATCAGCCCCGCATAGAGAACGCCCTTGTAGGGGTGCCCGCGCTCGCGCATGCCCTTGAGGGTCGGCTCGATGATCTCCCGCATCACGCGGTTCTGGATCGCATCGGTGAGGACCGGCGCGGGCGAATAGGCGCCCATGCCGCCCGTGTTCGGGCCCTCGTCGCCGTCGAAGGCGCGCTTGTGGTCCTGGGCGGTGCCGAACGGGATCGCGCGCGCTCCGTCGCAGATCGCAAAGAAGCTCGCCTCCTCGCCCTCGAGAAAGGCCTCGATCACCACCTCAGCGCCCGCTTGCCCGAGCCCGCCCGCGAACATCATGTCGACCGCGTCCTCGGCCTCCTGGAGGCTCGTCGCCACCACCACGCCCTTGCCGGCGGCGAGCCCGTCCGCCTTCACCACGATGGGGGCGCCCTGGGCGCGGATATAGGCCTTGGCGGCCTCGGGCTCCCGGAAGCGGCCATAGGCGGCGGTCGGGATGCCGTATGCGGCGCACAGATCCTTGGTGAAGGCCTTGGAGCCTTCGAGCTGCGCCGCGTCCTTCGTCGGCCCGAACGCCTTGATGCCTGCGGCCGTGAGATCGTCCACGATCCCGGCGACGAGGGGCGCCTCCGGGCCCACCATGACGAAGCCGATTCCGTGCAGGCGGCAGAAGGCGATCACCGCCCCATGGTCCGTGATGTCGAGCACCACGTTGGTGCCGCACCGGGCCGTGCCCGGATTGCCTGGAGCGATGAAGAGGCGGCCGCACAGGGGGCTCCTGGAGAGCGCCCAGGCGAGGGCGTGTTCCCGGCCGCCCGAACCGAGGAGAAGCATGTTCATCGGGCGGTCTTAGCGCATTTTATGGGATGCGCGAGTCGCGGTTTTGCGCTGTGGGAGGGAAATGCCGCGCATCGCGGTTTTGCGCCGCGGGCGAGAAACATTGCCCGGCTTTGCGCTCCACCGCCGAAGCCACTAGGTTGGCGCCATGGTCGCCGACAAAGCCCCCTCGAACGCCCCCGAATGGTCCGTCTCGGACCTCGCCGGCGCCCTTAAGCGCACGCTGGAGGATTCCTTCGGCCATGTGCGCCTGAAGGGCGAGATCTCGGGCTATCGGGGGCCGCACGCCTCCGGCCACGCCTATTTCTCCCTGAAGGATGCGAGCGCGAAGATCGACGCCGTCATCTGGAAGGGCACGTTCTCGCGCCTGCGAATCAAGCCGCAGGAGGGCCTGGAGGTGGTGGCCACGGGCCGCATCACCACGTTTCCGGGCAAGTCCACCTACCAGATCGTGGTCGAATCGCTGGAGCCGGCGGGCATCGGCGCCCTCATGGCGCTCCTGGAGGAGCGGCGGCGCAAGCTCACCGCCGAGGGTCTGTTCGACCCGGCCCGCAAGCGGCGGCCGCCCTACCTGCCGCAGGTGGTGGGCGTCGTCACCTCGCCGACCGGCGCCGTGATCCGCGACATCCTTCACAGGCTTGAGGACCGTTTCCCCCGCCATGTGCTCGTCTGGCCGGTGCGGGTGCAGGGCGAGACCTCGGCCGACGAGGTCGCGGCCGCGATCCGGGGCTTCAACGCGCTGACGCCCGGTGGCCGGATCCCGCGCCCGGACGTGCTCATCGTCGCCCGCGGCGGCGGCTCCATCGAGGACCTGTGGGGCTTCAACGAGGAGGCGGTGGTGCGCGCCGCGGCGGAGAGCACCATCCCGCTCGTCTCCGCGGTCGGGCACGAGACCGACTGGACCCTCATCGACCACGCGGCGGACCTGCGCGCGCCGACGCCGACCGGCGCCGCCGAGATGGTGGTGCCCGTGCGCCACGAGCTCGTGGCCACCGTGCACGATCTCGCCCGCCGCCATGGGGAAGCCATGGTGCGGGCTCTCGACCGTCGCCGGTCGGACCTTCGCCTCACGGCTCGGGCGCTGCCCTCCGCCGAGGCGATCTTTGCCCCCAAGCGCCAGCAGCTCGATCTTGCCTCAGCGCGCCTCGGGCCGGCGCTCATCGCCAATGCCCGCCGTTTCGAGGACCGCCTGCGCCGCGCCGCCGACACCCTCGTGCGCCGCTCGCCCACCGCCCGCCTCGCCGAGGCGCGCAGCCGCCTCGTCGCCATCGACCACCGCCCGAGGGAGGCGCTGGACCGGCTTCTCGCCACGCGGGCCGACAAATTGCGGACACTTGGAGAGCGGCTCGCGGCGAGCCGCGTCACCCTCATCCGCGCCGAAACGCAGCGGCTGGCTCAAAAACGCGAACTGGCGCTCCGCACCGGCGAGCGCCTGACGCCGGCTCTTGCGAGCCAGCTCGCCCGCAAGCGCGCCCAGCTCGACAGCACGGCAAAACTCTTCGACAGCCTCAACTACAAATCCGTCCTGGCGCGGGGCTATGCGCTTGTCTGGGATGCGGATGGGCAAGCGATCCGCTCCCCTGCGGATGTAGCCGACGGCCAGGCTCTCACCCTCGAATTCGCGGACGGCACCGCCGCTGCCACGGGTGGGCGCCTCCTGCGTCCGCGGCCCGCAAGGCCGAAGCCCGTGATCGAGGATCAGGGGGCCTTGTTCGAGCTGCCCCCGACCTAGTCGGCGCGCCGTTGAAACCTTTGAGGCCCCTGGCCACTTTCCCGATAGCCGAGGGGGCGCGAGGCCTTGGATGAACAAGCATGAGCGTGGCGGCGGAGAGGCCGTCGTGGAATATCTCGACAGCAACCTGCGCCTGATCCGCCCCGGGGCCTTCGTGCGCTGCGCCGTCACGGGCGAGCCCATACCGCTCGATCAGCTCCGCTACTGGAGCGTGGAGCGGCAGGAGGCCTATTCGGGACCCGAGGCCGTTCTGCAGCGCCTCGGCCTTCGCCTGCGCGGGCCGGCGGGCGGGTAGGGCGCCGGTCCCCGTTCAAGGAGACGGGGGCGATGCGTGCCTAGCGGCGCATGAGCAGGGCGCGGAACCCGGCCTCGTCGTCGAGCGCCAGCCGCACCGGCAGCACCGCGATGCCCTGCGCCAGGGGGCCAAGGCGCACCGCATCCTTCTCGGTCGTCACTGGGGTGAGCCCGTCATTGGCGGCCTGCGCCTTCAGGGCGGTGATCTCGTCCGGCGCATAGGGTGCGTGGTCTGGATAGGCGCGGATCGCCCGCACATCCGCCCCGAGGGCGCGCAGGGTCTCGAAGAATTTCTCGGGCCGGCCGATGCCCGCGAAGGCGAGCACCCGTTGCCCGCGCAGCGACGCCGCCAAGGCGGCGTCGGGCACGAGGCGAGCTGTGAAGACCGGCTTGGCAAGACGCCGCGCCTCCGTGGCGGCCCGCTCGCCGGGCGCGCCCGCACCGATCACCAGGAGCGCGTGGGCGCCGGGCCACTGGGCCTCGAGCGGCGCCCGCAGGGGCCCGGCCGGCAGGGCGAGGCCGTTGCCGAACCCGGTCGCGCCGTCCACCACGATGACGCTCAGATCCTTGAAGAGCGTGGGGTTCTGGAACCCGTCATCCATCACGATCACGCTCGCACCCGCCTGCTCCACCGCAAGGCGAGCCCCGGCAGGCCGGTCGCGGGAGACGATTGTGGGGGCGGACCGCGCCAGAAGCAGGGGCTCGTCGCCCACCTCCGTGGCGTCATGATCCGCGACGAGGAGCGGTCCGGGGAGCCGTCCTCCGTAGCCGCGCGTCAGGAAGGCCGGGCGCTCCCCGGCTTCCGCCAGCAGCGCCGCGACCTTGAGGGCCGTCGGCGTCTTGCCGGCGCCGCCGGCCGTGAAATTGCCGATGCAGATCACCGGCACCGCAGCCCGCTCGCCCGCCTGAGAGAGGCGCTGAGCGGCGATGCTCCCGTAAAGGCGGCTCACGGGGTGCAGCAGCCGCGCAAGGGCGGTGGATCCAGGGTGCCACCAGAAGGAGGGCGCCCTCATGGGCGCGCGGTCCCGGCGGCGCGGATGGCGGCTTGGCGCACCGTCACCGCCTCGCCTTCAGCTTCATCTCCACGATGAAGGGCTCGATCGATTGCAGCGTGCGCTCCACGGCGCCGCCGAGGGCCTGGACGGATTCGCCAGCCGCGCGAGCCATCTCGCGGGTCAGCGCCGGATCGGCGAGGAGTTCCGTGAGGGCGCGGACGAGTGCCCGGTCGTCCTTGAGGAGAAGCGCGCCGCGCGCCTCGTCGAGGGCTTCGTAGATGTCGCGCGCCGCATGCACATGCGGACCGTGCAGGATCGCGGCGCCGAGCTTTGCGGGCTCGATCGGGTTGTGCCCGCCGATCGGCACGAGCGTGCCGCCCACGAGCACGATGGGCGTGAGGCGGTAGAACAGGCCCATCTCGCCGATCGTGTCGGCGATGTAGATATCCGTCGCCCGGTCCGGGTGCATGCCCTGCGAGCGTCGGGCGGCGCGCAGGCCCGCGCGCTCGGCGAGGGCCGCCACGTCGGCGCCCCGGTTCGGGTGGCGCGGGGCGACGATCGTCAACAGATCCGGATGACGCTGTGCGAGCGTCCGGTGGACCGAGACCGCGATCTCCTCCTCGCCCGGATGCGTGCTCGCCGCGAGCCAGACGGGCCGGCCCGCGATGAGGCCTGAGAGATGCGCCACAACGCGGGGATCGGCGGGCGGGGGCGTCACGTCGTATTTCAGGTTGCCGGCCACCGCGACCCGCGGCGCGCCGAGGCGGGCGAGCCGCTCCGCGTCGTCCACGGTCTGCGCGAGGCACAGGGCGAACCGCTGGAGAAGCGCCCCGATCGCCTGAGGCAGTCGCTGCCAGCGCTGGAAGGAGCGGTCCGACATGCGCCCGTTGACGAGAACGAGGGGCACCTCGCGCCGGTCGAGCTCCATCACCGTGTTCGGCCAGATCTCGGATTCGGCCACGAGCACGAGGTCGGGCTGCCAATGGTCGAGGAAGCGCCGCACGTAGCGCGGCACGTCGAGGGGCACATATTGGTGCACGGCGCCCGGCGGCAGGCGGCGCACCACCACGGAGGCCGCGGTGCGCGTGCCCGAGGTGACGAGCACCGTGAGGCCCCTTTGCGTCAGCCGCTCCACCACAGGCATGAGGGAGAGCGTCTCGCCCACCGAAGCCCCATGCACCCAGACGAGGTGCCCGTCGGCGCGCGACCGGCTCGGCCAGCCCTGGCGCTCCCCGAGCCGCGTGCGCTCCTCGAGTCCCTTGCGTTCGCGCCAATAGAGCAGGGCCGCCGCCACGGGCTCGAGCAGGGTGAGCGTGGTGCGATAGGCGCTCACGAGGAACGGCAGCTTCGTCATGCGCCGCGCCCCTCGATGGCCATGGACGGGGCGGGCTCCGCCTTCGCGCCGGGGTCGCGGCTGCCGACGAGCGCATAGGCGCGCGCATGGACCGCGTCGAGGCCGCGCTCTACCGCCTGGCGCGCGGCTTCCAGCGCCGCCTCGTCCGCCTCGCGCGGGACTGCAACGGGCTCGCCCAGCACGATGGCGCCGCGCCCGAACGGGAGGCCGAGGCTCGCCCGGTCCCAGCTTTTGAAATCGATGCGGCGGCTCGTCACCACGGCGACGGGAACGATGGGGCGGCCCGAGAGCTGCGCGAGGGTCACGATGCCGGCGCCGCAGACCCGCGAGACCTTCGGGATATCGGCGGTCATCACCACCATCTCGCCGTCACCGAGCGCCCGCAACATGCCGCGCAGGGCCGTGGCGCCGCCGCGGTTGCGGCCCTTTTCTGCGCGGCGCCCACGCGCCGCGGAGCCGCGGATGGCGCGCACGCCCACATGGCGAAGCGCGATCGCGTTGAGCTCGCCGTCCCCCGAGCGCGAGACGAGGCTCGCGGCCCGGTCCTGCGGGCGCTTGGCGAAATGGATCATGAAATGCTGCCCATGCCACATGGCCGCGATCACGGGCATCATCGGCCCGATGCGATCATAGGCGTCCGCCGGCTCCATGACGAACCGGTTCGTGCGGCGCACCAGCCCGAGGTAGCGCGCCACCAGGAAGCCCACGGCCTCCCGGACGGCGCGGGTGCGGGCGATGCGCTTCACGAAGCCCATGCGGGCTCCGGGACGGCGCGAGCGATGCCCTTGACGAGACCCATGCGGGGCGATCAGGCCTGCGGATCGAGCAGGCGGTGCAGGTGGACGATGAAGTAGCGCATATGCGCGTTGTCCACGGTCGCCTGGGCCTTGCCCTTCCAGGCCGCGTGGGCGGCCGCGTAGTTCGGATAGATGCCGACGATGTCGAGCTTGGAGAGATCCTTGAACTCGGTGCTCTCGAGATGGGTCAGCTCGCCGCCGAACACGAGATGGGGCAGCTGCTTTTGCACGGTCTCGCTCATGGGCGTGGATCGCTCCGGATGAGGGGTGGACGGAGATCGGCCGCGACGGTGTCACGGGCGTGAGGTTCAGGCCCTCATGGCCTTGATGACGCTCGGATGCAACCCTGATGCCGCGGCGGCGAGCTCGCCATGCACGGGTTCGGGCTGGTTATAGGCAAGGGCCACCCCGTCGAGGTCGGTGAGAAGCCCTCCGGCCTCGTGGAGGATGAGGTCGGCACCGGCAAGGTCCCAGTCGCGCGCATTGGAGGAAACGAGGCCCACATCCACCGACCCCTCCGCGACCCTTGCAAGGCGCAGCGCCAGCGAGGGGATTTTGGGGAGGTGCCGCAGGGGAGCGCCGACGCGCCGCTCCACGGCGTCGATCAGCGGCTTGGGGCCCGCGATCCGGGCGCCCGGGAGGGCTCCGGCCTCCGAAACGGTCATGCGCTCGCCGTTGCGGCGGGCGCCTCCGCCGAGGCTCGCCTCGTAGAAATGGTCGTGGACGGGCGCATAGACGACGCCGAGCACGGGCCGGCGGCCGGCCAGGAGGGCGATCGCCACGGACCAGTCCGGGTGTCCGGTCATGAAGGCGCGGGTGCCGTCGATGGGATCGACGATCCACACGAGCTCGCGCCCGAGGCGGTCCGGATGGTCCGCCGTTTCCTCGGAGAGCCAGCCTGCCTGCGGCAGCAGGGCGGAAAGGCGCGCCTTGAGGAAGCTGTCGACCGCCATGTCCGCTTCCGTGACGGGCGAGCCCTTGTCCTTCATCCACTGGCGCGCGGTGGTCTCCTGTCCGGGCCGGTAGGCCCGGCGCGCGATGGCGCCCGCCTCCCGGGTTGCGGCGTGGAGATCGGGGGCGAGGGCGGCAAGATCGGGGGCGGGGAGCATCACGGGCTTACAATGGGGGCGGGGCCGCCCGCCCGCCAGGGGAGCCGGGGCCGCAGGCCGGCCCTTGTCCTCCCCGGTTCGGCGACGCGGCAAGCTTTTGTTGAGCATCGACCGCGAAAGGGGCCCGGCAACGCCCTCTTAACCCAAGCTTTTAAGGCCCTGGCGTGAGGCGCCGGGCTTCTATGGGGTCATCAGCCGAGCGCTCCATCAGAGAGCGCCGGCAGCCTCGCTTCCGCCGAATGCTCCGTCAGGGAGAACCGGCAATCCCGCTTTCGCCGAGCGCTCCATCAGAGAGGGCCGGCAGCCTCAACAGGGCGTCAACATATGGCACAGGTCACCACCAAGGCCGGAGCGCTTCCCCCACCCGGGGAGGGCTCCGGCGATCCGGCCGGGATGAAGCCGCTCGGCTCCGTCCTCGGTCCGGCCGGCATCCCGGTCGCGGCGGTCGCGATGCGGCTCGCCCCAGGCGCGGACGCCTTTCACCTCGTCCTGCTGGACGCGGACAACCGGCCGCTACTCGCGCTCGGTCCCTATCCGGAGGACGACGTGGTCGCCGAATGGCGCCAGCTCGCGGCGCGCGCCGGCCTTCCCCTCAAGATCCTCCTGCCGACCGGGGCGGTGATGACCCCGTTTCCGCAGATCGGGCCGCTCCAGCTCGGCGCGGTGCGCGTCCGGCGGCGCCACGGGCTCCTCAACCACCGGCGCCCGCGCTTCCTGACCCGGCGCAAGACTGGGCGCTTCCCCCTGAGGCCGCAGATTCACCGGGAGCGGGAAATCGCGGGGCGTGGGGGGCGCTGAGGCGTCCCGAAGCGCCGGTGCCCGTCGTCCGGCCCGAGATCCGCCTGGATCGCGGGGCACGCTGAGGCTGCCTCGTCCCGGCAAGGTTTTCTCAAGGATGATGTGGTGTCCTCGGGGCATCGAGCCCCAATCATGAAGCCCAATCTGCAGCAGCCCGTACTCGTCGTCGACGACGAGTACATGATGATCACGGTGATGACCCGGATCTTGGAAAAGATCGGGTTCGCCACCGTGGATTATGCTGCGGACGGCCAGACCGCCCTCGATAAGATGCAGGAGACCCGCTACGGGCTCGTGATCTGCGACTGGTCCATGGAGCCCATGTCCGGCTACGAGGTTCTGCGCCGGGTGCGCAACGACCCGGCGACCCGGGACGTCCCCTTCATCATCGCGACGACCCAGACCGTTCACCAGAACGCGGTCGCCGCAAAGATCGCCGGCGTCAACGGCTTCCTCCTGAAGCCCTTCACGGCCGGGTCCTTGAAGCGGGCGATCGAGAGCGCGGCTTAAGCAGGTTTCGTCGCGCCCTCGCATCGCTCCCGTCTGGGACGGTTTGGCGCTCCTCAGAAGCGCACGCTGAGGCTCCCCTTCACCGTATGCTCCTGATCCCGTGGCCCAAGCGCGCCGTCATAGGCGATGCCGAGGCTCACGTTCTGGGTCACGGCCCAATGGATGCCCGCCTCCACCACGAGGCTGTCCCGGTCGATGGGCGCGCCGGTCACGAGGAAGGGGCGGCTTCCCGCCGCGAAGGCGAAGACGGCGCTCGGGTCCGTATCCCCGAAGGCATGACGCCAGCCGAGCATCCCCTTGACCGTGACGGCTCCGGCGCTCGTCGGGATCGTGGCCGCCATGCGGGCGCCCAGGGTCGAATAGGTCACGTCGAAGGAATCCGCCGTGCCCACGAGCGCGATGGCCGATCCGGTCTCCTCGATGCGCCGGCTGCCCACATGGATATGGGCAAGGCCCGCGAAGGGCTCCAGCGTCACGCCCCGCCCCAAGGTGAACAGGTATCCGAGCTCCCCGAAGGCCTGGAGGCTGCTGGTGTCGCTCTCATCCCGGGCAGCGCCGGAGAAGTTGCTCAGCACCACGGCCCGCGACAGGTCGATCGCGTGATGAGCATAGGCCGCGCCGCCGCGCAGCGTCAGGCTCCCGAAGGCGGCCTGCCCGTAGAGACCCACATGGGCGCTCTCCACCTCGCCCGAGGCGAGCCGCCCGTCGATGTCGAAGCGGGTCGAGAGGTAGCCGGCCGCAAGACCGAGCCGGTAGGGCGTGCCGAGCCCCGCCTCCGCGCCCACCACCACGCCGCCCGTGGCGCGCTCGACGCTCGCCGTGGCGCCCTGCGCCTCCGTGTGGCCCCAGGAGCCGATCGCCTTGCCCCACAGACCGTAGGCGCTGCGGGAGGCCGGAGCCTGGGCCACGGGGGCCCGGCCCCGCGCCGGCAGGTCCGCCATGTAGTCGGCGGCGGTCGTCTCCATGGCCGCGAAGACCGG
Source organism: Microvirga sp. (assembly GCA_036562855.1). GTDB lineage: Bacteria > Pseudomonadota > Alphaproteobacteria > Rhizobiales > Beijerinckiaceae > Microvirga. The sequence goes on from DATCJK010000013.1 coordinate 71,748, forward strand.
GATGCCATGGGATGACGAGCAGCGCAGGCGGCACAGGATCGCGCCGCGGAAGAGATCGTCATGGCGAAGGGCGATGCCCGTCGCGGTGGGGTGCGGTTCGCCGGAGGCGAGATCCGTGAAGCGGGGCAGGTCCGCCACCAGCACCGGCACGCTCACGGGCGGGGCTGGCAGGACGGGGCGCGCGCCCGGCCGCGGGCGTGGATTGCCCGGATCCTGCGGCGCCTCGGGCTCGGCCGCCCGAAGCTCCAGATAGATGTTGTTCGCGTCGCTCGTCTGGAGCGGCTGGAAATAGGCGAGATCCGTCGTGACCTGCGCGAAGGTGCCGGTGACGCCCCCGCGCGCGTTCAGGATGACCCAGCGGCTCCCCGGCAGATAGGTGCCGGGCACCGCCTGCACCCGCACGGTGCCGCCCTCGACCCGCGCCGTGCCGCCCGCGACGATCCGGTCCGCCTGCAGGCCGGGATTGAGATCGACCCGGTAGGTGGTGCCGGCCGCGATCAGCACGTTGCCCGTGACCGAGAGGGTGCCGATGCCGCCGACGCCCGGCGTCAACGTGGAGCCGGGGCGCGCATCGATGGCGCCCACCGTGCCCGTGCCGCCGAGGGTCGCGCCCGAGCGCACCACCACGATCGAGCCGCCCATCTGACCGATGACGAGAAGCGTGCCCTGGTTCACGGACCACGGCATGGAACCGTCGTTGGTGCCCCGCACGGTCCAGGTGGACGTGCCGGTCTTCTCGTACTCCTCGAAGTTCCGGTACTGGCGGCCGGGGCCCACATTCCCGATGTCGAAGGTGGCGTCGCGGCTGCCGCCGAGGGCGAAGGTGTCGGTGCCGCGGCCCGCGTCGACGGCGCCGCGAATCGTGGAGCCTGCGCTGATCAGGAAACGGTCGTCGCCGTCGGCGAGGGTGACGGCGATGCCGTTCGCGGCGGTCGTTTCCATGAACCCGTGGTTCTCCACCCGCTCGATGCCCGCGATGCCGCGGATCGCCGCCTCGAAGCGGCTGACGATGCGGCCCTCGTTGACGATGGTATTCACCTGTCCCGCGGTGCCCATGGAATAGACGCCCTCGGCATCGGTCCCTGTCGCCTCGATCGTGCCCGTATTGCGCAGGAGGTTGCCACCGCCTTCGAGCTTCACGCCTCGGGCTTCGAGGCCGGAGGTCGCGATGGTGCCGCTATTGGTCACCGAGCCGTCGTTCCCGTGCTGCCGAATGCCGTCCGACGTGAAGCCCGAGGTGGAGACGCGGCCCTCGTTCGTGAGGGTGGCGCCGTTGCCGTCCGCCCGGATGCCGTCCGCGCCCGCGCCCGTGGTCGTGACGGTTCCCGCGGCTCCATTGGTGACGCGGTTGCCGGCCCCTTCCGCGACGAGCGCCCGACCCGAGGAGCCCGCGGTGGTGACCGTGCCTTCGTTCAGGATCGCGTTGCCCGAGCCCACGGCGCGCAGAGCATCCGCGGAGGAGCCCTGCGTGGTCACCTGCCCGCGGTTCGTGATCGTGTTGTTCGATCCGACCGCCTCCATGGCGTCCGCCGAATTACCCGTGGTGGAGACCGTGCCGCCATTGGTCAGCGTCGAGCCGCTGCCGAGGATGAGAAGGCCTTGAGCCGAGGCGCCGGTGGTGGAGACGGTGCCGGCATTTGTCACCGCGCTCCCATCCCGGACCAGGATCGCCGTGTCGCTGTTCGCGGTCGTTACCGCCGAGCCAGCGCGCACCTGCACGTTCACATCCGTGCTTCCGGGCTGCGCCTGCACGGGACCTTGCTGAGGCGTCGGGCCTTCGCAGATCACCGTGGTGCCGCTCACCGGCAGGAGCGTGGAGCAGGTGGCCTGTGCCGCTCCCGTCGGCAGGAGCGCAAGCATCAAGGCTGTGAGCGACACCGTTTGAAGAGTGGCGTCCCTACGATCCGGCCTCGATTTCCTCTTCGTCACGCCTCTAAGCACGTCAGCCCTCCCAGGTCATAAAGCTTGACCTTTAGCAGGTTACTTTACGTAATAACCTACCCAAATAGAGGGAGATGCAAGAAAATCTGGGCGCAAGCTCTTGATGTTTCTTATAAAAGGTGTGCCGCATCCGGTCTGGCTGAGGGGCGTGCCCGTGCCTCCGTCGCTACTGTCCCCGGGGCGCTTGGGGCGGCTCATCGGACAAGCGACACGTGCCCTCAAGAAGGGGCGCCCGGATGAAGCGCGGCCTCGACCGGCCGCTCGGTCCGGCCCTGGCGCTCACCCCTAACTGGCTCGGCGGCCTTGCTCCCGGCCGGCGGTGTCATGGCGCCCTTCCGGCATCCCACGCCGAACCACGTGGCAGAGCTCGTCGGAATGCGCGTTTCGGGCCAAGGACACGAATTTGCTCGCACGGGCGATCACAGGCCCGCATCTGCATAAGGCCCCGGAAGCGCCAGCCTAGTAGACGCAGTCGCGGAACACGGGCTCGACAGTGCCGCCCCAGGGGCCGTGATAGCGCTCCAGCAACGCCTCGGCAGGTGTGCGTCCGCTCTCGACGATGGCATCGAGCGGCGCGAGGTGCACGGTCTCGTCGCGGCCCGCCGCGTCCTTGAAGGCGCGCGCCTTGAGACCTTGATGAGCGAGCGCCAGCGCGTCCCGCGCGACGTCGCGGAGCAGGCGGCCGCGCACCGTTGCACGCAGGCCTTCCCGGGGCACCGCATCGCGCAAGGATTGGCGGTCCTCGGCGCTCCAATCCTTCACGAGCTGCCAGGCCCCGTCGAGCGCGCCCGCATCGTAGAGAAGACCGACCCAGAAGGCCGAGAGCGCCGCGATGCGCTCCGGCGGGCCCACATCCGCACCGCGCATTTCCAGATAGCGCTTAAGGCGCACCTCCGGGAACAGCGTCGAGACGTGGTTCGCCCAATCGGAGCGGGTCGCCACCTCGCCGGGGCGCGCCGGATGGCGGCCCTCGAGGAGGTCGCGGAAGGAGGAGCCCGCCACGTCGTGATAGGTGGCGTCGCGCTTGATGAAATACATGGGCACGTCGAGCGCCCAGTCCACGTAGCGCTCGTAGCCAAAGCCTTCCTCGAACACGAAAGGCACCATGCCGGCGCGCTGGTTGTCCGTGTCGCGCCAGATCTCCGAGCGCATGGAGAGGAACCCGTTGGGACGTCCTTCCGTGAAAGGCGAATTGGCGAAGAGCGCCGTGGCGAGCGGCTGCAGCGCGATGGAGACGCGCATCTTCCTCACCATGTCGGCTTCCGACTCGTAGTCGAGATTCACCTGCACGGTGGCGGTGCGGTACATCATGTCGAGGCCAAGAGTGCCGACCTTCGGCATGTAATCGGTCATGATGCGGTAGCGCTGCTTCGGCATCGCGGGCGTCTCGGCACGGCTCCAGAGCGGGCTCATGCCGAGCGTCAGAAAACGCATGCCGAGCCGGTCGCCGACTGCCTTCACGGCGTCGAGATGCGCCAGGGTCTCGGCAGCCGTCTCGTGCAGGGTCAAGAGCGGCGCGCCCGAGAGCTCGAACTGACCCCCGGGCTCGAGCGAGATCGCGCCGCCTTGCGCATCGTCAGCAAGCCCGATGATCGCTTCACGGTCGTAGATGGGCTCCCAGCCCGTCGCGGCCTGCAAGCCCTCCAGCAGGGCGCGGATGCCGCGCTCGCCATCGTAGGGCACGGGCCCATGGTCCTGCGCGTAAAACGGGATCTTCTCGTGCTCGGTCCCGAGCCGCCAGTCGGAGCGCGCCTTCTCGCCCGAGGCGATCCACTCCACGAGTTCCCGCCGCGCACCGATCGGGGTAGCATCGGATACGTCGCGAGCCATGCGGGGCCTCATCTACAGGTCAAGCCGGGCGCACCGCGCCCGCGGAAGGGCGTAGATAGGCGCATCGCCGCCAAGCTGCAATGACGGTTTGGCGTGGAGGCTTGCAGGCATGCAAAGGGCAGCAGCCAGATTGCCTTATCAAGGGCGGCCGATAGAGCGCGTCCGGCGCATGCTTCGACATAACGTCCGGACGAAGCTTGAAGCCTCTTTCCAGTCTTCCTGCCAAGGTGGTGCGGTCGAGGAGCGGGGATCGGCGGAGTCGTCAGGCTGCCGGGCTTTCTTGGTCATCAAATGCTGGCAGGCGCTCACGACGTAGCCCCTCGAACCGACCACGTTCGATATCGGGCCGGGGGACCCTGCCGGAGCGCAGGCCGTAGGCTCTCTTGACCGGCTCGCGGCGCCTCCTCATGGAGGGTTGTTTCCATCGCCGCTCGACCCGGAGGAGCTCCCATGGCCTGGATCGTTCTCGTCTTCGCAGGCCTGTTCGAAGTGGGCTGGGCAGTGGGCCTCAAATACACGGAGGGCTTCACCCGTCCGGTGCCGTCGCTTCTCACGCTGCTCAGCATGGTGGTGAGCCTCGGGCTCCTGGGGCTTGCCCTGCGCACGCTCCCCCTCGGCACGGCCTATGCGATCTGGACCGGCATCGGCACCATCGGCACCGCGCTCCTCGGCGTATGGCTGTTCGGCGAATCCGCCACGGCTGCGCGACTTGCCTGCATCGGCCTCATCGTCGCCGGCATCGTCGGGCTGAAGCTCGTGAGCGCGGAGTAGGGCGATCTCCACGGGACCGCGGGGATGAAGCTCGCGGGCGCCGAACGAAAAACCCGGCGCAGTCGCCCGCGCCGGGTTCGAAGGATTGGACGCGCGTTTCGCGTCAGATGACGAAGAAGTCGGCGGCCGTCAGCGAGAGGCCCTTCTTCAACTCGGCGATGAGCACCGCCTTGGCGCGGCCGGTGCCGTCCGCGTCGTAGGAAAGAGCGCCCGTGTCCTTGTTGTAGATCATCCGGTCCTCCCGGTCGGCTGCCCTGGATCCGGTCGTGAAGGCGTCGCTGGAGAGGCGCCCGGCCTTGCCGATCTTGGTGAAGATCGCGTCGTCGAGGCGGATCACGTCGTCCTTCACGTTGAAGTCCGTGATCTTGTCCACGTTCGACTTGGAACTCAGGCGAGTGTCGAACACGAAGGCGTCCTTGCCGCGTCCGCCCGTGAGGGTGTCCTTGGCGAAGCCGCCCGCCAGCACGTCGTCGCCCGTGCTGCCGTTGATCACATCGCGGCCCGAAGCCCCGGTGATCGTGTTGGCATAGGCGTTGCCCGTAAGGCGAAGACCCACGCTGCTCGTGGACGAGGCGGCTGTCAGCACCTCGATCTCCTGGGAGGAGGCGAGGGTGAAGCTCACCGAGGTGAGCACCGTGTCGCGACCCGAGCCGGCCGCTTCCAGCACGCGATCGGCCCTGCTGTCGACCCGGTAGGTGTCGTCCCCGCCCGCTCCCTGCAGGAGATCGGCCCCGGCGCCGCCGTCGAGGAGGTTGGCGAACGCGTCGCCGATGAGCGTATCCACGAAGGCGGACCCGGTGAGCCCCTCCACCTGCGAATAGCTGTCCCCCTGAGCCTCGCCGGTATTGCCGGCTCCCCCGGCGAGGTTGGCGGACACCCCGCTCGTCGCCTCCGCATAGGACGCCACGTCGAAGCCCGCGCCGCCCCAGAGCCCATCCGCCCCGGCGCCGCCGAGGAGGATGTCGTCGCCCGCATCGCCCTGCAGGTAGTCGCGGCCGTCGAGGCCCCGCAGCAGGTCGTTGCCGGCTCCCGCCACGATGGCGTTCGACTGGCCGTTGCCGGCAAGCGCATTCGCCAGCGCATCGCCGCGGATCACCTCCGCGAACAGCGAGCGGCCCACGAGCGGGTCGTGGTCCGACGCCTTCTGCCCGGAATCGAATTCCGAGTTGATGCGCAGGATGTCCACGGCCTCCATGCGGGCGCGCAAAGCCGCCGAGACGTAGATGTGGTCGAGAGACTGCGAGTTGCCCTCATACACATAGTCGGTGCGGTCCCGCGGATCGGCGATGAGATCCTCGGCCGCGTTCCAGAGCACCCGCTCGCCGCCACCGGCCGTGCCGTCGAGCGTCTTCAAGGGGTTGCTCCAGGCGAAGTCATTGAGATCGCCCAACACCACGATGTTCGCGCCCGCGTTCTGGCCGAGCAGCCGGTCCACCTCCGCGTTGATGATCTTGGCTTGCTCGATGCGCTGAGCTTCGGAGGCGAGGACCGGCGGCTGCTGCGGGCCGTAGATGCCCCCGTCGCCGCCCTTCGAATTCAGGTGGTTGTTGATGAAGGTGTAGGTTTCGCCCTGATAGGTGAACTCGCCCACCAGCGGCTTGCGGCTTCTGTCGAACGCGTCTCCATTCGTCAGGTCGCCATCGGTGAGACGCCGCAGGCCTGTGAGGTCCACGAGGTCGTCCCGGTACAGGAAAGCCTGCCGGATGTTGGCGCCGCCCTGTCCGCCGTCCGTGTTGTCCGTGGGCGTGATGTAGGCGAACCTGTAGGTGGGCCCCCCCGCCGCCTTGATGGCATCCACGAGCGCCTGCAGGTTTCGATCCGCCGAGACGACGCCGTTATCCGTGCTGCCGGAATCGTCCTGCACCTCCTGGAGCGCCAGGACCGTCGGGCCGCCCATCTTGGCGACGATGTCGTTGACGATCTGCGCCATGCGCCCGCTCGAGACGTCCGCATCGCCGTCATTGTCGTTGATGTCGAAATTCTCGATGTTGTAGGTGCCGAAGGTCAGCTGGAACTCGTTCTCCTGCCGCAGCTCCGTCGCCTCCGGGGTGAGAGGGGATTGCTGGGTGACGACCGGCGCCTCTCCGAGCAAGATTTCGTAGTTGCTGAAGCCGTAGGAGAGGATGCCCGTCATGCCGCCGAGCTGCGCGCCCACATCCACGAACGGCAAGTTGGTCGCATCGCGGATGTTGTCGAACTGGATGCGCTCCGGGTTGACGTCGGATTCCGAGATCGAGAGCCCGCCGCGGCTGTTGAGGCTCGACGGATCGTAATTGCCCTCGAGCACCGCATAGATCTCGTCGAAATCGTTGGTCGCGCCGACGACCCGGCTTGCGCCGACCGTCACCCGCATGCCCTCGAGGCTCTCGTACAGCTTGATGTTGTCCGCCACCGAGGTAGTGGAGAGCATCCGCCCGCCGGGCCCAAGGAGCACGGCGGCCGGCAGATCGTTGTACTTGTCGATGACCGAGATGGCGACCGGCGTGGTGCTGTTGACGCGCGTGATCTGCGTGAGCCCGTTGAACTCGTCCACCAGACCGCGGACGGAGACCTCGTCGCCCACCTCGATGTTCGGGGTCCAACTGCCTCCCATGAACACGAAGATGGCATCCGAGGTGTTGGCGTTGCCGTCGCCGGTGGCGTCCTGGATGTAGAAGCCCCGGGTGGAGCCCGTCATCTGGATCCCGGTGACGATACCGGTGGTCGTGACCGTCTGACCCTTCAATGCGGCCTCGGGGCCCGCGCCCTGGATCGTGAAGATCCGGTCGAAGTCGTCGTTGTTGATCCGGCCGCTCGCCTTCGCGGTGCCGATCACGCCCGCGCTCGGATTCGACAGAGTCACCGAGAAGGTCTCGTTGACCTCAACCGCCGTGTCGCCCACGACGCGGATCTCGATAACCTTCGAGGTCTCGTTTGCCGCGAAGGAGACCGTACCTTCGAGACCCGCGAAATCGCCCGTTGCCGCTTGGCCGGTTCCGCCGATGTCGCTGATGTCATACTCGATGGTGGCCGCCTCGCCCGTGCTGTTCGCGCGGGTCACGGTGAAGCGGAAGATGGTCTCGCCGCCGGTGCCCTCGGCTTTCACGGCCTCGGTCGCCGTGATCGCGAAGGATTGCTGCAGGTCGTCGTTCTGGATCGTGCCGCCTGCCGTCGTATCGAGGATCGTAACGCCGCTCTTCTGTGTCGCAATCCGCAGGGTAAAGGGCTCGTCCCCCTCGAAGGCCCGGTCGGCCGCCACCTGGACGCGGATCTGCGCCGTCGTGCCGCCATTCGCGAAGGTCACCTGGCCCGATGTGGCGACGAAATCGGCGGCCGTGAGGCCATTGGCTCCCAGTCCCTCAAGCGACCAGTCCACCGCTGTCTCTCCGACGCCGTTTGCTCGGGTGACGGTGAAGACGAACTCGGTCGGTGCGTCCGCCGTGCCCTCTGCCTTGACGGCGCTCGTTGCCGCGACGACAAGGCTTTCGCCCGCCGGCAGATCGTCGTTGCGGATCGTTCCGGCCGCGACGGCTGTGCTGAGGGTGAGCCCGACAGGGTTCGAGAGGGTGACCGAGAAGGTGTCATCATCCTCAACAGCTGCGTCGCCGGCCACCTGGATGGTGATTTCCTTGGACAGCTCGCCATCCACGAATTCGACTTGCCCTGCGATCACGCCGCCATTGGCGCCCAGGAAGTCGTCGAGGCTCGCCTGGCCGTTGCCGCCGATGCCGGTGAGAGTCCACCCGACGCTCGCGTCGCCAACCCCCGACGAGCGGGTGACCGTGAAGGTGAAGCTGGTGGCGCCGGTGCTGCCCTCGGCCTTGTCGGCGCTCGCCGGCGCAATGGAGACGGTGGGTAGGGGGGCCTGGAATGTCTGTCCGGCATTCACGCTGCCGCTGGTATTGGCCGTTGTCGTCACCCAGGTCGTGAACTGGTTCGAATCGGAGCCCGTGCCCTGTCGCTGGATCGAACCGCCGGCCGCTTCCAGGCCATTCTGGAAGGCGCCGACATTGGTCGATGTCATGCCTGCGGCAACGCCACCGCCCTGCTCGGCCGACACGGCCGTGAAGGAGCCTTCGTAACTGATGAACTCCACCACCTCGCCTTCGGCATTCACCAGGGCGAACCCGTCAGGCTCGTTGTGGGCGGTGTTTCCGTTTTGGAACGACGTGCCGGCTGGCGGTGAGAATGCAAGCGTGCCGAACCCGTTGCTCTGGTTCGGTATGACGCCTGAGAGCGCAATCTCGGAGGTCGCCGGATTGGTCGAGTACGGCTTCAGCTGTGCGGGTGAACCGTTGTAGAGCACGATCTTCCAGCCGGTGAGATCGAGGCCGGCAAGGCCCGCGATTTCGATGAACTCACCGGTGTCGGCGCCCTCGTTGTCATAGTGAAATTCGTTGATCCACACGTTTGCCATAGCGCTTCAACTCTCTTGCTTGAAAGATCTGTTTGCCGGCTGCGGGTCGCTTCCCTTGGGGAAGGTTGGCAACTTAATCACGTTGCGTCAAAGGCCATTAGCGACCCCGGATGACGGCCCGATGAAAAGCCCGGGAAAGTATTCGCGCTGAGCGGGAAGGGGCGGCTCCCGCAGCCTGAGGGCGCAAAAAAGCCCTGGCAGCGGGGCTGCCGGGGCTGAGGAAAGAGGCGAAACTCGTCGGGAGGCCGGAGACGGCCTCCGCCCTGGGGCTCAGATCACGAAAAAGTCCTTCTCCGTCATCTTCAGGCCTCGGGAGAGCTGCGCGATGAGCACCTGGGCGCGCCCGTCGGCGCCGTCCGCGTCGTAGAAGAGCTTGCCGGACTTGTTGTCGTAGATCACCCGGTCGCTCGCATCGGCAGCCTCGGTGCCGATGGCGAACATGTCCTTCTTGAGCCGCCCAGGCTTCGCCTCGGTGCCCCGACCGAGCGCCTTGAAGATGGCGTTGTCGAGATAGACGGAATCGTCCTTCACCGAAAACTGGCTGATCTTATCCACGTTGCTCTTGCCGAGCCTGGTGTCGAACACGAAGACGTCCTTGCCGGTGCCGCCCGTCAGCTTGTCCTTGCCGAGACCGCCGGCCAGCATGTCCGCATCGGCGCCGCCATCGAGCGTGTCGTTGCCCGCGTTGCCCCGGAGACGGTCCGCGCCCGAGAGGCCGAGGAGCGTGTTAGCGCCCGCGTTCCCGGTGATGGTGTTGGCGCTGTTCGATCCGGTGAGCCGCAGGGCGTCGCCTCCCGACAGGTTGGCGGCGAGAAGCGCCTCGACCTCGCTGGTGAGCGACAGTGCATAGCTCGCCTGAGCCAGGATCGTGTCCCGGCCGCCACCGGCCGCTTCGATCACCTGGTCCGCGGCGGAGTCCACCAGGAACGTGTCGTTGCCGAGCCCGCCTTCGAGGCGGTCCGCTCCGGCACCGCCATCCAGCGTGTCGCTTCCGTTGCCCCCGCGCAGGACGTTGGCGGCCGCATCGCCGGTGATCGCGTCGTCGTACAGCGAGCCCTCGACGGCCTCGATGCTGATGAGGGTGTCGCCTGCGGGAGCCGCAAGGCTGACCGTGATGCCCTCGTCCGCGGCCGCGTAGCTGACGAGATCCGTGCCCTCGCCGCCATCCAGCACGTCAGTGCCCTCGCCACCGTCGAGCGTGTCGTCGCCCGCGCCGCCCGCCAGCGCGTCGGTGCCGTCACCGCCTGCGATCACATCGTTGCCGACCTCGCCTGTCAGCATGTCGTTGCCGTCGCCGCCCGCAATCTCGTCGTTGCCGGCCCCCGAGCGGATGCGGTCGTTTCCGTCGCCACCAGCGATCCGGTCGGCGATCTGGGTTCCGATCATCACGTCGTCGAGGTCGGTGCCCTCCGTCACAAGCGCGGTAAGGGGCAAGTTGATGTAGCGGGCGCGAACGCCGCCGCTGCCATCGTCGACGAACACCGGTTCCCCAGTTTCCGGATCCTCGGTGGACATGAGGGTGGCGTCCTGCCAGCTCACCACGAGACGCCCGTCCTCCATGGCCATGAGCTGGCCGTTGCGGATGATGGTGGCGGGGCCGAGGCCGACGCCTACCTCCGCGCCCAAGGACTGACCCTGCGCATCGAAGGCGCCGACGCGCACGTGCTCCACGCCCTCGGAGGAGCCGTCATCCGGGCCCTCGTCATAATAGGCGACCGCGAAGCCACCGCCCGGGAGGGCGACGACCACGGGGCTGCGCTGGTCGAACGTGGTGCTCTGGTTGACCTGGATCTCCTCCGTCGCCGGGGAGCCGTCCGCATAGAAGATCTGCGCCCGGATCGAGGTGCCCGAGCCGTCGCCCTCAAGGGCCGCCGCATGCATCCACACGATAACGAACCGGCCGTCGGCGAGCGCCTTCACGGAGGCCTCGATCCGAACGTCCTCGAGGGCGGAGGAGAGGGCCGGATCCTCCGGGCCGGTCACGGAAACGCCCTGCGGCGTCGTCACGCGCATGCGGATCGACTGGTCGCTCGCATCCCCATAGACGGTCACCACGTTGCCGTTGTTCAGTACCGCAAAGCCGCCGCCCCATTGCTCGCCCGTAGGATTGTCGATGGCGACGACTGGATTGCCGCTGCGCGTGCCCATGGAAGAGAAGAGCTGATACTGCACGTCCAGCGCCGGATCATCGTCCGGGCGCGGATTTCCTTCCGCGTCCTTGTAATTGAGGCGGGTGTAGCCCACCGCGAAGCCGCCATCCTCCCGCGCGCTTACGGCAATGTTGGCTTTGAGGGTGCCGATATTGTCCGGCAGGATTTCCACCCGGCCCGGTACGCCGTTCGCATTGTATATGCAGACCTTCACGAGAGAGCTGAGCGGCGTCGTCGTGTCGCCCACCTGGTTCCAGACGACGACGAAGCGGCCGTCGGCAAGGCTCGTCACGTCTGGAATTTCGTGGGAATGGGTGCCCTGGGAGTCGATGCTCGTCGCCACGGTGAGTTCGCTGCCGCGCCGGCTGCCATCCGCATTGAAGATCTGAGCCTTCAGGTTCCACATCGCGCCGCCATCGGGGGAGGGCTGGGCTGCTTCCTGCCAGACGGCCACGTATCCGCCGTCCTTCAGCGACGCCAGCTTCTGGTTCGCGACATCCCGCCCGTCCTGGGCCGTCTGGTTGAGGCGAATTTCGAGATCGGTGAGAATGGGTTCGGCCATGGCCCTGAGAATCCTGGCCGCCCAGGAGCCGTTCTTGGCCCGCTTCGACAGACGGCCCCGCCGTTATTGGCAAAGCGACTTGTCTTGAAACCCTCTGTTCGAAGGGTGTCGCTAGGGCAGTTGCCGATGTTCTTTTGACGCAGGGGTTGGCCGCGCTGATGGAAGAGTTACGCAGAGCGACTGCGATGCGGCCGGAACCGACGACGCCCGTAATGGATGCGCTTCGATGGAGGCGCAGCCGGGGGCGGATACGAAAATGCGCCGTGCTGCTGAGAGCACGACGCTAAGGCGGCCCGGAGGAACGGGCCGCCGATCTTGTCTTTCAGGCCTTGCGACCCGGGTGGTGCGACGGATCAGATGATCAGGAAATCCTTGAAGCCGAGCGTCGCCTTGTTCTCGAGCGTCGCGATCTGGACTTGGCCGAAGGCCCGGCCCGAACCGTCCGCATCGTAGTACAGCGCGCCCTTCGACTTGTCGTAGACCAGGAAGTCGTCCTTATCCTTCGCCCGCTTGTCGAGGCGCAGCATGCTCGACTTGATGCGGCCCACCGCGAGCGATCCGAAGATGTCGTGATCGAGCTGGATGCTGTCTCCGCTCCGGAAGTCGGTGATGCGGTCCACATTGGAGCGACCGAGAGGGCCTTCGAAGACAAAGCTGTCCTTGCCGTCGCCGCCCTTGAGCACGTCCTTGCCGTCCCAGCCGGACAGGACGTCGTTGCCCTTGCCGCCGTCGAGCTTGTTCACGCCCGCGTTGCCGTCGAGGATGTTGGCCTTCTTGTTGCCCTTGAGGTCGACCTTGTTGCGGCTGTTGACGTCGTAGACCGCAAGGCCCTCGAACACCTTTTCCTTGTCGGTCAGGGTGGTGGACTTCACGACGAGGATCGTGTCGATGCCGCCGGTATCCACGATGGTGTCGTTGGTGCCGAGGAAATAGCTGTCGTCGCCCAGCCCGCCGAACAGGATGTTGGGGCCGGAATCGCCGGCCTCGAGCCGGTCGTTGCCAGAACCCCCGTCCAGGACATCGGCCTCGGCGCCGCCGAGCAGCGTGTCGTTGCCGGCGCCGCCATAGAGCACGTCGCGGCCCTGACCGGCCTCGATGGAATCGTTGAAGGCGCTACCCACCACGTGGTCGTCGAGGATGAGCGACGCGTTCGTGTTCGCCACGATCCGGATCGTCTGCCCGTCACGGCCCCAGTTGGTGAACTCCTTCTTCGACAGGTCGAGGTCCATCGCCTCGTTGGCGAGGGTGAAGAGGAGGGTGTTCACGCCGAGCGACGAGCCGTCGATGCCATCCACGTCGGAGAAGTTGAAGGGGTTGATCTGAACGACCTTGGTGGCGGAGCCCCCCTCGGCGAACTTGATCCGGTCGATGGCGTTGAGGGACCGGATGGACGCGGAGCCCGTGACCTCGATGATGTCGACCTGAGCGACGGCATCGGTGTCAAAAACGCCCATGCCAAAAATCGTAACGTCCGTGACCCCGTCGCCGATGACGAAAGTGTCGTTCCCGTCGCGGCCGACCATCACGTCGCCGGCCCCGTAGGTCGCCATGCGATCGCCCTCGGAGGAGCCGTTCACCTCGTCCTTACCCGCGTAAACGAGAGTCAGAGCGGCACGGGTGCCCTTTGTATTGAATTCGCTCATGAACGCGGTCACGGCGACGGACGTTTGCGTGTCGAGGTCCCCGCCCGGTGTGGTGTCCACGTTGGCGATGCTGTTCTCACCGCCCGCCCCAGTCTCCGCCCACACGCTGGTGACGGTGCCCGCGGACGGGGCCCCGTTGACGTATTCCAGGTTCGAACCCGTGACGACGAAACGGTAGCCTGTGGCTAGGTTGACGATCATGAAGCCGGAGGCGTTCATATTCGCGAACTGGAAGCTGTCCGGTATCGGGCTCACAACCTCATCAAACGTGATCTTCGAGCCGGCGCCCGTTTGGTAGTTAATCCGAGCCATACTAGTCCCCCATGAATATGAAATGTTATCCCGTTCACATACCACCATGCAGGCGCTCGCCACAAGCTTGGCCGTTGGGAGAAAGCCTCGGTTCCGCCGATGGTTAAGGGAAGCGGCGGCCTGCCTTTAGGGAAGGTTGCCCCCTCGCCGCGGCGGGTTCACGGCGCTCGGGGCTTGATGGACCAAGGCCCTGGCCGGCAAGCGCAAAGCGCGTTCCCGTTGATTGGTCGGGGCCAAAGCGAACGCTCTGGAACGGTGGGCGGGGAACGAGGTTCACCTACGCGGGACGGCTCCGCTGCGCCGCTCATCGCGACCCATTGACGCGAGCCAATCAGGTATGTGTCGCTCGATGCCGCCCGCCGGAGACCGCCCGTGAGTTTCGCCTTCTACGAGCGCCTGCCCGTGACGACGCATTTCGCGCGGCTCGCGGATCCGGATGCCTATGCACCGCTCCCCGAGGGATGGGTGCTCGGCCTCGCGGACGTGGTGCGCTCAACGGCGGCCATCGAGGAGGGGCGCTACAAGGTCGTGAACACCGCCGCTGCTGCGGTCATCGCGGCCGTGGCGAATGGGCTCGGCGAGCGAGACTTTCCGTTCGTGTTCGGCGGGGACGGGGCGAGCTTCGCGCTGCCCTCGAGTGAAGCGACGCTCGCCCGCACCGCGCTCGCGGCGGTGGCGGCCTGGGTCCGGGACGATCTCGACCTCGACCTGCGCGTCGCCCTCGTGCCCGTGTCGGCCGTCCGGGAGGCCGGCTTCGACGTGCGCATCGCGCGCTTCGCCCCGTCGCCCGACGTGGCCTATGCCATGTTCGCGGGCGGGGGGCTCGCCTATGCGGAGGCTCGGATGAAGGCGGGCGCCTTCGCGGTGGAGCCGGCGCCCCCCGGTACGCATCCGGACCTCAGCGGCCTCTCCTGCCGCTTCGACGAGATTCGCGCCGAGCGCGGCGTCATTCTCTCGGTCATCGTGGTGCCGACGCCCGGCGCCGACCCGACGGCCTTCGCGGGGCTCGTGGCCGACGTGCTGCGTCTCGCCGAGGGCGGCGCGGAGGTCGGGCGCCCGGTTCCGGCCGGCGGTCCCACCGTGCGATGGCCGCCCACGGGGTTCGCCCTGGAGGCCAAAGCGGCGCGGCGGCCAGGCCAGTCGCAGGCGGCATCCTGGATCCAGACCGTGGTCCGGAGCCTCGGGGCGTCGCTGATCCTGTGGACGGGGATCCGGATCGCAGGCTTCGACCCGGCGGCCTATCGCCGCCAGCTCGTGGAAAACACGGATTTCCGCAAGTTCGACGACGGCTTGCGCATGACCCTCGATTGCACGCCGGCCCTGGCGGACCGGATCGAGGCGCGCCTCGCGGCAGCCGAGGCCGAGGGCCTCGCCCGGGCGGGCACGCACCGGCAGGAGGCGGCCCTCATGACCTGCTTCGTACCCTCGCCGACCCGCAGCGACCACGTCCATTTCGTGGACGGGGCCATGGGCGGCTATGCGGCCGCCGCCCAGGCCGTGAAGGGGCTGCGCTAGGCGCCTTTGCGCGCAGCCTTGGCGTCAATGCCGCATGGGCGCTTCGCCGACGGTTTCCGAGGCGAGCCAGTCCACGACGCCCGCAAGCGCATCGCGGTTCGAGAGGCCCCGGCCGAGCCCCTCCGTGTAAAGGGTGAGCTGCCGGTCGGCGCTGGTGCCGCGGGCGATGATCCAGCGGGCAAGATCGAGCTCGCGCTCGCAGCCGAGCGCCTTGCCGTCCTCGCGCACCATGTCGAGCACCTCGTCGAGCACCTGGCCCACGGGTTTTGCCGTGCGCGAGGCCTCGTCCACGAAGGAGCCATGGATGCCGTAGCGCTGCGCTCTCCAGCCGTTCTCCTCGTTGATGGCCCGGGAGGCGCCGGTCTGGCCCGCATTGAGCTTCGGGTCGTTGCACAGGTGCCGCACCAGGCAGCGATAGAGGGCCGCGATGGCGATGGTATCGTCGAGACGCGTGCAGCTGTCCGCGACCCGCAGTTCGAGGGTCGGGTGCTTGAGGGAGGGCCTGATCAGCCACCACACATAGGTCGAGTTCTCGATGGCCCGTGCCGCCACCAGGGTGTCGATGTAGCGCTGGTAATCGGCCGCGCCCTCGAAGAGGTCCGGCAGGCCCGTGCGCGGGAGTTCCCGGTAGCAGGCGAGCCGGTAGCCGAGGAGGCCTGTCCGCTGAGCCTGCCAGAAGGGCGAGGAGGTGGACAGCGCGAGCAGCAGGGGCAGGTAGCGCTGGATCCGGTTCATGAGGTCGACCCGCTGCTCCAGGTCGGGCACCTCCACATGCACGTGCATGCCGCACACCACGGTGCGGGAGCCGAGCATCTGGAGATCGTGCATCACCTTGCCGTAGCGGGGCTGGTTGGTTGGGCGCACCCGGCTCCACACCGCGAGCGGATGGGTGCCCGAGGCCATGATGGAGAGGTCGTGCCGCCGGGCGATGTCGCCGAGCGCGCCCCGGAGCGTCGTCAGGCGCTCCCGGGCCTCCGCGAAATCGAGACAGGGCGCGGTGGCGATCTCCACCTGCGGCTCCAGCATCTCCCGATGGATCTCGTTGGGAAAATCGCGGCGGCAGGCGCCGAAGAACTCCTGGACCCGGGCGCGTGCCGCATCGCGCTTCGCGGCGTCGTTGACGAAATATTCCTCCTCGATGCCGAAGCGGTATTCCGCATTCATCTTATTCTCCTGATTATGATTTTTCAGGCGCCATGCTGCGCCAAATCGCCGATCGCAACCCCGCCCAGGCTTGCGCTCAATCGGGCGAGATTGGGGCCGTTCGGCGAGAAACTGCTAAGCTGTTGAGGCTACTCGGCGATCATGGACGGTCGTCGTCGAAGGACGGGATCAGCGCCAATCGCCAAGGGTCGATTGGACGACCGACAAGGCTGCGACGGCTGCTGTATCCGCGCGTAGGATTCGCGGCCCCAACGATACGCGAACAACCCTGTTGTGGGCGGCAACACGCGCTCTCTCCTCGTCCGTGAACCCTCCTTCCGGGCCCACGATAACGGCGATCTTGGCTTTGTTGTTCCCGGGCGCGGCGGCGTGCGCCGCCAGGGCCTCCGTGGGGTTGGAGACCGGGGCGTTCTCGTCGCAGAAAACAAGGATTCTTTCGGGTTCGAGGGTCCGGAGTGCGCCCTCGAGATCCGTTTCCTCCAGCACCGCCGGGACGTTAAGGATGCCGCATTGCTCGGCCGCCTCGATCACATTCGCGCGCATGCGCTCCAGGTTGACCCGGCTGGCCTGGGTCCGGCGGGTGAAGACCGGGCGCAGCGCTCCGGCTCCCATCTCGACGGCCTTCTGCACCATGTAGTCGAGCCGGGCATGCTTGAGGGGCGCGAAGAGGTAGAGAAGATCCGCCGGTTCCGTCTGGGGCCGCGTCCGCTCCACGGCCACGAGATCGGCGCTCTTGCGGCCCTCGACCTCGATCGCCGCCCGCCATTCCCCGTCCCGCCCGTTGAAGACGAGCACGGTCTCCCCGGCCCGCAGGCGCAGGACGTTGAGGAGGTAGTTGGCCTGTGCCCGCTCCAGGGTGAGCCGGACGCCGGCGCTCAGGGGCGCGTCGAGAAAGAGACGGGGCGCGTCGCCGTCGGGAACAAGGGTCGAGACCATGGCATGGCGCTTAGCACAGGCGCGGCGCCGGTTCACCTGGGCCGGGGAGGGCTCCCGCCCGCGCCCCGTCTTCGCGAGGCCGGTGCCCGTCTTCCAAAACCCGCCACAATCCTCCGGAACAACAGCCACGCTATTGGGATGACGCCCGTGACCGCATCGACGTCTGATGCTCCCCTGATCGTGATCGACTCCATCGCTGCCTTGGAGCCCGCGCATGCGGGCGCGGTCGCAGTGACCGGGTCTCATGGAGGCGCAAGCGCCGCCCGCTATGCCTTGAGCGTGCCGTTGCGGGGCGTCGTCTTCAACGATGCGGGCGGTGGCAAGGACCGGGCCGGCATTGCGGCCCTGGCGCTCCTTGACGAGGCCGGGGTTCCGGCCGCGGCCGTGTCCCATCTCTCGGCCAGGATCGGCGACGCGGCCGACACCCTGGAGTCCGGCCGGATCGCCCATGTGAACGAGGCCGCGGCCCGGGCCGGGATGCGGGCGGGACAGACCACGCAGGAGGCGGTTCGCCGTCTGACGATCCCTTCACCGTCCATGCCCGAGGCCGTTCGCGGCCTGGCCGGCGAGGGGCAAACGCCGCAGGAGGCCGTTCGCCGCTTGGCGAACAAGGGCGGAACCTGCTAACAGAACCACCGCGCGAGACATCGCGCCCCAATCTTCCAAGGACCTTGACCTATGGTGCGCGCTTCGCTCCACGCCCTGTTCGGCCTCGCTGCCGCCGCCCTCGTCCTGACGGCCGCGCCCGCTGTCGCGCAATCGAGCATCTGCCAGGAAGGCGCCAAGCTCCTGTCCGAGCGGCAGAACCTCGTGCAGCAGCTCAACAAGTCGGCCGGCAAGGACAAGAAGCTCGATCCGCGC
Source organism: Microvirga sp. (assembly GCA_036562855.1). Lineage (GTDB taxonomy): Bacteria > Pseudomonadota > Alphaproteobacteria > Rhizobiales > Beijerinckiaceae > Microvirga. The sequence continues at coordinate 89,829 of DATCJK010000013.1, forward strand.
ATGGCCTGCGGCGCCTTCGGCAAGCTCAACACTAACGGCGAGAGCATCCTGAAGTGGATGGAGACCAACAAGGATTGGTGTCAGATCCCGGACCAGGCGGTCCAGACGATGCGGGACGACCAGGGTAAGATCAAGGATCTACGCGGCCAGGCCTGCAACGCGGCCGCCAAGCTCGCCCAGATGGAAAAGCAGGCTCGCCAGCAGCAACAGCAGCAGCAAAACGGCAACCCGTTCGGCGGCGGCCTGACCGGCCAGTATTCCATGCCCAAGGGCGCGCTCTGATCGCACGCCCCGCCGCCCGATGGCCGGCGAGGCTTCCCGGGCGCTCTGACTCATGACCGATACCGCGCTTCCCGATGCCGTGCGCGGCCATTGGGCCGACCGGCTCGCGCCCGCGGCCCTGCGGCCCTATCTGCGCCTTGCCCGCATCGAGCGGCCCATCGGCTGGTGGCTCCTGCTCCTGCCCTGCTGGTGGTCGACGGCCCTCGCCGCCATGGCGCGGCCCGCCGTGCCGGAGCTCTGGCACGGGCTCCTCTTCCTCATCGGCGCCGTCGCCATGCGCGGGGCCGGCTCCACCTACAACGACCTCGTGGACCGGGACCTCGACGCCAAGGTGGAGCGGACCCGCGACCGACCGCTGCCCTCGGGCCGGGTGACGCCCCGGGCGGCGCTGGCCTTCCTGATCGCCCAATGCCTCGTCGGCCTTGCTGTTCTGGTGCAGTTCAACGGCTTTGCGGTCGCGACGGGCTTCGCCTCGGTGGCGATCGTGCTCCTCTACCCCTTCATGAAGCGGGTGTTCTGGCTGCCGCAGATCGTGCTTGGCCTCGCCTTCGCCTGGGGTGGCCTCATGGGCTGGGCGGCCGCCTTCGGCTCCTTGAGCCTCGCGCCGGTGCTGCTCTATGCGGGCGCGGTCGCCTGGGTAGTGGGCTACGACACCATCTACGCGCTCCAGGACCTGGAGGACGACGTGATGGCCGGCATCAAGTCCTCGGCGCTCTTCTTCGGCGCGCGGGTCCGGGAGGCCGTCGGCTTATGCTACGCGCTCGCTGCCGTTCTGGTGGGTGCCGCCATCGTCGCGGTGCAGCCCGGTCCCTTCGCGGTGCTGGGCTGGGCGGGGTTTGCCCTGCATCTCGCCTGGCAGGTGCGCCGTCTCGACCGCACGGATGGGGCGCTGGCGCTCCGCCTCTTCCGGTCCAATCGGGATGCGGGCCTCATTCTCACGGCGGGACTCGCCGCCGAGGCGATGTACCGGGCGCTCGTCTAGGAGCGAACGCCCGCGCGGTTGTCGGCCGTCCCAGTCTTCAAGCGAACATCTTGTCGATGTCGTCCTGGGCGATGCCCTCGCCGTCGGCCTGGGGTCCGTTGAGGAGGAGGACCTCCCGCCGCGCCTGGCGCAGGGCCTCCTCCGGGTCGGGCGCGTCGGAGGTGTCGCGAACGTTCACCGCGTCGGCGAAGCGGCCGAGGCGCTTTTCCACCTGGTTGAGGGCGTCCACCACCTTGTTGATGCGCTGGCCGGTGATGTCCTGGAAGGAGCAGGCCTCGAAGATCTGGAGGAGGCGCGCCTCCACCATCTCCCGGTAGCGCTCGGGCGGCGCGTCGGGGGCGCCGAGAAGCTCTTCGGCGGCGGCCATGATCGTGTGGGTCGCGGAGGCGGTGGCCTTCACCACGCTCCCGAGTTCCTCGTGGGCGACCGGCAGTCGGTCGCGGCACAGTTCGTTGGCGCGCAGGGCGCCAATCTCGCGCTTGATGTGCTTGATGTAATCCGCGACCGCGGCAAGCTCGCGGACCACCATCTGGAGGTCGATGGACGCGGGCGGCGGCTCGGTCTGCTTCGGGAACGCGCGGGTGGCGACGGCTGGTGCCATGGGATGCCTCGTCTGGCCTCGATCGGGCAGGGGCGCGGGAGCGCCGCCGCGAGGGGCGGCGCGTCCGGTCAGGCGCCGCAGACCGCCTCGATTTTGGTCTTCAGCGTTTGGGCGTTGAAGGGCTTGACGATGTAGTTGTTCACGCCGGCTTTCTTGGCCGCGATCACGTTCTCGGTCTTGGATTCGGCCGTGACCATGATGAAGGGGGTGGTGCGCAGGTGGTCGTCC
>DATCJK010000021.1:0-80047 GCA_036562855.1 Microvirga sp.
TGCTTCCACGGGTGGTCCTCCGCGCTCCTCCCAGCGTAGCAAGAGGCTCTCGGGCTCGGTCGTATGATCCAGGAGCCACGTCACCAGCACCTCGCCCGCCTCATTCGACAGGGCGCCGTACTTCACCGCATTGGTGGCAAGTTCATGAAGGGCCATGGATAGAGCCAGGGCCATGCGGGGCGGCAGCCGCGCCTGCGTGCCGCGGATGATGATCCGCTCGCTGGACTGGCCCCGGAAGGGGTCGAGGGCGCGCTCCACAACCTCCCGCAGCCCCACAGATTCCCAGCTCTCGCGCGTGAGCACATCATGCGCCTGGGACAAGGCAATCAGCCGGTTCTCGATCGCTTCCCTGGCTTCCTGCGGATCGGATGCACTGCGCAGGGTCTGGGTGGCAATGGACTGAACGGTAGCGAGGGTGTTCTTGACCCGGTGGTTCAGCTCATGGATGAGCAGATCCCGGCGCTGCTCGCCGAGCTTGCCCTCCGTCACATCCACATTGCAGCCCGTGTAGCCAAGGAAGCGGCCTGAGTCGTCCAGGCGGGGAACGCCCTCGCAGCGCAGCCAGCGCACATTGCCTTCCTTGTCGATGACCCGCGTCTCGCAATGGAAGGGTGCCCGCGCGTGGAGGGCATCAAGGAACGTTCTCGTGTACCGCTCCAGGTCATCGGGGAGCACGATGTCGGCCCAGCCCCCGTCCAGCATGTCGGCCGCTGGCCGCCCGAACAAGTACTCGTAATGCATGTTGGCGAAGGTGACCTGCCCCTCCCCGTCGCTCATCCAGATCAGGGCAGGAACTGAGTCCGCCATGTTGCGGAAGCGGGCCTCGCTCTCGCGCAACGCCGCCTCGGCGCTCTTGCGGTCATCGATGTCCACCGAGGCACCGAACCACCTCGTGGTCTGGCCGGTGTCCGGGTCGCGAAACGGCACGCCCCGGACGAGAAACCAGCGAAACTCCCCCGTCTTGGACCGGATGCGGTGCTCGATTGTGTACGTCGTCCCAGTGCGGCGCGCTTCGTCGAAGGCCGCCATGGTCGGCGCTTCGTCGTCTGGATGAAGATAGGTCTTCGCTACATCGCCCGCCGTCGCCGGCTGTTCCGCTGTGCCCACATAGTCAAACCATTGTTTGTTGAAGAACTCGGCGCGGCCTTCGGCATCGGTGATCCACACAATTTGCGGCACCGCGTCCGCCGTCAGGCGAAAGCGGGCCTCGCTCTCGCGCAGCGCAGCTTCCGCCCGGGCGCGTTCGATGGCATCCCAGGTGCGGGCGGCGACCTCCTCGATCAGCGCCAACTCGCCCTCGGACCAGGCGTGAGGCTCGATGCGGTGAACTGAGAGCAGGGCGCCGAACCGACCGTCCTTCACCAGGGGTACGACGACCATCGCCGCCACAGGCAGGTCGGCGTACATGGCCCTTTCCACCACGCTGAGCCGCGGATCGGTCCTGAGGTCCGATGCCACGAACGTTCGCACGGCTTGGCATTCACCGATCAGGACACCAAAATCCGCGAGGCGATAACGTCCGGCGCGGTTCGGCACTGTCGGAGCATGGTCGTCGGGTACAACTGCATGTTCGCCGTCAGGCTCAATCTCGGCGTAATGCACCCGGCTGGCGCCGAGGTGCTCACAGAGCAGGCGCGTTGCCGTGGCTTGGATTTCTTCGGGGCGGACCAACGGACGCATGGCGTCGCCGAGTTCGGCGCGAAAGCGCTGCCGCTCCTCGCTCTCGCGCAGTATTACAGAGGTCTGGTGAGCCTCGGTGACGTCAAACCCTTCGCAGAAGATGCCAGTGACGCGGCCATCCTGGTCCTTGATGGGCTCGTAGATGAAGTCGAGGAAGCGCTCCTCCGTTTCCCCGCTCGGTGGTTTGATCTGGATCGGTGTCTGATGGGCGACAAACCGCTCGCCGGTCGTGTAAACCTGGTCGAGCAACTCATAAAAGCCCTGGCCCTCGAGTTCCGGGAAGACGTCGCGAACGGCATTCCCATCGAAGTCACGTTCGCCGAACACACGCCGACAGGCGGCGTTGGTGAACTCGAACACGTGGTCGGGGCCGGTAAGAATGCAGATGAACCCGGGCGCCTGCTCGAACAAGCGGCGCTGCCGCAAGGTCTCGGCAGCGACACGGCGTTCAGCGAAGACCTTCTCGGTTGTCTCGGCGCAGGCGCAGAACAAGCCTGCGACTGCTCCGGCCTCGTCCCGCACGGGCGCATAGAAGAACGAGAAGTGGGTCTCCTCCGGGTAGCCCCGCCGGTGCATCGTCCATTGGATGTCGTCCATGTGCACGGCGTGACCGGCGTAGGTTCTCTCCACGATCGGCGCCAGCCCATCGCGAATCTCGTGCCAGACCTGCAGGAGGTCACGGCCAAGGGCGGCAGGGTGCTTGGACGCGAGGATCTCGGCGTATGCGTCGTTGTAGAGGAGGGTGCGCTCTGTGCCCCAGGCGATGAACATCGCCTGGTTGGACGTGAGCATCAGGCACACAAGGGTTCTGAGGGGTTGCGGCCAATCCTCTGTCACCCCGAGGGGTGAGGAGGACCAGTCGTGGGCACGGATCAGGGCTCCGGCCTCGCCACCTCCCTGTAGCCAGGAGGGACCAACGGCGGTGGGTCTACCGTGCATGAGAGCGGACCGGGCTCGTCCCGTCCTGCGGGTCCTGACGCCGGTCCTGCTCTGTCAGGAGCCGCAAAGCCGCGCGGACCACCTCGCTGGCGGTGCTGTAGGCGCCTGATGCGACCTTGCCGTCCATGGAGGCCTCAAGCTCAGGCGTGAGGGAGACGTTGCGGGTTCTGCGGTTGGGCATAGAAGCAACACTAGGAGTGGGAGGAGTGGTGTCAATCTGCGTCACCAAGCTTCCGGAAGAAGCGCGGTTTATCGAAAGTCGGACACTGGACCGGAACCCCGGCAACCCTACGAACCGAGGGCAGGGAAGGGCATGGCCCGCGACGTGAGAAGGGGCGTTGGGCTTGGGCTCTGACGCTGCCCGGCCGGCGCGACCCGCCGTTTGTGAGTGCGGGCCCTGGTCGACGGAATGACACAGAGCGCTGTCGGCGCATGTCGACCGTTACGGTCCCGATGGAGATCCGCCGCTCGGCTCCGCAGCCGAGAACCCTGTCGTGATGGGGAACAATGCTGACCCGGGGCAAAAATGAAGCGCTCGACCTGAGGGGGAGCGCTTCAAGGTTCCGGATCGAGGGGAGTCGGCAGGTCCGGGGATAGGATCCATCCCATCACAGCTGATCCGCGCCCGCGCTGACCTGAGTTAAACGTGACCGCACTGGAGGGCGAGAGCGCACGAGGACGGATCTCGATGCATCCCGGTCGGTGATGGTGCACGAGGCCGTTGGAAACGGTTCGGTCGGGCGCTGGGCAGACACAAAAAGAGGTTCGGGAATCCAGATCATGCAGGGCTCGGAGAGCCTCCGCCTGGGCCGCATGCCTGACGCTCTGCGCCCGAAACTCGCGGGCCATGCCCGCAAGCGTGTCCGCCGCGTCCGTGGGCCTTGACGGTCTGGTTCAGCGGCAAGCCAGGTCAGCTCGTCCGCGACCTGCTCCTCGACCAGCAGAACCTGCTGCAGCGCCGATGGATACTCCGCTTGGCCCTCGCGGGACGCTGACCACGCTGATCTGCGCCTCTGGCCGCCATCAAAGAAAAGCGCCACTCGGGCGCTGCAGTTGCCCAGCAGCCCATGGGGGCAGAAAGTGGCTGGCACGAAAAGTTAGCCACACAATCCGCGTTGATGCCAGTGAGGACTAGGCTGCGCACTGCCCGGTTCGCTGTCGTGCGGATGGGCCGTGCTCCGACACATCACGTGGTCAGGTCTGATCCGTGGGGGCACGGGGCTGCCAAGGGCTGCGCCCGAGATCCGCAAGGGGGCCGGCGGGGCCCTTCTTGCGTTCAGGTGTTTGGATCAGACCCGACCTGTGCGGCTCCGGCCTGCACCGTCCTCTGAACGCAAGCCACGCGGATCTGGCGCGCCATGGCGGCGAAAGCCTCGGCCAGGTGGGAGTGGCCAGCCGGTTTCCGATGCCACGGCCATCTGCATCAGCTCGATGGCCGGCCCATGGCCTGTCTGTACGGCTTCGCAGAGGGCCCGCACCCAGGCGGCCCGAACCTTCTTTAGGGGCATCACGGGCGAGACGCCGGTTGGCAGGGCTCCAGCAAGCGCTGCAGGGCCGCGAGGAGCAGGGTTCGATGAGCAGGCTTTTCCAGCCACGCGACACCTGGATAGGTGGGCAGGAGGCCCTCGTCTACGCGACGGGCGGAGTAGACCAGGAACGGCACCCCCGTTGCGTGAAGCTGATCGGCCACGTCCCGGCAGATCTCGCCATTGAGAGACACGTCGAGGATAGCTGCATCGGGCGTGAAGGTCCGGAGCCATTCCAGGGCGGCCGCGCAGGAGCTGACGACCTCGACCCGATAGCCCTGGTCGCGCAGATCGTCCTCCAGCGCGAGACCGATGATGAAGTTGTCCTCCAGCAGGAGAACCAGGGAGGGTCGATGCGTCAGGACCGTCATGGGCTGCCCTCCAACGCATCATCGATACGGATGCTGGTCGGTGAGGCGGGGAGCTGCCCAGGGCCCATCCTCATCGCCTCTCGGCAGTCGCCCTAGGCTGACCGCGGTCCAACCAGGTTTGCAGCTTGGCGGTTTAAAACCGTCGGCCATCGGCTGCAATAACGTGGGTTAGGCGCGTGGCCGTTGCGCCATGCCAGAGCAACAGCGACACGCTCGAGGAGGCAGGTGGGGAAAGTGGATCTTCCCTGACCAGAAGCTTTATTCCAGCGCCTTATGCGTAACGGATGGCGGAGGGAGAGGGATTCGAACCCTCGATACGGTTTCCCGTATACACACTTTCCAGGCGTGCGCCTTCAACCACTCGGCCACCCCTCCAGCACGGCCGCTTGGCGGCCTTCCGGCTGCCTCGTGGAGGCAACGCGGTTCTGCGGTTTTGCGCAGAGGCGGTCGTGTATCGTCAAACCTTGGGGGATGGCAAGGGGTTTTCCGATCCTGGGGCGCGGCTGGGCTGGGCAGGGCTGGGCGTCGGGGTGGCCGGGCTGCTTGCCTCGCGCGCGGGCCTGCCCTAGAGCCATACCGGGCGGGGATGCCGTGGGCCTTTGGCCCTGGTGGATGGGCCCGCCGGAGCCGTATCGGGTGCTCGGGCGGGGTTGAGGAGCGTACATGCTGCGATTTCTGGCGCGGACTCTGGGTCTGATCCTCGTCGCCGCAGGGTTTGTCGGGCTCGTGCTCGATGGGACGAAGTCCATCGCCAACAGCCGCGTCATGTTCACGCCGCTCGGCGAACTGGGCTTCGCCCTGTTCCCGCGCCAATTCCCGCTGATCGAGCCTGGGATCACGCGGCACGTGCATCCCTTCCTGTGGGATCCGATCCTGCTCAACCTCTTCCTGCTGCCGGCCTCGGTTCTGGGCTTCGCCCTCGGAGCCTTGCTGCTCTGGCTGGGCCAGAAGCCCGTCGAGCCCATCGGCTACCGCCTCGATCCCTGAGCGCCGCGGCCAGTGCCGGCCAGGCAGGCGCACCGCATCACGGCTCGGTGAGCCTGGCGCGGGACACGCCGCGCACCCTCGCGGATGCAGGCCCGAGCGCCTATATCTGGGGCTCAGCACGACAGGAGGGCCGCCATGCTATTCGCCCGCAAGCGCCTTGAGATACCGACCATCGCCGAGGCTCTGCCTGGACGCTCCCGGCCGATTCCCACCGCCGACCGCCATTACGTGAACGGCCGCCCGCTCCAGGGGCCCTATCCGGAGGGGCTGGAGACGGCCGTGTTTGGCCTTGGCTGCTTCTGGGGCGCCGAGCGCAAGTTCTGGCAGATCGGCGAGGGCATCTTCACGACGGCGGCCGGCTATGCGGCCGGCGTGACGCCGAACCCCACCTACGAGGAGGTGTGCTCCGGCCTCACGGGCCACAACGAAGTGGTGCTCGTGGTCTACGACCCCCAGGTCGTCTCCTTCGAGGCCCTGCTCAAGACCTTCTGGGAGAGCCACGACCCGACCCAGGGCATGCGCCAGGGCAACGATGTCGGCACCCAATACCGGTCCGGCATCTACGTGACGAGCGAGGCTCAGCGAGAGGCGGCCGAGGCCTCGAAGCGCGCCTATGCCGAGGCGCTGGCGGCCAGGGGCTACGGGCCGGTGACCACCGAGATCCTGGAACTGGGCCCGTTCTACTTCGCGGAGGATTACCACCAGCAATATCTCGCCAAGAACCCGGGCGGCTATTGCGGGCTCGGCGGCACGGGAGTCTCCTGCCCGGTGGGCGTCGGCGTCACGGCCTGACGGTTTCCCGGCGTTCCGGACGGATCGACGGCGCCCCGCGGGGCGCCGTCGTCGTTTCACGGGCGGTGCGGGCCTTGAGCCCCGCCTATTGCGCCACGAGCACCTGGCGGCACTCGGCGGGGAGCTGGGCCATGGTCATGGGCGGGCGCGGCTTGCCGGGCTTGGGGTTGAGCATCGCCGGGGCGAACCAGCCCGCCAGCTCCGCGCCGCAGCCGTCGCCGCCGGGGGGCGGGTCCTGATCCTGGCACGAGGCATCGCCCGCCGGGCAGGCGAGGCGGATGTGGAAATGGTAGTTGTGGCCGAACATCGGCCGCACCTTGGCCAGCCACCCCCGGTCCGCGCCGGCCTCCCGGCACAGGGCCTTCTTGATCGCCGGGTTGACGAAGATCCGCGCCACCTCGGGCTCCCGCGACACGGCCCGGATGAGCGTCGTGTGCTGGGGCGTCCACACGGCCGGGTCGATGTCGAGCCAATCGGAGCGCACCACGTTCGTCGCGGACATCTCCTCCCGCTCCAGGCGCGAGAGGCGCCGGTCGGGCATCGGGGTCAGCCACACATCCGCGTCGAGGCCGAGCTGGTGCGAGGCATGGCCCGTGAGCATCGGCCCGCCGCGGGGCTGGGAGATGTCGCCCACGAGAAGTCCCGGCCAGCCGTTGATCTGCGGCACCCGGCGGGAGAGCCGCTCCATGAAGCCGATGAGCTGCGGGTGACCCCAGTTCCGGTTGCGGGAGAGCCGCATCACCTGCCAGGTCTCGCCGTCGACCGGCAGGGCCCTGGCGCCGGCGACGCAGCCCTTGGCGTAGCTGCCGATGGACCGGGCCGCCAGGGAGGCGGGCGCGCTGCGCCGGCCGAACAGCTCCTTGGCCGGCGTCGCGGGATCGTTCGGGTTGGCGAGGGGCGGCAGGGGCTTGGGGTCGACGGTGCCCTTGTCCTGGCCGAACGCAGGCTGGGCGAGCGCGGCAACGACAAGCGCGGCGGCAAAACGAATCGAGATCATGGGGTGAGGCTAGAGCGCTTTGCGCCGCCGCGAAATCGGATAAGGCGCGGCCAAGCGGTCGCATGGGGCCGCGCGGGCCGGGGCATGACGGATCACGCCCCGGCCTCGCAGGGGATCAGTGGCGCGGCTGCACCCGCCCCTCATAGGGCTCGTGGCGGGCGCGGTAGCCTGGCCCCGTGGTCTTGGGGTCGTGGCCGTTTCCGGTGCGCCGGGTGACGGTCTGGTAGAGCCGGCCCGGGGCCGCCGGCGGCGGAGCCTTCCGCTTGCCCCCGCCGCGGCGCGGCATGAGGAGGGCGGTGATCGCCGCGCCGATGCCCGCGAGCACCGCGGCGGTGGCGAGGGGATACATCTGCGCCGTCAGGAAGAGGCTCGTCTTGCGCGGCTCGCCGGGCAGGGAGGAATACTCGTCCCCATCCTGGCGCGGCCGGTAGAGGTTGTCGCGCATCTGCGGACGCTCGGGGTTCTTGGTGGTCTGCGAGGCGTAGCCCGTGAGCTCCATGGCCTTGTCCATGAGGCCCGGCGCGACCGTGCCAAGCGCCGCGATGGCCCAGCCGCCGAAGCCCACCGTGAGGTCACGCTTCTGGTTCTCGGACGAGAACACGATGGCCTTGGCCACCAGGGTCGGATCGTAGGAGGGCGGCGGGATCGCAAGCTCGTCGTCGAGATAGTTGCGCGCGTGCTCCGGATAGGGCGTGTCGATGCCGGAGGGCTTGATCAGGGTGACGGAGACGGGCGCGCCGTCGCGCTCCAGCTCCATGCGCAGCCCGTCCGTGAAGGCCTTCACCGCATGTTTGGAGGCCGAATACTGGGTCTGCAGGATCATGGTGCGCTCGGAGAGCACGCTGCCCACGTTGATGATGGCGCCGCCGCCCCGGCCGCGCAGATGCTCGGCGGCGATGAGGGAGCCGTTCACGACGCCCCAGTAATTCACCTCGAAGAGGCGGCGCTGGTCCTCGATCGGCATGTCCTCGAGACGGCCGTAGATCGTCACGGCCGCGTCGTTCACCCAGGTGTCGAAGCCCCCGAACGTCTCGATCGCGGTCTTCGCGACCCGCTCCAGATCCTCCCGGCGGCCCGTATCGGCCGGCACGGCGATGGCGCGGGTGCCGCGGGCGCTCAGCTCGCTCGCCACCTGGCGCAGGGTCTCCTCGTTGCGGGCGACGAGGACGAGGCCCTTCGCGCCACGCTGCGCGAAGAGGCGGGCCGTGGACAGGCCGATGCCGCTCGAGGCGCCGGTGATGACGACGATCTGCTCCTCGACCGGCTTCAAACGAACGGTCATGACGGGCTCCTTGGCTTTGGCTTGGATGCCGGTCAACGCCATGCGGAACAGCAGGGTTCCGACCTGCGGCGTTGGGGTTCCGGCCCGCGCCCTCCGCGAGCGGCCCCAGGGCTTGGCCGCCACGCCTGGCGGAACCGGGCGGGCCCGGTCCGCCGCGAGGCGTTGCCGCCCAAGGATGTCCCGGAACCTGCATTTTCACGAGAGCGTTGGCTTAGCGCCTAGGATTATGGGAGCCATATGATGCAGACCACGACGCAAGCCGGCGGCGATGTCCGCGAGACGCAAAGCCTGATCGCCAGCGACAAGGTGGAAGGCACCCCGGTCCGCCGCACCGACGGCGACAAGATTGGCACGATCGAACGGGTGATGATCGAGAAGCGCTCGGGCCGGGTGGCCTATGCGGTGATGAGTTTCGGCGGGTTCATGGGGCTCGGCGAGGAGTACTACACGCTCCCCTGGGGCGTGCTGAAGTACAACACGCAGCTCGACGCCTATGAGCTCAACCTCAACGAGGACCAGCTCCGCGGGGCTCCGCGCCGCACGGCCGAGGGACACGACGCGTCCTACGAGCGCGAGTGGGAGGAGCATGTCCACCGCTACTACAATGCGACGCCTTATTGGGGCGAGTCCGACCCCATGAGCACCGGCCGCTGAGGCGGCGCTCCGTCGGCCGCGCACCCGAAACCGGTGCCGCGGCCGAGCCTGTCCCGCCGCCCGCGGCCCCAAAACGCAATCGCCCGGCATGAAGCCGGGCGATTTTTTGCGCCTTCGCACCAGCAGGACGGGCCCTGGGGCTCCGTCCTCTGGTGCAGGAGACGCTGTGATCAGACAGCTCCTGACGGGGCTGCCTTACCGCGACTTCTTCGAGCCGCCCTTCTTCGAGGACGAGCGCTTGGTCGACGAGGTCTTGCTCGAAGCGGCCGCAGCGCGCTTCGTCGAGCCGCCCTTCTTGGCGGAGGACCGCGACGCCGACTTCGTGCCGCCGCGGGCGGACGAACGGGCCGAGGACTTCGACGACGAGCGGGCGCTCGACTTCGATCCCGTCTTCTTGGCGGCGGTCCGCTTGGTGGCGGACTTGGTGCCGCTCTTCTTCGCGCCGGTCTTCTTGGCGGCGGTCTTCTTGGCGCCCGACTTCTTGGCAGCCGACTTCGTGCCGCTCTTTTTCGCGGCCGACTTGGTGCCGGACTTCTTCGCCGCGGACTTCGTGCCGCTCTTCTTGGCGGCAGTCTTCTTGGCGCCGGACTTCTTCGCGGCGGTCTTCTTCGCGCCCGACTTCGTGCCGCTCTTCTTGGCGGCGGATTTCTTCGCGCCGGATTTCTTCGCCGCGGTCTTCTTCGCGCCGGACTTGCTGCTCGACTTCTTGCTGCTCTTCGAGCCGCTGCGAGAGCTGCTCTTCTTCGCAGAACCGGTGGTGGATCCGCTGGACGTGCCAGCGCTCGTACCCATGTCGTCCATCGGGTTCGACTTGTCGTCTGTCGGCATAGCCGCCTCCTTCAAGGGCCTTCGCGCGACACCGTCACGCTTGTTCAAGGCAACGTCGTTATACCAAGCGAGTTCCGAATATCGGACAGTTCTCAAAGTAGAGGATACATTTTTGCTGTGGATATTTCTGCGATGCCACCCCTCTAGGCTTGCGCGAAGAGGCGCGAAATCGTTGCCGCGCGACTCTGCGAAAGTGCTCGCGCATGTTGTCGCGACTTGCATGCTCATCGTCACGCAGACTTGAAGAGACGTCAGCAAAACGGTTGTCTATACAGATGTTTAGCGGCACTTGCTGCAGGGAGGATTACCATGCGTCGACACCTCGTGCTCATCGCATTCGCCGCCGCCGTGATGACCGCCGGCACCGCTCTCGCGCATCACGGATGGGGCAGCTACGACGCGTCGAAGACGATGGCCGTCGAAAACGCCGTCGCGACGCTCGAATGGCAAAATCCGCACGTGCACATCACCGTGAATCACAATGGCGCACCCTGGGAGCTCGTCCTCGCGCCGCCCTTTCGCATGGATGCGCGCGGTCTGAACCCCGACATGATCAAGGTCGGGACGCGCGTTCGCGCCGAGGGCTACGTCTCCACGCGCGTCGAGCGCGAACTGCGCGCGGAGCGCATCGTCGTGGATGGCAAGACCTACGAGCTGCGGTGATGGCGGCGTTGCCGGTGCCGCATCGCAAAGCCAATAGCGACAACCCGCCGGGCAGGCGGGCTCCATCCACGACCGCTCTGCCGGAGCGGCGCACGGGCGCCGATCCGCAGGGTCTCGACGCCACGATGGCGGTGCGACCGGCATCTTTTGCCGAGTGGCCGCCGGCATGACGGCGCTCTACACGCAGGCGCTCGCCGCGCTCGAGCTCTCCGGCCTTGGGCATCTCGCCCGCCACTCCGCCTGGACCTTCACCATCGCGAACGTCCTCCACGTTCTGGGATCGTCGCTTCTCGTGGGAGCGATCGCGGTGTTCGACGGCAGCCTTCTGGCGCGGCGGTTCGACGACGCGGCGCGCATCGGCCGCTTCGCGATTCCGATCGCGGCGGGCGGTCTTCTCCTTCAGGTGCCGACGGGCTTGGTGCTTCTCGCCGCGGAGGCGCGGGCGCTCGGCATCAACCCGGCCTTCCTGGCAAAGCTCGCGTTCATCGCCTTGGGGCTGCTCAACGTGGCGCTCTTCCACCTCCTGCTTGGGCGCGATCTTCGCGCAGGCCGCCTGAACCCGCGGGCGCGGAGCCTTGCCATCGTCTCGCTCGCCGCCTGGATCGGCGCGCTCGCCGCGGGCCGCATGATCGCGTATCTCTGACCCATCGGCGGGCGGCATCGTCGCCTCTCCCTCGCGTGGCAGCCATTCGGCCGATCGCCTGGAACGGCGCCGCGTCCCGGGTCGTCTGGCGCTCGCCCGACGCGGGCAGGAGCACAGGCGTGCGACTCGAGCCGAAACGGGACGCGGCGCGCATCGCCGCGCGGCTACGCATGGCCGCACGATCTCCTTTTCCGGTCGCCGCCGCCTTCACGGCGGGCGCCGCACGGGGTAGAGCCTTGCCCCACCCGCGCCGCATCGATCCCGTGAGCCGTGTCCGCCGCAGCCCGTTCCCCCCGTTCCGCCATTCCGGTCGTCCTCGCATGGATGGCAGGGGCACTCTTCTGCTTCTCGGCGACCGCCATCGCCGTGCGCGAACTCGCCTCCGCCCTGTCGGTCGCCGAGGTGCTGAGCCTGCGCAACGGGGCGGGCGTGGCGATCCTGCTCGTGCTCGCGGCCCTGCGCCCGGGTCTGCGGCCCGGCCTCGCGCCCCGGCGCATGAACATGCACGCGGCCCGCAACGCGGTGCATTTCGCGGCGACCTATGCCTGGACCTATGGGGTCACCGTGCTGCCGCTCGCCACGGTCTTCGCCCTCGAATTCACCTCGCCGGCCTGGGTGGCCCTGCTCGCGGTGCTGATGCTGGGCGAGGTGGTGACCCCCGGGCGCATCGTCGCCATCGTGCTCGGCTTCGTGGGCGTCCTCGTGATCCTGCGCCCCGGCACCAGCGCGCTTCAGATCGAGAGCGTCATCGTTCTGGGCTCCGCCCTCGGCTTCGCGCTCACGGCCATCGCCACGAAGAAGCTCATCCAGACGGAGAGCACCTTCTCCGTTCTCTTCTGTATGAATCTCATGCAGCTCCCCCTGAACCTCGTCCTCACCGGCGAGGCGTTCTGGACCAAGCTGAATGCGGCGCACGCCCTCCCGCTCGCCGGCATCTGCATCTGCGGCCTGTGCTCCCATTGGTGTCTCACGAATGCCTACCGGAACGGCGATGCGATCCTCGTCGTGACCCTCGACTTCCTGCGCATCCCGCTCATCGCGTTCCTGGGCTGGCAGCTTTACGGGGAGGGGCTCGACCCGTTCGTCCTCATCGGCAGCGCCTGCATCATCGCAGGCATCCTCTGGAACCTGCGCGCCGAAGCGCGGGTGCGGGTGGCCTGATGGACGCCTTGCCTCGCCAGCACGCGCCCGGCGCCGGAGGCTCGTCCCATCTGCGAGGCCGCGAGGCCCGTCCGCCATCTGCTGGCGCCCAGCGCATGACGCGGGTGTCGGCGTCGGATCGCACCCGGAGGGCGCGCCCATGAGCTGGTCGCCGCAGCAGGATGCCGCCCTGAAGGCCGTGGCCGAGTGGCTGCGCCGGGGCGACCGGCCGGTCTTCCGCCTCTTTGGCTATGCGGGCACCGGCAAGACCACGCTCGCCCGCCACATCGCGGAGGGCGTCGACGGCGAGGTGGTGTTCGGCGCCTATACGGGCAAGGCGGCGCTCGTCCTGCGCAGCAAAGGGTGCGCCGAGGCCTCGACGATCCATTCCATGATCTACCGCTCCCGCGAGGGCGACGAGAACGGGCCGCAATTCGTGCTCAACCGGTCGAGCAACGTGGCCAAGGCCGACCTCATCGTGATCGACGAATGCTCCATGGTGGACGAGGAGCTGGGGCGCGACCTCCTCTCCTTCGGCCGTCCCGTGCTGGTGCTCGGCGATCCGGCGCAGCTCCCGCCCGTGAAGGGCGGCGGCTTCTTCACGGAGGGCGCGCCGGACGTGATGCTCACCGAGGTGCACCGGCAGGCGCAGGACAACCCCATCGTCCATCTCTCCATGCAGGTGCGCGAGGGCGCGCGCCTGTCCACGGGCACCTACGGGGCAAGCCGCGTGATCCGAAGGGCAGAGATCGATGCCGCCATGGTGATGGGCGCGAACCAGGTGCTGGTGGGGCTCAACAAGACGCGGCGCCTCTACAATGGGCGCATCCGCGAGCTGCAGGGCTACCGGGCCCCGCTGCCGGCCGCGGGCGAGAAGCTCGTGTGCCTGCGCAACGACAAGACCAAGGGCCTCCTCAACGGCGGCACCTGGACCATCCACGCGATGCGCGGGATCCGCAACGACTACCTGCGCATGGACGTGGTGCCCGACGACGATGCCCGCCGCCGCTCCACGGAGGTCGCGGTGCACAAGGCCTTCTTCGAGGGCACGGAGGAGGAGCTGGCCTTCCTCCTGCGGAGGGAATCCGACGAGTTCACCTACGGCTACGCGCTCACCGTCCACAAGGCGCAGGGCTCCCAATGGGACGACGTGGTGCTCTTCGACGAGTCCTATGCCTTCCGCGAGCACCGCAGCCGCTGGCTCTACACGGCGCTCACGCGGGCCGCGGAGCGGGTGACCGTGGTGGTGTAGGGTCGGGCGCCGCCCGGCCCCGAATGCGACAATGGCCGGGACGAGCCCGGCCATTGTTCGATTTGATCAAGTAACGGGAGCTGCCGCGGATTAGGCCGAGGCGTCGTCCTCGTCTTCGATCTCCGTTCCGTCCCGGTGGGACGAGCGGCTGGCCTCAGGCCGAGGCGTCGTCCTCGTCTTCGTCCTCGTCGTCGATCTCCACGAGGAAGACCACGTCGAGGCTCTCCTCGTCCTCGTCCTCTTCCTCGTCGTCCTCATAGGCTTCGTCGTTCAGCGCCTCGTCGAAGGCGTCGATCTCGTCCTCCGAGGCGGCCCGGACGTTGAGCGGGGCCTTGCCGTCCCACAGGGGGGTGCCGTCGCGGGTGAGGGATTTCAGGTCGTCCTTGAAGTCGTCGCTCTGGAAGAGCTCCTTGGCCTGCTCTTCGTCCGCATTGGTGACGACGAGCGCCGTTCCATTGATCTCGAGGGTGAACATCGATCGTCCTTTCACGACGGGGTGGGGTTCGGGCCCTTAACGCACGAACCCCCGGTTTCGATCAGGGGTGGGCGGCGGAGCCAGTGCGCCTCCCTAGTGCCTCATCGCGCCGCCGCGGGGAAGCGAAACTTGGCCGAACTACGCCCTCCCGAAGAAGAGAAGCTTGCCAGGGAAGCGAAACTTGGCCGGGCTGCGCGCCGGGGCCTCGTTGCGGGGTTCGGGGGCTACTTCGCGGCCGAGGTGACCTGGGTGTTGTAGAGCGGCACGGTCGAGACCGACATCTTGGCGCTGCCCTGCTGGATGCGCCGGGAATGGGCCACGTAGACGAGGGTGTTGTTCCCCTTGTCGTAGATGCGGTTCACCACGAGTTGCTTGAAGACGAGGCTTAAGCCCTCGCGGAACACCTCCTCGCCGTTCCGGTCCTCGTCGATGGCGCCGATGATGATCGGCCCCGTCTGGCGGCAGGCGATGGAGGAGTTGGACGGGTCCTGGAACCAGTCGCCGTTGCGCAGCCGGTCGATGAGGCCGCGCTCGAAATAGGTGAGGTGGCAGGTGACGCCCTGCACCTTCGGGTCCTGGATGGCTTCCACCACGATGTCGTTGCCGGTCCAGTCCGTGCCGATCTTGCCGACCGTCTCGGCGGCCGCGGCGCCGGGCAGGGCGAGGGCGGCGAGGAAGGCGAGGGTGCGGGCGATCATGGGGCGGCTCCGGTTCGGCAGGGACGCGGGGGCTGAGGACATGGCGGAAAGCCCCGCCGATGCAGGGATCCGCCTTTCGGATTCAACCCAGGCCGCGGGAGGCCGTTCCGTCCCGCGCGGCGCCGTGCGGCCCCAGGGCACGGAACACAGGGCCCCGCGCGGCGGTTTTCGTCTTGAGCCGGCAGGGCTTTGGCCAGGGCTTTTGCAAGGAACGCGGCATGTCGAACACCTCTGACACCCACAACGCCCCCGGGACCTCCCCGGAGATGCCGCCGACCCACACCATCAACCCCATCGACACGCCGCCGCCCTCCGACAACCCGACGATGGCGATGCTGAAGGCCGACATCAATTCCGGCGCCACGGGCGACAAGACGGAGGTGTTCGATCCCGGCATGGCCATGCTGGGCACCTGCGAGGAGGCGGCGGGCACGCCCACCACGCCGGAGCAGGTGCGCATCGCCCGCCGCTACGAGACCCTGGAGCGCTGGATGCGCGGCAGCCGCAAGAACGGCGCGGCGCACAACAAGCGCGACGGCGCGCTCACGGCCTATCTCGGCTTCATCGGCGCCGTGGCCGTGGTGTTCATGGGCGCGCTCTGGGTTCTTTGAACGACGCAGGACGACGGGCTCTTTGAGTGACCCGGGACGACAGGTTCTTTGAAGGTCATAGGACGACACCGCTGATCGGGAGATGAGACAGCCATGAAGAGAGCACCGCTTGCCCTGCTGATGAGCCTCGGGCTCGCCGTCCCGGCCCTCGCCCAGACCGCCGGCACCACGCCGACGGGCAGCGCGGCCGTGCCGAACCCGAACCCGCCGGCCGCAATGCAGGGGGCGTTCCTCGCCGCCATGCCGGCGGGCGCCACCCGCGTCTCCGCGATGCGCGGCGTGCGCGTCAACGGCCTCGACATCCGCACCCTCGGCGAGGTGGAGGACGTGATCCTCGACCGGGAGGGCCGCGCGGTTGCGGTGGTGATCCAGTCGGGCGGCGTGCTCGGCCTCGGCTCGCGCCAGGTGGCGGTGCCCTTCGGCGAGCTGCTGTGGAACTACGACGCGACGCCCACGGACGGCGCGCGCTCCAGCAACACGGGCGGCCAGCCGGACGGGCAGGGCGGTCTCAAGACGCAGGAGGCGGTGCGCACGGATCCCGGCCCCGCCAACCCCGAGGCCACGGGCACCGTGGGCGATCCGGCGCGGCCGAACGAAGGCTTGCGGCCGCAGAATTCCACCACCGCCGTCACGGGCGACGGCGCGCCGCGCCAGGCGGTGCTGCGCATGACCCTCGAGCAGATGAAGTCTGCGCCGGAATTCGAGGGCAGCCGGTAATCAGCGCCGCCGGTTGCCGTCCTTGGCGGCGTTCTCGATCCTCGGGTTCGACACGGGACCGTCGGCTCAGCGCCGCCGGTTGCCGTCCTTCACGGCGTTCTCCACCTTGTCGAGCTTGGCCTCGATCTTGTCGAGCTTCACCAGGATCTGGTGCAGGATGTCCGGCGTGACGCGCACGTAGTCGAGGCTGTCGCGGGTCGCCTTGGCGGTGGCCTTCGTGGCGTCGATGAGTTCGCGCATCTCCGCGCTCGACGGGGCGGCCGGAGGCGTCGGCGCGGCTGTCTGGGCGATGGCCGGAACGGCGCCGGCGAGACCGAGCAGGGCGGCAAGGCCGCAGGCCCGGATCGTGGTGATGCGCATGGGTGGTCTCCTCTCAAGGTTCGCCGGAGGTTCACCACCCGGCCCCTCGCGGGTCAAGCCTGGGCGCCCCACCCCATCCCCGCGCCGCTGCGCTTCCCCTGGGGATCGGCGTCCCGGGGCCCTTGTCTCGGCCCATCGCCGGTGGTGCTCTCGGCGCCTCATCCGGAAGGCCCCATGACCGTCACCCGCCACGCGCTCCACCCCGAAGGCCCCACCCTCTCGCGCCTCGTCTGGGGCGCCTGGCGGGCGCTCGATGGGGAGGCGACCCGCACGCCCCGGGCGCTCGCGGGGCTGGTCGAAGCCTGCCTCGAGCTTGGCATCACGAGCTTCGACCACGCGGACATCTATGGCGGCTACGCGGTCGAGAGCCTGTTCGGGGAGGCGCTCCAGGCCTGGCGGGGCGAGCGCGAGCGCATCGAGATCGTCACGAAATGCGGCATCGCCCTCGTGAAGCCCGCCCGGCCGGACCACCGGGTCAAGCATTACGACACCTCCGGGGCGCATATCCGCCGCTCCGTCGACGCCTCCCTCAAGGCCCTGCGCACGGATTACGTGGACCTGCTCCTCCTTCACCGGCCCGACCCGCTCATGGATGCTGAGGAGACCGCGCGGGCCCTGGAGGCTTTGGTGGCGGCCGGCAAGGTGCGGCACCTCGGCGTCTCGAACCACACGCCCGCCCAGGCGGACCTGCTGCAAGCGCGGCTCGGGCTCCCCCTCGCGACGAACCAGATCGAGGCGTCGGTGCTCCACACGGTGCCACTCACGGACGGCACCCTCGATCACGCGCAGGCGCGGCGCATGAGCCCCATGATCTGGTCGCCGCTCGGGGGAGGGCGCCTGTTCACGGGGGAGGACCCGCAGGCCCTTCGCCTGCGCGCTGCCCTCGAGGCCGTCGCCGCCCGCCTCGGGGCGGACGGGATCGGCCCCGTCGCGCTCGCCTGGCTTCTCAGGCACCCGTCCGGCCCGGTGCCCGTGGTGGGCAGCTCGCAGCCCGCGCGGCTGAAGGCCCTCGCGGCGGCGGAGCGCCTCCCCATGGACCGGCAGACCTGGTTCGAGATTCTGGAAGCCAGCACGGGCCAGCCAGTGCCGTAGGGCGGTCGCCTCACGCCGTGTTGCAGAGGCGAGCACAGGCCGCCCAGTGCGGGCCGAGGATCACGCCGCCGGGGCGAGGGGCTCGGCCTTAGGGGGCTCGACCTCTTCCGGCGCGACAAGGTCGCGCCCGCCCGCATGGCGCACGAGGGCGGCGATGCGGTCCTCGATGGAGGGATGGGTCGCGAACAGATCCGCGAAGCCCGAGCGCGGGTTGTCGAGGCACATCTCCATGATGCCGGAGGGCACGGCTTCCAGCTCCCCACGGCCGGCGATCTTGCGCAGGGCGCCGATCATCGCATCCGGGTCCTTGGTCAGCTCCACGGCGCCCGCATCGGCCAGGAATTCCCGCGAGCGCAGGAGCGCGAAGCGCAAGACGAGGGAGAGGAACCAGGCAAGGCCAAGGAAGGCGAGGGCGATCGCGACCGCCAGGAACGCCGCCGCGCCGCCGCTCTTCTTCTCCTTGGAGCGGGAGGAGCCTCGCGGCCCATCGCCGAAGCGCAGGTTGCGGAACACCAGCTCGGCGATGAAGGCGATGATGCCGGAGATCATCACCGCCCTCACCAGCAGCCGCACGTCGCCGTTGCGCAGATGCGTGAGCTCGTGGGCGAGCACCGCCTCCAGCTCGCGCTCGTCGAGGGTGTCGAGCAGCCCGCGGGTGAGGGTGATGGCGTGCTGGCGCTCGTGAAGCCCCGTCGCGAAGGCGTTGAGGGCGTCCGTCTCCATCACCTTGAGGCGGGGCACGGGGAAGCCGCGCGAGATGCACAGGCTCTCGAGCGCCGCCTCGAGGCGCGGATGCGCCAGGGGCTTTGCGCCGGTGAGAAGGTCGATCAGCCCCCCGTGGATCCACCCGCCGATCCAGGCCCAGAGCGCCGCGATCGCGGTGGCGGCGGGCGCCCACCAGATCCCGTCCCGGGCGGCGGCGAGGAGATAGCCCACCAGGGTCGCGGGCGCTTCCGGCGGCAGGCCGGCCCAGACCCGCCACAGGATGGCGAGCCCGAAGGCCAGGCAATAGACGAGCACGAACAGCCCGGCGATGAGCGCCACCGAGCGCCGCTCGTTGGCGCGGATATGGGTGTAAAGGCCGAAGGCGGCCACGGCCGTCTCCCTTGAACGCGTGGTCGCCCGGACCGCCTAGAACGTCACTTTCAAAACTTCACCTGCGGCGCCACATCGAGGCGCTGGCGCTCGCCCTCGCCGATGTCGAAATAAGCCCGCTGGCCGAAGCCGAAGAGACCCGCGAACAGCACCGCCGGAAAGGCGCCGACGCCCGCGTTGTATTCGGCCACCGCGTTGTTGAAGAAGCGCCGTGCCGCCGCGAGCTTGTCCTCCACCTCGGCAAGTTCCGTCTGGAGCTGCCTGAAATTCTCGTCGGCCTTGAGGTCCGGATAGGATTCCGCGAGCGCCATGAGCCGCCCGAGCGACCCGTTGAGCGCCGCCTCCGCGGCAGGCTTGTCGGAGACACCCGCGGTGAGCGCTTCGTTGCGCGCCCGCACCACCGCCTCCAGCGTCCCGCGCTCGTGGCCCGCATAGCCCTTCACGGTCTCGATGAGGTTGGGGATGAGATCGTGCCGCTGCTTCAACTGCACGTCGATATCGGAGAACGCCTGCGCGGCCCGGGCCCTTAAGCTGACGAGGCCGTTATAGGTGCTGATCAAATAGAGCGCGAGAAGCGCGAGCGCCCCGTAACCGAGCCAATCCATGCTGCCCCTCCTGGGCCTTCTCGAACCGATGTTCCGCGCCCATTCTGGGGTGTGGGCGTTGCGGAGGGTTTAAGAGGGTTGGGGACGGGGGGCAATGGGTCGGGCGCTTGGTCCTCGCGCACGAAGGCGACGCCGCTGGCCGGCATCGGGACGACGTCGCAGTTCATTGAGCCTGCTCTTCAGGCATCGACTCGCGGCGGTCGAACGCTCGGCGGGAGCGTTCGATTTCCGTGCGGTTTTCGCGCCCCCATAGCGACAGAGCCGCCAGTGGCCCGATCAGAGAATGGCCGAGCGGCGTCAGCTCATAATCGACCCGCGGCGGGATGGTGGGATAGGCCGTACGCCGAACAAGCCCGTCGCGCTCAAGGCCCCGTAGCGTGAGCGTGAGCATGCGATGGGATACTCCGCCGATTCGGCGCATGAGCGCGTTGAAGCGCATGGGGCCGTGCGACAGGGCACCCACGGCCATGATGGTCCATTTATCACCGATGCGGTCGAGCACCTGGGCGAGCGCGCGGCACTCCGCATGGGGTTCGTCTTTGGCGGAGACGTCCTCAGGTAAATCCGCTCCTGTCTTCATCGATCTCCCCACGAACATCTATGTGCGTGACGCACGCCCCTGTGCATTCTTGTGGCGCTGGACAGGCACATATAGATCCTAACGTACAAAATGTTCTTGGAACAAGCGCGTTGGAGAGCGAAATGAAAATCGGGGTGAGCGGGGCGAGCGGGCAGCTGGGCCGGGCCGTTGTGGCGAAGCTTGTGGAGCACGGCGGCCAGGAGGTGATCGCGATCTCACGGACACCCGACTCCGTGGCGGGGCCGGTGACAGGTCGGTTCGGGGATTACAACCAGCCGGACGGCCTCCTGGCGGCTTATGAGGGGCTCGACCGTCTCCTAATCATTCCGACCGGCGATCTCGGGCGTGGCCGGCGCGGCGCGCAGAACGAGGCTGCTATCGACGCCGCTGTAAAGGCCGGCGTCGGCCATATCGTGTTCATGTCGGCTGCCGGCACTCGGCGGGAGGAGGAGCCCTCCGTCGGCGCGTCGTACTGGCGAGGCGAGCAGCGCCTCATCGCCACAGCACCCGCTTGGTCGATCCTGCGCATGAACTACTATACGGAGGCGCTGGCACGGGAGGCGCAGATGTCGCTGGAGCGCGGCGTCTTGATGGGCTTTGCCGAGAACCGAGTGGCCTTCATCGCGCGCGACGACGTGGCGGCCGCTGCGGCTGGCCTTCTCGCTACCGAAGGTCATGTGGGCGCGATCTACAACGCTACTGGACCCGAGCGTCTGTCCGGTGCCGAACGCGCCGCCCTCATCGCGCAGATCACCGGCCGGCCTATGACTTTCGCGACCCTTCCGGAGGAGCAATTGCGGGCCGGGATGGCGAAGGCCGGCCTGCCGGACGACGTCGTCAACGCGGTTGCCAGCATTCAGTCGAGCTTCGCGGCCGGTGCATTCGATGTCCTCACCGGCGATGTGGAGCGCCTTTCCGGCCGGGCGCCGAAATCTGTGCGCGAAGTGCTCACGGCTGCATTGGGTTGAGGGGGCACCTCCAGCTGAAACAACCGAGCACCTATTTGTTCACTTTTTGTTCTTGACTATAAACCTAACCTGTGCTGTATGTTGTGACACTCCTCTCCATCTGAGGGAGCCGCCGTGATCACCGGATCTGTGGGGCGGAGGGGAGGCGGTCCTGCGGGGCATCTCCGGTGAGGTGCCTCCCGGGCGGCCGATGCGACGCAAGGCTGGCGGGGTTTAGTCTCTGCCGGCCCCAAGACCCCCGCCCGCCGGACACTACGATCCGGCCGCGCTGGTGGGCGCTCCAGCAGGTGGCAGCACCTGTGATGCGCGGGGTCGCTTCGGTCGAAACAGGTCCCTTGAGAGAGGGGTGCCTGAAAACCGCGACGACAAGTCGGCTGGGGCAACCCGGTCGCGGGACGCCGGGGAGCCGACGTTTCTAACCTTAGAGTGGCTTCGCGGCGTCCCGCGTCTCCCTCTTTCGCGCATGCCTCGGGCCGGAACCGGTCGCGAGAGCGCGCACGCTCGCCGCAGCGCAGCCGCGGCGGAGCGTCCTGGGGCCGCGAGCGCCCGCGAGGCCCGCCAGGGTCCCCGCCGCGCCCGTCGCATCCCCCCTCATTCCATTCCCCCGACCCATAACCCCATTCCCGCACCCCCAACCCAAGCCGGAGGATTCCATGAGCAACCTGCTTCGCCAGATGCCCCCCGACCCCGCAACCGTCGCCGCCGCGCGGCGCGGCTGCGACCGTCGTCGCCTGCCCACCCGCTGCGGCGAGCGGCCTTGCCGGCGCAGCCATCGGTGCAGCGCGCCCTGGCGGCGCGATCCGATCGGCAGCTACACGCTGCCGCCCTGCCTCATCGCGGCCTACAAGGCCGGGGTGGAGCGCGTGTGCGACGGCGAGGAGGCGATGGAGGAGGTCATGCTCGTCGCCGCGGAGGCCATGAACCTGCCGAACCCGGTCCTGGCCGTGGAATTCGACACGGCGGATCTGGAGGATTGAGCGTCACGGCCCACGGCGGGGTCCATCCGTGCGGGCCCGGCGCGCTCAGTAATGGGGCGGCGGGGGCTCCGGCGCGCCGCCGAGGCTGGAGCGGGTCTCGGTGGCTTCCACCCGGTCCATGAGGGCGGCCAGGCGCCGGGTCAGCGCGTCGATCTGCTTCCACTGCCCCGTGATCGTGGCGTTGAGGTCCTCGATCACCTGGTCCTGATAGGCGATGCGGATCTCGAGCGCGTCGATGCGGGCGGAGAGGTTTTGGGAATCGCTCATGGGGCTCACGCTCGGCCGGTCGACGGGCCTTGGCCGTCCGTCGACCGGATCGCTATCGTCCTGATCGCTCATGCGCGTCCCGTTCGGTCGATCGCCGCGCTCTTAATCTTCCATCTTCAGCGCGGCGATGAAGGCTTCTTGCGGAATCTCCACGCGGCCGAACTGGCGCATGCGCTTCTTGCCTTCCTTCTGCTTGTCGAGAAGCTTGCGCTTGCGCGAGGCGTCGCCGCCATAGCACTTGGCGGTCACGTCCTTGCGCAGGGCCCGCACGGTCTCGCGGGCGATGATCTTGCCGCCGATGGCGGCCTGGATCGGGATCTGGAAGAGGTGCGGGGGGATGAGGTCCTTGAGCTTCTCGCACATGGCGCGGCCGCGGCTCTCGGCGCGGGTGCGGTGCACCAGCATGGAGAGCGCGTCCACGGGCTCCGCGTTCACGAGCAGCGACATCTTCACGAGGTCGCCCTCGCGGTAATCGGAGATGTGATAATCGAAGGAGGCGTAGCCCTTCGAGATGGATTTGAGCCGGTCGTAGAAGTCGAACACCACCTCGTTGAGGGGCAGGTCGTAGACCACCATGGCCCGCTTGCCCACGTAGTTGAGGTCGATCTGCACCCCGCGCCGGTCCTGGCAGAGCTTCAGCACCGAGCCGAGATAATCGTCCGGGGTCAGGATCGTGGCGCGGATCCAGGGCTCGTCGATGGCCGCGATCTTCATCACGTCCGGCATGTCGGCGGGGTTGTGCAGCTCCTTCACGGAGCCGTCCGCCATGCGCAGGTGATAGACCACGGAGGGCGCGGTGGAGATGAGGTCGAGATTGAACTCGCGCTCGAGCCGCTCCTGGATGATCTCCAGGTGCAGGAGGCCGAGGAAGCCGCAGCGGAAGCCGAAGCCGAGCGCCGCGGAGCTCTCCATCTCATAAGAAAAGCTCGCATCGTTGAGGCGCAGCCGGCCCATGGCGGCGCGCAGGTTCTCGAACTCCGCCGCATCCACGGGAAAGAGGCCGCAGAACACCACGGGCTGCGCCGGCTTGAAGCCCGGCAGGGCATGGGCGGTCGGCTTCTTCTCCTCGGTGATGGTGTCGCCGACGCGGGTGTCGGCCACCTCCTTGATGGAGCCGGTGAGAAAGCCCACCTCGCCGGGCCCGAGCTCGCCCACATCCTTCATCTTCGGCGCGAAGACGCCGACCCGGTCGACGCCATAGGAAGCGTTCGTGCCCATCATCTTGATGGTCATGCCCTTCTTGAGCACCCCGTCCACGATGCGCACCAGCACGACGACGCCGAGATAGGCGTCGTACCAGCTGTCCACGAGAAGCGCCTTCAGGGGCGCGGTCTCGTCGCCCGTCGGCGGCGGCAGGCGGGTGACGATCGCCTCCAGCACGCCCTCGATGTTGAGGCCGGTCTTCGCGGAGATCGGAACCGCCTGGGAGGCGTCGATGCCGATCACCTCCTCGATCTGCTCCTTCACCCGGTCGGGCTCCGCCGCCGGCAGGTCGATCTTGTTGAGGACGGGCACGATCTCGTGGTTGGCGTCGATGGCCTGATAGACGTTGGCGAGGGTCTGGGCCTCGACGCCCTGGGACGCATCGACCACCAGGAGCGAGCCCTCGCAGGCCGCGAGCGAACGCGAGACCTCGTAGGCGAAGTCCACGTGGCCGGGCGTGTCCATGAGGTTGAGGATGTAGGTCTTGCCGTCCTGCGCCAGGTATTCCAGGCGCACGGTCTGGGCCTTGATGGTGATGCCCCGCTCGCGCTCGATATCCATGTTGTCGAGCACCTGCTCCGTCATCTCGCGCGCCGTGAGGGCGCCCGTGGTCTGGATGAGCCGGTCGGCCAGGGTCGATTTCCCGTGGTCGATATGGGCCACGATGGAGAAGTTGCGGATGTTGTCGAAGCGGTGAGCGGTCATGGGCGCGGCCATAGCAGGATGGCCGGGGGATGGGAAGGGAAGGCGGTGTCGCGCGGGCCGGCGGGCCTCGCCCTTCGGGATGCGGCCCGCCACATCCCGGCGATCCGGCTTCCTCGCGGCGTCCTACCGTCCGCCGTTGAGGATGCGGCTCACCACCTTGGCGGTGTAGTCCACCATCGGCACGATCCGGGCATAGTTGAGCCGGGTCGGGCCGATCACCCCCAGAACGCCGACGATCTTCTGGCTGCCGTCCCGGAAGGGGGCCGCGATCATGGAGGAGCCGGACATGGAGAACAGCTTGTTCTCCGAGCCGATGAAGATCCGCACCCCGTCCCCGCCCTCGGCCCGGGTGAGGAGGTCGATCACGTCGGTCTGGGTCTCGAGGTCGGCGAAGAGGAGGCGGATGCGCTCCAGGTCCTCGACGGCCCTGAGGTCTTCCAGAAGGTTCGCTTGGCCGCGCACGATGAGCTGGCGGGCCTCGGCGCTGCCGACCGTGGTGGCGAGTCCCGCCTCCACGAGTTTGGCCGTGAGCGCGTCGAGGGCCCGCTCCATCTCGACCCGGCGGCTCTCCACCTCGATCTTGAGATCGCCGAGGGTCTTGCCGCGGATGCGGGCGTTCAGGAAGTTGCCCGCCTCCACGAGGGCGCTCGCGGGCAGGCCCACCGGCAGGTCGAGGAGGCGGTTCTCCACCGAGCCGTCCTCGGAGACGAGCACCACGAGGGCCCGGGCCGGATCGAGGCGCACGAACTCGATATGCTTGAGCCGCGCATTGGATTTGGAGGTCAGCACCACCCCGGCTCCGCGGGAGACGCCCGACAGGAGCGCGGAGGCCTCCGCGAGCGCTGTCTCCATCGTGTGGCCGGAGGCGGCGGCGCGCATCTGCGCCTCGATGCGCCCGCGCTCCTCCACGGAGACGTCGCCGATCTCCAGCATGGCATCCACGAAGAAGCGCAGGCCGAGCTCCGTGGGAAGCCGCCCGGCGCTGGTATGGGGCGCGAAGATGAGGCCCGCGGCCTCCAGATCCGCCATCACGTTCCGCACGGAGGCGGGCGAGAGGGTCATGGGCAGGATGCGCGAGAGATTGCGCGAGCCCACGGGCTCGCCCGTGGCGAGATAGCTCTCCACGATCTGCTTGAAGATCTCCCGCGAGCGGTCGTTCAGCTCGGCGATGGCGCGGCTTTCGGCGGAGGTCGGGCTCGACACGTTCATGCTGCGTTGGTTGCGGTCTCGCGTGGGCACCGGGAGGGCCAACCGGGATCGCATTATGTGCGGCCCCGCAGCCCCGATGGCAAGCGCCTGCCCGTCGCACCGGGGTTCGGTGTCGTGCCCCGTCAGCCGGATGGCAGGCGCTCCGCCCGTCGCTTCGGCTTGCCGCCAGGGGAGCGAGACCGTAAAGACCGGGCCGACGATTTGGAGAGCCCGAGCCCGATGCGCCCCTCGAAACGCGCCGCCGACGAACTGCGCCCCGTCACCCTGGAGCGGGGGGTCGCCAAATATGCGGAGGGCTCCTGCCTCGTCGCCTTCGGCAACACCCGGGTGCTGTGCACGGCCTCCCTCGAGGAGAAGGGGCCCCCGTGGCTGCGGGGCTCCGGCAAGGGCTGGGTGACGGCGGAATACGCCATGCTGCCCCGCGCCACCCACGAGCGCACCCGCCGCGAGGTGACCTCCGGCAAGCCCTCCGGCCGCACCCAGGAGATCCAGCGCCTCATCGGCCGCTCGCTCCGGGCCGTGGTGAACCTGCCCGCCATCGGCGAGCGCCAGATCGTGGTGGATTGCGACGTGATCCAGGCCGATGGGGGCACCCGCACCGCCTCCATCACGGGGGCCTGGGTGGCGCTGCACGAGTGCTTCACCTGGATGCAGTCGCGCTCGATCATCTCCGTGAACCCACTGCGCGAGCCCGTCGCCGCCATCTCCTGCGGCATCTACCAGGGCACGCCGGTCCTCGATCTCGACTACGCGGAGGATTCCGCCGCCGAGACCGATGCCAATTTCGTGATCACGGGCAATGGCGGCCTCGTGGAGGTGCAGGGCACCGCAGAGGGCAAGCCTTTCTCGGAAGAGGAGTTCCTCCATCTCCTGCGGCTCGCCAAGGGGGGCGTCGCCCGTCTCATCGAGCTGCAGAAGCAAGCGGTGGCCTGATCCCATGGCCCGCCTGTTGACCGGCAAGGTCGTGATCGCCACCCACAATGCGGGCAAGCTCCGGGAAATGCAGGAGCTGCTCGCCCCCTTCGGGATCGAGGCAGTCTCCGCCGGCGAGCTCGGCCTGCCCGTCCCGGACGAAACCGGGCACATGTTCGCGGAGAACGCGGCCATCAAGGCCCATGCGGCCGCGAAGGCCACCGGGCTGCCGGCCCTATCGGATGATTCGGGGCTCTGCGTGGACGCGCTCGACGGGGCGCCGGGCCTCTTCACCGCCGATTGGGCGGGAGCCGACCGCGATTTTGCCGCCGCCATGGAGCGGGTCGAGCGGGAATTGCAGAAGCGCGGCGCCATGGGTCACGGGGACCGCAACGCCCATTTCGTCTCGGCCCTCGTGATCGCCTGGCCGGACGGGCACGAGGAGCTGTTCGAGGGGCGCGTCCATGGGCGCGTGGTCTGGCCGCCCCGGGGCGGCAAGGGCTTCGGCTACGACCCGATGTTCCAGCCCGAAGGCTTCGTCGAAACCTTCGGGGAGCTGTCCTCGGATGAGAAGCACGGGATCGACTGGTCGAACCGGGAGCCCCAGGCCCTTTCGCACCGGGCCCGCGCTTTCGTGAAACTCGCCGGCGCCTGCCTCCAGCGGACCCCCGACTAGGCGCGGGCGTTCAGCCCCGCGCCACGTCGTAATCGATGCGCACGATCCCGTTGCCGTAGCGGTGGACATGGCTGGGCGCGAGCCGCGCCGGCGCCGTGCCCTCGACAAAGAGCGGAATGCCGCCGCCGAGAACGATCGGAATCCAATAGAGCTCCAGGGTGTCGAGGCGTCCGGCGTTCAGGAAGGAGCGGCCGAGAGCCGCGCCGCCGAGCACCCACACGTCGCCCTCGGTCTCGGCCATGAGCTTGTCCGCCAGCGCCTCGACCGATCCGCCCCATACCTCGGTATCCGGCGTCGTCGGCGTGAAGGGCCGGCTCGTCATGACGACGACCCGCTTGCCCGGATAGGGCCATTCCCCGAACGTGAGCGCCTGATCGTAGGTGGTGCGGCCCATCACGATGGTGCCGATTCCGGCCATGAAGCCGGCAAAGTCGAGCTCTTCGGTGTTGAAGGGCTCGAGCCAGTGAACGCCGCCTTCGGCGTCGGCGATCATGCCGTCGAGGGAGAGGGCGAGATACAGGCGAAAGCGCGGCTTCGGCATGGGTCCTCCGGAGCGGATTGGGAAGGGAGTGGGACGGGGCGGCGTCTGCGCCCCGCATGATCACGACACGGGCCTCGGCGCGAAACCGATTGCGGCACGGGCTTCTGCCTGCATGCGGCAAGGGTCGGTCGTGACGCCTGGGGTCGAACCTGCCATAACCCGCGAATGATCGATCATCCGACGCGGGATGCAGGATTCGGGGTCTATGTGCACTGGCCCTTCTGCGCCTCAAAGTGCCCTTATTGCGATTTCAACAGCCATGTCCGCCACAAGCCCGTGGACGAGGAGCGGTTCGTCGCGGCCTTTCGCCGGGAGATCGCCCATTTGGCGGCCCGGACTCCTGGGCGCACCGTCGGCAGCATCTTCTTCGGGGGCGGCACCCCGTCCCTGATGCGTCCCGAAACCGTGGGCGCCCTGCTCGATGCGATCGGCGGCGCCTGGACTGTCGATCCCAGGGCCGAGGTCACCCTCGAGGCGAACCCCACAAGCGTGGAGGCCGAGCGCTTCCAGGGCTACCGAGCCGCGGGGGTGAACCGGGTCTCGCTCGGGGTCCAGGCCCTCAACGACCCGGATCTGCGCCGCCTCGGGCGCATGCATTCCGCCGAGGAGGCGCTCGCTGCCGTGCGCATCGCGGCGACCCATTTCGAGCGCTATTCCTTCGACCTCATCTATGCCCGCCCGCACCAGACGCCCGAGGCTTGGCGCGCGGAACTGCTCCAGGCCATCGGCCATGCGGCGGAGCACCTGTCGCTCTACCAGCTCACCATCGAGCCCGACACCTGGTTCGAACGCCTGTTCAGGGCCGGCAAGCTCAGCGTACCCTCGGACGAGGAGGCGCGCATCCTCTACGAGGTCACCCAGGAGGTCTGCGAAGCCGCGGGGCTCCCGGCCTACGAGGTGTCGAATCATGCCCGGCCTGGGGCCGAGTCGCGGCACAACCTCGTCTATTGGCGCTACGGGGAGTATGTGGGCACCGGCCCTGGCGCCCACGGCCGCCTCGTCTCCGGCAACGCCCGCACCGCCACGGCCACGGAGAAGCATCCCGAAACCTGGCTCGAACGGGTGGAGCGGGACGAGCACGGGATCGTGGAGGAGGAGGTTCTGACGGCCGAGGCCGAGGGGGACGAGTTCCTGCTCATGGGCCTGCGCCTGAAGGAGGGCATCGACCCTGCCCGCTACACGGCCTTCACGGGCCGTGTCCTCGACGAGGGCCGGATCGCGGCGCTTGAAGGGGACGGCATGATCGCCCGCCGAGGCGGCCGCCGCCTCGCGGTCACCCGCGAGGGCTTCCCCGTGCTCGACGCGGTGGTGGCGGATCTCGCGGCCTGACGACGCCTCAGATCGGCTCCGGAACGCGGGCGCGCCTACTCGGTCGCAAGTTCGCTGCGGCTGTCCCGCAACTCAAGTCCCCGCCGGCGCCAGCGCCCGGGGGGCCGCGTTCACCGTGACTGCGCCGCCGCCGCGGATTTCCTGCACGGCGAGGGCCCGGTCGTTGAGGCCGTCCGTCCGGAACCGGAAGACGCCGTCCGCGCCCGCAAAGCCCGACGGGTTCGTGAGCACGCTTTCCGCGAAGCGCTGGGAGCCTTGGGTCCGTGCGAGGGCCGCGGCCAACGAGACGGCGTCGTAGGACAGGGTCGCAAGCCGCGTCGGATCGGTGCCGAAGCGCTCCCGGTAGCGCGCCGCGAAGGCGTTGAAGCCGCGGTTATCGGGGGCCGCGAACCAGCCGCCCTGCAGCACGGACAGGGCGAAAACGCGGGCCTCGTTCCACACGCCGGTGCCGAGCGGCTTCACCCGCTGCGGGTTGAACCCGCTTGCCTGGAGCGCCTGCGCCACGGCTGGGAGCCCGTCGCCGTTGTCGGGGATGAAGAGGGAATCCGCCTGAGGCGCGTCGCCGTTGATGATCGGCCCGAGCCGCTGGATGGCGGCCTGCGGCTGTCCCGGCGCATAGCGCTCGATGGCCGCGACGCGCAGGCCCCGCCGGGCGGTTGCCTCGCGGAACTGAGCCTCCACCACGCTGCCATAGGTGGTCTCGGGGATGAGGGCCGCCACGGAGCGGCGGCCTTGGGCGGCGGCGAAATCGACGATGCGGTCGACCTCCGCCTGGGGCAGGAAGCTCAGGAGATAGACTCCCCGGGTCGCGATGCTCACATCGGTCGAGAAGGCGATGACCGGGCGCCCGCTCTGCCGGGCCACTTGGCCGGCCGCCTGGACCGAGCCCGCGAAGAGCGGGCCGAGGATGAGCTCGGCCCCCTCGGCGACCGCTTGGGCCGCGGCGTCCCGCGCGCCTTCCGGCGTGCCGCGATCATCCTTGACCAGGATGGTCACGTCCGGGTTCTGGAATTCGGCGAGCGCGAGATCCGCGGCATTGCGCAGGGACTGGCCCGCCACGGCGCCCTGTCCGGACCCGCTCAAGGGCAGGATGAGCGCCACCCGAACCGAGCCCGTTCCGATCGCGTCGCCAGCGGTCGCGGCCGAAGGGGCTGCCTCGGGCGCCGGAGCGCCGCTCACCGCGCCGGGAGGCGTGAGGCTCCCCGAGCCGATGCAGCCTGCGGTCAGCAGGGGCGCGGTGAGTGCGAGACCCTGCAGGATGAAAGCCCGTCTCAGGAGATGCGGCATCGGGAAGCCTCCCTCGTGGCGGCGTCGGGCCGGTTCATCCGGCCGCCGCTCTTCGTCAAAACCGATCGATCATGGCAATAAAAAGTAAACGTTGTTTCTAAGTTGCCCTGGCCTTTCGCGTCTTTGCACGCCTGTGCGACACTCTCGGCCCATGTCCCAAAGAATCGACAACCGGATCAAACGGCGCGATCCTGCCTCCAAGGCAGGCGTCTTCACCGCCTTCGGCCTTGCCGCCGAGGCCGAGCCCATCGCCCCCGGCCTCTATGTGGTCGCGACCCCCATCGGAAACCTGAAGGACGTCTCCTTCCGGGCTCTCTCGGTGCTCGCCGCCGCCGATGCGGTGCTCGCCGAGGATACTCGGGTCACCAAGACCCTGCTCGCCCATTACGGCATCACGACGCCCTTGGTGGCCTATCACGAGCATTCGAGCGAGGCGGTCCGGGAGCGCATGGTCCACCGCATCCGCGAGGGGCAGGCCCTGGCGCTCGTGTCGGATGCGGGCACGCCGCTCGTGTCCGATCCGGGCTACAAGCTCGTGCAGGCTGCCATCGAGGAGGGGCTTCCGATCACGCCGATTCCGGGGCCGTCCGCCGTGACCACGGCACTGGTGGTGTCGGGGCTGCCGACGGATCGCTTTTATTTCGAAGGTTTCCTGCCGCCGAAAAGCGCGGCGCGCCGCACCCGACTCGGCGAGATCGCGGTCATTCCCGGCACCCTCGTGCTGTTCGAGGCGCCCCACCGCCTGCCCGAGATGCTGGCCGATGCGGCGGCGGTGCTCGGCGAGCGCCCCGCCGTCATGGCGCGCGAGCTCACGAAACTCTTCGAGACGGTGCGGCGCGGCACGCTGCCGGAGCTGGCCGCGCAATTCGCCGTCGAGGGGCCGCCGAAGGGTGAGATCGTCGTCATGATCGGCGAGGCGACGAAAGCCATGCAGGCCGCGGAGGTGGACGCGGTGCTCGACGACCGGATCCGCGCGGCGCTCGGCCAGCATTCGATCAAGGATGCGGCGGCGCTCGTCGCGGCGGATCTCGGCGTGCCGAAGCGCGATGTCTATGCGCGGGCGCTCGCTCTCGCCAAGGCGAAGGATTCGTGAGCCTCGACCGCGCCGCGGCGCGGCGGCGCGCCACCTTCACCCGCGGGCATCTCGCGGAATGGGCCGCGCTCCTCGCCTTGTCCCTCAAGGGTTACCGGTTGCTCGCCCGGCGCTTTGCGGCCGCAGGCGGCGAGGTCGATCTCGTGATGGCACGCGGCCACACCATTGCCTTCGTGGAAGTGAAGGCGCGGGGCATGCTCGACGATGCGCGAGGCGCGATCACCCCCACGAAGCGCCGCCGCTTCTCCCGCGCCGCCCGGGCCTGGCTGGCCAGTCACCCCGAAGCGGCCCGCAAGGCGTGGCGCGCCGATGCCGTTTTCGTGGCGCCCTGGCGGTGGCCCGAACACCACGTGGCGGCGTTCGAAATCGAGATGCGCTGATCGTCAGGCCGCGAGGCGCTGGCGCTCCAGCAGCATGTCGCGCACGTGCCGGGCAAGTTCGCGCGCGATCTCCGTGCCGCCGGTGCGGGGCAGGTAGAGGTTCACCGAAAAGGTCGGCAGCGCCGGCAGGCCCGCCTCCGGGGGCAGGATCTCCACGGGGCTCGGCACCGTGGAGGCGAGGAGCGCCATGACGGCGAGGTCCGCCTGCGTGGTCGCCACCTGCGCGCCGGTGTTCACCACCTCCGAAACCGACCGCCAGGGAATGTCGGCGGCGGCGAGAGCACGCGTGACGGGACGGTGGAAGGTGCAGGCATCGGAGCCGATGGCGACCGGCAGCGGACGCTGCCGATAGGCCTCGCCGCCCCGCGCGCCGACCCAGAGCAGGCGCTCGGTGAAAAGGGTCTCCCCGTCCGGGCCGCAGCCCTCCTCCGTGGTGAGGGTAAGGTCGATCTCGCCGGCCTTCAGGCGCGTCAGGAGGGTGAGGCTCGGGGCGCATTCCAGCGAGATGCGCACCTTCGGATAGGCGCGAGCGAAGCTCTTGAGCACCACCGGCACATAGGCGCCGACCACATCGCTCGGCACGCCCAGGCGAACCTCGCCCTCGAAGAGGGGCGTCGTCATCTCGGCCCAGATCTCGTCGTTGAGGGCGAGCAGTCTTTGCGCCCGCCCGAGCAGGCGTTCGCCGGCTGCGGTCAGCCGCATGCCCCCTCGGCTCCTGTCGAACAGGATGCAGTCGAAGCTCTCCTCGAGGCGCTTGATCTGCTGGCTGACGGCAGCCTGGGTAAGATGCAGGATGTGGCCCGCAGAGGTCATCCCCCCGGTTTCGGCCACCGCCACGAAGGCGCGCAGGAGCGTGGTGTCGATATTCCGCATAGGGCACCCGAGCATCAGAATGCGTTATTCCAGACATAATCAACATTCGTTTTCGTAATGCAAGACCCAGGCGTAACGTCTCCTGAGTGCCACCTGCCGTCGCCGGTGGTCCTGCCGCCAGACCGGGCCGCACCCGCTGGAGCACCGCTCCGGCGAACCCTTGCGCTCGTCTTTCTGGCGGCTCTCACGAAGGAGGGTTCCCATGGCGACCACCGTCTCAAGACTGACCCCTGCCCTTGGCTGGCCGCGTATCGACGCGGTGGCTGGCCCGTTCATCCAGGCCTTCGGGGCGTTGATACGGGAGATTCGCGTCCGGCGGAGCATGAACGAGCTCTCCGGCCTCGACGATGCGCTGCTGCACGATATGGGCCTTGATCGCAGCAGCATCGAGGATGCGGTACGCCACGGCCGCGCGCCCGAAGCCGGGCTGCCGATTCTGCCCCGCCGCGGGTGAAACCCAGCCCTGGGATCGGTCAGGTGGCTGGCGGCGCCGGCGCGAACACGGTCACGGCCCTGGGCTTGATCGTGAACTGCGCCGGCGTCCGCGTGACGATCTCGCCGTCGGCGTTGATGGCGCGGGGCTTGCGGGTGCGGATCTCGAATTCCTTGGCGCGGATCGCCCGCACCTCCTCCCAGGCCCCGTGCTCCCCATGGCGGAACGAACGCGCCATGAGAGCGAGCTTCCAGGCCCGCTTCACCTCCAGGCTGTAGAGGTCGAGCTGCTGGTCGTCGATGGCGGCGTCCTTCTCGACCGCGTTGCCGCCGCCGTAATAGCGTCCGTTGCCGACCGCGATCTGGAGGGTCCGAACCCGCACCGATCCGGTTCCGCTGGAGATCACGGCGCTGAAGGGCCTTGCCTGCGACATGACCCGCAGGGCCACAAGCCCGTAGCCGAGGCGTCCGAACCGGCGCTTGATGTCCCGGGTCAGCTGCTGGGCGAGCTCCGCCGAGAGGCCGACGCTCGCCACGTTGAAAAAGGGCTCTCCGTTGACGAGGCCCAAATCGATCCTCCGGGTATGGCCCTCGGCAATCACCCCGGCCGCTGCATCAAGATCGGGCGCTATGCCGAGCGTCCGCGCAAGATCGTTCGCGGTCCCGAGCGGCAGGATGCCGAGCGGGAGGCCGGCCTGGATCACCCCGAGCGCCGCGGCATTGATGGTGCCGTCGCCGCCACCCACCACGACGAGATCGACACCGTCCGCGTGCTTCACGATGAGCGGAGACAACTCCTCCCGGCTGCCGCAATCCCGGTGCACGGGCTCGATCCCATGCGCGTCCAGGGCCGCCGAGGCCGCCTCGAGGCTCGCGGCGCCGCTGCGGCTCTTGGCGTTGATGATGAGGAGTGCGCGGCGGGCCATCAGGGCCAGAAGGTAAGGGTCATGAGGAGAGAACGCGACTGGGCCAAGACGGTTCGGCCAGGATACCCACAACGCTCGTCTTCGAGGCGAAGCTCCTCTGCGGGCCGCCGGCCCAACGGTTGCCAACCCGCCGGTCCGGCCCGATAACGGGCGCCCAACCAAGAGGGCTTCCATGACGCTCACCGTCGCGGTCCAGATGGACCCCATCCAGCGCATCAGGATCGCAGGCGATTCCACCTTCGCGATGCTGCTCGAGGCGCAAGCCCGTGGACATCGGCTGCTTCACTACACCCCGGACCGCCTGTCCTTGAGCAACGGCCAGGTGGTCGCCGCCGCCGAACCGCTCGCCGTGCGGGACATCGAGGGCGACCATGCGACGCTCGGCGAGCCGACCCGGGTCGACCTCTCGACGGTGGACGTGATCCTGCTGCGGCAAGATCCGCCCTTCGACATGGCCTACATCACCACGACGCATCTTCTCGAGCGCATCCATCCCAAGACCCTGGTGGTGAACGATCCGCACCATGTGCGCAACGCGCCCGAAAAGATCTTCGTCACCCTCTTTCCCCATCTGATGCCCCCGACGCTGATCACCCGCGACAAGGCGGAGATCGAGGCGTTCCGCGCCGAGCACGGGGACGTCGTCATGAAGCCGCTCTACGGCAATGGGGGCGCGGCGGTGTTCAAGGTGAGCCGCGAGGACCCGAATTTCGGTTCGCTCTACGACCTCTTCGCCGTCACCTTCCGGGAGCCCTGGGTGGTGCAGCGTTTCCTGCCGAAGGTCACGGAGGGCGACAAGCGCATCATCCTCATCGACGGGGAGGCGGCCGGCGCCATCAACCGCGTGCCGGCAGCGAACGACATCCGCTCCAACATGGTGCGCGGCGGCGCCGCGAAGCCGACGGACCTGACGCCCCGCGAGCGCGAGATCTGCGAGACCATCGGCCCGCACCTGAAGCGCATGGGCCAGATCTTTGTCGGCATCGACGTGATCGACGGCAATCTCACCGAGATCAACGTGACCTCGCCCACCGGGCTTCGCGCCATCAGGCGCCTCGGCGGGCCAGACTTGAGCGTCGCCCTGTGGGACGCGATCGAG
Source organism: Microvirga sp. (assembly GCA_036562855.1). GTDB lineage: Bacteria > Pseudomonadota > Alphaproteobacteria > Rhizobiales > Beijerinckiaceae > Microvirga. Next base: position 34,865 of record DATCJK010000021.1, read on the forward strand.
GGGAAGATCGCGCGCTAGCCCCTGAGGCGAGGCCCGGGGCTAGCGCCGGGGCGCTCAGCTCCGCCGCACCTCGACCGCGAGGTCCGGCTTGTTGGCAAGCGACTGGAACACCACGCAGTAGCGCTCGGTGAGCTTCAGGAGTTGGTCGATCTTCTCTTGCGGCGCGTCCGTATCGACTTCGAAGGCGAGGCGGATTGCCTTGAAGCCCACGGGGGCCTCCTTGTCGACGCCGAGCGTGCCGCGGAAATCGAGGTCGCCTTCGGCCTTCACGACGCCCTGGCGCAGGGGAATCTCGAGCGCCGTCGCCACGGCCTTCAGGGTGACGCCCGCGCAGGCGACGAGAGCCTCCAGCAGCATGTCGCCGGAGCAGAGCTCCGCGCCCGAGCCGCCCGTTGCCGGGTGCAGACCCGCCACCGCGAGCGCACGGCCGGTCTCCACCTTGCAGGCGATGTGCTGGTCATCGAGCGTGCCCTGCGCCTTCAAGGTGATGAAGGCGGCATCGGGGTTGCCGCGGTAAGTGTCCTTCAGCGGCGCCTGGAGGGCGCGGAGGGCGGTGGCGTCCATGGTCGAATCTCCTGTTCGGGTGCGATCCTACCCGGATCGCCACCCGCATGCGCTTCTGCTTTCGGGCGATGAAACCGGGATCACCACCAGAGCGCGGCGGCCTGTTGATCGCGCTCGCGGCGGGGCATGTCGGGCTCGGTCTTGAGCGATTGGTCCAGGGCGAGGAGCACCCGGCGGGTTGCTCCCTCGAACGGCAGGCCCGTTCGGTCGCGAGGGCGCGCAAGGCTCAAGGGGAGCTCGTCGAAGATGCGCCCCGGTTTGGGCTGCATCACCACGGCGCGGTCCGCGAGGGTCACGGCCTCGGCCACATCATGCGTCACGAGGACGACGGTCGGGCGGGTTTCCGCCCACAGCGCCAACAGGTGCTCGTGGAGGCTCGCTCGTGTGAAGGCATCGAGCGCCGAGAAAGGCTCGTCGAGGAGGAGCACCTTTGGGTTCGTCACGAAGGCGCGGGCGATTGCCACCCGCTGCTGCTGCCCGCCCGAGAGGTCCCGCGGCCAGCGTTCGGCATGGTCGGATAGACCGACCTTGTCCAGCGCATGGGCCACCCTAGCTCGCCGCTCCGCCGAGGATAGACCCGCAAGGCCGAAGCCGACATTGTCGGCGACATCGAGCCAGGGCAGGAGACGCGGCTCCTGGAACACGATGCCGATGGCGGGATGGGGCTCCGTCACCACCTCGCCATCGAGGCGGATGGCTCCGGCGCTCGCCCGGTCGAGGCCGGCAACAAGGCGCAGGAGCGTGGTCTTCCCGCAGCCCGAGCCGCCGATGAGCGCGACGATCTCGCCCTCGGCGACGGACAGGGTTACGTCGGCGAGAGCCCGCGTGCCGTCCGCATAGGTTTTGGAGAGGCGTTCGAAGGCTAGCATGAACCCCTCTCAGAGCTGCTTGCGGGCGCTATCCTGCCAGCGCACCAGAGGTTTCGTGGCGAGGACGAGGACGCTGTCGGCGGCTTTGCCGAGAAGCGCGAAGGCGATGATAGCCGCCAGGATCTGGTCGGGTTTGCCCATCTGCTGCCCGTCCACGAGAAGATAGCCGAGCCCCTCGGACGCGCCCATGAACTCGGCCGCCACCACGAACATGAAGCCGAGGCCGAGGCCGGAGCGCAAGGCGATGAGTGTCGCCGGCAGAACGGCCGGCAGCAGGATCCTGCGGGCGAGCGCGAGGCGCGAGAGGCGGAACACGCGGCCCACCTCCACGAGCTTGCGGTCGACGGACAGGATCGCGCCCGCGACGCCGAGATAGACCGGGAAGAACACGCCCACCGCGATGAGGGCGACCTTCGAGGCTTCGAAGATTCCGAGCCATAGGATGAACAGAGGCACCCAAGCGATCGAGGGAATGGCGCGCAGAGCCTGGAGGGTCGGATCGAGGAGGCGGCGCACGGTCTCAGCCGAGCCTGACAGGGCGCCAAGCCCGATGCCGGCAGCGGCCCCGATCGCGAAGCCTGCGAGCACCCGCCAGAGCGTCGCCAGGGCGTGGGTCCAGAGTTCGCCGGTAGCGGCAAGCCCCTGGAGCGCCACCGCGATGCGGCTTGGGGGCGGCACGAGGCGCCCCTCCGCGAAGCCGAAGCGCACGGCGGCCTCCCAACCGAGCGCCACGACAACCGGAAGGAAAAGGCCGAGAAGGACCCGCGGATCGATCCTGAGGCGCTTCTCGGCAAGGTGCGGGGCCGCGAGAGCGGCGGCACCCTCGATTGAGGAGGACCACGCACGGGTCGTCACGGCGCTCTCCCGTAATGGAATAGGGAGAGCCGCATGCGTCCCGGATCCCGGGTCGTCACGGCGTTCTCCCGTGTTGGAAAGGGAATGTTCGGAGTCGCTCGGGGAGAGCTGGTCGTCATGGTGCTCTCCCTTGAGCCGGGCGTTACTTCGACGCGGTCGTGAACCGGCGGTCGACGAGGGCGTCGAGCGCGGCGCGCACGTCGGTCGAGGCTGGCACCACGCCTGCTTCCTGCAGAGCGAGACCTGCGGCCAGGATGGTGTCGAGCTGCGGCTGGCCGATGGCGGAGTGCGTGATTTCCGTCCGCTCGAGCTGGCGCTTGATCACCGGCTCCGGCAGCTTCGTGTAGGCGACGAGGGTCTTCGCCAGCTCGTCGGGATTCTGGAGAGCGTAGGTGCGCGCTTCCTCGTAGGCCTTGAGCACGCGCTCCACGAGGGCAGGGTTCTCCTTCGCGAAGGCCTCGCGCACATTGAGGATGCCCCAGCTGTTGGCAGCTGCGTTGCGGTGGAAGAGCCTTGCTCCCCCTTCGATCTCGGCCGCCGCCATCAGCGGGTCGAGGCCGGCCCAGGCATCCACGTCGCCGCGCTCCAACGCCGTGCGCCCATCCGGATGCTGCAGGAGAACGAGCTTTACGTCCTTCTCGGTGAGCTTTGCTTCCTGGAGTGCGCGGACGAGGAAGATGTGGGGATCGGTGCCTCGGGTGACGGCAATGCGCTTGCCCTTGAGGTCCCCGACCTTGGCGATCTCGCTCTCCTTGCGGGTTACGAGTGCGGTCCATTCCGGGCGCGAGTACACGTAGACCGCTTTGATCGGATTGCCGTTGATCCTCGCCACGAGCGCCGCGGCGCCGGCGGTCGATCCGAAATCCAGGGAGCCGGCATTCAGAAATTCCAGCGCCTTGTTGGAGCCGAGCGACTGCACCCAGCGGACCGTGATCCCGTCCTTGGCGAACTCGCGCTCCAGGACGCCCCGGTCCTTCAGAACAAGGCTGACCGGGTTGTAGGTCGCATAATCGATGCGCAGTTCCCTCGGCTGCGCGGCAGCGTCCGGCACGGCGGACGTTGCGATACCGAAGCCGAGAAGCGAACCAAGGAGGAGGCGACGGGAGAGGTTCATGGTAGACTCCTATGATGAGCGCATAGGAGCTGGGTCCGTGGACCTGGCGCCCGGCGCTTTAGCTGAATTTGTTTCGCGCCCGCAAGCTGCTGCTCAAATCGGCGCGTGTCCTTTATATAGGATATGCCGTTCTTTTTGTCAAACGTGGGCTTGTACGACGAACGCCGCAACCCTGCGACGAAGGTCCACGTTGCCGGTGATGGGCCTCCTACCTGGAACGGTGTAAGCGATCCGCCATGCGGGACACGATGAGCACCACGATCCTTGCGGGCCTCGGCGACGCGCCGCTCGGCGACGCGGCGCTCCTCAGAGCGCGCCTCGTTCCCGAGGTCCGGCGCATGCTCGACGCGGGACGCAGCGCCGCCGAGGAGCAGCTGATCGCGGAGCGTGACGGCCTTGCCTGCGCGCGCCGGCTCTCGGGCCTCATGGACGCGGCTGTCGAGTTGATCCACGAGGCGGTGGTCCGCCACCTCTATCCGGCCCATAACCCGTCGAGTTCCGAACGGCTCGCCGTGGTGGCGACGGGCGGTTACGGCCGCGGCACCCTGGCGCCGGGCTCAGATGTCGACCTCCTCTTCCTGTTGCCCGACAAGAAGACGCCCTGGAGCGAGAGCGTCGTCGAGGCGATCCTCTACGTGCTCTGGGACCTCAAGCTCAAGGTCGGGCACGCGACGCGCTCCGTGGAGGAATGCCTGCGCGAGGGGCGCGCCGACATGACGGTCCGAACCTCCCTTCTGGAGGCGCGCTTCCTCTTTGGCGATGCGGCGCTCTACGACGCGCTCATCACGCGGTTCGACGGGGAGCTGGTGGCGGGCACAGCCCCGGAATTCGTGGACGCGAAGCTGCGCGAGCGCGACGCGCGCGTCGCCAAGGCCGGCGCGTCGCGCTACCTCGTCGAGCCGAACGTGAAGGATGGGAAGGGGGGGCTGCGCGACCTCAACACCCTGTTCTGGATCGCCAAATACGCCTACCGGGTGCGCGAGCCGGAGGAGCTCGTGAAGGCGGGGCTCTTCACGGCGGAGGAGTTCCGGCTCTTTGCCCGCTGCGAGGAGTTCCTGTGGCGCGTGCGCTGCCACATGCATTTCGCGACCGGCCGCTCGGAAGAACGCCTCGCCTTCGACCTGCAGCGCCTCGTCGCCGAACGCATCGGCTTTGCGGGCCGGGGCGGGCTCTCCTCCGTGGAGCGCTTCATGAAGGCCTACTTCCTCATCGCGAAGGATGTGGGCGACCTCACCGCCATCGTCTGCGCGGAGCTGGAGGCGCGTCAGGCAAAGCGTCGGCCGGTTCTCGACCGGGTACTCGGGCGCTTTCGGCGGCGGCGTGGCGGCGCGCTCGAGGCCGAAGATTTCATCATCGACAACAACCGCATCAATGTGCGGGGCGACGATGCGTTCGAACGCGATCCGGTGAACCTGATCCGCCTCTTCTGGCTCGCCGATCGGCACAACCTCCCGGTCCATCCGGATGCGACCCGGCTCGCCACGCGCTCGCTGAAACTGATCGGTCCATCCCTGCGGGGCGACCCGGAGGCGAACGCTCTTTTCCTCGACATCCTCATTTCGAAAAATGCGCCGGAGGTGGTCCTGCGGCGCATGAACGAGACGGGCGTGCTCGGTCGCTTCATCCCGGATTTCGGGCGCATCGTGGCGATGATGCAGTTCAACATGTACCACCACTACACGGTGGACGAGCACCTCATCCGCTCCATCGGCGTCCTTGCCGAGATCGAGGCGGGACGGCTCGGCAGCGAGCACCCGCTCGCCAACCGCATCTTCCACTCGATCCAGAACCGGCGCGCTCTTTACGTGGCGCTCTTCCTCCACGACATCGCCAAGGGCCGGCCGGAAGACCATTCCGAGGCGGGCGCCGCCATCGCGCGCAAGGTCGGCCCACGGCTTGGGCTCGATGCGGCCGAGACCGAGACGGTGGCCTGGCTCATCGAGCACCACCTGCTCATGTCGACCACGGCGCAGAGCCGCGATCTGTCCGATCCCTCCACGATCAAGAGCTTTGCCGAAATCGTGCAGACCATGGAGCGCCTGAAGCTCCTTCTCGTCCTCACCATCGCGGACATCAAGGCGGTGGGACCCGGCGTCTGGACCGGGTGGAAGGGCGAGTTGCTTCGCACGCTCTATGCGGAGACCGAAGTGGCTTTGGGCGGCGGGGCCGCGGAGCTTGCCCGCTCGGACCGGGTGCGACTTGCCCAGGAGCGGCTGCGGGTGGAACTCGCCGATTGGGCGCCCGAAACCGTCGAGGCCTACGCGGCCCGCCATTACCCGGCCTACTGGATGAAGGTGGAGCTGGCCCGGCGGGTGAAGCATGCCCGCTTCGTGCGCGCCGCCGAGGAGGCCGGCCGCACGGTCGCGACCGCGACGGAGACGGATCAGTTCCGCGGCGTCACGGAACTCACCGTGCTCTCCCCCGACCATCCGCGTCTTCTCGCCATCGTCACCGGTGCCTGCGCGGCGTCCGGCGGCAACATCGTGGACGCGCAGATCTTCACCACCTCGGACGGCATGGCCCTCGATACGATCTTCATCTCCCGCGCCTTCGACCGGGACGAGGACGAGCTGCGCCGGGCCGAGCGGGTGGCCACCGCCATCGAGCGGGCGCTGAAGGGCGAGGTGAAGATCGCGGACCTCGTGGACGGCAAGCGGCCGTCCAAGGAGCCCTCAAAAACCTTCCACGTGGTCCCGGAGGTCTCCATCGACAATGCCCTGTCGAACCGCCAGACGGTGATCGAGGTATCGGGGCTCGACCGGCCGGGGCTTCTCTACGACCTCACAACCGCGCTCGGAAAGCTCAACCTCAACATCGCCTCCGCCCATATCGCCACCTTCGGCGAGAAGGCCGTCGACGTGTTCTACGTGACCGATCTCACGGGCACGAAAGTTACCCATCCGGGCCGCCAGGCCGCCATCCGGCGCACCTTGCTCGACGTGTTCGAGCGCGACGGGACTGAAGCGGGGCAGCGGCGCAGCGCTTGAGCGCCTGAAGTGCTCAATGCGGCAGGGAAGGAGGCGGAGCAGCGCAGCGGCGCCTGATCGGCCGTTCACGAGCGCTTGATTTGTGGCGCCGGCCACCTGATATGAGCCCCGACCCTTTCCCCAGCACAAGCTGATGACATGCCAAGCGATACGGAAAACCAAGCCACGTCCCCGGACACCCCGCAGGCCGCTCCGAACGGCGACGCCCGCACGGCCGAGCCCGCGAACGACGCGGCGCTCGATCCCATCGCGGTGCTCGAGGCCGAGAAGATGGACCTCAAGGATAAGCTCCTGCGGACCCTGGCCGACATGGAGAACCTGCGCCGGCGCACGGAGCGCGAGGTGGCGGACGCCCGTTCCTATGCGGTGACGAACTTCGCCCGGGACATGCTGAACGTGGCCGACAACGTGCGCCGCGCCATCGAGAGCGTGCCGGCGGAAGCGCAGGCGAGCGCCGAGGGCTCCTTCAAGGGGCTGCTCGAGGGCATCGACCTCACCGAGCGCGATCTCCTCAAGACCCTGGAACGCCACGGGGTGAAGCGCCTCGATCCGCACGGCCAGAAGTTCGACCCCAACCTCCACCAGGCCATGTTCGAGGTGCCGAACCCGGACGTGCCCGCGGGAACGGTGGTTCAGGTGGTGCAGTCCGGTTACGTGATCGGCGAGCGCGTGCTGCGTCCGGCTCTCGTCGGCGTCGCCAAGGGCGGCCCCAAGGAGGCTCCGAAGGCCGACACCACCGAGGCGCCGGCGAACGGCTGACGCTGGTCCGCCCGTGCGAAAGGCGAGGTTCAGACGCCCTCTCCAGGTCCCTGGACCCGCGTGACCTTGCGAAGGGTGAGGTTGAGCCGCCCGCCCTCCGGCAACAGGTCGGACGATCCCGGCAGAAGCCTGTCGATCCCGTGAAAGATCAGCCGCGCCGGGCCACCGAACAGGATGGCGTCGCCCGAGCGCAGCTTGACGGAGCGGGTCGGGTCCTTGCGGTCGAGCCCGCCAAAGCGGAACACGGCCATCGCCCCGAGCGAGAGCGACACCACGGGCGCGGAGAATTCCTCCTCGTCCCGGTCCTGGTGCATTCCCATCCGAGCGGTGTCCTCGTAAAAGTTCACGAGACAGGCATCGGGCGGGTGGGGAAAGCCGCTCAGAGCCTCCCAGGCCGCGAGCGCCGTCGGCGGCACGGGTGGCCAAGGCCGCCCCGTAGCCGGATGCTCGGGCTGGTAGCGGTAGCCACGCTCGTCCGACACCCAGCCGAGCGGCCCCCCATTCGTCATCCGAACCGAGAAGGGTTTTCCCGTGCGCGGCATGCGCGGCGTGAAGAGGGGCGCGGCGCGGGTGAGATCACGGACCTCCTCCAGCAGCCGCTCCTGCGCCGCCCGGTCGAAATAGTCCGGGTGGTAGACGAGGCCAGGCGCGAGGGTGAGGGCGGTCATGGGCTTCTCAGCCCTCCAGCACCTTCTTGTCGGCCACCGTCGTGTCCGCGTTGACCTGATAGACGAGCGGAATGCCGGTCGCGAGCTCCATGGACGGGATCGTGGAGGCGTCCAATCGGTCGAGCACCATCACGAGGGCGCGCAGCGAATTGCCGTGGGCGGCCACCAGCACGCGCTCGCCCCGCATCACGCGCGGCAGGATCTCGCGCATGTAGTAGGGCAGCACGCGGGCCACCGTGTCCTTGAGGCTCTCGCCGCCGGGCGGGGGCACATCGTAGGAGCGGCGCCACAGATGGACCTGCTCCTCGCCCCACTTGGCGCGGGCGTCGTCCTTGTTGAGCCCCGCCAGATCCCCGTAATCGCGCTCGTTCAAGGCCTGATCGCGGATCGTGGTGAGGCTGGGCTGGCCGATCTCCTCCAGGATCAGCGAGCAGGTGCGCTGCGCGCGCGAGAGGTCCGAGGTGAAGGCGATGTCGAACTGGACGCCCATGGCCTTCAGCCGCTGTCCGGCGCGGCGGGCCTCCTCGACGCCGAGATCCGTCAGACCGGGATCGCGCCAACCGGTGAACAGGTTCTTGAGGTTCCATTCACTCTGGCCGTGGCGGGCAAGCACGAGAAGGCGGTTCATGCGGGACGGTCTCCGATCGGTTTGAGGGAAGTGAGCGGGAGCAAGGCTTCAGGTGAGGCCTAGCACATCGTTCATCGTGTAGTAGCCGGGCTTCTTGTCGAAGGCCCAGAGCGCCGCCTTCACGGCGCCGCGGGCGAACAGGCCGCGGTCCTCGGCCTTGTGAACGAGTTCGATGCGCTCGCCGGGGCCGGCGAAGACCACGTTGTGCTCGCCGATCACGGAGCCGCCGCGCAGGGTCGCAAAGCCGATATCGCCCGGGACCCGCTCGCCGGTCTGACCGTCGCGGGCGCGCACCGAGCGCTCCTTCAGCGACACGCCCCGGCCCGCCGCCGCCGCCTCGCCGAGGAGGAGGGCGGTGCCCGAGGGCGCATCCACCTTCATGCGGTGATGCATCTCGACGATCTCGATGTCGAAATCCTCGCCGAGCGTCGCCGCCACCTTGCGCACGAGGGTGGCGAGCAGGTTGACGCCAAGCGACATGTTGCCGGACTGCACGATGCGCGCATGGCGCGCCGCAGCCTCGAGCTTCGCAAAATCCGTTTCCTGAAGACCCGTGGTGCCGACCACGTGCACGATGCGGGCCTGGGCCGCGAGAGCCGCAAAGTCCACGCTCGAAGCCGGGCTCGTGAAGTCGAGCACGCCATCCGCCGCGGCGAAGACCGGAAGAGGATCGTCGGTAATCGGGACGCCGCTCTGCCCGCTGCCGGCCAGAAGCCCTGCATCCTGTCCAAGGGCCGGGGAGCCCGGGCGCTCGATGGCGCCGACGAGACGGCATCCCGGCATGTCGGCGACGGTCTTGACCAGCATGCGCCCCATGCGCCCGGCCGCGCCCACCACCACGAGCCGCATCTCCGACATGCCCGTCTCCCTTGATCCCGGCGCGATGGGGCCGCTTGCCATGATCGCTGCGGCAGCCCTTTGGGTTCCGGCGCGATATAGCGGCTCCCCCGCCTCCTGCAAAGGTGAGAGCCTGACCGCTAGAGCACCTTCGCCATGGCGATCCGCCGAGCGCGCGGATCGAGCACCTGCCGCTCATGGGCGAGGATGGCGGCGAGATCCGGGGGCAGGCGCCCCTCCGCCAGCCGCACGAAGCCGAGGCTGCGATAGAACGGCGCGTTGAAGGGCACCGCCTCGTCCGTCGTCAGGGTCACGGCCGGGGAGTAGGTCCAGCGCCCGCGATCGATGGCTCGCTCCAGCAGCGCGCGGCCGATGCCCCGGCGCTGGTGGGAGCGCCGCACCGACAGCTCCAGCACATGCAGGTTCGCATCCGCCATGGTGGCCGCGATAAAGCCGACCGGATCGGCCTCATCGAATGCCGCCCAAAGAAGGCCCGCCGCATGGCTCGCCGCGATGGCGGAGCGCGAGAGCCCCTCGCCGGCGGCGTACCAGGGAAAGCCCGCTTGCCCGAAGGCGAGGGCCGCATCCGCCTCGATGGCGGGCAAAGCCGACAGTTCCTCGGCCTGCGGCGCCCGGATCGTCACGCCCGTTTGAGGCGTCACCCCGGCTGCGGGCCCTCGTAGCCCTCGATGATCACCATGTCGACCTCGGCATGGCCGAGGCGCTTCTCCACGGCGTCCTTGTATTCGGGGGAGTTCCAGCAGGCGAGGGCGGCCTCGTAGGTCGGGAACTCGATCACCACGTTGCGGCTCCGGCTGGTGCCCTCGGGGTTCTCGAACGCGCCGGCCCGCACCAGAAAGCGCGCGCCGTACTTGGCGAAGGCGACGCCGTTCGCGGCCACATAGGCCTTGTAGGCTTCGGGGTCGCTCACATCGACCCGGGCGATCCAATAGCCCTTCGGCATCACGCGGCTCCCTCGACCAGCACGAACTCCGCCTCGCAGGCGCCGTCGCGCTTCGCCTTGGCGGCCTGATACTCGGCCGAGTGGTAATAGCGCTTGGCCTGCTCGACACTGTCGAATTCGATCACCACGTTGCGCGGCCGGGCCTCGCCTTCGAGCGCCTCGTGAGCGCCGCCGCGCACGAGCGGCCGGCCCCCGTACTGGCGGATCGCCTCGGTCGCGCCCTTGGCGTATTCCGCATAGGCGTCCGGGTTCGTGACGGTAACGCGGGCGATGATGTAGCCTTTAGGCATCCGGTGCTCCCTCAGTATCGGGCGCACGGAACGCGAGCTTCGGCATTCCGTCAAGCGGCAACGCGCCGTCACGATGCAGCGCGGATCTCCTCGGCGATTGCCTCGGCCACGGCCCGGGGATCGGCGGCGCCGGTGATCGGCCGCCCGACCACGAGATGGGAGGCGCCGGCCCCGATGGCCTCGCGCGGGGTCATGATGCGCTTCTGGTCGCCCGCCGCCGCTCCCGCCGGGCGCACGCCCGGGGTCACGATGAGCCTGTCCGGCCCCACGAGCCGGCGCACCTCCGCGGCTTCGGTGGGAGCGCAGACGATGCCGTCGATCCCCAGATCCCGCGCCTGCGCGGCGCGGCGCGCCACGAGTTCGGCCGCGTTCAAGGAGAAGCCCGCATCCGCGAGATCCGCGTCGTCGTAGGAGGTCAGCACCGTAACGGCGAGGATGCGAAGGCCCGAGCCCGCCTTGCCGCGCACGGCAGCCCGCATGGTCTGCGGGTAGGCATGGACCGTCAGCAGGCTGGCGCCGATCCTGGCAACCGAGCGAACGCCCTCTTCCACGGTGTTGCCGATATCGTGGAGCTTGAGATCGAGAAAGACCTGCTTGCCCTGCCCGATCAATTCCTCGGCAAAGGCGAGGCCGCCCGCGTAGCCGAGCTGATACCCGATCTTATAGAACGCGCCCGCCTCGCCGATCCGCTCGACGAGCGAGCGCGCCTGCGCGACGGAGGGGAGGTCGAGGGCGATGATCAGGCGGTCGCGGGGATCGGCGGGCGACGCGCTGGCGGATGCCATCGCGGCGCTCACTTCGCCCTGCGATAGACCCACACCCGCGCCGGCGGCAGGTTGAGCCAGACGCGGTTTGACGAGCGCGCCGTGTAGCTCTCCGAGCGGGCCGGGAGCGGGGGCACCATCGCGTAGGTGAACTGGATGAAGGGCGCGTTCGGATGCATGGCGTTCTGAGCCGTGGCCAGCAGGTCGAGGCGCGTTTCCATGGGCTTGGTGAAGAGCGGCAGGCTCGAGACCGTCGCCGCGGCCGGCTCGGCCACCACGCCCGCCAGGGTCTCGCCGAGGTCGTAGGCGTCGCCCTGGACGATGGTTGCCTTCGGGAAGCGGCGCTTCAGGAGCTTGCAGAATTCGGGGTTGTACTCGACGAGGACGAGGCGGTCCTGGGCGATGCCCCGGCGGATCAGGGCATCGGTGACGGGACCGGTGCCGGGGCCGAGCTCGATGACGGGGCCGGGGAGCCGGGGGTCCACGTAGGACGCCATGGTCCGGGCGAGCATCTTGCCGGAGGGGGTGACGGCGCCGGTGAGGAGCGGGCTCTCGAGCCAGGAGCGTAGAAACCGGGTCTCGTCCTCGAAGCGCTCCTCAAGGGGAGTCTTACGAGCCGTGGACCGCTGGGACGACTGCAACACGATCAAACCCCTCAGGCGAATGCTCGCTCGGTTAAAGCCCTTCGATAACGATGGTCAAGGTCACTTGATCCACGAGGGGCTCCATAAAATCCTCGGGAGCGGCAAAGCCGCCGCAAGGTTTCCCGCGCCAAACCCATGCGGTCAAGCGGGCGTGCTCACGGACCGCATGGGGAAGGATGGAGGACGGCAGGTCAGCTTGCGCCACCGAGGCCGTCGAAGAATTCCCGCACCCGCGAGAAGAAGCCGGAGCTTTCGGGATGGGTATCCTTCGAGCACTCGCCATCGAACTCCATGAGAAGCTCGCGCTGGCGCTTCGTCAGGTTCTGGGGCGTTTCCACCACCACCTGGATGTAGAGATCGCCCGTATCCCGCGAGCGCAGCACGGGCATGCCCTTGCTCTTCAGGCGGAACTGCTTGCCCGACTGCGTGCCCTCCGGAACCTTCACCTTGGCGTCCGAACCGTCGATGGTCGGCACCGTCACCTCGCCGCCGAGGGCCGCCGTCACCATGGAGATCGGCACGCGGCAGAAGAGATCCGCCCCATCGCGCTGGAAGAAGGTGTGGGGCTTGAGCGAGAGGAAGATGTAGAGGTCGCCCGCAGGACCGCCGCGCAGGCCCGCCTCGCCCTCGCCCGTGAGGCGGATGCGCGTGCCGTCCTCGACGCCGGAGGGGACGTTGACGGAGAGCGTGCGCTCCTTGGTGATCCGTCCCGCGCCGCCGCAGCCGCCGCAGGGATCGTCGATGATCTCGCCGCGCCCGTGGCAATTGGGGCAGGTGCGCTCGATGGAGAAGAAGCCCTGCGTCGCCCGCACCCGGCCGTAGCCGCCGCAGGTCGGGCAGGCCTTGGGCTTCGAGCCCGCCTTGGCGCCCGTGCCGGTGCAAACCTCACAGGTGACCGAGGTCGGGATCTTCAAGGTGGCGTTCTTGCCGGTAAACGCCTCCTCGAGGGAGATCTCGAGGTTGTAGCGCATGTCGGCGCCGCGCTCGCGGCCGCCCGAGCTCCGCTGGCGCCCGCGCGCATCGCCGAAGAAGTTGTCGAAGATGTCCGACATGAAGTCGGAGAAGTTGTTGTCGAAGCCTGGGCCGCCGGCGCCGTCATTGGCGAAGGCCGCATGGCCGAACCGGTCATAGGCCGCGCGCTTCTGCGCGTCCGAGAGGGTCTGGTAGGCCTCGTTGATTTCCTTGAACTTGATCTCGGCTTCCGCATTCCCCGGGTTCTTGTCCGGGTGGTACTGCATGGCGAGCTTGCGGAAGGCGGATTTCATCTCCGCCTCGGTCGCGGTCTTGGCGACGCCCAAGACCTCGTAATAGTCGCGTTTGGACATCGCTCAGCTCGCCTTCAAGACATCGGGACGCGCCGAACGGGCCCAAGATGGGTGCGGGCGTCGAAGGTTCGCTTTAACGTCAAAGAACGTGTGCTCGGCCATAGTCGGTTCAGCCCCTGATCCACGCCCCACCGGGCGTCCTCGCCCGGATGCGGCCCCGGGAGGGCAGGCCTCCCGGAACGAGATGGCCGGGTCAAGCCCGGCCATCCTATTCGCGAGGTCCTAGGCCCGCTTTTTCTTGTCGCCCTCGTCGACTTCCTGGAAGTCGGCGTCGATGACGTCGTCCTTCTTCTCGTCGTCGGCGCCGGCATCACCGGCCTCGGCCCCATCCTGCTGGGCCGCGTACATGGCCTCGCCGAGCTTCATGGAGGCCTGCATCAGGTCCGTGGTGCGGGCCTTGATGGTCTCGGCATCCTCGCCGGCGAGCGCCTGGCGCAGCGCGTCGATGGCGGTCTCGATGCCCTGGCGGTCGCCCTCGCCAACCTTGTCGCCGTATTCCTTCATCGACTTCTCGGTGGCGTGGACGAGGCTTTCGCCCTGGTTGCGGGCCTCGACGAGCTCGCGGCGCTTCTTGTCCTCGGCCGCGTGGGTCTCCGCGTCCTTCACCATCTTCTCGATGTCGGCGTCGGAGAGGCCGCCCGAGGCCTGGATGCGGATCTGCTGCTCCTTGGCCGTGGCCTTGTCCTTCGCGGTGACATTCACGATGCCGTTCGCGTCGATGTCGAAGGTGACCTCGATCTGCGGCATGCCGCGGGGCGCGGGCGGGATGCCCATGAGGTCGAACTGGCCGAGCAGCTTGTTGTCCGCCGCCATTTCGCGCTCGCCCTGGAAGACCCGGATCGTGACCGCGTTCTGGTTATCCTCCGCGGTGGAGAAGACCTGGGACTTCTTCGTCGGGATCGTGGTGTTCCGGTCGATGAGGCGCGTGAACACGCCGCCCAGGGTCTCGATGCCCAGGGAGAGCGGGGTCACGTCGAGAAGGAGCACGTCCTTCACGTCACCCTGGAGCACGCCCGCCTGGATCGCGGCGCCGATGGCCACCACCTCGTCGGGGTTCACGCCCTTGTGGGGCTCCTTCCCGAAGAAGGCCTTCACGACCTCCTGGATCTTCGGCATGCGGGTCATGCCGCCGACCAGCACCACTTCCGAGATCTCGCCGGCCGACAGGCCCGCGTCCTTCAGGGCCTTGCGGCAGGGCTCGATGGTCTTCTGGACGAGGTCGTCTACGAGCTGCTCGAACTTGGCGCGCGAGAGCTTCAGCGCCAGGTGCTTCGGACCGGAGGCATCCGCCGTGATGTAGGGCAGGTTGATCTCGGTCTGGGAGGCGGAGGACAGCTCGATCTTGGCCTTCTCCGCGGCTTCCTTCAGGCGCTGGAGGGCGAGCTTGTCCTTCGTCAGGTCGATGCCCTGCTCCTTCTTGAACTCCGCCGCCAGGTACTCGACGAGGCGCATGTCGAAGTCCTCGCCGCCGAGGAAGGTGTCGCCGTTGGTGGACTTCACCTCGAAGACGCCGTCGCCGATCTCGAGGATCGACACGTCGAAGGTGCCGCCGCCCAGGTCATAGACCGCGATGGTGCCGGACTGCTTCTTGTCGAGGCCGTAGGCCAGCGCGGCCGCGGTCGGCTCGTTGATGATGCGCAGAACCTCGAGGCCCGCGATCTTGCCCGCGTCCTTGGTGGCCTGGCGCTGGGCGTCGTTGAAGTAGGCGGGAACCGTGATCACGGCCTGCGTCACCGGCTGGCCGAGATAGGATTCCGCGGTTTCCTTCATCTTCTGGAGCGTGAAGGCGGAGATCTGCGAGGGCGACATCTGCTTGCCGTCCGCCTCGACCCAGGCGTCGTTGTTGCCGCCCTTGGCGATCTTGTAGGGGACGAGGCCCATGTCCTTCTTGGTCATGGGATCGTCGAAGGTGCGCCCGATCAGGCGCTTGATGGCGAAGAAGGTGCGCTCGGGGTTGGTGACGCCCTGGCGCTTGGCCGGCTGGCCGACGAGGCGCTCGCCGTCGTCCGTGAAGGCCACGATGGACGGGGTCGTCCGGGCGCCTTCCGCGTTTTCGATGACCTTGGGTTGCGCGCCTTCCATGACGGCGACGCAGGAATTGGTGGTGCCGAGATCGATACCGATCACTTTACCCATGGCGGGATCCCTCACTGTTTAAGCAGACCGCCGAGCCCTAAAACAGCAGCTCGGCCCATGGCTGATTGTTGAACTGGAAACGCCAGAGCCCGCCCGCAACTCGGCCGTTCCCTGTGCTGGGGCTCATATAAGAAGGGCTTTTGAGCGCCGCAAGCGATGAGGCGGCGAAGGAGATCCCGCCAAGGTTACGAAGGTGTTTCCGGCGGCCATATTCCTGGCCCCGCTGGGAGGCCGGTCCCTGGCTGCCAAGCCTCGAGGGCCTCCCGGCCTAGGGATGTCCGCCTGCGTCAGGTGCCCAGCGCCCCGGCTTCCCAGCCGAGAATCGCCTGCTTGCGGGTGAGACCCCAATGGTAGCCCGTCAGCGCCCCCGATCGGCCAAGGACCCGGTGACAGGGGACCACGAAGGAAATCGGGTTCCGGCCCACCGCCGCCCCGACGGCCCGGCAGGCCTTCGGATTGCCGATCCGGTTCGCGATGTCCGAATAGGTGGTGGCGCGCCCCAGGGGGATGCGCAGCAGGGTCTGCCAGACCCGAACCTCGAAATCCGTCCCGATGAGCACCACCCGCAGGGGCTGCTCCGCCTGCCAGCGGCCGGGCTCGAAGATCCGGGCCGCGAGGGGGGCGGTCGCGGCGGCGTCCTCCACGTAATCCGCCCGCGGCCAGCGGCGGGTCATGTCGGCGAGGGCCGCCGGCCGGTCCCCCTCGTCCACGAAACCCAGACCAGCGAGCCCCCGCTCGGTCGCAACCAGGATCGCCTCCCCGAAGGGTGAGGGATGGAAGCCGAAGCGCAGGGTCAGCCCGGCGCCGCCCGTCTTGTAGTCGCCAGGGGTCATGGCCTCGTGGGTGACGAACAGGTCGTGCAGCCGCCCCGGCCCGGAGAGCCCGAGCTCGTAGGTGGCGTCGAGCACGCTGGCCGAGGAGGCGAGGAGCGCCTTGGCGTTGTCGAGGGTGATGGCCTGGAGGAAGGCCTTCGGGGAGAGCCCGCACCAGCGCCGGAAGAGGTGGTGCACATGGGTGGTGGAGAGCCCCACATGGTCGGCGATCGCCTCCAGGGACGGCTGCTCCCGCCAGCGCTCGGAGATGTAGGCGATGATCCGGCGCACCCGCTCGTAATCCTCGTGCGGGGCATGGGCCTCGAGGCTGTCCGGCTCGGTGATTGTCTGGCGCAGGGTGTTCAGCATGGGACGATCCTGGATTGCGGCCAGATTAGCCGGTCCAGGGAGGGACGACACCCGATTCCTGTGGCGGCCGCCCGCTAATAGCCCGCTTAACGGGACGGTCCTGGATCGGGGGCAGACCGGCGTCAGAGCAGGGGCGACACCTGACCCCGTGACGGCTGCCCGTCAGTACCCGCGCTTCACGTCCGAGAGCGCCTGACCGAGGGCTTCGGCAAGGCTCTCGCGCTCGCCGG
This sequence comes from Microvirga sp., assembly GCA_036562855.1. Classification (GTDB taxonomy): domain Bacteria; phylum Pseudomonadota; class Alphaproteobacteria; order Rhizobiales; family Beijerinckiaceae; genus Microvirga. The sequence continues at coordinate 51,680 of DATCJK010000021.1, forward strand.
GGGAGAGGTCCCGGGCGATGACGACGCTCTGGCCACGGGAGGTCACTTCGAGCTTTTGCAGGCCGAACTCGTCGTCGATCTGCCGGTCGAGGCGGGTCCACAGGGGGTTGAAGCGCCATTCCCGGGCGACCCCGCGGGGGTTCACCCGACGCACCAGGAGCTGGATCGGGGTCAGTTCCAGCTCCTCGAAGGAGCGGCCCTCCCGGAAGTTCACCTGAAAGGCGATGTAGAGGGCGAGAAAATCGAGCCCGAAGAAGCCCGCGACCGGCCAGAAGCCGAGAACGAGGAAGGGGATGCTCGCCACGATCGTGGCGAGGCAGCACAGGGTCATCACGGTTCGGAACGCGCTCGGCCCAAGGGACCGGTGCGGCCGGATCACGGCCGCGAAAACGGGTCGCTCGACGTGCTGGTCGTGGGTCATATGCGGCTCCGCCATCGCCTTGCTGCCTTCCGTCGTCCGATCACACCCCGCTCGGCCCCGATGTCTCCGCGTCGCGGTTCACGGGCTCCGCCATCGTCTTGCTGCCTTCCCCGGCCCGGTTATAACGCGCTCATGCCCGATCTGAAGCCGCCGCTCCGTCGCAGCCGTCCCGCCCCCGCAAAGCCGCCCGCGCCGAGCCCCAAGGGTCCGGCCCGCCGCGCCCGCGGTCCGAAGCCCGTCCCGCCCGAAACCCTGGAGACCATCTTCCGGCGTTTCCAGGAACGGGAGCCCGAGCCCAAGGGCGAATTGGAGCACGTGAATCCCTACACCCTGCTGGTCGCGGTGGTGCTCTCCGCCCAGGCCACCGATGCGGGGGTCAACAAGGCGACCCGCCGCCTGTTCCAGGTGGCGGACACGCCCGAGGCGATGCTGGAACTCGGCCTCGAGGGCGTGCGCGAGCACATCAAGACGATCAACTTCTTCAACACGAAGGCGAAGAACGTGATCGCCCTGTCCGAGCGACTCGTGAACGAGTTCGCGGGCGAGGTGCCGGCTTCGGTGGAGATCCTGGAGACCCTGCCCGGGGTCGGCCGCAAGACGGCGAGCGTCGTGGTCAACATGGCGTTCGGAATTCCCCGCATCGCCGTGGACACCCACATCTTCCGCGTGGCGAACCGCATTCCGCTCGTGGTGACGAAGGAGCCGCTCGCCACGCAGGAGGCCCTGGAGGCGATCATGCCGGAGCCCTTCCGGCTCCACGCTCACCATTGGCTGATCCTGCACGGCCGCTACATCTGCAAGGCGCGCAAGCCCGAATGCTGGCGCTGCCCGATCGTCGATCTGTGCGGGTTTCCGGACAAGACACCGGGCCCGGACGCCTGAGGCGATGCGGGCGCGACGCCCGGTTCGAGCGTCCGAGCCTCAGGGCCTGAGGCAGCGCTGCTGGCTGCGGCTGCAGGCGATTCCGGGCGTCGAACAGGCAATCCCTTGTGCCGTACGGGCGCAGATCACGCAGCCGTCGGTCCATTCCGAACAGGCGGGCGCCGCAGCGGCTCCGGCGGGCCGTGCGTCGAACAGGCCGGCTCCGGCAAGAAGTCCGATCAGCACGGCGGCGGCCGCGACGGTGAGGCTCAAGGCGACGGCGACGACGGTGTGGCGATCCATGGAAGCGTGCCCTCAGCCGTAGACGATGAGCCCCGCGAGGCCCGCAGCCCCCACCACGATCCGCCACCAGGCGAAGGGGGTGTAGCCGTGGCGCGACACGTAGGCGAGAAGGCTGCGGACCACGAGCAGCGCGGACACGAAGGCCGCCAGGAACCCGGCCACGATGAGCGCCACGTCGTTCGCGGAGAGGATCTTGTAGTTCTTGAGCAGGTCGTAGGTGAAGGCGCCCGCCATGGTGGGCATGGCGAGAAAGAACGAGAACTCGGCCGCAGCCCGCTTCTCAGCCCCGAGCAGCATCGCGCCGACGATCGTCGCCCCCGAGCGCGACACGCCCGGCACCATGGCGAGGCACTGGATAAAGCCGATCTTGGCGTACATGGGCAGCGGGAAGCGGGTCGCGTCGTCGTAGCGGGGCTCGAGGCGCAGCCCCTCGATGACGAGGAGCACCAGCCCGCCCGCGATGAGGGTCACGCACACGATCCAAGGGTTGAACAGCACCTCCTTGATGAAGCCGTGCAGCACCGCGCCGATGGCGGCGGCCGGCAGGAAGGCGATGAGGACGCCGAGCACGAAGCGCCGCGCCGCCGGATCCCGGGGCAGGGCAAGCGCGATGCTCCAGAGCCGCCCGAAATAGACCGAGAGGATCGCAAGGATCGCGCCGAGCTGCACCAGGACCTCGAAGGCCTTGCCGGTGGATTCGAAGCCGAGGAAGTGGCCCACCAGGAGGAGGTGACCCGTCGAGGAGACCGGCAGGAACTCCGTCAGGCCCTCGATGAACCCGAGAAGCAGGGCCTCGATCAGTTGCGTCATGGCGGTCGTCTTCCCCGAATCGGCCGAGCGGCCCGGCGCTTCTAGAGCATTTTTGGGTGGACGCCTCCTCTTGGCGTCCTGGAATCGGAGCGAGAGAGGGAGGCAAACCGAGGCAAGGGGCATGGCAGGGGCCGTTGCGCCTGGGCCGGAGCCGCCTGAAACGGGCAGGCCAACCTCACGGCCCCTCGTGCGTGGGGCGGCGGGGCCTCACGGCAACCCCTTTGAATGCAGAGGTTTTCTGCATGACCTGCATGCAATCCTTACCCGCTGTTAACGAAGCGCGGCCTTATTGTCGTCGCGAGTTTTGCGTCTGAAGCGCTGATGGCCATCCTTCATCATTATTCCTTTTGCCCGCATTCGCGGTTCGTCCGCCTCGTCCTGGCCGAGATGGGCCTCGAGGTCGAGCCCCGCGAGGAGAAGCCGTGGGAGCGGCGGCGGCCTTTCCTCGAGCTCAATCCCGCCGGCGCCACGCCGGTTCTCGTGGAGGAGGGCGGGCTCGTGATCCCCGGCGCGGCGGTGATCGCGGAATATCTCGACGAGACCCGGGGCCTCGACCTCGGCGACCGGCGCCTCCTGCCGGCCAGCGTCGAGGGGCGGATCGAGGTCCGGCGCCTGCTCCAATGGTTCCTCGTCAAGTTCCACGACGAGGTGACGGGCTATCTCGTCACCGAGAAGATCGACAAGCGCTTCATGCCCCTGGAGGCCGGGGGCGGCTCCCCCGACATGAACGCGATCCGGGCGGCTCGCACGAATGTGCGTTACCATCTGAAATATATCGGCTATCTGATCGCCACGCGAAATTGGCTCGCCGGCGACCATCTGACCTATGCGGATCTCGCGGCGGCCGCCCATCTTTCGGCGGCGGATTACCTGGGCGATGTGCCATGGGACGAGGACGAGACGGCGAAGCATTGGTACGCCCGGGTGAAATCCCGGCCGGCCTTTCGCGCGATCCTCGGGGACCGGGTGCCGGGCATGGCCCCGGCCGGCCACTACGCGGACCTGGACTTCTAGAGGGCGGGGCTCTCAAGGCCGCGCTCATCGAGCGGGCCCGGGCGCTCGGTTTCGACCTCGTGCGCGTCACAGGCCCGGACGCGATGCCGGAAGCTCCCGAACGCCTCAAGGCCTGGCTCGCTCAAGGGCACCACGGCTCCATGGAGTGGATGGCGGAAACGGCCGAGCGCCGCAGCGCGCCGGAGCGGCTCTGGCCCGAGGTGCGCAGCATCGTGCTGCTCGGCCTCAACTACGCCCCGGAGACCGACCCCCTCGCCACGCTCGCCCTCAAGGACCGCGCCTCCATCTCGGTCTATGCCCGCAACCGCGACTACCACGACGTGATCAAGGGCAAGCTCAAGGAGGCGGCGGGCTTCCTCGCCGCCCGCGGCGGCTCGGACGTCAAGGTGTTCGTGGACACGGCCCCCGTAATGGAAAAGCCGCTCGCTCAGGCGGCGGGGCTCGGCTGGCAGGGCAAGCACACGGTCGTGGTCTCCCGCGCCTTCGGCAATTGGCTGTTCCTCGGCGCGATCTTCACCACTGCGGCGCTGCCGCCGGACGATCCCGAGCAGGATCATTGCGGCTCCTGCCGCCGCTGCCTCGACATCTGCCCGACGAACGCCTTTCCGGCGCCCTACCAGCTCGATGCCCGCCGCTGCATCTCGTATCTCACCATCGAGCATAAGGGGCACATTCCGGCGGGCTTGCGGCCCGGCATCGGCAACCGGGTCTTCGGCTGCGACGACTGCCTTGCGGTCTGCCCCTGGAACAAGTTCGCCCAAGCCGGGCGCGAGGCCCGGCTGAAGCAGCGCGACGATCTGGCGGCCTTGCCCCTCGCCGACCTCTCCCGGCTCGACGATCCCGCTTTTCGCGAGCGCTTCGCTGGGACGCCCATCAAGCGCACGGGGCGCGATCGGTTCGTGCGCAACGTTCTGATCGCCATCGGCAATTCCGGGGATCCGGCGCTCGCCCCCGAGGCCGAGCGTCTGCTCGACGATCCATCGCCCCTCGTGCGGGCCATGGCGGTCTGGGCGCTCGCGCGTCTTGCGCCTCCGAAGGCCCTGGCGGCGCTTGCGGCCCGCCATGCGGGACACGAAACCGACGACGCCGTGCGGAGCGAATGGCAGAGCGCGCTCGGCGCATTCGTCGAGGACGCCGCGTGAGGCTGCTCGTCTTCGGCCTCGGCTATACGGCCCAAGCTTTCGTGCGGGCCGAGCGTTCGCGATTCTCGGCCGTTGCGGGCACCGTGCGCAGCCCGGAGAAGGCCGGGCGCCTTGCCGGAGAGGGGATCGCAACGCGGCTCCTCTCGGAGGAGGGCTTCGATCCTGCCCTTGTGGAGGATGTAGCGGGGGCCGACGCGGTTCTGGTCTCGGTGCCGCCCGGACCGCAGGGCGGCGATCCGGTGCTGGCGCGGTTCGCGGATGCGCTCGCGGCGGCGCCCCGCCTGCGCTGGCTCGGTTACCTCTCCACGGTTGGGGTCTATGGCGACCGGCAGGGCGCCTGGGTGGATGAGACCGCCGCTCTCGATCCGGGGCGCGGACGCTCGCGCCAGCGGGTGGCGGTGGAGCGGGAATGGCTGCGCTGGGGCGAGGCGAGCGGGCGCCCGGTTCATCTCTTTCGCCTCGCGGGCATCTACGGGCCGGGACGCAATCCCCTGCGCAACCTCGCCGACGGGAGCGCCCGGCGCATCGTCAAGCCGGGTCAGGTGTTCAACCGGATCCATGTGGAGGACATCGCGGCGGTGCTCGCCGCCTCCATCGACCGGCCGCGGCACGGTGGGATTTACAATGTGGCCGACGACGAGCCGGCACCGCCGCAGGACGTGGTGGCCTACGCGGCCGAGCTGATGGGCCGGGCGCCGCCTCCCGCAATTCCCTTCGAGGAGGCGGAGCTGAGCCCGATGGCGCTGAGCTTCTATAGCGACAACCGCCGCATCGCGAACGGGCTGATCAAAGAGGAGCTCGGCGTGCGCCTGCGCTACCCGACATACCGGGACGGATTGCGGGCGCTGTTCGCGTCCGGTGGGGGTGCCGGATAGTTCAGGCTGCGCGCCGGCTCGCCCGGTCGCTCACGCTGCGTGCCGGTTCGCCGTCGGACCGAAATGGTCGATGTAGCGCGGGTTGATCGCCGAGACCGGCAGGACCACCAGCACGTCCGTCGTGCCGAACTGGCGGTCGACCACGGCGCCGTCGCCGAAGGTGGCGCCGAGCCGCAGATAGCCCTTCAGGAGAGGTGGCAGCGCATGGAGCGCGGCCTTGGGATCGACAGCCTCCTTGGCCAGGAGGTCCATGGGCGTATAGCGCTCGTTGACCGCCCGGGCCCGCCAGCGCTCGGGCGCGCGGGCATGGTGGTGCAGGAAGCTCAAGGGCAGCGCGAGCCGGCGCGGATCGGTGCCTTCGAGGCTGGCGCAGCCGAACATCACATCGACGCGGTGGTGCAGCACGTAGGTCCAGATCCCGTGCCAGAGGAGCTCCACCGTCCGCTTGTTGCGGTAGGGCTTCAGCACGCAGGAGCGCCCGAGCTCCAGAAAGCGCAGGCCAGGATTGGCTTCGATCAGCGGCGCGATGTCGTATTCGCCGGCCGTGTAGAAGCCGATGGACCGGTCCGCCACGTCCTGGCGCAGCACCCGGTAGGTGCCGACCACCTTGGGCTTCGCCGGGCGGAAGGGCTTCGGCTTCACGTCGTGGTCGAGAACGAGGAGGTGGTCGCAAAGGGCGTCGTATTCGTCCACGTCCCGGCGCGAGAAGAGCGACGTGGCGTTCGGCGCCGCCGACATCTCCTCGTAGAACACCTTGAAGCGCAGGCGCTGGGCGCGCCGGATCTCCTTGGCCGTGGTGGCGAGGCGCACTTCCAGGGAGCCGATGCGGCCGAGCACCGGGTCGAGGCCGCCATGGTCGCGAACGGGACGGTCGACGCCCGGCAAGAGCCGGATGACCGAGCCGAGGCCGTCCGCGCCCAATCCCGACGGAGAGGTCTGCCCACGCATGATCGACGACGTCATAGGAACCCCGTTGGGCGGCTGGCCCGGCCCGCCTTTTGCCGACACATCATCATAAACGTCGGACGGTATTGTGACACTCCATTTCAGAGGAGGAGCTGCGCTTTTCAAGAGGAGGGCAAGGGCTGCGGTCCGTCTGCTAGGACGCCTGCGCCAGGGGCGCCGCCTCCGGCGCGAGAAGTCCCGCGAGGGCTTCGGGCGCATAGGGTTTGGCGAGGAACACGTCGATGCCCGCGCGTTCGGCCTCCTGCCGGTCCCGGCGCATGGTGGTGGCGGTGACCGCGATGATGCGCAGGGGCTCGGGCCGCTGCAGGGCGGCTTCCAGGCGCCTGATCTGCCGGGTTGCCTCGATGCCGTCGAGACGCGGCATCCTCAGATCCATGAGCACCGCGTGATAGGTGGGGCCTTTGCCGGCAAACGACGCGAGGATCGCCTCGTAAGCCGCCTCCCCGTCGGGCACCCAGTCGACGAGCGCGCCGGTCCGCTTGAGCGCCTGCACGGCAAAGAGCGCGTTCACGTCGTCGTCCTCGGCGAGGAGGATCCGAGTCGGCCCGGATTGGGTCGGCCTTGGCGTCTCCTGGATCGGCATTGGTTCGACACGGGTATCCACCAGCGTCGGCGCCCTACGCGGAACCGGAGGAGCATCCGGCGCCGCGCCAACCAGGCCTTGGGCGGCGTGGCTTGCCTCACTCATCAGTCGCGCGGCTTCCTTGAGCCGCGCCACCTCGCGTTCGAGGGCGAGGGTATGACGCTCGAGGCGCAGGTGATCGCGCAGGAGCACGAGAGCCGCGAGCGAGGCCATCGCCGCCACGGCCGTCACAGGCGCAAGCCACGCGCCGGCGTTGATCGTCATGCCCCAGAGCGTCATCGAGCCCCTGCCTCCATTCTTGGGCGTAGGATCGACTAAACCTCTGAAGACGCCATTGAAAAACGGGGTTGCCGCTGCGTGAGCGGCGGCCGCGGGATTTGGTGACCTCCCGGTGACAGGGCCTTTACCACGCGGTCAGGCCGCGGCAGGCCTGCGGTCCGTCGCGGCGCGGTAGGAGAGCGCCTCGGCGATGTGGATGCGCCGCACCCGCTCCTCGCCGTCGAGATCGGCGAGAGTCCGCGCGACCTTGAGGACCCTGTGAAAACCCCGGGCCGACAGGCGCATGGCCTCGGCCGCGTCACGGATGAGGGACAGCCCGTCCGCGTCGGGCTGGGCGACTTCCTCCAGGAGCGGCGCCGGGCACGCGGCGTTGGTGCCAACGCCGTTGAGCCCGAGCGCCGCATAGCGCCGTGCCTGCAACTCCCGGGCGGCCGCGACCCGCCGCCCGGTTTCGGCGGACCCCTCCGTTGGCGGGGGCAGGATGAGGTCGGCCGCCGTGACGGCCGGAACCTCGATGATGAGGTCGATGCGGTCGAGGAGCGGGCCGGAGAGCCGGGCTTGGTATTGCGCCATGCAGCGCTCGTTCGGCTGGCGGCGGCACACATAGCCGGGCTCCGTCGCCTGCCCGCAGCGACAGGGGTTCATGGCGGCCACGAGCTGAAACCGGGCCGGGTAGGTGACCCGGTGGTTCGCCCGCGCGATCAGCACCTCGCCCGTCTCCAGCGGCTGGCGCAGGGAGTCGAGCGCCTGCGGCTGAAATTCCGGCAGTTCGTCGAGAAACAGCACCCCATGGTGGGCGAGGGACACCTCGCCCGGGCGGGCGTGGAGGCCGCCGCCCACGAGCGCCGCCATGGAGGCCGAGTGGTGAGGCGCCCGGAACGGACGGCGATTGGACAGGGCGCCCGCCGCAAGGTGGCCGGCTACCGACTGGACCATGGAGACCTCCAGCAATTCCCGTGGCGCGAGGGGCGGAAGAATGGAGGGCAGGCGCTGGGCGAGCATGGACTTCCCGGCCCCGGGAGGGCCGTTCATCAGGAGATTGTGGCCGCCCGCCGCCGCGATCTCCAGGGTGCGCTTCGCGCTCTCCTGGCCCTTGATGTCCCTCAGGTCCGGCAGGGCGCCCAGCGCCGGCGCGATCGCCGGCTCCGGTCGGCTCATGACCTGCGTGCCCTTGAAATGGTTTGCGAGCTGAATGAGGGAGCGGGGCGCCAGGACCTCCATGTCGCCGCTCGCCCAGGCTGCCTCCGGGCCACAGGCCGCCGGGCAAATGAGCCCGTGGCCTCGGCCGTTCGCGGCTATGGCGGCCGGCAGCACGCCGGCGACCGAGGTGATGGATCCGTCGAGGGCGAGTTCGCCCAGGACCGTGAAGCCCGCCAGCGCATCCGCCGGGATCGCGCCGATCGCCGCCATGACGCCGAGGGCGATGGGCAGGTCGTAATGGCTGCCCTCCTTGGGCAGGTCGGCGGGGGCGAGGTTCACGGTGATGCGCTTGGCGGGCAAGGCGAGACCGGAGGCGATGAGGGCCGAGCGCACCCGCTCCCGGGACTCCGCGACCGCCTTGTCGGGCAGGCCGACCACCGTGAAGCCCACATTGCCGAGGGCGATCTGCACCTGCACGTCGACGCTGTGCGCCTCGATTCCCTCAAAGGCGACGGTCGCCACACGCGTAACCATTCGGATGCCGTTCCCCCACAACCTGGCGGAGCTTAGCCGGATTGGTCATCATGCGATAGTGTTGCATGATTCTCGTATGGCCTCTTTCGTCAGGTCGCGCGGGAACCAGGCGGGCCCGGCGGCGTTGATCGAAATCGTACGACAACAGCTCGGGGTGCCCCTTACGGCCGGCGCCCTCAAGGGCGGCACCGAAGGGGACGATCATGCGGATCTGCAGCACGGCACCGATGGGCCCGGCTCGCGACCGCCTGGGCGCCCGCTTTTGCCGAACCTGCCGCGGTCGGGACGGTATTGTGCTTGCGTAGTGACAGGGCTCGGCATGTCGGTGGAGTCGCGACCGCGGGACCTCGGGTCCTTGCGTGAGGTGGAGCTGGGTTTCGGCAACCCGTTCATTGCGGCTTTCCGCGCCACGCGCATGCCGATGCTGATCACCGATCCCCGCCAGGACGACAACCCGATCGTCTTCGTGAACGACGCATTCACGACCCTCACCGGCTATGCCTCGTCAGAGGTGATCGGCCGCAATTGCCGTTTCCTTCAGGGGCCCGACACGGATCGCGGCACCGTCGCCGAGATCCGGGACACCCTCGCGGCCGGGGAGTCGGTCGAGACCGAGATCCTGAACTACCGCAAGGACGGGACCCGCTTCTGGAACGCGCTGGTGATCAGCCCCGTGCGCAACGAAGCGCAGGAGCTCCTGTATTACTTTGCCTCCCAGTTCGACATCAGCGAGAAGAAGCAGGCCGAGCAGGAGCTGAGCCGGGCGAAGTTTCTGCTCGAGGAGCAGGTCTCCCGCCGCACCCGCGACCTGCAGGCGGCGCTCGATCAGAAGACGGCCCTGCTCCACGAGGTCGACCACCGGGTCAAGAACAACCTCCAGGTGATCGCCTCCCTCGTGCTCCTGAAGGCGCGGCGCCTCGAGGACGAGCAGGCGCAGCGGGTGCTGCACAACCTGGCGGAGCGCATCAATGCGCTCTCGACCGTGCACCGGCTCATGTATTCGGTCGGGGACGTGAGCCGCTTCGATCTCGCCGAATTTCTGAGCGACCTCACGACCGACCTCATCACCGTGCTGCCGCCGGATCAGGTCAAGCTGGAGCTCAGCGTGGAGCCGGTCGCGGTCTCGGCCGCGAAGGCCGCCCCCCTCGCGCTTCTCATCAACGAAGTGGTGAGCAACGCCTGCAAGCATGCCTACCCGGACCATCGTCGGGGCCGGCTGCTGATCGCCGTCACGAAACAGGATGGCCAGCTCAGCATTCTCATCGAGGACGATGGGGTCGGCCTCACCGGCTCCGCGCCCTCGGAACAGGGCTTCGGCAGAACCCTCATCGACATGCTCGTCCGCCAGCTCAAGGCCCGGATCGAGTGGAGCGATGCCCGGCCGGGCACCCGGGCCGTGATCACCATGCCCCTGGACGCAGAGGAGGCACAGTTTTGAGTTCCGAGAAAAACCTCCGCATCCTCGTCGTCGAGGACGAGATCCTGATCGCCTTGGAACTCGAAAGCCTGCTGCAGGATACGGGCCATGAAGTGATCGGAATCGCGGCTTCTTCCGATGAGGCCGTGTCCCTCGCCGAGGCCCAGCAGCCCGACCTTGCCTTCGTCGACATCCATCTCGCCGACGGACCGACCGGCGTCGACGTCGCCCGCCGCCTGACGGGCGAGCTGGGCGTCACGGTTCTCTTCATGACCGCGAATGCCAAGCGGATCCCGGAGGATTGCGCCGGGGCCCAGGGCTGCATCGCCAAGCCCTATACCGAACGCGGTGTGCGCCAGGCCCTCGACTACGTGACCACCCAGGATCCGGCGCTCGCGGAAGGCGTGACCTTCGTGCCCTTCCAGCAAGCGGGCCGAACACGGCGCAACGCCCAGCAGGCCTGACCCGGCGGAGCCTAAGCTCGCAAGCGCTGCCGGAACTCCGCGGGCCGCCGATCCGTTTTGTCCGCGTTCCGGCCGCCGGCCGATCATGCGGCGGCTCGGTTCTTGTCACAGGAGACAGCCATGAAGACAGCCATCTTCGTCGCCGCCGCCCTGTTCGCGGCGCCCGCCTTCGCGCAGACCACGACCACCACCACCACGACCGACACCACAGGCTCGATCACCTTCACTCCGGCGCAGGAGACCACGATCCGCCAGTACGTGGTGAAGGAGAAGACCTCGCCCGTGACCGTGAAGGAGCGGGTCACCGTCGGCGCGACGCTGCCGGCCGACGTCGAGTTGCAGACGCTTCCGAGCGATGTGGTGACGGATATTCCGTCCGTGCGCAGCTACCGCTACGTATCGACCGATGCCGGCATCGCCATCGTGGAGCCGAGCTCCCGCAAGGTGGTGCGCGTGATCCAATCGCAGTAAGCGGGTCGCATGCTTTCATGGGAACGGCCGCGCGAGCGGCCGTTTCTCATTGGCGTCAGCGCTGCGCCTTCAGGGCATACAGAGCATCGAGCGCCTCGCGGGGCGTCATCGCATCCGGATCGAGTGCATCGAGCGCCTCGCGCAGGGGATCGGCCTTGGGCGCCTGCGGCCCGGGTTTTGCGGCCACGGCCGCCACCGCGAAGAGCGGCAGGTCGTCCACGAGGGCCCGCTTCGGCCGCTCCCGGTCGGAGCGTTCGAGTTCGCTCAAGATCGTGCGAGCCCGCTCCACCACCGCGTGAGGCAGGCCCGCGAGCCGCGCCACCTGGAGGCCATAGGATCGGTCGGCCGCGCCCGGCACCACCTCGTGCAGGAACACAACCTCGCCGCTCCACTCGGTCACCTTGAGGGTTGCGTTCGCAAGGCGCGGGAGCCGGTCGGCCAGCGCCGTCAGCTCATGGAAATGGGTTGCGAAGAGCGCCCGGCAGCGATTGGCCTCGTGCAGATGCTCGATGGCCGCCCAGGCGATGGAGAGACCGTCGAAGGTGGCGGTGCCGCGCCCGATCTCGTCGAGGATCACGAGGGAGCGGTGCGTGGCCTGGTTCAGGATCGCGGCCGTCTCCACCATCTCCACCATGAAGGTCGAGCGGCCGCGTGCCAGATCGTCCGCGGCTCCGACACGCGAGAAAAGGCGGTCGACGACGCCGATCCGCGCGGAGCGGGCGGGCACGAAGGAGCCCATCTGGGCGAGCACCACCATCAGGGCGTTCTGGCGCAGATAGGTGGACTTGCCGCCCATGTTGGGGCCGGTGATGAGCAGGATGCGCCCGGCCCCGTCGCCTGAGAGATCCGCATCGTTGGCGATGAAGGCGGTGCCGTCGCGCCTCAGCGCCGCCTCCACGACCGGGTGCCGCCCACCCTCGACGGCAAAGCTCAAGGAATCGTCCACGACCGGGCGCGTCCAGGCGAGCCGCGCCGCAAGATCCGCGAGCGCCGCGGTCACGTCCACCACCGCGATGGCATCCGCGGCCGATGCGATGGCGGCCGAGAGGGTCACGAGGCGCTGGGTCATGGCGTCGAAGAGCCCCAGCTCGATCCGCACGGCCCGGTCGGAGGCGGAGGCAATCTTCGCTTCGAGCTCTCCCAGCTCCAGGGTCGAGAACCGCATGGCGCCGGCCATGGTCTGCCGGTGCACGAACACGTCCTTGAGGGGCGGCTTTAAGAGATCCTCGCCCACATTCTGCGGCACCTCCACGAAGTAGCCGATCATGTGGTTGTGCTTCACGCGCAGGGTGCGGCAGCCGGTCTCGTTCGCATAGCGGGACTGGAGGGCCGCGATGAAGCGGCGGGAATCCTGCTGCAACTCGCGGGCTTCGTCGAGCTCCCCATGGAAGCCCTGGCGGATGAAGCCCCCATCCCGCTTCAACAACGGCAGGTCGTCCGCCAAAGCCGCTGAGAGATCATCCGCGATGCTGGTGTCGAGCGCCCGCAGGACGGATGCGGCCTCCTCAAGGTCCCGGGGCAGGCCGGGGGTGATCCCGAGCACCGTGCCGAGATGGCGGGCCGCCAGCAATCCGTCCCGGACGCAGGCGAGGTCGCGGGGACCGCCGCGCCCGAGGCCGAGGCGGGACAGGGCGCGAGCCAGATCTGGCGATTGCTTCAGGATGGAGCGCAGCCGCTCGCGCAGGTCCCCCGCATCGACCAGGAAAGCAACCGCCTCCTGGCGACCCGCGATCGCCCGCACATCCGTCAGCGGTCCGGCGAGCCGCTCCGCGAGGAGACGGGCGCCGCCGGGCGTCACCGTGCAATCGATGGCGGCCAGAAGGCTGCCGGCCCGCTCTCCCGCGAGCGTGCGGGTGAGTTCGAGATTGGCCCGCGTCGCGGCATCGATGGCCAGGGCGGCCCCGACGGCGCCGCGCTCCGGCGGGTGGAGCACCGGGCGGCTCTCGAACTGGGTCTTTTCCACATAGTAGAGGGCGCTGCCGGCGGCTGCGATCTCGGCCCGGGAGAAGGTGCCGTAGGCATCGAGGGTGGCGACGCCGAAATGCTCCTTCAGGCGGCGCTCGGCGGAGGTCGGATCGAGGCCGTCCCGGGCAAGCGGCGTGATGGCGGCGCGGTTCTCCCGCCAGAGAGGGCCAAGGTCCGGGTCGTCGAGGATGCCGTCGGGGAGCAGGATTTCCCGGGGCTCGAGCCGGGCGATCTCGGCGGGCAGGCCCGCCGCATCGGTCTCGCTGATCAGGAAACGGCCGGTCGAGATGTCGACTGCCGCGAGCCCGTAGCACCAGGCCGTATCGGAGACCCGGCGCCGCGCGATGGCGAGGAAGAGATTGGCGCGGCCGGGGTCGAGCAGCCGGTCCTCGGTGATCGTGCCCGGCGTCACGAGACGCACCACGTCCCGGCGCACCACGGATTTCGAGCCGCGCTTCTTCGCCTCCGCCGGATCCTCGGTCTGCTCGCAGACGGCGACCCGGTGGCCGAGGGCGATGAGCCGCTGGAGGTAGTCGTCGGCGCGCTCCACGGGCACGCCGCACATGGGAATGTCCTGCCCCAGATGCTTGCCCCGTTTCGTGAGCACGATGCCGAGGGCACGGCTCGCGATCTCCGCATCCTCGAAGAAGAGCTCATAGAAATCCCCCATCCGGTAGAACAGGAGGCAGTCCGGGTTCGCGGCCTTGATCTCGACGTACTGCGCCATCATCGGCGTGACGCGGGTGTCGTCCGCCGCCTTCCCGGTCCGGCTCTCCCCGGCCAGGGCCGGGCGCACCGCCATGTCCTCCGCCACGGGGCTGGCGGCGGAGTCGGTCGGCTCGTCGGGGCGGTAGGCGGCTTGGGAGGGCATCGGGGGACCCTAGCAAACCCGGGACCCTGTTTCACCCTCGGATAGGGCTTCGCGGCGCTCGTGTGGACAAGTCTTGGCCCCGGCCCGAGGCTGCCTTAAGGTCGCAGGCCGCCACGTCCTCGCATGGAGCGGGTCCAGGGTGCCCGTGCCCGCCCGCGCCTCAAGGTCGCCGCTCCCCGGAAACGCCTCAGAATCAAAAACGGATTCCATGAACGACCAGCCCCCGAGCCGCCGCACCCGCCCCACCTTCACGGACCAGGAGGCGCTCCAGTTCCATTCCCAGGGGCGCCCCGGCAAGCTCGAGGTGGTGCCGACCAAGCCCATGGCGACCCAGCGGGACCTCTCGCTCGCCTATTCGCCGGGCGTCGCCGTCCCGGTGAAGGCCATCGCCGAGGATCCGTCGCTCGCCTTCGACTATACGGCCCGAGGCAACATGGTGGCCGTGATCTCGAACGGCACGGCGATTCTCGGCCTCGGCAATCTCGGCGCGCTCGCCTCCAAGCCCGTGATGGAGGGCAAGGCGGTGCTCTTCAAGCGCTTCGCCGATGTGGATTCGATCGACCTTGAGGTCGACACCGAGGACGCGGACGCCTTCATCAACGCGGTGCGCTATCTCGGGCCGTCCTTCGGCGGCATCAACCTCGAGGACATCAAGGCGCCCGAATGCTTCATCATCGAGGAGCGCCTGCGCGAGCTCATGGACATTCCGGTGTTCCATGACGACCAGCACGGCACCGCGATCATCGCGGCCGCGGGCCTCATCAACGCGCTCCACCTCACTGATCGCGACATGGCGAAGACGCGCCTGGTGGTGAACGGGGCGGGCGCGGCGGGCATTGCCTGCACCGAACTCCTGAAGGCCATGGGCTTTGCGCCCAACAACGTAATCCTGTGCGACACCAAAGGCGTGGTCTATCGCGGCCGCACCGAGGGCATGAACCAGTGGAAATCGGCCCATGCGGCCGACACGAGCGCGCGCACGCTCGCGGAGGCGCTCGATGGAGCCGACGCGGTGTTCGGCCTCTCGGTGAAGGGCGCCTTCACGGACGACATGATCCGCTCCATGGCGGACAGACCCATCATCTTCGCCATGGCGAATCCGGACCCGGAGATCACGCCGGAAGAGGTGGCGCGCGTGCGCGACGACGTGATCATCGCCACCGGCCGGTCCGACTACCCGAACCAGGTCAACAACGTCCTCGGCTTCCCCTACATCTTCCGCGGCGCCCTCGACGTGCAGGCGACCACCATCAACATGGAGATGAAGATCGCGGCCGCCCAGGCGCTCGCCGATCTCGCCCGCGAGGATGTGCCGGACGAGGTGGCGGCCGCCTATCAGGGCTCGCGGCCGCGCTTCGGGCGCGACTACATCATTCCCGTGCCCTTCGACCCGCGCCTCATCCACACGGTGCCGCCCGCGGTCGCGAGGGCCGCCATGGATACGGGCGTCGCCCGGCGTCCCATCGTCGACACCAGGGCCTACAAGGCGCAGCTTTCCGCCCGCCGCGACCCAGTCGCCGGCACCCTCAACCGCATCTTCGAGCGGGTGCGAAAATTCCCCAAGCGCGTGGTATTCGCGGAGGGCGAGGAGGAGCAGGTGATCCGCGCCGCCCTGTCCTTCGTCAATCAGGGCCTCGGCACGGCGATCCTGGTCGGCCGCGAGGATCGGGTTCACGAGACGGCCTCCCTGGCCGGCATCGATCTCGAGGGCCGCGAAGGCATCGAGATCCACAATGCGCGGCTCTCGCACCGCAATGCGGTCTACGCGCAGTTTCTCTACGAGCGCCTGCAGCGCGAGGGTTTCCTGTTCCGCGACTGCCAGCGCCTCATCAACCAGGACCGCAACCATTTCGCCGCCTCCATGGTCGCGCTCGGAGACGCGGACGCCATGGTGACGGGCGTCACCCGCAACACCTCGATCGCTCTGGCCGACGTGCGCCGCGTGATCGACGCCAAGCCCGGCCACCGGGTCATCGGCGTGTCGATCTGCCTGGCCCGCGGGCGCACCGTCATCGTGGCCGATACGGCGATCCATGAAATGCCGAGCGCGCAGGAACTCGCCGAGATCGCGATCGAGGCCGCGGGCGTTGCCCGTCGCCTTGGCTACGAGCCCCGGGTGGCGCTCCTCTCCTTCTCCACCTTCGGCCATCCGCGAGCGGAGCGGGCCGAGAAGATCCAGGAGGCGGTGCGCCTTCTCGACGGGATGCGGGTCGATTTCGAGTATGACGGCGAGATGGCCGCAGACGTCGCCCTCAACAAGGACCTCATGGCGCAATACCCGTTCAGCCGCCTCAAGGGTCCGGCGAACGTGCTCGTGATGCCGGCGTTCCACTCGGCCTCCATCTCCACCAAGATGCTGCAGGAACTGGGCGGCGCCATGGTGCTCGGTCCCCTCATTGTGGGCCTCGACAAGCCCGTGCAGATCGTCTCCCTCGGGGCCACGGATGCGGACATCGTCAACATGGCGGCGCTGGCCGGGTTCAACATCGGCGGCTAGGAGCCCGCAGCCCAGCCCTGCGCGATCAGGATGGCGCCGCCGATCAGGATGGCGCCATCCAGTATGGCATTGTGGATTCGGATCGGCAGCGCGTCGGTCAGGCGCTTGGCGATGAAGGCGCCCGGACTCGCGCACAGACCCACCAGGACCGCCATGATCCAGGAGGAAGCCGGGAGCGCGCCGAGGGTCGCGAAGGTCCCGGTCTTCACGATTCCAAGGGCTAGGGACACGACCGCATCCGTCGCCACCACGGCTCGCCCGCCGAGGCCCGCGGCCATAAGGATGGCCAACAGCATCACCCCCGAACCCGCCGTCCCGCCGACCAGGACGCCATAGAACAAACCCGCCGTGGCGACGCCGGAATCGGGCAGAACGCGCCGCGCGCGTTGAACGAGCCGGCGGGCCGGAACCATGCCGATGAGCACGGCCCCGATCAGGATCGATGCGCCGCGCCCCGTCAGCAGCGTGTAGCCGTAGGCGCCGAGAATACAGGTGGGAAGGGCCGCGCAACCGACGAGGGCCGCCCGCCGCCGGTCGATGGCGGGCCAGAACGCGGCGATGCGGCTCCCGTTCGTGAAGAGAGCCGAGAGGCCTATCACGGGCACCACCGCCTCCGCTCCGATGATCGGTGCCAGCACGAGCGGCATGAGCAGACCGGTCCCGTAGCCCGCGACGCCTCCGATGGTGCCGGCCAGAACCGCGCTGAATGCAACGAGCGCGTATTGCGCGGCCGTCACCTCTTCCACCGCTTCCCTCCGTCCGGCAGTAGAATTTGCCCCCGCAAGGTTATAGGAGAGCGGCCGAAGCGAACAAAGACCAGAGACCCATGACCACTCGCACGCCCACCACCGTCGTCTTCGATATCGGCAATGTCCTCCTGCGCTGGGACCCCCGCCACCTCTATCGGACCATCTTCGACGACGAGGAGCGCATGGAGTGGTTTCTCGCCAATGTGTGCACCTCCGCCTGGAATATCGAGCAGGACCGGGGGCGCGACTGGGACGAGGCGGTGGCGCTGCTCGTCAAGGACCATCCGACCCACGAGCCGGCCATCCGCGCCTTCCACGAGCGCTGGCACGAGACCGTCTCGGGCATCTACGAGGAGAACGTGGCGATCCTCGACCGGCTGCGGAAGGCGGGCGTTCCCACCTATTGCATCACCAACTTCTCGGGCCCGAAATTCCGGGAGGCGCAGATGCGCTACCCGTTCCTGGCCACCTTCGACGGGATCATCGTCTCGGGCGACGAGCGCCTCCTGAAGCCGGATCCCGCGATCTTCCGGCTGCTGCTGTCCCGCTACGGCCTCGCGGCGGAGGATTGCATCATGATCGACGATTCGCTCGCCAACGTGGAGGGCGCCCGCTCGGTCGGCATGCACGCCATCCGCTTCGTGGACGATATGGATCTTGCCGCCCAATTGCGCGCCAAAGGCATTACGGCGGCCTGAACGCCGCTTGCGGTCCCATCCCGCCGCGGAACCGCGCGTCCACAGGATCACGACCGCCCAACCGCCGCTTGCGACCTTCTCTCGCCGCCCAGTTGCGCGCCCAAGGCATTGCGGCGGCCTGAACGCCGCTTGCGGCCGAGCGCGCCTTGCGCCATCAGGCCGCTCATGCGCGCGTTCGATACCGCACTTCCCATCGATGCGGTCCTGCCGGACCTGACGGCTGCCCTCGCGGCACGGCCGAACGCCGTGCTCGTGGCCCCGCCGGGTGCGGGCAAGACGACGCGCGTGCCCCTAGTCCTCCTCGACGAGCCCTGGATCGCGCGGCGCAAGATCATCCTTCTCGAGCCGCGCCGCCTCGCCGCGCGCGCCGCCGCGCAGCGCATGGCATCCACGCTCGGTGAAGCCGTCGGGGAGACGGTGGGCCTTCGCGTCCGCCTCGGCTCCAAGATCTCCGCCCGCACCCGGATCGAGGTGGTCACCGAGGGCGTGTTCGCCCGCATGATCCTGGACGACCCGGCGCTCGACGGTGTCGCGGCCGTGCTCTTCGATGAATTCCACGAGCGCTCCCTTGATGCGGATCTCGGGCTGGCCCTCGCCCTCGATGCGCAAGGGGGCTTGAGGGAGGATCTGCGCCTTCTCGTCATGTCCGCGACCCTCGACGGCGCCCGGGTGGCTCAATTGCTCGGGGACGCGCCGGTGCTTCGATCAGAGGGTCGCGCCCATCCGGTCGAGACCCGCTATCTCGGCCGCGACCCGAACCGGCGCCTGGAGGAGCAGGTGACGGAGGCGGCGCTCAGGGCGCTTCGCGCCGAGCCCGGCTCCGTGCTCGTCTTCCTGCCGGGGCAAGGCGAGATCCGCCGGGTCGACGCGCTCCTGCGGGAGCGTGTGGCGGATCCCGTGGTCGACATCGCGCCGCTCTACGGCGCCCTCGACCGGGCCGAGCAGGACCTTGCGGTCAGCCCCGCGAAAGCCGGCCGCCGCAAGGTCGTGCTCGCTACCTCGATCGCCGAGACCTCGCTCACCATCGAGGGCGTGCGGGTGGTGATCGATTCGGGCCTTGCCCGCGTGCCGGTCTACGAGCCCGATCTTGGCCTGACCCGGCTCGAGACCGTCCGCGTGTCCCGCGCCGCCGCCGACCAGCGCCGGGGCCGCGCCGGCCGCACGGAGCCGGGCGTGTGCTACCGGCTCTGGGACGAGGCCGCGACCGGCGCGCTCGAACCCTTCGGGCGCCCCGAGATCCTGGCCGCGGACCTCACCTCCCTTCTCCTTGACTGCGCCGCCTGGGGCGTCACGGATCCCACGACCCTCGCGTTCCTGGACCCGCCGCCGGCGCCCGCCCTCAAGGAAGCCCGCGCGCTTCTTGGCGAACTCGATGCGCTGGATGGCGAGGGGCGCATCACCGAGACGGGACGCCGGCTCCGCGCTCTGCCCCTGCCGCCACGGCTCGCCAAAATGATCATCGCGGCGGCCGAGATCGGGGAGGGGAGGCTGGCCGCGGATATCGCTGCCGTTCTCGTGGAGCGGGGGCTCGGCGGCGACGCCGTGGACGTCGCCGAGCGGGTGGAGCGGTACCGGCGCGACCGCTCGGCCCGCGCCGAGGACATGCGGCGCATGGCGGCGGGCTGGGCGAAGACGGCCGGCGGCCGCGCGGGCGGGGAGGGCGCAAGCCCCGGGCGCCTCCTGGCACTCGCCTATCCGGACCGCATCGCCAAGGCCCGCGGCAAGCCGGGCGAATTCCTCATGGCGAGCGGGCGCGGCGCGGCGGTCGAGGCCCATGACCGCCTCGCCCGCGAACCCTTCCTTGCGGTCGCGGAGGTGACGGGCGTCGCCGCCTCCGCCCGCATCCTGGCGGCCGCCGCCCTCACCGCGGAGGAGATGGACGCGGCGGTCGGGCCTCATATCGTCCAGGGTGACGAGGTGGCGTTCGATCCGAAAGCGCGCGCCTTGCGGGCCCGGGCCGTTCGCCGCTACGGCGCGCTCGTGCTCGGGGACAGGCCGCTTCCGGTTCCGGCGACCGAGGCGGCGGCAGCGGCCCTTGCCCGCGGCCTTGCGGGGATCGGGCTCCAGCAATGGCCCTGGTCGAAGGCGCTCGCCCAGTGGCGCGAGCGCGTGCAGTTCCTCCGGCGTGCCGAGGGCGAGGACTGGCCTGACCTTTCGGACGAGGCGCTCACCGCCGGCGTCGAGACCTGGCTCGCTCCCCATCTCGTCGGCAAAGCCGGGCTGTCCGACATCGGAGCCGATATCTTGAGCGATGCCCTGCGCGGGCTGCTCTCCTGGCCCCTGCAGCGGCGGCTCGATGCGGAGGCGCCGACCCATATCGAGGTGCCGACGGGCTCCCAGATCCCGGTGGATTATGGGGGCGAGGAGGGACCGGTGCTGCATGTGCGCGTCCAGGAGCTGTTCGGCCTCGACCGGCACCCCACCATCGCGGGTGGGCGCGTGCCCCTCATCCTGCACCTGCTCTCGCCGGCCCAGCGCCCGATCCAGATCACCCGTGACCTGCCGGGCTTCTGGCGCGGCTCCTGGGCGGCGGTGAGGGCCGACATGCGGGGGCAATATCCAAAGCATCCCTGGCCCGAGGACCCGCTGACCGCGCCCCCAACCCGGCGCGCGAAGCCGCGAGGCCAATAGGGTCACGATCAGAACGGAGAACAATCATGCCGAAGCGTGCCATCGTGCCACCGCAGGTTCGCGCGGCGGCGGAGCAATTGAGGATGTCGCCCGCCATCCTGTCCGGCCAGCACGTGTTTCTCACGGGTGTCACGGGAAGCGATCCGCAAGGGCACATGCCGGCGGACCCGGAGACCCAGTTCCGGAATGCGTTCGAGAAGATCGGGGCCGTCCTGCGTGAGGCGGGCCTCACCTTCGGGGCCGTCGTGGAGATGACCACCTACCATGTGGGCCTGCGGGCTCATTTCGATCTCTTCGACAGGGTCCGCCTCGCTTACGTCGACGAGCCCTATCCGGCCTGGACCGCGGTCGAGGTGGCGGGCTTGCGGCGGGAGGGCGCCGTCGTCGAGATCCGGATCATCGCGAGCACGGAATCTGTGAGCTGAGCGCCGCTCACTTCCCGGTTGCCGCCTCCGCAAAGCTCGCGATCAGGCGCTCGGCGGTAGCCCGGTTGAGGGCCATGGGAATGTCGTAGACGAGCGCGAGCCGCATGAGGGCCTTCACATCCACGTCGTGGGGATGGGGCGAGAGGGGATCGACGAAGAAGACGAGCCCGCTGATCTGCCCTTCCGCGATCATGGCGCCGATCTGCTGGTCGCCGCCGAGCGGGCCGCTTTTGAGGCGCGTGACGGAGAGGCTCGGGCAGCGTTCCATGATGCGGCTGCCGGTGGTGCCGGTGGCGACGAGGCGGAACCGCCCGATGGTGGAAACGTGCGCGGCCACGAAATCGGCCAAGGCGGCCTTCTTGGCATCATGGGCAACGAGCGCGAGGGTCAGGGCGGTCATGGACTCCGTCCGGCGGGGCAGGGGCAGGTGCCGGAGCTTTATACGCCGCCGCGAGCGCACGCCATGGGGCGGGGCGTCTGCGTCCTGCAATTGCCCATTCGGTCGAGCGCGAGCCGTGCCCGTGCTTCAGTTGCCCATCCGATCGCGCCATTGCGTCTCGCCGACGAGGCAGTTGGTGCGGGGCTGGGCCTGAATGCGGTGGATCAGGCTCTGCGCCGGCTGAAGGCCGGCGATCTCCATCAGGATCTTCGTCTTGATGGCCTGCGGAAACTGCTCCCGCTCGCGCACAGGGACCATGAAGGCGCCCTGGCCGCCGATCACGCAGTCGCGAAAGTATTCGTCGAGGCTGTCGATATCGAGATAGCCCGGCCGGCGCAGCATGATGGGCAGGCCGTTGACGGTGATCCCCTTCGCCAGGGCGTCGTCCCGTGCCGCGACCACGAGGCGCCCCTGATTGTTCGGCCCGTCCCCGGAAATGTCGATCACCCGCCGGCTCGCCTCGTAGCCGCTCGTCTCGAGGAGTTTCACGCTGCGGTCGATGGCCGTGGAGATGGAGGTCCGCTGGGCCCGGCGCAGGGGCGTCCCGGCGATCTTGTCGGCGAAGGCCATGATGCTCTCCGGGTTGTCCAGGAGCGTCCAGGGCACCACCACGGTCTGATCGGCCGAACCGGCCCATTCCATGTAGACGACCGCGATCCGCCCCAGCATGCCCCGGCGAATGGCGTCATGGACGAGCGGGGAGCGGAAGGCCTCGGCGAACCCCTCCCGCTGCAGCTCCTGCTCCTCGGGATCCATGGAATAGGAGATGTCGACCGCGAGGACGAGCGCGAGATCCACCTCGGTCTGCGCCTGGGCCTGCACCGATCCGGCGAGCAGCGCGAGGCCGAGGGTCAAGCCGGCAGCAAGGCGGGAGAGGCGGCGCCGAACCATCGCAATCTCCGTGGAGGAGGTCGATCGTCAGGCGAGTGTGCCAGTTTCGGGCCCGAGCGCAACCCGGTGAAGGAAAGGACCGGGGGAGACTACCGGCGGTTGGACCGCCAGGCTCGGCGGATCAGCAGCGGCCTGCGCCAGGCCTTGTCGTCAGACCGGAAGCGACTTGCGCTGCGCCTCGACCATCTCCAGCGCCGTCCGGAACGTGGCGTCGGCATCGAGCGCGGTGGTATCGAGGATGAGGGCATCCTCCGCGGCCCGCAGCGGGGCGGTGCTGCGATTGGCATCCCGTTCGTCCCGGCGGCGGATGTCGTCCAGGATGCCGGTGAACTCCGCGATTTCCCCCCGCGCCAGCAGCTCGAGGTGGCGGCGCCGCGCGCGTTCCTCGGGGGCCGCCGTGATGAAGAGCTTCACGTCGGCGATGGGACAGACCACCGTCCCGATGTCGCGGCCGTCGAGGACCGCGCCCGTCATCTGCCCCGCGAACTGGCGCTGGAACGCAAGAAGCGCAGCCCGGACGGGCGGATGGGCGGAGACGATGGAAGCCGCATCCCCCATCATGGCCCCGCGCAGGCGCGTGTCGTCGAGATGCGCCGAGTCGAGAGCCGTCGCCACGTCTGCCGCCGCCGCCTCGTCCTTCAGGTCGAGATCCCGGTCGAGCATCACCCGTGCCACGGCCCTGTAGAGCAGGCCCGTGTCCAGATGCGGTAGGCCGAAATGCGCGGCAAGGCGCTTGGCGAGGGTGCCTTTGCCCGAGGCGGCCGGGCCGTCGATGGCGATGATCATGAGAGCATTCCGTCTCGAGCGGGGGCAGTGGGGACAATGGCGACGATCATGGAAGAGCTCGGTCCCGATCCGGCGCTGAAAGGGGTGTGGCGACGATCACGGATGGGCTCAGTCCAAGGCGGCGGAAAGCGATATGGCGACGATCATGGAAGAGCTCAGTCCCGAATGGCGGCGCCGAGACCCCGCATCAGCGGAATAAACGTCGGAAAGCTCGTTTGGATCATCCGCCCGTCATCGACCGTCATCGGGTCTCGCGTGGCAAGGCCCATCACGAGGAACGACATGGCGATCCGGTGGTCGAGATGCGTCGCCACCGTGCCGCCGCCCGCCACCGTGCCGCCGGCGCCCTCGACGATGAGGTCGTCGCCTTCGATCCTGTGCGGAACGCCCGCCTCGCCAAGGCCCGCCGCCACGGCCGCAAGGCGGTCGCTTTCCTTGACGCGCAGTTCGTGCAGGCCCTGCATGCGGGTCGTGCCCTCCGCGAAGGAGGCCGCGACCGCGAGGATCGGGTATTCGTCGATCATGGAGGGCGCCCGGGCCGCCGGCACGGTGACGCCCTTGAGGCGGCTCGCCTGGACCCGCAGATCCGCGACCGTCTCGCCGCCCTCGTCGCGCTCGTTGAGGCGCTCGATGGCGGCGCCCATCTCCATGAGGGTGGTGATGAGGCCGGTGCGGAGCGGGTTCATCATCACGCCCTCGATCACGATGTCGGAGCCCGGCGTGATGAGCGCCGCCACGAGCGGGAAGGCCGCCGAGGAGGGATCGGAGGGGACGATCACGGTGGATCCGCGCAGCTCCGGCTGGCCCTCGAGGGTGATCGCCCGGCCGTCGGCGCCGTGGGGCGCCACGTCCACGCGGGCCCCGAAATGGCGCAGCATGCGCTCCGTGTGGTCGCGGGTCGCCTCGCGCTCGATCACGGTGGTGCGGCCCGGGGCGTTGAGGGCCGCGAGAAGTATCGCGGACTTGATCTGGGCAGAGGCGGCGGGCGTCTCGTAGGTGATCGGAATGGTTTCCTTCGGGCCGCGCAGGGTGAGCGGCACGCGGCCGCCCTCCGCCTCGCTCACCACGGTGACGCCCATCCGCGAGAGCGGATCCAGGATCCGCCGCATGGGGCGCTTCCGCAAGGAGGCGTCCCCATCGAAGGTGGAGGTGATCGGATGGCTGCCGGCGACGCCCATCATGAGGCGGGACCCGGTGCCAGCATTCGCGAAATCGAGGATGCCGGCAGGCTCGGTCAGGCCGCCGATGCCGGCGCCCCGCACCCGCCAGCGCCCCTCCGCCTCCCGGGTGATGCCGGCGCCGAGCGCCCGGCAGGCTTCGGCCGTGCGCAGCACGTCGTCGCCCTCCAGCAGGCCCTCGATTTGGGTTTCGCCAAAGGCCAGAAGGCCGAAGATGAGCGAGCGGTGCGAGATCGACTTGTCGCCCGGAACCCTGAGGCGCCCCTTGAGCGCTCCCTCTGCCTTGGCCGTAACCGGTGACGGCTCACCATCCGCGTGCGACACCCCGAAAACCCCCGTATGCGGTTGAACGGGGGCGCTCGTAACACGTGGCCCCGCCGTCGTCACGCCGGCTCCGACGGCCCGGTCGCGTCTGTCCGAGCGCGCAGCCGGGCCTTCCCAAATGCTATTTGACAAGCCCCGCCCCCGCGACTAACGGGAGCGCTCCCCAATCCATCGAGATGAAGGCTCCCTACCGTGGCCAAACCGGAACTCGGCTTGAAGCGCCAGTGCATGAGCTGCGGCGCCAAATTCTACGACCTCAACAAGGACCCGGCCGCGTGCCCGAAATGCGGCACCGTGTTCCAGGCCACCGCCCTGAGCCGCGCCGCGGCCCCTGCGGTCGCTCGCGCCGCGCCGGTCGACGAGGATACGGACGTTGAGACCACAGGTCCTGAGATGGTCTCCCTCGATGAGGTGGAGGCCGGCGAAGCCGAGAAGGACCTGCCCATCGACGACGATATCGACGTTGCCGACGACGTTGCCGACGACACCTTCCTCGAGGAGGAGGAAGAGGGCGAGGACGACGTGTCCGACCTCATCGACGGCGACATCGAGGACGACGAGGAAGCCTGAGGATCCTCTCCGCCAGCGGGCGGAGAGAATGCGGGGAGGCCCCTGGCGGGCCTCCTTCGGCCCCAAGTGACGGGGGCTGAAAAAAGTGGTCACGAACGGGCTTGAACCGCTTCGCCGACCCGACTATAGAGACGCCTCCCCTGCTTCGGCAGGGACCCTTCCGCGGTTGAATCCCAACACCGCGGCCAGTGTGGGGCCATAGCTCAGTTGGGAGAGCGCTTGAATGGCATTCAAGAGGTCGGCGGTTCGATTCCGCCTGGCTCCACCAAATTTCAGCGTTGAAATACAGGGACTTAGAGCAAGGCTGCCGTCGGGTAGCGATTGCTGTTTCAGCCCGTGTCGGCACCATGTCGGCACAGCGCATGATAATGCCACGGCTGAGTGCATATCAAAGCTTGCAATCAGTCCGTCCAAAATTTCGTTGTTATCGGCTTCGTCACGGACACGTTCGCCGTTCTCGTCACGTGTACCCGGTCAATGACCCTTGATGACGTTGAAGCGGTTCTGATCATCGAGAGCTAGACCGGAGCGTGCTCAACACCCATTCTGCGGTACTTGGCAGGCCGCAAGTAATGGCCTGAGGCACACATCTGCACTCCGTACCATTCGACGCTGTGAGGGTTGTGCGGCTGGCTTGGGCTTTGCCGAACGCTGCCCTAGCTTGTCTGTGCCGTGCTGGCATTCCACGGCAGAGGAGCCGGACTTTGGCAATCCGACTGTCGCTACAAGCCCGATTGCTTCTGTTGACTGCACTCGCGCTCACCCCTGCATTAGCGATCCTCGTCTACAACGAGGTCTCACTGCGGAGCGCCCGCGAAGCGGAGGTTCACGAGCTTGCCCTCCGCTTCGGGCAACTGGCGGCTCAAGAACTCGAAGGAATCGTGGGCGGCGTCGAGAGTGTTCTGCGGACGGCTGCACGGGCACCTGTCACCCGGTCGTTCGATACCGAACCCTGCCGCTCGTTCCTCAGTGACGTCCAGGCGCAATCCCCGAACCTGACGACCCTTACAGTTATTGACCTTGAGGGGCGCGTGCGGTGCCGCCATGACATGCCCACGTCCGCAAGTTTGCTGGCCGACCGCCCTTACTTCAAGAACGCCATAGCGACAGGCGGTTTTGTTGTTGGCGAGTACACCGTAAGCCGCATCTCCGGTCAGGCGGGGCTGGTCATGGCCACGCCGATCAAGGATGAGACCGGCACGATTGTCGGGGTTCTGGCCACCGGGCTTGATCTTGCGTGGTTGGGTCAACGCCTTAGGGGGCGTGACCTCATACGCGGCGGAGCGCTGACCATCGCTGACCGCAGCGGCATCATTATCGCCCGAGAGCCACAGTCGGAGCAGTTTGTCGGTAGCCGAATTCCAGACATGTTCATGCCGCTCGTCCAAGGCAAGAATTCAGGAAGTCGCGAGGTGCTCAGTCAGGATGGCACGCGCCGCATCATCGGGTACGTTCCCCCAGCCGCTAATACCGCCGGGGTCTACGTGAGTGCCGGGCTCTCGGAGAACGAAGCATTCGCTCCGATTGACCGCGCTGCGCGTCGTGGGGCAGCGCTAGCGGTTACTGGTGCCCTCCTGGCCTTCTTGGTTGCTTGGCTGCTTGGTCGCAACATGCTCGGCAGGCCGGTGCAGCGGCTCGTTGGTACTATCTCGGCATGGCGCGCGGGCGACCAGACCATCCGGACTGGAATGAACGCTCGTCAGGGGGAGCTAGAGACGGTTGGTGCAGCCATCGACCGTTTCATGGATGAGCTAAGCCAGCGCCAGGAGCGACAGCAATTGCTCATCAACGAGTTGAACCACCGGGTAAAGAATACCCTCGCCACCGTGCAGTCCATCGCCCTGCATACCTTCCGAGGCGACAACTCGGCAGCGTCATCCCGCGCCACGTTCGAGTCCCGCCTGATGGCTTTATCCAAGGCTCAGGAGGTGCTGACCCGAGAGAACTGGGAAGGGGCGGATCTTGAGGAGATTGTGCGGGAGGCGGTGGAGCCCCATTGCGGCGATGACCGGGCCCGCGTCGAGGTGAAAGGGCCAAAGGTGACGCTGCCACCGAGGATGGCCTTGTCACTTGCCATGGCACTGCACGAACTGTGCACGAATGCGGCCAAGTACGGCGGGTTCTCGACAAGGAGAGGAAGCGTGTTTGTGGAGTGGCTTCTGGTCGTCGAAGGGGACGAGCAGCGCCTTCGCTTGAGTTGGCGCGAGAGTGGCGGGCCAGCGGTGGTGCCACCCAATCGACGAGGCTTTGGCTCTCGGCTCATCGAGCAGGGCATGGCTCGTGAACTCAACGGTGAAGCACGCGTCGATTATGCTCCCGGAGGTGTCGTCTGCACCATCGATGTGCCCCTCGCGGAGGCGAGTTCTCGCCCTCTCGCACCCACGGTGGATGAGGACTCCGAAAGGCAGCGTCAGCGGGGCTAAACGATGCCCGCGCATTCGGGCGGGTTGTTGTCAGCGATGTCAGGGCCGGAGTAGATCACGAATGGCATCTGGACAGCATAAAGCGAGCCCTTGATGGATTTAGGGTTCAGGGTTCTGGCGAGCATAGATGGAGCGGAGTTCAGGAACCCAATTCCTGGCTTAGCCGTTAGCGACGCATTATGGATGCCAAAGCCCGCGCCGAGTTTCTCCAGGCTTGCCTTATCGACGTAGCGGAACGAATTCGTTACCGCCGTGGCCACAGGCGTTTTGACCTTGCCTCTGCCAAACGGGTGCTGCGGGACGTGATCACGCAAGAGCACGGTCTCGTATCGTTTCGGCTCAGCCCGGCGGATGACGAGGTGATCATCGCCTACTTGGATGAGCGACCCGACTTCTGCCGTGTCTCACCCCTGCCAGAGTGGGAGCCCCGATCCAGTCGGTCGAAGATGCCTGCGGCAACCGAGCTAAATCGCTGAAGCCCTGGTTCAAGCCATATTATTCTGCGACCTCGCCCAGGTCGGCATGAGCGAACGCACCAGCTGGATCACCGTATCCGGATGGAACGGCTTGGCGATGAAGTGCATGCCCTCGGGCAGATCCCCAGGGGCCGGAGCCCGGCGGCCCGACGCCACGAGAACGCC
>DATCJK010000025.1:0-44606 GCA_036562855.1 Microvirga sp.
AGAATTGTTGCCGGAGCCCGCCATGTTGATTGAGCCGATTGCCCCTCGTTTCAGCTGCCAGGATTGCGAGGGCAGCTCGTTCAACGTCACAGGCGTTCTGAACGACGCATCCGTGGTCTGCTGTGGAGAGTGCGGCTCCGAACTGGGGCCGTGGAGGGACTTTGCTGCCGACGTGACGACAACCCTGGAGAGGCTCGGCGTCATCCACGTCGAACGGACAGGGTATGCCCGCAGCGACGGGGTGCACCGGCGGGTGCCCGCCGGCCGGCGCCGCTAGGCTCATTCAACGGACAGATCATTGCCCTTTCTCTAGAACGTATGTGCCACCACCGGAGCAAACCCGGGCCCCTGCCGCATCAAACCGTTCCGGCAGCCTTCTGTGGAGACCCACCCATGACCTCCGCCCAACCCGATCTGCTCAAGGCGCGAGAGGAGCGTGTCCCAGTGACGCTTCTGGCTACCGTGGGTGCGGATGCCTCCGGACGCCTGCACACCTGTGTGATCGAGGACTACAACGAGAGCGGGGCCAAGCTCGTCTTCCCATCCGCACCAGTGCTTGCCTCACCGCTACGGGTGACGATCTTGCGTCTGGGGTGCACCTATCTGGCGCAGGTGCGGTGGCAGGATGGGCAGACGGTGGGCATCTCGTTTGACGCACAACTCTCGTGAACTGACGCGATACTTGCACCCTCTCATGAGAATAAGCCCCGCCGGTGGAGCTTCGGCGGGGCCCTACTCGTGCTGATATGGACCGATACGCAACGTGGCCTAGGGCTAAACTTACCTGTTTCCGCTTAAGAGCCTGTTACCTAAGGGCAGCAGGGCCCTTGCCGCTGATCACAACGTGTAGGCCGTTCTGCCCTTGCAGGCGTGCCGCTTCCTCAATAGAGGCTTCCCACGTCGAGGCTGCCATCAAGGGTACTAGGCAAGGGTTCAGCGGAAGCGGTCCTCGCAAACCATTGATGTGCCTACTCTTCCCGCTGTTACCACGAACTCCATCCCCACTATTCACAGACGCACTCGAACTACGCAGAGGCGTACTTGTCGCCTGTGCCAGACTCATGATCTCTTGAGAACATAAAGAGAACATGATGTCCGCAAGCTCGCTCCCGTACGTGGTCAGTCTCTGGTCTGAGGACGAGCTACGCATCGAGGCAGACCTCGCCCGTGCGGCTTCCTTGAGCCTTGGGCGGCTGGTGTTCGATGGCGCGGCTGTCACCCACCCGCACCGGATGCTTACCCTGCACGGCCCCAGCGTGTGCGAGGTGCGGGCAGCTCAGGATGGCGACATGACGCTAGTGGCCACGCACGCCCGCAAGGCTCGCGTATGCGCAACGGTGCCGTGATGGTGCGCCGGTCCCGCGGACATGTGAGCCACATTGGACGCGAGCGACTGCTG
The DNA here is from genome assembly GCA_036562855.1 of Microvirga sp. Classification (GTDB taxonomy): domain Bacteria; phylum Pseudomonadota; class Alphaproteobacteria; order Rhizobiales; family Beijerinckiaceae; genus Microvirga. The sequence continues at coordinate 1,400 of DATCJK010000025.1, forward strand.
GCAGCCTTGCGAGGGGCTCGACAGGAGGGGACGAGCGCTCTGGCGGTCTGCCCGATCGGCAGCCCGGAATATGCAGCTGTCGGGCAACTCCTCGACAGCATCGATGATGTTGCAGAGGTCATTGCTGGAGACCGCAAGCTGTTCTGGCCAGAGCCGAGCAGGACGAGCAAGTGAGGATCGGAACGATGCTGGATGGTGAGATCAACGTCGCTATTCTCGACTACCTCGATGCAACCGGCGGCGATCCGGCTGAGGCCCTGCGCTTGGCCGTGGAGGATCTCATCCGCAGCCAGGATGAGGCTGCCACAGCTGTCGCTGCGCTCGATCGATGGACCTCCCGCGGCTACGTGCAGGGGAGAGCCAGTGAGCGCCTCGCCGCCATCATCGGTCAGTCGGATGGATCATGCACTTGTAGGACAACTGAGGGCTCATCATGCCCGTAGCTGTCTTGTTCTGGAGACGTATCAACGAGGAGGGTCTTGAGCGGTTGGAGCTGAACTTTGAGCCCGATAGGATTACAGCCAAGTCGACCGTTATCTGCCTTGAGGGTTCCGGATTCCGCCTCGACCATCATTGGCAGCTCAGCCCAGATTGGCGCGCACATTCCGTCACCGTGGAGCGCTGGAATTCGGAAGGGCATGCAGGCGTGCGGTTGGATCGGGTTGGGAGAGGCTGGCACGTGAACGGCATATCGCGCCCTGACCTAGCTGGGGCGGAGGAGCCGGATCTCTCCGTAACCCCTTTTTGCAACATCTTTCCTATCCGCCGGACACCAGAGGCCAATGGCGCGAGCCTCTCTCTGGATACTGCATACATCGATGGGGCTAGCCTGACCGTAGCGCGGTCGAGCCAACGCTACGACCGGCAAGGGCCAGGGCAGGTTCGCTATGTTGACCTAGGGCTCTCGCTCGGCTTTGAAGCAGACCTGAGGGTCGATGATCTGGGGTTGGTGCTGCGCTATGAGCATCTGTTCGAACGAGTAGCACCGATCAGCTAAGATCACATTGCTCCTGTGCCAATTAGCGGATCTCCCGCGGCTACATGCAGGTGCGCACGCGAGCGGCTCGGCTTCTACCACCCGCCAGTCGCGCATCGATAGCTCCAGTGTGACGCGGAACCTATCTCGCCTTCGTGTTTTCACGGAGTGGGGGTTCTCGCCTTTGAGCAGGAGCCGGTGCTGCCACATGCCGACGGAACCCCTGCTGCCGCAGCGCGCATGGCGGCCACCTTGGACGCACCGCGGCGGCAGGATACGTCGGCAGAGCCGCTCGACCGCACGTGTTGGCCCGCTTCAAGCTTCGACATCGCTCCGGCTACCTCACGCATCCCGAAGTTACCTGCCTTGGATTAGACTTAGCGCACTGGCTTTGGGCCTTGCCGGACCTTTGGCATACTTCGGAGCACCTAATCCGCCGCCTGCACCGCCAGGACAGCGAGGCGAGCCACACGTTCCAACCAAAAGCCCACCAGCAGCCAGTTCTTCACGGGCGGCAGAAGCAACCCGACCGCAGCTATCTGGCTCCGAGCCCTCTATCGAAGCTGCCGGGCCATTGCCTTCCATCGTTGTCACCGTGCCGGACGTTCCCGATCCCAGTGTTGCGGCGCTCAAGACCAGCAAGGACGGGGAGGCCAGCCCATCAGTTCGGCCACCGGTAACGGAGGTAGACAGCCTGATTGTTGTGGTACCGAACGTACCGCTGCCTGAAATCCCGGCAGCTCCCACTGGCAGCAGTAATCCAGAGCCTAGGATTCAAAAGATGGAAGTGGCCCTGCCGCCCGCTGTTGTGGACGCACCTCCAGCCGAGCCGCTGCCTGCGCCAGCTTCCCCAACACCATCAGTTCGGACGACGGACAGCCCCCAGGGAGCAGCAAGGCCAGCGCGCCGCCTTCGTCCATCTTCACCGCGCGTCACAGCTGGCAGTCCGCCAGCTCCAGCAGGAGCCCAAGCCTCTCCGCAGGAACAGTTTGCTCGGCAGCCAAGTGACCGTGAGGTGACAGGAGCAACGCATCCTGGTCGGGGAACTCCACGTGCGCCGCAGTCTCAACCCGCTGCCCCACCTAGTCCATCCCGCCCATTCGTGCTGCCGGACGTGCTACGCCCCGGAGGGTGAGCGCGCAGGCGAACCAACGGACAAGCTTTGCGTTGAGGAGGTAGGCTGGGATCTTTGCGCCCTGAGGAGTGACAGCGATGTCGATACGTGGACTTGCCGCTCTTCCCTGCCTTCTGGCTGTTGCTGGCTGCGTTAGTACGACGGCGAGCGTGCAACCGGTGACCACCGCCAGCACCGGACAAGCCGCTCCCAACACTTCAGCCGCTACATGGCAGATGCCGTGGCAGCTCACGCGTGGTGCGGCACCACCGAGCGGCGAACCAGACGAGGTCACGTTAGCCTATGTGCCCCAAACCGGTTACGTCCGTGCAACCCCGCGAACCCTGGCGTCTCTTGGGCAGCCTTTAAGGCCCGCTCTTGGTCCTAACCGGACAGTAGACGCCTGTCGGACTGTTGTTCAAAGCGAAGCAGCCAAGCTTGGCGCGAAGGAGGTTGAAGCCGTCTCGCGAGGGCCGCACCAAGTTGCCCGTGGCGGTCATCTTGTGGGGAGCGTTGATATGAGGATCACCTACGCGGTGCCGGGTGGGTACGAGGTGCGCGAGGCCACTATGACCTGCATCGTTGATCGGAACGGGGCTATCGTAGACGCTTTCGCCTAGTGGCACGAGTTAGACGTTACAGTCCTGCCGGCCAGCAGGAATCCTAGCGCAGGTGCGGGGAGATTGCTCGTCTCTGGGCCTTTCAGCCTGCCTCCAGCCGGGAAGCCCTCCTCCACGCATAGCGCGGAGGAGGATGTTTCAAGTCTTGGTTCTAGCGCTTACGGTCTGTGCCTGTCGTGCCGGTACCACGGGTCGTGCGGTCGTCCTCAACGTCGACCTCTGTTCGGCGCACGGTGTCAGAGATGGTCTCAGTGCGTTGATTAACGTCCTTATGGATGACGAGCTCTTCCTTGACGCGCGCCTCCTTGGAGACCACCGCCTGCTCGTCATGCTCCTCCACCTCGACGGTGCGCTCCTGGAAGACATCGCCCGTCAGGTTTGTGGCCCGGCCAGAGGCAGGACGCCGCTCAACCTCAACTGTCTCGTCCCGAAGCGTGACTTGCTCCTGCACCGGACGCTCCACCACGTGCGAGTGGATGCGAACACGACCACCGCTCACCTCGCGTTTGCCGACGTGCAGATCTTCCTCGGCAATCGGGATCACCTCATCGCCAGCACCGCGCATGGAGGCGCTATCCGACGTTTGGCCGCCTGAACGGGTCGTCTCTGAGCGATCCGAGCCGCCTGTGAGAGTAGCACCCAACCCTGCCGCAGACGCGCCAAGACCCATGCCGGAGCTGTGCTCGTGCCCTGTCCAGCCCTCCTGACGCCAGGAGCTCTGCTGCTCGTCGAGGTCGAGCGCACCCTCGTGTCCATCAAGAATGCTGACAGCCCGGTCCACCTCATTGTCCGCACAAGACACTGTCACGAGAGCGCCACCCCGGCGTACACCTTCCATGTAGGCGTGAGCATCAGAGGCCGGAATGCCTGCGTCGGATAGCTCATCCGACAGGTCACCTGACGAGGAACTGTAGACGTTGATCCCACCATGGGAGAGGCCTGCCTGCTTGAGGCGGCTGACGATAGCTTCGGCTTCGGCTTGGCTTTTGAACAGGCTTGTAACAGTCTTGGTCATGCCAGTTTCCTCCAGATGAACGTTGGTCTCAGAGCGCGGCCCGAGACACGACGCTAAGCGGGGAATACGATCATGGTTCCAGCGCGCTTAGGCGAGTTGCAGTAAGAACTGAGCGTCTTGCTAGTAGCAGTTCTTCGGCTGAAGACTGAATCAAAGGGGCGGGGCTCGTCCTTCCGGCCGAGGTGTTCAGCCTTGAAATCCCATCCCAACAGTCGAGCTTGCCCGCTCAGTTGGTCTGGAGGCAGGGACGCGCTGCCGACAGTGTTCGCCACAGCTTAGTGCGCAAGACTGCACCACGGCAGGCCTGCAGCATCGTATCAGCCGAGCGCTGATCAATTAAGCAGGCTGACTGAAACCGTCCGTGCTGAAGGGGGCATTGACGTCAACGGCCTGTCTTTACTCCGTGAGGGCCCGCCATAGCTATCTTGGGCAGTTGCATAACAAGGCCTCTATAGGACGATGGCCATAGACGAGAACTCCTCCAGCGGGTCTATTCGCACACGCATTAGACCCGCGAACTGCCAAGTCGACCTTGTTGACCTTGGTCAGGAGCAAGCCCGACTGACTCTCGACGGGACCCTGCCCTGGCACCAGGCTCTGCAGATCCTGCACCTGCTCGAGGTTGAGACGCGGCCAACCACCGCTCAGCAGCACGAACCATCCAGCACCGGTGTGAGTTGATGGTGTGATTGGCATCGCACCCGACCCGTCGCCCTGCGCGTCCAATCCCGTGAGGCGACAAAGGAGGCCCGACGCCAGGATTCCGCCGGGCCTCTTTCGTTTGCAGGCTCTGCATCCACAGAACAGGCAGAAGCCCACGTCATCAGTTTGCAACTATAATGCAGCACAGCGGCGCAGGAGGGCTCTTGAGGCGGGCTCCTGCTCAAGCGAGCTTCCGCGTTAGGCGCGGGCATATTCTCATTATCTTAGAAGCTGCCGTCCGTCACACTGGTGACAGGCACTTCGGCGTCTACTGTTTTGCGAGGGTCGCGGCTGCGCTGCCACCACCTGTGTCTGAATAGCTATAGCTCACCGTGTTGCCGCGGCCTCGGGTGAGCTTCACAGTTCCTGGGATGCCGCCGTTGATGCTAATAGTTATTGTGTTGCCCGACGCGCTTGCGCCCGTGATCGGCACCGACTGACCGCGGAATACGTATGCTGCCGGACGTCCACCCGAGATTGTCACCTGAACAGAACCGCCTCTCTGTGTGGTGCCGGTCCAAGTTCCATCCCAGGACGCTCCTTGCGCCAGAGCCGCACCTGCTGTGAGTGCTCCGACTGCCGCCACCGTAAGTCCCATGAACGCTCTGCGTGTGTGCATGTTCTCCCTCCCTGTGTGGAGCGTTGATGCTTCCACAGAGCACACCCACAGACAAGCTTGGTTTCCGGCAGCTGCCTGCTCTACCCTGCACCCTGGCAGGCTCGGCCTGCTAATCGCCGAGGCGACAGAATTGGCGGGACCTGCTCCAAGAGCACTTGCCGAAACGCATGTTTCCGCTGCACAAAACCGTAAAGTAGGACGGACTACACAATGCCGAGCAGCGTCAGAAACGAGAAGACCGGGATTTGGTACCTCGATGCGCTGATGGCCCATTCGCGCTGGCAGGATGGCCCGATGACGTACAGCTTTCCTGCTTCAAGCTCGTCCTACGAGCCGGGGTATCAGGAGCTCGCACGGGGCTTTGCTCAACTGACAACGGGGCAGATGCAGGCGGTCCGGTACATCTTGGAGGGGCAAACCTCGACTAAGGGTGGACCCGTCTCAAAGCTTATGCCTGTCGAGGGCTTCACGAATCTGAGCTTCGTTGATGCGGGGTTCGGCGCCGCTGACATGCGGGTCGCGCGATGGGACACCGACTACTCCTACGGCTTCCCGCCCGGTATGTCGTCCGCACCAGCTTACAAGCACGGCGATGTTTGGATGAGCGACCTGTACTGGAGCGAGCCCATGGTGGGCGACGCGCTCTACCAAACTCTCATACACGAGTTCGGTCATGCGCTCGGGCTCACGCACACGCACGAATACGGTGTCGGCGCTCCTCTCCCAGCGGATTGGGACGGCATCGAGTACTCCGTCATGAGCTACCGCTCCTACCCCGGCAGCCCGACGACCCCTTACCCTTGGGCTCAGGTCGAGAGGTACGGGTACGCTCAGACCTACATGATGTACGACGTAGCCGCTCTGCAGCAGATGTACGGTGCCGACTTCGGCCTGCGCAAAACCAACACGGTTTATCGCTGGAGCCCCACTACGGGCGAGACGTTCGTGAACGGTGTCGGGCAAGGTGCTCCAGCGGACGGCTCTGGCGGGGCTGGCAACAGGATCTTCCTAACACTGTGGGATGGCGGCGGTAGAGACACTTACGATTTCTCCAACTACTCGACCCGGGTTGTGGCGAGCTTGGAGCCTGGCTCATATGTGACCCTGTCCTCCGGTCAGCGCGCGAAGATTGGCGATGCACACTATGCGCGTGGCAACATCTTCAATGCTCTTCAGTACCAGGGCGACCCGCGCTCCCTCATCGAGAACCTTGTTGGGGGCTCGGCTTCGGACAAGCTGACCGGCAATGGGGTAGCGAACGTGCTTAAAGGCGGCGCGGGCAACGACGTCCTGCACGGCGAAGGAGGTGGGGACACGCTCATTGGAGGTGTGGGACGAGATACGCTGGCCGGAGGCGAGGGCTTCGACCGCTTCCGGTTTGACACCATTGGCGAGAGCTTCGGCCGGACGAGCGACACGATCAAGGACTTCGTTCGCGGGGTTGACAGGATTGATCTCTCCCGCGTCGATGCTGACCAGGATGGGACTGAGGGCAATCAGGCCTTCAAGTTCATAGGATCGAAGGCGTTCACGGGCCGTGATGGTCAGCTTCGGTTTAAGGACGGGGTTGCGTCCGGTGACGTTGACGGAGACAAGGTCGCCGACTTTGCCATCAAAGTCGCAGGGCTGAAGGCTCTATCGGCTGCAGACTTCGTTCTTTGAGCTGTCTCACGATCCTAAAGCATCATCCGTCGTGGGATACCATTGCCCCAGCACCTCCTCGGCTGCGTCGTACCGCGCGCCCCAGCGCTCGTAGGTGCTCTGGCGAATGCCCTTGAGCAAGCCCAGGTCCCACTCTTTAGGGCTCCGAGGCGGCACCCACTAAACAAGTGTTGGGCCCGCCGATGGCGTTTCGGCGGGACCCTCATTCGGCCCATTGAGGTAATGGGCATCTTGGCACGCACTTGTGCAGCCTGCGACGGTCAAAAAGCTATTCCTTGGCCGCAGCGCAGATGCCCAGATGACCCTCTGACAGCTTCAGCAAGTCCACCATGAGCTGGTGTTCAGTGATACCGAGTTAATCGCGTAGCCCTGATTGTCGGACGGGCCCGTATCCACGATTTGCAGCGTCTCTGCGTTAGCGGAGCCCACAACATCGAAGCTGAGGGTCGTAAACTCAGTCTGCCCCTTGCCGGCAAAATCAGCCGCGTTGATGGTGTCGACGACTTGTCCGTCCCAGACGACGACCAAGTCACCTTGGCCGCCATGTAGTGCGATATCGAAAGTGATGGTCGCAGCGCGGCCCGCTTCGAGGTCATAACTCTGAGCGATATTGATGCCGCCTGGGCTCGATTGGGTATCCAGCCAATTGCTTCCATCAGGGGTAACGACGCCCGCGTGACCGGACGCAACCACCTCAACGGTCGTTCCGGGAAGGTTATTGGTCCACCCCGTGGGATTGTTGAGAACGGCAAATTCCTGTCCGGCGGGCACTTGATCGAAATCGAAGCCTTCGTTGAACAGCTGTTGGCCGCCAGCGTCATATTCGCTGTTCACCATAACGGTTGCGGTGCTGAGCGTCCCGTTGGCCATCTGCACCGTATATGTGAACGATCCGCCAGCTAGGCTTGGATCCAGTTGATACACGCCGGGCTGACCAGCGACCTCTGTGACAAGTGCGTTGTTGATTGAGATGAGCTTTGCACTGCCAGGGTCATTTGCGAGCAATGCAGCGAGGTTAAACTGCCCATTGCTGCTGACGCACAGAACGTCGTCTTTGGCGGCGTTGTTAACTGCGTAAGATTTGCCTCGTGCCATTGTTATATCCTCCCTGCGAACCCCGTGCCGCAGCGGGCTCATGCCGGTATCACCTTGCGTTGCGACTCAGGGCGCAAGAGAAGTTGCGCCTCAGTAATATTAATAACAATGGCGATTTTTACTGATGGGGTTGCTCGCAAACTGCTACCGCGTGCTGCTTAGACGCAGAGGGGCTCTTGCGGTTGTGGCGCACCTATAAGGCCAGAGAAGGTGGACACCTTCTGGCTAAGTACCCTTCTTCAGGATCCGGGCGAGCATCATGGTGCATTGCTGCTTCGGCACCTCCTCGGCAGCATAGTACATCGCCTCCCAACGCTCATACGTACTCTGGCGCATGCCCTTGGGTCAGGGCGCCAGGTCCCACTCGTCAGGATCTGCGTCTCTGAGGAGCCGCGCCTTGATCTCGGTCTCAGCGCAAACGGTCGCCAGAAGCCCAAGGATTGTTCGACTGCCAAGACTTGAGACCAACAAACCAAGCCGGCTCACGTTTTGGTCCTGTAACTCGTGTAACCGCTGTAACCATTTAGCCGTATAGGTTTGAGAGTTACAGGGGCTTGTAACCCGGTGTAACCGCCCAAGTGCATCAGGCGGAATGGGACACCCGCACCACGCCTGTGACCACCACCAGAGCACCCGGGTGTCGCGCACGAAGGGCGTCCGCCTCAGCCTGGCTGCCAGCCACGAGCAGCGTACGCTGGCGGTTTGGAGTAGCTTTCTCCAACCGAGTAACACGAGACGCGGTAGAACGGGTCATAGCACGACCTCCAGGATCCGGGGCTTGGGGCTGACGAGCGCCACCACGATGAAGTTGTCGGAGCGCTTTACGGTGCCTGTGGCAACCATCGCCTGAACAGCCGCATCCTCGTCTCCGCCCTCCTCGACCATGATAGTGTGCCAAGGAATGCTGCCGCACGCCGGTGCTGGTTGAGCCGCCTCCAGCCTCTTCAGACGCTTTCGGTTCATCAGGCGCATCAGCGGCCCTCCTGTGCGGTCTCAAGCCTGTCGAGCCGCTGCTGAATGTCGTGCAACTCCACGGCACGGGAGAAGCCCTCCACCAGCTTCGACAGTTCGGCAGCCTCTCCAGGCGTGAGGTCCCCGGCCGCCACCGCACCGGCCAGAGCCGCCACAGCCTTCAAGGCATCGCCTGCTGTCTCAAGCTTCGGAAGCGCGAAGAACACGGGCCGATCGCGGCGCGCGGGCAGCAGGCGATCAAGGCACAGGCGCAGAGCAACCGTGTCGCCGGACAGTGCCATTTCCACCGCCCTGCGGGTCAGAGCCTCAGCCTCTCCATCCAGCAGCGCCTGCATGGCAAGCGTGGAGGCGTGACGGGCGCCTTTGGGCCGCCCTGCTGGATTGCCGCTTTGTCCTTTGCGGAAGGGCCGCCCACGCTGCTGTGCCGCTGTTGTTGCTGCCACCCTGACCTCCTTCGCAATGTGGTCTTATGATACCACATGACCGATTATGGTCCAAGCAGAGGTGATGGTACGAATCGCCAATTGCTTGTGCCGATCTTGTGGTGCGGCCCGAGGCAGATCCGCTTTGGGACTGGTCCTCTGCAACGGGCAGAACTTCGCAACCGTCCTCTTTTGGCCCTGAGCGGCCCTCGCCAGCGATGGGACCGAGCGTGGCCAAAGAGCTACTCACACCTCCTGCTCCTCATCGGGTGAGAGCCGCTGGTTGGTGTAAGCGAATGGTGGATGGGCGCCCTTCCATCGGATGCGAGCAGGCAGCAAAGAGGTGAGAAGCCCAACGACGGGTAGCCCCGAGCACAGCCGAAACACATCGACGATACCGGCGCGTTCGGCGAGCATGCCAAGCGCTGCAGCCGCATAGGGCCCTGACTGTACCCTCGGCAGTTCAGGACTCGCTGCCGAGAAGCGCTTTGGGAAGTATCGCCCGAAGGTAATTTGACGGCAAATGCTGGCGCGAGGGACGCAATAGCCCGAGGTCTGCGTTTTCGAGTTGATCTTAGACGGAACGCAACGCGGTGTGTGCGGTTGCTGACTTCGACGAGCGTCACGGCCGCCACGACTCTTGGCCGGTAGATGTTTTGTTATATCAGTGATGCGACCGAGATTTGACCTGACAGCAGTCGGTCGCACACTGTTACCAACGCCATATCAACAGTTGGTCAAACAAAAATACACATGTTGACCTGGCTCGTCGCTGATGTATGTGTCTCAGCGGACTGCTGCAGGGACGTCTCATATGTCTCAGGCCCTTTATCTGCATGGCCAGCTCGACGCGCGGGTAGCGCCCTTTAATCTGCGGGAGGGGCAGCCCGGGCAGGTGCTGCTTGACGTAGCGGCAGTCGGCCTGTGCGGGAGCGACCTGCATTACTACAAAGACGGCGGCATCGGATCGGCCGTCATCAAAGAGCCCTTCGTACCCGGCCACGAATTCGCGGGATACCTGTGCGAGGACGCTGAGTCTTTGGGCCTCAGCCGTGGTGCGCTCGTCGCCGTTGACCCGAACAAAGCTTGTGGGCACTGCGCCTGGTGCCGTGAGGGTCACCCCAATCTTTGTCCGAATGTAGAGTTCATCGGCGCGCCCCCCTTCGATGGGGCGATGACGAGCCGCATCTGGGTGCCGGCCTCCCAGATCGTGCCTCTGCCCCAGGGTTTCGACCCCCTCACGGCCGTGATGCTGGAGCCGCTCGGGGTTGCGGTTCACGCGGTGGATCTCGCCAAGCCGCGACTTCTCGAACGCGTGGCGCTCCTCGGCGCGGGTCCGATCGGGCTCTTGGTGCTGCAAGTGCTCCGGGCGGCCGGTGCCGGCGACATCCTTGTTGTCGATCCCCTGGCCCACCGGCGTGAGCTTGCCAAAGCCCTCGGAGCAGTCAGCGTGGCGGTCTCGGTCGACGAGATGCTGCCGTTCACCGAAGGCGAGGGCTGCCCCCTGGTGATCGAGGCCACGAACGCGCCCGAAGGGTTTCGCGATGCGGTGCGGGCTGCCCGGATCGGCGGCCGCGTGGTGCTGGTGGGCATCCCAGACGGAGACACCTACACGCTCCCGGCCGCGGAGGCTCGCCGGCGCGCCCTGAAAATCAAGTTCGCCCGCCGCATGGGCGAGGTCTACCCCCGAGCCATCGAACTGGTTCGAAGCGGCAAGGTGGACGTCACCTCCATGGTGAGCCACCGCGTAACGCTGGAGGAAACGCCGGGTGCCTTCCAGGCGCTCGCCCAGAATGCACCAGGGTACGTCAAGGTGCTCGTCTACCCAAACGGGGTCGACGCTACAGGGAGGAGCTTATGAGAAAGCTGTTGATCTCTACCATCAGTGCACTTGCGCTTACTGCGGGCGCCGCCACGTCGGCCATGGCTCAAACGCAATGGTCGCTCGAGAAAGCTGCCGCGCCTTTCAAAGGGACGCAGCTGAATGCCATCTTCCTCGACCGTCCTGGCTATCGGGCCATCATCAAGCTGCTACCCGAGTTCGAAAAGAAGACCGGCATCAAGGTCAATTACGAGATCGTGCCTTATGAGAATACCCGCGAGAAGCAGGTTCTCGATTTCAACTCCGGCGGCGATCTCACCATGGCCCTCGTCGACCTCGTCTGGATCGGCGAGTTCGCGGAGAACAACTGGATCATTCCGGTCGAGAAGTTCACGAGCGACGCCGCGATCACGGATCCAAATCTCAATCTGAAGGGCTTCTTCCCACTGCTGCTCGATGCCTTCGGCTCTTGGGGAGGCAAGGTTTACGGTCTGCCCTTCGACAATTATTCGGGCCTCCTGTTCTACAATCAGTGCCAGTTGAAAGAGGCCGGCTTCGACAAACCGCCGGCTACCTGGGATGAACTCCTGAACGTTTATGGGCCGAAGCTCACCAATCCAGACAAGAAGCAATACGCCTTCGCCCTTCAGTCGCTCCGCGGCGAAACGCAGTCGGCCGACAGCTTCATGCGGGTGCTGTGGCCGTTCGGCGGATCGCTCCTCGACAAGACCTTCAAGTCGAACCTGATGTCGAAGGAGAGCCAGGCAGGCCTCAAGTTCCGCCAGGATCTCATGAAGTATATGCCGCCGGGCGTGGTGTCGTTCGACCACTCGGAGGCTGTGAACGCGCTGGCTCAGGGCCAAGTCTCGATGATCACGGAATGGTCCGCCTTCTACGGCACCCTGACCGATCCCGCGACGTCGAAGCTCGGCAATTGCCTTGCCGTGGCTCCCGAACCTGCCGGGCCTGCGGGCCGACTGCCGGCTCTCGGCGGCTTCTCGCTCGCCGTCGCGTCCCAAGCCAGCGAAGCGGAGCAGAAGGCCTCGTGGCTCTTCATCCAGTGGGCCACCTCCGAGGAGATCGCTCGCGCCTACGTGGAAGCAGGCGGCGTCTCAGGCCGCAGTGCCATCTATGAGCAGGCCGACATCAAGGCGAAATTTAAGTTCGTCGAGCCGATGGTCGCCTCCTGGCAGAAGGGCGTGCCCGAATTCCGTCCGCGCTTCCCGGCTTGGCCCGCCATCTCCGAGGTCGTGGCCGAATGGGGCTCCAAGATGATGCTGAACGAGGTGTCCACCGAGGAAGGTGCCAAGCAGATCGGTACCCGCATGGAGGATATCCTCAAGAAGGAAGGCTACTACGACGGCAAGAAGGCGCTCCGCCAGTAGTCTCACCAAAGCCCCGGCGGAGAGTGCCGCCGGGGTTCCACCCGTGCATCTGCTGACCTTCCTTTGCCTGTCAGGCGGCAACGGGTAATGACGCCCACGGGGCTCTTCGTTCGAGGCCGAAGCATGACCAACCTTTATCAAGCCGCTCTCGACGATCTCGGGCAGGTTTTCCAGCGCCTTCACGCGGCTGCGGTCGACCGCGCCATCGAGGAGATCGCGCAGGCGCGAACCATCGCGCTTTACGGTGTCGGGCGCGAGGGATTGCAGATCAAAGGTTTCGCCATGCGCCTGTTCCACTTAGGGTGCAGGGCTGCAATGGTGGGCGATATGACGACGCCGCCGGTCGGCCCGGGCGATCTTCTCATCGTGTCGGCCGGTCCAGGCCACTTCTCGACCGTCGCGGGTCTCATGGGGGTCGCCCGAGCGGCAGGAGCACGGACCCTCGTCGTCACGGCTCAGCCAGAGGGTGATTGCGCGCGTCAGGCCGACGTCGTGTTGCCGATTCCGGCCCAGACCATGGCCGATGACAGCGGGCCCGCGACCTCCGTTCTGCCCATGGGCTCTCTTTACGAGGGCGCGCAATACATCCTGTTCGAGGTCATGATCCTCATGCTTCGCGACCGCCTCGGCGTCTCACCGGACGCGATGCGCGCCAACCATACGAACCTCGAATGACCAGCACCGTCAGCCCTAGCAGCGCTGCACCGACCGAGCAGCAGATTGACCGGACAAAGTCGGCCAAGGGGCGTCACAACCCGGGCTATGGGCGATGGACTCCGTTCTGGTTCCTCGCGCCGGCGGTCTTTGCGCTACTCGCGATCGGAATCTATCCCACAATCTTTGCCCTAGTGACGTCCTTCCGCCGGTACAACATCGCCCGTCGCGCGGACATGCTCGACGGGTACCCATTCGTCGGACTTTACAATTATACCCGCGTTCTCACAGACCAGACTTTCTGGGACAGCCTGTTCCTGACAACTCAGTTCTACCTCACGGTCGTGCCGCTCCAAGTCGCCTTGGGCCTCGGCATTGCCCTGATGCTTCATCGTCCGGGTTTCGGCATGCTGCGGGCGGTTGCGCGCGTGTCGCTGGTCGTGCCGCTCGCGACGACCTATGCGGTGGTCGGCCTTGTCGGCCGGCTCATCTTCAATCGGGATTTCGGTGTCGCGAACCAGATGCTGGGATGGTTCGGCATCTCCGCCTCGGACTGGCTTGGTAATCCGACCGGCGCCTTCATTGCCATTGCCATCATGGACATCTGGCAATGGACACCATTCGTCGCCCTTATCTTCCTTGCCGGCTTATCGATGGTTCCCGTTGATATCGAGGAAGCCGCGCGGCTCGAAACGAAAAGCCACTGGGCGCTCCTGCGCTACGTGCAGTGGCCCTATCTGCTGCCCGGCCTGACAGCGGTTCTCATCCTACGCTCGGCCGACGTCCTCAAGCTGTTCGATACGGTCTTCGTCATGACGCGCGGCGGACCGGGCTCGGCCACGGATCTCGTCTCGATTTACGTCCAACGCGTCGGGTTCAAAATCTTCGACCTCGGGCTCGCCTCCGCGCAGGCCATCCTGCTGCTGGTCCTCACCATCCTGCTGAGCCGGCTGTATATCAGGTTCTTTTACAGGGAGATCGAGCGATGATCCCTCGTCCGGTCGGCCGGGTGCTGCATGCTTGCGGCCTGCTCTTGGTTCTCGGGTTCGCGGTATTCCCCTTCTACTGGATGGTCACCTCCAGCCTGAAGGAGCAGACCGACTTGCTCGCGTCGCCCCCCGTCTGGTGGTTTCGCCCGACGCTCCAGCACTACAACGACATCTTTGCGGACCGGATCGTCACACAGGCGGTCCTGAACTCCATGATCGTGTCCACCTGCACGACGCTGCTGGCCGTTCTGCTCGGAACCCCTGCGGCTTACGCGCTCGCCCGCTTCGAGTTCCGTGCCAAGAAGGACCTGTGGTTCTGGTTCATCTCCAACCGCATGATCAGCCCCATCGTCCTTGCGCTGCCGGTGTACATCCTGGCCCGCCAACTCGGGATGCTGAACACGCATTTCGTCTTGATCCTGATCTATCTCACCTTCACCCTGCCTATCGTCGTTTGGATCTGCACTGACCAGTTTCGTTCGATTCCGAGCGACTTGGAGCAATCGGCCCGGCTGGAAGGCGCGAGCCAGTTCGACATCTTCTGGCGCATCTATCTGCCGTTGGGTGCACCTGGCGTCGCCGTGTCGGCCATCTTTGCCTTCATCTTCTCCTGGAACGAGCTCCTCTACGCGCTGGTGCTCGTATCGAGCCAGGGCCTGAAGACGGCTCCCGTCGTCGCCACCAACTTCATGTCCGGCTATGAGCTGCCCTGGGGCAAGATCATGGCGACCGGCACCGTGATCGTGCTGCCTGTCACGCTGTTCGCTCTCATCGTTTCCCGACACATGGTCCGCGGCCTCACCATGGGTGCGACGAAGTAGGTTCAGGATGCCATGACCATACCGCTTGGTATCAATCTCTCCTTCTGCGTGAAGCGCTGGGTCACCCCGGATCTGTGGGCTCGGATCGTGCGGGAGGAGCTCGAGCTCGACCTGGTGCAGTTCTCGTTCGATCTTGTCGACCCAACCTGGCCCGACGCCCTTCTCGAAGACCTTGCCGGCACGATGCGGCAGGTGACGGCTGTGCACGAGATCACCGTCCATTCGGCCTTCATCGGCCTTGCCCATTACACCTACAGTCAGCTCCTACATCCGGATCACCGTGTGCGCGACGTGGCGGAGGCGTGGCTCGGGCGTGCCTACAAGTTCGCGGCGCTGGCCGGCATTGAGCGCGTCGGCGGGCCTCTCGGAGCGGTGGCATCGCGGATCGATGGACTAGAAGCCGATGCCATTCCGGATGCCGACTACCAGGATCTTGTGAGGCGCATGCTCCGTCTGGCCGAAACCGCCAAGCAGCATGGCATGACCGAGTTGTTCGTGGAGCCGACGCCGATGCGGCGCGAGTGGCCCTGGACCATCGTGCAGGCCCAAACGATGATGACAGATGTGGCCGGATCCGCAGTGCCGTGGCGCTACTGCTTGGATTGGGGGCACGGCACGTTCGAGCCGCTCTACGGGGCCTATCGGGGTCGAATGGGGGCCTGGTATGAGGCGCTCGGATCCGACATCGGCGCTATTCACATCCAGCAGACCGACTACCAGTTTGACCGCCACTGGGACTTCACCCAAGCTGGGGCGGTTGATCCAAAAGCCGCAGCGGCCCTGCAGCGACGTCACGGTCTCCAGCAATGTCCGGTCTTCCTGGAGGTGTTCTACCCGTTCGAGCGGGACGATGCATCCGTGCTGGAGGCTTTGCGCAGCTCTGTCAGGGATCTCAAGCCCGCCTTCGCAGGAGACGACCATGAGTGAAAGCGCGTCCTTGCGCAGCGTGATCACGACTGCGGAACCGTCTGACGCCCAAGTGCAGGCGCGGGTCGCCTGGTACTACTATGTGGGTGGCATGACCCAGCAGGACATCGCCAACCGGCTCGGTCTCACCCGATTTCGCGTCAACCGCATCGTCGCGCAGGCCCGCGCCGAAGGGCTTGTCCGTATCGAGGTCAAGCTGCCGCTGGCGAGCTGCGTCGCCTTGGAGGAGCGCTTGAAAGTGCGCTATGCGCTCGAACAGGTTACCGTCGTGCCATCGGTGCCGGACGCTGCGACGCAACAGCAGATGATCGGAGAGGCGGCGGGGGCCATGCTCGACCCTCTCCTGAGGCCCGACATCGGCTTGGGCGTGGGTTGGGGCAAGACGTTGCATGCGGCCGTGCGCAGCCTCACAGCCCGCAACCTGCCGGGCAGCTGGGTCACGGCTCTCATGGGCGGACTGACCCGGGGATCGGGAGCGAATACCTTCGAGGTCGCCACCGAATTTGCAAAGACCCTTGGCGCCGAGTGCTATTATGTACCCGCGCCCATCTACGTTCCCTCCGTCGAGAGCCGCTCCACGTTGTTGACGCATTACGGCCTCGCCGATGTGATGCGTCGCGCGCGAGATGCCGATGTCGCCCTGGTGGCGGCCGGGGATCTGTCCAACCGGTCGCTGCTGGCTGCGACCAGTCTCGTCGTCGAGAACCTCGCTGATCTGAAGGCCGCCGGTGCGGTCGGAGACGTGCTGGGCTCCTTTCTGGACGAGTATGGGCGGGTCATCGACCATCCTCTCAACGAACGCGTCATGGCCCTACCCCTTGATGGGCTCAAGGCTTATCCGACCTCGATCCTTGCATCCGGCGGGGAGCACAAGCTGCCGATCGTTCGCGCTGTGCTCAACGCCCGCTACGTGAACCGGCTCGTGACTGACGAGGTGGTTGCCGAGGCGCTGGTCGGATGAGCGCGGCGGACCGGGGCTCAGGCTGATGGCACACCTGCTCCTCGGCATCGACGTCGGCACGGTCGGCGCCCGCGCGGGCCTCTTCGATGAGAACGGCCATCTTCTCTCATCGGCGAGCTCCTCGTTCGAGCTCCTGACTCCCCATGAGCACCACGCGGTTTACCGCATGGACGGTATCTGGACTGCCGTCGGCGAAGCCGCGAGAGCCGCTGTCGCACGGGTGCCGGGAGCTGCGGACCTCCTGAGGGGTCTCGCCTTCGACGCGACGTCCTCTCTCTTCGTCGAAGCCATGGGTGACCCGCCCCTCGATGGCGAAGCCGATGTCCTGTGCTGGATGGACCACCGGGGAGAGCGGGAAGCTGAGGAAATCAGCCGAACGGGAGACCGGTACTTGGATTACGTCGGCGGGTCGGTCTCGCCCGAGATGCACCTGCCCAAGCTGCTATGGCTCAAGCGTCATAGGCCTGCGGCGTGGACGCGGGTCGTCGCTGTCAGGGATCTGTGCGACGAGCTCTCCCGGCGCGCTACCGGCATGGCACGGCACTCCCTTTGCGGCCTCTCCTGCAAGCTGCCGTACCTGCCGGCCGACCCCGAACCCTGGCGACGCGACCTGCTGGACCGGCTTGGCATCGCGGACCTCCTCCAGCGGGGTCAGCTCACCGAGGTTCCGGCATGTGTGGGTGCCATGCACGGTAGGCTCACGCCAAGTGCCGCGAAGCTCCTGGGCGTACGCGCCGGCATCCCCGTCGCGGTCGGCCTCATAGATGCGGAGGCCGGGGCGCTCGGCGTAATCGGTCGGGGATATCTGGGGCGCATGAACGAGACCTTGGCCCTTATTGGCGGGACCTCGACATCCTATATGACCTGGGCGGCGGACGAGCGGCGCGTGCCCGGAGTGTGGGGACCTTTCAAGGATGCGGTGTTCCCGGGCTACTGGATGCACGAGGCTGGACAGAGCCTCTCGGGCGCCGCTTTGGATACGGTGCTGGCCACGCATCCAGGCTCGCCCGGACAGCCATCCGCGAGCCTTCATGCGGAAACAGCAGACGCCGTCATCCAATGTCTTGATCTAGAGGGGCCATCCTTCGCGGCGCGGCGCCATGTCGTTCCGGATTGGCTCGGCAACCGGGCGCCACTGGGCGATGGCAGCACGCGCGCCCTCGTGACCGGCCTTGGCCAGGACACCTCGCGCCGAGCGTTTCTCGAGCACTACTATGCAACAGCCCGTGGGCTCGTCCTTCAGAGCCGGCACATCATCGAGCACCTCAACCTGCATGGTTACGCGATCGGCCGGGTGGCCCTCGCGGGCGGCCACCTGAAGAACCCGCTGCTCGTTCGCCTCTACCGGGATGCGCTCGGCGCCGACGCGGTTCTGACGAAAGCTGCGGAACCCGTCCTGCTCGGAACCGCGATGGTGGCAGCTGTCGCAGCGGGTTTGTACGCCGACCTGTTCGAGGCGCTGGACCGAATGGCGCCGGAGCAGAACGTGCTTCCGCGCGATAGGACTTGGGCGCGTACGCACGACACAGCCTACCGAATCTACCGTAAGCTCTTCGCCGTCCGAAACGACGTCGACGCCGATGCTAGAGCTCTGATCCAACCCCCAATCAGTGCAGCCTGACGGAGTTTCCCATGTCATTTCTCAAGCTCGACCGGGTCAACAAGCAATATGGCGCCCTCACCGTGGTGGATGGCGTCAGCTTCAGCGCGGAAAAGGGCGAGTTCGTGGTCTTCGTCGGTCCCTCGGGTTGCGGGAAGTCGACGCTGTTGCGCATGATCGCGGGTCTCGAGGAGGTGTCCGATGGCGATATCTCCATCGACGGCCGGGTGGTGACCGGAGTGGAGCCTGCGGACCGGGAGGTCTCCATGGTGTTTCAGTCCTACGCGCTCTATCCGCACATGAGTGTCTTCGACAACATCGCGTTCGGCCTGCAGATGGCGAAGACTCCCCGGGATGAAATCCGCAAGCGCGTCGACGAGGCAGCCCGCATTCTTCAGATCACGCAGCTTCTCGACCGTAAGCCGCGACAGCTGTCAGGTGGGCAAAGGCAGCGGGTTGCCATTGGCCGCGCCATCGTCCGACATCCCAAGATCTTTTTGTTCGACGAACCGCTGTCCAACCTCGATGCCGAGCTGCGCACGCAGATGCGGGTCGAGATTGCCAAACTCCACCGGGATCTTGGGGTGACGATGGTATACGTGACCCACGATCAGGTAGAGGCCATGACCCTGGCGGATCGGATTGTTGTGCTCCGCGGCGGAAAAGTCGAGCAGATCGGTTCACCGACGGAGCTTTACGACCGCCCCGCCAACACTTTCGTCGCCGGGTTCATCGGCTCGCCCAAAATGAACCTCCTCTCAGGACGGGTGAGGTCAGCGGGCGAGGAGGGGGTCTCGGTCGAGCACCCGGCTTTGCGCGATGGAGTCCTCCTAATCCCTCGCAAGATCGCGCGACCTGTCGAAGCGGGAGCGCCGGTCACGATCGGGCTTCGACCCGAGAATCTTGAGTTGGGTGGGTCGAACGCGATCCTCGACTTGTCGGCAGACGTCCTCGAAAACCTCGGTGGATCGACGCAGGTCTATGGTCGGTCGCCGAACGGTGAGACTGTCACCATTCTGGCGCAGGGACGCCCGCTGCTCCAGCGGGGTGATGGGCTTCCGGTGGGGCTCGGCTCCGGACAGGTCTACCTCTTCGACGAGACCGGCCGGGCCTTCAGCTGAGTATCGCGATGACGTCTTTCCTCGGAATTGACATCGGTACGTCGTCAGTCAAGGCACTGTTGATCGACGAGCGCCAAGTTGTGCTCGCGGAGGCAGGCGCGGACCTGGTGGTCCACCGCCAACATCCGCTTTGGTCCGAGCAGGACCCTCATTCCTGGTGGGATGCCACTAACAAGGTCGTCGCCAGCATCCGTGACCAGCAGCCGGACGCATTTCGCGCACTTTGCGGCATAGGTCTGTCGGGGCAGCAGCATGGGGCCACCCTTTTGGATGACACTGGGGAGGTCTTGCGGCCGTGTATCCTCTGGAACGACGGGCGGTCGGCCGCTGAATGCCGCGAACTCCTGGAGCGCGTTCCGGACCTCGCCCTTCGGTGCTCGAATATCGCAATGCCCGGCTTCACAGCGCCGAAGCTCCTTTGGGTGGCTAAGTATGAGCCGGATCTGTTCAAGCGGATCAGCAAAGTTCTCCTCCCGAAAGACTACGTGCGCTTTAGAATGACTGACGCGTATGTCTCCGATCTGTCCGACTCGGCCGGCACGCTTTGGATGAATGTGGCTGAGCGCCAGTGGGACGACACCATCATTCGCGCAAGCGGATTAAACCCGAGCATGATGCCCGATCTCGTGGAGGGATCCGACATATCGGGCTATCTGTCGTCTGAGGTCGCGGATGCCTGGGGTTTGGCAGGGCGCCGCATACCGATTGCTGGCGGCGCCGGCGACAACGCAGCCTCTGCGGTCGGAATTGGTGCTGTCCAGGACGGGCAAGGATTCATCTCGCTCGGCACCTCCGGAGTGGTTTTCGTTACGACCGACCGTCCCGTGAGCCTGCCGCACCGAACCTTGCACGCGTTCTGCCATGCCTTGCCACACCGTTGGCACGGGATGGCCGTCACTCTGTCAGCAGCGCAGTCGCTAAGTTGGCTGGCGAACATCACAGGTCATGCAAGCGACATAGGAGGGCTCATCAAGCGAGCTGAAGGCTTTGCCGCCGATCCGGAGAACGTGCGGAGCGCCCCACTATTTCTTCCGTACCTCACAGGAGAGCGAACACCACACAACGATCCGCAGGCGACCGGCCAGTTCGCCCGATTGCGAGTGGAACACGATGTAGGCGCCCTTGCCTTCGCGGTGCTCGAGGGGGTCGCATGCGCACTCGCCGACTGTTTAGCGGTTCTTGCGGAGGCAAATGCAACTCCAACCACCTGCATGTTAGTCGGTGGTGGATCGCGCAGCCGCTTTTGGGCACAGATCATCGCTGATAGAGCAGGGATAAGCCTCGACCTGCCTGAGGGCTCGGAACACGGGGCTGCAGCCGGTGCGGCTCGCCTGGCGATGTTGGCCGCAGGGTGCAGTCAGGACGATGTTTGTAAACAGCCTCATGTCCGCGAACGAATTTCCCCTGACCTGAGCGATCCTGAGTTGTCCGCATTGAGGCGCTCGGCTGTTCTCGAACTTTACAATGGTGCGCGCAACAGCTGAGAGGCTCGCTTCCGCCCGCATCCTGTCACTCTCAGTCAAACGCCGTCGGCTCAGCCATGCAGCATGCGTGAGCGCCGACCAAGCGGTGAATGTGTTGATCAATACACTGGGATTGCAGATCGGGCACCTCGATGGCAGTCTCGGCTGTCAACCCGGTGCGGGTTGTTGATCGGAGTTCCTCATGCGCTGTGCTCGCTCAAAGCTGCTCTCTTTCATCGCCAGCGGCCTGGCATGCCTTACCTTCGCTCTCCCCACAGCAGCCGAGCAGATCAAGCTACCGAATGGAGCAGAGCTTCACGTGCGAGAAGCAGGTTCAGGACCACGCACCATCGTGCTCATCCATGGCTGGTCCTTGTCATCTGACCTTTGGACAAAGGTGCTCGCCACACCGCCGGCAGGGTTTCGTCTCCTGGCCTACGACATTCGTGGGTTTGGCGACTCCTCCAAGCCGCCGGAGGGATACGACTACAAGGCTCTGGTGGAGGATCTGCATCAGCTCCTCGACGCCAAGGGAGTTGACCGTGCCGTTCTCGCTGGTCACTCGCTTGGTTCGTTCTTCATCCAGGATTTCGCAGCCGCCCATCCCAATCGCGTAGAGGCGCTGGTCCTCACCTCGCCCCAACCCCGTACCATGCAGCTGTCGATCAGCCCGCCCATTCAGAAGCTCATCGAGGATGTGGGGCCGGACAAGGACAGGCGGTCCTTCTTCACCACCAACACGCCACGCTACTTTGCGCCAAACGCACTATCGGCCGGCGATCTCGAGGCCTTTCTCACGGTCAACATGAAGGCGGCACCTCAGGCGCTTCAGGGCACGATGCAAACCGCCTTTACAGCGGCCCCGTTGCCTCTCGAGAGCTTTCGTTCAGGGCAGATCCCCGCGCTGGTGATTGTTGGCAGTCACGACATCGTCCCGCTCTCCGTTGTTCAGAGGATCACAAGCGACATGCCGGGGAGCTGCGCTGCTGTTATTGCGCGGGCGGGCCATAGCTCCCCATGGGAGAAGCCGGAGGCGTGGCTTCAGGAGGTCACAGCTTACCTCGGACCGTCGGGTCCTGTGACGCGGTGCCCTTAAGGCGTTCATGCGGTCACAACGACAGAGGCGGGCGTGCGGAACGCCTTCAGTGGCACTGCTGCACGCCGGCTGCTTGGGGTAACGCACGCCAATGGACGGGCACGGTCAGCACCCGTCACAAAGAGAGGAGGAGGACGACAGTCCGTCCAGACGCGTTGAAACTCCTGGCCAGATGCCGGATCTAGCCCCCCAGCGCAGGACTATGGCGTCGAGGTCGCACGCCAGCTCGATTAGTTCAGCCTGCGTCGCGGGATGCGGCAGATCCAGAGGATGGCGCAGAGTGGCCGACTGGATCACGCCGCCTGCCTCCATGAGGATCTTCGCCGCGGCAAGGCCAGTCTGCCGTTTCTCGTAATTGATTAGAGGCAGCCAACGCGCATAGGCCCGTTTGGCAAATCTTTCGTAAATAGTGCTCAGGTCTCCCGTCCGCTTTTGATCCAAAGCAGACCATCGATCTGTTCTTCAGGTCTCGGTGATCGCCAGCCTAATCTTCTGAAACGGCCCGGCGGATCGTGCCGCCGGGCCTTTTTGGCTCAGGGGGTGCTCGGCAGGGCCGCAGGAGCGGGCGTCTCGCCCCGGCGCAGGCGCCTCTCACCGATGTTCAGCAGGATCGGAGCTGCAATGAAGATGGACGAGCTTGTCGCCAGAACGAGCCCGAACAGCAGCACCACCGCGAACTCCCACAGGGCCGGACCGCCAAAGAGAGCGAGCGGGGCGATGGCAAGGAACAATCCGAGCGACGTTCCGATGGTCCGCGAGAGCGTCTCGTTGATCGACAGGTCGATGATCTCGCGCAGAGGCTTTGCCTTGTAGACCCGCAGGTTTTCTCGCACCCGGTCATAGACTACCACCTTGTCGTTGATGGAAAAGCCCATGATGGTGAGGATCGCGGCGATGGACGTGAGATTGAACTCCAGCCCCGTCAAGGCGAAGAACCCGACCGTCTTCGTCAGATCCAGGAACATGGTGGCGATGGCGCCGACCGCGAAGGGCCACTCGAAGCGCAGGGCGATGTAGCCGAACATCGCCACCGCCGCGAGGCCGAGCGCCAGAACGCCCTCCTGAAACAACTCGGAGCCGACCGAGGCGCCGACCACCTCCACACGCCGGATCTCCGCTGCGGGCGAGATCTCGTGCACGGTGTCCTTCACGCGTTCGACTGCCTGGCTTTGCGCCTGGGAGCCGCCATGGGGTTGCTCGAAGCGCAAGAGCACGTCGTCGGGCGTGCCGAACTGCTGCACCTGCACGGGCCCGAGGCCGAGGCCACCGAGCCGCTCGCGCAGCAGCGCCATGTCCGCGGGTCCGTCCGTGCGGGCTTCCACCACGACGCCACCGGCGAAGTCGATGCCCATCTTGAGGCCGGGCGTGATCGTCAGGCCCAGAGCCGCGAGGCTGATAAGCGCCGACACGACAAGACCCGAGTACCGCGCCCGCATGAACGGGATTGCAGTGTGGTCGGGGAAGAACCGCAAACGGGTGCCGATGGTCAGGCTCTTTGGCCGAGCCGCCTTGAGCCACCGAGCGGTCAGCAGCCGGACGAGCAGGATCGCCGTAAACATCGAGATCAGAATGCCAAGGCTGATCGTGACCGCAAAACCCTTAATCGCGCCGGTGCCCACCACGAAGAGGATCACCATCTTGATCAGCGTGGTCACGTTGGCGTCCGTGATGGCCGCGTAGGCCCGGCGAAAGCCGGTCTCCACGCCGCGACCACGTTTGACCTCCTCCCGGGTGCGCTCGTTGACGAGGATGTTGGCGTCCACCGCCATGCCGAGCGCAAGCAGGATGCCGGCGATACCCGGCAGGGTGAGGGTGGCGCCAAGGAGCGAGAGGCCGGCCACGGTGAGCGCAAGGTTCACGATGAGGGCCACCGCTGCGTAGACGCCAAAGCGGCCGTAGGTCGCCACCATGAAGCCCACGACGAGCGAGAACCCGGCCAGCACCGACAGCAGCCCGGCATGGATGGCATCCGAACCAAGACTCGGGCCGACGGAGCGCTCCTCGACGACGCTGAGCGGGGCCGGAAGAGCGCCCGCGCGCAGGAGCACGGCGAGATCGTTGGCGTCCGCGACTGTGAAGTTGCCGGAGATCTGCCCCTGTCCACCCGTGATCGGCTCGCGGATGACAGGCGCCGAGAGCACCTTCCCGTCGAGGACGATGGCGAAGGGGTCGCCCACATGCGCCGTGCTCACATCGGCAAAGCGGCGCGTCCCGGTCCCGTCGAGGCGAAAGCTCACCACCCATTCGCGGGTGCGCTGGTCTTGTGTGGCGTGGGCGTCGACGAGGTTGGCTCCATCCACCTCCACGGCGCGGCGGACGGCAATGGTCCGTGGACCGCCTCCATGCTTGTCGGCGAGAGGAAGGAGCTCGGTATCTGCATCCACTGACGCGCTGCCCTGCGCCACCAGGCGGAAAGTCATCTTGGCGGTGGAGCCGAGGAGGCGCTTCACCCGGCCAGGGTCCGACACGCCGGGCAGCTCCACGAGCACCCGGTTCTGGCCCTGGCGGGCGACGACCGGTTCGCTGACGCCGGTCTCGTCGATGCGGCGGCGCACGATGGCGATGGATTGCTGCACGGCCTTGGAGGCGATGTCCTGCAGCCCCGGCTCGGTGAGGGTCAGGGTCAACCGCATGCCGTCCGCCGCCATGCTGTACATGGGGGCCTGGGTGGCTCCCTCGCTTCGTGCGCCGATCAGCTCGGCCAGGGCTGCCTCGGCGCGGGTCCGGTCTCCGTCGTTCGCCAGTTGCAGGGTTAGGGTCCGGTCGCGGGCGGCGAGCCCGCTGTGGCGAATGCCGGCCTGGCGCAGCGCCTGGGCCGCGGCCGTGCGGGCGGCGTCGAGCCGCTCCTTCACGACTTGCTGGGTATCCACTTCCAGCAGCAGGTAGGAGCCGCCCTGCAGGTCGAGGCCGAGGTTGACGTGGGGGTGAGGCGCCCAGGCGGGCAGCCTCCCGGCGGGCGTGAAGGCAAGCGCGGTGATCAGGAGGCCAAGAAGGCAGACTCCCAGAATGACCGCCGTCTTGAGGCGGGAGAAGATAAGCATGATGGATCTCGTCTGAGCATGGGAGAGGATGCGCGCACGGGGCACGCAGCAGGGCACAGCACTCACGGGTGCAGTGCGTCAGGCGTCAGACGAAGGGGGACCGGTCGGCGGGGCGGCGCAGGCGCGGTGGGTCGGCGGCGCGGTTGCGTCGAATGCGCAGCCGATCTCAAGGAGGCGAGCGCCGTCTAGGAGGAGGGCGGCAAAGGCAGCCGGGGTAACCTTGGGGGTATCGGCCCCATCCAGGCGCTCGGCTTCGGCGCGGTTGTCCTCGCGCCATTCGCCTGCACTTTCCTGTGCGTCCGTTGCCAGAGCCAGCACGCGCTCCACCGCCTGGACCCGCTGCCCCAAACGGTCCAGCTCGACGACGGGCACGCCTGCGAGAAGCAGGACTGCCAGCATCGGCTGGATCAGAAGGGCGAGAAGGCGGGCGGGGATCAATTGCGTACTTCAGGTCGTTAGACCGCAATGTGCGCGCCCAAGCGGTAAAAGCAAGCGCTGATCAGAAAGCTTGGGCAAGCTGCGGCAACTTGGACAGTCCGCTTCCGGCACGAAGCGGACGTGAGCCTCGGGTCTGCCACTGGCACGCCGCGCATCTGCAGCCAGGGTCCGCTATTGACCCAAAGCGGACCTGCCCAAAAACTGCGCGGGTAGTTAGATGAGAGACGTGCGTCAACCGCACCAGGTCCTTCGCTGGGCTGCGAAGAGATACCTGAAAAGCCACTGCTGAGATCGAACGTCGGCAATCCATACTGAGCCCGGCGTCGCTCCGGCTGAGTTATACGCGGGTCAGCCGTAGAGGGCCTCGGTTGCCCGTGGCAGCCGAGGCCGCACATAATCAATGATGGAAGTAGGGATCGAGCACCCGCACTTCGGTGATCCGATCGACTGGCAAGTTGTTACGCTCCGCAACGCGACGAATGGCTTCAGGCGAGGGCGCATCGTAGATGCAGAACGTCTTGGTCTTGTCCGGCGTCACATATGAATGCACCCAGGTCACCTGCTCCTGGCTGTTCACGCCTATCACGGTGTTGCAGGCTTGCGCGCCGGATGCATCGGCCGGCAGTCCTAGGCCGTCGGTAAAGGTGCGCTCAACAAGATACCGGGTCATGGCTTTTTCTCCCTCGATCGGCCTCTCAGGCCATGAATCGAGAATCGCCCAGGTCGGGCGCGGCCACATCGGGAGCACCTCCCTAGATTAGCGATTTCCCCTCCCTAGGTTTCGCCGCTGGAATGCTCCTTGAACCGCGTGAGTTCCGCGCGTGAGGTTACGCCCAGTTTGCCCAGAACTGCCGAAACATGATGATCCACGGTTTTCGCCGAGATGTGGAGACGCCGCGCAATGCGGGTGTTAGTGAGGCCCTCGGCTAGTAGAGACAGGACCTCCGCCTGGCGGGGCGTCAGACCGTAGGGGTTGCTGCGGGTCGCGGTTCGCGGACCTCGCGAGACACTGGTGGATCCACCCCTGCGAAGGCGCTGGCGCAGGGCATCGGCCGCCGGGCGGGCACCGAGCCAATCGTAGAGCCTAAGCGCCTCGTTGCAGGCCGTCTCGTCGCCCATGGCGAGAGCCCGCGCGCGCTCATAGGGACAGCCGCGTTCGGCCCAGGCAAGTGCCGCCTCCTGCCACTTGCCCTCGAGCTGAAGCCGGTAGGGGGATGCGATCCAGGGTGGATAGCGAATTTCTGCTCCGGCCTGCCGGCGCCAGAACGCGAATTCGCCGGCATGCCAGGGATGGCGGTGCCGGATCGCGAGGTCCCAGGCAGCCTCCGCCTCGATTGCGGTATGGGCCTCGTCCCCGCGGAGGAACGCAGCCTCGGCCCGCGCGGCCCGCACGGGAGCAAGGCGCTGGAGCGTCCCAGTGCGGCCGGCCAGCTTCAAGGCTTCATCTAACACGGCCGAAGCGCCCGGATCGCCGCGCCGCGCCCGCAACCGTCCGAGCGCGACGAGACCCATGATGCGGCTGACGGTGGAAAGATCGGCCGCCTGCATGACACTGCCCGCGAGGTCGGAAGCGTCTGACCATCGACCCCGAAGGACGCAGACCAGGGCGAGCCACGCCGAGATGTAGTGCGCCGCGTGATCGAGGTCGCGCTCACCCGCATAGGCCAGCCCAAGGCGCAGGACCTGCTCGGCCTCTTGCAGGCGATACTGCTCCCCATAGGAGGTGCCGATGTTCAGGTAAGCGAGGGCGACGAGCCCATCAAAGCCGTGCTCCTGCGCCAGGGCGATGCTCCGATCAAGGTACCGGCGGCCCCGCTGATCGTCGGTGACGAGCATGGCCGACCCCACCACCATGTAGGCTGAAGCCAGAGTCTCTAGATCGCCGACCGCCTCGGCCATGGCGATCGCCCTGCGGCCCGATGAGATGGCAGCCATCTTATCGCGATCGAGCATCCGCAGGTGCGCCTGCATGCGAAGTGCCGAAGCCAGCTCGCGGCTTTGGCCGGAGGTCTCCAGGAGCTGGACCGCTCGGGCGCAGCATGCTTCGGCCTCTGCGTTCAGCCCCGATCGCACCAACGGCCAGGCGAGCGCAGCGAGATTCTCGGCCTCCTTGCGTGGGTTGCCGAGTTCGCGCCACAGGCTTACGGTACTCCGGCGCGCGTCTGCGGCCTTAGCCTGCTGGTCGAGCAGCGCCCATTCCTCGGCAAGCGCTTCCAGGAGAGCCGCCCGCTCGGGCGTTGCCTGCGGGCCCATAAACTGGAGCACGCGAGCGAATTGCTGGGCGGCCTCCCGGTGCGAGCCCATGGAGCGGGCCCTCCCAGCAGCCACTAGGGCGTGCCGCTGCACGGCTTTGGCATCCCCGGCTGCCTCCGCGTGATGGGCGAGGAGGCTCGGGTCAGTGTAGGGATTGTCCTCAAGGGCGCGCAGCACGCTTTCGTGCAGCATCGCCTTCTGCGGTGGAGCGATGGCGTTCAGTACAGCCTGGCGGGTGAGCTCGTGCCGCATGGCGAGACTGTTGCCATCGATCCGCAACAGGCCCGACTCAATGCAAGCATCTGCCGCCCCGGCCTCCTCTCCGACGATCCTCCGCAAGAGACCAGGATCCGCTCGCGGCCCAATAACGGCCGCGGCCTCGAGAACATTCCGGGCGGCAGAGCTGAGACGCGACGCCCGCTGAAGGACAATGTCGCGCACCGCTTCCGGAACCCGATGCGGATCGCCCGACGCGACGAGCTCCGTGACGAGGAACGGGTTGCCGCTGGTTTGCCGGTGCACCGCGCCCGCATCGAAGCACTGATCGCCGATCAGCTCGCGCACCGCGCTGAGCGACAGGGGCCGGAGCGGGACGCGCCGTACAATTCTACATGTGGCCAGGACGGCCAGCAGACCGCGCAGGGGATGATGAAGGGCCAACTCGTCGTCACGGTGCGTGAGGATTAGCAGGAGTTCGGCGCTGGAGCGGCGCGCCATGTATTTGATCACGTCGAGCGTCGCCTCGTCGGCCCAATGCAGGTCTTCAAGGACGAGGACAGCCGGAGCGACCTGCTGAAGCCCTTGGACGAGACGCGGGATGATGCGGTTCGAACTCGTCTCCTGATCCAGCAGTGCCAACAAGCCGCTGCCGATCTGTTCGGCGATGTCGTAGAAGGGGGCGAGCGGCGCCGGTGTGTGGAGGGGATCGCAGCGCCCCCAGAACACGGCGCCGGAGCGGCGATGGCCTGCTGCGAAGCGATCGACGAGGGAGGTTTTGCCGAGGCCTGCTTCGCCGCTGACTAGGGCAATGCGGCCCTCGCCGGCACTCAGGTCATGCGCGCACTGCTCCAGAATCTCGAGCGATGCTCGTCGTTCAAGAAGATGCACTACCAATCCTCAAACCCGCACACATCATGCACGATCCATCCTTAAGTGGAATGGGAAGAATTGTTGGACAAGCTCCCGTTTCTTTGTTGCCTACGCTTGTTGAAGTTGAAGACGAGTTCTTCACTCGCACTCCGGGAAGCAGCCCGACGAACCGGCGCAGGTGATGCATTGCGATTCAAATCCCTGGCTCTCCAGTTGAAACGCTAAATCAGCAGAAGCTGCGATCGAGCGCCTCATAAGCGGCTATCCCGTTTTAGGGAGAACATTTGGCCCCCGTTCATAGAACACCCGCTAACTCGCCTCTTAACAGCACTGCCCTGGATGAGCGGTTGGTAGGTCATGAGTTCGAACGAACGTCGCCGTAAGGATATTACTGGGCTCGCAGTGCCCCAGAGCCGCCCAATGCTCGACCGGCACGTCCAGAACCATCTGGCCGCACACCTTGTCGATTTGCTGGAGCTGCCTGGTGCCTCCCCACAATTGGCTGCAATATTGGCCCGCTATGAGGCCGCACTGCTACGCTCCGGCCAATCTGCAGAGCCATGGTTCATAGAAGGCATTCTGGGAGCAGCTCCTCACCTCAGAGCATTCGCTGTCTCGCTCACTGGCGACCTGGAGCGAGCTGATGATCTTGTTCAGGAGACGCTCCTGCGAGCACTCAATCACCGCGACAAGTTCCAGGCAGGGACGAACCTTGAGGCTTGGCTGTTCACGATCCTGCGGAACCACCTTTACACACAACACCGAAAGAAGCGGCGCGAGGTGGAGGATGCGGACGGGGCTTATGCACTAGCATTGAGTGCTCCTCCAGAACAGCCATCCAAAATGGAGATGCAAGATCTGCATGTAGCCTTGGCACGTCTACCGCCGGAGCAGCGTGAGGCCGTTCTGCTCGTGGGAGCGGAGGGTCTCACGTATGAGGACGCAGCAATCAAATGCGGCGTTGCTATCGGCACCATCAAAAGCCGCGTGAACCGGGCACGCATCCGTCTGTCTGAACTGATGGGTGATACAGAGAAAACTGCTTCGGAATGAACACATAGCCCCTCACGCCGGATTCACAAACCACCTGGTGCGACAGGTGATCCGTGGATGCCCGCTTCCAGCATAAAGCGTCATAGGCCGGGGATACGCATACACTGTGGATTTTCCGATCTCGAGACCCGTTTAAGGATACGGCCGTCGGAGAGCGTCACGCTGTCAGCGGTAAGGGCCACAACGCCAGTTCCGTCGAGAGACAAGATCAGCCCGCCCCGTCCGAACAGATCGCGTTCACTCCAGCCCAGTGCTGCGGCCTGTTCCCCGAACGCATCAAGGAAGCGGCCAGCCTCATCCACGAGTGCAAGCCAGCGTGGCACGCTCACCCCGGCAGGCGGGGTCATCTGCAGGGTGGCAAACGCAGGGGAGTAGAGGGCAGGAACGCCGCCCTCCACTTCCGCAATCGCCTGCCGCTCCCGGGCCTCACCATCAGCGGCATCACCCCCAATCCCGTTGCCGGTTACACGGGTTACAAAGGCCTGTAACTCGCAAGCCTTTGTATTCTCAACCGTTACATCGGTTACGTGGGTTACACGCTGTTCTTGGTCAGCCCCCAAGCGGATGAACGCTCGGAAGGATTCAAGACGAGAGGAGAAAGCAGTTGGCATCGGCTACTCCTCAGTCCGCCAGAGCCGAGGCTTTGACGGCATGGACCCACACCGTCTGCCCGTCGACCTTCACCGCATAGCGGTTCGCCCGGTCCGCACCGCCGGTATAAAGCGCGCCCCGATCAGCCAGCATCGCCACAACGCTCCTTGGCTCGGCAACCCCCGCCAGCACCTCCCTCCACCCCGTCGCCGTGAACCCCCACAGCCACTCACCCTCGCGATGGAAGCGGTAGCCCAGAAGATCACGCATGGGATAAGGGCTGGACGGTACCGCCAAGCCGGAGGCATCCTGCAGCGTGCGAAAGCGGCTCTCCCCGTGCTTCTCCACGGCGGCCCGGATCGCTTCCACAGCCGCCACCAACTCGCGGGGTCCCTCTCCGCCGATGGTGGAGCGCCATGCCTCAAAACAGATGGCGGCCGCTCGTTCGGCCTCATCCTCGGCCCAGGGCAGACCCAGCGCCACCCGCGCCAGTTCTCCAGCGGTCGCGATCAGGGCAAAGCGATGAGCAACCCGGTGCACTTGCCCGCTGGTCTCCCCAGTGCCGTCCAAGAGCGCCCTCTGGACGGCGCCGATGCGCTCCCGGGCAAACCTCGCCACCGCATCAGGATCATTGGCCAGCATCTCGACAAAGACAGGCCCAGGGGTGCCGTAGACCCTCAGGGCGGCCGGAACGAGCACCTTCCTGGAGAAGTCCGCTGGGCTGTGCCCCTTCGTGTCCTCGAAGAGACCCTGCCCCTTGCCCGCATCGGCGGGCACGTCGACGAGGCGAACGAGTTGGCCTGCTTTGGCCCGCCTGCCGGTCTCGGCGATCTTGTCCGCCAGTCCGATCTCACCAGTGGAGAGGAGCATCACGCGCCACTCCGCCCGTTCCTTTGCCCCACCATCTCTGGTGCCCCGGCCCTTACCCTGCCCGTTCACCAGGAGATAGGCCATGCCGCCCGCCTCCTTGGCGTCGAGTTCACCAAGTTCATCGAGGGCCAGCAGCGTCCCTGAGTGAGCGCGGGCGATCGCCTCAAGAGCATTGCCGGTCGCGCGCCAGGTCTGGGTAAAGCCGCCGCGGCCACCGCCACCCCAGACGCTCCCGGCAACGAACAGAGCTGTGCTCTTGCCAAGAGACGAGCCCCCGACCAGGTGAACGCCTCCACCCTCATCGCCTAGGAGATCCGCAAGCGGCCCTGCAAAGGCCGTCGAGAGAGCAAAGACGAGGCGCGAGTTGCCGGCGGCCGGAGCCGCCACACACGCGATCCACTCCTCAAGGGTGCCTGCCTGCGCATACCGGGCTGCATCGGAGCTGCCGTCGTAGACGATCCACTCCCCTTCGGTGTGGCCAAGGGTGCCGTGCGGGAGCACGAACACGGTGCCGTGCCAGCCTGAGCGCTTCACAAGGCGCAGGCGCCTGCCGCACTCAAGTCCGAGCAGGGCCTGTCTGAAGCGCTTCAGGCGGTCGGACTGAGGCGCTAGCTCAAGGCCGCCCGAGAGCAGCGGCTTAAGTCCATCGTTCCTGTCCCCAATGAGGTCGGCTCGGGGCAGGTAGTGCTGGTGCACGACACCGTCCGGGTCTCGCCACTCAAGAGCGATCGCCCATCCGTCACCGGAGAGGTCACGGGCAAGGCCAAGGACCGTAAAGGGGCCGCTGAGCTGGACCGGTGCAGCGTCTTCTCCAGCCCTGTACCAGAGCCCCCGCTCATCAAGGTAGTAGCCGGGCGGCCACAGGGGCAGGGCGGGCCCGGTGTGTTCGTCATGGGAGCCGGACGCTGCTCCGAGTTGATCGAGTTCGTCCGCGAGTGGGTCCGTGGCAAGCCAGTCCATCAGCGGGCCTCCTTGTCTTTGCGCAGGTCCTTGAGGGTGGCGAGCGCCGCTCGCACGTAGGCTGTGAGGCGGCGGGTGGTGTATTCCAGGCCGATATCATCGCCGATCTCGGCATAGGTGACGCCAAGATCAGCCTGGATCCGGGCGAGGAACAGGGTCTCGCCGATGAAGTCCCTCAGGGCTTCTGGCGTACCGTGAAATCGAGGTGTCTGGTTCATCAGGAGTGCTCCCGGGCAAAGCCGCACAGAACTGCGATGGCACTGGCCAGACCCGGGCTGACGCGGTGCCTGCGGGCGATGGTGCGAACAGAAGAATGGCTGAGACGATCGCGCTCACGCACCCAATCGATGAGATCAGGCGAGCGGAGATGCGCTTTGCGACGCGAACGACGCATGCTATTGTAATACATGGCAAATATCCGACTTGCGCCCCGCCAGAGCCCCCTCTCGCGAGGCTCTTTTTTCTGGGGCATCGGTGATTGGGGAGGGTTCAGGCAGCAACAGTGGCGGAGGTGCTGGCGCGCTTGTGCCGCGCGAGCCATGCATCGAGATCGTTGGGGTCGTAGACCACCCGAGCGCCGACCTTGTGGAAGGCAGGGCCGCCGCCGGTCACGCGCATCTTGTCGAGGGTGGATTTGCCAAGCCCGAGGTAATCGGCAGCCCCCGCCGTATCGAGTTTGCGCCGGAAAGATTGATCCATGGTGCTCTCCGCAATTGCCGGGGAGCACTGGCGCTCCGCGGCTACGGAGCTTGTTATGAGGACCCGAAACCTGGCCGTCCAAACTGGCAAAAGTGGCCGCCGCACTTTTTTGGCCAGGTTATTCGGCCACGTTTTTTGAGCGTGCTGACGCCTTTGGGCGACCGCCCTTTTTCCAGTGTTCAGGAGCGAATTTCCTTCGAAGTCCGCGAAGGTGTTCGCGCGAGAGATGCGGGAACTGCGATTTATCCTGCTCGCGGGAAGGTGCAGCCCTGTTCTCGTGTTGCTCCACCCAGGCCAAGTACTCGGCTTCCCTCTCAGCCCTCGTCGTTCGCCGCTTCCCAGCGGGGGTAGACGCCAGCTTGTCGGTCGCTTCTGGTCCAAGAGTGCCGATATCGGTGGGGAAGACTTCCAGCACTTGAGCCGGGGAGAACCGAAGCGAGAAGCGATCCTCGTCAGGCTCCACGCGTTCGATCAGCCGTCCACCGCCTGTAAGGAGTTTGATGTTCACCGTGACTGGTGTTTGTGGGCTTCTGATAGTTGTCTCGTCGGCCCCGCGCTCGAACACTGCCCCGTCGAACGTCAAAGGTGACAAGGTGCTGGTGCCAGAGAGAGCAGCGATAGTTCCCTGTTGGAGCTCTGCCAACAGAGCGCGCTCTGCAACAATCGGATCAACGGACATGCCAGAGCTTGCTGGCTCCGTTTCAGCAAGCTCCTCGTTGGAACCAGAAGCGCGCGATATCCTGAACAGCATCCAACTTCGTCCTGAAGTCACGGCTTCAGGATTGCGCGATGCAATCCAGATGAGGGTCTGATCCAGACTCCAACGAGGAAGGTCGAAAGCCGTTTGCATAAGCCCACCGTATTCTATGGCCGCTCCTTTTTAGGTGACGCACGGCAGCCGGCGTGCGGTCCGATCTTCGGGTGCGGCCTTAGCCGTACGCTGCCTTGTCAGCCGTCCCGCGCGCCCCTCTTTATGGGCCCCACGTCCGAGCCAAAGTCCGCAATGGTCGCTCCGGCAGTTATCAGCATGGATCGCGCGATCCGTTCTGAAAGGTCTCGCACAGGGTCAGCTTGCCGCGAGACATACCGCCCCGTCATAGCAAGGGTTTTGTGCCCGAGCGCGTCCCTCAAGATCAAAGCGCTGGCACCCAGCGAAGCCCCGCGCGTTGCGAAAGCATGGCGTAAATCGTGCAAGCGTAGGTCTTTCACCTTCGCGACCGCGAGAACTCCTGCCCAAGCGTCGCGAACGTTCGATGCGGTAAGGGGCCCGTCGCCCTCGTCATTTGCGACCACCCATGGACCATTGCGCTTCACCGAGCAGAGGAGCGCCACGACAGGAGCAGGGAGGGGGACAATGCGAGCCCCGGCTTTGGCATTCTCCTCACGTAGTCGCAGGACAGCTCCGTCCAGATCCAAGTCCGACCATAGAGCTGACAGCCATTCACCACGGCGGCAACCCGTCAGCGGGAGCAACTTGAACAAGAGGCGAGCGCTATCCCTGATAGAGGCCTCGTCTATGGCCTTCCACACGGCCCGCAGCTCGGCATCGGACGGCACCCGATCCCGAGCCCGCTCAGGGTGGGGCGCAATCCCTCGGGCAGGGTTGTCACTCAAAAGATCATCAGAGACAGCCAGCGCCAATGCCTTGCGAAGGATGGCGAGGTCTAAATTGGCCTGCCGGGGCCGATGGGTCTGCTTTGAGTGCCACGCTCTGATTGCCGCCCGTGTCAGCTCGGCAAGGCGGATCGAGCCGAAGGCGGGAATAAGTGTGCGGGTAATCATCTCCTCAAACGCCTTGGCTGTGCTCGCCTTGCGCTTGGGCTTCCAGTGCTGGTTCAGCGCGGTGAGGAGGGCATCTTTGACTGTCGGGTCCTTAGCCCGCTTGGTCCGGGCTCCAGCCGGGTCCTCACCCTGAGCCACCTCGGCCAGCAGCTTTTTGGCAGACTGCCGGGCTTCTTCAGGGGTCAGAGCGCCATGGCGACCGATAGAGACCCGGCGGGTCGGGAACCCCCTCCCCCGCCCTGCTCGGTATTCGACAAGGTAGGTTCGGGATCCATCAGCGTTCAGCCGGACCCCAAAACCCTTTAGCTCGTCATCCCGGATTATCTTTCCGGTCTGGTCGGGCCGTATCCCGTCGACGAGGCGCTTTGTAATCTTCGGCATGTACCCACCTCAGCCACCCGCCATGTCGGCACCATGTCGGCACCATGTCGGCACCATAGCGAAAACCGGCGGCAACGGCCGGAACGATCCGGCAAGACGAATCATTACAGATCAAAGGCTTAGTGTCACGTCCGGACACATGCGGAAAGCGGGGACAACACCGCGAACAAAACTCAAAATCGAGTTCCGCAAGGAGTGCTGGTTCGATCCCGGCCAGGGGCACCATAGCCATTAGATCGCATTGTTTTTCCTCGCGTTTTTGGCTGCTTTTGTCCCACCTTCTCCAACCGGGTCCGAAAGTGGGACAGTTTTGTTCCCGGTTTCGCTCGGCACCACGTGGTGCATGGCATCGCCCGCGAGTCGCCGACGGTTGGCTTTGCGGGTGTAGAGCGCGGCCATTTTTGGATCTGCCCACCCATAGATCGCCATGAGTTGGGACTCGGTCGCTCCATTCTCGGCAGCGATTGTCGCGCCGGCCTTGCGCAACCCATGAGGCGAGCAGTGCGGCAGGCCGGCTTCGCGACACCAATCTCGAAACCGGTTACCGAAGCTATCGCCATTCGCCCAGGCGCGACCGTGATCGGAAATCAGGAATGTCAGGTCACCCTTTCCCGGCGTCGCGTCGATGATCTGCTGAAGCTCGGGCACGACAGGGATCTCGACCTCGACGTGTCGGCGCAGTCGGTTCTTGTAGACTCGGAATTTGAGCCAACCGTCGCGAATGTGCTGCCGGCCAAGGGTCACCACGTCCGAGCGCCGCGCGCCGGTGTAGAGCATCAGGGAGAGCGCTAGGCGGGCCCTGGAGCCAATTGGATGCCGCTCCTCGAATTGGCGGACCTCCTCGACCGTCCAGGTATGCCAGCCCTCCGGGTTCCTGCTCCTGAACTTGCGGATGCCGGCAGTCGGGTCGACGGTGGCGTACTCGTACTCGATGGCGAAGGCGAACAGGCCGCGTAGCCCCTTCAGGAGCGTGTTCGCGGCCTCCGGCTTATCCCGGCGCCGGTCCATGGCTTTGCGGATCACCTTTGAGGTGATGCTCGAGATCGGCTCGTCGCCGGCCTTCTCGCACATTAGCTCCAGCACGTGCCGGCGCACACGCCGCGTGCGCGGCGCCGAGCAACGTTCGGTGAAAAAGGCGGAGCCCACATACTCCTGCACAAGCCAGCGGACGGTCCCGGCCTTAGTCTTGGCGCGCCTGGTTGAGGGTTCCGGATCCGCCCTCCCCTCCAGCGCAGCCCGGTAGGCCTCCATGAATGGCTCGGAATAGGGCACACTTGGCAGTCGGATCTTCCGCTGCCCAGGGCGGCGGAAGTAAACCCGTGCGTTTCCGTGGCGATCAATGTCCTCGATGCAATATTTCGGAAGTCTGCGACGCATCAGAGTTCAATCTCCCGTTCCGCATCGGGGGCTCCATCGTCCGGCAGGGCATCTGTGGCAGTATCAAGCGCCCGAACGCACCATAGCTTCCGACTATCGATGCGCTTTGGTGCTGGCATCCGGCCGTCAGCGACCATCTCGTCGAATTTCGTGACGCCGACTCCAACATAGTCCGCAGCTGCCTTACGATCGATGAGACGAGGGCGCAGGGTATCCGGTAAGGACGTAAGCCGAGGCATCGACTGGGCTCCAAGACATCGCAGGGTAGCGCGGTCGCAGCCCGGCCGTTTCTATGGCTGGCACGCCGCACCGAGGGGTTCCGCTTCAGTTTGTCGAGAAAATACCGAGTACGAAAAACTGAATGGTTAGAACCCCTTTCCAGTGTCCTCCAGCGGCAACTGAAGTGTTTCGCCGTACCGTGGGTGAAACCGGTCAAGCCTTGCCATAAATTGCTGCCAAGTATCGCTAAGCCGCATCATGGTCACCACCGATCCAAGATGCTCTCGCAATTTGGGATATCCAATATTGCTTGTCAGAGATTGGAAGTATTTTGCCTTAGGACGCCCATCTTCAGACCGAGGCGTTGCTTTTTTAAGCTCCTCGAGCACGCCAGGCGCTAGCCTTCTGTAAACAATATCGTTTGTCAAAATCCCGAAATACTGCGGGCGCTTTACAGAACCATTTGGATACTCCAAACCCCGCAAGCGAAACATCTCTGCATAAAATTCAGCCGGGAATGTTTGGACGTAAGGCTGCAACTCCTTTGCGATGAAAGCTTCAAGAATACGCGCCAGAGCGTCTCTGGCTCTGTCGTGCTGGAACCCTGTGGCCTCGTCAACGAGTGCAATGATGCCTACTCGAGCGAAGCCGCGTACGAGGATCTCAGCCTGCTGAGCAATGTGCTCCTGCTGCTTCTGTAGCACCCCTGCTTTGCGCGCCTCCAATATGGCGTCGCAGATGTCTGCCAAGACGGTAGCCTCGTACCCGTACGCTAGAGCGCCTCTTGGCGTGCGGAACTTGATAGGCTCCTTGGTCACCTCGACTAAATTCTTGGAAACAAACGGCTCCAGAGTTCTTTGTGCTGTGAAGTAAGCCAAGCGGTCACCACCGCCTCGTGAACTACCGCCCCGTGACATTCCTAAAGATCGGACCATACCACGTTGGTGCAGTACTCTTCGGCCATCCTCAAGCACATAGCAGGGTAGTTCGATGTCTCCGATCCGCAGCGGATGATCCTCGGATCCATGGGTCGCCATCAGGATCGGCGTGGCACTATCTTTACCTTGCCTGGCCAACCCTCCGCGTCGTGCAATCTCACTGCGCTGCTCACGTGTGAGTTTACTTGCACGCGCATGCCCCCCTTTAGCCCGTCCAGTTGGCTCACCATCCGAATGGTCATTCATGCAAGCTCTCCCGCCATCCAGCTTGCAATATGACCCAAGTGTACTCACTTGGCAAGCTGCATATGCTATTTAGCTTGCATGCCAGCTCGTCCTGGAGAATAGGGACTGACCCCGGGACTAGGACTATAAGGCCCAACGTGAGCTGGTAGGCACGGTGACGACTGATACTGCCGCACTCTGGCACGGTTCACTTTCGGCAGCCGTGATGTGGTCGAGGTCTTGGCGTGGGAACAACTCGCCCTCCCTGTAGCCGGTGGACCCGAGGCGCGAGGTAGTCGTTCTGTGCACTGGCGCGGATAAATACGATGAAGATGCTTGGATAGGCGCTTGTCGTGTTCCTGCTCACCAAGTCCTCGCAAGCCTCAAGAACTGCTTTGAAGCGCGCTGTGGTTGTCAGCCGCTGCGATGGCCTTCTCACCCCCAAGAGGATGCGCTGCTCGTTC
Organism: Microvirga sp.; assembly: GCA_036562855.1. Lineage (GTDB taxonomy): Bacteria > Pseudomonadota > Alphaproteobacteria > Rhizobiales > Beijerinckiaceae > Microvirga. Next base: position 39,816 of record DATCJK010000025.1, read on the forward strand.
TTGGTGGAGTCCGGCCAAGCTGGAGACGTGGTGACCGTGGATGTCCGGGAGCGGTACAACAAGCGATGCGGAGGTGACCTGAAATTTGCACCTCGTATGTTCTCGCTGGAATTGAACTCGCGAACGGGGGCAGTCCGTTGGGACAACACGCCAGGCATGGAGATGTCACCCATTCCTCAGCGCAGCCGCTTGAAGCGCCAAAAGCATCTAACGGTTTAAGGATGTGCAATTGCCAAGCGAGAGCGCCAACGGTTAAGCTTCTTGAGATCTGAGGGGCAAGCTGATGGCCATTGCGACCGACGAACCACTCCCGCTCGCGGGTGACCTTATCGACGTCATTACCAATGGCTCGTTTTGGTCTCTGGACGGCTCAAGGACTATTCGCTGGGCGATATCCGACGGCTTCCATGGCGAAGAATGGAACGTCCCAGAGGCGGTTTACACCAACGTCAATGAGGCCTTGAGGCTCGTCTCCTATTACGCCAACGTGCAGTTCGAGTACGTAGGCTACTACGTCAATCCTGCGGTGTCCTACGATGCTGGGGCGGACCTCAACATCTCGCTCAGCGGCCATCCATCCATCTTCTCCAACGACAACGTCTGGGCGAGAGGCGGCTTCCCACTTACTGAGTGGGAAGCCTATGATGGGCAGTCCGGCGACCTCTTCCTGAACATCAACAGTGATGCGAACTCCCTCCCGTCTTATGCGCCTGGCTCCGCCGGCTGGTTCCTGCTGCTGCATGAACTCGGGCACACCCTTGGCCTGAAGCATCTGCATGACGATGGCGGGACTGGACGTCCTACCTTCCAGAACCTCGGGCTTGAGGGCTTGGACAGCGACTGGGTGTCGGTCATGTCGTACAACGACGACTATGATTTCGACCTGATCTCCTTCGACCCCGCCACCTACATGGCCCTTGATGTCCTCGGTCTCCAGGCACTGTACGGGCCTAATCGGACGACCAATGCCGGCGACAGCACCTATCCGCTTCGGAAAACCGCGTTCTACTACACCATCTGGGACGCTGGAGGCCGTGACACGCTTGACGCCTCCCAAGCAACGGAAGGGTGGCAGATCTATCTTCCATTCCTGCAGGGCTCGTCCATCGTACCAGAGAGGATTGGGTATGCCTCACCCTACGCAGAGCGGCTTCTCAGTTCGCCGGGTACGCTGACCTGGATCGAGGGTGACATCGAGAATGCAGTGGGCAGTGCGTACGCCGATGAGATCAACGGAAACGCCCTCGCCAATGTTCTGCGCGGCAACGGTGGTGCAGACTCCTTGGCAGGCGGGCTCGCCAACGACACCCTTTATGGCGGATCGGGTAAGGACATCTTTCTCTTCGACACTACACTTCACCGCACGCGCAACGTAGACCAGGTGAAAGACTACCGGGTCCGCGACGATTCCATTTGGCTCGACAATGACGTGTTCAAGCGGCTTGCCGACGGGAAGATGAAGAAGGATGCGTACTGGACCGGGTCTAAAGCGCACGACCGATCTGACCGTATCATCTACAACAAGGACACTGGGGTGTTGCTTTACGACGCTGACGGGACAGGGAAGGCGGCCGCCATCAAGTTTGCTCAGTTGAGCAAGGGTTTATCGATGGGGTACGGCGAGTTCTTCGTAATCTGAACGCCCCTGAGCCTGTGCGTTCTCGGTTATGGTCCACATCCTACGCTGGGCTCGCCCATAAGGACGGCATGCCGGTAACCCCCATTCGGCGCGGCACCACCTCAAGGTGCCGCGCACTGGCTGTAGGACCTACGCGGAACAGTTGGGGAGAGCGCCGGAGCAGACCGACTGCCTCACGAATGCCGTAACCGAAGGTTCGCTTCTAGGGTGACATCTGAAGCAGCGCTATCAGAGGCGTGAGATAGTAGAGTGGGAGACATTGTAGGAGCGACCGATCTCCGTCAGGGGCTCGCCTGCTTCTCGACGCGCAAGAGCCTCTTTGATTTGGTGCGGCGTCAGCTTAGGTCTGCGGCCGAGCCGCACTCCTCGTACTTTGGCACGCTCACGTCCTTCTGACGTGCGAGAGCGGATGAGGTCCCGCTCGAACTCAGCCAGACCACCTAGCACCGTCAGCATCAGGCGCCCGTGAGGCGTGGTGGTGTCAGCCCACACGTCGTGCAGAGAGCGAAACCCTGCTTCCTTCTCGGCCATGGCGGCCAGCACATTCAGGAGATCACGTGTGGAGCGCGCAAGGCGATCTAGGCGGGTCACCAGAACTACGTCGCCCGGCTCCAGCGCTCGCAGGAGACGGGCAAGCTGTGCTCGATCAGTTTGCGCTCCGCTGACTTTCTCGCGGAAGACCCTGTCGGCGCCTGCTGCCGTCAGTTGGGTGACTTGAGCATCGAGGGTTTGGCCGTCTGTGGAGACCCTCGCGTAGCCATAGATCGGCATCGGATCGCACCTGCTTTGCGCACATATATTCTGCACAAGCTAAGTTATTGATCTGCTTGCGTCCACCATCCTGTGCAGAAATCATGATATATGAACAGCACAAACAATTTAACGAAGGTGAATTCAAGATGCATCGCCCTTCTATTCGAGGCGGGAGCGCACGCATCTCTCGGTCGTCAGCGCCAAGGTTCGGTTGCTGATGATGTTAAGACTGTAACATGGATAAATTGTTCTGTCATTTTATTTCGTTTGTTGCTGCACATGCTTGGTCCACCTGCCCTGTTGGGGGGCTCGCATACCGATAAAGCTATTCTCGGAGCAGTTTTCCCATGCCGATACGCCCTGCCCTTCTCGCCTTCGCCCTGTTCGACTGCGTTGAGGCCCGTGAGCTTCCGGAGACCCTCTGATGGCACCTGGGCCGCGTGCAATTCTTGTAGCGCATGTTGACACAGCGTCACCCGCCCTTAGTTGCCTCCCCATGCCCAACCGCAGAACCCGCAACGTCTCCCTCACGCCGGAACTTGAGGCCTATATCGACAGCAAGGTCGCATCGGGTGCCTACAGCACCGCCAGCGAGGTGGTCCGCGCGGCACTGCGGCTCCTGACAGAGCAGGACCGGCGTCAGGACCCGCAGGACGGGAAGAGCCCGACCCGCTCCCATGCACGGTAGGCCCGCCGCGCCTGTTCCTCCCTGGCAGCAGGGGGGCTGCGAGGCCGGATCCCTGATCCGTGCCCACAACTGGTCCTCCTCCCCCCTCGGGGAGCCTGAGGATTGGCCTACACCCCTCAGAACACTCGTGAGCCTGATGCTTTCGTCCAACCAGGCGATGTTCATCGCCTGGGGCACAGAGCGCACGCTCCTCTACAACGACGCATACGCCGAGATCCTAGCCTCGAAGCACCCCGCACTTGGCCGTGACCTCCTGGAGGTCTGGCATGAAATCCGCGCCGACCTGGTGCCCATTGTGGAGGAGGCCTACGCCGGCCGGCCTGTCCACATGGACGACATCACGTTTGTCATGCAGCGGCGGGGCTATCCAGAAGAAACCCACTTCTCGTTCTTCTACGCACCCATCCAAGATGAAGGTGGGACAGTGGCCGGGCTGTTCTGCGCCTGCAACGAGACCACCGAGAAGGTCCTTGCTGAACGACGTGTCGCTGCCGAGACCCTACGGCAGAGGCGCCTGTTCGAGCAGGCACCGGGCTTTATCACGATCCTTGCTGGGCCCAATCATGTCTTCGAGTTTACCAACGCTGCATACAACCGCTTGTTCGGTGACCGTGGGTATGTTGGCAAGACGGTGCGGGAAGCATTCCCAGAACTCGAAGGTCAGGGCTTTTACGAGTTGCTCGACCAGGTCTACACGACTGGTGAGCGCTTTGTTGCGCACCACATCCCCATCCAACTCGAAACCCCAGGCGCTGCACCAGAGCAGCGCTTCCTCGACTTCATCTATGAACCTAGCAAAGACGAGGACGGCCGTGTCACTGGTATCTTCTGTGAGGGCTTTGACGTCACTGACGTGCATCTCGCCCACCAGGCGCTTCGTGAGAGCGAAGCTCGCTTCCGCAACATGGCGGACTCAGCCCCTGCTCTGATCTGGATGTGCGATGACGAAGGCCGAGTCACCTTCGCCAACATGCATTACGAGCACATGTTTGGGCGTCCGGCGGCCGATATGCTGGACGGGGGATGGGCTGACATTGTGCTGCCGGAGGATCTGGAGCGGCATACAACAGCGTTCTTTGACGCCTTTCGGGAGCGGGTGCCCTTCCATTGCGAGACGCGCGTCATCGACAAGGAAGGCCGCTTGCGCTGGCTGCGCTGCGAGGGCGTTCCCCGCCTGGACGACGCAGGTCGCTTTCTTGGCTACACGGGCTGCAATGTGGACGTGACCGAGGGCAAGCTTGGCGAGCAGCGCCGGGATCTGCTCATCCATGAGCTCAACCACCGGGTCAAGAACACTCTGGCTACCGTTCAATCCATCGCCACCCAGACCTTGCGCAGTGCATCCGATCCGCAGGAAGCCAGGGAAGCCATTGAGAACAGGCTGATTGCGCTCTCCCGGGCGCACGATGTGCTCACCCAGGAGAGCTGGGAAGCTGTGGGGCTGCGGGAGGTTGTAGAGCGCGCACTCGACCCGTTCCGCGGCCAATCTGTGGAGCGAGTTGCCATCCGTGGGACGCCGTCGCGTCTAACACCCCGTATGGCGCTGGCGCTGTCGATGGCCCTGCATGAGCTTGCCACCAATGCGGTGAAGTACGGCGCCCTGTCGAATGAGGCGGGCGAGGTGCTGGTGACGTGGCTCCTGGATCATACGACCGAGCCCGAGAGCCTCTTGCTACGCTGGGAGGAGCGCGGAGGACCACCCGTGGAAGCA